>NZ_JAETWA010000037.1:0-168526 GCF_016774335.1 Luteimonas saliphila | reverse complement strand
CGACCCGGTCGGGCGAAAACTCGACTCTGACCCCTCGCCTTGGGGATTGGGGGTGGGGGATTCATAAAAGGCGAAGCCCCGCCGTCGCGGGGCTTCTGGGTCGTGGCTTCGTCCAATCACCAATCACGAATCACCAATACACGGCTCCACCGTCAATCGATCAGATTGCGCCCGTGGTACAGCTCCTCGATCTCGCGCTTGAGCCGGGCCTCGATCTTCATGCGCTCCTTGAACGACAGGTTCCGGGCCTTTTCCTCGAACAGGTAGTTGTCCAGGTCGAAGTCCTTCAGGTGCATCTTGGTGTGGAACAGGGCCTCCTGGTACACGTTGACGTCCAGCATCTCGTAGCGGGCGCGGATGTTCTTGGCCAGGTAGTCCTGGATCGAGTTGATCTTGTGGTCGATGTAGTGCTTGCGGCCCTTGATGTCGCGGGTGAAGCCGCGCACCCGGTAGTCCATCACCACGATGTCCGACTCCAGGCTCTCGATCAGGTAGTTCAGGGCCTTGAGCGGCGAGATCACGCCGCAGGTCGACACGTCGATGTCGGCGCGGAAGGTGGCGATGCCGTTGTCCGGGTGGGTTTCGGGATAGGTGTGGACGGTGATGTGCGACTTGTCCAGGTGGGCCACGACCGCGTCGGAGATGATCTCCTTGCCGGCGTCCTTCTTGTCGATCACCGGCTCCTCGGAGATGAGGATGGTCACCGAGGCGCCCTGCGGGTCGTAGTCCTGGCGGGCGATGTTGAGAATGTTGGCGCCGATGATCTCGGCCACGTCGCTCAGGATCTGGGTCAGGCGGTCGGCGTCGTACTGCTCGTCGATATACTCGATGTAGCGCCGGCGCTCGTCCTCCGACGCGGCGTAGCACACGTCGTAGATGTTGAACGACAGCGACTTGGTGAGGTTGTTGAAGCCCTGGAGCTTCAGGCGAGGCAGTGGCTTGACCACGTCGGACGGTCCCCGGTCGGGCAGGCGAAGGGCGGAATTATGCGGCAAAGCCCGTGACCACGGGGGCAACGCGTTTGCTCCGCGGGCACGGACGTCCTAATCTCACGGCTTCCCCCGTTCCCCCCTGCATGAACCCAAGCCCTGTGGCCCTGATCAGCAGCTACCGCCGCCCTGCCCACCCGATGGCGCCGTCCCCCGCGACCATCGAACGTTTCCTCGCCCATTGCCACCGCCGGCGCTATCCGCCGCGCACGGAGGTGTTCCGGCCCGGCGATCCGGCCGGCACGCTCTATTTCGTCATCAGCGGCTCGGTCAGCATCATCACCGAGGAGGACGACGGCCGCGAGCTGGTGCTGGGGTATTTCGGCAACGGCGAGTTCGTGGGCGAGATGGGGCTGTTCATCGAAACCGACATACGCGAGGTGATCCTGCGCACCCGCACCCAGTGCGAGCTGGCCGAGATCAGCTACGAGCGGCTTTACCAGCTGTTCGACGGCACCCTGTCCAACGACGCGACCTCGATCATGTTCGCGATCGGCGTGCAACTCTCGCGCCGGCTGCTCGACACCAGCCGCAAGGCCGGGCGCCTGGCCTTCCTCGATGTCACCGACCGCATCATCCGCACCCTGCACGACCTGACCCGCGAGCCCGAGGCGATGACCCATCCGCAGGGCACGCAGCTGCGCGTATCGCGCCAGGAGCTGGCGCGGCTGGTCGGCTGCTCGCGCGAGATGGCGGGCCGGGTGCTGAAGAAGCTCCAGGTCGACGGCAAGCTTCACGCCCGCGGCAAGACCATCGTGCTCTACGGGACGCGATGAGCGTCGGCCACTTCGGCGCCGGCGGCACCCTGCCGGACGCCGATCTGCGCAGCGCCGGCCTGATCGACGCCGACGACGTCGCCACCCTGCTGTCCGAACTAGGCTATCCCTGCGACCTGAAGGACGCCGCGCGCCGGATCCGCACGATTCTCGACAACGACCGCCAGGCGCTGGTGGTGGCGCGGGTCGGCGGCACGGTGTCCGGGCTGATCGCGCTGGACTTCATGTACTACCTGCCGCTGGACACCCTGACCTGCCGCATCACCGCCCTGGTGGTGACGCCGTCGGCGCGCGGCCAGGGGCTGGGCCGGCAACTGCTGCGCGAGGCCGAACGCCGCGCGCGCGCCGGCGGCGCAGCCCGGCTGGAACTGACGAGCGGCTCGCAGCGCAGCGATGCCCACGCCTTCTACAAGGCCTGCGGCTTCAGCGACGGCACCGTGCGCTTCGTCAAGCGCCTGGGCGACGCGTAGCCGACCCGGCAGGTCGGGGGTGCCCGGGCAAGACGGGTCACGGCGGCTCGAGGCGGGTGTCATCGCGGGACGGCGGGACGCGGGCGGCACGGTGTTCGGTCCGGTCGGCACGATCGCTGGATACTCTCGACCGGAGTCGCGCCTGGCCTTTTCCGCGCATCCCGGTCGCGCCTGAAGGCGCTCCTACCAGGTCGTGCCGTGCCTGGCACGTAGGAGCGGCTTCAGCCGCGACCCCTGTTTCGCCCCTCCTGTATTCCTCGCCATCCCGGTCGCGCCTGAAGGCGCTCCTACCAGTCGTGCCGATGCCTGGTACGTAGGAGCGGCTTCAGCCGCGACCCCTGGTTCGCCCCTCCCGCATTCCGCGCCGTACTGAGTCGCGCCTGAAGGCGCTCCTACGGTACGGAGGTGCTGGGGGGCGGGTCGCCGCCGCGGTCGCGGCAACCCCAGTTGAGGATCGGGGTCCCGGCCGGCAGCACCCGGCGGAACAGTCCGACATTGCCGGGCTTGGGATTGACCACCACCGGCGACCGCGCCGCCTTCAACAGCGGCAGGTCCGCGCTGGAGTCGGAATAGGCGATGTCGATGTCGCCGTAGCCGCGCTCGCGCAGCATCCGCATCTTCTCCTCGGCGTGGCAGTGGCGGATGGCGACGATCGCGCCCAGCCGCGGCCCCACGGCCGTGCCGATCACCGGCACCGCCTCGTGCGCGACGAAGGCCAGGATCGCGCGCGCCAGTTCCGGCGGCGCGCCGGTGGCGATCACTACCCGGTCGCCGGCTTCCCGGTGGTGGTGCAGCACGTCCAGCGCCAGCGGCAGCAGTCGGCCGCGGATCTGCGCGTCGTGGCTGGCGACATAGCGATCGATGGCGTCGTCCAGCGTGCGCCTGCGCGGCATGCCCACGGTGCCGATCCAGACGAAGCCGGAAATGCCGTAGCGACGGGTCGGCAGGAATGCGATCAGCGGCCCCAGCAGCGGCGCGGCCAGCAACGCCAGCGCCGTGCGCCAGGCGCTGCGCCGGATCAGCCAGGCGAACAGGTGGCTGCCCGAATCGCCGTCGTAGAGGGTGTGGTCGAAATCGAAGACGACCAGCGGCGCGTCGTGGCGCGGCACGGCGACCGCACTCATGCCGGAAAGAACAGCCGTCGCAGGGCCGCGCCCGGATCGGCTTCGCGCATGAAGGCCTCGCCGACGAGGAAGGCCTCGATCCCGCCCTGGCGCATGCGCGCGACGTCCGCGGCGGCATGGATCCCGCTCTCGGTCACCAGGCGGCGATCGCGCGGCACCGCGCCCCGCAGCGACAGCGTGGTGTCCAGCGAGACCTCGAACGTGCGCAGGCTGCGGTTGTTGACGCCCAGCAGCGGCGCCGGCACCTGGATCGCGCGTTCGAGCTCGTCGATGTCGTGCACCTCGACCAGCACGTCGAGGCCGAGTTGCAGGGCGGTGCTGGAAAGCTCGGCGAGCTGTCCGTCGGACAGCGCGGCGACGATCAGCAGGATGCAGTCGGCGCCCAGCGCGCGCGCCTCGTACACCTGGTAGGGGTCGATCGTGAAGTCCTTGCGCAGCACCGGCAATGCGCAGGCGGCGCGCGCCTGCTGCAGGTAGGCGTCCGCGCCCTGGAAGAAGTCGACATCGGTCAGGACCGACAGGCAGGCTGCGCCACCGGCTTCGTAGCTGCGCGCGATCGCGGCCGGATCGAAGTCGGGCCGGATCACGCCCTTCGAGGGGCTGGCCTTCTTGACTTCCGCGATCACCGCCGGCGCGCCGGAGGCGATCTTGGCCTCGATCGCCGCGGCGAACCCGCGCGGGGCCGGCATGTCGGCGGCCAGCGCCCGCATCTCGTCCAGGGGCCGGACGGCTACGCGCCCGGCGACTTCCTCCGCCTTGCGTAGCAGGATCCGCTGCAGGATGTCGTCCTGGCGCGGCAGCGACGGCCGCAGGAGATGGGTCAAGGTCTTGCTTCCTTTTCGGTGCCGATCGCCGTGGCGCGGATCCGGCGCGCGGCTGCGATTGCCATGATCGCAGGACACGCCGGGCAGTGCGAGCTGCCTGCCTGCCGCTGGGCTCGCCCGGCGTCCACGCAGCGCGCACCCGGCATGGCCCAGCCACTGCGCCGGCGCGCGTGCCGGATGTCGCTGCTCACGCCGCGTCGCCGGAGTGCGCCTGTTCCCGGTCCCAGCCGTAGGCGCGCTCGACCCTGGCGATGCGCAGTTCGAAGTGCCGGTACCACTCGGCGCGACCGCGTTCGCGTGCCGCCGTGTGTTCGGCGTGCAGGCGCCAGGCGCGGATCGCGTCCTCGCTCTCCCAGTAGGCCACGGTGATCCCGAAGCCGTCTTCCCCGCGGGTCGATTCGACGCCGAGGAAGCCGGGCTGCTGCCGCGCCAGTTCGACCATGCGGTCTGCGGTCTCGCCGTAGCCGTTGTCGCCATCGGTCCGTTGCGAGCTGAAGATCACCGCGTAGTAGGGCGGTTTCGGGAGCGTGGCGAATGCGGTCGGATGCATGGCGGACCTTCGGGGTGCGTCCCGGGGGCCGGCGATTGTCGCAAACGCGCCGGGCCCGGTCAGCCCCCGCCCGAGGCGAGCCGGCGGGTGGCCGCGACGAAGGCCTCCAGCTTCGCCATCGCCGCCCCGGAGGCCACCGCTTCGCGCGCCCGGCCGATGCCGTCCTCGATCGAATCCGCCACGCCGGCCACGTACAGCGCCGCGCCGGCGTTGAGCACGACGATCTCCAGCGGCAAACCCGCCTCGCCGCGCAGCGCGCCCAGCAGCATCGCCTTCGAGCCGGCCGGGTCGTCGACCCGCAGGTTGCGGCTGGCGGCCATGGCGATGCCGTAATCCTCGGGGTGGATCTCGTATTCGTGCACCTTGCCATCGCGCAGTTCGCCGACCAGGGTGGCGGCGCCGAGCGAGATCTCGTCCATGCCGTCGCGGCCCCACACCACCAGCGCGCGCTCGGTGCCCAGTTCCTGCAGCACGCGCACCTGGATGCCGACGAGGTCGGGATGGAACACGCCCATCAGCACCGAGGGCGCCGACGCAGGGTTGGTCAGCGGCCCGAGGATGTTGAAGATCGTGCGCACGCCCATCTCGCGCCGCACCGGCGCCACCGCCTTCATCGCCGGGTGGTGGATCGGCGCGAACATGAAGCCGACACCGGTTTCGTCGATGCTGCGCGCCACCTGATCCGGCTGCAGCTCGATCGCCGCGCCCAGCGCTTCGAGCGCATCGGCGCTGCCGGACTTCGACGACACGCTGCGGTTGCCGTGCTTGGCCACGCGTGCGCCCGCGGCGGCAGCCACGAACATGCTCGCCGTGGAGATGTTGAACGTGTGCGAGCCGTCGCCGCCGGTGCCGACGATGTCGACCAGGTGGCTGCGATCGGGCACGTCGACGGTGCGCGAGAGTTCGCGCATCACCTTCGCCGCCGCGGCGATCTCGTCGACCGTCTCCTTCTTCACCCGCAGCCCGGTGAGGATCGCCGCGGTCATCACCGGCGAGACCTCGCCACGCATGATCTGGCGCATCAGCGAGATCATCTCGTCGTGGAAGATCTCGCGATGCTCGATGGTGCGCTGCAGGGCTTCTTGGGGGGTAATGGTCATGAGGGGCCGTGATTCGTGATTCGTGATTCGTGATTCGTGATTCGTGAAAATCTACACGATGTCATCCCGAGCGCAGCGAGGGATCTGCCTCACGCACGGCTTCGGATACCAGATCCCTCACTGCGTTCGGGATGACAGTCCTGCCGAGGCGACAGTCCTGCCGAGGCAAGAGTCGTGTTGAGGCGACAGTCCTGCCAACGCGACAGTCCTGCTGCAGCCACTGTACCGCTGGGCGGTCGCAGCTCCTGCCAGCACGTCGGCCGGGGACCTCGTCACCGCTCCAGGAAATTCTTCAGCAACGCATGTCCGTGCTCGGTCAGGATCGACTCGGGATGGAACTGCACGCCCTCGACCGGGTGCTCACGGTGGCGCAGGCCCATGATCGACTCGAATTCGCCTCCCTCGTGCTCGGTCCATGCGGTGACTTCCAGGCAATCGGGCAGCGAGTCGCGCTCGACCACCAGCGAGTGGTAGCGCGTGGCCTCGTAACCGTCGGGCAGCGCCGCGAACACGCCCTGGCCCCGGTGGCGGATCGGCGAGGTCTTGCCGTGCATGATCCGGCTCGCGCGCACCACCCGTCCGCCATAGGCCTGGCCGATCGCCTGGTGGCCGAGGCAGACGCCGAGAATCGGCGTGCTCGCGCCGAGCCGCTTCACCAAGCCCAGCGACACGCCCGCCTCGTTGGGCGTGCAGGGCCCTGGCGAAATGACGATGCGCTCTGGCGCCAGCGCCTCGATCTCGTCGACGCCCAGCTCGTCGTTGCGTACCACCCGCACCTCGGCGCCCAGCGCCTGCAGGTACTGCACGAGGTTCCAGGTGAAGCTGTCGTAGTTGTCGATCATCAACAGCATGGGTCAGTCCGCGAGCAGGAAGACGGCATAGATCTTGTCGTCGAACGTCACATAGCCGGTCTGGAACGACTCGGCCACGACCCCGCGAGTGCGGGCTCCCGTCACCGCGATGCTATCCAGCTCACCGCCCCCACCATCGCCACGCATCCGCCATTCGTAGGTCGATGGCCAGTTCCCTTCGCGGATTCCATACTGGAACTGCGGCGCCACGTCGGACACGCTGTAAAGGCCGCCAAGCCTGGCGCCATAGGCCTTCGCGATCGTCTCGGCCTTCTCACGGGAGGACTCGATGGCCTTCCCGCGCAGTGCCCGACGCAGTTCCGGCTCGCTGGAAAGCTCGGTTTGCACGTTGGAGACCGTGAGCTCCCGGGAGGTCCTGATCGCGGCGATGAACCGCTCCAACGATGGCTTGTCATCGAATCTCGCCGTCAGCGATCGCGACACCTCTGTCCCGACGAATACGTCTTCGTCCTTCTTCTCGTCGTAACGTTCCCTGGCATCGATGCGCAGCGAAGTCGCCACGATATCGGACGGGTCCACGCCTTGCCGGTCGAGTTGCTGCAGCACGCCCTGCAGGTTGGACTCCACTCGCCGCCTCGCGGCATCCGCATCGAGATCGACCGACTCGAAGTTCACGGTGATCTTGAAGCGGTCCGGGATCGCCCGCGCCTGCGCATCCCCGTAGACCAGGATGTGTCGGGCCTGCGGGATCGCATTGACTTGTGCGGCTGCGTCCGCGGAGAGCAGGATGGCGGCGGCAAGGACGACGGCTTTACCGATCATGGTGGAACTCCTCGTATGCAGGGGGTCGTCTGCCGGCGGACATGCCCGCGGTCAGGCTGGCGCAAGGGGGTCGGCGCACGCTCACAACCCCTTCGCCGCCTCGGCCACCGCGCGGAACAACGCCCGGCCCTTGTTCATGGTCTCGTCCCACTCCTTCTGCGGGTCGGAGTCGTAGACGATGCCGGCGCCGGCCTGGACGTGCAGCCTGCCGTCCTGGATCACGGCGGTGCGGATCGCGATCGCGGTGTCGGCGTCGCCGTGCCAGCCGATGTAACCGATCGCGCCGGCATAGACGTTGCGCTTGACCGGCTCGAGCTCACGGATGATCTCCAGCGCGCGGATCTTGGGCGCGCCGCTGACGGTGCCGGCGGGGAAGGTGGCGCGCAGCACGTCGGCGTAGGACAGGCCCGGCTTCAGCCGGCCGGTGACCTCGCTGACGATGTGCATGACGTGACTGTAGCGCTCGATGACGAAGCTGTCGCCGACCCGCACGCTGCCGGCCTCCGACACGTGGCCGACGTCGTTGCGGCCGAGGTCGATCAGCATCAGGTGCTCGGCGCGCTCCTTGGGATCGGCGAGCAGCTCGGCCTCGAGCGCGAGGTCCTCGTCGTGCGTGGCGCCGCGCGGACGGGTGCCGGCGATCGGGCGCACGGTCACCTCGCCCTCCTGCAGGCGTACCAGGATCTCCGGCGACGAGCCGACCACCTGGGTGCCGCCGACATCGAGGAAGTACATGTACGGCGACGGGTTCATCGCACGCAACGCCCGGTACACGTCCACCGGGCGCGCGTTGAACGGCACGCTCATGCGCTGCGACAGCACCACCTGGAAGGCATCGCCGGCGGCGATGTAGTCCTTGGCCCGGTCGACGGCCGCGAGGAAGCCCTCGCGGGTGAAGCCCGATTCGAAGTGGGCCTCGTCCAGCGCTTCGGGCCGGAGCGTCTCCGGATAACCGGCGCCGCCATGGCGCAGGCGGTGCGCGAGCGCGTCGAGCCGGCGGTTGGCGCGCGCCCAGGCCTGCGGCTGGCACGGATCGGCATGCACCACCAGGTACAGGCGGCCCTTGAGGTTGTCGAACACCGCGACTTCCTCGCTGAGCATCAGCAGGATGTCGGGCGTGCCGAGCTCGTCGGGCCGGGCGTTGGCGCGCAGGCGCGGCTCGATGTACTCGATGCACTCGAAGCCGAACCAGCCGACCAGGCCGCCGGTGAAACCGGGCAATCCCCGCAGCCGCGGCACGGAGTGCTCGCTGCGCAGGCGTTCGACCTCGGTGAACGGATCCTCGACTTCGCGCGTTTCGATCGTCTCGCCGTGCTCGCTGACCGTCAGCGTGTGGCCGTGGAAGGCGAATACCCTCCTCGCTGGCAGGCCGATGATCGAGTAGCGACCGAAACGCTCGCCACCCTCGACCGACTCGAACAGGTAGGTGCAGGGACCGTCGGCGAGCTTGAGGTAGACCGACAGCGGCGTGTCCAGGTCGGACAGCACCTCGCGCACGATGGGGATGCGGGTGTGGCCCTCGGCGGCCTGCCGGTCAAAGGCCGGCTGCAGGGATTCGTCTTGCGGGGTCACGCGGCATTTCCTCGTGGGGCGGGCGGGCGGTGGCGTCGGCGGCAGCGGGCCACCATCGCCAGCCTTCGCCGGCAGCACGGAAATGCGGGAATGCGGATGCGCCCATGGGCGCTAATGTAGCGATTCCGCGACCCGATTTGTAGGAGCGCCTTCAGGCGCGATGCCTTGCGTCTTCGGACATGGACGGGACACGCACAAGGCGTGTCGCCTGAAGGCGCTCCTGCGGGCCTGGGTCAAGGCGCGTGGGGCGTATCGCGCCTGAAGGCGCTCTATACGGGTGGGTTGATGGCGCACTGGGCGTGTCGCGCCTGAAGGCGCTCCTACGACAGGGGCGATGGTTGCACGAGCAACGGACAATCCGTGGGCAGGTGCATGCGCACCCGTCCGGGCACGCAATCGATGCGGAACCGGGTGGACTCCACCGGCTCGCCGTCGAGGTTGAGCACCAGCGGCGTCGCGGCCTCGATTTCGATCCAGGGCAGCTGGACGCGCGTGGCCACGCGGTCGAGCGCGGCCACCTTGCCTTCGCTGACCACGGCGCCGAGCGTGGCGGCGACCTCGCCCTCGAGTTCCGGGATCACGGTGACGTCGAGCAGGCCGTCGTCGACCCGCGCATCCGGGCACAACGCCTGGCCGCCGCCGGCCTGGCGGCCGTTGCCGATGCCGAGCGCGATGAAACCGCCCCGCCACGCGAACCCCGGCCCGCGCAGGCGCGCTTCCACCGGCTCGATCCGGCCCAGCTTCGCCAGGCCGGTCAGCAGGTAGGCCAGTCCGCCGAGCAGCTTCTTCATGCCTTCCGGCGTCTCCACCGTGACCTGGGTGCCGAAGCCGCCGCTGGCGAGGTTGGCGGCCCATCGGAGCTTGCCGTTGGCTTCCAGGCGCAGCAGGTCGATCGCGTGCGCGGGCTGCGCCGCGACCAGTTCTAGGGCAGGCAGCGGCTCGACGGGCAGGCCTGCGGCGCTGGCGAAATCGTTGGCGGTGCCCATCGGCACCAGTCCCAGGGTGGGCAATGTTGCGGCTGGCTCGTCGCGCCCGGCGAGCGTGGCGGCGACTTCGCTCAGGGTGCCGTCGCCACCGGCCGCGACGATCGCACCGGCGCCGGCGCCGATCGCCTCGACCACGTAGCGCTCGGCATCGCCATCCTCCCAGGTCACACGCACGTCGACCTGGATGCCACGCCCGCGCATCGCATGCACCGCCTCGCGCAGGTCGTCGTCGCCCGCGGACTTGCCGTTGATGATCAGGCGCCAGTGCGATGCGGACATGGTGTGTGGGAAGCGTGCTGGGTGGACGCCGGTGTAACACGCGCCGGAACGGCGTGCTTCACGCGCATTGCACACGCGATGGACGAGTCCAACCGGCGCTGAATACGACTGCCGTTGTCATGGTCGCGTCACCGAAGCCGCGCAGCATGGAAGGCCATAGCAGGGACGACGGGCGGGGGCTGGATTGCCCCCATGTCTTCCGGCGACGGATCCGCCGCGACAAGGCGGGTCCGTCGCCAGGCAAGCACGGCACTGACATCGCTCGCCCGGCCTTCAGGCCAGCGGCACGTCCGCCAGCACCACGCCGTCCCCGTCCGCGGCCAGCCACTGGCCGGGCGCGATCAGCAGCCCGCCGACCTCCACCGGTACGTCGCGCAGGCCCTGGCCGCGCTTGTCGGTCTTCATCGGACACGTGCCGAGCGCCTTGACGCCGAGGCCCAGCGCGGCGATGGCAACGCGGTCGCGGATCGCGCCATGCACCAGCATGCCGCTCCAGCCATTGGCCGCCGCCTGTCCGGCGAGCATGTCGCCGAGCATCGCGCGGCGCGGGGAGCCGCCGCCGTCGATCACCAGCACCCGGCCTTCGCCCGGCTCGGCAACCGCCTCGCGCACCAGCGAATTGTCCTCCAGCGCCTTGACCGTGCTCACCAGGCCCGAGAAGGCGATCCGCCCGCCGTAGTCGCGCAGCGGCAGGTCGAGAACGCGCACGCGGTCGGCGAACCGGTCGCACAGGTCGCAGGTGTTCATCGCGCGGCGCGCCCGATCTCGTCGCGCATGCGCGCGATGACCGTGGCGTAGTCGGGCTCGCCGAAGATCGCGCTGCCGGCGACGAAGGTGTCGGCGCCGGCGGCGGCGATCGCGCCGATGTTGTCGGGCTTGACCCCGCCGTCGATCTCGAGCCGGATCGGCTTGCCGCTCGCGTCGATGCGCTCGCGCACCCGGCGCAGCTTGTCCAGCGTCGAGGGGATGAAGGCCTGGCCGCCGAAGCCGGGGTTGACCGACATCAGCAGCACCAGGTCGAGGTCCTCCAGCACGTAGTCGAGTACTTCCAGCGGCGTGGCCGGGTTGAGCACCAGGCCCGCCTGGCAGCCTTCGCCCCTGATCAGCTGGATCGTGCGGTGCACGTGGCGCGAGGCCTCGGGATGGAAGCTGACCACGCTGGCGCCGGCCTTCGCGAAGTCCGGCACCAGGCGGTCGACCGGCTCGACCATCAGGTGCACGTCGATCGGCGCGGTCACGCCGTGCCTGCGCAGCGCCTCGCAGACCATCGGGCCGATGGTCAGGTTGGGGACGTAGTGGTTGTCCATCACGTCGAAGTGCACCCAGTCGGCGCCGGCGGCGAGCACGTGGTCGACCTCCTCGCCGAGTTTCGCGAAGTCCGCGGAGAGGATCGAGGGGGCGATGACGGCGGGCTGCATGCGAGATGTCTCCTGGTTCGTCGCGGCGGCGGGGGCATCCGCCATTCACATTCTGATCCCCGCGGCCCTGCGCCGGCGGCAACCTGCGCCGTACGGCCGGCCGAAGCAGCCCGTTCAGCGCTGCCGCAACTCCCGGATGCGGTCGTAGGCGGCGTTGATCTCGCGCGCCTTGTCCTCGGCCCTGGCGCGCAGTTCGGGCGCGGCGCCGGCGACCTTGTCCGGGTGGTACTGCGACATCAGCCGCCGGTAGGCCTGGTCGATCTCGGCGTCGCTGGCGTCGCTGGTCACCCCCAGCACCCGGTAGGGCTTCGCCTTGCCCGGCGCGATCCAGCCGGCGTCGAAGGCATGGCCGATCAGCAGCCCGATCAGCCCGCCCGCGGGGTGGCGCAGCAGCAGCCAGCCGGCGATGAAACCCAGCAGTTTTCCGTACCAGCGGTTCATGCCGACAGTGTAGCCGGCCCGCACGCCCGGCCGTTCATCGCCGCGGCGAAATGGCACTACACTTGCCGGCCCGCCCGAAGGCCCACCTCCTTGGCGACCACGCTGCTGTCCTCCGAACTGCCCGGCCTGACCCTGCGCCATCGCGGCAAGGTCCGCGACGTGTTCGACCTCGGCAACGACAAGCTGCTCATCGTCGCCACCGACCGCCTGAGCGCATTCGACGTGGTCCTGCCCGACCCGATCCCCGGCAAGGGCGAGATGCTGTGCCAGATCAGCAATTTCTGGTTCGACCGGACCGCGGCGCTGTTGCCCAACCACCTGACCGGCATCGACGTGGCGAGCGTCCTGCCCGCCGGCGTCGACCCGGCGCTGTACGCGCGGCGCGCGGTGGTGGCCAAGAAACTGCGACCGGTGCCGATCGAGGCGATCGCGCGCGGCTACATCATCGGCAGCGGCTGGAAGGACTACCAGCGCACCGGCCGGGTCAGCGGCATCGCCCTGCCCGGCGGGCTGCGCCAGGCCGAGCAGTTGCCCGAGCCGATCTTCACCCCGTCCACCAAGGCCGCGGTCGGCAACCACGACGAGAACATCGACTTCGACACCGCGGTCAAGCTCGCCGGCGCCGACCTGGCCGAACAGGTGCGCGACGCCACCCTGCGCCTGTACAAGCACGCCGCGGCCTACGCCGCCGAACGCGGGATCCTGCTGGCCGATACCAAGTTCGAGTTCGGCACCGACGAGGACGGCCGCCTGGTGGTGATGGACGAGATGCTCACGCCCGATTCCTCGCGCTACTGGCCGGCCGACGAGTACGAGGTCGGCAGCAGCCCGCCGAGCTACGACAAGCAGATCGTGCGCGATTACCTGGAAACGCTGGACTGGGACAAGACCCCGCCCGGTCCGCGGCTGCCCGCGGAAGTCATCGAACGCACGCGTGCGCGGTATGCGGAAGCGCTGCAGAAGCTGGCGGGGATTTCGATCGATTGAGCCACCTGTGTCGATGGAAGGGGTGGGCGCAGCGGAACGGACCGGCGGACCACATCGCGCCCGACGGGCCCAGGGGTTTGCCGGTATCCTGCGGAATCCTGCATGGTTTGGGAGGAATGCCATGAGTGCCTCCGTCGATTCGACCACCGAGCGCCCCATCGACCGCTGGTTCGCCAGCTATTCGGCCGACCACCGCAACGACGCCAACCAGTGGATCCACGTGTTCGCGGTCCCGCTGATCCTGTGGAGCGTGATCGCGCTGCTGTGGTGCGTCCCGGTGCCGCCCGAGAGCGGCTTCCGTTCCGGGCTGTGGTCGGGGCTGGCCTGCTTCGCGGCATGGATGTTCTATTTCCGCAACTCGCGACGGATCGGCCTGGGCATGCTCGCGGTGTTCGTGGCGATGCTGTGGCTGACGTTCTGGATCGAACGCCTGCAGGGCGCGCGCTTCCTGCTGTGGCTGGCCATCGGCGTGTTCGTGGTGGCGTGGATCGCGCAGTTCGTGGGCCACAGCAAGCTGTTCGAAGGCAAGAAGCCGAGCTTCTTCACCGACCTGCGCTACCTGCTCATCGGCCCGGCCTGGGTGCTGTCGAAGCTGTACCGGAAGCTCGGCTGGCGCTGGTGAGCCGGTGACGGCCGCCGCCGGGCTGCGCGGGCGCGACCTCGCGCTCGCGCTGGTGATCTGCCTGTGCTGGGCGTTCAACTTCCTGACCTCCGCGCACGCGCTGCAGGAAATCCCGCCATTCCTGTTCAGTGCGCTGCGCATGGCGATCGTGCTGGCGCTGCTCGTCGCCTTCATGCGCCCGCCGCCGCGTTCGCAGTGGTGGCGCCTGGGCGGGATCGCCATGTTCACCGGGGTGCTGCACTTCGGCACCAGCTTCCTGGCGCTCAAGCTCGCCGGCAACCTGTCCTCGCCTGCGATCGTGACCCAGACCTACGTGCCGATGGCGGTGCTGCTGGCCTGGTGGTGGCTGGGCGAGCGCTTCGCCTGGCGGACCGCGCTCGGCATCGGCCTGAGCTTCGCCGGGGTGATGGTGCTGGGCTTCGACCCGATGGTGCTCGACCGCCCGCTGGCGCTGTTCGTGATGCTCGGCTCCTCGCTGATGGTGGCGATCGGCACGGTGCTGATGCGGCGCATGACCGGGGTGGGCATGATCGACCAGCAGGGCTGGACCGCGGCGCTGAGCGTGCTGCCGCTGCTGGCGATCAGCGCGGTGGTCGAGCCGGGCGGATTCGCGGCGCTGCGCGAGGCGAGCTGGATCGGCTGGGGCGGCGCGGTGTATGCGGCGGTGTTCGCCTCGCTGCTCGGGCACGGGTTGTTCTTCAAGCTCGTGCAGCGGCATCCGGTGGCGCAGGTGACGCCCTACCTGCTGATGACGCCGGTGTTCGCGGTGCTGCTGGGGATCGCATTCTGGGGCGATCGCCCGGGCCCGGCGCTGTGGATCGGCGGGGCGATGGTGCTGGGCGGGGTGCTGGTGATCGCGATCCGCACGCTGCAGAAGAAGCGGCCGCCGGTGGCCGAGGTCACGCCGGAGGTGTGAACATCGCCGCGTCCGGCGCGAACGGGCGCGGCGCGTAGCCGAAATCGCGTCGCGCCGGTGCGGCATCGAACACCAGGTCCTCGCGCATTCGCGCGAGCGCGGCATCGTTGAAGCCGGCGGCGATGCCGGCGAGGCGGGCCGGAGCCAGCAGCGCGCGGAACAGGGCCGACGGCAACACGACCAGCCGCGGTCTCCGTGGCAGCGTCGCCAGCACCCGTCGCACCATCTCGCGGTACGCCAGCGTCTCGCCGCCCGGCAGGGCATAGGCCTTCGCGTGCGCGTCTGGGGCATCGAGGCAGGCCATCGCCGCATCGGCCAGATCGTCGACGTGCACCGGCTGGCGCAGGCCGGTGGCATCGTCCGGCAGCGCGAAGCCGCGCAGGCGCTGCGCGAGCAGCGCGATCCGGGTGAGCGTGGCATCGCGGCCGGCGCCGTAGACCAGGGTCGGCCGCAGCACGCTGGCGCCGATGCCGCGTGGCGCGGCGGCGGCGAACAATTGCGCTTCGGCCTCGCGCAGGCGCCGCGCGACGTCGCGCTCGGCAGCGTCGGCGGAGGCCTGCTTGACCTCGAGGCTGGTCGAACCGAACGCGACCACGCGCGCGCAGGCGACGTCGCCACGCGCGAACCATGCGGCGAACGCATCCAGCGGCCCGCAGCTCAGGACCGCATCGACGTCCGCCGGCAGGTTCCGGCAACCGGCGAGCTCGCCGCGCAACCAGCGCACGCCGCCGCGCGCGTCCTGCGACTGGCGCGACACCGCCAGCACGCGCCAGCCGGCGTCGGCCAGCCGCGCCAGCAGCGGTCGTCCGATCTGGCCGCTGCCGCCGAACACAAGCGCCGTGCGCCCGGCGCCCGGCGCGGCCATCGGCGAATGCGGCGCTTGCGCCGGAGCTTCGGTCATCGCCACAGGATACTGTGCAGACCCGCTTGCGCAGTCGTCGGTTAAACTCGGGTGCCGGCCCGGCGCATGCGCGGCGTGCCGGTCCGCCCACACCGGACTCCCGATGCTGATCCTGCTTCTGGCCCTGCCCTTCGTGGCGGTGCTGGCCATCGCCCTGGCCCGCAACGCCTCGCGACGGACCATCGCCTGGCTGGCGGCCGCCGCGCCGCTGCTCGGCCTGGGCGTGCTGGCGTGGTTCACGCCGGCGGTGATGGACGGTGCGATCCCGGCCTGGAGTCTGCCGTGGATCCCGCAGGCGGGTCTGGCGCTGTCGCTGCGGCTGGACGGGCTGGCCTGGATGTTCGCCGGCCTGGTGCTCGGCATCGGCGTGCTGATCGTGATGTACGCGCGCTACTACCTGTCGGAAGCCGACAGTTCGCCGCGCTTCTTCGGCTACCTGCTGCTGTTCATGGGCGCGATGCTGGGCATGGTGCTGGCCGGCAACCTGCTGCTGCTGGTGGTGTTCTGGGAACTGACCAGCATCAGCTCGTTCCTGCTGATCGGGTTCTGGAGCGGGCGCCAGGACGCGCGCCAGGGCGCGCGCATGGCGCTGACGATCACCGGCCTGGGCGGCCTGGCGCTGCTCGGCGGCGTGCTGCTGATCGGGCGCGTGGTCGGCAGCTACGAACTCGACGTGGTGCTCGCATCGGGCGATGCGATCCGCGCCAGCGGCGAGTATCCGGCGATCCTGGCCCTGGTGCTGGCCGGCGTGTTCACCAAGAGCGCGCAGTTCCCGCTGCACTTCTGGCTGCCGCAGGCGATGGCGGCGCCGACGCCGGTGTCGGCCTACCTGCATTCGGCGACGATGGTGAAGGCCGGCGTGTTCCTGCTGGCGCGGCTGCATCCGGCGCTGGCCGGGACCGACCTGTTCTTCTACGTGGTCACCACGGTCGGCGCGATCACCCTGCTGGTGGGCGCCTGGTACGCGATCTTCCAGCACGACCTGAAGGGCCTGCTGGCGTATTCGACGATCTCGCACCTGGGGCTGATCACGCTGCTGTTCGGCCTGTCGACGCCGATGGCCGTGGTCGCCGGCGTGTTCCACATCCTCAACCACGCCACGTTCAAGGCTTCGCTGTTCATGGCCGCCGGCATCCTGGACCACGAATGCGGGACCCGCGACCTGCGACGGCTCGGCAACCTGCGCCGCTACATGCCCTACACGGCCGCGCTGGCCATCGTGGCGTCGCTGGCGATGGCGGGGATCCCGCTGCTCAACGGCTTCCTGTCGAAGGAGATGTTCTTCGCCGAGGCGCTCGACGCCGGCGAAGACCGCGGCTTCCGCCTGGCGATCAGCATCGCCGCGCTGCTCTACGGCGTGTTCGGCGTGGCCTACAGCCTGCGCTTCGTGCACGACGCCTTCTTCGGTCGCGGCCCGCGCGCCTTGCCGGTGGAACCGCACGAGCCGCCGGTGTGGATGCGGATCCCGGTGGCGGTGCTGGTGGTGCTGTGCCTGGCGGTGGGCATGCTGCCGGCACTGACCGTGGAGCCGGTGCTCAGGACTGCCGTGATGGGCACGCTCGGCGATGCCGCCCCCGCGTTCTCGCTGGCGATCTGGCATGGCTGGAACCTGCCGCTGGCGATGAGCATCGCCGGGGTGCTCGGCGGTTTCGTCTTCTATTTCGCGCTGCGCCGGCTGTACGCGCTGCACGACGCGATCCTGCGCACCTGGGGCCGGCACCTGTTCCAGGTCAATATCGAGGCGCTGTTCACCGCCGCCGGCAGGTTCACCGCGCGTGTCGCCGAAGGCGGCATCCGCCGCAGCCTGTTCTGGATGATCGTGGTCACCCTGCTGGTGGGCGCGGCGCCGTTCATCGGCACGTCGGCGGCGCCGCTGCCCGGACTCGGAGCGTCGCAGTCGATGCCGTGGCTGGGCTGGATCCTGTGGGCGATCCTGGTCGCTTCCACGCTCGGCACGGTGGCGGTGCACGGGCGGCGCCTGACCGCGCTGATCGTGATCGGCGCGGTCGGCCTGCTGGTCAGCCTGGCCTTCGCGCTGCTGTCCGCGCCCGACCTCGCGCTGACCCAGCTGATGGTCGAGATGGTCACGATCGCGATGATGATGATGGCGCTGAACTACCTGCCCAAGCAGTCCAGGCAGGCGCGCACGCCGCTGCGCCGCTGGCGCGACGCGGTCCTTTCGGTCGTCGCGGGCCTCGGCGTCGGCGGCCTGGCCTACGCGATGATGCTGTCGCCGCAGCAGACCATCTCCGGCGAGATGCTGGCGCGCTCGCTGCCGGAGGCCTACGGCGCGAACGTGGTCAACGTGATCCTGGTCGATTTCCGCGGCTTCGACACCTTCGGCGAGATCACGGTGTTCGCGGTGGCGGCGCTGGTGGTGCATGCGCTGCTGCGCTGGGCGCGGCTGCGTCCCGACGAGGTGATGCCCGGCCCGCCGGTGCAGTTGCCGATCCCCGCCGACCTGACCCAGTTGCTGTTCCCGCTGGCGCTGACGGTCTCGATCTACCTGTTCCTGCGCGGCCACAACGCGCCCGGCGGCGGCTTCATCGCCGGCCTGGCGATCGCGGTGCCGGTGCTGATCAAGTACGTGGTACAGGGCGCGCGCGCGGTCGAGGCCAGCTTCGGCTTCGACTACCTGCGCGGCCTCGGCCTGGGGCTGCTCATCGCCTGTATCGGCGGCCTGGGCTCGCTCGCGTTCGGGTTGCCGTTCCTGGCCAGCGGCCATGTCGACCTCGAGCTGCCGCTGATCGGCCACCTGCCGCTGGCCAGCGCGCTGGTATTCGACACCGGCGTGTACGTGGTGGTGTTCGCTGGCGCATTGCTGATGCTGTCGACGATGGGCACGGTGCGTCGACGCCAGCTGCAGGCGGAGGGCCAGGGCTGATGGAATTCGCGATCGCCAGCGGGATCGGAGTACTGGTGGCGGCGGGCGTCTACCTGCTGCTGCGCGCGCGCACGTTCGACGTGATCCTCGGCCTGACCCTGCTCTCCTACGCCACCAATCTGCTGATCTTCTCGTCCGGGCGGCTGGTGGTGGGCAAGCCGCCGGTGCTGCGCCACGGGGTCGAGACGACCGCCGCGTACTACGCCGACCCGCTGCCGCAGGCACTGGTGCTGACCGCGATCGTGATCGCGTTCGCGATGACCGCGGTGGTGGTGGTGGTGGCGATGCGCAACCACGCCGACCTGCACAGCGACCATGTCGACGGACACGAGCCGGGCGCGGCAGCCGGCGACGACCGGACGCCGCCGGCATGATCCAGCACCTCGTGCTCGCGCCGGTGCTGGTGCCGCTGCTGTGCGGGGCGATCCTGCTGCTGCTCGAGCGCCGGCACAGCAGCCTGGTGCTGCGCACGGGCGCGTGGATCGGCCTGGCGCTGCTGCTGGCGGCCTCGATCGCGCTGTTCGCGCGCGCGTCCTCGGGAGGCATCGAGGTCTACCTGCTTGGCGACTGGCCGGCGCGGCTGGGCATCGTGCTCATGCTCGACCGCCTCGGCGCGCTGATGGTCCTGACCACCAGCCTGCTCGCGATCCCCTGCCTGCTCTACGCCTGCGCCGGATGGGACAAGCGCGCGCTGCATTTCCACGCGCTGTTCCTGATCCAGCTCGCCGGGCTCAACGGCGCGTTCCTGACCGGCGACGTGTTCAACTTGTTCGTGTTCTTCGAGGTGCTGCTGATCTCCTCGTACGGACTGCTGCTCTCGGGCGGGCGTGGCGAGCGGATGAAGGCGGGCATGCACTACGTGGTGTTCAACATCGTCGCCTCGACCCTGTTCCTGATCGCGCTGGCGCTGATCTACGGCCTGCTCGGCAGCCTGAACATGGCCGAGCTGGCGGTGCGCATCCGCGGGGTGGCCGCCGAGGACGCGGCGCTGGTGCGTGCCGCGTTCGGCTTGCTGCTGGTGGTGTTCTGCGCCAAGGCCGCGCTGCTGCCGATGTACCTGTGGCTGCCGGAAACCTACGCACGCGCGCCGGCGGCGGTGGCGGCGCTGTTCACGATCATGACCAAGGTCGGCCTGTACGCGCTGCTGCGGGTGAGCACGCTGATGCTGGGCGACGAGGCCGACGCGCTGGCCGGTTTAGGACGCGGCACCCTGCTCGCGTTCGGCGTGGTGACCCTGCTGCTCGGCGGCCTGGGCGTGGTCGGCGCACTGCGGCTGCGCATCTCGGCCTCTTACCTGGTGCTGCTCTCGGCGGGCACGCTGTTCGTCGCGTTCGCACTGGCGCGGCCGGACGCGATCGCGGCAGGGCTGTACTACCTGCCGCACAGCTGCTTCGCCGGCGCGGCGATGTTCATGATCGCGCACATCGTGCAGCGCGAGCGCGGCGAGGTCGGCGACCGGCTGCTGCAGCCTGCGCCGCCGATGCCGCGCCTGACCGGGTTGCTGTACATGGTCGCGGCCGTGTCGTTGGCGGGGCTGCCGCCGCTGTCGGGCTTCATCGGCAAGTTCCTGCTGCTGGCCGCGGTGCCGGGCGAGGACACCGCCGTGGTCTACGCCGCGGTGCTGGTGGGCAGTCTGCTGGCGCTGATCGGGCTGAGCCGCACCGGCACCCGGCTGTTCTGGCGTACCGCCGCGGTTCCGGAGAACGAACCGGTGCCGCCGACCGCAGCGCCACGGTCGGCGAGGACCCCGGTGGGCAAGCGCGAGATCGCCGCCACGATCCTGCTGCTTTCCTACGGTGTCGCGATGACCGTGTTCGCCGCGCCGATCCTGCGCTACACCGACGCGGCCGCCCACCAACTGCTGTCGCCGGGCGACTACATCCGCGAGGTACGCGCGGCGACCCCCGCCGCGCGGCAACCGTGATGCGAGGTCTGCCATGAGACGACGCCTGTTCCCCTCGATCCCGCAGAGCCTGACCGTCTTCGCCTTCTGGGTGCTGATGGCCGAGGACTACGCGCCGGGCACGCTGCTGATGGCCGCGCTGCTGGCCTGGCTGATGCCGCACATCGCGGCGAAGCTGGAACGCGAGTTCGCGCGCCTGGGCAACGTGTGGATCCTGGTCCCGCTGGCGTTCCGTTTGCTCGGCGACATCGTGCTCGCCAACATCGCCGTCGCGCGCCAGGTGCTGGGCCCCGAGCGGCGGCTGCGCTCGCGCTTCGTCTGGGTGCCGCTGGACCTGACCAATATCCACGGCATCTCGGCGCTGGCCAGCATCATCACGCTGACGCCGGGGACGCTGAGTTCGGAACTGTCCGAGGACCGCCGCCACCTGCTGGTGCATTGCCTCGACGTCGACGACCCGCAGACGATGATCGACAACATCAAGCGCCGCTACGAGGCGCCGATGCTCAAGGTGTTCCCATGATCGACATCGATATCGCCATCGCCCTCGGCCTGATCGTGGTCGGCATCGCCATGCTGCTGTCGCTGTGGCGGCTGGTGCGCGGACCCACGGCACCGGACCGGATCCTCGCCCTCGACACGCTGTACGTGACCACGATCGCGCTGCTGGTGCTGTTCGGCATGTACCTCGACAGCGAGATCTACTTCGAGGTCGCACTGATCATCGCCATGCTCGGCTTCTTCGGCACCGTGGTGCTGAGCAAGTACGTGGTGCGCAGGGACATCGTCGAATGATCACCTGGCTGGTCGACCTGCTGACCCTGGCCCTGCTCGCGGTGGGCTGCTTCTTCGTGTTCCTGGGCAGCTTCGCGCTGGTCAAGCTGACCCGTTTCTTCCACCGCATCCACGGGCCGACCAAGGCCAGCACCCTCGGCGTGGGCTGCATCCTCCTGGCCTCGATCGCGTATCACTCGGTGCACGGCGCGGGCCTGCACCCGCGCGAACTGCTGATCACGGTGTTCCTGTTCCTGACCGCGCCGGTCGCCGCGCACATGATGTCGCGCGCGGCGCTGTCGCTGATGGACACGCGTCCCGAGGACCCCGCCGCCCCGGTGGAGCCGGAGGGCCACATCCGCGACGACGCCGACGAACGCGCCGAGCAGCAGGCACGCGAGCGCGGGGACGCAGGCGGCGGGCACTGACGCCCGGACCGGGGCGCTCCCTGCCCCGCCCGCCGTGCGGCGGGTGCCGGTCCCGGGCCGCGGGTCCGCGTGCCGACAGGCCTCCCGGGCCCGGCGCGGGCCACGCGCGGCGGCTCACATCATCAGCAGTTCGAACCCGACCCAGGCCAGGAAGGCCAGCAGCAGCACCGCGCCCTCCGCCCGGCTGATGCGCAGCTCGCCGCGCAGCATCGGCAGCAGCAGCGCGGCGAATACCAGCGCGGCGGGCAGTTCGAAGCGCACGAACGAGGCCGGCACCGGCACCTCGCGCAGCACCGCCATGCCGCCGACCACCAGCAGCAGGTTGACCAGGCTCGAGCCGACGACGTGCCCGGCGACGATGTCGCCCTGCCCGCGTCGCGCCGCGGCGATCGCCGCCGCCATTTCCGGCAGCGCGGTGCCGATCGCAACCAGCAGCAGGCCGCTCAGCAGCGATTCCATGCCCAGCGCCTGGCCCAGCGCCGCGCCGCCGTACACCGTCCACTTGGCGCCGAAGAACAGTAGCGCGGCGGCGATGGCCAGACGCACCAGGTTGAGCCCCGGCGCGGTGCGTGTCTCGGCGAAGCCCGCGAACTCGCTGCGCAGTTCCGGCTGTCGCCGCCCGAACGCCCAGGCGAAGCCGAGCACGGCGACGAACGAGGCCAGCAGCACGAATCCGTCCAGGCGGGTGAGGCGGCCGTCCTGCCCCAGCAGGATCGTCGCGAGCGTCGCCACCACCAGGCACACGATCAGCGACGGCAGCGCCTTCCAGCGGATCAGCAGCGGCGCGAACAGCGCCGCCGCGCCCAGGGTGAGGCCGAAGTTGGCGATGTTGCTGCCCACCGCATTGCCGAGCGCGAGTGCCGGGTCCCCGATCCAGAACGCGCGCAGGTTGACCGCGAGTTCCGGCAACGAGGTCGCGAACGCGACCAGCACCAGGCCGGTCGTGAACGGCGAAATGCCGAGCTTGCGGGCGAGCCCCGCCGCGGACTTGACCAGCGAATCGCCGCCGAGCGCCAGCAGCACGATTCCCGCGGCGAAGTAGAACAGTGCAGCGCTCATCGCGACATCCCTTCCACCGGCCAGTCCGCGATTCTAGGGTTCAGGTCCGGGGAGCGCCAATGGCCGCAGGGGCCGGAGCGCTGGATCGACGCTCGCGTGGACGCCGGGCGTCAGGAGCAGCCCTCGACATAGTCCACCTGCGGCGGCACGCCGATCCGCCATGCGTCGACGCGGCCCGCGGCATCCAGCTCCAGCACCAGCGCCGCCTCGCCACCCCCGGCGTCGGTCACGCGCAGCACCTTGCCCTCGGGGTCGTACTTGTGCGGCTGTTCTTCGACCCGACCCTCGTACAGGGCGCGCACTTCGTCTCCGCTCATCCCGACCTTCGCGCCGCCCGGCGCGGTCACCAATGCATCGCGCACGTCGATCCGCACGAAGCGGTCGCCCTCGATCATGAAGGCGGTGCGGTAGCCCTCGCTGCCGAGCGGCTGCGGGATCAGGTAGTGGCAGCCACCGGGCTCGGCGGGCCGTTCGTCGCCGAGGTCGCCACCCCAGGCCTGGCGCACGGCTTCGGCGCTCGCGCCGAACGCCGCCGGCCCGAAACCGGCGAAGCTGATCGTGCCCTCGGCCGGCGCACCGACGCGCAGCGAGCCCAGCGCCTGCTCGCTCGCGGTCGCCGGCGGCACGTCCCGTTCCGGCTGGTCGAGCGGCGCCTGCGATGCCGGCATCCCGGCATCGCCGTCGGGCATCGACGGTTCGGGCTCGTCGCGCTGCGCGGTGCAGGCACACAATGCGGCAAGGACGGCGAGGACGAACGGGGTCTGCAGGCGCATGCTCGGGCTCCGGTGGGTTGCTGGCGATCGCAGCCTGCCATGGCCCGCGTGAGCATCGTGAAGACGGGCGCATGCCATGGGATCCGGCGAAGGCCGCGCCGCATCCGCATCGCGATCGCGACCGGGCGACGGGGCCCAGCGGCTTCGGGTCTCGACACCGGCGCCGCGCGCGAATCACGCCACGCCCACCGTCCCTCGCGCTCCCGCTCCGGAGAATCGGCCTGGCCCGATGCCCGGCCGCCAGCCCGGGTCGCGGCTCAGCGCGGCGGCGCGAACTGCCTGCGCAGGCCCGCCCAGCAGGCCTGGTAGTCGCGCTGGCGGTGCGCGGCGTCGACCGCCTGCCGGGTCGGCTTGATCACCCCGCGGGTCTCGAACATGAAGGCCATGGTGTCGGTGATGACGTCGGGTTTCGACAGGTCGGCACTGGAGGCCTTGTCGAACGTGGCCGCGTCCGGCCCGTGCCCGCTCATGCAGTTGTGCAGCGAACAGCCGCCGGGCGCGAAGCCCTCGGCCTTGGCGTCGTAGGCGCCGTGCACCAGGCCCATGAACTCGCTGGCGACGTTGCGGTGGAACCACGGCGGGCGGAACGTGTCCTGCTGCACCAGCCAGCGCGGCGGGAAGATCGCGAAGTCGAGGTTGCCCACGCCCGGGGTGTCGGTGGGCGAAGTCAGCACCAGGAAGATGCTCGGGTCGGGATGGTCGAAGCTGATCGAACCGATGGTGTTGAAGCGCCGCAGGTCGTACTTGTAGGGCGCGTAGTTGCCGTGCCAGGCCACCACGTCCAGCGGCGAATGATCGATCGGCGCATGCCACAGGTGGCCGCCGAACTTCGCGATCAGTTCGAATCCACCCTCGAGGTCTTCCCAGGCGGCGACCGGCGAGAGGAAGTCGCGCGGATTGGCGAGGCCGTTGGACCCGATCGGCCCCAGGCCGGGCAGGCGCAGCAGCGCGCCGAAGTTCTCGCAGACGTAGCCGCGCGAGGCGCCATCGGGCAGTTCCACGCGGAAACGCACGCCGCGCGGCACCACCACGATTTCCTGCGGTTCGACATCCAGCACGCCCAGCTCGGTGGCCACGCGCAGGCGCCCCTGCTGCGGCACGATCAGCAGCTCGCCGTCGGCGCTGTAGAAGTAGCGCCCGCGCATCGAGGTGTTGGCCGCGTACAGGTGGATGCCGACGCCGGCGTGCGCGTCGCTGCCGCCGTTGCCGGCGACGGTGTAGAGGCCTTCGACGAAATCGGTCGGCGCCTCGGGCAGCGGCAGCGGGTTCCAGCGCATCTGGTCGGGCGATACGGGCGCCTCGCCGAAGCGGTCGTGCAGGCGCGGCTGCGCGAACGACTCGAAGCGGCCGTGCATCGCCGCCGGGCGGATCCGGTACAGCCAGCTGCGGCGGTTCTCGCCGCGCGGGGCGGTGAACGCGGTGCCGGTCAGCTGCTCCGCGTAGAGGCCGTGCGCCACCTTCTGCGGCGAATTGCGCCCGACCGGGAGGGTGCCGGGGATCGCCTCGGTCGCGAACTCGTTGCCGAAGCCGGACATGTAGCCATTGGTGGTCATGACGCTTCTCGCTGGTGGTTGTTCCGCCCGGGTTCCGCCGCAGGAGCGCTTTCGGGCGCGACAGCCTGGCGGGAACCGTCGAACGTCGGGTTCGCGGCTGAAGCCGCTCCTACGGTGGTGTCGGCCAGGTCGACAAGCCCTGCAAGTGGAGAGGGGACGGGAAAGCCTACAGCACGCCGCGCTTCATCTGGTCGCGCTCGATGCTCTCGAACAGCGCCTGGAAATTGCCTTCTCCGAAGCCCTCGTTGCCCTTGCGCTGGATGATCTCGAAGAAGATCGGCCCCAACGCGTTGGTGGTGAAGATCTGCAGCAGCTTGCGCTGCCTTGTCTCGACGTCGGCATCGATCAGGATCTTGTTCCTGGCCAGGCGTTCGAGGTCCTCGCCATGGTTGGGGATGCGCTGGTCGATCACCTCGAAATACGTGTCCGGGGTATCGAGGAACTCCACGCCCTGCGCGCGCATCTTCTCCACGGTGTCGTAGATGTCGTCGGTGAAGCAGGCGATGTGCTGGATGCCCTCGCCGTGGTAGGTGTCGAGGTACTCGTTGATCTGGCTCTTCGGATCGCTCGACTCGTTGAGCGGGATGCGCACCATGCCGTCTGGTGCGGTCATCGCCTTGGACAGCAGGCCGGTCTTGGCGCCCTTGATGTCGAAGTAGCGGATCTCGCGGAAGTTGAACAGGCGCTCGTAGTAGTCCGACCACTTCGCCATGTTCCCCTGGTAGAGGTTGTGCGTGAGGTGGTCGATGAAGGTCAGGCCGAAGCCCTTCGGCATCAGCTCGGCGCCGGGCAGGATCTCGTAGTCGGGATCGTGGATCGTGCCCTTGTCGTCGTAGCGGTCGACCAGGTACAGCATGCAGCCGCCGATGCCCTTGATCACCGGGGCGGCCACCGCCTTGGTCAGTTCGTCGTTCGCGTCGAAGGATTCGGCGCCATTCTTCAGCGCCTGCACGCGTACCCATTCGGCGAGCTTGCTGAAGCGGATCGCGAAGCCGCAGGCGCTGGAGCCGTGCTCGGCCGCGAAGCGCGCCGCGAACGAGTCGGGATCCTCGTTGATCAGGAAGGTGCAGTCGCCCTGGCGGTAGGTGCTGATCGGACGCGTGCGGTGCCGCGCGACCTGCACGAAGCCCAGGCGCTTGAAGTAGTCGTGGAGATGGCCGGCCTCGCCCGGGGGCGCCGCGTATTCGACGAATTCGAAGCCGTCGATGCCCATCGGATTCTCGAACGTGGCCACCGGCATGCCGGGCTGGCCGTTCGCGGCCTGTGACTGCGCTGTCATGTGATACTCCTCGCGGGGAAGGCGACGCGGCCTGCGTCGAGTTGCCTATTCTATAGTTTCACGAGAAACCAACAGCAAGGTGCAGCGCATCATGTCCGACCCAGCTGTCTCACAGGAACATGCGATCCTCGACCTCGAACGCTTCGTGCCCTATCGGCTGAGCGTCCTGTCCAACCGTGTCAGCAATGCCATTTCCAGCGAATACCATCGTCGATTCGGCCTGGCGATCACCGAATGGCGGGTGATGGCGGTGCTGGGCCGCTACCCCGGCCTGTCGGCGCGCGAGGTGACCGAGCGCACCGCCATGGACAAGGTCGCGGTCAGCCGCGCGGTGGCGCGCCTGCTGGAGCGGGAACTGCTCAAGCGCGACATCCACGGCGACGATCGCCGCCGCTCGGTGCTGACCCTGTCCGAGGCCGGCTACTCGGTGTACGACGAAGTCGCGCCGATGACCCTGGCCTGCGAACGGCGCCTGCTCGAGCCGCTGTCGGAAGAGGAGCGCGAGCTGCTGTCGCGGCTGATCGACAAGCTCGCCGGCGAAGGCATGGACGGGATGCTGCGGCACATCTGAGCGCGGACCCGGCAGCCGCGGCGCTTCGCAACGAAAAAGGCGGCCTGGTGGCCGCCTTTTTCCGCACCGGCGCCAACCGGGATCAGGAGCGCGTTTCCTTGCGCACGTCGACGCCCGCCGCGATCGGCTCGCCGAGTTCGCCCTGCCCGGCCAGATCGCCGTCGTCGCGCAGGGTGTCGAGGTGCATGAGCCTGCGGATCAGCGGCGCGACGACCAGCATGCCGGCCCCGACGCCGACCGCCAGCCAGCCGACATTGCTGTAGACCTCCAGTACGCGCTCGGGACCGGCGCCCTCGCCGCCCGTCGCCGCGGAAATCAGGCCTGCGGCGAAGTTGCCGGTGGCCGACGCGAAGAACCAGGCGCCCATGATCAGGCTCGCCATGTGCGCCGGCGTCAATCGGTTCATCGCCGACAGCCCGACCGGCGACAGGCACAACTCGCCCATGGTGTGGATCAGGTAGATCAGGAAGATG
Organism: Luteimonas saliphila; assembly: GCF_016774335.1. Taxonomy (GTDB): domain Bacteria; phylum Pseudomonadota; class Gammaproteobacteria; order Xanthomonadales; family Xanthomonadaceae; genus Luteimonas; species Luteimonas saliphila. The sequence goes on along the minus strand of NZ_JAETWA010000037.1, from coordinate 141,240 downwards.
AAGATGACGGGGGTGACGCTGCCGCCGGCCTTGGCGCCGGCCACCAGCACCAGGAAGCCCAGCCCGACCTGGACCACGGCGAGCGCGAACTTGGTGGGCGTGGACGGCTCCATGCCGCGTCGCCCGAGCGTCAGCCACAGCCACGCGAACACCGGGCCGAGCAGCACGATGTAGATCGCGTTGAGCGACTGGAACATCGAGGCCGGGACCTCCCAGCCGAAGATGTGGCGGTCGACGGAGCGGTCGGTGAACAGGTTCAGCGAGGCGCCCGCCTGTTCGAACAGCGCCCAGAACAGAATCGAGCCGATGATCAGGTACAAGGCCGCGATGATGCGGTCGCGGTCTTCCTTCGGCAGCTTGAAGACCGCGATGAAGAGCACGTAGCCCACCAGGATCGCGCCCGCCACGCCCAGCAGGCTGCCGACCAGTTTCTGGTGCTGGATCATGAACCAGACCAGGCCGACCGCGGCGAAGCCGAGCGCATACAGCAGCCATTCGAACCGCACCCCGACCACCGGCTTCGCCAGCCGGGCCGCGTCCGGCGCCTCGCCGCGCCCCATCAGCAGCGGCTTGCCGAGCACGAACACCACCAGGCCCAGCAGCATGCCCACGCCGGCGGCGCCGAAGCCCCAGGCCCAGCCGTAGGTCTGGCCGAGGTACCCGGCGATCAGCGACCCCAGCGCGGCACCGAGGTTGATGCCCATGTAGAAGATCGTGTACGCCGGATCGCGGCGGATGTCGGTGCGCGGGTACAGCTGCCCGACCATCACCGAGATGTTGGCCTTGAGGAAGCCGGAGCCGACGATGATGAAGGCCAGCGCCAGCCAGAAGACGTTGATCTCCGCCGCGCTCTGGCCGCCGTCTCCCTCGAACGCCATCAGGAAGTGGCCGAAGGTCAGCAGCACCGCGCCGAACGCCACCGCCTTGCGCTGGCCGAGGTAGCGGTCGGCCAGGTAGCCGCCGACCACCGGCGCGATGTAGACCAGCGCGGTGTAGGCGCCGTAGATCACCGAGGCCTGTTCGTCCGAGAACATCCAGTGCTGGACGAGGTAGAAGATCAGCAGCGCACGCATGCCGTAGTAGGAGAACCGCTCCCACATCTCGGCGAAGAACAGGACGAACAGGCCCCGGGGATGCCCGAGGATGGTCTTGCGCTCTTCTTCGGCGTACGGATTGCTGGACACGGGCGACGGCTCCTCCACAAGGGACGACCGCCATCGAGGCGGTCGTTTCCCCTGCAACTTAGCCGCGGACGGCGCCGAAGGAAAGTGGCGCCGCGCCCGGCCCGCCCCTGCGGCCGCCGGGGACGGGCCGTTCAGCCTGCCGGATAGGCGTGGTGCGCGCCGGTGCCCAGCGGGATGTCCAGCGCCCAGAAGCCGAGCAGGAACGCGGTCCAGGCCACCAGCAGGGTGACCGAGAACGGCAGCATCAGCGCCAGCAGGGTGCCGACCCCGCTGTCCTTCACGTACTTGCGACAAAACACCACGATCAGCGGGAAGTACGGCAGCAGCGGGGTGATGATGTTGGTGCTCGAATCGCCCACGCGGTAGGCGGCCTGGGTGAGGTCGGGCGAGATCCCCAGTTGCATCATCATCGGCACCATGATCGCCCCGATCAGCGCCCACTTCGCCGAGGCCGAGCCGATCAGCAGGTTGACGAAGCCCGACAGCAGCACCAGCCCGATCAGGGTGATGCTGGTGTGCAGGCCCATCGCCTGCAACGCGTTGGCGCCCTTGATCGCCAACAGCGCGCCGAGGTTGCTCTGGCCGAAGGCGTAGATGAACTGCGCGCAGAAGAACGCCATGACGATGTAGTAGCCCATGCCGCTCATCGCCTTGCTCATCCCGGCGATGACGTCGCGGTGGGTTTTCACGCTGCCCGAGACGTAGCCGTAGACCACGCCGGGCACCAGGAAGAAAATGAAGATCAGGGCCACGATCGAGCGCATCAGCGGCGCCACCGGCGCCAGCAGCGGATGCGTGGCCGCGGGCACCTGGTCGGCGGGCGCGGCCCAGGGCGTGCCCGGGATCAGCAGCGTGGCCACGAACAGCGCGAGCGTTGCGACCATCGCCACCCCCGCCAGGGTCAGGCCACGGCGCTCCCGTGGCTCGAGCGGATCGAGCACGGGCATGTCCGCCGGATCGCCATCGACGGCGGTGCCGCGCAACCGCGGCTCGATCACCCGGTCGGTGAGGAACCACGCGATCGCGATCACCAGGAACGACGAGGCGGTGGTGAAGACGTAGTTGTTGAGCGGATTGACTTGGACGGCCGGGTCGATCAGGTGCGCCGACGCCTGGGTCAGGCCGGCAAGCAGGGGATCGAGGCTGGAGGGCACGAACATGGTCGCGCTGAATCCGCCGGACACGCCCGCGAACGCCGCCGCGATGCCCGCCAGCGGATGCCGCCCGGCGGCGTAGAAGATCACCGCGCCGAGCGGAATCACCAGCACGTAGCCGGCGTCGACCGCGACATGGCTGAGGATACCCACCGCGACCAGCATCGGCGTCAGCAGCATCTTCGGCGTCACCGACAGGATCGCCCGCAGGCCGGCGCTGATGAAACCGGTGTGCTCGGCGACGCCGAGCCCGAGCATCGCCACCAGCACCACGCCCAGCGGCGGGAAATTGACGAAGGTCTGCACCATCTGCGCCATGAAGCCGGTCAGGCTGGTGCCCGAGAGCAGGTTGACCACCTGGAGGGGCACGCCGCCGGGATTGTCGGGACTGATCGAGCGCGGATCGATCTCGCGGAATTCGACGCCCGACAGCAGCGCGGACACCACCCAGACCGCCAGCATCAGCAGCAGGAACAGCACCGCAGGGTCCGGCAGGCGGTTGCCCACGCGTTCGACGGCATCGAGAAAGCGGGTGACGAAGCCGCGCGGCGCCGCGGCGCGCTCCGATCCTGGCTGGTTCATGCGGTGTAGGTCCCCCGTCCGGCTGGTAACGGACGCATCCTAGTGCAATTTCCCGGGACACGACGCCCGCACGCGCCCGGCCGCTACAGGCGTCGCTGCGGCCACAGGTAGTCGCGATCGTCGAAGCTGCGGCACCAGTGCGGCCGGTAGACCACCACCAGCACCATCACCGTACCGGCGAAGAAGGCCTCGGCGAACGCCAGTAGCGGCGTCGCGGCGAGATAGGCCGAGGCCGCGCGGTCGCCCACCCGGGCCGCCACCGCCGCCTTGGCGAGCATCGACGCGGCCATCGCCAGCGCCGCGCCGCCGAACGCGTTGAGCATCACGTAGGTGAAGATGTTGCGCGGCACCCCGTTGCGCGCCGCCCACGACACCAGCGCGGTGACCGCGACCGGCAGCGCGCCAGCGACGAGGAAATCAGCCGCCCAGCCGTGCCAGGACGCGCCCAGCAGCACCCCGGCGAGGCTCACCAGCGCCATGACCCAGCACGCCACGCCGGCGCCGAACATCAGCGTCGCGATGCTGGCGCCGAGGAAGTGCAGCATCACCCCCTGCAGCGGCGCGGTGTTGAACCAGCGCATCGCCGCCAGCGCCAGCGCGGCGACGACCAGCACCCGGCGCGCGTCCGCGTCCGCGTCGCGAACGTGCGCGCGCAGCGCGGGCCAGGCCCGGGTGAGCACGGTCGCCGCCAGCAGCCAAGCCAGCCATCCGAAGACCCCGGGGACCGCGGACTCCATGGAAGCGGCGCGTGCGGGCTAGCGCCCGGGTCCGATCTGCGTGCGCACGTCGAACAGCTCGGGGAAGAAGGTCAATTCAAGCGCCTGCTTCAGGAAACCGACCCCCGAAGAACCGCCGGTGCCGCGCCTGAAGCCGATGATGCGCATCACCGTGCGCATGTGGCGGAAGCGCCACAGCTGGAACTGGGTCTCCAGGTCCACCAGATCCTCGCACAGCGCGTACTCGCGCCAGTAGCGGCCGGTATCCTCGTAGATCGCCTCGAACACCGGCAGCAGCGCCTCGTCGCGCACGTGCGGGCGGGTCCAGTCGCGCTGCAGGTGGTGCCCGGGGATCGCATGGTCCCAGCGCGCGAGGTACATCAGGAACTCGTCGTACAGGGCCGGCGCCTCCAGCGCCTCGCGCAGCGTCGCCTGCCCGGCCGGGTCGTGCGCGAACACCTTGAGCATCGCCGCGTTCTTGTTGCCGATCAGGAACTCGACGGTGCGGTACTGCAGCGACTGGAAGCCCGACGACGGTCCCAGCACGTCGCGGAACTCCATGTATTCCGACGGCGTGAGCGTCTCCAGCACCGACCACTGCTCGGTCAGCTGGCGCAGCACCTGCTTGCACCGCGCCAGCACCTTCTGGCACTGCCAGACCTGGTCGCGGCGCAGGAAGCCGATCGCCGCGCCCAGCTCGTGGATGATCAGCTTGAGCCAAAGCTCGGAGACCTGGTGCTGGACGATGAACAGCATCTCGTCGTGGTGCGGCGGGTCGGACAGCGGCCGCTGCGCGGACAGCAACTGCTCCAGCCCGAGGTACCCGCCGTAGGTGATCCTGCCGTCGAGGTCGGTGTGGATGCCCTCCTCGAGCGGACGTTCGTTCTTGTCGATGGCCATCGCGCGAGGGTAACGCATGGCCGCCGTGCCGCGTCATGCAACCGACACCCGGACGGTGCACAATCGGCCCTGGCAGGGGGGCCGGCCACCGATCCGGCAACGGATCGAACCTAGGAGTCTTTCGTGGGCATTCGGCTCGTCCGCCGGCTGTTGCCGGCCCTCGTTCTCTGCGGCGCGCTGTTCGCCGCCCACGCGCAGGCGCAGGTCGTCGTCAGCCAGGTCTATGGCGGCGGCGGCAACAGCGGCGCCCCCTACACCAACGATTTCGTCGAGCTGTTCAACCGCGGCAGCGAGCCGGCGTCGCTGTCGGGCCTGTCGCTGCAGTACGCGAGCGCCACCGGCACCGGCAACTTCGGCGCCGGCAGCAGCCAGATCGTGGTGCTGCCCGCGGCGACGCTCGAACCGGGCCAGTACTTCCTGGTCGGCCTGGCCGGCGGCGCCAACGGCGCTCCGCTACCGTCGACCGACGCCAGCGGCACCATCAACATGTCCGGCAGCGCCGGCAAGGTCGCCCTGGTCGAATCGACCACCAGCCTGGGCTGCAACGGCGGCAGCACGCCGTGCACGCCCGCGCAGCTGGCACTGATCGTCGACCTCGTCGGCTTCGGCGGCGCCAACTTCTTCGAGGGCAGCGGCGCCGCGCCGACGCTCAACAATGCCAGTGCGGCGTTCCGCGCCGACAACGGCTGCAGCGACAGCGACGACAACGCCGCCGACTTCGCCAGCGCCGCGCCCGCGCCGCGCAACGCGTCCTCGCTGCCCGCGCCCTGCGCCGGCGGCGGCATCGTCTACGCCAGCATCGGCGACACCAGCGCCGCCGAGGGCGACGCCGGCACCACGCCGTTCTTCTTCACCATCAGCCTCAACCAGTCGGCGGGACCGGGCGGGGTGAGCGTCGACTATGCGACCGCCGACGGCACCGCCACGGCCGGCGAGGACTACATCGCCGCCAGCGGCACCGCGACCATCGCGGAAGGGTCCACCTCGGTCACGATCGGCGTCGATGTGATCGGCGACACCGTCACCGAAGCCGACGAGACCTTCTTCGTCGACCTGTCGAACGCCGCCGGCGCGGAGCTTGCCGATGCGCAGGCGGTGGGCACGATCCTCAACGACGACGTCGAAACCGTGGCGATCTCCGCGATCCAGGGCGATGGCCAGGTTTCGCCCTTCGATGGCATGACGGTCGCCACCACCGGCATCGTCACCGCCCGCAAGAACAACGGCTTCTTCCTGCAGACGGCCGACGGCGAGGACGACGGCAACCCGGCCACCTCCGAAGGCCTCTTCGTGTTCACCAGCACCACCCCGCCCGACGCCGCGGCCGTAGGCAACCGCGTGCTGGTGCAGGGCACGGTGGACGAGTACATCCCCGCCGCCGATCCGCACCAGCTGCCGCTGACCGAACTGGTCAACGCCAGCGTGACCGCGCTGTCGGGCGGCCACACCCTGCCGGCCCCGGTGGCGCTGACCGTCGACCTGCCGAACGCGGACGACGGACTCGACCAGCTCGAACGCTTCGAGGCCATGCGCGTCGTGGTGCCGAGCGCGACCGTGGTCGCACCCACCGGCGGCAACGTCAACGAGACCCAGGCCACCGCCACCAGCAACGGCCGCTTCGCGGTCGTGGTCACCGGCAACGCGCGACCGTTCCGCGAACCCGGCATCCCGGTGCCGAACCCGGATCCGCTCGGCAGCAGCGCCACCGACATCCCGCGCTGGGACTTCAACCCGGAACTGATCGCTGTCAACAGCACCACGATCGGCGCGCCGGCCGCGAACGTGGCCGCCGGCTGCCTGATCACCGACGGCAGCCTGGTCGGACCGCTCGACTACACCTTCCGCCGCTACACCATCCACCCCGAAGGCGCGCTGACGATCGACTGCAGCGCCACCGGCCTGCCGGTGCCCTCGCGCCTGCCGACCGCCGACGACGCCACCTTCGCGACCTGGAACCTCGAGCGCTTCTTCGACGACCACAACGATCCCGCGATCGGCGAACCGGTGCTGACCGCGGCGGCCTTCGAGCGGCGCCTGGCGAAGGCGTCGCTGGCGATCCGCGGCTACCTGCACACGCCGGACGTGGTCGGCGTGGTCGAGGTCGAGAACCAGGCCGTGCTGCAGGCGCTCGCCGCGCGCATCAACGCCGACGTGGTCGCGGCCGGCGGACCGGATCCGGGCTACACCGCGCACCTGCTCGAAGGCAACGACGTCGGCGGCATCGACGTCGGCTTCCTGGTCAAGGCCGCCGAGGTCGCCGCCGGAACGCCGCGCGTGGACGTGCTGGGCGTGGTCCAGCACGGCGCAGCGGAGGTGCTCCAGAACCCCGACGGCAGCACCAGCCTGCTCAACGACCGTCCGCCGCTGTCGCTGGACGCCGTGGTCCACTTCGCCGACGGCCGCAGCTGGCCGTTCACCGCGATCGTGGTGCACCAGCGTTCGCTCAACGGCGTCGACAGCGACGAGAACGGCAGCAATGGTTGGCTGACGCTCGGCCAGCGCGTGCGCGCCAAGCGCCAGGCGCAGGCGGAGTTCCTCGCCACCCTGGTCGACGGCATGCAGGCCGACGACCCCACGCGCAACCTGGTGGTGATGGGCGACTTCAACGCCTTCCAGTTCAACGACGGCCTGGTCGACGCCATGGGCACGGTCACCGGCCTGCCCTCGCCCGACGCGCAGACCGCGGTCGACGGCGACGGCGTGGACCTGGTCGAACCCAACCTGTTCAACCTCACCCTGCTCGCCGAACCGCAGCAGCGCTACTCGTTCGTGTTCGACTACCAGGCGCAGACGCTCGACCACATCCTGGTCAACGATGCCCTGGTCGACTCGCCGCTGGTCGCCGGGCTCGAGATCAGCCACGCGCGGATCAACGCCGACTTCCCGGAAACCGCGCGCAACGAGGACGACACGCCCTCGCGGCTGTCCGACCACGATCCGACCGTGCTGCTGGTGCGGCTGGCGGCGCTGCGCTTCGCCGACCTGTCGGTGGAAACCGGGGCGCTTGCGGCCACGGTCGCCCTGGGCGAGGCGCTGCAGTTCTCGGCGGTGGTCGCGAACGCGGGACCGGACGACGCCGCGTATCCCGGCGCGGGCTTCGTGCTCGACGCGGAACTGGCCGACCTCGCGGTCGCGGCGCCCGATGGCTGGGACTGCGAAGCGCCGCTGGTGGCGGCCGGGACCACCACGGTCGCCTGCAATGCCGACGGCCTCGCCGCCGGTGCCGAGGCGGTGTTCGCCCTGTCCGCCACCGCGCTCGAGGCGATGGAAGGCACGCCGGTCACGCTCGCCGCCGCCGTCACCGCGCAGACCGAGGACACGGACCCCGGCAACAACGAGTCCAGCGCCGCGATCCTGGTCGAGGATCCGTATGCCGGCATCCCGGTGCTGGCGAACGGCATTTCGCTCGGTGGCCAGTCGGGCGCCGCAGGCGAGGAGCTGGTCTACCGCGTCGACGTGCCGGAAGGCGCCGGCCCGCTGCGCGTGCTCAGCTTCGGCGGCAGCGGCGACGTCACCCTGTATGCGGCACACGAGCGCATCCCGACTGTCGACGACTTCGACGGGCGCTCGCAGCGGCCGGGCAACAACGAGACGATCGCGGTGGCGGCGCCCACGCCGGGCACCTGGTTCGTGAAGCTGATCGGGGTGCGCGCGTTCCGCAACGTGTCGGTCCGCGCGACCTTCGACGACTGAGCGCGGTTTCCGGCCGCTTCCCCGACCACGGGACGCGGCCGGAACGAGGCCCGACCGCGCCAGGCGGTCCACCGTGACGGGCGCGCAGACGCAGTCTCGGGCACGCGAACGCAAGCACAGGGACGCGGCTCGCGCATGACGCAATGCGCAACGGATCCTTACGCAGGAAACCTTATCATCCTGGGTTCGACAACGACCGGATGGAAGTGCATGCGCGTTGCCGCGAGCTTCGAGATCGAGTATCTGCAATACCTCGACCAGGACGGGCGGATGGTCGCCGACCTGCCGGGGTCGATGCTGCCGAAGGACGAGATCCTGGCGCTGTTCCGGCAGATGCTGTTCCTGCGCGCGTTCGACGGCAAGGCGGTCGCGCTCCAGCGCACCGGCAAGCTCGGGACCTACGCACCGTGCCTCGGCCACGAAGCCACCCAGATCGGCATCGGCGCGATGATGCGGCCCGAGGACGTGCTGGCGCCGAGCTACCGCGAATACGGCGCGCAGATCATGCGCGGCGTGCGCCTGCGCGAGATCTTGCTGTACTGGGGCGGCGACGAACGCGGCAACGACTACCAGGTCGCGCGCCACGACTTCCCCTGGGCGGTGCCGATCGCCACCCAGTGCCTGCATGCCGCGGGCGCGGCGCTGGCCTTCAAGCTGCGCGGCGAGAAGCGCGTCGCCGTCACCTGCTGCGGCGACGGCGGCAGCTCCAAGACCGACACCTACGCCGCGATCAATGCCGCCGGCGCCTACACCCTGCCGTTCGTCCAGTGCATCATCAACAACGGCTGGGCGATCTCGGTGCCGCGCAGCGCGCAGACCGGCGCGCAGACGCTGGCGCAGAAGGGCCTGGCCGGCGGCCTGCATTGCCTGCAGGTGGACGGCAACGACCTGTTCGCGGTGCTCGAGGGCATGCGCCGGGCCATGGAGCGCGCACGCGGCGGCGAAGGCGGCACGGTGATCGAGTTCATGACCTATCGCCTGCACGACCACACCACCGCCGACGATGCGCGCCGCTACCGCGACGAGGCCGAGGTCAAGGACGCCTGGACGCGCGACCCGGTCACGCGGCTGCGCACCTGGCTCGGCGCCGAAGGCCTGTGGGACGAGGCGCAGGAAAAGGACTGGCTGGCCGAATGCACGCGCCTGGTCGACGTCGAGATCGACGCCTACCTCGACACCAGGACCCAACCGGCAGAGGCGATGTTCGACTACCTCTACGCCGACCCGCCGCCCGACATCCTCGAACAGCGCGCGCAGTTGCTGGCGCTGGAGGGCCGCGCATGAAGGCCGCGGTCCACCAGCAGAAGCAGGACGGCGCCCGGGTCGCACAGGCGAAGGCGATCACCCTGATCGAGGCGATCACCCAGGCGCTGGCCTGGGAGATGCGCCACGACGATTCTGTGGTGGTGCTGGGCGAGGACGTCGGCGTCAACGGCGGCGTGTTCCGCGCCACCGCGGGCCTGCAGCAGCAGTTCGGCGCCGATCGCGTGCTCGACACGCCGCTCGACGAGACCACCATCGCCGGACTCACCGTGGGCATGGCGGCGATGGGCATGAAGCCGGTGGCCGAGGCGCAGTTCGACGGCTTCGTCTATCCGATGCTCGACCACATCATCTGCCACGCGGTGCGCTTCCGCACCCGCACCCGCGGCCGCCTGACCTGCCCCATGGTGCTGCGCGTGCCCTGGGGCGGCGGCATCCGCGCGCCCGAGCACCACAGCGAGGCGAACGAAGCGATGTTCACCAACGTGCCCGGCCTGCGGGTGGTGCTGCCGTCCTCCCCCGCGCGCGCCTACGGCCTGCTGCTGGCGGCGATCCGCGAACCGGACCCGGTGATCTACTTCGAGCCCAAGCGCATCTACCGCCAGTACAAGGAAGTGGTACCGGACGACGGCGAGGCGCTGCCGCTGGACGTGTGCTACGTGCTGCGCGACGGCAGCGACGTCACCCTCGTCACCTGGGGCGCGCAGGTCAAGGAGACGCTGGAAGCCGCCGAGGAGCTGGCGCGCGACGGCATCAGCGCGGAGGTGATCGATGTCGCCACGCTCAAGCCGCTGGATTTCGCCACCATCGCCGAATCCGTCGCCAAGACCGGCCGCTGCGTGATCGTGCACGAGGCGCCGCGCACCGCGGGCTTCGGCGCCGAGATCGCCGCGCGCCTGGCCGAGCACTCGATGTACGACCTGGTCGCGCCGGTCGAGCGCGTCACCGGCTACGACACCCACATGCCGCTGTTCCGGCTGGAGATGAAGTACATGCCGGGCACGGACAGGATCGTCGCGGCGGCGCAGCGTACGCTGGCGAACTCGTAGGACGGGTCCTCACCCGCCCGCCATGTGCGGCCGCCCGTCCCCTCAGGCGGCCCGCGCACGGCACTTCCCATGGACATGGCGGGTCGTTGCCCGCCCGACGGAACCGCGACATGGCCCCGAACAAGAAGACCTTCCTGCTCCCCGACCTCGGCGAAGGCCTGCCCGACGCCACCATCGTCGAGTGGTACGTCAAGGAGGGCGACAGCATCCGCCTCGACGACAACCTGGTGTCGATGGAGACCGCCAAGGCGGTGGTCGACGTGCCCTCGCCGGTCTCGGGCAAGGTGCTCAGGCTCGCCGGCGCCGCCGGGGACGTGATCGTCACCGGCGCGATGCTGGCCGAGTTCGAGCTCGATGCGTCGCAGCCGCAGCGCGCCGAAGGACAGGACACCGGCCACCACCACGGCGCGAAGGCAGCGTCCGGCAAGAGCGTCGGCAGCCAGGATCCCGCGCCGGACGACCGCGTGGTCGCTTCCACCGAGGGCGGCGCGATCGAGCAGACCGGCAAGACGCAGCCGGAAGGGAAGTCGGAGCCCGGGGATGGCGAGCGCGCCGACAGCGGCACCGTGGTCGGCGCGATGCAGGCGTCCGACGACGTGCATGCCGAAGCGGCGGTGTCGGTCGGCGGGATCCGGGCGATGCCGGCGGTGCGCGCGCTGGCGCGCAAGCTCAAGGTCGACCTCGCGCGCGTGCGCGGCAGCGGCGCCGACGGCGTGGTGACGATGGCCGACGTGAAGCAGGCGGCGGCGAACGGAACCGCCGCATCCCTCCCCTCACCCGCTCGCGGGAGAGTGGCCCGGGGTGAGGGCACTACGGCCACCGCCCCACACACCAGCCCTTCCCCGCGAGCGGGAGAGGGATCCGGTCGCGCCACGCGCACCGCCGGCGAGCGCACTGCACTCTCGGCCAGCGGCAAGCCCATGCGCACGCAGCCACCGTCGGTCAGCGCCAGCGGTCAGCCCGAACAGCTCAAGGGCGTGCGCCGCAACATGGCGCGGGTGATGGCCGACGCGCACAGCAAGGTCGTGCCCACCAGCCTGGTCGACGATGCCGACATCCACGACTGGCAGCCCGGCAACGACCTCACCGTGCGACTGATCCGTGCGATCTGCGCCGCGGCCCGTGCGGTGCCCGCACTCAACGCCTGGTTCGATGGCGACAAACTCGTCCGCACCCTGCACCCGCAGGTCGACCTCGGCATCGCCGTCGACACCGGCGACGGCCTGTTCGTGCCGGCGCTGCGCAACGCCGACCTGCTCGACGCGCGCGGCGTGCGCGAAGGCATCGACCGCCTGCGCGCGCAGGTCGAGGACCGCAGCATCCCGGCTTCCGAGCTGACCGGCTACACCATCTCGCTGTCGAACTTCGGCATGTTCGCCGGCCGCTACGCGACGCCGGTGGTGGTGCCGCCGTGCGTGGCGATCGTCGCCGCCGGCCGCGGACGGCACCAGATCGTGCCGGTGGTCGGTGGCTTCGAGTCGCACCGGGTGATCCCGCTGTCGCTGACCTTCGACCATCGCGCCTGCACCGGCGGCGAGGCGGCACGCTTCCTGAAGGCGATGCTCGACGACCTGGCGTCGCCGCACTGAGGCGCGCAGGCGCGCCGCTCCAGAACCCGGCCCTGATGCGTCCGGGCGGTCGCGGCGGACAGACCACCGACTCGTTCGCCTTTCGACACGCGCCTACCGCCCCGGACCCGACCACCGCCTGCACGAGGATCCTGCCATGTCCCACCACAGCCGCCTCGCCGGCTTCATGATCGACTGCCGCGAGGGCGCGCTCGCCGACGCCGCCGCATTCTGGAGCCGGGCCCTCGGCCTGCCGGTGGCCGATCCCGACGAAGGCGGACAGGGCCGCTACGCGGTGCTGGGCGCAGGGCCCGGCGGGCTGCACATCGAGGTGCAGAAGGTCGACCATCCGCCGCGCGTGCACCTGGACATCGAAACCGACGACGTCGAGGCCGAGGCCAGCAGGCTCGAGGCGCTCGGCGCACGCAGGATCGAATCCGTCCGTGGCCGCTGGTGGGTGATGGAGGCGCCGACCGGGCACCGCTTCTGCGTCGTGCCGATGCGCGCTCCGGAGCAACGCGCCAGTCCCACCTCCTGGGACTGAAGTTCGACGAACAGGAGAACCCCACATGCCCCACCACAGTCGCCTGAGCACGTTCGTGCTCGACTGCGAGGTCGACGACCTCGCGCCGCACGTCGAGTTCTGGAGCCGGGCCCTCGGCAAGCGCGTCGAGTCCGCCGACGAGGACGGCGACGGCAGGTACGCGCGTCTGCATACGGAAGTCGACGAGCCGATCCTGTTGTTGCAGAAGGTCCCGCATGCCTCGCGCATCCATCTCGACATCGAGGCCGACGACGTCGAGGCCGAGGCCGAGCGTCTGGTCGCGCTCGGCGCCAGGAAGATCGAGAAGGTGCACACCTGGTGGGTGATGGAAGCCCCCAGCGGCCACCGCTTCTGCGTGGTGCGCCAGCAGCGCAAGCCGTTCGGCCCGTATCTCAATCGCTGGGAGTAGCGACGGCCCCGCCGGCGGGCGGGCTCGCGCCCTTCAACCGGCCGCGCGCGCCTTTGCTTCGCGGTCCAGCCACACGCCCAGGCCCTGCGCATTGATCTCGATGTCGCCGCCGAGCACACCGGCGACGCTGCGTGCGGGATCGGCGACGCCGTGCGCTGCGGCGCGCTCGACGTAGAGCGCGGTCAGGCCGTGGACGATCCGCGCGTGGCGGTCGGGCGTTGCGTCCGCATTGCGCGCGATCGTCGCCATCGCATCCACCAGAACGATCAGCTCGTCGGCCAGCCGTGCGCATTCGGTGACGATGCCGTAGTGGGCGATGCGGATCGCTGTGGGCGATTGAGTTACCAGCCGGCGGATCGAGGCCTGCATCTGCCCGGGGTCGAACTGCACCGGCGAGGTCGTCGGCACCGCGAAGGCGCCGTTGCCGTTGTCGAACTCGCGATACGACAGCCCGAACGCGTCGCCGGCGATCCAGCTGCGCGTCGCCGCATCCCACACGCTGTAGTGGTGCAGGGCGTGTCCGGGCGTGTCGGCGCAGGCGAGCGGGCGACCGGCGAGGTCGACCACGTGACCGTCGTCGGCGACCACCACGCGCGCCTCGTCCACCGGCAGCATGCCGGCATGGTCGCGCGCGAACATCGCTTCCCCGTAGACGCGTTTCGCGCCGGCGATGAGCTTCTCCGGATCGACCATGTGCTGTGCGCCACGCGGATGCACCACCAGCCGTGCGTTCGGCAGCGCGTGCATCAGCGGGCCGGCAGCGCCGGCGTGGTCGAGGTGGACGTGGGTGACCAGCAGCCAGTCGACCGCGTCGCGGGCCACCCCGGCGGCGTCGATCGCCGCGAGCACGCGCTGCGCGCAGGTCGCGGTGCCGCAGTCGACCAGCGCCGCGCGGCCACCGCTGCCGTGCACCAGATACGCCGCGCACAACCCCGGGCGGATGTAGCCGGTGTCGATTAGGGTGATGCCGTCGGCCTTCATCGCGCCTTCCCCGGTTGCATCGGCATGCTTCAGTCGCGCCTGCGCCCGAACAACAGGTGGCGCACCGCGAACGCGATGCCCAGCGCCGCGAGGAACACCCCGTAGCCCAGCGCGGTCGCCAGCACCTGCGGCCACAGCTTGCCGTACTGGGTGTCGGCATTGGCCACCGACCAGTGCACGCTCCACAGGAAGGCGGCCACCGCGAGCGCCAGCGTCGCCAGGTCGTACAGCGCGCGCTTCATGCCGCGCGGCTGGCGCGGGAACAGCCAGTACAGCGTGCCCAGGATCGCGAACCAGGGCAGGAACAGGATCAGGGTGAGGTTGAGCTCGACCAGCGGGTTCATGCCTGCGCCTTCGCCGCCTTTTCAGCGTCGGCGGCGGCCAGCGCATCGAGCGCTGCCTGCACGTCGGCCTCGGTGACGCCCTCGCCCGTCGAGGCCGGCGCCTGCGCCAGCGGCACGCTTCCGCGCCGCAGCGCGGCGATCGCCTGGCCCGCGTCGCGCGGCGCGTCGAACCCGCGGCTCTGCAGCAGCACGCGCTCGCCCTCGACCAGCTTGAAGTAGAACCTGCCGTCGGCTTCGCGGTACTGCTTGAAGGCAGCCAGGGGCGGCCTGTCCGCCACGGTTTCGGTCTCCATCGCGTCGAGACGTACCGTCGACAGGTCGCGCAGGCCCACCGCCTCGCGCAGCTGCGCCAGCAGCGGCGTCGCATAGCGCTCGCGCAGCCGGCGCGCGCCGTCGCGCAGCGTGTCCTCGATGTCGTCCGGACGCGCGACCAGATCGAGGTAGCGCTCGCGCAGCGGCGCGATCTCGGCCTCGACCAGGCCGTAGAGCCGCTGCTTCGCATCGCCCCAGCCGATGCCGTCGGCAAAGCCCTGCGCGAACGCGGCCGTCTGCTCGTGGCTGGCGAAGGCTTGGTAGAGCTGGAACAGCGCCGAGCCCTCGGTGTCCTTCGCCTCGCCAGGCGCACGCGAATCGGTGACGATCGAGAACACCAGCTTCTTCAGTTCCGCCGGCGGCGCGAACAGCGCGATGGTGTTGCCGTAGCTCTTGCTCATCTTGCGACCGTCCAGCCCCGGCAGGGTGGCGACCTGTTCGTCCACCACCGCCTCGGGCAGCACGAACCAGTCGTGGCCGTAGACGTGGTTGAAGCGCTGGCCGAAGTCGCGCGCCATCTCGATGTGCTGCACCTGGTCGCGCCCCACCGGCACCTTGTCGGCGTTGAAGATCAGGATGTCGGCGGCCATCAGCACCGGATACATGAACAGTCCGGCGCTGATGCCGGCATCGTCGTCCTCGCCGTCGGCACGGTTGCGGTCCACCGCCGCCTTGTAGGCGTGGGCGCGGTTGAGGATGCCCTTGCCGGCGACGCAGGTCAGGTACCAGGTCAGCTCGGTGATCTCGGGGATGTCGCTCTGGCGGTAGAACCAGACCTTGGCCGGGTCCAGCCCGCAGGCCAGCCAGGCCGCGGCGATCTCGAGCGTGGAGCGCTGGGTGCGCGCCGGATCCTGGGCCTTGATCAGGCTGTGCAGGTCGGCGAGGAAATAGAAGCTCTCCGTGTCATCGGCGCGGCTGGCGGCGACCGCGGGCCGGATCGCCCCGACGTAGTTGCCCAGGTGCGGGGTGCCGGAGGTGGTGATGCCGGTGAGGACGCGGGCGGGGCGTGGGGGCATTGCAGGGCGCCGGGACGCGGAAGCGGAACGCCAGTTTAACCGTTGCGCCGACCGCCCCCGATCGCGCCAACCCCGCCCGCCGTGCGCGTGCGTTCAACCGCACGACCCGAACGGAGATCCCCACCATGATCCACAAGCCCGCACTGGCCGCCCTGGCCCTCCTCGCCGCCCTGCTGCTCGCGGCGCCCGCCGCCGCCCGTTCGCTGGTCCGCATCGACGTGGTCGATCGCGACAGCGGCCAGTGGCTGCCGGAGTATCCGCACCGGCGCGAGTCCTGGATCGCCGGCACGCCCGGGCATCGCTACGGCGTGCGCCTGACCAACAACACCGGCGAACGGTTGCTGGTGGTGCTGTCGGTCGACGGCGTCAATGCCGTCACCGGGCAGACCGCGCACCCCTCGCAGACCGGCTACGTACTCGCGCCCTGGCAGAGCACCGAGATCACCGGCTGGCGCAAGTCGTACCAGGACGTGGCCGGCTTCGTGTTCACCGCGCTGCCCGACAGCTATGCCGCGCGCACCGGCCGACCGGACCACGTCGGCACGATCGGCGTGGCGGTGTTCCGCGAACGCACGTACCGGTACCCGCATCCACTGCCCTCGCCGCCGATCGCGCGTGGCGCGGATGCCGGGAAGTCGCGCAGCGCCGCACCGGCGGCCGAGGCTGCGGACGCATACGGCGATCACGACGGTCTCGCCCGGCAACAGATCGGTACCGGGCATGGACAGCGGGAATGGTCGCCGGTCGGGCAGACTTCGTTCGTGCGCGCCAGCTCGCGGCCGGCGCAGATCACGCAGCTGCGTTACGACGCGCCCGGCGCCCTGGCTGCGCGCGGCATCATGCCCTGGCCGGCACCGGGCCCGTGGCAGCATCGCGACCGCCCGCAGGCGTTCCCGGGCGGTTTCGTGGCCGATCCGCCCGGGCGCTGGCACTAACGCACCCGTCCGGTCCGTCCCAATCGAAGATCGCGACCCGCTCTCGAGCTGGTCCCTGGGTCCCTCGCGACCTGGATCGCACGACCGCGCTACGTCGGGTAGCAGGAAGCGCAGGGGCCGGATAACACAGGGGCCGGCGATGCCGGCCCCTGTCCATCCTGGTTGTCGCCGGGATCCGTCATCGGAAACGGCGTCGGTCGCGGCGCGATCGCGTCTACCGTCTACACCGACCGCCGCTGCGGCTGAATCCCAACCGGATCAGTTCAGCGTCTTCTCGAAGTCGCGCACTTCCTGCTCGGCGCGTTCGCGCTCCCAGCCGTAACGCTCCTGCAGCTTGCCGGCGAGGTACTTGCTGTCGCCCGCGGCGACGTCGAACACGTCGTCGGTCAGGTCGCCCCACTTGGCCTGCGCCTGGCCTTTGAGCTGGGTCCACTTGCCCGCAATGATGTCTTTGTTCATGGCTGGATTCCTTCGTTGTTGGGAGGACATCGGTGCGAAAAATCCGCTCCGCATCGATGGCGATCATCATCGCGTCCTGCGCATCACGGCGGCATCAAGGATTCGTAAGGCCTCGTTCACAACGATGACTTGCTCCGCCGGGAAGTTCAGCTCCGGCGTGCGCACCTGCGAACGCGGGACTTTTCCGACACTTGGCGGCCGGAAACGAAAAAGCCGGCAATGCCGGCTTTCCCGCAAACGCATCCGTGCAAGGTCGGATCACCTCGGATCGGTGCCGCCAGTGTCGTCGGCCTTCTCCTGCACCTTGTCGCCGACCTTCTCGACGTCCTTGCCGACGCCCTTCATGGTGTTGCACGCGCTGAGCGTGCCGAGCGAAAACATGGCGATCAGCATCATGGCCATCAAACGCTTCATCTGGTTTCTCCTGGAGACTTGGTCGAGTGCGACCGCGGGATCGTCCCCGCGCTCGTCCATGTCATCAGACGCCGAGGAGCGTGAAATCCGCGTTGAATGCACGAAGTGGCGCCTTTGCGCCGTCCATCCCCAACACCGCCGTTCACGCATGTCGACGCGGCGTCACGGCGCGACCGCGCTCAGTCGCGCATCAGGGTCGACTTGCCGAACAGGCTTTCCACCAGGTCGACCGCGAGTTCCGCGGTCGTGTTGCGACTGTCGAGCGCGGGATTGACCTCGACGATGTCGAGCGAGCCGAGCCGGCCACTGTCGGCGATCATCTCCATGATCAGCTGCGCCTCGCGGTAGTTGACGCCGCCCGGGATGGGCGTGCCCGTGCCGGGCGCGATGGTGGGGTCGAGGATGTCGACGTCGAAGCTCACGTGCAGGTGGGTGTCGCCATCGAGGCCATGCAGCGCCTGTTCCATCGCCCGCTTCATCCCGACCTCGTCGATGTAGCGCATGTCGTAGATGTCGAGCCGGTGTTCTTTGACCAGGCGCTTCTCGTCCTGGTCCACCGAGCGGATGCCGAGCTGCCGGACCTGGCCCGGCACGATCGCGGGCACGTGTCCGCCGATCCGGGTGAGCCCCTCGGGGCCGATACCGCACAGGCACGCGACCGGCATGCCGTGGACGTTGCCCGAGGGCGTGATCGTGCTGGTGTTGAAGTCGGTGTGCGCGTCCAGCCACAGCACGCGCAGCCCCCTGCCTTCGCGTCGGCAGTGCGCGGCCACGGCGGCGATCGAACCGATCGCCAGGCAATGGTCGCCGCCGAGCATCACCGGCATGCGGCCTTCGCCGAGGATGAGCGCGGCCGTATCGAACACCGCCTGGTTCCACGCCACCACCTGGTCGAGATGGCGGTAGCCGTCCACCGGGCCCAGCCAGGGATTCTTCGGGCCCGGCACGTCGCCCGCGTCGACGACGTCGACGCCCCGGCCCCGCAGCGCCTCGCCCAGGCCGGCGACGCGCAGCGCTTCCGGACCCATCGAGGCGCCGCGGGTACCCGCACCGACATCGGTGGGCGCGCCGAAGATCGAAACCGGAGGATAGCGTTGCTGCATGTCGGACGATCTCTGGCGCAGGGTCTGGGCCGGCAGTCTAGCGAGGCCGCGCGCCCGTCCGGTGTCGCAGCGCAGCAATGCGAAGCCGGCCTGGTCCGCGCGGCAGGACGCCATTGGTCGGGCATTGCACCGATCCCCATGCCCCTGCGACGGATGCCTGCGGCTGCCGCGTCCGCCGCACCCGGGAGAGCCTCCATGGCAGGGCCCACCCTTACAGGCGCGGCGCAGGCACCGCCCTCCGGCCGCGCCTGCCTATCGTCCGGCAATGGCGCTACCGGCCCCGCTGTCGTTCATGCGCGGCATCATCACCACCATCGACCACAGGCTACGGCCGCACCTGCGCAGCGCATTCGACCTCGACCACACCCAGCGGATCGAACCGGTCCGGTTCAACGCCCATCCCGTCGGGTCGCCGCGATCGGCCTGTCGACCGGCGGAACGCGGAGCCCGTCGGTCACTCGCGCAGCGCATGGTGCCGCTTATCCGATTCGAACGGATGACCTACCGCTTACAAGGCGGTTGCTCTACCAGCTGAGCTAAAGCGGCGTTGTCGTCGATGCCCGGTGCGATCGCCGGCCTGGAGGCATTCTAGCCCAGGGCCCTCAGCGTGCCGCCCCTGCCGGTCCGCAGTCGATGGGTTCGCTCCGCGCCGCGTCGGCCGCACGCCTGAGCACGGCCAGGTCCGCGTGTTCGCCGGCGGCGATGTCGACCCAGTGACGCGTCTGGCCGCCGTCGCCGATCGGCTCGGCCACGGCGGCGAATCCGGCCGCCTGCAGCGCAGTGCTGTGGCGCTGCGCGGCCGCCTCGCCGCCGAAACGGCCGAGCGCGATGGCGACCGTGCCGTCCCCGGCGGTGGGCAGGAGGTAGTGGTCGCGGAAACCCGCCGCGATCAGGCGTGTCGCCATCGCATCGGCGGCTGCGCGATCGGGCAGCGCCGGCAGGTGCACGCTCCAGCCCCGCGGCGCGGCCCGCACCTGGCGCACCGCCACGCGCAGCACCGCCGGCCGCAGTCGCGCGGCCGCGCGTTCGGCCTCGGCGACGTCCGCGAACGGACCGAAACTGTGGCAGACGGTGGCGCTGGCCCGGGCGTCCGGTGCTTCCTGCGCGCGCGCCGTTTCCGTGGCTGCCGCCGTGTCCGGCGTCGGTTCGGTATCGGCCGGCGCCGTCGCGACGTCCTGCGCGTCGGATGCGGGCGGCATGGCATCCGCGAACGGCGCGGCCGCGGCGGCGGGGTCCGCCGCTTCTTCCAGCAGGCGCAGCGATTCGATTCCCGACGGCAGCGGCGAGTCGGTGGACGGTGGCGCGTCCGCGCGCGTCGCCCACCACAGTGCGACGCCGAGGTTGAGAATCAGCAGCAGGACGATCAGGGCGCGTGCGAGCATCGGCCGATTCTAGGGGCTCGACCCGATCCGGGCCCAGTGCGCCAGGCCGCGCAGCACCAGCGAGGGGTCGTGCACGACGTCGGGCAGGTGTGGCAGCAGTGCCCCGGCGCCGCCCCCGTGCAGCAGCAGCGGCACCGGCGCGCCGCACTCGCGCGCCGCCGCCTCCAGGCTGCGCTCGACCAGGGCCAGCGCCGCGCCGAGGCACCCCGAGTTCAGCGCGTCCCCGGTGTCGGCGGCGAACTCGCGGTAGCGTCCCCCTTCGCGCATGAGCTGCGCGGCCTTTGCGTGCAGCGCCTCGCGCATCAGCGCGGGCGACGGCGCGATGCGCCCGCCGCGGTGCTGGCCGCAGGCGTCGACGAGATCGATGGTGAGCGCCGTGCCCACGCCCGCCACCAGCCAGGCGCCGCCGCGCGCGTGGGCGGCGAGCATCGCCAGGAACCGGTCCACGCCGAGCCGCTCGGACGCGGCGTAGGCGATCCGCAGCCCACCCCATGCGCGCTGCGTCGCCGCCAGGCCGATGCGGCCGC
Organism: Luteimonas saliphila; assembly: GCF_016774335.1. Classification (GTDB taxonomy): domain Bacteria; phylum Pseudomonadota; class Gammaproteobacteria; order Xanthomonadales; family Xanthomonadaceae; genus Luteimonas; species Luteimonas saliphila. Next base: position 120,705 of record NZ_JAETWA010000037.1, on the reverse strand, counting down.
AGCGCGCGGAAAGCGCGTCGAGCAGCGCGGTGCGCAGCGGCGGCGAGGCGACGCTGGCCACGTGCGCCGCATCGATGCGTGGCGGCAGGCGTTCGATCCAGGCGTCCGCCAGCGCCTCGCCATCGTGCGCGAACGCCAGTACTTCGCCGGGGCTTCCGTCCGCGCGCAGCGGCGCGCACTTGAGCCGCGAGTTGCCGAGGTCGAACAGCCAGTCGGTCATGGCCCGCGATCCGTGCGCCGCAGACTGACTTCGCCGGCGTGGAAGGCGCGCTCGCCGTGCGTCAGCCGCACGCGCAGCGCTCCATCGTCGGCAAGGCCCAGCGCCAGGCCCGTGTGTACGCCGTCGCCCGCCTGTACTTGCACCGCGTGGCCGGCGAGGACGTCGTGCCCGGCGTAGTGCGCCAGGAAGGGCGCCAGCCCTTCGCGGTCGAAGCGCGACAGTGCCGGCAGCAGCTGCGCCAGCACTCCGGCGGCAAGCAGGCTGCGCGGTGGCGAATCGCCCAGCGCCCGCAGGTCGATCCACGGCTGGTCGATGCCTGCGCCGGCATGCGCCGGCATGCGCACGTTGAGGCCGATGCCGATCACCGCACGCGCGGGCCCGCCATGCTCGCCGCCACCCTCGACCAGAATGCCGCCGAGCTTGCGCAACCTCGCGCCATCGGCGACCACCACGTCGTTCGGCCACTTCAGCCGGGCCTGGACGACCCCCAGCGCGTGCAGCGCCTCCACCACCGCCAACCCGGCCACGAGGCTCAAGCCGCCCAGACGCGCCAGCCCCGCATCGAAGCGGCGCGCCACCGACAGGTACAGGTTGGCGGCCAGCGGCGACGCCCAGGGGCGCCCACGACGGCCGCGGCCGCCGGTCTGGCGCTCGGCCAGGAGCACCTGCACGCCCGCGGCCGCATCGCCGCCACGCAGGAGTTCGGAACTGGTCGAATCCAGCGACCACGCGACCTCGAGTGCGGCGACGTCCGCGCGAACCGCGTCCGGCAAGGCGAGCAGGATCCGGTCCGCGTCGAGCAGGTCGACCGGGGCGGCCAGCGCATAGCCGCGTCCGGCGCGGGCGTCGATCGCGACCCCGGCCTCGCGCAGCCCCTCGATCCGCTTCCACACCGCCGCACGGGTCAGGCCCGCCTCCCGGGCCAGCGCATCGCCCGACACCGGGCCAGCGCCCAGGCGCTGCAGCAGGGCACGATCCGCGGACGTGGTCATGGGGTGTCGAACAGGCGCATGGCCCGATTATCCGGGATCACGGCCCGCCGCGCGGCCGCCGGCGTCCGGGGCGCCCGCCCCGCTCCGAACCGCCCGGCGTCGGGCGGCGAACTCGGTCCGCCGCGCCGCCGGCCCGCCTCGTCGCATCGCGGCTGCAACCTTCCGCGGCCTGCCCGCATCCAAGGTATAGTGAACTGTTGCCACCGCAACAACTGGCCGAAGGATGGTTGCCATGGCTCCTGGACTGCGAACCCGCGTGCTGCCATGCCTGCTGCTGGCCTGCGCCGCGTTTCCCGTGGCGGCCCGCCAGACCGCGTTGATGGATGCCAATGGCGGCAGCGCAGGCTGCCCGGTCGCCGTGGAGGCGGAGTCCGATGCAGAGGCCGCACCGGCCGGCGACAAGCGCGCCGTGGCGCCGGCCCGTGCCCGCCCCGCTCCCGCCCGCCGCAGCGGCGAATCCGAAGCCGCGACGCGCCCGCCGCGCTGGCACAGTTTCCTGCCGGGCATGATCCGCTGAGGACCTCGGGGTTGTGCCCGCAGCCCTGATCCGGCGACTGCTCGGTCGCGTACCCGATCCGATCGACGACGATACCTGGCGCCACGTGCAATTGCGCGTGCGCTGGATCGCTGCGCTCGACGACGCACGCGCGCAGCGCCTGCGCGGACTGGCCACGTTGTTCCTGCAGCGCAAGACCATCACTCCGATCGAACCGCTGCGGCTCGACGCCATCCGGCGCGCGACGCTCGCCGCGCTGTGCAGCCTGCCGCTGCTCGAGTTCGGCGAGGAAGGCCTGCACGGCTGGTCGCAGTTGATCGTCTATCCGGATGCGTTCCGGGTGAACCGCACCCATGTCGACGCCGCCGGCGTGCTGCACGAATGGGACGACGAACTGATCGGCGAGGCCTGGGACAGCGGGCCGCTGATCCTGTCCTGGGCCGACGTCGAGTCCGACCTCGACGACCCGCACGCCGGCTTCTGCGTGGCCGTGCACGAGATGGCGCACAAGCTCGACTCGCTCGACGGCTTGCTCGACGGCACCCCCCCACTGCCGCGCGACTGGCAGCGCGCCTGGGCACGCGACTTCCAGCAGGCCTTCGACGCCTTCGTCGCCGACGTGGATGCCGGACGCGACGTGTTGATCGATCCCTACGCGGCCGAGGCGCCGGAGGAATTCTTCGCCGTCTGCAGCGAATACCACTTCAGCGACCCCGCCACGCTGCGCAACGCGTTTCCGGCCGTGGCGGCGCATCTCCAGCGCTTCTACGGTCCGGTTCCGTAGGGCGGCGCCAGGCCCGCCATTGCGCCGCTTCGGCTGCCCGCCAATCAGGCGGCCCGACGATGCCGCGATCCGGCAATGGGCCGATCGGGATTCGACAATGCGGGGCTGGCTTGAGCCGCACGACGGCGGCCCGGGACCCGACCTACAGCCCGGGCGGAAGCCGCACCTCGAAACGCGAGCCGCCAAGTTCGGTCGAGCGGCCGACGTGCAGTTCGCCGCGATAGCTGCGCACGATGTCCTGCACGATCGACAGGCCGATGCCATGTCCCTGCACGCGCTCGTCGCCACGCACCCCGCGCTGCAGCACCAGCGGGATGCGTTCCTCCGGAATGCCGGGGCCGTCGTCGTCGACCGCCAGCAGCAGGCCCGGGCGCCGGTTCGGCGCGCTGGCGCCGGGCTTGACCGTCAGCAGCACCCGCGAGCGCGCCCACTTGAACGCATTCTCGGTCAGGTTGCCGAGCAGTTCCTGCAGGTCGCCGGGTTCGCCATGGAAGCGCGCCTCAGGGTCGATGTCGAACTCGCAGATCACCCGCTTGGCGGCGTATATCTTCTCCAGCCCCTGCACCAGCGTCTCGGCGTAGGGTTCGATCTCGATCGGCGCGGCGAACAGGGTATGCCCGGTCGAGGCTGCCCGGCCGAGCTGGTAGCTCACCAGGTCGTTCATGCGCTGCAGCTGGGTGGCCACTTCCGCACGCAGTTCGCCGTCCCCGGCGTCGGAGTCCAGGCGCGCGCGCATGACCGCAAGCGGCGTCTTCAGGCTGTGGGCGAGGTCGGACATGGTGTTGCGCTGCTGTTCGAGGTTCTCGCGCTCGCTCTCGATCAGCGCGTTGATGCTGTCGGTGAGCGGCTCGAGCTCGCGCGGGTGGCGCTCGCCCATGCGGTTGGCCTGTCCGCGCTGCACCCGCTTGAGTTCCTCGACCACCTTGCGCAGCGGCCACAGGCTCCAGCGGACGACCAGCGTCTGCAGCAGCAGCAGGATCACGCCGGCGATGCCCAGATAGCCCCACAGCGCCGCACGGAACACGCGCACCTGGCGCGGCACGGTGCCGGCGTCTTCCATCACGTAGATCGTATAGGGGAACTCGGCGTCGGGCGCGGAGTCCTGCGAGGCCCAGACCATGCCCAGCCCGTAGCGGTACACCTGCCCCGGGGTGCCGTCGCTGCGGGTCATCGGCAACGGACCTTCGAACGTCTCCTCGCCGCCGCCGAGCATCGTCGCCGGGGGCAGTTGCGGCCCGGAGGCCGAGCGCGAGATCCAGCCGCCGTTGGGCAGCACGATTTCGGCATACAGGCCACTGCCGGGCCGGTCGAAGCGGTCGTCGGGGCCGTTGTCAGGCGAATACAGATCGCCATTGCGCAGGAACTCGACATCCCCGGCGTAGGCGAACACGTAGTTGCGCAGGCGGTCGCGCTGGCCTTCGCTGGCGACGTCCAAGAAGGCGCGGTCGAGCGCGTAGCCGGCCAGCGCGAGGAAGGCCACGAGGCCGAGGCTGGCGGCCATCAACTGCCGCGCCTGCAACGAGCGCGGGCGCCACGGCAGCACGCGTGCGGACTTGCCGGTGCTCATCGAATCAGGGTCGGCTCATTCGGCTCGGGCGATCGCGGGGCGGCACGGATGCCAGGCCCGAGCCGCCACGATAGTCGATTGCGTGGCGGCTTCGCCGCCGCGGTGGCGCCGCGACGCGGTCGCCGTGATGGGTGGCTTCAGCCTTCGCCGTTGCGCGGGATCGCGAACCGGTAACCGCGGCCGCGCACCGTCTCGATCGGCTTGAGCGCGCCTTCCGGGTCCAGCTTCTTGCGCAGACGGCCGATGAAGACCTCGAGCACGTTCGAGTCGCGGTCGAAATCCTGCTGGTAGATGTGCTCGGTCAGGTCGGCCTTCGAGACCAGCTCGCCGGCATGCATCATCAGGTACTCGAGCACCTTGTACTCGTAGCTGGTGAGATCCACGTTCTGGCCGTTGACCGTGACCGTCTGCGCGGCGAGGTCGAGCACCACCGCGCCGCATTCTAGCGTCGGCTTGCTCCAGCCGGCGGCGCGGCGCACCAGGGCGTTGATGCGCGCCAGCAGTTCCTCGACGTGGAAGGGCTTGACCAGGTAGTCGTCGGCGCCCTGTTTGAGGCCGTCGACCTTGTCCTGCCAGCTCGAGCGCGCGGTCAGGATCAGCACCGGGAACTGCTTGCCCTCGTCGCGCAGCGCCTTGACCAGTTCCATGCCCGACATCTTCGGCAGGCCGAGGTCGATGATGCCGACGTCGAACGGGACCTCGCGGCCCATGTACAGGCCCTCTTCGCCGTCCTGGGCGGCGTCCACGGCAAAGCCCTCGCGCTTCAGGCGCGCGGCCAGGGTTTCACGCAGGGGAGCTTCGTCTTCGACGAGCAGGATGCGCATGGAACGACTCCGTTCAGATCGGTGGATGCGGCCAGTGTGGCCGGACTTTCCTGAACAGAGTGCCGGATCAGTCGTGGTCGTCGCGTGTAGGCGGATGGCGAGGCGGCTCGGGCCTCTGGCGCTGCGGATCGTCGACGTAGATGCGCACCCGTCCGCGGTCGTCCATCGCCTTGATCCGGTTCACGTCGCGGCCGTCGGCCTGCATGCGCTCGGCGCTGAGCACCCGGCTGCCGCGGTTGCTGCGCTCGAAGCGCCGCACCGAATCCGAGAGCGCATCGCGGTTGCGGTTGGACGCGGCCGCCCGGGGTGCCCGCTCCCGCTGCTCGCTCGGCCGGTCCTGGCCGCCGCGATCGCGCGGCGGATCCTGCGCCCACGCCGACCCGGCGCCGGCCATCACGAGCGCGACCGACACGGCGAGGGCGGCGATGTGGGACGGCTTTGCGATCATTTCGGCTGGGTTCCCGGGCACGCGGACGCGCAAGCCCCTTTGCGGGAGGGGGACCGGCATTCTTGGAGGCGGGCAGTGAATCGCCCCTTAACTTTTCCTTCACCAATCTCGGGCGGTTCATCCCGCTGAAGGATTCAGAACACTTCAGCGACGCAACACCGCAGCGAGCCACCCCCCGCCTCGATCGCCGACAGGTCCACCTGGCAGGTCACGAAGCCCGCCGTTTCCAGCATCCGTACCGTCTCCGGGCGCAACGCGCGCGCAGCGGTGGCGCTCATCGAGACGGTGCCGGCGGTGAGCGCGATGGCATTGCCGGCAAAGGCGTCGCGCTCGGCTGCCGACAGCAGCGCCGCGTGCGGGTACAGCCCGGCGATGGCTCCGGCGACGGCCCGATCGGCGAACCCGTCCGCGCAGGCCAGCACGGCGCGGCCGGCCAGCACCGCCAGCACCACATTGGTGTGGTACTCGCCGGGGGCGAGGTCGAACACCAGGGTCGCGCGCAGCCCGAAGGCAGCGTGCATCAGTGCGGCGCCGGCGGCGTCGCAGCGCTCGGACAGGCCGCAGTAGCCCAGGCCGCTGCTGCGGTCGACGACCAGCGCGCCTGTCAGTTCGCAGGGGTGCGGCTGCGTCGACAGATCGCGCTCGGCGTATCCGGCCACGTCGCGGAACCAGCCGCGGATGTCCCCGCGCCCCGCCTCTCGCTGGCGCACCGGATGGCGCATGCGGCCCACCACCAGCCGCGGCGGGAACGGGGCAGCGCTGCGCACGTCCGCACGCGCGGTCGCGAACACGTTGTTGGGGAACAGGGCGTCCGGCGTGTCGGGGTCGCCGGCGAAGCAGACCGTCGGCAGTTGCCGCGACAGCGCCACATGCAACGCGCGGTGCTGGCGCAGGGCAAGCCCGGGATCGAACTCCGCGGCGCCCGCCATGTAGCGGTTGTCGGCGGCCGACTCCCCGGCACGGGCGAAGCCGTCCGGCGCGACCAGGAAGGCGGCGCGTGCGGTGGCGGGGCCGAAGTCCGGTGCGCTGTCGCCGGCGCGGGCAAGGAAGGCGTCGAGGTCGCGGGTGATCACGCCGCCAGTTCCGCCGCCGACGCGGTCGCCGCGAGTGCGCGTTCGAGCAGCGACCAGTCCGCCCCGGGCCGGTGCGCCCCCTCGCTGAGCACCTGGCGGAACGCGCGCCCGCCCGGCTGCGCGTGGTACAGCCCCAGGACGTGGCGGGTGATGTGCCTGAGCGGCACGCCACGCGCGAGCTGCACCTCGACATGCGGCCGCAACGCCCGCAGCAACGCGTGGCGCGGGCGCAGCGCACCGCCGAACAGCGCCACGTCGAGCCGGTGCAGCAGATAGGGATCGTGGTAGGCGGCGCGACCGAGCATCGCGCCATCCGCGTGGTCCAGGTGCGCGACCGCTTCTTCGAGCGAGGCGATGCCGCCGTTGACGATCACCTGCAGGTCCGGGCGCTCGCGCTTGAGCCGCCACGCCCAGTCGTAGCGCAGCGGCGGCACCTCGCGGTTCTCCTTCGGCGACAGCCCCTTGAGCCAGGCATTGCGCGCGTGCACCACGAACAGCCGGCAGCCCGCGTCGGCGACGGTATCGACGAAGGCCAGGAAGCGATCCCAATCGTGGTCGTCGTCGACGCCGAGCCGGCACTTCACCGTCACCGGCACCGGACGTTCCAACGTGCCGACCGCCGCGATCATCGCCGCCACGCCTTCGGCCACCAGCGCCGGCTCGCGCATCAGGCATGCGCCGAAGCGACCCGCCTGCACGCGATCGGAGGGGCAGCCGCAATTGAGGTTGACCTCGTCGAAGCCGTGCTCGGCGCCGATCCGCGCCGCCTGCGCCAGCGATGCCGGTTCGCTGCCGCCGAGTTGCAGGGCCACCGGATGCTCGGCCGGATCCATCGCCAGCAGCTTGGCCCGGTCGCCGTGGATCACCGCGTTCGCATGCACCATCTCCGAATACAGGCGCGCATGCGGCGCCAGCAGCCGGTGGAACACGCGGCAGTCGGTGTCGGTCCAGTCCATCATCGGGGCGACCGAAAGACGAACAGAAGCCGCATAGCGCGACTTCTCTGGCGATTCTAATGAGTTACCCAAGTTTTGGGGATGCTCAGTTGCGGTCATGATCGGCCAATTTCGGCAGTTTTCGGGCTCCGAGTGTAACGCGTGGTGCAACGTGGAGGCCGTTGTTACACTCCGAGCATGGGCTCAATTCTTACCCGCCGTCGGAAGAACGGATCGCTAGGTTACACGGCACTCGTGCGGCTGAAGCGCGACGGCAAGACAGTCATCTCCGAGTCCGCGACCTTTGATCGGCGCCAGTTGGCCAACGAGTGGATACGTCGGCGAGAAGCCGAACTGGACCAGCAGCGGGCGCGCGGCGAGCCAATGGGAAAGGGCGCCACCCTGGCCGAGCTGCTGGAGTGGTATGGCAAGGACATCAAGGAACTCACACCATGGGGACGCACCAAGGAAGCCGACCTGAAGCGCCTGGCCGGGTACGAGATCGCAAAGAAGAACGTGCTGCGTCTAACGACCGCCGACTACATCGGCCACGTCGAAGCGCGCCGACGGGACGGCGCCGGCCCGGCGACCGCCAACAACGACCTGATCTGGCTGCGCCAGGTCCTACGCTCCGCTCGCGCTTCCCTCGGCGTTCCGATCGACCTGCAGCTTCTGGAAGATGCCACGCACGAGCTCCGGCAGCGCCGGGTGACCGGCAAACCCAAACAGCGCCAGCGCCGATTGACGACCGCCGAGGAAAAAGCCCTGCTCGACCACTTCGCCGTGCGCGACGTGCGCGCAGAGATTCCGATGGCCGACATCATTCGCTTCGCCTTGCTCACCGCCCGCCGCCAAGAGGAAATCACTCGACTCAAGTGGGCCGACCTCGATCGCGAGAAGGGTATCGCCTGGCTGGACGACGTGAAGCACCCGCGCAAGAAGATCGGCAACCGCCGCGCCTTTCGCCTGCTGTCCGAGGCCTGGGAGATCATCGACCGGCAACCCAAGATCATGGTGGAAGGCCCGGATGGGAAGCCGACCCCCGACCCGCGCGTGTTCCCCTACAACCCCAAGTCGATCGGCGCCAACTTCACCCGCGCCTGCCGGCTCCGCGGGCTGGAGGACCTCCACTTCCACGACCTCCGCCACGAGGCCACCTCCCGGCTGTTCGAGCGCGGCTACGACATCCCGGAAGTCGCCCAGTTCACCCTGCATGAGTCCTGGACGACCTTGAAGCGCTACACCCATCTCCGGCCCGAGCAGGTCGAGGAGCGCCCTGCAAAGGCCTCCGCCTGACTCACTTGCCATTTATATCAATACGGATATACTCATGCCCGTCAAGCCAATCGAGTTCCTGGGAGACTCCCTGCGCAGCCTGCGGGAGTTCCCGGATGACGCGAAGCGGGACGCCGGCTACCAACTGGATCGTGTACAGCACGGATTGCAGCCGGACGACTTCAAGCCCATGCCGGCAATTGGCAACGGCGTCGAGGAAATCCGGGTAAGGGACGACACCGGCGCCTACCGCGTCATCTACACCGCCCGATTGGCCGAAGCGGTGTACGTACTCCACGCCTTCCAGAAGAAGACGCAGGCCACATCGAAGCGCGACATCGAACTGGCGAAGCAACGCTTTGCCCTGCTGAGCAGGAAGTGACCATGAGCAAAACTAAGACCGAACGATTCGCCAGCGTCTGGGATGCGCTTGCCGATACCGCCGAGGAAGCCGCTAACCTCAAGGTGCGGGCCGAACTTATGCGGAAGATCGCCGCGCTCGTCCAGGACAGCGGCTGGACACAGGCCGCGGCTGCCGAACACTGCGGGATCAGTCAGCCGCGCATCAACGACCTGCTTCGTGGCCGCATCTCGCGCTTCTCGCTCGATGCCCTAGTGAACATCGCCGCCGCCCTTGGCCAGCAAGTCCACGTGGAACTGGAAGCCGCATAGCTCACCCTGCCCCGGAGCCACCGCAATGACGCACGACCACACTTACGAAGGAACGCACGCAGGAGCGGACACCCAGCAGAAATCGACTCCGTCGGACACTGCCGCACAATCGCCTATCGACAAGATGGTCGCCGCCATGACCCGAACGCTGGAGGAGATCCAACGTGATCCCCTCCTCCATCACAAGCTCAGCCAACGAGGCTTCTGATGCCCGGCCCTTCCCTCCGACTCGGTCCTGATCCGAATCGCACCTATCTGGAGCGATGGAACGAAATGCACCCGGATCGGTACGGGAGGCCTGATTCTTCGGCCGACAGTGACAATGGCTGGCAGCGAGGTCTTACGAACGACGATTTGGATGTTGGCAGCGTCTCAGGGAGCTTCCTTGACTCGTTGCTTGGCTTGACCATCCCCATCGTGGCGCCGCTGACGGGAGCGATCACAACAGTTCTAATCTACCGCTGGACCGCACCCAGCCATCTGACAACTGGCTGGATAATTGGCTACGCGGCAATCTTCCTGGTTACCGCATGGATGAGCACCATGCTCGTCTATGTACTCCGACGGTTGCTAGTGGCAGCAGCCATCGCTGGTGCCACCCTCGGCATCGGTTACCCGGCCTGGAGTCTGTGGCTCAGTTGAGCCGCAACAGGTGTGAGTTCCCGACAGCAATTATCTGCGAGCTCGAAAGCGAAGGGAGGACAACTAGCCCGCTTTCGGCCAAGCGCTGCTTATAAAGAATGTCGCCAGAAGCGGTGTTCGATGACAGTATCGACCCGAAGCGGACTCTACGGGGGTTCTCGGCTCCGCGGTGGGCTCGTAGTCCGTAGACCAAAGGGGAGAGTAGAAGCATGCATATTTCGGAAATTCACGCATCCGGATTTCGGTGCTTCGGACCGGACAGCCCCTTGTCGCTGAAACTCCGGCGCGGATTGAACATTCTTGTCGGGCCGAACGATTCCGGGAAGACTGCCATTATCGATGCACCGCGATTCGTGCTTTGGACACGAGGCGATGACTTCCTTCGGCTTGATCCAGGCGACTTTCATGTCAAGCCAGACGCGACCAAAGTCGGTGATCTTTTCATCCGCTGCACGTTTGAGAGTCTGACGCCAGACGAGGAAGCCCGTTTTCTCGAATGGTGCTCAAACGAAGCCGGCACGCTGCGCCTGCATGTTTGCCTAAGGGCCAGCCTGCGCATAGCCGCCGGCGGCGGCGAGTCTGTCATTACGCAATACCGAGCGGGCAGAAACGCGGACGGCCTGCCACTTGAGGGCGATCTGCGCGAGTACCTGAAATCCACCTATCTCCGGCCACTGCGAGATGCCGAGCGCGAACTACGCTCGGGGCGGCGATCGCGGCTCTCCCGGATTCTCGGCGCGTTGCCAGCCATGTCGAGCCAGGCGGCGCCCGCACAGCTGGGTCAACCTGAAACGCTGCGCGACACCATGAATCAGGCCAATGCGAATGTCGAAGCCAATCCGGCAGTACAGGCGGTCCAGAGCGATGTAAACACATCCTATCTCGAGGCCCTGTCGTTTGCCGACGATCCCCTTGTGGCCACCCTTGGCCTCGGCGTTAAGGGTTCCTTCGACCAACTTCTCGAACGGTTTGAGCTTTATCTCAACCCGTCGTCGGGACGGGCAGTGCGTCTTACGCGCGGCCTTGGATATAACAATCTGTTGTTCATGGCGGCGGAGTTGCTACTGCTTCAGTCGCATCCCGATCAGGTTCCATTCTTGCTGCTGGAAGAACCCGAAGCCCACCTTCACCCGCAGCATCAAACGCTTTTCATGCAGGTGCTTGAACGGAGAGCCGCACCTATTGCCGCGGGCGAGGCTGGCCAACAAGTTCAGGTTGTGCTCAGTACGCACAGCCCGCAGCTTGCCGCGGGGGCCAATCTTGACGCCGTAGTGATGGTGCTCGGGCATAAGGTATTTCCGCTGGCCGAGGGCATGACCAAACTTGAGGCGGACGATTACGCCTTTCTGCGCCGGTTTCTCGACGCCACCAAGGCGAACCTCTTTTTCGCGCGCGGGCTGGTGATTGTCGAAGGCGATGCCGAAAACATACTGCTGCCCGCCCTGGCAGCGAAGATCGGGCGTCCGTTTGGCAAGCACGGCGTTTCGATAGTCAATGTCGGCCATCGGGGATTGTTTCGCTACAGCCGCATTTTCCAGCGCACCGACGACACCGTCGTCCCGGTGCCAGTAGCCCTTGTGCCGGACCGCGATATTCCTCCGGACGCTGCCGCCGAGCTTGTCGGTGGGGACCGTCAGACGCAAGGACAGTGGGATGCCGTCGCCCTTACTGAACACATGAGAAACCTGTCGAAGCATTCGGGTGGAGCGGTTCGCGCGTTTCCTTCCGAACAATGGACGCTTGAATTCGACCTCGCCCGGCAGCCGGCACTCGCCAGTCTTGTGCATCAGGCGGTTCAGATCGGCAAAGGCAGGGCAAACAGAACCCGCACACAGATCATCGAGGAAGCGAGGGCCGAGGTTGATGCGTGGCAAGCCGACGACGCCAGGACCGTCGATGACATCGCGGTGCTCATATTCACCCCGCTTCACAAGAAGCATGTTTCCAAGGCTGTCGTCGCCGAGCAGCTTGCCGCCCTGATTGAGGAATTACCCGATGACGCCGCCGCATTCAGGGTGAAGCTACCAGCGTATCTTGTGACGGCGATCGAATACGTCACGGCGACGCCGGGCGCTGCCGCAGGCGAGGAACAAGCGGCCGTCGCTGATGCAGGAACGCCCCCGGCATGATTGCGATTCCGCCCCTCACTCCGGATCTGCTGGACCAGCTCGGAACAGAGCTGGGCGGTTGCGATTTTACCGGCGCCAACCAGCAGGCCTTTTTATCCAGCTTAGACTCCTGCGACGTGCAGGCGGCACCGGGCCACGGCAAGACGACGTTGCTCGTCGCGAAACTCGCCTTGCTGTCGCGATGCTGGGATGCGCGTGCGCAAGGCGTTTGCGTGATTTCCCATACGAATGCCGCCCGCGAAGAGGTAGAGAAGAAGCTGGCACATCATCCAGCAGCGTCCGCATTTCTCGGCTATCCGCATTTCATCGGCACGGTGACGGCCTTTCTCGACCGTTACATCGCACTTCCGTATTTGCGCGGCCTCGGATGGTCGGTTCATCGCATCGACGATGAGGTATTCGCCGCCGCAGCCGGTTCCAGGTGGCGCTCGAAGCAGGCGCTTGTCGGCTATGCACAGATGAACAACGGCGCCAATCGGCGGGCCGTCGAGCATGAGTTTGTGCCGAAGCTCGCCTTGGCGCAAACCTTCGTATGCGATGCCGGCATCGCACCGCAACGTCTCGCTATCCGCCATCGCCACCGCCAGCCCGGCCCGAACAGCGCATCGGGCGCTGCCCTTGAGGAACTGAAGGCGGAGCTTGTCAATGACGGCTACTATCGGTTCTGCGATCTGACGGCGCTCGCGGTTCAGGCCCTCGAAAAGTGCCCGGCCGTCGTCGAGCGCATCCGCAGACGCTTCCCCCTAGTACTTCTTGACGAGGCGCAAGATACGAACGGCGAGCAGCTCGCGCTACTGAATCGCCTGTTCGCCGCCGACGTTGCGTACCAAAGGCTGGGCGATCAGAACCAGACGCTTTACGAAGATGAAGACCTGACGCCCAACGACTACTGGCGTGCAGGAGACGGCGTCATACCCCTGAATGAATCGAGGCGCTTCGGCACAAGCATCGCTGAATTCTCAAGCCGGCTTACCGTACGGGCGCAGCAGCGGATTGCGGGTCTGCCCGATGTGCCGAGCCGCCGGACGCTGATCCTGTTTTGTCCGGACACGATCGGCGTGGTGCTGCCGGCCTACGTCGCCGAGGTCCGCAATCACTGGGGCGACGCCGTCAACACCGGTATTGATATTCGCGCTGTTGCTTCGCGCCACAATCCGACGACCGACAATACCGGCGAGTGGCCGAAAACCCTGGTCGAATACTGCCCGAATTACAGGAGTGGGCGCGGACGCCAGAGCCGTCCCGACACGCTCTGTACCCACTTGCGGCAGGCGGCCCTGCTGCATCAGGCGCTGTCTTCACCCGCGGAGGTCGCGGAGTTGTTCACTGCCGGCATTGCCGGCCTGCTGCGGCGCCAGCTCTGGCGCAACGCGCTCGGCCAAGCTGCCGACGGCCGCAACCTATGGCGCATTCTTGCCGCGCACGAAGACAGGCTGGCGCTCAGGGTGCGGCGCTTGCTGCGTGATCGGATTGCCGTCGGGAATGCGCCCTGGAGCGCCGATAGCTGGAACGCCTTTCGCGAAGAACTGACCGTCATGCTCGGCATACACGGCGCATTGACAAACGCCGCAACGACCTACCTCGAGTTTGTCGCCGCCGGCGCCGCCGACCGTGAAGGACTGGCGCCCCAACCGTCGAAGAGCTTGTTCGAGCATGATGGCGTTACTGTCAGGCTCGGATCGATCCATTCGGTAAAGGGCAAGACCGTCGATGCGCTTCTTGTCGTCGAAACCGAAGTTTGGCGGGGCCAGGCCCTTGCCAACCGCGCCATGGATCTTGCCACGGTCCTGCCCCATGCGTTCGGCCTTGAGGATCGGGATTTCAGCGCCAATATCGCTCAGCTAGCAGCAGCGACGAATATTTTTGTAGCAGCGACGAGGCCGCGCCAGTTACTTGCTTGTGCGGTCCGCAAGGCGGCCGTGACAGACGACCTTGTTGAAGCGGCCCGCGCCCAGGGCTGGCAAGTTTGTGATCTCACCGTGGTGCCGGCGGCGGGTCAGTCCGCGCCGGAGGGCAATGGCTCATAGAGATGTTCGTTGATCGTGACACGACATATTCGGGGTGAAAGGGCCGGCAGCACGATGAGCGGATTGTTCGAGAGCGCGGTGCAGTCGATCCAGCTCGGGGTCGAGGACTATCTGGCCAATGATCCCAAGCGCGCATTGTCGGCCGTGCGGAACTTCTATGCCGGCGTTCTGCTTTTAGCCAAAGAGGTTCTGGTGCGCGCAGCGCCGGGCGCGAGGCCCGAGGACATAATCGGCGCCCGCTACAAGCCGGTGCCGGACGGCAGCGGCGGCGTGACGTTCACGCCGGCATCGCATCAGACCATCGACTTCACCACCATCGGGCAGCGGTTCAAGGACTTCGGGCTGCCGATCAATCAAGACGCGCTCGACGACCTCAACCGGGTTCGCAATGAAGTAGAGCATCACTATACCCAGAAGCCGCACGCGGCCGTGCGTGAGGCAATCGCCAAGGCCATGCCCGTCGTGGCGGACCTGTTTCGCCTCATAAACGAGGCGCCAAACGAGGCGTTGGGTGATGCCTGGCAGGTGATGCTTGACGTGCACGGTGTTTACGAAACCGAACTCGCCGCATGCCGCAGCACATTCGAGACGATCGCATGGCCGGCCGGTATGCCCGCTGAGCTATGCTTCAACTGCCCGGAGTGCCATTCCGATCTGGTCGCGCAGCAGGACCCGGCCAACACCGGCCACGAAACGATGGATTGCCGGTGCCGGTTGTGCGGCTATGAGTTTTCGGCGGAGGAAGCGATAGCACGGGCGCTGGAAGCGTGTTTTGAATCGGAAAGCTACTCCGCGCTCACAGACGGGGGCGACCAGCCGGTTCAGGATTGTCCTGAGTGCAGCCTTTCAACCTTCCTGCTGACAGACGAGCATGTGGGTTGCGTCTGGTGCGGCCTTGTTCTCGGCGAATGCGGGCGGTGCATGACGGGCCTCACGCCGGAGAACGTCTCACCTGACAATCATGGCCTCTGCGGCTATTGCGACCATCTGGGGTCGAAGGACGATTGAAATCCTAGCTCACCGGCGCCGCTCTATCGGCTTTACCAGCAGTTCTCTCCATGGTCGTGGTCCGTTTCGAATCATCTGGCGCGCGGTGGCGGAAAAGAAGTTGATACAGCATCGTGACGCCCGACCGCCGCAATAGACCGTTCGGCGCGCTTCGGCGGATGATGGCGATCCAAAGCGCGGGCGGCTGAAATGGGTCGGCAGCACATCCGCCATCGAGCTTGTACCGCAATGTGGACTACCAATCCCTGTCGCTCCGCGACTTACGTGCCGTCCTGGCACCTGGCCACCATCCGGGTGGCCTACTCGCCGCGTCCTGCGGCTCGCCGGATTCTTGCGAATCCGGTTTGGTCAGCGTGGAAGAGTGCGTCGGCGATAGTGTCGATAATCGCTACAGGATTTGTCGTAGAAGTCCCAATCGTGCATGCCAACCATGTTGAGACGTTCTTTAAGATTCTGCTTTCACTCCCGGCCACCGCCCAGCATCGAATGCGGGCTTGAAGAACTCGGCCAAGGCAGCAATCTCTTGCTGCGCGAGTGATTCACGCACTTCCTTGGCTATACGGTCACGTTGGGTGCTAGGCCTCTCCGAGGTCCCCTCCTCTGCCTCCGCCCCCCCCTCCGCGACCGCTCGCCGGTTGTCCTCAGCAACTCTGGTCAATTCTTCGACAAGATGGCGGAGGACTTGCTCCTCACAGCCAGCTTCAGCGAGCACTTGTTCACGAATGTAGTCGTTCAAGGGCAGGCCGGCGTCGCGGGCACGCCGCACAAGCAAGTCTCTCTCTTCGGCGCTGTACTTCACGCAGAGTGAAACGGGTTCGGCAGCGCGGGCTCGTACCATGGCCTCAATGGTAGCGCTCGTCGCTAGTTTCGCCGAGAAAAGTTCAGCACGCTGAACTTCCGCCTGCAGCGGCTTTTTTAGTCACGGCGCTTCGGAGGTCAAGACGACGGACTCGGGCCGAGAAGGCCGATTTCGTGACGCGAGAGCCCAGCCACCTATAGGTGCGTTTCGCCGGGGCGACGTGCCATCTACTTCCTTCTGCCCTTCTCGGGCACCGGCCTGAAGAACATGTTCCGTGGATTCTGAGCCGACTCTGTCCATCTCCGCCGGATAGTGGCTCCCTTCCCGAGGACGCTTGCCGAGTCAGTCCTTCTAGGGGATCTGCGCCTATAAGTTGCACAACAAAGGTCGATCGCTGCTGCTCACGCAACTTCCAAGCCTTCAAAGCGTCCACATACTCCTCGCTGCAAGATAGTCGATGAGCGATGTCCGGCGAAGGTGTTCATTGCACGGCTTCCGCCAACCCGCCCATCCATTCCAGGGTCCCTGGACACTCAAGCAATCTCTTGACGCGATGGCGGCTGCAAACTATGCCTTTGATCCGCAAAGACTCCGAGATCCTTCGGTAGCTAATGGGTTCACCCAGCTCCGAGACGACACCCGCGATTGCGGATCTAAGCTTCTTGTCTTCAACATCACGCGTTCTCGACCCATGGCGAAGCCACGCGTAGTAGCCGCTTCGAGCGATTTCAAACGCATTGCAAGCTGCCGCAGTCGGAAGGTCACTCATACGATCTCTGATGAACTCGTAAACGGCTTCCCTCGGGATACTGGGAACCGGGCGAAGTTGCCGCACCTGCTGCTCAATCAACCTGTTACCCCTGAGCGCCTCAATGATGGCCGCCTTTTCGCTTAGATCTTCCCGTCTGACAGAGGAGACCCAGCGGCTCATCCCCATCCAATGAAGAGCTACCTCGGCGGCCATCAACTCCGCTCGCAGGACTTCAATGCTGGTTCTCTGAACCGCACTTTCGATGAGCTCAGGACAATCCTTCCAACGGTAGACGCTAGCAACAGAGACGAAGTGCGACTTAGCAATGCGCCGGGCATCCCTGCGTAAGACCGCGAAATCGCGCACTACAGCGACTTTGGTTGTCTGCGAAAACTGATGGTCATCGAGCATGAACCTAGCATCGCTGTGGCAGTGCTCCGCCACAACTGTCCTCAAATCTTGACCACGATGCTATTCATAGATTGTTCAGTTTGATTCGGCGTGTTGAGATGGCTGTTTTCGGCCGATTTTGTGCCATTGTGCCATTGTGCTCAGGCTTTTTCGGGTTTCGATGGAGTTAGCTTCATTCTCACGTTCTTTCGTGAGAGGCACGCAATGACACACACGGAACTCCAGATCAGCCAGCAGTACGGAGCACCACTGATACCCCTCGCGGCCGTAGCAACCATCCTCGGTCGTAGTCCTGGATCCCTGCGCATCTTGATCAACCAAGGCCGGGGCGACCAAGCATTGGCAACGAAGCTGAGAGCTTGCCGCGCGCAGCTCGGCCGCCGGACTATGTTTCGTGTGTCGGACATCGCTCGGCTGATCGACGAGGCATGAGGTTAGGCCATGAGCGATCTCACCAAGCATTGGGCTTGGAAGCAGCGGCTGGCTCCGAACCTCAAGCTGCTGCTCCTAGTGCTCTCTGACGAATCCGACGACCGCGGTGAATGCGGCACGTCGCCGGTTTCCCACTTCTCCTACAAATGCTGCATGGGCGAGAGGACCGTCTTTCGTCTGCTGCAGCAGTTGGAGGAGTGCGGGCTCGTCACGCGCACCAAGCGGTTCCTGGGAGGGAGACAGGTCGCCAGCCAGTACAAGCTGAATCTAGCCAACCATTACAAAGGCGTGGTGCCGGATGACCAGTTGGCCACAAAGCGGTCTGCCAATCTGGCAGACCGTAGCAACGTCAAGCCGGTCAGCGTCGAAATCAGCCGCCCTGCCAACTTGGCAGTGCGCGAAATGACAGGCCGGACTGCCAGTTTGGCAGAGGAAACAACAAAAGCTGTTGTTGTTAGTTCAACAACCAAACGGGGTGACAGCTGTGGCAGACCGCACGCTGAAGGTCTGATCCCGCCTCGAAGTTACTCGCCGGCGCAGCAGGCGTCGGCACTGGCAATGGTCGCGACCCTTGCCGCCCCAGTCGGCCAACGGGTGATGGACGAGGCAGAGGGCTACGAGCGGAAGGGTTTGCGGACGAGCAGTGATCCGCTGCGGCTACTCCAGAGCTTCGTCCGGGCAGCCGAGACAAACGGCACCTTCGATGGCACACACGGGATCGAGATCGCTCGCGAACGGGAACGTCGTGCCCGGGAGGCCCGTGAAGCCGCAGAGCGGGCCGCCGCACGGACCCGCCTCAAGCCATCCGACCCGAACACTGCCAAGAAGCACTTGGATGCGGTTGCAGCGATGCTCCGCAGCGGGAGCAGAGCATGATGCCCAGCCGTCCGCAGTGGCCTTACGGGAGATCCAGCTGTCCTGCTCCACGTCGGCTTCTGGCACTGATAAGGCGCCTTTCATGGTCGGAGTTCAGCACGCTGAACTCGAAAGCACCGCGAACACAGAGGGTACTCCGCGTTCAGGTTAGTCCGGCGCGCTGGACTCAAAAGCACTGTGTGGGGAGA
The DNA here is from genome assembly GCF_016774335.1 of Luteimonas saliphila. GTDB lineage: Bacteria > Pseudomonadota > Gammaproteobacteria > Xanthomonadales > Xanthomonadaceae > Luteimonas > Luteimonas saliphila. Next base: position 102,156 of record NZ_JAETWA010000037.1, on the reverse strand, counting down.
GGGCAGGATAGGGAATCGTGTGCGATTCCCCGGGATTCCTCCCGTTGCCCCCACTCCCCACCCGCTGCGCGATTGCATGGAGGCAATCCATGCCTCGTGTAGAAACCACGATCGACAGCTTCACCAAGAACGCATTCCACGCGCTGGCCAAGCGCTCAGGAGTAACGGAAGCCGCGCTGCTCCGGCGCGTGATCGCGACCCTGGTCAGGTCGAATCCCAGCGGTCCGGTCAACAAGGCCGCCGAGGATCGACGCTCGATGCGGCTGTCGGTAGGGGTTACGCCTGGCCTCTTCGATGCCATCACCCAGGCTGCCAGAGACGCACACACGACCCGCCCCAGCATCGTGCTCGGGACGCTGCGCTCGCGGTTCCTGGATGCACCCACGCTGCTTCCGGTCGAGTTCGAAGCCGTGTCCAAGGCCGCCTACGAGGTCGGCATGGTGGGCGTCAACCTCAATCAGCTCGTCCGCTCGCTTCATCAGGGCCAGCATGTCGGCTTGGCTGCCTGTGAAGGGGTAGTGGGCGAAACCGCGGCATCGCTCGACACACTGCAAGGTCAGATCCGCCGATTGATCGAGACCGCCACTGTCCGCTGGGGACCGACGGAGGGCTGGGAATGAATCCGTCGCTCGAGTCCCTTGACCGGCTGTTGCGCGGCCCCGTCCGCTGGCGCCGGGAAGCGCCCGACCAGCCCGCCAAGCGCCGCCGCACGACCCTGGCCGAGGACCTGCAGACCGTCGCCCGCGTCACCGCCCGCACGCCAGAGGTGATGGTCCGCATCTCGGGCAAGGCCAAGGGGGCCAAGCATGTCGAGGAGCATCTGCGCTACATCACCCGCGAAGGCGATCTGACCGCTGAAGACGAGAACGGTCGGTTGGTTCTTGGCCGGCGGATGGTCAAGGAAACCGCAACAGCATGGATGGCGGGCAGCGAGATCAACCGGCGCAAGAACAGCCGGGACACGGTGAACATCGTGCTGTCGATGCCGCCTGGCACCGACAGGGACAAGCTGCTGGACGCTGCGCGCCAGTTTGGCCGGGAGACCTTTGGCGATCGATACGCCTACCTGCTTGTCCGGCACGACGATACGGACCATCCGCATTGTCACCTGACGGTGCGCTCGCTCGGCTTCTCCGGGCATCGCCTGAATCCGAACCGGGATGACCTGCAGACATGGCGCGTCACCTTCGCCGCAGCCTGCAGGCAGCACGGGATTGCGGCAGAAGCAACGCCCAGACGGGTTCGTGGCGTTGTCCGCAAGCCGAAGAAGCAGGCCGTACTCCATGCCGACAAGGCAAGGCGCTCATCCGTTCAGAAGGCGAAGCTGCAGGAATCGCTTGTAGCGGTAAGCCGCGAGAACGGGCAATCAGACCCGCGTGACAAGGCGGCGGTAGACGCACAACTGCGGGTGCGCAAGGAGTGGAAGCAGGTTGCCCATGACCTCGCCAAGACGACGGCAGAGTCAGGCCAGGCGATGGCGAGGCAGATCCAGCAGTTCCTCGCACGGATGCCAGCACCGGAAACCGAACGGATGCAGATCCAGAAGCAGCTGCGTCAACACCTCCACCAACAGAAGGATCACGACAATGAGAAGCCCGAAAGGTCGGCTTGAAGACCAGGCCAGACTTCAGAGCGGGGAGTCCGGCCGCGCAATGAGGATGTTCCTCCTCACCTACGAGTACGGCAGCACCACCGTTCCGCTTGCCCGTTGCGCGGAACTGTTCGGCTACTCGCCAGACGAGGCCGCCAAGCGGGCTGCACGTGCCGCCTTGCCTGTTCCGGCTTTCCGCTGCGGAAGCCAGAAGTCGCCCTGGCTGGTCAATGTGGAAGACCTGGCCGACTACCTCGAAACACAGCGCCGTCAGGCCCTGCAGGAATGGAAGAGGGTCAACGGCGTCCCATACCAGCTGTCCTGACGATGCACCACACACACATCATCCAACGGGTGAAGGGTCACGCCCCGCCGCAAGGCGAAAGCTCCAGGCATCCCTCCTGCCTCCGGTCACACAACGCCGGCAACTCACGCCAAAGGAGCGGACACATGTCCCTGCCAACCAGATCCACGCCTGCTGTCATCACGGTCAGGCCCACCCGCGTCAGAACCGGGGGCCCGAACCCCACACCACCGCCGGACGACTTCCATCACCGACTCAGGCGACCATTCGCGATCGCGATCTACATGGCGCTTGGCACGTGGATGGCGCACCTGATCGCTTCTGGCTTCAGCAGTACCGCCGCCTTCTGGGTCGGGATCACAGGCATGTGTGCCACTGGCCTCGTCCTTTACCGCGAGCTATACAAAGCCGGCGCGATCCTCAACTGGATCGTTGGCGCACTCATCGTGCTTGCCACGCTCCTACTACCAGCCGTTTTCACGCATACGCCACTTTCAATCTTCGGACTGAGTTCGAACCACTTCGGAGCCATCAGCCTGGGATTGGCGATCAGTTGGTTCGCACATGCCTTGAGCCGGATCAACAAGGGAGAGCCGCCATGCCGAACCGCCCTCTGATTCTTGCCGGGCGCGGCCATGCTGACGCTGGCTGGCTGCTCCGAGTCCGAACCTGCAACTGATGCAGCCCTTGCACCCCTGCTGGGTGGCGAGATCCCGGACTGCCTGACTCTTACATCTCCTGCACATCGGGAATACCGGATTGCCGCTCGCCGCGAGTGCTTGGCGCAGCCATCTCTCGATGCTCGCACGAAGTCCAAGGGCTGTCTGATCCAACAGGAGATCGGACGCTGCAGGACCACGAGAGAAGCCAAGGCGAACGGCTATGGCATCGAACAAGTGCAAGCCGAGCAGGCAGCTGCAAGGCGCTGACAAGGAGAACGGAACATGGAACCAGATGACCTGATGATCGCCCGCTTCCTGCTTCAGAACTTCCAGCCCGCGATCGAGAACTTCGTGGTTGACGGCAGCACCACCGTCATCGGCGTCATTGCCGGACCGGCAGTGGCCTTGCTTACCATCTACGTCCTGTTCTGGGGCGCAGCGATGGCCTCGGGGCAGATCTCCGAACCCTTCACCGATGGCATGACGCGGATCATCCGCATGATCGTCATCGTCGGCCTGGCGCTGACCGCAGGCCTCTACCAAACCACGATCGGCGAGTTCTTCATGCGTGCGCCGATGGAGATGGCGGCCCAGATCGCCTTGCCCGGAAGCGACCCAAGCGGCGGCGACCTGGACTCGATCGCGACAGCCCTTGACCAGGTAGGCGCCAGCGGTGGCGAGTTCGTCACCAGGGTCTACCAGGAAGCCATCTCGCTCCACTCGGAGAGCTTGATCGGAATCAGCGCCACCGGGCTCGTCTACGAGTTCACGGCGGTGTTCTTCTTTCTCATTGTTCTGCTGACCATCGTTTCCGCAGCGGGAATGGTGCTGGTGACCAGCCTCGGTCTGACCGTGCTGCTGGCCATTGGGCCCCTCTTCATCCTGCTTGCCCTGCTGCCAGCAACCCAGCGATGGTTCGAGGCATGGATGGGCCAGGTAGTGAACTACGCCATCAGCGTCCTGCTCATCATCCTGACCGCCAGCCTGGTGTTCAAGATACTCGACACCTACTTCGCAAGCATGGCCGGCGTGAGCGTCGCGGAACTGGTGATGTACACGTTGATGGCTACGGTGATGTCGGTCTTCACCATCGGAGTGATGTGGAAGATGCTTGGCGTTGGCGCGGCCATTGGAGGAGGTGCGGCTGCATCTGCAGGAGGCGCCGCAGGTCGGCTGGCAGCAATGGGGACCGGCGCGACTCGCATGGCCGTCACGGGGCATTCCAGCCGCGCGATCACTGGGGCCGCGGCGCAGCGGACTGCACGCAACGTTTCGAGTACCGCGAAAGCCGGATACAGGACGGTGAAGGCTGGGTACGAGATGGCCAGAAAGCGATTCAGATCGCCCAATACAATCACGGCGCGCTAGCCAGATCTGCCCTCTAGGGGATGGGCCAATCATCCCAAAGGCTTGCGCAAAGGCACTTTACTGCTCAACCCTCGGCATGCTTTTCCTCTCAACTGATCATTCGAATCTACTACGTACCGTCTTGCGCTTTGAATAAGCTGAACTGTCTTCTAGGCTCTGGACGCGCGTTCGATAAAAGCAGCCCACGAAGATTTTCCAGTATCTGTTGTGCTAACAAGCTACTGTCTACTGCTCGAATCTCAGCCAACAAGCTAACAGTCGCTGGAACGTCCGTAGGACGTATCGCCCTTTCATCTATTGTCACGAATGGACCATCTGTCTCCGTCAACAAGCGATCGCTTGGCAGTGCCCGCAAGATCGGTCGCATCTTCTCGGAACGAATCATTTCCATGTTGACTGAAAAGCAGCAGCCCATCTCGATGGCCCTAGCCATCTCAGACCTTGTCCCGGTGAACCAATGCAGAACAGGAACGCAAGTTCGACTCGGCAAGTTGGCCTCTAACTCGCGCAAAACTTTCGAGACGGATCGCACGCTGTGGATGCTCAGCACTTTGCTGCCTTGCTCGTCACAGGCTCGGAGGATCCTTGCGAAGATGCGCCGCTGTTCTTGGAAACTGGCGTAGAACCGAGGGCCGGCATCCAGCCCAACTTCCCCTACGTACTGGGTACGATGAAGTAGCTTCTCGAACAATGAGAGCTCACCCGCTCGCTCCGCAACTAGCTGCGGATGCAATCCTAACCCTACTAGCACATAGGGATAACCAACCGCCATTTCCGCATTGCGTTCGAACGCCTTTGGAGTGGTAGTCACTCCAAGGGTAACGATGCTCGCTTCATCGCACTGCCGCAGTAGACGCTGATGATCCCGATACAGATCCAGATGACAATGGAAATCGACCCATCTTGAAGTTGCTGGGATCATGCCTGTCAGTCTAGGGGCCTCGCCTCCACGTTCTCAAGGAGACTGGCCACCTCCTCCAAGCCGTCGCGATACACGGCCTCATAGTCGTCCCAATCGTTCGGAAAGTCTACCAACGGTCCAGGCTTGTGGATATCGAAGCGGGCACGCTCAGGCTTGCTCCTTAGTCTGGCGATCGCAATCTGGAACGAACGAACATGCTGACCCTCAGCCTTCTTGCTATCGAGGATAGTAGCTTCTAGATCGACGAGCTGATACTCCGTCCCGTCCTCCCCTAAACCCCTCTTCAACGCAGCGCGTCTAATCAGACAAGGAACGCAATGCCCGCAATTCTTTGATTGTCTCCGTTCCTCGTCAGGAGAGAAACGCGAGTTGGCAGGAGAAGAACACGAGATAGTATTGGCCGCCTGTGCTCGGAGTAGTGCTTGATCCGCACATTGCTCCACCATCTCTCCCTTTGTCATGTGTCGATAGGCGTTGTGCAATGAGCATCCCAGCCCAAGCTGAGCCAGGAGATCGTTGAATCTTGCCATGTAGTACGGATGCGTGGTTCGAGTGCTTAAAGAGCCCAGGCGTAACGGGTCTAGCGGCACGTTGAGAGAGATAAGCCCGTTCTCCGGGACATGAATAGTGATCTCTCCGCCAATCGCATCTGCCGACATCGCCGCCAGCGCAAAGAACAGGAATGAACGCCCCCTCAGGGTATTTTCCATCAAGCTACCATCCACCGTCCCCTTGGCGAATCCGACTCTGGCACGCACGGAGTAGAAAGGGACATCCTTGAACCGCTCTGCAAGAGCAGTAAGGCAGAATTCTTGATGCTTGCTGGTGACACTATCCCAATAGTGACTGACGAGCAGAACGCTCTCGCCTTCTGCCAACAGGTCGACCGCGCCAATGAAGCTGTCGAGACCGCCGGAGAATAGGCATACCGATGTTGGCTTTTCGGCATGGGTTTCCGTGAATGGCTCAAGGATTCGTTCTACGGACCGGGATCTTGCTCGAAAGGACAGTGTCCAAATGTCTCCGGTCAAGAAGTTGAGCGTTTTCTCCAAGAGTGGCGTTGCACGGACCCATGTCTGCTGGTCGCGAACGGGAATGCAGACCTCCAACTCCCTCGTCCATCCATCTTGTGCCTCGACACCTCGCTCAACACGCGTATCAGCCGCCGTCACCGCGGCCGCCAACACAGCCAGATCCAATGACATCTCGGATGGCTGCAAGCTCAACTTCTCAAGCTTTCCCAGCATGCCCCCGAGCAGATGATCTATGTCAGCAAGGCCGTCGTAATGGATTTCGGTTACATGTGCTCCTGAAAGCCTCGGTCGAACCGCCCTAGTATCGTCGGCGCCGATACGAAAAACGATCGCTTGCCTACTCATTCCACGTCTCCCGCGGTTGCAGAGACCAACTCAAATGCGGCTTCGTAAATCCTATCGACGAGCTCGTTAACCTGCTGGTCTGTCTTCTCCGAGAGCCCGTCGAAATGCTGGCCAAGATGGCCGCGGACGCAACCGGCGATAAAATCATGCAACTGCTGCTGCACTTTCTCAACACCGTCCACAGTGTCGGGAAGATCGATCGAATGCTTGCCTATGTCGGCAATCACGCGCCCTTCGATGGTGCGAATGACGAAGTCTTGGAAGAACTCAGACAATTGTTCTGACGACATCTCCTCGATGCGGCCGACACCCGCTTCGGCCAGATCGGCGATGGCATCCAGCAGCGCCTGTCTGGCGATCGCTTCGTCCAGGCGTCCGCCCGGGGGACAAATTCCCTCTACAAGCGCGACAAAGACATCCCCCGCCGGCCGCCCCGCGAGGTTTCCCAAGTTGAAGCGCTGCAGGGCCGCCGTGGCACCCTGACTGTTTATATCCCGGATGACCTGCAGGAGCTGTGACCCAACGCCTCGGGAAGCTCCCATCCGACGCGCCGCCTTACGTGCCGAACCGGTGCCGTTTCGCACGTACTGCGATACCGCTCGCCTTAACGTTGCCGAGTCGCCGCTATGCACAAATCGGGTGAAGTTGCCTTTTGCTCCACTGAGTACGCCTGCAGACGAAGTATCCGGCGACGCGGCTGGGACTCTGGGCGGCTGACCCGGTGGAGTTCCGGATGCACCATCACCACCTCCGGGGACGACCGCAGGAGCCGCGGCGCCCGCTGCCGTGTTATCGACCCAGCTGGGGACAAGTCCCGAGGGCGACCCCCCATATCCCTTTGATGTCCCCATAGGTCACCTCATCCCCTTTTTTCTTTGATCTGGCTGATGAGCTCTGCTGCCTTCTTGAGAGTTTTGTTATCGGTCTGATCCGACCATCCTTTCAGTACCACCTGGTACTCACCTTGGACGGTGCGATCGGTGAATACGTTGCCAAAGACCGCCGGCGCCCATGCACCAAGCTTGTCTGCCGAGAGTTCCTGTGCAAACTCAAGCAAGGATCCTTCCAACTCTGGACGTACTTTGACCAGTTCCACCAGACCAACAACTCCTGCCGGCTGAGTGGAGAATGCGTCCTCTTCGAGGATCCGAAGTCTCACGGTGTCAAAAAGCTCCTTGACTGCCTGCGCCGTCAGATCGCGCGCTCTTTGTGCGGCAGTCTTTGCTTTCAGGGGAGTGGCCATCAGCTCGTCAGCGATCTGTCCGAGTTGCGATGTCGCACCGGCACCGCCCAGCGACATCCGCTTGTCCCGGGTGACGAAGATATAGGGTCGAAGATCTATGCTCGCCAACGGCGGTTGAATGCAGGCCCACGTATGGATCCAGTCAATTTTGACCCAATCCTCAATCTCCTCAGGAACCGATGGCTTGCCCGGCTTTCCTCGCAGAAGGGTGCCAGGTTTCGTTGATTCCGCCGGAGCAAGCGCGCCGGAAGCGGCCACGAACTCCTCAAGCCGCTTAAGGCGTAGCGACCTGCCGTCATCAGATGCGCTGGCCTCACGCGCCACTTCTTCGAAAAAGTCCGCTTTAAACCTCTCCGCGAGCATCAACTTCCCGAGGACCTTCATGGAGATGTCTCCACCAAACCCCCTTGCTTCACCAATCTCTTTTCGCAGCATCATGGAGTTTAGGAAACGCTTGATCTGACGAGGGTTGCCTTTAGTTCCTTCGGCAAGCATTGCTGTCAATTGTCCCGCGAGCACCATCGCCTGGTCCGCTGCTTGGGGAACATTCTTCCCCATTGATTCCTCCATTATCCGGGGAGTGATGCCGTGGCTTAACCACGGGCGACGCATGTCCTCTCGGGCCGCACTGAGTAGTTTCTTGAAACCTTCGTTATCGGCGCCGTATTCCGCCTCCACCAGCAGAAGCGTGATGTACGTGCGAGTTTCCGCTACGCCAAGGGAGGGGATTCGGAACGGAACCTGGATCAGCTTCTCTAGATAGTTGCGCGCGTAGCTGACGGGACCAGCTGAGGGGGGCAGGTCTGGGAAATGCTCCTTGACAGCGTATTCGATCATCATCTCGTCCGCGCCAATGACAAATGCGGTGCGATCCACAAAGAGGAAAAGCCGGATTGCCTCGAGAGTGCTGATCGCGGTCGCTGGCAAGCAGCGATCCAGGTCATCCACCATCACGATCAGCTGCTTGATCTCGGCCGCCTCCAGCAATTCGACGAATTCTTTGCGGAATGCATGTATGTGCGCAGGAACGCTGTCCTCCTCCGCATCCTTGAACAGACCGGTGGTTTCGTCTGCAAACCCCTCGATATCTTCTCGCGTGAGGTCCGCTGCACTCTTCCCTAGCGCCGACCTGGCGGCACCTATCAGATCCCCGATTTGGCCGAAGGTCGGCATCCCTGTCGCAACCGTAAAAGCAAGACCTCCCGCCTTCTTCGCCGCCTTCAGCCAATCAATCCGCTTGAACAGCTTTCTCGCCGCGTCCTTGACCTTCTGTACCTTCGGCCTCGCCCGCTTAATCTCATCGATGATCGTTTCCAGTACAACGGTCTTGGCATCTTCGAACCCCTCGAATGCCCAGCCGTTGAACCAGATGCAGAGGACTCCATCCTTTCCTTCGAACGCGGCCTGCGTCATCTTGAGCACGCTCGACTTTCCTGCACCCCAATCGCCGTGCACGCCTATCGTTACTGGTACGCCTGGGCTCCCCTGAATTAGCTTCACGACGGTCTTGGCTATCGCCTCGTACTGCAACATATCGGTTGCAGTCTCGTGGTCGCTTATGAACATGCCACCCCCCGTTTCCATACTTAGAACTCTCGGCCGCGCCGGCCAATAGCAGTGCTGCGTTACGAGTTCGACGCTGGGTTAGTTTCGATCAGAACGAGGGAAGTCGTTCATGCACGCTTACCAGCCGGCAAGAATCCGCTATGCCGTCCGATCTAGCGGCGTTTAACGATCGAAAAACTACTGGCAACGAAACCCGTCATATGTGGCTTTGCCCCCTCGGACCACTATACGGCGAGCGACTCGCTCGGATCACAGCCAGATACAACCCATTTGCAACACAGCAAGAGGCAATCAGCCTAACTGATTGTTATACGTATGGTTTTTTGGAATGACGATCCAGTCCATCATCGGGGCGACCGACAGGCTTACGGAAGCCTCATATCGCGATGTAGCGCGCAAATCCAAGTGCTTGGCCCCGGCTCCGCCGTTGTCGGCGTGCGTATGATCGATCAATTCCGGCGAGTTTTCGATGGCAGGCGGCGGCACGAGGGCTTGGCGCACCAACTGTTCCCTCGAGGCGGGTCGCGCTGGCTCTGGCATTGCCGGCGATGGACCCGACACGACGGTGCGGGGAGGGTGCCGGCGGCCCTGCTGTCCGCAGGGTGGGAGGGCTTGCGTCGGCTGCGCCCCGAACCGCCATCTCATTCGAACGGAATGTTCGATATTCACCGTCGAGTTGCCCAGGGCGAAGCCGCAGCCCGCGTCCATTGTTCCGCCAGCACGTAGTTCGATGTACTCCAGCCCGGATGCATTCGAATCGTGGGACTCGAGCACCAGGTACCAGTCGTCCCCGCTGAGCCGTATACGGCCCGCGCCATCTTCGCGCTGCATGCCCGCATGCTGGAGTTGGTCGACGATCCTGTCCTGGAGCGGGCGCGGCACCGCGAGGCTCACCCCCACGATGTCCTCGAAATTCCGGCCATCCTTCCATCGCACGGCCAATGCGTCGGCTCGGCGGGTGCGGGGGACTGTCCCGGCATTTCCCGACAACCAGGACACGAATTCCGGCCTGTCATCGCCCATAGCACCAGCCGGGGATTGTCGCTGGTGGCATCGACCTGGATGGCGTCGTACCAGGGCACCAGTGGATCCGTGCGGCCGAACTTCACCTCGGAGTGGCGCACATCCGCGCCGTAAGCTGCACGCCACGCCTGCTCCAGTGCCTCAAGGTCGGCGGCTGCGTCCAAGCCCATTGCGATCCCCGCCTTGCCGACCGGCTCGCCGAAGCGGTTGCCGGGCGCGAAGAATTCCAGGTAGGTGTTGCGTCCACGGAGAAACAGGCGGTCGCTGTCATCGGTGGGTTGCTGGAAGTGCGGAAGACCTGCGTCCGGTCTGGCCAACGCACGCTCCACCCACGGACTGTCGCGCAGCGCAGCGAACGTCTCGGCATCCAGGACGACGTACAGGTGGTTGAGCGCTGGCCGCGGCAGCGCTTCTGCGGCGCCGCCGGATGCGTCGGCAGTCGGCTCGCGCTCCGCCCAGGTCGGGCTGAGCAAGCCGATGCCCAGGCAGGCAACCGCCAGAAGGCTGGCGGAGGAAGGACGCCGCCGCTTCACGGCCTCGCGCCTCGGGCGTGCTGCCTGACATTCCGGACAGCACTCGGGGTACCGAGCTGTCATTGGATCACTGATCGCCGTCGAGGCTCACCACCGCTTGGTCAACGTCAGCCGGACGGCGCGCGGCGGCTGCGGATAGAGCTGCGCGAACCCGCCGGTGATGTAGTAGCGCTTGTCGGTCACGTTGTCGACGTTCAGCAGCAGGTCGATGCCATCGCCGAACGCGTAGCGCGCATTCAGGTCCAATCGCGTGTACCCCGGCAGGAACAGCGTGTTGGCGGTGGTGCCGGCCTGCTCGCCGGCATGGAAGACGCCACCGCCCACGGTCAGCCCCGACAGCACGCCGCCGAACGCCCATGAGGTCCAGAGGCTGGCATGGTGGCGCGGCACGCCGGCGAGCCGGTTGCCGACGATGAAGGGATCGGAATCCTCGTGGATGGTGGCGTCGGTGTATGCGTAGGACGCGACCAGCGTCCATGCGTCCAGCGGCCGGATCGACATTTCGGCTTCGACGCCGCGCGAGCGCAGTTCGCCGGCCTGGATGACCAGATTCCAGTCCACCGGGTCGGCGACCACCGCATCGGTCTTGCGCAGGTCGAACGCGGCCAGCGTGGCTTCCATGCGGCCATCGAGCAGGATCGACTTGATGCCGACCTCGACCTGCTCGCCACGCGTGGGCTTGGGCGTCAGGCCGCTTTCCAGCAGGCCGGCGTCGGCCTCGTTGCGGAACGATCGTGCCCAGCTGGCATACAGCGACAGGTCCGGCGTGAGCATAAAGGTCAGGCCCGCGCGCGGCGAGAACGGCGTGTCGCGACGGGTCACGGCCGGGTCGACGCCGCCGGTGTAGAACGCCAACGTGTCGGTGCGCTCATAGCGCCCGCCCAGCAGCAGCCGCCAGCGGTTCCAGGACATCTCGTCCTGCAGGTACAGCGCCGTGGCCTCGAACTCGTAGCGGCTGTCGCCGACGTCGAGATAGTTGTCCGGCCGCCCGGTCGGCTGCGGGTCGTACAGGTCGATGGGATTGCCGTAAGAGATGCGCCCGCCCAGGTACGCCAGACGATCGACGCTGCGCTCGGCGCCGAACATCAACCGGTGCTGCACCGGGCCGGTGGACCAGCGGCCGTACAGTTCGGCCTGCAGCGTGGAGTCCTTCTGCGTTTCGCGGTAGCTGACGAAGTTGCGGTTGACCGTGGTGCCGCTGAGCGTCGGGAAACCGTAGTTGAAGAACTCCTCTTTCGGCACGTCCACGTCCGACCAGTACGCGCCCACGCGCAGGCGCCAGTCGGCGCTGAGCACCCGATTGAACTCCAGCGCGCCGACCAGTTGTTCCTTGCGCACGCGCATGAAGTCCTCGCCATAGTTGCGGCCGATCGGCACCTGCAGGAACAGCGGGCTGTTGCCGAGGCCGCGATCGAAGGCGGCGTCGCGCTCCAGGTATTCCAGCCGCGCCAGCAGACTGGTGTTCGCGTCCGGCCGCCATTCCAGCGTCGGTGCGATGAAGGTCTGGCGGTTGTCGATGCCGTCGCGGTAGCTGTCCGAATCCTCGTGGGCGAAGTTGAGGCGCGCCAGCAACTTGCCCTCCCCGTCGAGCGGTCCGGTCAGGTCGACGCCGACGCGGGCATGGTCGTCCGAGCCCACGGTCAGCGCGGCCGACGCCGCGAACTGTGGCTGCGGCCGCTTGGACACGAAGTTGATGACGCCGCCGGGTTCGAAGCGTCCGTACAGGGCCGACGCCGGCCCCTTCAGTACCTCGATGCTCTCGACCGCCTGCAGGTCGATCTCCGGTTGCGACATGCTCTGGCGGAAGCCGTCGCGCAGGGTGCTGATCGCCTGGAAGCCGCGGATGCGGAAGCGCTGGTTGCCGGAGAACCCCATCGTGCGTTGCACGCCGCTGATGGTCTCGGTGGCCTGGCCGATGTTGGTGACGCTGCGCAGGTCCAGCAGCTCGCGCGGCACGATGTTGACGGTGAACGGCGTTTCCAGCACCGGGGCGCCGGACTTGGTCGCGGTCTCGCCCGGGATGCGGCCCAGCGGCCTGCCGTACACCGTCACGGTGTCGAGGTCGGTTGCCGTTGCGGTTGCGATCGTGGTTCCGTCGTCGTTGGCGACGACGGAATTTGCCACGCTGGCGAGCGCAAGTGCAGTGGCGACACGCAGGCATTGGGACATCGGGGATTCCTCTTGCTGAAGGCGGGAAAGAAGTTGGGAAAAGGTTTGGGGACCACCGGTACGGCATGCACATCGACCAGCCCGTTCTGCAGGAGCGGGCCATGCCCGCGACGCCGGTGCCAGCCCGGTCGCGCCCATGGGGCGCTCCTACATTCGCGAGTCGGCGTGCTGCCGCTCCGTGCGCTTTCAGGCCGGGCCGCGCCCGGCCCGGCGCAGTGCGAGCGTCGACAGCACGAGGGCCAGCCCCCACAGCACGAACAACGGCCAGCGCACGACGCGCCACGCGCTTGCGGCATCGGGTTCGACGAACGCAAAGGTGGGCAGCGCCTGCAATCGCTGCGCGTCGAGCAGTTCGCCACCGAGCATCATTCGCCCGGTGCGTTCGCGGAAGTCGACCAGGTGCGCTCGCGACTGCGCGATGAACGCGCCGCGGCGACGCTCGTCGGTGCCAGCGGTGGCGATCAGTCCGCGCTGCAGCATCAGGGCCGGCGTCGCGAACTGCCAGCGTTCGACCGTGACCTGCTGCGCGGCCAGTGCTTCATCGAAACGACGGACGACCGGTGCGACCGCCTCGTCCACCAGGCGCGAGGTCAGGAAGAGGTTGGTCGCCCAGGCCGGCAGGTTGCTGCCCGCGGTCGCATCGAGTTCGGGATGGTCGTGCGCGTAGTCTCCCAGCAACGCCGCCCCACGCTTGATGCCGGCGATCTCCTGCGCGCGCGCGGTGGCGATCAGCTCGAAGCGCGACGGCGGCGGGTGCAGTTCGCGCGACACCAGGCCGGCCAGCGCCGGCAGCGCCAGCACCAGCAGCACCCATGCGGCCAGCAATGCCAGCAATGTCTGGCCTTCGCGCAACCGCCACGTCCCCACCCACGCCACCAGCGCCCACCAGAACGCGAGGTAGCCGACCGCCAGCGCCAGCGCCCAGCCCATCCGCAGCGTGCGTTGCGCGGGATCCGGCGCATGCGCCCCGCCGAACAGCCATAGCCACGCGAACACCAATAGCAAGGGCACCAGCAGCAGTGCGGCGCGCGCCAGCAACCGGCCGGCCAGCAGGCGTCGCAGCGGCACCTGTTGCACGGCGAGTACGCGATCGAGCCTGCCTTCGCGCTCCTCGGCCAGCACGCCATAGCCCAGCGCGATCACCAGCAGCGGCAGCAGGGTCTGGATCACGAACGCCAGGTCGAAGCGACCCTGCACGAGCGCCAGCGGACTGTCGATTTCGTAATGTCGGAACAGCTCGTGCTGCTTGCGGAAGGTGAACGCGGTGGTCGCGCGTGGGTCGAGGTCGGCGCGACCGCTGGCGATGTCGGCCAATGGCGCAGGCGGCAGCACGATCGCGCTTTCGGCATTGAACGCCGGCGCGGCCCAGCTGTCTCCGGCGGCGATGGCGTCCAGCAGCCGGGTGCGCCCCTCCGCCGCCGACGTCGTCGCGGCTTCGGCCTGCGCCTGCCATTGGCCGGCGAACTGCGCGCCGTTCCAGCTCGCCAGCATCGCGAACACGACGGTCAGCAAGGCCACCACCACGCCGACACGGCTGCGTGCCAACAGTCGCCAGTCCCACAGCATCGTTCGCAACAGGCTCTTCATCGTGCGGCCTCCGTGCGCGCGGCCGCACGCGATGCCAGCCACAGCGCCAACATCAGCCACGCGACCAGCAACAACCAGTCCAGCCATTGCCGCGCGGCCAACGCGGCGTAGCGCGGCAGCGCGTAAACGAACTCGGGAACGCGGTTCCACAGCGATTCATCGGCCAGGTAGGCCATGTCCTTGCCGGCGCCGTGCCGGATCAGGTCTTCGTCGAGCGTGCGCACGATCACCCGGCGCTGCGCTTCGGCCTGCGCCATGAAATCGACGTGGTGGGCGATGTCGGTGCCGGCCGTGGCCATCGACACCTGCTGCAATGCCGGCAGCGGACCGGCCAGCGCGCCGACGCGGCGCCAGCGTTCCTGCGCGCGGTAGGCATCGCCCAACGCGCCGAAGTGGCGGTCGAAGACGATGTGGCCGTAGCGTTCGCCTTCCTGCAATGCAAGCCCGGCGAAACTCACCGGCAGGTCCTCGACGCGTTCGACGCCGTACTCGGCCAGGACCTGTTGCTTGAACGCCTCGCGGCGCTCGTCGGCTGGATCGTGGCCGTCGATGCCTTCGCGCAGGTCGCGCTGGATCGCCTCGGAAAACTCGCCGGCAGTCGGTACCGGCGCCATCGCCTCGGCGACGCCGATCGCGAGGCGCGGTGCGATCAGCGTCGCCAGCGTCCATATGGCCAGCAGTGCGACCAGTGCGGTGCGCGTGCGCGTCGCCCACAGCGATACCGCCAGCGCCAATGCGATCCACACGCCGAGATACAAGGCATGGCCCAGCGTCCAGGCCAGCGTGCGCAGCACCAGGTCGCCACTGTCGTCCGCACGCGCCCAGGCCGCGGGCAACTGCGCCAGCGCGAGCAGCAACAGCGGCACGCCGAACACCAGCGCGAGTGCCAATGCCTTGCCACGCAACAGCGTGCGCGCGTTGGCGCCGCCGCCGAGCAGCAACGGCAAGGTACCGCGTTCGCGTTCGCCGGCCAGCGCATCGAAGGCCAGCGCGATGATCAGCAACGGCAGCAGCAGTTGCAGCAGCCAGGCCGGGCTGAGGTCGGCAAGGCGGCCCAGTTCCACCCGGTCCTCGGCGGCGCGCAGGTTGGCCGGGTCCTGGTAGTGCGCTTCCAGCCAGATCGCGACGCCGGCATAGGGGCCGATGCCCGGATCGAGCGCGGCGATCGGCGCCAGCGGCCGGAATGCGAAACGCGAGAAATGCGCGACGCTGTGCGGATTGCGTTCGCCCTGGTTGGCGAAGGTCTCGCGGTCGGTGGCTTCAGCGGCGATGCGGTCGCGCTCGGATGCGGCGGTGCGCTGGATCGACAGCGTCGCCGACAGCGCACCCAGCAATCCGATCAGCAGCAGCACCACAGGCAGCCTGCCCTCGCGCCACCACAGGCGCAGCGTCTGCGTGGCGACGGCGCGCGCGGCGCTCATGCCACGTCGCGCAGGTGGTGCACGTACAGCGCCTCGATCTCGGCGGCGCTCATCGTACGCGGATCGACCATGTCCACCAGCCGGCCCTGGCGCATGATGCCGATGCGGTCGGCCATCTGCTGCGCGCGGAAGATGTCGTGGGTTACCGCGAGGATCGCGTGGCCGTCGGCGGCCAGTCCGCGCACCAGCGCGACCAGTTCGTTGGCGGCCTTGGGATCGAGCCCCGACAGCGGCTCGTCGAGCAGCAATGCCTGTGCGCCCTTCGACAGCGCGATCGCCAGGCCCAGCTTCTGGCGCATGCCCTTGGAGTAAGCGGACACGCGGCGGGCATGCGCATCGCGCTGCAGGCCGACCTGCGACAGCGTGCGATGCAGTGCTTCGTCGTCAGGGCGCGGCTTGCCGGACAGGTCGGCGAAGTAGCGCAGCGTCTCGATCCCGCTCAGCGCCGGATACAACTGCACGACTTCCGGCAGGTAGCCCAACCGCGCGCGTGCCGCTTGTGGATCGGTGTGCACGACGCGCCCGTCTACGCGCGCCTCGCCCGAAGTCGGCGCCAGGAAACCCAGCAGCAGGTTCAGCGTCGTGGTCTTGCCGGCGCCGTTGGCGCCGAGCAGGCAGACGACCTCGCCGGCGTCCACCGCCAGGTCCAGGTCGTCGAGCGCGATGGTATCGCCGTAGCGTTTGCCCAGCGCGTGCGTTTCGAGCAGCGGCATGCCGGTGTCTCCTTTAGAAGTCGTGGTGCCGGTCATCTGGTGGCGGACCTTGGACATCCGTGCTAGCGCTCCAGGTGCGCAGTGCTCCGCTTCATCGCCTAGAAATCCCAACGAACGCTGGTGCGGAACTCGTCGGCAACGGAATCCACGCCGCACACACGCAGGGCCTGCACGTCCTGGAGGGTGATGGAGGCCGGCGTGCCGACCAGTGATCGGCCTGTGCGCGTGGCAGTGGCACCACACGACCCAGTTCCCTGGCAGTTGGCTCCTGCCCTCGAGCGACCCCCGGCAACAACAGAACGGCCCACGCCTTGCGCATCCGATTCCCCTGATGTATCAATGGCAGATATGTTATTACATAACATCGTAAGATTGGGGGTCGCCTCAAGTCCCTACCGCGACTCTCTTTCGCCATCGTTGGCGCCGCCAGGGGTCATCGGCGTCGCGGCCGAGGGATCGGGACAGGTAGCGTTGGTCAGTCGATCTGCGGCCGGACCCTGCGCGTCTCCAGTACCTCCCAGCACCACCGCGCGGCTCGGTAGGTTTCCGGAGACCACATTGAGTCCCCTCGTTCCTCTTCCGCGCGCTTGGGCGAACCGCCTAGGGATCGCAAATCGGCCCACCTGCCTGCTGATTTGCGCGTTCTGGACGTGTGCCGTGGGTGCCCAGCCCGCTCCGGCGGCGGGTGTGGCGAACATCGTGCGTTATCCAGCGGCGGACTTTGCCCCTTACGCGCCGCAAACCGCACTGGACATGGTCAGGCGCACGCCAGGCGTCGTGCTGGACGAGGGCGACGAAGACATCCGTGGCTATGGCGCTGCCGGCGGCAATGTTCTGATCGACGGGGTGCGCCCCGCCTCGAAGGCCGGCGTTATCGATGCGTTGAGCCGCATTTCCGCAAGCCAGGTCGAGCGGATCGACGTGATTCTGAACGCCTCCACTGCCGAGGCGCAGGGGCAGGCACTGGTCATCAACGTCATCCGAACCGAACGCACGGCATCGGGTACGTGGTCCGCTGAGATCGAGCGCAACGGCAATGGCAGGGTGTATCCCCGGCTGGAGGCCAGCTACGCCAGGACCGTCGGAAGTTGGGAAACCTCGATGCGGTTCAGCGGGCTGTGGGAAGAGTTTCCGTTCCGCACGCTGCGACTGGTGCGCGGCGCATCCGGGGACCTGCTGTCGTCCGTCGAAACCGACCTTCCCTCGACGCTCGCCATGAACTATGTGTCCGGCGATGCGCGGCGGCCACTGGCCGGCGGCATGCTCAACCTGACGGGCCGCTTCGGCCGCTACCACTATTACTACGACCAGCCTGGCGACACCTACCTCGGTCGGTTGCCCGATGGCGACCCCGACATCACCCAGGTCACGAGCTACGACGAGGGGCGCTGGGACCTCGAACTCGGCGCCGACTACACCCGCGACCTCGGCGCATGGCGCTGGAAGACGCTTGGGCTGCTGACCGCGAAGGACGGCGTTGAGTCCCAGTCCGATCCACGTCGCGATCGGGAGGGCACGCTGTTGTCCGACACCACGGTGGACGCTACCGCGCGGCCGCTGGAACTGGTGGCGCGAACCACCTTCGCACGCGTCGACGCCACCGGGTGGAAGCCGGAAGTCGGCGTTGAGGTGGCCTACAACCGGCTCGACAGCACTTTCGCGCTGTGGTTCGACGACGGCACGGGTCCGATTCCCATCGCCCTGCCGGGTGCCGATGTGCTGGTGGAGGAGTTGCGCGGCGAAGCCTTTGCGAAGGTCAACAGGAGCTGGACGCCGCGCCTCGGCGTCGAAATGGAACTGGCCGTGGAGACATCCGAGATCTCGATAAGCGGCGATGTCGAACAGACGCAGTCCTTTGTCTTCTTCAAGTCGGCCGTTGCATTGTCTTGGCGACCCGGCGACCGGTCGCAGTGGCGGCTGGGCATGCGTAGACGGGTCAGCCAGCTCGATTTCGGCGACTTCGCAGCATCGGCATCGCTCAACGACGGGACCACGGTCGCCGGCAACCCCGACCTGGGGCCGGACCAGGCCACGCGCTATTACGCATCAGTCGACTACCGCGGCAGCGGCGACCTTGCGCTCAATGTGGAGGCCTTCCACGAGGATCGCCAGGACGTGCTCGAGCAGGTGCTGTTGCCCTCAGGCGCCGTCGGCCTGGCCAATGCGGGCGATGCCACCTACCGCGGCGTCAAGGCATCGCTGACCCTGCCGCTGGATGCGGTACTTGCGGCCGCGCGGCTCACCATCGATGCAACGGTGCTGCGCAGCAGCTTCGATGACCCCATCATCGAGACCGCCCGACCGCTCTCGCGCGTGTACTCGCCGTTGGTCAATGCCGAGTTTCGCCATGACCTGTCGGCGCGCCGCTTCAGCTGGGGCGTGACGTGGAAGGCCGCCAACGAAGGTGCGATCTACCGCGTTGCCGAGATTGATCGGCTGCGCGTGGCTGACAATTTCGGTGCCTTCATAGAATCCGGCGCGCTCGGTGATTTCAAATTGCGGCTGGCGGCGCGCAATGCCGACACACTGCGCAACCATCGGAGTCGCCAGTTCTTCCGGGGAGATCGCTCAGCAGAGAGCGTGCAGACTGAGGAGCGTCGACAGCGCAGTCCGATGTTCCTGACGCTGACGCTCAGCGGAAACTTCTGACGCAACCCATTGTTGACTCGTCATCTCGCACGTTCCCACTGCGCGTTGTCGTGGGACAGCCAGCACCAGTGCGACTTCGGTCCGTCAATGCCCCGTCTCTGGGAGAGATGAGTGACTGGTACGCGGCGGTGCCCCCCATGGCACCGCATCTTCGCAGGCAAGCAGCCGGGACCGAGGCGCTCCCGACGGCGACGACAGCCTCTGCCGACACGGCAAAACACCGTTGAAGAGAGTGGGAACGTAAAAAGGTGCGGTTCAAGTGGCGACGTTGGCCGCTTCTCCGATCCCCACCATCTGAAGTATTGACGACAAAAAAGAATGTTATAACATTACCTAATACTGGGGAAATCGCTTGATGAAGAATTTCATGGGTGGGTGCTTGGCAGTCCTGGCTGTCTTGGCCGCTTCAGACAGCCGGGGGCGAGAGAAGGACGAAGACGATGCTTCGCACAGCTCTGACGAAGCGGTAGCGCTCGACACTGTCCGCGTGACCGGTCGAAGGATCCGCAGCTATTCCGCCGACGACACGTTGACCGGGACTCGCGTACCCACTCTGCTCAAAGACCTCCCTTTGTCGGTCGGCGTGGTGTCGCAAGAACTCATCGAAGACCGCGGCCTCACTCAGCTATCCGAGGCACTGGACAACGTCTCCGGGGCTCAGCGAAAGCAAGGTTACGGGGGCACGCAGAACTTTGGTGCTTTCATTCGTGGGTTTGACCAGGGGTTCCTGACGTTGCGCAATGGCCTGCGGGACCCGGGCTTCTACACGCTGCGCGACGTTGCAAACGTAGAGCGCTTCGAAGTACTGAAAGGACCGGCGTCGATCCTCTACGGCGCCGTGAATCCGGGTGGAATTACCAATACGATTACCAAGCAGCCCCTCGCGGCGCCACATGCACGCGTGAGGGGCATCTTCGGCAACTTCGATCGTTATCGCGCCGAGGCAGATGTGGGGAGCTCGATCGGCGAGGGGGAAGTGCGCTACCGGATCAATGCCGCCTACGAGGATTCCGGCAGCTTCCGCGACGGCGTGGACAATAAAAGTGCGTTCCTTGCGCCCGTGGTTGCATTTCGCCTGGGCGACGCCACGCGGCTGGCCCTTGAGGCCGAGTACAAGCAGAGCGACTTCGTCTGGGACCTCGGCCTGCCCCGCGATCCTCGGTCGCTAACCGTGCCGGTCGAACGCTTCCTGGGTGAGCCCGGCGCGCGCAACGACGTGGCTTCGCTATTTGGCGCCGCGACACTCGAACACCGCATCAGCGACGCGCTCTCGCTGCGCGCTGTGGTCGGCCGGTCCCAGACCGAAGGCGACTACAATTTGCGCTCGCCGCTGAACATCACCAATGACCGCACGGTCAACCGCGTCGCCTACGCGACCTTCGAGGAGAACGAGACCGACAACGCTCAGGTCGATCTCGTTACGGCGTTCTCCACCGGCCCGTTTGCGCATCAGCTCACAATCGGCGCCGAGCACTATTGGGCCGTTCAGTACTACCACTTCGACTTCCAGACCCTGGCGCCAATTGACCTCTACGCACCGGTGTATGGGGCCCAGCCCGGCCCCGGTTTCCCGCTGTTCTCAAACCGTGTGACATCGGACGCAAGCGCGATCTACGTACAGGATATGATCTCCATTGGCGGGCAGTGGAAGGTGCTGCTGGGTGGGCGCTATGACGAAGTTCGCAGCCGGAACGTCGACGCGCTCGCTGGCGCGCAGGTGCAACGGAGCCGGGACGATGCATTCAGCCCACAGGGCGGCGTGGTCTTCCAACCCAATACGGCAACCAGCCTCTACGTCAGCTACGGTCGTTCGTTCGTACCGATAACATCCGGAAACACTGCTACTGGCCAATCGCTCGCCCCGGAGACCGGCGAGCAGATCGAACTGGGGGTCAAACGCGAGTTGTTGGATGGCCGCGCGAACATCACGTTAGCCGGGTACGAGATCGTCAAACAGAATGTCTCCACGCCGGACCCCGACAATGCGTTGTTTCGTGTGCAAACCGGTGAGCAACGCTCCCGCGGCGTCGAACTGGACCTGACCGGGGAGATCCTGCCGGGATGGGACTTGATTCTGACGGCCTCGCACATCGATGCGGAGGTCACGCGCGACAACCGGTTCGCAGTGGGGTCGCGCCTGCCCGGTGCGCCTGAGAACAGCGCGGGGCTATGGACCACCTACGACTTCAATGGCGCGTTGAAGGGCCTGTCGATCGGCGGCGGCGCTTACTACGTGGATGATCGCCAAGCCGGCCTTCCGAACAACGCGTGGACGTTGCCTTCCTACATGCGATTCGACGCGATGATCGCCTACGACATTGGCCCACTGTCGCTGCAGCTCAACCTGCGCAATCTGGGGGACGAGAGAATCTACGATCTGACGGGGACGACGATCATCCCGCAGGAGCCACGGTCCGCCGTGCTGCGCGCCACTTACACATTCTGACGCCTGCATGATTGCGACCATCGCTCGACGAGAAATGCTGCTGCAGGCGCGCGACGGGCGCCTCCTGGTGACCGGGCTGCTCGTGATCGTGCTGATAGGGGCCGCCGTGATCGCAGGCTGGCGCGACCACGCGCGCGGCGAGCAAGAACGAAGCCTGTTTGCCGAACGATCCTACGCACAGTGGCTGGATCAACCACCAAAGCACCCGCACCGCGCGGCGTCTTTCGGTATCTACGTCGCCAAGCCAGAATCGCCCCTGGCGATCTTCGAATCCGGTTTACGCCCGCACGCGGGCCGGACGCTCTGGCTTGAGGCGCATAGTCAGACCGCGTTTTCGCATGCGCCCGCCGACGACGACCTCGCCGCATCGGCAGGGCTGGGTGAGCGAAGCGGCGCAGCCTTGTTGCAGTTGCTTGGGGCATTGCTTGCCCTTGTCCTGGGCGCACTGTCGGTTGCTCGCGAGCGCGAGACAGGCCAACTGCGGCAGATCCTCGCGCAGAATGTCTCGGCGGCGCGCTGGGTAGCCGGCAAGTACGTGGGGCTTGCCGCTGCGATGGCGGTCCCGCTACTCCCGCTGGCTATCGTCGTGATGGCCCTGCTCCTAACGGTGGCTGAGGCGGGCGAGCGCGCCGACACGGTATTGCGAGCGTTCGCGGCGTTCGTCGGAAATGGCGTTTTCCTCCTCGCAATGCTAGCCGTCGGCATGACCATTTCGATCCTGGTGCGCTCGTCGCGGACGGCACTCGTCGCTGCCTTGGCCATTTGGGTTGCGAGTTCGCTGCTGGCGCCGCGCGTTGCAGCGCACCTGGCGAGGACACTGGCGCCTACGCCGGACGCGGCGACATACGCGAAGGCCATTGGAACCGAGTTCGCCACAGGCTTCGAAGGCGAGCCCGGTTGGGACGAGCGTCTCAAGCGACTTGAGCGGGCCACCTTGGAGCGGTATCGCGTAGCCAGTCTCGACGATTTGCCCATCGGCTTTTCGGGTTTGCGCATGCATGCCATGAGCGAGTGGAGCGACCGCATCGCCGAACGCCAGTATGCCCGCCTGCTGGCGATCTACCGGCGCCAAGAACGGATTCGTATGGCCGCTGTAGCGGTCTCTCCCGCGATCGCGGCAAGATCATTCTCACACGGTATGGCCGGCATGGATTGGCCGCACTACCGCCACTTCGCGGACGCCGCCGAACACTATCGCCGCGGATTCAACACGGTAATGAACGATCTCATCGTGGAGAGAACGCGCGGAGATGCCTGGGAAATGCTCGCGGACCGCGACGATTGGGCACGCGTTTCCCGCTTCGTCTACCAGCCGCCCAGTGCGGGATGGGCGTTGCAACAGGCTGTGGTCCCGGCCTCGTTGCTAATGGTCTGGCTGTTCGCGGGCTGGTCGCTGCTCTGGATCGCCGCCCGTAGGCTCCGCCCATGAGCGGTAGACGTATGACGCGCCTGCTTGCGCAGGAATGGCGGCTCTTCTCTGCAAACAGAGCCAACTTGCTCGTTCTCGGCGTGCTGGGGCTTCTACTCGGGTTCACTGTAGTGAATGGTGTGGTCAGGGTGACCGAGACACGCGCAGCGCAGCGCGAAGCGATCGCCGCAACCACCGATTCCTGGCTCCAGGCTCGTGCCCGCTACGTCGAGCTCGAGCAGGGGACTCGCGAAAGGCAGACATTTGACGATCCATCTCGTGCCGACCTCGTGGTTATGCACGCACGCATTACCATCGCCATGCCGCCCACGCCACTTGCGTCGCTGTCGGTCGGCCCGGCGCGCGAAGGCAATGATCTGATCACGTTCGGCGTGGGGTCCCGCCACAGCGCGTCTCCGCCCAGCCGTGAGAATCCAGCTATTCGGCTCGATGGCCCGCTCGACGCCGCGTTCGTCGTCGCCTGGCTGCTACCGCTGGTCCTGATCGTGCTCGCCTACGATTCACTCTCACGCGATCGCGAGCAGCAGATCACGCCAGTGCTCGCTTCCCAGGGTACGTCACTGGGAACGATCATGTTCGCCCGTCTTGCCGTGTGCTTCTTGGCAGTGTTGGGAGTCGTGGGAACCATTGCCACGGCAGGTGTCTTGGCTTCGTGGGAAGGCCCGTTCCTACAGTTGCTGCCCGATCTGCTGTCATGGCTGCTCGCGCTGGCCGCCGCCATCGCCTTCTGGCTGGCCCTGGCAGGCTTGATCAACGCGCACGCGCGCAACTCCGCAACAGCCGGCGTCACGTTGCTGGCCACGTGGATCTTGTCGGCTGTGCTGCTGCCGGTCGTTTCCTCACAAGTGCTGTCCCAGGACGGCCCCGCGCCGCAACGTTTGGACTCCGTGATAGGTAGGCGCGCTTTGGACTCGGACCTGACCGAGCGCGCGACAGAGGTTACGGAGGCCTACTACGCCGAGAACCCGCTGCGGCGACCGCGCCGCGGGGCGTTCAACGAATACGAGCGCTACTTTGTCGAGAGCTATTACTCAAGGCAGATCATCATTGACCGCATGTTCACCCCTGCTGCACGTCGCATCGAGGAGCGTCGGGTGGAGCAGGCCCAACGCCTGCGGATCGCTGCAATGTTTAGCCCGGCGCTCGCCATGAAGGTGCTGACGGACGACTTCGCCGGTTATGCACCGGAGCGCCGCCAGCGCTTCGAGGGCGCAGCGGATCGCTTCCAGACCGAATGGCGGAACTTCTTTGACGTCAAGTTCGCGGCACGCATCCCATTGACGCTTTGGGACTACGACGCTGCGCCACGTTTCGCGTATGAGGACGAGCCTCCTCGCGATCGAGTTTCCCGCGCTGCCTGGCCCCTGTTGGGGACGGTGCTTGCAACGCTGCTCGCGGCCTTCGCCGCCTATGTGCGCCTTCGGCGCGCCCGTCCCTGAGGTCGCAATGCTGAGAGCTCGACTGCTTCACAAACGTTTCGGCGGCCATATTGCGCTGCGTGCGCTGGACCTCACAGTCGAGCCAGGGGAGATCTACGCGCTGCTGGGCCCGAATGGGGCCGGCAAGACGACGACTATCCAGTGCTTCCTCGGTTTCCTGGCTCCCGACGGAGGACACGTGACCGTGGATGGATTGGACCCCCAGGTTGATCCCAGGGGTGCTCGCGCCCGGCTGGCCTACATTCCCGAACAGGTCAACCTGTACGGCCATTTCACCGGCGATGAAAACCTCGACTACTTCGCCGAGCTCGGTGGGCACCGCTACTCGCGAAAGGAGAGGACCGCCCTGCTCGAGGAAGCCGGCCTGCAGGCTGTAGCCTTCGACCAACGTGTCTCTGGCTATTCCAAGGGGATGCGACAGAAGGTCGGCATCGCCATCGCGTTGGCGAAGCAGGCTCGCGCCCTGCTGCTCGACGAGCCCACCAGCGGCCTTGATCCCAGCGCTAGCCACGAGTTCAGCCAACTGCTCGGTAGGATCTCGCAGGATGGCGTCGCAGTACTCATGGCCACCCACGATCTGTTCCGCGCAAGGGAAATCGCTACCCGGGTGGGAATCATGCGCGCCGGCCAGCTCCGTCGCGAGTTCGCGCCCAACGAACTCTCCGCGGCCAATCTCGAGCAGATTTATCTCGAAGAGATGGTCAAGTGAAGCGTGTCTCCTCTACTCGTTCTTGCGATTGCACAGCGTACGAATAGACTGCGGCGGTATTGAGATGGTCAGAGCTCTCACCCTGGCAGGAGCTCAATTCCTGAGCGGCTGCAAAGGGTCGAAAGCAGTGTCGACACCTGACCATCGCCGGTTGTTCGTGTGCGGATTGGTGTGCTCAAGTTGCATGCGCCGCCTTTCAAACAGCTGAAAACAATGGCCTTCCCGTCTGTTCCATCGTCAGGACGACCGAGAGGCGCAGGGAGGCCGCATCGTGTGTCGGGGGCGGCGGCTGGCGATGTCCGGTCATGACGAAGGCGGCGGGGGCAACGACGCCACCATTGTCGTCGGGCGCTGTCCGCAGGTCTCGAGTCGACCGAGGCGAACCTGTCGCCAGATGTCGTTTACCGTCGAATGCAGGGTCCGATGCGCGCTTCAACCAGCCTGGGGCTGGGCGCGCAGCAGCCCGGCCAGGGCCTTGGCATCGCGTGCCTTGTAGTAGGCGTATCCCTGGATCGTGTAGCAGCCCCAGTCGGCCAGCAGTTCCACATCCACCATCGACTCCACGCCCTCCGCGATCACGTTCTTGCCCAACTCCTTCGCCAGCCCGATGATCGCGCGGATGATCGCCGCCATTTCGGTATTGCCGTCCCCGATGCCGAGGACGAAGGCGCGATCGATCTTCAGGGTGTCGACGGGCAGTCCGGCCAGGTAGGAAAGCGAGGAGTAGCCGGTGCCGAAGTCGTCGATGGCGATGGCGACGCCCATGTCGTGGACGCTGCGAAGTTGCTGCTCGCCCGCCTCGCTGTCCTGGACCAGCATGGTTTCGGTGATCTCGATCTCCAGTTCCGGAGGATCGATGCCCGCCGAATCGATGGCCGTGCGCAGCGTCTCGACGAGCCGTCGCGAACGCAACTGGTGACTGGACACGTTCACCGCGACCACCGGCAACGACAATCCCGACGCCTTCCATGCCGCCTTCTGCCGGCAAGCCTTGCGTAGCACCAGTGCGCCGAGATCGTCGATCAGGCCGGCAGCCTCGGCCAGGACGACGAAGGTCGACGGCGGGATCGGACCGCGTTGCGGATGCGTCCACCGCGCGAGCGCTTCGACGCCCAAGATGCGACCGTTGCGGCTGTCGACGCGCGGCTGATAATGCACGTCGATCGCACCCGCCGCGATCGCCTCGCGAAGATCGTTCTCCATCTGCAGCGACGACTGCGCCGCCGCGTTCATCTCCGGCTCGAACATTCGCAGCGCCCTGCCCCCGGCCCGTTTGCCGTGGTACATGGCGACGTCGGCATTGCGGATCAGGGTGCTGGCGTCCCGGCCGTGCACGGGATAGAACGCGATGCCCGCGCTGAAGCGCTGCACGAACTGGCGGCCGCCGGCTTCCACGGGGCGCGCCAGGCCATCGACGACGCGCTGCATGGCGCTTTCCGCCTCGGCTGCGCCGCCGGCGTCGGCCAGGATGATGCAGAACTCGTCGCCACCGAACCGGCCCACGAAATCGTGGGCCGGCAGACTGGCGCGGATGCGCCGCCCGACGCCGACGAGCAGTTCGTCGCCGGACGCATGGCCGAGGCCATCGTTGATCGACTTGAAGCGATCGAGATCGAGAAAGGCGACCGCGAACCGCGAGCCCGATCGCTCCGCCGCCTCGATCGCCGTGGCGACGGCCTCGAAGGTCGCGAGCCGGTTGGGCAACTGGGTCAGTGGATCGTGGTGCGCCTGGAATTCCAGCCGCTGCCTGCGCTCCTCGAAGGCGACCGCGACGGGAATGGCCTCGGCCAGCTTCTGCGCCTGCGCGAACGGGCCCTCCAGCTCGCGCGGCTGCGCCTCGAAACCCAGGACCACCTGGACGCGGCCCGGGTGCTCCGCGGGCGCCAGCACCAGCACCTCCCTCACCCCGTCGAGCAGGCAGGCATCGCGCAAGGCCCCACCACCGAGTTCGTCCACGCGCTGCCAACGCCCCTGCGCGGCCGTCGGCACCGCGCCGCAGGCGCCCGGACAGGGAATCTGTTCGGTCGCGTTCCCGCCGCGCCGGCGCAGGAAGAGGGTCGCATCGCCGTCCGCGTCCACGGCCGAGACCAGGACGCAGACCGTCGTCGGCCCCACGGCTTCCTGGATGCGTCGCGCCACGAGGTCCACCAGTTCCAGCAACGATGCGCCTTCCAGGATCAGCCGGTCGACGTCCGACAGCGCGCGCAGCGTGTCCATCTGGCGCCCGATCCGGTGCTGCATCCCGTCGAACGTCCGCGACAGCAGGTCGAACTCGTCCTCCCCCGCCTGCCTGGCGATCCGCGTGCTCGCGCCATCGAAGGCGCGGATCCTGCGCAACAGGTCAGACAGCGGCACCAGCACGCGCCGGATCTGGATCGAACTGAGCAGCATGGCGAGCAGCAACACCGCCGCCGCCGCGGGCGCGATCACGCCCGAGTAGTGCCGCAGGCCATGTCCGGCTCCGGCCACCGCGGCGACCGTCCAGGGTTCCGCGGCGAACCGGGCCCTGAGAAACAGGTCCCACGTCTCCGCCAGCAGCCGGTCGCCGCGCTCGGTTCCCGGATGACCGCCGCAGAACAGGCGTTCGCGTCCGGCGTACATGCAGATCCGCATATCCTGGCGCATGTCCGCGGTGCCGCCCCAGAGGAAGGCCGGATCGAGGGTGCCGACGAGCACGCGGCTTCCGGTCACGCGCACCAGCTTCAGCGCGACCCCGTCGGCATGCGACTCGACCCGCAGCCGGACAGGGACCGCCCCGGGGTCGCCGAGCGCCGCTGCAGGAGCCACGGACGGCGTGCCGGGTGCCGTGCGCGGCAAGTCGACCAGGGCCGTCTGGCTGAAGTACAACGCGAGAAACGGGTCCCGTCCATCGCGCGCAATGGCGTCCGCATCCGCAGTCGCGAGGGCGCCTGCGGCGATTTCCAGCCTGCCGTAAACGCCGAGGGCGAAATCCTTGCCGCCCTGCCGCAGCGCCCGCTGCGTCGCCGCTTCCGCGTCGGCAGCCGCGGTGCGATAGGTCATCCAGAACACGATCGCCGCGGGCAACAATGCCGCGAGGCAGAACATGGTGAAAAGGCGTCGACCGAAGCTGCTGCCGAAAAGCGCGGTGGACAGACGTGAACTGGCAGGCATCGGTTGCGCTCAGAAATCCTCTGCAATCCCGATGTAAGCGCCGTCGCGCGCCCGGATCACGTCGTCGAGGCTGTCCTTCTGGCTGATCTGCGGTTTGAACACGCCGTCCTTGCCGGCGCTGAAGAGATCGTAGTCGGAGTTGATCGGATTGAGCCGGCGGTCCTTCCTGGCCGCGCCCTTGTTGGTGGCGGTCAGGTTGGTGTAGTGGTAGGGGCGCTGCCATGGATCCAGCAGATCGTCCCTGCCGATGTCGGCCAGGGTCGCGGGCAGGCGGCCTTCGTGATTGGATTGATAACGCAGCACCTCCGTCGTCATCGTGGCGATGTCCGCCTTGGCCACGGCGATCCTGGAGCGCTCCACGTACCCGGTGAACTGGGCCTGGGCGAGCATGCCGACGATCACCAGCACCGCGACGGCGAAGATCAGCTCCAGCAAGGTGAAACCCGCACCCCCGTGCACCCGGGAACCAGCGCGACCATGGCCGCGCTGCCGGCGATGCCGGCGCATACGGCCGGCTTCATGAATGCGAATGGGATTCATCGCCAAATCTCGTGGTTCCTCGACAGCTGCCGGCAGTCGCCGCTACGAGGAGACAACGGCCGGGCGCAACAGAACGTGAGGGTCGGCCGCGACCGTGTCGCGTGCATGCGACCATGCCCCACCGGGGTCTGGCCTGGGAACGGGGGCGGCGTCGCCCGAAGATCCGGCGCGGACGCGCAGGCCATGCACCGGGCGGGCGTGCTCCACGCCCGCCAACCCAAGCCCCTGAAAGCAGGAGTGTTCGCCTCCACCGTATCAGCCGGACGAGCGACGCCTGCAGCAGGGCAGCCGAGGCGCGGAATCCCGCGCGTGGCGGCACGGGAGCAGACCGGGTATCGGGAAAGCCGGCGGCGGTCATACGAGTCGGTTGCGGCTCCCTGCGCCTTCACGGCCGCGCTGCGAGGGCTTCCTCCGCCGGCACGGGATCCTCCAAGGTGACAAGGACCCGCCCGACCCGGCGCCCGGGGAAAGGGAGGATGCGCCGGTCGCCGTCCGCCCTGCGCGTTGCGGGGTTTGCGCCGCCTCCGGCACCCCACGTCGCCCGGCACCGATGACACCCGGTCTAGCCCTTCCGCGGGCGCAGGCACTGTCCGGCGATCGCGGTAATCAGGATGCAGCTGTTGGTGACGATGAACACCCAGTTGTCGAGCAGCACGCTGTAGGCGATGAAGCCGACCGAGGCCAGGCTCTGGCCGATGAACAGCCAGCGCGACACGCCCGCGCCGGTGCCGTCGGCCACCTGCTTGCGCACCTGGCGCACCAGGGTCGCGAGCAGGATCGCCGAGGCGAGCCAGCCGATGATGTCCGGGTTCACCGCGCCGGCTCCGCGTCGCTTCGCGCTACTGGCGCGAGTCGGCCATGCACGTGCGTCGCGGCGATCGCCGCCTGCCCGACCGCGACCGCGATCTGGTTCAGGCCGCCGACGATGTCGCCGATCGCATACAGGCCCGGCACCCGGGTCTGCTGGTGGCGGTCGACGACGATCTCGCCGCTGCGGGTGCGTTCGATGTCGAGGCCATCGAGCGGTACCGAGGTGTCGAATCCCAGATAGGAATACACCGTGTCCAGCGCGATCTCGCCATCTGCCACCTTGTAACTGCACCTGCGCCCGTCGAACCGCAGATCGCCCGCAGCGAGCCACCGCACGCCCGCCTGCCGCGCCGCCTCGCCCTCGGCACCCCCGTCGCCACCGTCGCCACCGTCGGCCGGAAGCGCGTACACCGAGGAGGAGAACGCCAGCAGGAATTCGGCGTGCGACCCGATCGAATCGGCGGGGCCGTACACCCCGATCCTCCGGTCGCTGACCTCGAATGCATCGCAGATCGGACACAGCCGCAGCGCGCCGCAGGCCAGCGCGTCCTCGGCCCACTCGCCCGGCAGGCGGTCGCGCAGCCCGGTGGCGATCATCACCGTACGTGCGTGCCAGCTGCGTCCCTCGCCATCGATGACGAACCCGTCGTCCTCGCGCGCCACGCGCCCTACGCGCACCGGCTCGATCGGTACCGAGAAGTCGCGCGCCTGCTCGCGCAGCAGGCGCAACAGCTCGGGCCCGGACACGCCGCCCGGGAAGCCGGGGCAGTTGTTGCTTTCGGGAATCCAGCGCGCACGGCTTTCGTCGGCATCCAGCATCACGCAGGAGCGGTGGAAGCGCCGCAGGTAGGTGGCAGCGGTCAGGCCCGCGGGCCCGCCACCGACGATCGCCACGTCGATCATGCGCTTGCACCATCCGGAAGAACGAGGACGGCCACCTTAGGCCAGTGCGTCGTCTAGGCGGCGAGAAGGCCGGCCCGGACCCGGCGCGGGAGAGGACGCACGGCCGTGCGGCGGCCGCGGCCAGGCCTGCGGGGACGCGGCGCCCGCCAGCTACGGTGGTGAAGACGCCCCGGAGTCGAGCGGGCGCGCCCAGCGCACGTAGCTCTCGGTGATGTCGCCGCGGATACGCCGGTAAACGGCGGGCGCAACGTCCAGCTGCGCGGCGATCGCGTCCCACCCGGCGGCCGGATCCTCGCGACGCGCGTCCAGTACCGTCCGGCACGACCGGCCGGTCGCCTGCGCCAGCGCGCAGGCGAAGTACACATCGCCCGGGCGCATCGCGCCCCCGGCGAGCGCGCCTTCCACCAGCGCGCGCGGCGCCTCGTGGTAGCGCACGATCTCGTCCACGAACGCATCGCCATGGCGCGCGGCATAGTCGTCCATGTCGAGCAGTCGCGCATCGATCCAAGCGTCGCCGGTGCGTGGTTGCGGCCGTGCCGGCGCTGCCTGCGATGCGTCTGCCGCGGTTTGCGCGACGTCCTGCGCGTAGGCCGGGCCTGGCCCGGGGAGAAGAGCGAGGATCGTGACGACGGGAGCAAGGGCACGCATCGGGGCGTCCGGCATCAAGCTTCGACGATTGTAGCCACCGCGGCCGACGCCACGATGTCGCCGATCGCCGCCGGGAGCGCGGCGGCATCGGCCACCTGCCGCAGCCGCGGGTGCCCGGCGACATCGTCGGCCTCGTTCTCGTGCGCCCAGGTCAGGTGGTAGGGCACGTGTACGCCCCAGCCGCCCAGGCGCAGGATCGGCACGATGTCCGAACGCAGGGAGTTGCCGACCATCACGAAGCGGTCGGCGGGCACCGCGAACTCTTCGAGCAGGCGCGCGTAGGCGGCGACGTCCTTTTCGCTGACGATCTCGATGCGGCGGAACAGATCGGCCAGGCCGCTGTCGCGCACCTTCGCCTCCTGGTGGAACAGGTCGCCCTTGGTGATCAGCACCACCGGGTGCTCGGCGGCGATCGCCTCGACCGCGTCGCGCACGCCCGGCAGCAGTTCCACCGGATGGCGCAGCATGTCCTTGGCGATCTGCACGATGCGGTGCAGGTCGCGCGCCGCGATGCGTCCGTCGGTGACGTCGACCGCCGCTTCCACCATCGACAGGGCCATGCCCTTCACGCCATAGCCGAACACCGCGATGTTGCCCTTCTCCACCGCATAGAGCCGATCGAGTACGCCGGCTTCGGCGAGATCCACGTAGCGCCCGACGATGCGCTCGAACTCGTCCTGCGCGGCGTGGAAGTAGTCCTCGCTGCGCCACAGGGTGTCGTCGGCGTCGAAGCCGACCATCTCGATCGGGGGAGTCGTATCCATCGTCGCATTATGCCGCGGCGACGGGGCGCGGCATCGTCCTGGAGATCCATCAGGATCGGGCCTCCGGCCCCCCGGATGCCGAAAACGCCATCGGCGGCCCTGGGGCCGCCGATGGCTCGCTTGCCTGCGTTGGAAAACAGCCCTGCAAGGAAGGCTGCGCTACGCCGGTTCGGGTCAGTCGCTGCCGCCGGACGCGTCGGGCTGCTGCGGATTCGCCTGGGCGACGAAGGCCTTGTACTCGTCCGGCGTCAGTTCGCCATCGTTGTCGGCGTCGGCGTCGTCGAACACCTGCGCCAGCGACGGCAGCGCGCCCGCCTCGTCCTTGCTCAGCGTGCCGTTTCCGTCGACATCGACATCGGCCCACGTCAGCGGTTGCTGCTCGGTTGCCGGGGCGGTGGACTGCGTGGGCGCCGTCGGCGCCGTCGGATCCTGCGGCGCCGGCGTGGTGGCGTCCTGCGCGAAGGCCATCGGCATGGCGAGGGCCGCGCCCAGCGCGATCATTCCGAACAGCGGCTTGCGTGCATTCTTCATCACTATCTCCCGTGGGGATTCGATTTTTGTGGTGCGCGGCTGGCGTCCCTGACGACCGCTTTCCGCACGGCGCACACCTTGCCCGGGTGGGCATAAAGATCCGTGCATGCGCGAAGTTAACAAGACGTTCCCGCGAATCTCGCGTTCAGTCTCGCGCCGCCAGGCCCGCTTCGCGCGGACGGGGCCCGCCCAGCGCCAGCCCAGCCGTCCCGGGCCTATTCGTCTTCGCGGCGCAACGTGATCCGCGGTGAATCCGGTGCATCGAACGCAACCGCGACCAGCATCGGCCGGCAACACACCTGGCAGTCCTCGACGTACGACTGGTCGTCCGCGGACGCGTCGAGCGCGAGCGTGACCGGTTCGCCGCAATAGGGGCAGTCGAGCGTCTCGAAATCCTGCATCGTCATTGCGTATCGCCGATGGCCGGTATGGCCGGGGGTCGGCGGACGGTATCATGCGGAGACCCCCGATCCCGGTGAGGAGATTCCGATGCCACGACCCGCGCTGACCACCACGCTGCTGTCCCTGGCGTTGCTCACGGCGTGCAACGCCAACGGCACCGCGGAATCCGCCGCGCAGTCCGCGGCCAAGGACACGGCTGCGACCGCGCAGGACGCGGGCGATCGGCAGGCGCGCGAGACCCGCGAGATCGGCCCGTTCTCGGTCGAGACGGTCGCCGCGTTCGACGAACCCTGGGCCCTGAGCTTCCTGCCCGACGGCCGCCTGCTGGTGAGCGAGAAGCCGGGCGCGCTGCGGCTGGTCGACGTGGCCAGCGGGCGCGCCGGAGAAGTGACCGGCGTGCCGGACGTCGTCTACGGCGGCCAGGGCGGGTTCGGCGACGTGGTGCCGCATCCGGAGTTCGCCGAAAACGGCATGGTGTACCTGAGCTATGCCGAAGCAGGCGATGGCGACACCGCCGGCGCGGCGGTCGCGCGCGCGCGCCTGGTGACCGACGACGCCGGTGGCGGCGCGCTGGAGAACCTCGAGGTGGTCTGGCGCCAGGTGCCGAAGGTGAGCGGACGAGGCCATTACGCGCATCGCATCGTGTTCCACGACGGCATGCTCTGGATCGGTTCCGGCGACCGCCAGAAGTTCGACCCGGCGCAGGACATGGCCTCGAACATGGGCAAGGTGCTGCGCCTGAACGACGACGGCAGCGTGCCGGCGGACAACCCGTTCGCCGGCCAGGGCGAGGTGGCCGCGCAGGTGTGGTCGCTCGGGCACCGCAATCCGCTCGGCGTCGCCTTCGACGACAACGGCCAGTTGTGGGACATCGAGATGGGGCCGAAGGGCGGCGACGAGCTCAACAGGGTCGAGCGCGGCGCCAACTACGGCTACCCGATCGTGTCCAACGGCGACCACTACGACGGCCGCCCGATCCCCGACCACGACACCCGTCCGGAGTTCAACGCGCCCGCGATCACCTGGACCCCGGTGATCTCGCCGTCGAGCCTGGTGTTCTACTCCGGCGACCTGTTCCCGGACTGGAAGGGCGACGCCTTCGCCGGCGGCCTGTCGTCGCAGGCGCTGGTGCGGATCGAGTTCGAGGGCGATCGCGCCTGGGAGGCCGAGCGCTTCGAGATGGGCGCGCGCATCCGCGGCGTGCGCCAGGGACCGGACGGCGCGTTGTGGGTGATCGAGGACGGCAAGGGCGGGCGCCTGCTGAAGCTCACGCCGAAAGGCTGAGGCGCAGCGAGAACCGGGGAAAACCGGGGTCAGAGTCGACTTTCCCCCGGTCATCCGGCGGTCGGCACGGATCTTCGGGGAAAGTCGACTCTGACCCCGGTTTTCCTACTGTGCCGGCCGCTCCACCCGGAAGCCCATCGCCTCGCGATAGCGCGCATGCAGCGCCTGCACCTTGGCGATGTACGCTTGCGTCTCGGCGTAGGGCGGCACGCCGCCGTAGCGCTGCACCGTGCCGATGCCGGCGTTGTAGGCAGCCAGCGCCAGCGTGCGGTCGTCGTCGTAGCGCCGCAGCAGCGCGCGCAGGTGGCGGGCGCCGGCGCGGATCGACTGCCGCGCGTCGAACGGATCCTCCACCCCGTAGTCGGAGACCACGTCGGGCATCAGCTGCATCACGCCCTGCGCGCCCTTGGGCGAGAGCGCCCCCGCGTCGAAGTCGCTTTCGGCATGCGCGATCGCGCGCAGCCATGCGTCTTCGACCCCGGTCGCCTTGGCCGCGGTGCGGAACTCGCCCGGGAACCGGTCCAGCCGCGGCGCGCCGACCTGGCCGAGTCCTTCATGCGCCGGCTCACCCGGCGGCGTGGTCGCGGTGAAGCGCAGGTACGGGCGCGAACCCGGCAGGTTGCGCGTGCCGTAGACGAGGGTGCCGTCCTGCTCGCGCTCGTACAGGGTGCCACTGAACACGCCCATCGATCCCCACAGGTTCGGCGTCTGCACGGCGTTGTCGTCGAGTTCCTTCGCCTCGCACTTCGATCCCGGCTCGGGCGCGGTGGACAGGCTGACGGTGCCGTCGCGCACGCAGCGGTAGACGGTGCGGGCATCGGCGTCGGGCGCTGCGGTGGCGAACACGACGACGGCGAGCAGCGCGATGGTGCCGCTGGAGCTTGTTGGCCGCGGACACGCCGCCGTCCCCGCCCTTCCCCCGCAAGCGGGAGCAGGGCGATGCGCAGGCACCTGGCGCTGGAAAGCGAGCGGGGATGCGTGGTCCATGGCACGGGCTTCGCGCGGCAGGCGCGCCGCGCCGACGTCAGGACGCGATTTCGACGCCGTCGGCGGTGATGCGGTATTCCACCGGCTCGGCGGCGATGCCCTTGCCGCTGTCGCCGCTGAGGTGCTCCACCTGTTCGGGGGTGAGTTCCTTGCGCGTCAGCACGCCGTGCACCACCGCGCTGCCGGTGGTGTCCTTCGGGATGTAGAAGTCGTGCTTGCCGAACATCACCCGTGCGCTGCGGCCGTCGTCCTCGAGCATCATCCAGCAGCCCTTGGCCCGGCAGACTTCGGTGATGCGGCCGCTGAAGCGCTTCGGCGCGCCGGCGTGGGCGTCGAACTCGGCGATCGCCTGCGACACCGGCACGGTCTCGCCTGCGGGCAGGGGCTTGCCGTGCGGTGTGCCGCCAGCATGCGCGACGGCGGCGCAGACGCTCAGGACCAGGATCGGCAGCAGGCGCATGGCGGCGCTCCTTGGAATCGGGCGGCCACGATAGCGCGAAGGCCGGGCCGCGGGCAGGGGCGATAGGATGGCCGCCTGCCCCGCTTCAGGATCGTGCCCGTGTCCGACTGGTTCCGCCTGGTCCGCGACGTCCCCGACTTCCCGAAACCGGGCATCGTGTTCAAGGACATCGCCCCGGTGCTCGCCGATGCCGACGCGTTCGCCGCTGCGGTCGCTGCGATGGCGGCGCCCTGGCGCGACGCGCCGCCGGACGCGGTCGCCGGGATCGAATCGCGCGGCTTCATCCTCGGCGCGGCGCTGGCGCATGCGCTCGGCTGCGGCTTCGTGCCGGTGCGCAAGCCCGGCAAGCTGCCGGGTCGGACGCTGGCTCTGGACTACGCGCTGGAGTACGGCAGCGACCGGCTCGAGGTCCATGTCGACGCCCTGCCGCCGGGCGCGCGGGTGCTGGTGGTCGACGACGTGCTGGCCACCGGCGGCACCCTGCGCGCGGCCACCGCGCTGCTGCGCCGCCAGGGCGCCGAGGTGGTCGGTGCGGACGTGCTGGTCGAACTGGCGTTCCTGCGCGGACGCCAGCGCTGGGACGACCCGGTGCCGCTGCGCGCGGCTCGGGTGTTGTAGGCGCGCGGCACGATGGACGTCGCCGCGCTCAAGCGCTACTGCGCGGGCCTGCCCGGTGCGGAGGCGCGGCTGCACGGACCGCCCGCGAACATCCTCGTCTATACGGTCGCCGGCAAGCGCTTCGCCCACTTCAAGACCAGCGCGCCGCAACGCT
Organism: Luteimonas saliphila; assembly: GCF_016774335.1. GTDB lineage: Bacteria > Pseudomonadota > Gammaproteobacteria > Xanthomonadales > Xanthomonadaceae > Luteimonas > Luteimonas saliphila. The sequence goes on along the minus strand of NZ_JAETWA010000037.1, from coordinate 65,770 downwards.
GGCGGTTCAGCCTGAAGGCGCCCGCGGAACGCTTCCTCGAACTCACCGACCAGCCGGGGATCCAGCCGGCACGCTGGCTGGCGCGCTTCGGCTGGCTCACGATCGTGGACGTGCGCACGATGCCCGCCGGCGAGCTGCGGGCACTGGTCGACGGGTCCTGGCGCAGCGCGGTGGCGAAGCTGCCGAAGTCGCGAAGGCCGCCGGACCTCGACCGGCCGGCGCCCGGTCGCGCCTGAAGGCGCTCCTACGCACCCATGCCCGCCATACCCCTGTAGGAGCGGCTTCAGCCGCGACCGACGCGTGATGCCCCGAAGCCCGGGTCGCGCCTGAAGGCGCTCCTACGGAACCGGCATGCGTGGGACCGCGGTGTTCCAGCCCGGGAACGACGACGCGCCGTAGAATGTCGGCCATTCCGCGCGACGCACCGTCCGTGTCCGCGCGCCCCTGCCCCACGGTGTCCGATGCGTCCCTCGCCTGCATCGGTCGGCCCAGCGTCCGCGTCCACGCTCGCCATCGCCCTCGCGCTGGCGTCGGTGTACCTGATCTGGGGTTCGACCTATCTCGCCATCCGTTTCGCGCTCGAAGGCGGCTGGCCGCCGCTGCTGATGGGCGGCGTGCGCTTCCTCGCCTGCGGCCTGGTGCTGCTGGCGGTGCTGCGCTGGCGCGGCATGGCCCTGCCCACCCCCGCGCAATGGCGCAATGCCGCGTTCGTGGGCATGTTGCTGCTCGGCGTCGGCAACGGCCTGGTGTGCGTGGCCGAGCAGACGGTGTCCTCGGGCATGGCCGCGGTCGCGGTGGCCTCGGTGCCGTTGTGGATGGCGCTGTTCGCGGTGCTGCGCGGCGAGCATCCAAGGCGGGTGGAATGGATCGGCCTTGGCGTGGGCTTCGTCGGCGTGGCCTGGCTCAATGCCGGCAGCAGCCTGACGGCGACCCCGGTCGGCCTGGTCGCCCTGCTGGTGGCCGCGGTGGCCTGGGCCTACGGTTCGATCTGGAGCCGCGGCCGCGACCTGCCGTCGCCCTTCATGTCGGCCGCCGCGCAGATGTTGTGCGGGGGTGCGGCGATGCTGGTGGCGGGGCTTGCGATCGGCGAGCGCTTCGACGGCTGGCCGAGCGCCCGCGGCCTGTGGGCGGTCGGCTACCTGGCCAGCTTCGGGTCGCTGGTGGGCTTCAGCGCCTACATCTGGCTGCTGCAGCACGTGCGGCCGGCGCTGGCGAGCAGCTACGCCTACGTCAACCCCGTGATCGCGGTGCTGCTCGGCATCTGGCTGGCGGGAGAGACGTTCGGCGCGCGCGACCTCGGCGCGATGGCGGTGGTGCTGTCGGGCGTGGTCGCGATCACGCTGGCCAAGGCGAAGAAGCCCACGCCGGTCGCCGTCGCGGAAGCGGACGCGTGACCCCGCCTGGCCTCGACCGCCGCGGCCTGTGGATCGCGGTCGGCGCGTTCGTCATCTGGGGGCTAATGCCGCTGTACTGGCACCTGCTCAAGGCGGTGCCGTCGCTGCAGATCGTGCTGCACCGCGCGGTGTGGTGCGCGGTGCTGGTCGCCGCCTGGCTCGCCCTGCGAGAGGGCCGCGGCTGGTATCGCACGGTGCTCGCGCAGCCGCGGCTGGTGGCGATGCTGGCGCTGTCGGGCACCCTGATCGCGGTCAACTGGGGCCTGTACGTATGGGCGGTCAACGCCGGGCACGTGGTCGAGGCCAGCCTGGGCTACTTCATCAACCCCCTGCTCAATGTGGTGATGGGCGTGCTGTTCCTGCGCGAGCGGCTGTCGCCGGCGCAATGGGTGGCCGTGGCGCTGGCGGCATGCGGCGTGCTGTGGCTGACGTTCCACTACGGGAGCTTCCCGTGGATCGCCTTGTGCCTGGCCGGCTCGTTCGGGCTCTACGGACTGATCCGCAAGTTCGCCGCGGTCGAGGCAGTGCGCGGGCTCGGCGTGGAGAACATGTTCATGTTCTTCCCCGCGCTGGCATTGCTGGCCTGGTTCGAGTTCGCAGGCGAGGGCGGCTTCGTGTCGTTGCGCTGGGGCGGCTGGATCGACCTGCTGCTGGTGCTGGGCGGCGCGCTGACCGCGATCCCGCTGATCTTCTTCGCCTATGCGGTTCGACGCGTGCCGCTGAGCGTGGTCGGCCTGCTGCAGTACATCGGGCCGACGCTGCAGTTGCTGCTGGGGGTGCTCTTCTTCGGCGAGGCCTTCGGCCGCGACCGCGCGATCGGCTTCGCCATCATCTGGACCGGGCTGGCGGTGTTCGCGATCGACGGCGTGCTCGCCGCGCGGCGGCGGGTGGTGGCCCAACAGGCGTAGCCCGGATAAGCGCAGCGCATCCGGGGATCGCGGAGACGCCGGTGCCGCAGCGCAGCGCGAAGACGCCCTTGGAAGCGCGTGGTGACGCCCGGCCGTAGCCCGGATAAGCGAAGCGCATCCGGGCTACGCGCTGGGGCGTTCTTCTTCGGCGCAGGGCGTGCGATCGCATGAGCGATCGTCTGGGTCGGGCTGGCGGTGTCGCACGGTGGCAGGCAGTGGCGCACCGGCCGTAGCCCGGATAAGCGAAGCGCATCCGGGGATCGCGGGAGCGGGAGCCGCGGCGCAATGCGGGAACGGCGCTGGACGCGTGCAGTGGAGGTTGTGCTGCAAGGATGCGTGGGGTCCCGGATGCGCTGCGCTTATCCGGGCTACGCTTCTCCGGGCTACGCTGGTCGGGGCTACGCGTTGCGCTGATTCGCGGGGTCGGCGAGGGCCAGGGGCGAGGGGCAGTTGCGGGTCGGCGAGGCGTTGTCGAGCCAGTCGATGACGGTAGGCGCCAGCAGGTCGAGGCGCATCGGCAGGCTGATGTGGTCCTCGCCGGGTACTTCGATGTAGCGGGCGCGCGGCGCCGCGGCGGCAAGCGCACGGCCATGCGCCACCGGCACGTGCGCGTCCTCGCGGCCGTGCAGCAGCAGCACGCAGCCAGGCACCTGCGCCAGCGCCGTGCCCACGTCGATCCGGTCGAGCGGCAGCTCCAGTGTGTCGCTCGCGGCCGCGATCGCGCGCTCGAGCGCGGCATCGTCCAGCTGCCAGCGCAACCAGCGATGGGTGAACTGCTGCATCAGGCTTTCCGGCGCCTTGTGCAGCAGGTGCGGCACCATGTCGCGGATCGCGCGCCCGGCGTTGTCGAACGATTCGATCGCGACCACGTTCTCCACCTGCAGCCCCAGCTCGCGCGCGCTGAAGATCGCGGTGGCCGCGCCGTAGGACACGCCCATCACGTGCAGCGGGCCGACGATCTCCCCGCGCTCGCGCAGCGCCGCCACCGCGTCGGCGACGTCGCGCGCCTCGCGCAGGCCGTAGCCCGACGGCGCGGCGCCGGAGCGGCCGTGGTTGCGCAGGTCGAGACTGATGGTGCGGTAGCCGGCCTGCGCCAGCTGCAGCGACCACGGCAGCAGCGAACCGCCGTCCATCATCCAGCCATGCAGCAGCAGCACGGTGCCGCGCGGCGCGACCGGCGTGGCCGTGGGCACGGCGAAATCGAGACTGAAATCCATGCGCCCGCGCTCGCTGCCGTCCGGGCGATAGGCGTAGTCGAGCCGGTACGCGCCCGGATCGAACGCACGCCAGAACAGTTCGACGCCGGCCGCGGTCGCGACACGCCCTTCGCGATGCGGCAGCCGCGCGATCGCCTGCTCGATGCGCGCGCCCGGCAGCAGCGGCGACACGCCGCCTGGCGCGACCAGGCGCCGGCCCAGCGCGTCGCCGCCATCGGGCCAGGCGAAGCCGGCCAGCAGCAGGCAGGCACACAGCAGCGGCAGCGCGCGTCGCATCGTCGGCGGTCCCGGGGGTTTCGCGGAAAAGGTTGCAGAGGTTAGGGGTCGCGGGCGCGGCCCTCTACCGCGTTCGCATGACAATCCGATGACAGCGTGCGCGCTGTTCAGCATTAGAATCGCGTGCTCCGTCTCCTTTCGCACGCCCGGCCCACGCCATGACCTCCAGCGACCCCCTCCTGCGCGGCAGCATCGTCGCGCTCGCCACGCCCATGCACGAAGACGGCAGCGTCGACTACGCCACGTTGCGCAAGCTGGTCGACTGGCACGTCGAACAGGGCACCGACTGCATCGGCGTGGTCGGCACCACCGGCGAATCGCCCACGGTCGATGTCGAGGAACACTGCGAGATCATCCGGGTCGCGGTCGAGCAGGCCGCCGGCCGCGTGCCGGTAATGGCCGGCTGCGGCGGCAATTCGACCGCCGAGGCGATCGCGCTGGCGCAGTTCGCGCGCAAGGTCGGCGCCGACAGCCAGCTGCAGGTCGTGCCCTACTACAACAAGCCCGGGCAGGAAGGCCTGTACCGCCACTTCCGCGCGATCGCCGAGGCGACCGGCGAGCTGCCGGTGGTGCTCTACAACGTGCCGGGCCGCTCGGCCGCCGACCTGCAGCACGAGACCGCACTGCGGCTGGCGCAGGTGCCGGGCATCGTCGGCATCAAGGAAGCCACCGGCAACCTCGAGCGCGCGCAGTGGCTGATCCGCGAGGCGCCCGCGGGCTTCGCCGTGTACTCGGGCGACGATGCCACCGCCGTCGCGCTGATGCTGTGCGGCGGCCACGGCAACATCAGCGTCACCGCCAATGTCGCACCGCGCCTGATGCACGAACTGTGCGTGGCCGCACTCGCCGGCGACGTGGCGGGCGCGATGGCCATCCAGATGCGGTTGCTGCCGGTGCACAGGCAGCTGTTCGTCGAGGCCAACCCGATCCCGGTGAAGTGGGCGATGGCGCGCCTGGGCCTGTGCGGTGGCAGGTTGCGCCTGCCGTTGACCGAGCTCGACGCGTCGCACCAGCCGAAGGTGGAAGCGGCGCTGCGCGAGGCGGGGTTGCTCGGGGACTGAAGCGCCACGGGGCGCCCCCGTCACCCACCCGCTGTCATCCCGAGCGCAGCGAGGGATCTTCTTTCTGCCGCCGCGGGGCGCAGATCCCTCGCTGCGCTCGGGATGACATGGCCGGCGGGATGACATGACCGGAGGTTCTCGACTCGACGCGGTGAACCGGCGCAAAGTGGAAGCGTGCTGCGCGAGGGGGTCGCTGGGGGACTGAAGCGCAGCCAGGTCGGCACCGCTCCAAACGCTGTCATCCCGAGCGTAGCGAGGGATCCGCGCACCGCAACTGCGGAAGCAAGATCCCTCGCGGCGCTCGGGATGACGTCCCAGTTTCGTGCGGTGGCCTCGGCTTCGGGGCGGTGGCGAGGCTGGCGCCGGCCATGGGCGGATCGACCGCGCCTGCGGCGCGCGCCGACTCGCGCCAGGTGCGGTTGCCGGCGCTGACCGGCATCGGTTTCACGCCGGTCTTCGTCTGCGCCCCATCCGCCTTCGGCACCTTCCACCCGTGAAGGGCGCAATGCCCCGCGAGCGGCGGAAGGGAAAGCGGGGCGCTCCGGCGCCCTGCCCCGCAGCGCGGGGAGGACGCACGATGTCCTACATCGCCCGCAGCGCGTCGGTCACCGGCAGGGTCGCGGCGCGCAGCGCCGGGAACAGGCCGCCGACGAAGCCGATCGCCAGCGCCCACTTCAATCCCTGCCACAGCAGCTCCGGCGACACCCGGAACTCGAAGCTCAGGCTGGCCACGCCGCCGGCCAGGGTCGAGGCGGTGTAGCCGTTGAACACCAGCCAGGCCAGTACCCCGCCGAGCAGGCCGCCGAGCAGCGCCAGCAGCATGGTCTCGAGCATCACCGCCACCACCACCGGCATGCCGCGGAATCCGATCGCGCGCAGCGTCGCGATCTCCCGCGCGCGCGAGGCGACCGTGGCGAACATGGTGTTGAGCGCGCCGAATACCGCGCCGATCGCCATGATCGAGCCGACCACGATGCCGATGATGCGCAGCACCTTGGTCAGCGCTTCGGACTGGGAGGCGAAGTAGTCCGCGGTGGTATCGGCCTCCACCTGCAGCCGCGGGTCGGCCGCGAGCGTGGCCTTGAACGCGTTGAACGCGCCGGCATCGGTCAGCTTGGCGAACACCGAGGCGCGGCTGCTGCCGCGGTTGAAGGTCGAGGACACCACCTCGGCGTCGGCCCACATTTCGGACTCCATCGCATCGCCGGATTCGAACACGCCCACCACGGTCCAGACCTGGCTGCCCAGGCGGACCTCCTTGCCCGGATCGAGGCCGACGAACTGGCGCTGCGCGCCCTTGCCGACGACGAGTTCGCGGCGGCCGGTCTCGAACCGGCGTCCGTCGACCAGCTTCAGGTCCGGCCGCACCGCCCAGGCCATGTCGCCGACGCCGCGCAGGGTGACGCTGCCGTCCTCGCCGTCGCGGCGCACCACGTTCGCAGACACCACCAGTTCGGCCGAGGCGAGCGGCCGGCCTTCGGCGTCGCGGGCCACCTCCGGCGCGCGCTCGATCGCGGTGATCGCGTCGCGCGAGACCACCGACATCAGCTCCGCCGACGAGCCGCCGCGCAGCACGATCGCGGTGTCGTCGCTGCCACTGCTGCTGACCGTGTGCCGGTAGCCTTCCGCCATCGCCAGCAGCGCGACCAGCACCCCGACCACGCCGGCGATGCCGATCACCACCACCGACGAGGCGCCCAGGCGCTGCCGGAGGGTGCCCACGCCCACGCGCGTGACCGAGGCCGCCTGACGGCCGCTGCGGGTGAACGCCATCCACAGCGCGAACAGCACCGCGATCCCGATCAGCGCCTGCCACGGCAGCGCGATCCAGGCGGCGAGGAAGACGGCCAGCAGCAGGAACAGGCCGAAGCCACGAAGTACCTTCTTCAAAGCGGTCATCTGCATTCCCTCATGAGTTCCATCACGTCCGGCCGTCCGGCACCGCGCGGCGCGCCGGCCGTTCGCGGCGATCGCGCGGCGTCGGCGCGCAGGCGATCAGCGTCGGCCATCAGCGGCCGGCCAGCGCATCGACGATGTTCAGCCGCATCGCGCGCATCGCCGGCAGCGCCCCGACCAGCAGCCCGATCGCCACCATCAGTCCCAGCCCCAGCGCCCAGCTCTGCCAGCCGATCGCAGGCAGGCTGATCGCGCCGTTGCTGCCGGCGGTCACCGCCGGCCCCAGCACCGCCGCCAGGCCCAGGCCGAGCACGCCGCCGATCACCACCAGCAGCACCGACTCGGCCAGCACCATCCCCAGCACGCTGGCGCTGGTGAAGCCGATGGTCTTGAGCACCGCGAGCTCGGAGGTGCGCTCGCGCACCGCCTGGGCCATGGTGTTGCCGGTCAGCAGCAGCAGGGTGAAGAACACCGCGCCCATGATCGAACCCACGATCAGGCCGATGTCGGCCATCTGGTTGAGCTGCGCGGCCATCGCCGCCTGCTCGTTCATGGTCTTGGTCTCGTGCGGCGAGTTCGCCGACAGCGCGTCGATCGCCTTCGCCGCCGCGTCGCTGCGGTTCACGTCGGACACGCGGCTGATGTACCAGCCGACGGTGTCGTCCACGTAGGGCGTGGCTTCCTCGAAATAGTCGTAGTGCATCAGGATCAGCGCTTCGGTGAAGCCGGCGCTCCTGCCCTCCTTCGCCCGCAGCACGCCGACGATCTCGAACGACCAGTTCAGGGTGCCGTCGCTGTTGGGGAAGATGGTCGACTGCAGCGGGATCCGCTCCCCGACCTTCCAGCCGAAGCGGGTCATCATCTGCTGGCCGACGAGGATGCCGTCGCGGGTGCGCTTCCAGGCCTCGAGCTGCGCGGGGTCCACGTCGACCTCGGGATACAGGTCGAGGTAGTTCGACGCCACCGCGAAGGTGAACAGCTGGTTGCGCGGGTTCTGGTAGGCGCCGCCGAACCAGTTGGCCCAGGTCACCTCCTGGATGTTGTCGACCTGGCGGATGCGCGATTCCAGCGAGATCGGCAGGCTCTCGACGATCGACAGCCGCGAGGTGGTCTGCAGCCGCTGCGCGCCGTCGGCGCTGCGCCCGAGCTGGGCGAACGTGGTGCGGATGCCGTCGAGCATGCCGAACAGCAGGAACGCCGCCAGGATCGAGGCCAGCGTCAGGAAGGTACGGGTCTTGCGCCGGAACAGCGCCGCCCAGATCAGGTGAAAGTACTTCATCGCGCAGCCACCTCTGCACATGTCGTCCCGAGCGCAGCCAGTGGTCTGCCTCTGGCTGACGGCGGGATGGAGGAACGGGATCCCTCGCTTCGCTCGGGATGGCAGGAAACCGCGGAGCGCACCGGATCCACGGCACCAGGACCGGAGGCACGACCGCGATCCACGGCGTGGCGGGCATTCATGCCGCGTGCGCCTGGCGTTCGACCAGGGAACCCTTGTCCAGGTGCAGGGTATGGCTGGCGTACTCGGCCGCCTTCGGGTCGTGGGTGACCATCACGATGGTCTTGCCGTGCTCGCGGTTGAGCACCTGCAGCAGGCCGAGGATGTCCTCAGCCGACTGGCGGTCGAGGTCGCCCGTGGGCTCGTCGCAGATCAGCAGGGTCGGGTCGGAGACGATCGCGCGCGCGATCGCGACGCGCTGCTGCTGGCCGCCGGACAGCTCGGTGGGCTTGTGGCTGACGCGGTCGGACAACCCGACCAGCTGCAGCGCGATCTGCGCGTTGCGCTTGCGCTGCGCGCCGCCGAGCTTGGTCAGCAGCAGCGGCAGCTCGACGTTCTTCTGCGCGGTCAGCGCGGGCATGAGGTTGTAGAACTGGAACACGTAGCCAACGTTCTGGCTGCGCCAGTGCGAGAGCTTGCCGCCACCGAGCTGGTCGATGCGCTGGCCGTCGACCTCGATGCTGCCGGAGGTCGGCGAGTCGAGCCCGCCGATGAGGTTGAGCAGGGTGGTCTTGCCGGAGCCGGACGGGCCCATCAGCGCGACGAAGTCGCCCTTCTCGATGTCCAGGTCGATGCCGTGCAGCACCTCCACCTTCTCCGGGCCGCGCTGGTAGGTCTTGGTCAGGTTGCGGATCGATACCAGGGATGCCATGGCTTGCCTCGTGTGGTGTCGTGGCCGGGAATGTCCCGGAGGTTCATGCGATGGAGTGATTCGCAGCATCGCGCCTGTTTGTCACTTCGAACATCCTGCAGGAGCAAAAAAGCTTGTCATTTCGACCGAAGGGAGAAATCTTTCTTCCCAAGCCCACAGCAGACCTCTCGCTGCGCTCGAGATGGCAGGGACGATGCCGGATTCATTTCGCGCCGGTGGACACCGTCGCGCCCTCCGCCAGACCCGTCGGCGGCTCGACCACGACGGTCTCGCCGGGCGCGAGGCCCGACAGCACCTCGCGCGCCTCGCCGATCATGGCGCCGGCCTGCACGCCACGCACTTCGACCACGCTGCCGTCGCCGACGACGAACACCGCCTCGCCACCATCACGCTGCACGATCGCCGTCGCCGGCACGCGCACGCCGCGCCGCGGCTCGCCGCCAGCCTCGGGCGCCTTCTCCAGGAAGCTCACGGTCACGCCCATGTCCGGCACGATCCGGACGTCCTTCTCGAGCAGGGCCACGCGCACCTTGACCGTGGCCTTGCCGCGGTCGGCGGTGGGGATGATGGCGATGACCTCGGCCGGGATCTTCCAGTCCGGATAGGCGTTGAGCGTGGCCTGCACCGGCATCTTCGGCTGCACCCGGCCGATGTAGGCCTCGCCGACGTCGACCTCGACCTCGAGCGAGTCCATGTCGACGATGGTGCCGATGCCGGTACGGGTGAAGCCGCCGCCGGCCGACAGCGGCGAGACGATCTCGCCGGGCTGGGCGGCCTTGGCGATCACCACGCCGGCGAACGGCGCGCGCACCACGGTGTTGTCGACGCCCAGGTCGGAGATGTGCAGGCTGTCTGCGGCGACCTGCGCATTGCGCTGCGCGGTCACCAGTTCGGCGCGCAGCGCGTCGCGCTGGGCGATGGCCTGGTCGTGTTGCGCCTTCGACACCAGCTGCTCGCCGACCAGCCGCGACAGCCGCGCGGCGGTGGCCTCCGCCTCCTTGAGCCGCGCCGAGACGCTGGCGGCCTGGCTGCGCGCGGCCGACAGCTGCGCGGCGCTCAGCGAACGCTGCGCGTCGGCGTCGATCGGGTCCAGCCGCGCCATCACCTGCCCTTCTTCGACTTCCATGCCCTCCTCGATCAGCACTTCGCGCACGCGGCCGGTGATCTTCGACGAGACCGTGGCCATGCGCCGCGCGACCACGTAGCCGGAGGCGTCCAGTACCGAGGCCGACGCGGTGCCGGCCGCCAGCGACACCGCGGTCGCGGTCTCCACCGGCACCGCCTTGTCGCGGGCGAACAGCCACCAGCCGGCCAGCGCCAGCAGCACGAGCAGGACGATCGCCGCGAGCGCGATCCACAGACCCTTGCGCGAGGGCGGCGGGCCGGCGGAGCGGTCGATCCGGAGTTGATTGAGCAGGTCGGCGTTGGTGTTCATCGAAGGACAGGACGTGGATTCGCAGCCATTGTGACACCGGTCGCGCGATGCGATGCCCGGCGCGCCGATGTGGGGCACAGGTTAGCCCTCGGCATCGCGGCCGGCCGCTGACAAGTGTCAGGTGCTTCGACTGACGGCGGCGAATGTCACGCCGGCCACGGCGGCGGCACGATGGCGCCATGTCCTCCCCGGAAGCACCGATGGCCACCACCATGCCGCCACTGGCGCGGCTCGAAAGCGTGCGCAAGCGCTACGGCGACACGCCCGCGCTGGACGGGATCGACCTGGCGCTGCACGCCGGCCAGGTGACCGCGCTGCTCGGCGCCAACGGCGCCGGCAAGAGCACCGCGGTCGGCCTGCTGCTGGGCCTGCTGTCGGCCGATGCCGGCGAAGTGTCGGTGTTCGGGCAGGTGCCGGGTTCGGCGGCCGTGCGCCGCCAGTGCGGGGCGATGCTGCAGTCGGCCGGCATTCCCGAACGGCTGCGCGTGCGCGAGCTGCTCGAACTGGTGGCCGCGGGCTACCCGCGACCGCGCAGCATCGCCGACTGCGTCGCGCTGGCCGGGCTCGACGGACTGCTCGAACGCCGCTACGGGCGACTGTCCGGTGGACAGCAGCGGCGCGTGCAGTTCGCGCTCGCGATCTGCGGGCGGCCACGGTTGCTGTTCCTCGATGAACCCACCACGGGTCTCGACATCGAGGCGCGCCAGGGGCTGTGGGCCGCGGTGCGCGAGCTGGTCGCCGAGGGCAGCGCGGTGCTCCTGACCACACATTACCTGGAGGAGGCCGAGGCGCTGTCGGATCGGGTCGCGGTGCTCGACGCCGGGCGGCTGATCGCCGAGGGCAGCGTGGGCGAGATCCGCGCGCGGGTGTCGCTGCGCCGCATCCGCTGCATCTCGAACCTGCCCGCCGGCGCCGTGGCGCAATGGCCTGGCGTGCGCGAGGCGTTGCGCGAGGGCGACGCACTGAGCATCGCCGCCGAGCCCGCCGAACCGGTGGTGCGCCGCCTGCTCGAGGCCGATCCCGCGCTGCGCGATCTCGAGATCCGCCGCGCCGGACTCGCCGACGCCTTCCTCGCCCTCACCCGGCCGGCGCTGCAGGAGGCCGCATGATGGACGCGATCGCGCCACCCGTCGCCCGCACGCCCTGGCGTGCCTATGGGCTAGAAGCGAAGTACGAACTGCTGCGCATGTTGCGCGAACCGGCGTTCTGCGCGCCGGTGGTCGCGTTCCCCGCGATGTTCTACCTGCTGTTCGGCGTGCTGCTCAATCGCGGCAATGCGGCGGCGGCCGAATACCTGCTGGCCAGCTACGGCGTGTTCGGCGTGGTCGGCGCGGCGCTGTTCGGCTTCGGCGTGACCATCGCCATGGACCGCGAGCGCGGCTACCTGCGGCTGCGACGTGCGCTGCCGACGCCGCCCGGTGCGCAGCTGCTGGCGAAGATGGCGATGGCGATGCTGTTCGCGGCGATCATCTCGGGGGTGCTCGCGCTGCTCGCGGCGACGCTTGGCGGCGTGTCGCTGGCGCCGTCGCAATGGTGCGGGCTGCTCGCGGTCAACGTCCTCGGGGTCCTACCGTTCGCCGCGATCGGGCTGTGGGTCGGCACCCTGGTCGGCGGCAACGCCGCGCCGGTGCTGCTCAACCTGATCTATCTGCCGATGGCCTTCCTGTCCGGGCTCTGGCTGCCGCTGTCGATGCTGCCCGACTGGCTCGCGCGGATCGCATCGGCCTGGCCGGCCTACCACCTGGGCCAGTTGGCGCTGAAGGTGGTCGGACACGACCGCGGCGGGGCGACCTGGCTGCACCTGCTGGTGCTGGTGGTGGTCACCATTGCATGCTTCGCGCTCGCGCAGCGGCGGCTCGCCGCCGCCGAGTGAATCCGCCCCGTCCGCGTCCACCGGAGACCTGTCATGAAATCCTGGCCTGAACTCGCCTGCGCCGGCGCGCTGGCCGCCGTGATCGGCCTCGCGGTCGCGATCCAGCCGACCGCGCAGTCCGCGACGTCCGCACCCACCGACGGCCGGGCAGGCAACAGTTTCGTCGTGCAGGGCGCACGCGTGTTCGATGGCGAGCGCGACCTGGGCGTGGCGACGGTGGTAGTGCGCGACGGCATGGTCGAGGCCGTCGTCGCCGATGCCGCAGTGCCGGAAGGCCTGACCGTGGTCGACGGCAGCGGCAAGACCCTGCTGCCCGGCCTGATCGATGCCCACGTGCATGCCTGGGGCGATGCGCAGCGCGACATGGCGCGCTTCGGCGTGACCTCCGCGCTCGACATGCACGGCGATGCCGCCCGCCTGCCCGGCCTGCGCGCACAGCGCGACGCGGCCACGCACGGCGACCGCGCCGACCTGTGGGCCGCCGGCTTCGCCATCACCGCACCCGGCGGCCACGGCACCCAGTACGGCTTCCCGGTGCCCACGGTGGACGCCGATACCGACATCGACGCCTTCATCGGCGAACGCGTCGACGAGGGCGCCGACTTCATCAAGCTGATCGTCGAGGACCTGAGCGCCTACGGCCTGCCGCAGCGGCTGCCGACGCTGTCGCCGGCGCAGGTCGCGCAGGTGGTGGCCGCAGCGCATGCGCGCGACCGGCGCGCGGTCGCGCACGTGGCCAAACTGGAGGATGCGCGCATGGCGATCGAGGCCGGCGCCGACGGCCTGGTGCACGTGTTCACCGACGCGGTCGCCGACGAGGCGTTCGTCGCCGCGATGCGCGAGCGCGGCGCCTTCGTGGTGCCGACGCTGTCCGTGGTCGCCTCGATGGCCGGCAGCGGCGAGGGCAAGGCGCTGGCCGAAGACGTGCGCCTGCGGACGCTGCTCGGCGCGCAGCAGACCGGCACCCTGGCGGCCGATTTCGGCCCGCCGAATCCGCAGCGGCTGCAGCGCGCGCTCGATAGCGTGCGCCTGCTGCACGCCGCCGGCGTCGACATCCTCACCGGCAGCGACGCACCCAATCCCGGCACCGCGCACGGCGCCAGCCTGCACCACGAGCTGTCGCTGCTGGTGCGCGCCGGGCTCACGCCGGCGCAGGCCCTGGCCGCTGCGACCTCGCTGCCGGCGAAACGCTTCGGGCTCGCGCAACGCGGACGCATCGCGCAGGGCATGCGCGCCGACCTGGTGCTGGTCGACGGCGATCCGCTGGACGACATCACGGCCACGCGCGCGATCGACGCGGTGTGGAAGAACGGCCATCGCGTCGCGCGCGAGCTCGACACCGTGGCCGCGCCGGCCGCCACCGCGCCACCCGACGACACCCTGGTCAGCGACTTCGACGGCGACGCGATCGAGGCGGCATTCGGCAGCTGGATGCCGACCACCGACCAGATGGCCGGCGGCGCATCGCAGGTCGGCCACGCCCTGGTCGAAGGCGGCGCCGAGGGTTCGCGCGGCGCGCTGCGCATCGGCGGCGAGATCAGGCCCGGTTTCGCCTATCCCTGGGCCGGGGTGATGTACTTCCCCGCCGCGCAGCCGATGCAACCGGTCGACCTGTCCGCGCGCAAGGAACTGGTGTTCCAGGTGCGCGGCGACGAGCGCACCTACAGCGCCATGCTGTTCTCCGGGGCGTCGATGCAGGGGATGCCGGCCGTGCAGACGTTCACCGCGGGACCGGAGTGGCGTGAAATCCGCCTGCCACTGTCCGCGTTCGCCGGCGGCGACCTGTCGCAGGTACGCGGCATCGCCTTCACCGCGGGCCAGCCGCAAGGCGCGTTCGAGTTCCGGATCGACCGGGTCGAACTGCGCTGACCCGGCGTGCCGGAAACCGGAGAAACCGGGATGAAAACCCGGGCTCAGAGTCGACTTTCCCCAATGATCATCGCTAGCCACGCGCACACGGGGAAAGTCGACTCTGACCTCGGTTTCCCCACCGTGCCATGATCCCGCATCGCATGCGCATCCTGCCGGAGGCCTCCCGGTGATCCGAAACGCACTGCAACGCTGGCTGGCGCCGCGACCGGGCTCGATCGCCGCGTTCGACCAGCGCATGGGGCGCTCGCCGTGGCTGTCCATGGTCCACGTGGTGTGGTCGGTCTGGGTGTTCCTGACGCCCGCGTTCTCCGGCGGCGCCTACGGCTACACCGCACTGTGGGCGTGGCTGACGGTGGTCTCGTTCCCGCTGTTCCTGTGGCTGTACGCGATGAGCGTGGTGCAGTCGCCACGCAAGGCCTACGCCTGCGCGCTGGCGATGGCGGCGCTGTGTTTCGCGCTGCTGCCCTGGTATCCCTCGGGGCTGAGCTACTTCGTGTTCGGCTGCGTGATGCTGCAGCCGCGGCGCGGGCACAACGTGCTCGGCTACCTGGCGCTGCTGGTGGTGCTCAACGCGCTGCTGCTGGGTTACGCACTGTCCATCGGCTATCCGTGGCAGGCGCTGGTGTGGATGCCGACGGTGACGGCGATCATCGGCGTGCTGGTGGTGTTCGAGCGGATCGGGCACGAGCGCGATGCCGCGCTGCGCCTGTCGCACGACGAGGTACGGCGCCTGGCCGCGCTCGCCGAACGCGAGCGCATCGGCCGCGACCTGCACGACCTGCTCGGGCACACGTTGTCGATGGTCGCACTCAAGTCCGACCTCGCCGGACGCCTGCTCGAGCGCGATCCCGACGCCGCGCGCGGCGAGATCGCCGAAGTCAGCCGGGTCGCGCGCGAGGCGCTTTCGCAGGTGCGGCGCGCGGTGAGCGGCATCCGCGCCGCGGGCATCGCCGCCGAACTCGCTTCGGCCAAGCTGCTGCTGGAAACCGACGGCATCGCCTTCGGCTACCGCTTCGAAGACGGCTTCGCCGACAGCGCGCTGCCGGCCGGGGTGGAGAGCGCGCTCGCGCTGACCGTGCGCGAGGCGGCGACCAACATCCAGCGCCACGCCCGCGCGCAGCGCGCGGAGGTCAGCTTCGGCACGGACGGGCCGGACGCGGTGCTGCGCATCGTCGACGATGGCCGCGGCGGCGCGATCGTGCCGGGCAACGGCCTGTCGGGCATGCGCGAACGCCTCGAAAGCGTGCGCGGGCGCCTGCGCGTCGGCGCCGGCGAGCGCGGCGGCACCCTGGTCGAGGCGCGCGTACCGCTGGCAGCCAACGACGAAACCCGACCACCCCCGTAGGAGCGCCTTCAGGCGCGATTGCCCTGCGTCGGAAACGAACCGGCGCCAGAAGACCGGGGTCAGAGTCGACTTTCCGCGTGCATGTGTCGGTAATGAAGATCTTCGAGGAAAGTCGACTCTGACCCCGGTTTTTGCCCAGCTTCATCGATCCCTGTTCGACCCGGCGCGACCCCGTGCCTGAGCACGACCTGCAAGTCGCGCCTGAAGGCGCTCCTACGGGGGGCCATCGGGGCGGGCGACCTGCTAACGTTCCGCGCATGCCGCCGGCCGCCACATCGCCATGATCCGCATCCTGCTCGCCGAGGACCAGGCGATGCTGCGCGGCGCGCTGTCGGCGCTGCTGGGGATGGAGGCCGACATCGAGGTGGTCGGCGCCGCCGCCGACGGCGAAAGCGCGTGGCGCGAACTGCAGCGGCTCGCGCCCGACATCCTGGTCACCGACATCGAGATGCCGGGGCTCACCGGGCTGGAGCTGGCGCAGCGCATCCAGCGCCATGAACTGCCGATCCGGGTGGTGATCGTCACCACGTTCGCGCGCGCCGGCTTCCTGCGCCGCGCGCTCGAGGCGGGCGTGTCCGGCTACCTGCTCAAGGACGCGCCGGCGGAACAACTGGCCGACGCGCTGCGCCAGGTGCACCGCGGCGGCCGCGCGATCGATCCGCAGCTGGCGCTGGAAGCCTGGGGCGAACCCGATCCGCTCAGCGACCGCGAGCGCCAGGCCCTGCGCCTGGCCGGCGAGGGCCTGTCCGCCGGCCAGATCGCGGCGCGGCTCAACCTCTCGCACGGCACCGTGCGCAACTACCTGTCCGAGGCGATCGGCAAGCTCGGTGTCGGCAACCGGATCGAGGCCTATCGTCTGGCCCGCGAGAAGGGGTGGCTGTAGCGCCAGGTTGCACTCTCGGCACCGGCCGATGCGAAGACTTGCAACGGACGGACCCGGGTGCGCTTCGCTTACCCGGGCTACGGATGCCTCGTGCGTAGCCCGGATAAGGCCGCAGGCCGCATCCGGGGATGCCGCGGACCCGGATTGCCGGTCCATGCGAAGGCGTCGATCGGAGGCGGACCCGGGTGCGCTTCGCTTACCCGGGCTACGGCCCGGCGACCGGCGGTTGGCACGATCGCGGCGGCCGCGCCTAGACTGCGGTCGTCCTTCCAAGCGGAAGCCGCCATGTCCACCCGCACCCGCCCGCCGCTGTTCTGGCTCGTCGCCATCCTCGCCGTGCTCTGGAACCTAGCCGGTGTCTACTCGTTCTACTACCACCTCGCCGCCACGCCCGCGACCGTGGCCACCTGGCCGGAGCAGCAGCAGACCATCTTCGCGGCGACGCCGCGCTGGCTGTTCGTGCCGTTCGCGATCGCGACCATCGGCGGCCTGGTCGGCTCGCTCGGCCTGCTGTGGCGCAGCCGATGGGCCGTGCCGGTGCTGGCGCTGTCGCTGCTGGCGATCGTCGTCCAGTTCGCCGGCAACTACCTGGCCACTCCGCTGTGGGAACTGACCGGCGTCCGCGGCGCGCTGTTTCCGATGTCGATTGCGCTGGTCGGGCTGTTCCTGTGGGGATACGCGCGGCACTGCGCGAAGCGCGGCTGGTTACGCTGACTGCGGCCGGCGCGATCGCGACCGCACCCTCCTGTCCAAGTGCGTAGCCCGGATAAGGCCAAAGGCCGCATCCGGTGAGACGACGCGAGCTCATGTCCACAGGAAAGCTTCGCCTGGCGTGGATTCCCGGGTGCGCTTCGCTTACCCGGGCTACGTGGTTGAGTCGGATTCGCATCAGGTGCGTAGCCCGGATAAGGCCAAAGGCCGCATCCGGGGAGCCGCGGATTCGAACGCCCGCTCACAAGAGGGCTTTGGCCCGGCGTGGATCCCGGGTGCGCTTCGCTTACCCGGGCTACGTGGTTGAATCGGGTTCGCGTCAGGGGCGTAGCCCGGATAAGGCCGCAGGCCGCATCCGGGGAGACGACGCGAGCCCATGTCCACAGGAAGGCTTCGCCTGGCGTGGATCCCGGGTGCGCTTCGCTTACCCGGGCTACGCGGCCGGTTGCGCTGAATCGCCTCAGGCGCTGCAGCGCGCCTTGAGCATCGCCCAGGCGGCGCGCAGCCCCAGGGCCTCGCCGCCTTTCGGGCGGCCGGCGCGGGCGCTGTCGTTCCAGGCGTACACGTCCAGGTGCGCCCAGGGCGTGCCCTCGGGCACGAAGCGCTCCAAGTACAGCGCGGCGGTCACCGCGCCGGCCATGCGCGAGCCGGCGTTGGCGATGTCGGCGATGTCGCTGGTCAGGTAGCGCAGGTAAGGCCGCCACAGCGGCATCCGCCACAGCGGGTCGCGCGCGCGTTCGCCGGCGGCGAGCCAGTCCCCGGCCAGCGCATCGTCGTTGGCGAACAGCGCCGGCAGGTCGGGGCCGAGCGCGATGCGCGCGGCGCCGGTCAGCGTGGCGAAATCCAGGATCAGGTCGGGCGCGAGTTCGCCGGCATGCGCCAGCGCGTCGCACAGCACCACGCGGCCTTCGGCATCGGTGTTGTCGATCTCCACGCTCACGCCCTTGCGCGTGGCCACCACCTCGCCCGGGCGGTAGGCATCGGGCCCGATCGCGTTCTCAACCGCCGGCACCAGCAGGGTCAGGCGCAGCGGCAGCGCGCGCGCCATCACCAGTTCGGCCAGGGCGATCGCGTGCGCGGCGCCGCCCATGTCCTTCTTCATGTGGCGCATGCCGTCGGCGGGCTTGATGTCGAGCCCGCCGGTGTCGAAGCACACGCCCTTGCCCACCAGCACCAGGTGCGGATGCGCGCCGCTGTCGCCGTCGAAGCCCCATTGCAGCTTCAACAGCCGCGGCGCGCGATGCGAGGCGCGGCCGACGGCATGGATCGCGGGGAAGTTCCGTTCCAGCAGCGCGTCGCCGACGATGCTTTCGAACGTGGCGCCGTGCCTGGTCGCGACCTCGCGCGCCACCGCTTCGAGCTGCTCCGGCCCCATGTCCTGGGTCGGGGTGTTCACCAGGTCGCGCACGCGGATGCAGGCGGCGAGCAGGTCGAGCGCTTCGGTATCCGGCCCCTCGAGCGCAAGCCGCGCGGGCGCGCGACCGCGCTCCTTGTAACGGGTGAACCGGTACGCGCCCAGCCCCCAGCCCAGTTGCAACGCCGCGGCTTCTGCCGCCGCGGGTGCCTGCGCCGGCGTCCAGTCGCCTTCCGGCAGCGCGCCCGGGGCATGCGCATACGAATACGGATCCAGCGGATCGCCGATGCCCAGGACCGCCGCGGCGATGCCGTCTTCGCCCGGCAGCAGCGCATGCGAGCCCGGCGCGGCGTCGAACTGCTGTGCCGCCAGCCAGGCGCGCGTCGCGCCGGGCTGCGACTCGAGCCACGCGCCGTATCCCGCCCTGTCGAGCACGTGCAGCGCACGCGCGCCGGTGGTGTCGGTCGAGAAGCCGGCGGGGAGCGGGGAAACGGTCATGGACAGGACTCCGGGATCGACGGGGCAGAAAAGGAGGTCGGACGCATCACGCCCATGGCGAGGCCTGCGCCAGGTGCGCGAGCACGCCTTCGCGCAGCAGCCAGGCGAACGCCGCGCAGTTCATCAGCACGGTGGTCCAGAACACGACCTGGAAGCTGCGCTTGCTCGACTTGTGGCGGAAGACCTGCTGCGCCAGCAGGCCGCCCGGCCAGCCGCCGGCCAGGTCGAGTGCGTGCAGCGTGCGTTCGGGCGTGCGCCTGCGCCCGCGTTCGGCGGCGAGCTTGTCGTGGCGGTAGGCCAGGAACGACACCAGCGCCAGCGCCGCATAGAACAGCGGTACCACGCCCGGCCAGGCGCCCAGCAACCAGCCGCCGGCGAGCACCGCCACGGCGGCCGCGGTGGCCAGCCGGCGCACGAAGCCGTAGCCGCGCGCATCGTTCCACTGTTCCAGGCGGCCGAGCTGCGGCATCCGATCAGTCCTGCGAGTCGAGCCAGTCGGCGAGGCCGGCCAGGCTGTCGAACACAAGGTCGGGACGCACGTCGTGGTGCGGCCACTCCGCCGGGGCGCCGGGATGGTCGTCGCGACGCAGCCAGCAGCTGCGCAGGCCCGCCAGCGCCGCGCCGCGCACGTCGGCATCGACGTGGTCGCCCACGTGCAGCACCAGACCGGGTTCGAGCCGCAGGCGTTCGCAGGCGGCGAGGAAGATGCTGGCTTCGGGCTTGGCCGCGCCGTGCTCGCGCGCATGCAGCTGGAACGCGAAGTGCCGATCGATGCCGCAGCGCGCGAGATCGGCATTGCCGTTGCTCAGCGCCACCACCGGCACCCGCGCGGCGATGCGTTCCAGCGCATCGAGCGCGTCGGGATAGAACTCCACGCGGTTGCGTTCGGCGTAGAAGGCTTCGTACGCGGCATCGAGCAGGGCAAGGTCGCCGCGGCTGTCGCGCAGCGCGATCTCGAGCGTGAGCCGCCGCAGCGCGCTCAGGTCGTGCGCCAGGTGCGGATGCTCGCGCCACACCCGCTCGCGCAACGCGCGCATCGCCTCGACCGGGAACATCGTCGCCGTCGCCGGGCTGTGTTCGCGCATCCAGTCATCGAGCACGCGCTCGATCCGCGCGCCGATCGGCGCGAACGGCCACAGGGTGTCGTCGAGGTCGAGGGTGATCGCGCGGACGGGGAAACTCACACCGCGTATTGTAGCCGCCGGCCCGCGGGGACGGGCCCACGAACGAAGCTGGAACCCATCGCCCCGGTGCTGGAAACCGGAACCTGCCATGCCGAGCGCATCGCGCCGGAAGCCGTCGTCCGGGCGCAGCAAACCGCGACCCTGTCATCCCGAGCACAGCGAGGGATCTGCCTTCCCGCGATCTTCGAGCAGATCCCTCGCTGCGCTCGGGATGACACTTTCGAACGAAGGGCAAATCCTCGCTGCGCTCGGGACGACACCTTCGAACGAAGGGCAACTCCTCGCTGTGCTCGGGACGACACCTTTTTTTGTAGACCGGGCGCCGCGCTCCGGGCCGCGGGCCGCCCTACTCCAGCAACCGCGCCCAGCCCTCCATGCCCTCGATCCGCGCCAGCACCAGCTTCACGCACACCAGCAGCGGCACCGCCAGCAGCAGGCCGACGATCCCCCACAGCCAGCCGAACAGCATCAGCGCCAGGATCAGCACCAGCGGCGACAGCGCCATCCGGCGGCCGAGCACGATCGGGGTGACGATCTGGCCCTCGATCGTGTGCAGCACCAGGTACGCCGCCGCCGGCATCAGCGACAGCCAGGACTCGTCGAAGGTGATGAACCCCACCAGCAGCATCGCCAGGATGCCGATCAGCGGGCCCACGTAGGGCGCGAAGTTGAGCAGCGCCACCATCGTGCCCCACAGCAGCGCCTCCGGCATCGGGATCTCCATCAGGTACAGCCCGGCCGCGAACAGCAGCCCGACCACGGTGTTGATCAGGCTGATGGTGAGCACGTAGCGCGAGACCTCGCGCTCGATCGACTGCAGGATCTCCACCGTGAACTTCTTCTGCTGCCGCCCCGGCAGCAGCGCGATCGCGTTGCGCTGCAGGTTTTCGCCGTAGACCATGAAGAAGAACGTGAGCAGCACCACCGCCAGCAGCGAAGCCAGCAGGCGCGGGGTCTCGGTGAGCTTGCGGTAGGGATCGTCGATCGCGGTGCGCACCAGCTGCGGTTGCCGGCCGGTCTCGCCGCCGGCGGCGCGCGCGAAGTTCTCGGCGGCCTTGTTGGCCTCGTGCACCGGCCGGGTCAGCTCGCGCAGCTTGGGCGCGAGCTGGCGCATCTCGCGCGGCGCCTGGCTGGCCCAGGCCATCGCCGAAGGCAGCATGTGGTAGGCCAGCGCCCCGGTCGCGGCGAGCCCGCCGCACAGCACCAGCAGCGCGGCGAGGATCCGCGGCAGCCACAGTCGCCGCAGCACCCGGATGATCGGGTTGCCCACCAGCGCGAAGAACATCGCCAGCAGCACCGGCAGCAGCAGTTGCTGCGCCGCCCACAGGGTGTAACCGACCGCGAGCGTGGCCAGCACCACCAGCGCGCTCGAGCCGCGCGGGCGCGCAGGCGTCGGCGCGGGCGCGTCGGGCGCGGGAAGCTCGGGCGTGGCGTCGTGGGCCATGGCGGACGGCGGCGGAACGGGACGCGATCATGCCATCGCGTCGGCGCACGACCCCGTGACGATGCCGGTGCGCCGGCGCACCGGCAGCGGCGCGGCGCCGCATCCGCCGCGACCCAGCGCCGGAGTGGCGCCGCCGAGCGCTGGGCGCGCTAGCGTTCGGACAGTTCGGTCGCAGCCTCGGCCGGCCGCGGCTCGCTCGACCACTGGGTGTCGGCGCGGCGGCGGCCGTCGGACACGGTTCGCGGCGACGCGTCGCCCGGCGTCGGCGCCGCGGCGCCCGCCACCGCCTCGACGTTGTCCGCGGCCTCGTCGGCCGCATCCGCGGCGTGTCCGGCATCCGCGGCCGCGACTTCCGCCGTCTCCGCCGCTTCCTTCGCCTTGAGCGTGGCCAGCAGGCCGGACACGGCGCTGGCCAGCTGGAT
Source organism: Luteimonas saliphila (assembly GCF_016774335.1). Taxonomy (GTDB): domain Bacteria; phylum Pseudomonadota; class Gammaproteobacteria; order Xanthomonadales; family Xanthomonadaceae; genus Luteimonas; species Luteimonas saliphila. The sequence goes on along the minus strand of NZ_JAETWA010000037.1, from coordinate 43,847 downwards.
CCAGCGCGTGGGCGAGACCGCGCCCATCTTCTTCAATGGCCGCGCCCGCCCGAACAGGAAGCCGCCGGCCAGGCCGATCGCGACGATCCGGCCCGGTGTCCAGCTTTCGCGCCAGATGGTCTTGAGCACGCGCCAGTTGGTCTGCGCGCGCAGATGCCGCGTCTCCAGGCGCCGCTCGGCCATCATTACTTCGTCGCGCAGGCGTTCGAACCGCATCAGGAAGCTCCCGGGGGGATGCCTGCGGGGCGGGCGCCACGGGCCGCAGCGGCTTCGGCCGCGGACTTCGCGGCACGCGCGGCGGCGGCTTCGGCCGAGGCCATGGCGTCGACGTCGGGCGGCGGATCGTCGTCATCGTCGTCCGCGCTGCCGTCCTCGTCGAACAGCCCCAGCCGGGTCAGCTGCCGGCGGGTGGCGTGCATGCCGGTGTAGTCGAAGTAGCGCGATACCCGCCATGCCGAGAACACCGCGGCCACGACGCTCACCAGCGCCGCCACCGACAGCGAGAGCAACCACGACATCCCGTTGCGCTGCATCAGCGCGATCAGGGTCGCGGTGAGCAGCAGCCAGGCCGAGGCGCCGAACACGGTGGCCGCGCCGGCCCAGGCCAGGCCGCGGCCGAAGGCGCTGCGCGCCAGCGCGAAGTCGGCCGCGATCAGCCGGCGCAGTGCGCGGCCGGTGCCGCGGGTGGCGTCGAAGGCCTCACGGCGCGCGCTGTTGAGCGCGCGCAGACTCTCGTCGATGCCCGGCGCCTGCGCGTGGTCCGCGTCGGGCCGTGCGCTGTCGCTGCTGGCTGGGTCCCCGGTCACGTCGTGGGGCGCTTACTTCTCTCCGCCGCTGCGGGCGAGCTTGGCGATGATCCAGCCGGCGGCGAAGGCGACGCCGAACGAGGCGATCGGGCGCTCGCGGATCAGGTCGGCGGCGCTGTCGATCAGGTCGCGGCCCTTGTCCATCAGCTGGTCGACCTGCTCGCGCGCCGCGCCGCCGCCCTCTTCCAGCGCGGCGATGCCGGCCAGCGCGGAGTCGGCCAGGTCGGCCTTGACCGCGGCGCGGCCCATGCGCAGTTCGTCGCCGGCGACGCCCGCGGCATTCTTGATCGCGCTGCCGGCGTCGGCGGCCGCGTTCTTGAGGTGGGCTCCGGCTTCGCCGAGGTTGGTCTTCATCGCATCAGTCGAGTTGGGGCTCATCGTCGTCTCCTGGGAAGGGCGCGGGGTGGCGGGTCTGGGGTGTGTGGCGCGGAACGTCCGGAGGTCCCGGTCACTCCATCATCAGGTTTCCGACGCGTCCACCGCGTGAAATCCGCAGCACCAGCTGGCGCGTGCCGTCGGACAAGGTATCGCGGAACCCCGCCAGGTCGCGGAATTCGCCGCTGTTGGCGGCGAAGATGTAGTCGCCCTCGCGCAGGCCGTTGCGGAACGCGCGGCTGCCTGGCTCGATCTTCTCCACCAACACGCCGCGCGCGTTCGGGTTCTGCCGGCGCACCGCCTCGGGCAGGTCGGCCAGGGTCGCGCCGGCCAGGCGTTCGTCGTAGCTGGCGCCGTCGCGCGGCTGCGCGCGCAGGCGCGCGGTCACCTTCACCGGCGCGCCGTCGCGCAGCACCTCCAGCACCACCGGCGTGTCCAGCGGCTGCAGGCCCTGGAAATTGCGCAGCGACACCGGATCGTCCATGCGCTGGCCGCCCGCCGACACGATCACGTCGCCGGTGCGCAGCCCCGCCGCGGCCGCCGCGGAGTCGCCGTGCACGCGCGTGACCACCACCCCGCGCGGCTCGTCCAGTCCCAGCGCAGCGGCCAGGCGCGCGTCCACCGCCTGGGTATCGATGCCCAGCGTGCCGCGGCGCACCGTGCCGGTGCTGGCCAGCTGCTGCATCACCCCGCGCGCCAGTTCCACCGGGATCGCGAAGCCCAGGCCGATGTTGCCGGCCATGCTGCCGCGCGGGTTGAAGCTGGCGGTGTTGATGCCCACCAGCTCGCCGCGCAGGTTGACCAGCGCGCCGCCGGAATTGCCCGGGTTGATCGAGGCATCGGTCTGGATGAAGTTCTGGAAGCCCACGCCCGGCACGTTGCTGCGGCCGACCGCCGAGACGATGCCCGAGGTGACCGTCTGGCCGACGCCGAAGGGATTGCCCACCGCCACCACGAAGTCGCCGACCTCCAGCCGCGCATCGGCCGCCAGCGGGATCGCGACCAGGTCGCGGGTCTCGATCCGCATCAGCGCCACGTCGGTATCCGGGTCGGAGCCGATGAACTCGGCCTCCAGCGTGCGCCCGTCGGCCAGGGTCACCGAGACCTCGTCGGCGTTCTCGATCACGTGGTGGTTGGTGAGCACGTAGCCGTTGCCGGCATCGACGATCACCCCCGAACCGAGCGAACGCGCGATCCGCTCCTGCGACAGCTCCGGGAACATGCGGCGGAAGAACGGATCGTTGCCGAACGGGCTCACCTGGCGGCGCTGCGCCGCCTGCACGCTCACCACCGAGGGCGTCACCCGCCTGAGCATCGGCGCCAGCGAAGGCAGCGCCTGGCCGTCGACCGTGGTCGGCAGCGCGGCGACCGTCGGCACCGGCAACGCCGGCGCGGCCGGTTCCGCGGCCTGGGCGGGCGACTGCATGGCATCGCGGATGGCGGTGGCGGCGAAACCGCCGAACGCGGCGGCGGCGGCAAGGACGAGCAGGGTCGGGGCTGGGCGCATGGTCGCGGGTCGCGGCGGTGGCAATGGCGGACAGAGGGGCAAGATGGGCGCGGCACGCGGTCGCGGCAACCCCCGGCCGCGCATTCGCCACGCCGCACTGCGTCAAGAACGGACCCGGAAGTGTCGGCCGCAGCGCCTCCATCCAGCCTGAACGGGCACTTTCGCGCGGCCGCGGCCACGGGTCGCGATTTTTGCCCCGGCAACGCCCGATAGCGGTTGACTTCGCAAAACGGCGGGCGTAGCGTTGCCCCGCCCGCCACAAGATGTTGGGGTCATGCCTTCAGACCAAGCCCAAGAGATAGGGTTTTGGCCTAAAATGGCAGGCCCGGCAGCCGAGGCGACAGGGGGACGCGCAGACCACACCACGGCGCTGGAGACCGGCACCTCGCACAGTTCCCAGCGGAAGCGCGCACGCGCGACCGCGATTTTCCCGTCGCCCGCTCCGGCACGCCCGGTGCGGACGACATCGACAAGAACAACAGGCCGGGGCACGCACCCTGGCCGGCACAAGGAGAAGACAGACGCATGAGCACGGTTCGTCTGGAAGCAGTCAAGACGCCCGCCCAACGGGAGATCCCGATGCAGCCCGCATCGCAGGACATCTGGGACAAGAAGTACCGGCTCAAGACCAAGCACGGTGCGCCGGTGGATGCCGACATCGACGGCACCTACCAGCGCGTGGCGAAGGCGCTGGCCGAGGCCGAGGCCACCCCGGAGAAGCAGAAGTACTGGAACGAGCGTTTCCTGTGGGCGCTGCGCCGCGGGGCGATCCCCGCCGGCCGCATCACCTCCAACGCCGGCGCGCTCGAGCACAAGCCCGCCACCAGCACCATCAACTGCACCGTCAGCGGCACCATCACCGACTCGATGGACGGCATCCTGGACAAGGTCCACGAGGCCGGCCTGACGCTCAAGGCCGGCTGCGGCATCGGCTACGAATTCAGCACGCTGCGCCCGCGCGGCGCGTTCGTCGCGGGCGCCGGCGCGTACACGTCGGGCCCGATGTCCTTCATGGATATCTACGACAAGATGTGTTTCACCGTCTCCTCCGCCGGCGGCCGCCGCGGCGCGCAGATGGGCACCTTCGACGTCTCCCACCCCGACGTGCGCGACTTCATCCGCGCCAAGCGCGAGGACGGGCGCCTGCGCCAGTTCAACCTGTCGCTGCTGATCACCGACGGCTTCATGGACGCGGTGGACACCGACGCCGACTGGCCGCTGGTGTTCCCGATCAGCGACAAGGAAGCCGGCGACATCGACCTGGCCGACGCCGACAAGGTGGTCTGGCGCGACTGGCCCCACAGCGACGGCTACATCGCCCGCGACGACGGCATGGTCGCCTGCAAGGTCTACGGCCACATCAAGGCCCGGCACCTGTGGGACATGATCATGGTGTCCACCTACGACTACGCCGAGCCGGGCTTCATCCTGATCGACAAAGTCAACGAGATGAACAACAACTGGTGGTGCGAGAACATCCGCGCCACCAACCCCTGCGGCGAACAGCCGCTGCCGGCCTACGGCGCCTGCCTGCTGGGCTCGGTCAACCTCACCAAGTTCGTGCGCGACCCGTTCACCGACCAGGCCAGCTTCGACTGGGAGGAATACAAGGAAGTCGTGCGCGTGTTCACCCGCATGCTCGACAACGTGGTCGAGGTCAACGGCCTGCCGCTGCCGCAGCAGCAGGCCGAGATCGTGCGCAAGCGCCGCCACGGCATGGGCTTCCTGGGCCTGGGCAGCACCGTGACCATGCTCAAGATGAAGTACGGCTCGGCGCCCAGCTGCGAGTTCACCGCCCGGATCGCCCGCGAGATGGCGGTCGCCGGCTGGGAAACCGGCCTCACCCTGGCCCAGGAAAAGGGCCCGGCGCCGATCATGGACGAGCAGTTCGAGGTCACCGCCGCGATGCTGCGCAAGCGCCCGGAGATGGCCGCCGACGGCTGGCGCGTGGGCCAGAAGATCGAGGGCAAGGTGCTGCACGCGCGCTACAGCCGCTACATGCAGAAGATCGCCACGGTCGCCCCGGAACTGGTCGAACAGCTGGCCGAGACCGGCGCGCGCTTCACCCACCACAGCTCGATCGCGCCCACCGGCACCATCTCGCTGAGTCTGGCCAACAACGCCTCCAACGGCATCGAGCCCTCGTTCGCGCACCACTACAGCCGCAACGTGATCCGCGAAGGCCGCAAGACCAAGGAGAAGGTGGACGTCTGGTCGTACGAGTTGCTGGCCTACAGAGAACTGGTGAACCCCAAGGCGATGCCGTTCTCGGAAGCGCCCGACGCGCAGCTGCCCGACTACTTCATCTCCGCCGACGACATCAGCCCGAAGGAACACGTCGACGTCCAGGCCGCGGCCCAGGCGTGGGTGGACTCGTCCATCTCCAAGACCGCCAACGTCCCGACCGACTACCCCTACGAAGACTTCAAGGACATCTACCGCTACGCCTACCAGCAGGGCCTGAAGGGGTGCACCACGTTCCGCTTCAACCCGGCCGCCTTCCAGGGCGTGCTGGTCAAGGAGACGGACCTGGCCAACACCACCTATCGCTTCGAGCTGGAGGACGGCAGCGTCATCGAGGTCCAGGGCAACGAACAGATCGAATACGACGGCGAGACCCACTCCGCCGCCAACCTGTTCGACGCGCTGAAAGAAGGCTATTACGGAAAATTCTAGGCGCGTGCCGTCCCGGCATCCGTCCCCCGGAACCGATGCGACGCGCCCCTTCCGTTCCCCCTCTCCCGCTTGCGGGTGAGGGTCGGGGCGAGGGCAGCCCTCGCGGTATTGCTTGCGTGGCGCGCACTTCGCGCTACATTTCGCCCACGGGCCCTTTGCCCGTAACCCGATCACCGTAAAAAAAGCAAACTGACGAGGACACACCATGAGCAACGGCAACGGGGTCGCGGAGACCCTGACCCACGCCGCCGAAACCGTCGCCGAGACGGCCAAGGACATCGGCAAGAAGGTCGCGAAGAAAGCCAGCAGTGCAGTGAAGACGGCGAAGAAGACCGCGGCCAAGGCCGAGAAGGCCGTCGCCAAGACCGCCGGCAAGGCGAGGAAGGCGGTCTCCAGCCGCGTCGCCGCGGCGAAGAAGTCGCTGGCCAGCGCCAGCAGTTCCGGCAAGGCGGAAGTCGCCGCGCTGAAGGCCAAGGGCAAGAAGACCGCCAAGAAGGCCGCGCCGAAGAAGAAGGCCGCCGCGAAGAAGGCCCCGGCCAGGAAGGCTGCGGCGAAGAAGGCCCCGGCCCGCAAGTCCCCGGCAAAGAAGGCGCCGGCGAAGAAGGCCGCGAAGAAGGCTCCGGCCAAGGCCGCGGTGAAGAAGGCGGCGAAGAAGACCGCACGCAAGGCGCCCGCCAAGAAGGCGCCCGCCCGGAAAGCCGCGAAGAAGAAGTAAGGCAGTACCCGTCGCCGCGCCCCCGGGCGCGGCGGCGTCACCCGCAGGGAGGAGGTTCCCATGGCATCGTTGAAGAAGGCAGTCGCCCGCGTGAAGAAGGCCGTCGCCAAGGCGGTCCGCAAGGCCACCCCGAAGAAGGCCGCGCGCAAATCCACCGCCAAGAAGGCCGCAACGAAGAAGAGGGCCACCACGAAGAAGACCGCACGCAAGACGCCCGCCCGCAAGGCCGCGAAGAAGTCCACGGCGAAGAAGGCCACCCGCAAGGCGCCGGCCCGGAAGACCGCGAAGAAGGGCGCCAAGAAGGTCGCCCGCAAGGCCTCGGTGAAAAAGGCCGCGAAGAAGCTCGCCCGCAAGGCACCGGCGAAGAAGGCGGCGAAGAAGGCCACCCGCAAGGCGCCCGCGAAGAAGGCGACCCGCAAGGCCCCCGCCAGGAAGACCGCGAAGAAGGCCGCCAAGAAGTCCCGCCGCACCGTGATGCGCTCCTCGACCGGCAAGAAGCTCTACGCCGTGCGTGCCGCCGACGGCAGCTTCAAGGACATCCAGACCTACCAGCGCGCCCACGCCGCCGACCTGCGCAAGACCGGCACCAAGTCGGACAAGTAACCCACCCGCCCTACCCCCTCGCCGCTCCGCGAGAGGGCCGTCTTCCCCCCTCTCCGCTCCGCGCGAGAGGGCCATCCTTTCCCCCTCACCCGCTCGCGGGAGAGGGCCGGGGTGAGGGCCAGCCCCTCCCCGCACCTCCCCGACACCAGCACCACGCACCACCAGGACCCACGCAATGGCCGTCAAGATCGACAAGAAAATCACCGGATACGCCGTCGTCACCCCCGAGGACAAGGAGAAGGCCGTCGCCGGCGCCTCCGTCCCGCGCGAGCAGGTGGAGGCCGAGCTGCCCAAGACCGCCGACGTGATCCACATGCACGAGCGCATCGAGCGCCCCGAGGTGCTGATCGGCAGCACCTACAAGATCAAGTCGCCGCTGGTGGAACACGCCATGTACGTGACCATCAACGACATCGTGCTCAACGCCGGCAACGAGCACGAGCACCGCCGCCCGTTCGAGATCTTCATCAACTCCAAGTCGATGGAGCACTTCCAGTGGATCGTCGCGCTCACGCGCATCATGAGCGCCGTGTTCCGCAAGGGCGGCGACGTGACCTTCCTGGTGGAAGAGATGAAGGCCGTGTTCGACCCCAAGGGCGGCTACTTCAAGGCCGGCGGCGTGTACATGCCCAGCCTGGTGGCCGAACTGGGCAGCATCGTCGAGGACCACCTCAAGTCGATCGGCATGCTGCACGACCCCGAGATGAGCGCCGCGCAGAAGGCCCTGATCGCCGAGAAGCGCCGCGCGTACGAACAGCAGTCAAAAAAAAACTCTGACGTAGACGCCACCCCCGAAGACCCCGGCTACCCCGAGCCCGTCGGCGACATCGAAGTCACCGGCGATGGCGCCTCGTTCCCGCCCTCCGCCAGCATGTGCCACAAATGCAGCACCAAGGCGCTGGTGCTGATGGACGGGTGTGCGACTTGTTTGAATTGTGGGTATAGCAAGTGCGGGTGATTCTACGAGGCCGCTGATGTCGCTGATGGATGCAATAAGTATTGCAAGTGCAGTTCTCACTCTAATTGGCGTAGTGATTGCCATTGTCGAGGCAAGGCGCGCGCGAATTGCATCCGTTGGAGCGAAACAAGCTGCAGAGGCGGCGAGAGAAGCAAGCCTACGATCAGCGGCAGTACTGGACCTCAACAGCACAATAAAGGCACTTAGTGAAATCAAGAGCCTACACCGCGCAGGGGTTCTCGACGTTCTGCCCGCACGCTACGAGGCTCTACGGCACAGTGTCACGTCTCTTCGGCAAATGAAACTCTTGGCAGAACCCCATATTCAAAAGTCAATGCAATCATTGGTCAGTCGGCTTGCGGGCATCGAGCGGTTAATTGATCAAGGTGTCTCCGTAGACATTTTTCTCGCGCAGGTGCCCAAACTAAACTCGCAAATCACTAGATCAATGGATGATATGCATGCTGTTCTAGTGAACATTGCACATAGCGAGGTGAAAAATGACTGACAAGAGGCTAGAAAAGCTGGTTCTGCTACTTGCTGAGAAGACAGACGCCGGTGAACTTCCCTGGGAAGAATCGGAAGTCAGCAACGCATTCCACGTCTCATTCACACACGGCACCGCACGCATAGAAGTGCGTGATAGTAGACAGTTTGCCGGCGATCAAGAGTTTATTCTAAAAATAATCAACTCGAGCGGGGCAGAAGTCGAAAGAATTAGTGATGAGTCATCTGATGTTGAGGGTGCCTATGCACTGATGAAGAAAACTTACGAGGGGGCGCGACGCAAGGCTATGCAAGTCGACATAGCAATCGATTCAATGATTGATGATCTCGAATCTGGAATTTTTTGATCGAACCTCATTGAAAACGTCACACCCGCTACTCGAAGAACGGGTTAGATTCACTTTTTTGACGCATGAGCATTAGCTAGAGCGCACAGATGGCACCTCGATTCGGAAAGTGCCACATCTGCGGACAGTATGGCCCCTTGTCTTTCGAGCACATCCCGCCCGAGTCCGCGTTCAATTCGAACCGCCTCTTCGTAGCTAGACTCGACCACCACATTCAATCTGGTCTAGCGGTTGATGAGTTTGGGAAGGGTAGGAAGAAGCAGAGAAATGGAGCAGAGAAATGGTGTCAGAGAAATGGTGTCAGGGACATTTCCGAAACCGAGACGAGCACTCGCGGTCGCATCGCCACCTCTCCGAGCTGTGGTCCGTCTGCGCCGCCTAAGATCTTTGTTCACTAGACGACGGGGAGCGCCCGCGATATCCGGGAGAAAGGGGCCAGGTGTACTTATCGAGGAGCGGGGGAGAACGGGCGAGGCAAGAACGGCGCCACTCCAACCTGTCCCACGTCGTTTCCGAAAATGGCGAAAATGGTGTCAGGGACATTTTCTCCGGCACGTCGCTTGATCTTTTAGCACCCCCGGCCAGACATTGTCCCTGGTACTTTTCTCACGGAGCATGGTTTCAGACGTTTCCCTTGACGGAAGAAGGGTGACACTCCCGCCAGAGCGCTGGAGTAGATGATGTCGACGTACGAAAAGAGCGTGCCGATCGTTAAGCCATCGGCCTAGACGAAGGAATACTGGGCATGCGCACGGAGTCTGACCTCGTAAAACTTGTGAATGCCTCCGGTTTTCCTCTCCAACTCGCCGTAGAGCGAGAGGTCGGGCGTGCGCCAGGCTGGAGAATCCAGCATAGGGAGCATGCTTGGACCAAGGGAACGACTTCCGGATTTGCAGACCTGATCGCTGAGAACGACCACAACACAGTCGCCATTTTCGAATGCAAAAGAGTCCGCGAAAGCGACTGGGTGTTCATCGTTCCAGAGAACAGCTCACAAGTCCTCGATAGCCGCATCTACGTCATCTACACCGAGAGCCCGATGCGATCTTTCACGGGCTTCTTTGACGCCAGGACTGGCCCGGAAGGTTACGAGGCAGATTACTGCGTGATGGTCGGCGACGACGCGAAATCGCGACCACTTCTCGAACGCACTGCCGCCGAGGTGACCATCGCATCGGAAGCCATCGCATTGGAGGAATTCAAGCACCGCCTGCAGCCGACCGGATACGGGTATAGGTCTTACATCCCCGTGATCGTCACCACCGCCCGCCTGAGCGTGTGCGCCGTCGACGAGGAGGCGATAGATCTCTCGGCCGGCGAAATAGGCCCAAGCCACGCATCTATCAAGGAAGTTCCATGGGTGCGTTTCCGAAAGCAGTTCACCGACGATATTGCCGTAACGACTAAGGACATCGCTTGGGATGCTCGCGCCATTTCAAAGGCAAAAGAGAAGGTGGTCTACGTGGTCAACTCGATCCACTTGAAAACCTTCCTATGCGACTGGAAGGTGTATGGCGCAGACGTGCGAAGGGTCACTTCCATGCTTCCCCGGAACAAAGGGGACGGAGTTAATTGACCTGCTCTAGCTTCACGAACCAGAAATGGTGTCAGGGACAATTTGTTGCGGTAGAACTCCCCTACGGCGCGCGCGAATGGGTTACGGCGCGACGGCCTTGGCGTCATACACCACCACGCGCTCCCACAGGTGCTCGCAGTCGGCGACGAACTGCTTGTGGATGGGATGCACCTGGTACGCGTTCTGCCCTGCCACATCGTCGAAGAACAGGATTTCCGAGGCGCTGTAGCTGCCGTCGACGACGCCGCGCTGCTCGGTATCCGCCGGCACGCCGATGTGGATGCCTCGCACGGTGTCGATGCCCGCCAACGTGCGCAATCCGGCGAGCAGTCTGGCGAGATCCTCGCTGGACTCCGGATTCTTCAGCCAGAAGAACACGTGGTGCACGACCGGCGGGAACGATGCCTTACTGGCGGGTGCGGACGCGGCCGCGAGGGAGCCGGTGGCGGTCGCGCCGACCGCGAGGGCGGTGGCGGCGAGGAGGATGTCTCGGCGGCTGCGATCGGTCATGATCCGGGTCCTTCGGTGGATGGCCTGCGGGCCCTCGAGTATAGGGCGGTATCGTCGATGCCCCGGCGCTTGTGCGCCGAGGAAAGCAGGGTCGACATGCTCCGGACACAGGCGAACAGAGGGAACGGAGGGAATCATTCCAACCCTGATCGCCTCGGCGTCCCTCCGCTGTTCCAGGCCCACTTTCCCGCCACCCCATCATCAGCTGAGGCAAAGCCATGCAGCCGATCGCCGACCTCAAGCAGTTGATGCTCCACATACAGCCAGAACTGCATCCAGGCCGCTACACGTTCGTCACCCTGCCCGCCGGATTCGTGCCCGACCCGGCCCATGTCGTCGCGTCCATCCGCGAACCCGAAGGCCTCTCGGTCGTCATCCCGGAGCAGGTTGCCGTGGTGCTGGGCCTGCCGGTCGCGTTCACCGCCGCATGGATCACCCTGACCGTCCACTCGGACCTGTCGGCCGTCGGCCTGACCGCTGCGTTCTCGCAGGCGCTCGCGCAGGCGGGCATCAGCTGCAACGTCGTGGCAGGCGTCTGTCACGACCATCTGTTCGTGCCGGCCGGGCAGGCGCAGGAAGCCATGGATGTCCTGCGCGCATTGGCGCGATCCGAAAGCGCATAGCCGTGATGGGGCCAGATTGGAAGCAGGGTTAGAGTTGTCTGCTTGAGATGGCTCGGCCTGAGGGCCACCCTACTCCACATGCCTCGCCATGAAATCGAGGATCAGGGGCGCGATCTCGTCGGTCTTCTCGTCGAGCGCGAAGTGGCCCGCGTCGAGCAGGTGGATTTCCGCGTCGGGGACGTCCTGCTTGAACGCCGCGCCCCCGGCGGCGATGAAAGACGGGTCATTGGCTCCCCACACGACGAGGGTCGGCGGCTGATGTTCGCGAAGCCAGGCCTGCCACTGCGGGTAGGCCGCGACGTTGGTCCGGTAGTCGTAGAGCAACGCCGACTGGATGGCGCGCTGGCCGGGCTTTGAAAGGTGGTCGAACTCGCTGATCCAGGCCTCCGGGTTGTAGCGCTCCGGATGCGATGTGCCAGCGGTATGACGCTGCATCGTGGTGTCGAACGACAGGAAGGCGTCGAGGACCTCCGGATGGCCTTCCGGGTCCGCCCAGTATTCGGAAATGCCGGGCCACTTCTTGCCCAGTCCTTCCCGGTACGCATTGCCGTTCTGCGTGATGAGCGCGTCCAGCCGCGCCGGATGCGCCAGCATCATCCGGAAACCGACCGGCGCGCCGTAATCGTGGATGTACAGGCTGTAGCGCTCGATCCGGAGGCGCACAAGCAGGTCATTCATGACCTTGGCGAGATGGTCGAAGGTATAGGGGAAGGCGGATGGGGCGGGGGCGTCGCTCTGTCCGAAACCCGGGTAGTCCGGCGCGATGATGTGGTATCGGGCGGCCAGCAGCGGGATGAGCGCTTCGTACTGGCGGGACGACGTTGGAAAGCCATGCAGCAGGACGATGGTCGGCGCATCTTTCGGTCCGGCTTCGCGGTAGAAGATCCCGACGCCGTCGATCTCTACCCTGTGATAGGTCGTCGTCGAGTTGGAAGACACCAGCGGAGCAGCCCACGCCGTCGGCGCGCAGGCGGCCAACAAGGCAGCAGCTGCCGCCACTGTGAATAACCGGTTCTTCAGGTGAATGTGCAGGCGGCCAGCCATGAATGAATCCTCGTTCTAGCCAATGTCGATCTTGTGGGGAACGCAGTACCTGTAAGGGTCAGCAGCGTGGTCATGGCTCTGTATTCGCGCGGGGAGGCTTCCCGGTTACATCAATGCGCAGGCAATGGTGTCCGCCTGACCGACACAGCAGTCTGTCTGGAAGCCTTAATTCCCTCCGTCCTTTTTTTTGACCACGGAGTCCGATGTTGTTGTTCGAAAGCAGTATTCGATTCGCAGGAAATGGTGCCTCCCCGGGTGCTTGACACCACCCTGATCGAGTAGCAGACTCGATTCCAAGGAGCGTAGAAACTCCTCGAACAGCGGTCCCCACCTCCGACAAACCGGTGGGTTTTTTGTGCCCGTATCTCTTGCGGGGACAGACCGACGCGATGCCTGCGTCGGGAGGGCGGCTAATACAACACCCGCAAGGGGAATACGCCCGCCGTCTGTTCGCGGTTTCTAACCTCCCGACTTCCCGTCGCCGCATCGCGGTGGGCGGGTACTTCATGGAACGAGGAGGCGACGATGTCCGAGCATGCATTGGATCAGGGAAAGACGAGGGGCTATCTGCTGTCGGAGGACGGGCAGTTCCGGCTCAGGAAGCTGCATGGGCACATGGTGTTCCTGTCGCAGCTGGCGCAGCCGCGCACCCGCGACGAGGAAGACGACGATGCGCCCGAGGTGAGCATGGGCGAGCTGGCGGTGTGCCTGGAGTTGCTGGCCGAACAGGCGGCGCAGGTGCTGGAGCAGGCAACGTGGCCGGCCCGGCACGAACGCGTGCACGACAAGACGACCACGGCCCCGGAGGCCGGCGGGATCGCGGATGAGGCGCCGTCTGCGGCGGCGGCGGAACACGACGAGGCGGACGAGGACGCAGTGGACGCCGAGGCCGGCACGGGCGCACGCTACGTCTTCGGCCTGACCATGGACCAGGCGGACGCGCTCGACCGCCTGCTCGCGCGGATCACGGCCCTGGGCGACGTGGTGTTCAACACCGACGAGGAGGGCCTGGCCGACGGCAGCCTGCAGACGCTGGCGCATGCGATCTTCGACGATGCGCAGGCGATGGAGGCGATCCTGGACCAGGTGGGCGCGCAGCCGCTGCGCACGGCGCGCAAGCCGTCTGGCGGCGTGCGCGAAACGCCGGCGGCGTATCACGCAGGGCCGGCGGCGCAGGCCGCGCGCGATGTGCGGGAGACGGCGCAGCCGCTGGCGATCGCCGGGCAGCGGCGGGGCCATGCGCCGGTTCCGGCACTGCGGCTGCACTGATCCTGCCATCGACGGAGTCAGGCTCGCTGCTGGGCGGAATGGAACCTGATCCCGTTCGACGGAGTCGAGCCGCGAACAGAATCGCGGGAACACTGAAACAGGGGGCAGAGTCGCATGAGGACTTCGGTCGATTCGACCTGCGACCTCTGCTTGCTCGGCGCGATCAAACGCGGTCGATCCCGCCAGGCGAAAGCCGCGCATCCATGCGTGGCTCGCGCCTGGCGGGCGGAACGCTACGCTCAGAGCGGCAGGCCGTTGTACCGAACCGCGGCCGGGCGTAGCGCGAGCAACGCCTGGGTGGCGGGAACGGCGGCGCCGGCGCGGAACTCGAACTCCGGTTCGTCCCGGATCGGCGTGAACATCAGGTTGCCGTCGCCATCCCGGAAGCCGATGAAGTAGGTGCGCAGCGCGGCGACGTGCACCGCGATCGGGTCGGCTGCGCCCGAGGCACGTATGCCATCGGCCAGCGCGCGAGTCAGTGCGGGGCTGCCGAATCCGGTCGCCTGCCATCCCTTGCCGGTGTTTTCGACCGTGACGCCCGAGCGCGTCGCGCCGCCGACGTTCACCGGGAAGACGAACTGCTGCAGCGGCCGGAGCAGCGCGGCGGGATCTCCGCCCGCGTAAGCGCGCAGTTCGTCGAGCTGCACCAGGTACACCGGGATCGGCGCACCCAGGGTGGCGTCGGCGGCTTCCCTGGCGGATTCGAAGCCCATTGCGCGGTAGTTCTGTTCCGTGACCAGCTGGGACAGCGTGGACAGCGACTTGCCGGCGGCCTCCGTGGCGGGCCGGGCGTCTGCAACGGGTGGCTGCTGACTCATGGTTTGCGCTCCGGCGTGGCCGATCACGGCGCACGCCAAAAGCAGGATAAGCAGTTTCATGGCGCGCTCCTAGAGTCTGGTGACGTTGTAGTAATCGTTCCAGTGCGTGTATCCCGATCCGCTGACGTAGGCGTCGTAGGTGATCACGCGCTGGTCTCCGACACCGGGGGCCCATGGGTCGTTGATGGTCACGTAGTTCACTCCATCGATCGTGACATAGCCGATCACGACCATCATGTGGCCGCCGCCCCCGCTCCAGTGCCAGCTGTAGGCGAACGGCTTCTTCCGGCAGTGGATCTCCTTGCGCACGTCGGCCCAGCTCAGTGGCGCGTCGGACGTGGTCTCGAAGCTGAAGCCGTACTTGTCGAACTCGGGCCAGCCGCCATTGACGCAAGCGTTGGGTACCGGGCTGTCGCAGCAGTCGCTGCGGCCGAACCGGTTGTTGGCCTGCGTGCACTGGCTGACGTTGGTGCCCAGGTGTTGCATCACCATCTGTGCGCTGGCGGCCCAGCACCACATTCCCGTTTCCTGCGCCCGCAGCGTGACCGGTTGTGAGCCGATGACCGGTGGCCGGCAACACCCGGCGAGCAGCAGCGGCAGGAACAACAGCAGCAGGATCCTTTTCATATCGCCTCCGGCATCAGCGCGGGCGCGGCGTGAGCGACGCGTCCCGCATGCATCCCCTGCACTGGAGCGAACGCGTGCATGGCCGGGTGGCGGACACCGTCCATCGGCGACGCTCCAGGGGCGGACGCGAACCGCAGCAGCGCGCCGCGGGTAGACCCGCAGGCACGCCGCGCAGGCCGATTTCATGCGGGGAGCAAGCCGGTGTCAGGGGCATTTTCCTCATGTCCGGTTGATCGACACCCCGCCATCCACCCGCATCGCGCTGCCGGTGACGAAGCTGGAGGCATCCGAGGCGAGGAAAAGCGCGGCCGCGGCGATCTCGTCCGGGTCGGCGATGCGTTTGAGTGCGTGCATCTGTTCGACGAATACGCGTGACGCCGGGTCCTGGATGAAATCGCGTGCGCCGGGCGTGTCCGTGCCGCCGGGCAGCAGCGCGTTGACGCGTACTCCGTGCTGCCCTCCCTCGACGGCAAGCACCTGGACCAGGCCGATGACGCCGGCCTTGGCGGCCGCGTAGGCGGCGGTTCCGGGCATGCCGGCGGTGTGCCCGACGAAACTCGAGGTGAGGATGATCGAGCCGCGGCCAGCCTCCAGCATGGTCCTCATCTGCCGCCGCGCGCCGAGGAACGCCGAGGTCAGGTTGGTGTCGATGGTGTCGCGCCAATCGGCCAGCGACATCGCGCTGGCCGGCCCCATGGCGCCGGTGCCTCCGGCATTGTTGAAACCGATGTCGACACGCCCGAAGCGCGCGAGCGCGGTGTCGACCAGGGTGTCGTTGTGCGACTCGTCGCGAACGTCGCCCGCGCAGGCGATCGCCTCGCCGCCGGCGCGTTCGATTTCGTCGACCAGTTGGGCCAGGGCATCCGCGCGGCGGCCGCTCACCACCAGCCGCGCACCTTCGCGCGCGAACCGCAATGCCGCTGCGCGCCCGATGCCCGAACTCGCGCCAGTGACGATCGCCGTCCTGCCGGCCAGTGCCTGTGCTGCCATGTCTGCGTCTCCTGTGTGGGAGCCCGCAGTCTGTGCGACGGCCACGCGCGGTACTCGCCGCATTCGGCCGTTGCATGGGCGTCCGGCGATCGGGCGCGCAGCCGCTGCGCACGACGCGCAAGCCGTCCGGCGGCGTGCGCGAAACCCGGCGGCCTATCACGCAGGGCGGGTGCCGCAGGCCGCGGCCGAGGCTTGCCGCCCGGGGTTCCCGGCAGCCCGGACGTTGTACCAATCGAAATCGGCAGCGCCCGCTTCCCGGACGGCCCTCCTGCCAGCGGCGAACGTCGACATCGGCAGGCCAGCCGGCGCATGATCCCGCCGGGCCGTCGTGGCTCCCCGTCCGGAATTCCCGATGCCGAACCGCTGTGCTTCCCGGTCACTGATTCTTGCGTGCCTCCTGGCGTTCGCGCCGCCTGGCGTCTTCGCGCAGGCGGCGCCGCCCGACGCCCCCGCGCCTGCCGACGCCTCGATCGACGCGCGTCTCCGCCAGCAGATGGCGCAGGGCGGGATCGTCGGCATGGCGGCGGCCATCATCGTGGACGGCAAGGTGGCCTGGCGCGCCGGCTACGGCCACGCCAATCGCGAAGCGGGCACGCCGTTCACGCCGGAGACGGTGATGAACATCGCCTCGATCAGCAAGACCATCACCGGCGCCGCGATGATGCGCGCGGTCGAGCAGGGTCGGCTGTCGCTGGATGCCGACATCGGGCAGGCGGTGCCGTTCCCGGTGCGCAACCCGCACCGGCCCGGCCAGCCCATCACCCTGCGCCACCTGGCCACGCACACGTCCGGCATCGCCGACCGCTGGGACGTGTATTCGCGCGGCTACCACTTCGGCCGCGATGCGCCGCAGCCGCTGGGCGAATTCCTGGCCGGCTACTTCACGCCGGGCGGCGAGGACTACGCGGACGGCAACTTCCTCGACGTGGCGCCCGGCACGCATCGCGAGTACTCCAATATCGGCGCGGCGCTGGCCGGGCATGCGGTGGAGCGCGCGACCGGGCAGTCGCTCGATGCCTACACGCGCGAGCACTTCTTCGCGCCACTGGGCATGATCCGCACCCGCTGGTTCATGGCCGATGCGCCGATGGACGACCACGCCACGCTCTACGTCTCGCAGGACGGGATGCAGCTGCCGATCCAGCCCTATGGCCTGGTGACATGGCCCGATGGCGGGGTGCGCACCTCGGTCGACGACCTGTCGAAGTTCTTCATCGCCCTGCTGCAGGGCGGCGAGTACGCCGGCACGCGCGTGCTGTCGCCCGAATCCGTGCGCGAGATGACGCGGCTGCAGTTCACCGACGCCCGCAAGCCCGGCAACGTGGACGTGGCCGAGAAGAACTCCGGCCTGTTCTGGCAGACCAAGTTCAATACCCGCTTCGTCGGCCACGGCGGCAGCGATCCCGGCCTGCGCACCGAAATGCTGGCCACGCCGGCGCTGGACACCGGCGTGATCCTGTTCACCAACACCTCCGGCGAGGACACCACCGAGGCCTACGTGGCGATCTTCAAGGCGCTGTGGGAGCACGCGGAGTCGCTGCGCTCGGGCGCGCGTTGAGGGGGAGCGAAATCCGGGGGCGGCGTCGAGGTTCTTTGGGCGGGGTAGAAACGCTACCCTTCGGGATCGGAGGGTGTGCAGGGAATCGGATCCGACACCGCGCGCCCTTCGCGGATGGGGACCGGGCTGGCCGGGAGGCCGGGACAGCCGGGGGACGAGGCCGGGGAGAGAAACACCATGACGATTGCCGCCGGGCAGCGGAGGTTGCGTGCATGCGGATCCTGATGATCCTGGTGCTGGCCGGCGGGCTGTATGGCGCCTGGCAGTGGTGGCAGGACCGCGAGGCTGCGAGCGAGGTCATCCCGAGCCCCAATGGTTTCGTGCCGGTCGAGATGCCCGCTGGTGTCGCGCCCGGCGCGGTGCTGGTGCTGGCCCCGCGCAACTGCCCGTCCGAGCAGGCGCGGCGCACCGAGGCGCTGGTGCAGCAACTCGACCGCGCGGGCATCCCGGTGGTCAGGGGAGACGGATTCTCCTTCGACGTGGCGGACCCGACCCGGGAACAGATGGCCGGGATCGACCGCGCCGTGGAGGTCTTCAAGCGCGGCGCCCCGGCCGTCTTCGTGCACGGCATGGCGATGTCCAACCCGACGGCCGCGCAGACCATCGCGGAGTACAGGGCGGGAAGAAGCAGGAGTGCTCGCTAGCCGGGGTGGCGAAGAACAGGGTCAAGTTACTTCTGCGCCGCATAAGCACTCGTTGGGTGGGGAGGATGGAATGTCGCTGAGCATCGTTGTAGCTGCACTGCTGTTCGCCACCGCCGGCAGCCCGGCTTGTGACGTCACCTTGGTCAATTCCTCCGCTGTGGACCTGTCGCTATCAACGGACGGCCGCGAGATTCTGCTCGGCCCGGGCGAGAGGGCGCGGGTCGCGGTGACTTCACTTTCTGCGATCGACTTTGGTGCTGTTGGCCACCAGTTCGCCGTCACGTCAGTGTTGCCTGTGCTCTGTCCGACTGGACGCCTGGTAGAGATAGAGGCTCGCTCGGACGGACAGCTCTGGCTTCGGGGCGTGGACCAGCAGCCTGGGGGCATGCCGCTCAGGTCGTTTCACTCGCAAGACCTCACCGGTTCCCCACCTGACAGTTCGTTCAAGCCGAACCCGCTTCGCGGGTGGGCCTGATTCAGGCGTTGGGCCTCACATGAAGATGCGCAACGCGCTGCTCGGACTGGGGCTTTCGGCGATCGCCGCGTGCTCGAATCCGTTGTCCTTCGGGCCTGGACGTGTAGAGCTCAAGCTCGATCAGGCGGAAGTTCGTGCAGTCCCGCACGAAGTCCTGTTCCCGGGCTCCGCAAGGCGCGCAGGAGTTCCACCACGGCGCGATGCGCTTGTGCTGTTCGTTTCGAGTGAGATCGAGCTGCTGAGCTACTTCGAAGAGCGGCACCGGGATCTTCAGGTTCGCTGCCGCGTCGAAGGCAACCAGGGCCACCCGCATCGCGCTGCCGGTGACGAAGCCGGAGGCGTCCGAGGCGAGGAACAGCGCGGCAGCGGCGATCGTCCGGGTCGGCGATGCGCTTGAGTGCGTGCGTCTGTTCGACGAAAGGGCGCGGCAACAAAGGCAACAAAGGGGGCGGAGGGAATCAGATCCGCGAATCTACGTGGCCTGGGCACAGATCCGGCGACCTGATCCCGGATACCGGCGTTAGGAGATATCGCATCAGTGTGACTCCGTCCTGCGTTCGAACGGCTGCATGGGCGGCTTCGACCGTTTCAAAGAGGCTTGAGGCTGTCCCGGAGGTCGTTTGCGACGGGCTTGCCCGCTCGATCAGGAGGCCGGGGGCCGTGCACAGTTCGGCAGGGAAGGCGCCACGGAAGCCGTAGCGCTGCAGTTGCGTCACGGACCAGACGCGCACTTGCGGAAAACGAAGCGCGAGCGATCCGGTTCGCGCGTAGTCGGTCGTGGCGATCCAGGTTGCGCCCGTTTCCTCGAGTAGTTCGGCGATGGCCTCCTGGGTCGCTGGCCATCCGCGCGTCTGGTTTGGTGGATTGTCGGCCGTGCCGATCGGGGTGACCGGGTTGAAGGCGGTCGCGACCAAGCCGACGCTCATCGCCAATGCGATGGCGGGGGTGGCCTTGGTCCAGAGCCGCGGCGCCTGCGCTCGAGCGAGGCCAAAGGCCGCGAGCAGGGCGAAGGGCGCCTGCAGCGGCACGATCCAGTTGGCTTGAACTGGCGCATGGGTCGCGTGATAGGCGAAGTAGAGCAGGAGCGGAACGGAGCTCCACACCAGCAGCGCTGCGTCCTTCGGCGGGGCCCTGAGAGCCCGGAAGGCGAACCAGGAGACCAATGGCGTCGGCGCCAGGAGCACGAGCGCGGCATATTCCCCCAGATATCGGGTCGAGAAGCCGGAGGCGGCGAGGCGCGCGCCCTGGCGTTCCAGGCCGAGCCAATCGCTCTGAAGGTTCCAGAAAAGATAGGGCAGAAGCGGCAGAATCGCTGCCGCCACGGCCGTATAGGGCAGATGCGTGAGCAGGGACGCGCGGCCCTTTGGCGTGGCAATCAGGTAGGTCAGCAATCCGAAGGCCAGGAAAGCATTGGTGAACTTCGACAGGCCGCCGAACCCGAGAAGCAGACCCGCGCAGACCCACCACCGCATCGCGGAGCGTGTGTCCGGGGGCGCGTCGATCGCGCGCATCGCGGCCCAGAGTGCGGCGACCCAGAACAAGGTCGAGGGCGCGTCGGGGGTGGCGAAACTGCCCAGAGCGAAGACAAGCAGACCAAGGTTGTAGAGCGTTGTCGCCAGCGCTGGCAGACCCGCTGCGCCACCGGACATGCGCCGCGCCATATCGCCCACGAGGTATCCCGAGGCGGCAAAACCGATCACCGGGAACAGGCGGATGCCGAGCGCGGTTTCACCGAAGAGGCTGGTTCCCATCCGGATCATGTAGGCGATCATGGGCGGGTGGTCGTAGTAACCGAGCGCCAGGTCGCGGGCCCACAGTGCGTAATAGGCCTCATCATCGAAGAGGGGGACCAACGCGGCGATGGCGAGGTGTACGACAAGAAACGAAAGCGATATGGCGAAGACGGAAGGCCGCATCAGAGAGTCGCCTTTACGCAAGAACGTTGTGCCGCCAGACCCCCGAAGCCACGGTGCGCCGAAACCTCCACCTTTCCGTCGTGGCTGCGTTCGCACTGTTTCCGTTCACAGCGACCAGTCGCCAACCCAGATGCCCTCGCGTGCGTCAACGGGTGCGCCAGGTGAACAGCGAAGAGGCGATGAAGTTCCAGAGCGCGCCGGCAATCGCACCGACGACGCTTGCCAGGGCCCAGAACGGCAGGGCCGCAAAGAAGACATTGGCCACGCCCACGTTCATGACCGCACCAAGCGCACAGACTGCATAGAAGCTCAGCAATCCTCGCCAGATCGCGCGCCCGCGCAGAGTGCGGTCCCGATACGTGATCAGGTTGTTCCATAGGAAGTTCGAGTTGATGGCTGCGAACACCCCGAGGACCTGCGCCACGGCGAACTGGTCCGTCAGAAAGACCAGCGCGGCCTTGACGGCAAGAAGCTGCACGAAGATGCCCGTGAAGCCGACGGCACAGAAGAGTACGAACCGCGTCGACACCAGCCCGCCAGTCTTCCGGACCACCAGCAGCGACACGAACTCGAGGGCGACAGCGGAATCCATCTTGGATTCTCCGGCGTGGCGCGACCGGAACGTGTACGGGATCTCATGCGTCTTCCATCGCCCTGCGGACGCGGCCAGCATGTCGGCGAGGATCTTGAATCCTTCGCCCTGCAGGGATGTGACCACCTCGTTGAAGGACAGGCGGCGCACCATGAAGAACCCGCTGACCGGATCGGAGGCGGTGATGTTCAGCAGGCGCCGTGCCAGCGCAGTCGCACGATCGCTGCCCCATCGCCGGAGACGGGACAGACCATGCCCGCTCGACCCGCCTTCCATGTTGCGACTGCAGATCACGATGTCCAGTTCGTCATCGCCCTGCAATGCATCGAGCATTGGTGCGAGCCGGGTTTCGTCGTGCTGCAGATCCGCATCGATCACGGCGCAGAACGGGGACGTGGACGACAGAATGCCCTCGATACACGCTCCGGCGAGGCCTCGCCGCCCGATCCGTTGGATGACACGGACATTGTCGAACTCCAGCGCCAGCGAACGCACTTGCTCGGCCGTGCCATCGGGGCTGTCGTCGTCCACATAGATCGCCTCCCAGGACCGCCCCGCGAGTGCGGCGCGCAACAGATCGAACAGCGGCCGAACATTGTCCTTCTCGTTGAACGTGGGGATCACGACGCTCAGGTCATACATGCGTCGGCCTCGCTTTCGGCCGTTGGCCCGGGATTGTCTTCACGTATCGAAAGGCCTATGCCTGACAGCACCTCGCCTTCGGGAGGATGCCAGGGCCATTGAAAAGGACGGTAAGGCTGGCCGAGAAACTATCGGGGCCGCGACAGGTTGAACCGCTGTGAAAGTTTGTAGATAAGGAAGCCCACCAAAGCCCCGATGACCGCGCCGGTCAGAGAGTCCAACGGATAGTGCACCCCCACGTAAATACGGCTGAAGCTCACGATCGACGCCCAGAAAAGCAGAAGAAGCAGCAGGTGTTTGTAGGTGTTTCTGAGCACTAAACCCACGAAAACCGCCAGCGCCATCGAGTTCGCCGCATGCGCCGAGAAGTAGCCGTAACGCCCGCAGCGCGGCGCGATATAACGGATGATCTCCTTCAGATGCTCTTCCCGGCAGGGCCTGGGGCGCTCGAAGCCGTGTTTGAAGAGATTGGCCAACTGATCCGTTACGGTGATCATCAACGCGACCAGCGCCAGAATGACCAGCAGATTCTTCAATCCGTAATGTCGATAGAGCAGATAAAGCAACGCCACGGATACTGGGATCGACGAGAATCTGCTGGTGACGAACAGCCAGAATCCGTCCCAGCGCTCCGACCCCAGCGAGTTCAGAAACACGAACAGTCGCTCATCCAGCAGTTGCACGGCACCGAAGAAGCCGATGGCCGAAACCTGCGACGGATACTCCTGCACCGCTTCGCCCAGGAGCAGCACGTCGGTCGCGAACCACAGTCCGAGCAGTCCGCCGCCGGCAGCCGCCGCGACGCCGACAACGGCGGCCCAGCGCAGACGCTTGATCGAGAGGGAGGCGAGGCCTTCGATCGCCTGTCGCAACGGGCCCGAGGTGCTCCACTTCGAGCGACCGCCCGTACGCAGGTCGCGGCCGTACCCGATCACCCGGGTCTCCATGCCGACCCAGGCAACAGCCACTTCATGTGGCTGATGCGTTTGGCCAAGGATCCGCCGGCGCGGGTGCGGTCCGGCATCAGCTCCACGTCGGCGCCCTCGCGCCACGCAGACACCACCCGCGGCATGAACTCGAGCGAGTCTTTGAGGTCGGCATCCAGGATGACGACAACGCTGATCGCGACTTCAATGCGTTCGCGAAGGGGGCGCGTGCCCGTGCCGTCCCGAGCGGAATGATGCGGGCGTGCGGACGCATGCGATGCCTCGTGCTTTGAGGAGGCGCAACTGTCAGGCGATGCGTCTTACCGGATACTTACCGGACAGTAAGTTCCCGCCTGTCAGGGAAAGCTCGGACAGGTAAGCGACGCGGCATGGGCCACGATCCGGGGCACGCCTTGCCAGGCGCTGGCGATCGATCGCGGCTGCCAGAGGCGATGGGAGATTCGCCTACGCAGGTCGCCGACGGCCGATACCCGGCGTCGGCGAAGGCGGCGAGCGTTGCGGCATGCCACCTGCATGCCGATCCGGCCCTGTCGTCGCCAACGCGGACCCGTCGCCCGCACGCCCCGGGTGTCATGGAGCGCTGCCGAGATCCGGGCCTACCGTCGTCGCCGTGCCGAGCGCACGCTGCCCTATCGGACGGCGCAAGGATGGCCTGCCGAAACCGGGCTGGAGCTCGAGTTCCCGCCCGCCACGTTCGATTGCGCCATGGCGGGCAGGATGCGGGCTGAAGTGCGGGGTCGGGTTGTACTCGCGCAGGCCATCCCTGCCAGCGCGTTCGATGTCATTGGTGATTCTCTGGTGAGAAGAGATTCAGTTCGGGCTCGAAGATGTCGCTACGCATGCCGAACGCGCCCATTACGCTGTGAAATACATTCGCGTGGGAAAATTCGCCTTCGACAATCGATGTCGCATTTGCGTTTGAGTGAGCTGCGCTGGAATCCCATAGGATCAACGGGATATCCTTCTGAACGTCGGGTGCAATCGACAAGGGCGTCCCGTGCAGATATAGGTTGAATTCCCCCAATGATTCGCCATGATCAGAAACGTAGATCAGCGAGGTCGAGTAGCCTTGTAGACGTTTCAGCATGTCGATGGCCTGTCCCACGACAAAGTCCGTGTAGACGATGGTGTTGTCGTAAGCATTGATCAGTTCGTCGATCGAGCATTGGTGCAACTGGACCGATGCACACACAGGCGTGAATACGTTGAAACGCGACGGATAGCGCACGTTGTATGCCGGCCCGTGACTCCCCTCGAGATGGAATACCACCAGGATACGTTGCTGGTTCGATGCAGCAATGCGCGCTTCGATGCCACGCAACAGACCTTCGTCATGATCACACGCCTCTTCCGTGCAATCGGCCTTCACATCGCCGAGGCGCTCGAAGTGCCGTACGTCCATTGCAGGCTCGCCGGCGTTGTTCGTACGCCATGTGACTTCGACGCCATGACGCTGCAGATAACTGGTCAATGGCTCCCACATCGCGCGCGCCCCGGGCTCCTGGTGGGCCAGGATGCATTCGAGCGAGGCAGTGGTGTACGTGGCGCACGACCGGGCCTTTTTGAAGACCGTGGCGCCAGCTTTGGAGAGTGCCGGATTGGTCTGCCTTCCATACCCATACAGGGAGAAGTTCCGCGCGCGGGCAGACTCCCCGATCACCAGGAAGACGACCTTCTTCTCATTCGACACGAAATGGGCGGCAGGCAACAGCCTGCGTTCGTACGGGGCGGCGTTGCCTGCCAGATAGCGCCCACCATTGACCACATACGACCAAGGCAGGACCATGCCGCCAAGATGCTTGGCATGCTTGTCGATCCACAACCAGCTTTGGGATGCGCCATACGCCCAGCAAAGCGTGAAGACACTTACCGCGATGGGCATTGCCAGACGTTTGAGAAAAGGCGTGTGCGTCACCTTGATCTGCAAGAGAACCCAGCACGGCACGATGCCCAGGCAGAAGACGTACACAAGCATCCATGGATGGAACAGACCGGCGACTTCCGCCGGATCGGTATTGAAGGTGTTGCCCATCATGGTCTCGTCCAGCACAACGCCGTACGTGACCACGAAATAGAGTGCGATGGCATTGGCTACCGCCATCGCCATGCACAAAGGCTTGACCAGTCGCGGCACAATCGAGGCGATGACGCCGGTGAACAATGCGGTCAGTGCCACCACCAGGATGAACAGCGTGAGCAATGTCACGCCCGCTCCCAATGACGCGACATCCAGATGATCGATGCCGAACAGATAGAGCGGCACGTGGTATGCCACAGCATTGAATAGCGCCCAGGCGAGAACGAACATTGGCGTCCGGAGACGCCAGCGCACCCTGGGAATGAAGGCACCGGACAACAGCCTGAGCGCTAGGGCGTGCATGCGAATCGTCCCATGCGACCCTCCTTGATTATTCGTTGTGAATGATGGCTGGCATCCACCAGCGGGCGCCGATGCCAGCCGGCTTACGACCTGTACTTTCCGGTGAACAGCGCAGCGGAGAAAATGCCGATCAGTGCGCCTGCAATCACGGCAGATCCGGTATGTGCATCAAGCTCGACACGCGCGAACATTGTCAGCAACAGCACCGGCACCAGGTAAAGCAGGTGCCACCATCCGTAACGACGCCCCAGGAAGTACACTGCTGAAGACGCCAGTGAGGCATGTCCTGAGGGCATGTTGTGCCGCCCGCCATAGGGGCGCTCACCCAGGCGCACACCCAGAACAGTGACTGGATCCAACGCCCGCTTCAAGCCATGCGTCATGAAGGTGCCGGCGACACCGATATAGAGATTCTGCACCATCCCTATCGGGTCGCGCTTGACAATGGGCAGTGCCACCTGTGCGATCGTGTTGATGAACCGCCCGTACCGCTCCGTACCCGTGACCAGTGCGTGCTCGCTGCGCGGCGTATCGCGGTAACTCGGCAGATCGGATGGATAGAAGGCGGACAAGGCAGTACCGATCAGGCACATCGCCATCAGCTGCCGAGGCCGTTGTACTTGCGCGTATGCCGTCTTTGCCAGCGCTATCAACCTCATTGGTGCCGCCCTGGCGGGAAGCGATTCCAAGTGGAAGTCGCCGATCCGGGTCAGCGCCTGGTGGAACGAGTGGGCGCTGACGCGTTCGCGCAGGAATTCGCTGGCGCGGGCGCCGCGCCGCGTCACCTCCACGTCGGTGCGCTCGCGCCGCACCGACACCACCCGCGGTATCGGCTCGTGCGGGACTTGGAGGTCCGCATCCAGGATGGCGACAGCGTCCCCGGCGCCAGCCCCGTCGTCATGGCGGCTTCCTTGTCGGAATTGGGGGTCAGGTACACCCGCCGGATCGGCGGTCACGGCTTGCCTCGCCATGCGTTCGGCGCCACCGTCGCGGCCTCCGTCCCGGACGAACAGGAACGCGCGAACCTCGGTTCGTTCACGACGCGGATGTGTGCTTGGGGCTGCCCGATCAGAATGATTCCGCGGTGCGGACGCATGCGATGCCTCGTGCTATAACGAGGCGCTACTGTCGGGGGATGCGTCTTTCCGGATACTTACATTCGGGAAGTTTCCCCGGACCAGGCATAGGTTCGGCCTGGTAAGTGTCCAGTAAGGAAGACGCTCGACAATGCCGCTCATTCGCGGCTCGTCGAACGCATGCAGGAGTAGAGCTTTCTGTGCGAGCGCGTTGCCTCCATCATTCACCAGAGAACAAAACGACGCGATGAGCCGCATTCTCCTGATCGAGGATCACGAGCGGCTTGCGCGACTGGTATGCAAGGGACTCGCGGCAGCCGGAATCGCCGCGGATGTCGTCGACAGCGTCGACGCCGCGTGGGCGGCGATCCGGCACATGCCTTACCAGGCGCTGGTGATCGATCGCGGGTTGCCGGATGGCGATGGGCTCGTCCTGCTGCGGCGCATGCGCCGCGCTGGAATCGACGTGCCCTGCCTGGTGCTGACGGCGCGTGATGCGTTGCGCGACCGTGTGGAGGGTCTGGATGCCGGCGCCGATGACTACCTTCCTAAACCGTTCGCCATGGATGAGATGGTGGCGCGCGTGCGGGCGCTGCTGCGCCGCCCGGCGGAGGTTCGCCCGCTCGATCCCAGCCATGGCGGTCTGACGCTGCGGCTTGCCTCCGGCACCATATGTCACGGCGAGGAGAGCGCGAGGCTCCCCCCGGCCGAAATGCAGATCATGCTGTTGCTGCTGCGCAAGCACGGCGAAGTCGTGCGCCGCGGCGCACTAGAGTCGGTCGGGTGGGGATTGGGCGAGGCCGTCACCCCGGGCGCGCTGGATGTCGCCCTGCATCGCCTCCGCCGCAAGCTGCGCGTCATCGGTTCGCGCCAACGGATCATCAATGTCAGAGGTCTCGGCTATGCCCTTCGTGAAGCCGACAGTGCCGAACAGCCTTAGCCTGCGGGTCCTGCTCGCGTACGTGGTCGGGGTGATCCTGAGCGTTCTGCTCATGATCCTGGCGACCCTCGTGCTGACGACTTACCGCAGCGACCTGTTGCTGAAGGCAGACATGGCCGAGTACACGCGGGAGCTGGTCGGGGCGGTCCGGTTCGACGGCAAGGGCGTCCCGGTCGGCTTCGCGGCCAGCGAGGATGACGACGAGTGGATCTACGAGAGCCTCAAGGGGGAAGTTGCCTACCGCATGCTGGACGACTCCGGGCGGACGGTGCTCGTTTCCGCTGCCGGAGAAGACTTCTGGTCTCCCGCGGAATCGCGGCGACTTGTGCCTGGAAGCTTCAACTTCGAACGCGGGGGCGTCCGGATGCACAGCGCCATCGAGCGCTTCGAGCATGGCGGAAGGACCTGGTACCTGCAGTTCGCCGTCAGCACGCGGATGCTGGGCTTCATCTACGAGGAATTCACCATGCCCTTCATGGGTGCGGGCGTGGTCGTCTTCAGCGCGGTGCTGCTCGTCGTCTTCGGCATCTGCGCCTATGTCACGCTCGGATACACGCTCCGGCCCTTGCGCAAGCTGTCGGAGTCCGCAACCTCGATCTCGCCGCGCGCACTCCACGCGCGCTTGCGGACCGAGGCGGTGCCGTCCGAGATCGCGCCCCTGGTGCACAGCTTCAACCGCGCACTCGACAGACTGGAACACGGATACCGCGTGCAGCGGGAGTTCCTTGCGACGGCTGCGCACGAGTTGAAGACGCCGCTGGCATTGATCCACGCGCAGGTCGAGTTGAGAGAGGGGGGCGAAGACCGCGACGCGCTGCTCGGCGATGTCGAGCACATGACGCGTCAGGTGCAGCAGCTTTTGCTGCTGGCGGAAGCCAGCGAGGTGCAGAACTACGACTTCGCCATCACCGATGTGCAGGAGGTTGCGCAGGACGTGGTTGCCTACCTGCAGCGCGTGGCCGAGGCGGCCCAGGTGCATGTGACCCTGTCCGGCGCGTCCGTTGCGCGATGGCAAGCCGATCGCGGCGCGCTGTTCACGCTGCTGAAGAACCTGCTGGAGAACGCCATCCAGCATGCGCCGGGCGGCACCGAGGTGCGGGTGGAGGTGGACGCCGAAACGGTGACGGTGCGCGATTCCGGCCCCGGCGTGGATCCGCGAGATCTGTCGCAGATGTTCTCCCGCTTCTGGCGCGGCGCCCATCGGCGCGACCAGGGCGCCGGCCTCGGCCTGGCCATCTGCCGGGAGATCGCGCTGGCGCATGGATGGGAGCTGTCCGCGCACAGGGCGGACCCGGGATTGCTGCTTCGGTTGTCCGTGGGGATGGGGTCTTCGGGCCTGGCCAGGTAGCGTCCGAAGAACCATCGCACCCGACCTGTCCCACGCGCTGCTGACGCACCTGCCGCTGCCGGTCTGGCTCAACGAGGGCATCGCGCTCTCATCGATCAGGCCCTGCTGCCCAGCATGCCGACGCGCGGCTTCGGCTGTACGGCCCCGCCGAGATGCACGCCCGCCACCTCGCCTGGTGGAATGCCGGGCGCATCCGGGCATCGTGGTCCGCGGAGGCGTTCCACGTCGGCGATGGCGAGCAACTCGCCGAAGCTCTCGCCGTCACCTTCAACCTGGTGAGGCGACGCAGGATGCCGTCGCCGACGGTACTTCCAAACCTGAGAGCAGCGCGCAGGAACGGAACCTGTTTTCAGTTCCACACCGCGCAATCACTGAGCAAATGCGGTTCGACCTCGCAAGGAGCAGCGCCATGCGGCGATCGCGGTACGCCGAGCTTCGGTGTCCTACGCCTGGGGCCTTCGCCGCCATCCGGGGGCCTGGACTGATCTTCGTTCTACATTGCCGGCGCAACGTGGCCGCATCTTGAACGTGGGCACGAGCCCGGGGGCGGAGCATGAGGCGTTGGATCAAGCGGCTGGTGCTGGGCGCGCTGGCTGCAGTCGTGACGCTGGCTGCGGGCGCTGGTCTGTACGTGCTCAGCCTGGACCTGGGCAGCCAGCCACCGGCCGACCCACGCAGCAGCGTGGCCGACCTGGCGTTCATGCGCGATGCGCCACCGCCGACGCGCGGCCGCATCCTCGCGGTGGTCAGCAGCGCCGAGTACTTCCCCGGCACCGACAAGCGCGCCGGCTTCGAACTGACCGAACTGTCGCGCGCCTACTACACCTTCATCGCCAACGGCTATGCGGTGGATATCGCCAGCCCGCAGGGCGGTTCGCCGCCGATGCGCGTGGACGACGAGGACATGGGCGAGGCCGACCATGCCTTCCTCAACGACGCGTCGGCGCGGGCGAAGCTCGCCGCCAGCCTGCCGCTGGAGGCGGTGGACGCATCCCGGTACGCGGCGGTGTACTTCGTCGGCGGCAAGGGCGCGATGTTCGACTTCCCCGGCAATGCCGCCATCGCGCGGATCGTGCGCCACGTCCATGGCGCCGGTGGCGTGGTCGGTGCCGTCTGCCACGGCCCGGCGGCGCTGCTCGACGCGACCCTCGACGACGGCACGCGCCTGCTGCAGGGGCGTCGCGTCACCGGCTTCACCAATGCCGAGGAACTGTTCCTGATGAAGGACGCGCGGCAGCGCTTCGATGAACTGCTGCAGGATGCGCTCGTGCAGCGCGGCGCGCGATTCGTCGAAGGGAGCCTGTACCTGGACAACACCGTGGTCGATGGCCGGCTGGTGACCGGGCAGAACCCGTGGTCGACCTGGTCGGTGGCCGAAGCGATGGTGAAGGCGCTGGGCCATCCGCCCGTCGCGCGCGAAGCGACGCGCGAGGAGCAGGCGGTGCGGGTGATGGAGGCCTATCGTCGCGGCGGCATCGACGCCGCCTTGGAAACCAGGCAGTCGGCGCCCGGGGCAGGCAAGCACCTGCTGCTGATGCATGCACTGGTGGCCGCGATGCAGGGGCGCTGGGGCGACGCCTGGCACTTGCAACGGCTCGCGCATGGATGAGTACACTCGCACGGACCCCAACGGGAACGGCCGATGAAGCTGTGCGCACCGCCCTTGCGGCTGCTGCTGGTGGAGGACGATGTCGATGTCGCCGCCGGCATCGGCGATTACCTGGGCAGCCATGGCGTGGCGGTCGACTTCGCCTACAACGCGGCACAGGCGCGCGCGCGGCTGCAGGCGCAGCCGTTCGACCTGGCGGTCCTGGACGTGAACCTGCCCGACCAGAACGGCATGGCCTTGTGCCGGTCGCTCAAGCGCGAGGGCGGGATGCGCGCGCCGGTGCTGTTCCTCACCGCGCGGGGCTCGCTGGACGACAAGCTCGCTGCGTTCGCCGCCGGCGCGGTGGACTACATGGTCAAGCCGTTCGCCCCGGCGGAGCTGCTGGCACGCGCACGCGCCATCACCGCGCACGTGGCGCATGCCGGCGGCCTGCAGCTGCGCGTGGGCGCCTACGTACTGGACATCCAGCGCCACCTGTTGCAGCGCGACGACGAATCCCTGCCATTGCATGGCACCGGACTCGTGCTGATGCGCGAGTTGATGGAGGCGAGCCCGGGCGCGGTCTCACGGCAGCTCCTGTGCGAGCGACTGTGGCAGGGTGAGCCGCCGGACAGCGATCCGCTGCGCATGCACGTCTACCAGCTGCGGCGGCACTGCCTGCGCGCCTTCGGCGTGCCGTTGATCGCCAACGTGCGTGGCGTGGGCTACCGCTTCAGCGCGGAGGCCACGGATGCGCCGGCATAGCCTGCGGGAGGCGCTGGTCCGGCGCTGGATGCTCTTCGCTGCGCTGTTGTCGCTGCTGTTCGCAGGGATCGCCCTGCTGCTGTTGTTCGTGCTGGAAGACAGCTTCATCGACCGGCGCCTGCAGACGGTCGCGGCGACCTTGCCGGCCGATACGCGCATGGCGTCCCTGCCCGAGCATTTCGCGCTGGTTCCGTTCACGCAGCTCTCGCCACGGGAGCAGAAGCGTTTCGGTGACCGACGCGCCGGCGCGATGGCGGAGTTCCGACGCGACGATGGTCGCTACGTGCACGCGCGGCTGGTGCCGGCCGCCGACGGTAGCCGCGCCGTGCTGCTGTACGACGTGACCGGCGAGCTGACCGTCACACCGCGGCTTCCGGCCGGACTGGGCTATGCCGTGGCGGTCTTCGTATCGACCATGCTGTGCGCGTGGCTGCTGGCCAGCGCCTTCGTCGGTCGTGCCGAACGGCGGGCGCGCACACTCGTGGCGCAGGTGCGGGCGACGCCGGATCCTGCGAGCCTGGAGGCGCTGGCGCGGGCCGAGCCGGTCGGCGAGTTCGCCGAGATCCTGCAGCTGCACGCCGAGGTCTGGCGCAGCCGGCACGAGGCCGTCGAACGCGAACGCGAAACCCTGACCTTCCTGGCACACGAACTGCGCACGCCGCTGCAGTCGGCCCGCACCAGCCTGGCCCTGCTGCAGGAGGCGGAAGCCGCATCTCCGGCCTTGCAGCGGCTGCAACGTGCGTTGTCGCGGCTGGAGCGCGCGGGCAACGCGATCCTCTGGTTATCCAGCGAAGCGACGTTGGCGGGCGCGCAGCATACGCATGCGGCCTCGGCGCTGGGGGAGCTGATCGATGAACTGCAGCCGCTGGCCGCCACGCGCCAGCAGTCGTTCCGCGTCCATATCGCGCCGGGGCTGCAGTGGGATGCGCCGTGGGAAGCCGTCGAGACGCTGCTGGCCAACCTGCTGCTCAACGCCATCCAGCACGGCGGCGCGGGCGCGATCGAGGTGGAAGCCGATGCCACGCAGCTGGCGATACGCAACCCGCCGACGGCGGCCGATGCGCCGGGTTTCGGGATCGGCCTGGACATCGCGCGACGGCTGGCCGCGCGTATTGGCTGGGAGCTGGAGCTGCGGGCCTGTGCCGAATGGGTCTGCTGCGAATTGCGTTGGCCGGGCCCGCGCCCGTTCGAGCTGGGCCCCTCTCCCCGGAGTCCTGAGCCAGCCTGAGGAACCGGGGCCCGCGGATGCCGTGGGAGCAGGTCGTTGCCTGGACGGTCATGCGTCGCCTCCCCTGCGGCCCCTTCGACAGGGCGCCGATCCCGCCCCTCGGCGAGGCTTGTCGCAATCCCGGGGTGCCTATAGCGTCCTGACGGGAAGCCGGGCAGGCCTCCCTTTTCTGTGCAGCCCCGCGGTAGAGCGGGAGCCTTTGTTCCGGGCGTGGGCCCGATCCGATGAGGCGTCGTGGCGCGGCGCGTCCGAACTTCGGAGAGATACGCCGGATGCACCATGTGCTCTTCGTCTGCGGCTGGAACCTCTTGCGCAGTCCCGCCGCCGAACACCTGTTCGCGCAATGGCCCGGCATCGAGACGGCCGCTGCCGGGACATCCCACGACGCGGACTGCGTTGTCCCGGCCGAGCTGGTCGACCGGGCCGATACGATACTGGTGATGGAGCCGCGCAGCTCGCGTCCCGGCCGCCCCGACCAACCCCAGGTGCAGGCACGATGAAACGGCAATCGCTCGGTCTGGTCTCCCTCGTCGTTCGCGACTACGACGAGGCGCTGGCGTTCTTCGTCGGAACGCTCGGTTTCCGACTGGTCGAGGACACCCCGGTTCCGGAGCAGTCGAAGCGGTGGGTGGTGGTCTGCCCACCCGGCGCGACCGAATCCCGGCTGCTGCTCGCGCGCGCCTCGACGCCGGAGCAGGCCTCGCGCATCGGCGCCCAGACCGGCGGGCGCGTGTTCCTGTTCCTCTACACCGATGACGTCTGGCGCGACTACGCGTCCTACCAGGGCAAGGGCGTGGTGTTCGTCCGCGCGCCGAAGGAGGAGCCGTATGGCACGGTGGCGGTGTTCCGGGACCTCTACGGCAACCTGTGGGATCTGCTGCAGCCCGCGGAGCCGCACCTCCGGCTGCGTGGCGGTGGCTGAGCGTGTGCCCCGGCGCAGGCTGGTACGTGGCGCGGTCCGATCCGGGGGCGGGCGCCGATGGGAGCGATGCCGATGCTTGCACTGAAAACGGTCGCGGTCTGGTCCGCCATCCTCGTGTGCGCGGTGGCGAACGGCGCCCTGCGCGAGGCGGTCCTCATTCCGCACCTGGGCAAGGCGGCCGGGCTGGTGCTGAGCGGCCTGCTCCTGTCCGGGTTGATCCTGGTCGTGGCGTACGCCGCCCTCCCCTGGCTGCGCGCCCGTCGGCGCCAGCTGCCTGGCATCGGGCTGGCCTGGCTGGCGCTCACGCTCGGGTTCGAGCTGTCCTTCGATCTCCTGCGAGGCACGCCGTGGCCGGCCATCCTCGAGAGTTACACCTTCAAGGATGGAAACATCTGGCCTGTGGTGTTGCTCGTCACGGCAACAGCGCCTTACATTGCCGGTCGACTCAGGGGCACACCGCAGGGCTGAGGCATGGGACGTCGGTGAGGCGGTCGCTTCGCATCCAGTCGCCATTGTTCATGCAACGACCGACACAGAACCTTCGATGAGCCTGCACACGCCGTACGATCCCCAGAACATCTTCGCCAGGATCATTCGCGGCGAAGCCCCCTGCTACAAGGTCTACGAGGACGAGGACGTACTCGCCTTCCTCGACCTGTATCCGCAATCGCCTGGCCATACGCTGGTGATTCCCAGGCGCTCGGCGGCCGTCAACCTGCTCGACCTCGAGACCGGGGCCCTGTGCCGGCTCATGACGGTGGCGCAGCGGCTGACCCGCGCGCTCGTCGAGGAACTGCAGCCCGAGGGTGTGCAGCTGGCCCAGTTCAACGGCGCTGCAGCGGGGCAGACCGTCTTCCACATCCACGTGCACCTCGTCCCACGCTATGCCGGCCAGGGCCTGGGCATCCATGCCGCGCAGGAAGCCGACCCGGACGCGTTGCAGGCGCTGCAGGCCAGGCTGGTGCGGCGGATCGCCGCTTCGTCGTAGCCGTTGCGGGCCGGGCGGCGACGCGCGTCCTGCCGGCGCGACGGCGCACGGCGGAAATCGATCCGGGGCCGTTCGCGCTTGTCCCGTTGTGCTCGCTGCGCCACCGGCGGAAGCGGCGGTTGAGTTCGGACAGGTCGTCGGACCCGCACGCCAGCGAGATGCGATGGATCGGCGCACCGTCCTGCAGCAGGGCGCGAGCGGCCGCATCGAGGCGCCGGCGCTGCACATGCTGGCAGGGCCTGATTGCGGTCGCCCGGTTGAAGGCGCGCGGCAGGCGAAACCCGTCCGGTGCGTGGATCGCCCGCAAGTGGTCATGTGACGTGCCGACTGGGACGCGACGATCGGAACATCCCGCGGTCACATGCCGCTTCGCGCGACGTCCTTTGTTGACGCACGCAGCAGGAGTCGAGATGAGCATCGCACGCAACCGCCACACCATTGCGCCCGTTGCCGCGCAACGCCCGCCGCCCTTCCCGCCCTCAGTGCGGGACGCCGGGGATGCCGCGCGTCCATCGGAAACGGGGCGTCATGCTCGCTGGTCGCGTGGCGCAGCCTTCGCTCTGGCGGTCCTGATGTTGTCCGCCCCGCTGCGCGCATGGGCCAGCGCGCCGGTCCCGCCGGCGAGCCGGGCGGAGGCGGTCGAGGTCATCCGCGAGCTCAGGAAGATCGTGACGCCGCTCGGCGTCGAACGCTACGAGATGGTGCCGGTCGGCGGCATCCCGCAGTTCGTGAGCATCCGCGGCGCCGACCGCCGCAATCCGGTCCTGCTGATCGTCCACGGCGGGCCCGGGTTCCCCACGTCCCCCATCGCCTGGTGGGGCACCCACGGGCTCGAGGAGTACTTCACCGTGGTCCACTGGGACCAGCGCGGGGCCGGGAAGACCTACCTGGCCAGCGATCCGGAGAAGGTTGCGCCAACGATGACGCCGGATCGCTTCGTCGACGACACCGAGGAACTGGTGGCGTGGCTGCGCGGGGAATTCGACAAGGACAAGGTCTTCCTGCTGGGGACTTCGTGGGGCAGCTATGTCGGTCTCCAGTTCGCGCTTCGCCGCCCGGAATGGCTGCACGCCTACATCGGCATGGGCCAGGCCATCGACAGCCCGGAAAGCGAGCGGCGGGGCTATGCGCATGCGCTCGCGGCCGCGCGGGCGGCCGGGAACCTGCAGGCCATCGCCGACCTGGAGTCCATCGCACCGTACGCCCGCTCGGGCGGCGCGATTCCCTTGCAGGACATCGCCCTGGAGCGGCGCTGGTCCGATCACTTCGGCGGGGTGATGGCGTACCGGACGCGTCAGATCGACGGCATCGCGGTGCGCCTCTCGCCCGAATACTCGGACGAGGAAGCGAGGCGCGCGTACGAGGGCAACGGCTACTCGCAGGAGTTTCTGTTCAGCGAAGTCGTCGGCGTCGACATGAGCCACGTCACCGCGCTGCGGTGTCCCCTGATCGTGCTGGCCGGCCGTCACGACCGCAGCGTCAACTCGTCCGTGGCGCGGGAATGGTTCGAGTCCGTCGACGCGCCCTCCAAGCACTTCGAATGGTTCGAGCACTCCGCCCATGAAATCATCGCCGAAGAGCCGGGGAAGCTGCTGATGACCCTGGTGCAGTACGCCAGGCCGATCGCGGTACGCAGCGGCGACGTGGGGCAATAAGGCGGCGGCAATCGGCCCGTCTCGACCCTGCCCCATTTCGCCCGCTACTGCAGAGCCTGTTGCGACCGGCCCTGCGCCGGTCTAGCCTGCCGGCGTGCGCGCCTGTCTCGCCTTGCTGACCGCCGTCCTGTGGGCCGCGCCTGGGGCGGCCGCCTGCGCGGATGGCGAACGCGGGGCCGGAGAGCCCGCGGAGCTGCACGACGCGCTGACGCGGCTGGAGGCGGCGGGCGAATTCAGCGGCGCGGTTGTGATCCAGGATGCGTCGGGGACGCGTTTTGCGCGCGGCTACGGGTGGGCGGACCCTTTCGAAGGCCGACCGTTCGCCCCGGACACGCCCGTCGACAGCGCGTCGCTGGCGAAACCGGTGACCGCGGCGATCGTGCTCTCGCTCGCTGCGGAGGGGCGGCTGGACCTGGACGCGCCGGTGGTGCGTTACCTGCCGCGCTATCCGCACGCCGACACGCGCGTGCGCGAGTTGCTGGCGCATTCGGCAGGGCTGCCGGGCGACGGTGCGTTCGACACCCTGGCCGGCAAGGACAACCGGGCCCTGCTGGACGAGGTGGTCCTGCGCGGCGTGCCTCCAGCGTTTACGCCGGGGAGCGGGTTCGCCTACTGCAACCTGTGCTACTCCACGCTGGCGCTGCTGGCGGAGCAGGTCACCTCGGCACCGTACCTGCAGCTGGCACGGCAGCGCGCGGCCCTGCCGCCCGGCGTGACCCTGCGGCCGGCGCGACTGGCGGACTGGCAACCACGCGCGATCGGCTATCGGCGCACGGCGGACGGCGCCTACGCACGTGCCGACAGCGATGAGGACGAACGCTTCTACGGCTCGGCCAACCTCAGCGTGTCCGCGTCGCAGCTCGCCGCGTGGGGTGCGTCATGGTGGACTCCGGCCCTGGCATACGTCCGCGATCGCGCCAGCACCGCCGCCACGATTTCCGGCAGCGCGTCCGGCTTGAGCTGGGGCAACTGGTACTGCACGGCCGACGGCGTGCGCTGCCATTACGGCGGGCACCATGCAGGCTTCCGGCACCTGCTGTCGTGGGATGGCCGACGCAAGCTCTCGGTGGCGATGGTGAGCAACAACACGCTCTCGCCCCGGCTGCAGGCGCGCCTGCAGCGCGCGTTGCTCGCATTCGCCGCCGACGACGCGTCCACCGGGCATCGCGAGCTGGCGCTGCCGCTGGGCGAGACGGCACCGCTGCCGGGAAGCTACCGCTTCCCCGACGGCGAGGCCATCACCCTCGACGCCGGCGCGCCGCTGCAGGCAGTGGTCCGCGGCGGCTTGCGCTACACGGCCTACCCGGTGGGGGCCGGGTTGCGCTACGTGCCGGGCCTGGACGTCTATCTCTCCGGCGCCGACGACGGCAGCCTGCATTGGCTGGGGCTGCACGAGGACCTGCACGGCATGCGCATGGAGTGACGAAAACCCTGGGTGTTCGGCCTTCGACGAAGGCCTGGCGTCCGGTTTGAAGTCCGGAAAGTCGTCGGGGTAGTAGAACCACAGCGGCTGGCCATCGAAGGTGTGGCTCACGCCCACTGCCGACAGCCCCAGTTCGTTCTCCACCGCCCAGAGGATGCCGGTGGTCAGCATGTGCAGCCGATCCTGCAGGGCGGCGGAGAAATGGGTGAGACCTGCCGACAGGTAGGCCCGGGACAACTCCACCACGACCTGGCCGGATGCCTTGTCGATGCGCACGCCACGCAGCAGCGACGTAGCCGGCGGTTCGCCCGGACGCGCCTTCTCCCGCCGCAGGATGGTCTCGACTTCGCTTCGTAGCAGCGATTCGAGATTCGCCGTATCCCTCGCATCGAGGGTATCGAACCGGACCGGCTCCCTGGCCGTGCCGACCTGGGTCATCAGCAGTACGACAACGGCAATGAACCCGGCAAAGCTCAGCGATGCGCGTGGCTTGGACATGGCCGACCTCCTTTCGTCCCGGAATGGAGTGCGCAGCGAACGGATCGCCCGGCGGCGTTGCGGCCACGCGGGGATGGAATACGTGCCAGAATCTTCCCATCGCGCGGACGCTGCAAGCGTATTCATGCGGTTTGCGTGACCCGGATCCCATGGCGCGGCAAGACCGGTCGGGGTGACTGCTCCAGCAACGGCGCCTGTGCGGACGGGCTCGCGTCCAGTTTCCTGGAGACCCGAAACCCGGGATCGAGTTCACTGCTTTGCAGCGCGAGTTCACTCCTTTGCAGCGTAAGCCCTGGTTGGATGGTCTGGAGAGCACTATGGCGGCCCATACCCGCTCGCTCGTTGCCTTCGCGCACGTCGCCAGCGTCGAACGCAGCATCGGCTTCTACGCAGACCTCGGCTTCAAGGTCGCGAACACGGTCGTTCCCGAAGGCCAGTCGACGCCAGTCTGGGCCTGGCTGGAGAGCGAGAAGGCCAATCTGATGGTCGGTCAGGCCTCCGGGCCCATCGACGCGTCCCGGCAGGCCATCCTGTTCTATCTGTACCTCGACGACATCAGGCAAGCGCATGCCGCCTTGGAGAGGCTGGGACACTCGCCAGGTGAGATCAGGCATCCGTTCTACATGCCGGGCGGCGAGTGCAGGCTCGAGGATCCGGATGGATATGTGCTCATGCTGGCGCAGATCGAGCCGGACAGCTGACGGGCGGTGAGGCGTGAGCTGGGCGCTGCCGATGTCCCTTACCTTCGTTCCTGATTTCATTTGCCCGTGATCCGCACGCTCTACCTCGCCGGCCCCGACGTCTTTCGCCCCGATGCCCGCGAACGCGGCCACGAACTGAAGGCGCTGTGCGCTGAGGCCGGCTTCGAGGGACTGTTCCCGCTCGACCAGGAGGTGCCCGCGCACGTGACCGAACCGGCCGCGCAGGCGGCCTGGATCTACCATGCCAACATCGCCCTGCTCGACCGCGCCGACGCGGTGCTGGCCAACCTCGACTTCTTCCGCGGCCCCGAGCCGGACAGCGGCACCTGCTTCGAGGTGGGCTACGCGGTGGCGAAGGGCAAGCCGGTGTTCGGCTACATCCCCGAGCAGGGCAGCTTCGCCCAGCGCATCCGTCGGCGCCATCCACAGGCGATCGGCGCCGATGGCGTGCTCGATACCCACGGCTGGAACATCGAGGAGTTCGGCCTGCCGCTGAACCTGATGCTCTCGGTGCCGGCGCCCCTGGTCGTGGGCGATGCGCGGGCGGCGCTCATACAGCTGGCACGTTACCGGGTTCCCCAGACCTGATGCGGGAAGGAGGTCGCGACCCCCTTTGCGGTCAAACGGGTTTCCAATGCTCGGTCCGACGGCTAACGTTTCGACGACGCAGGGCGAACGCGTCGAACGCATAGTCCGCCTCCACCATCGCGGGCGCGAGGTGCACGATGACGGCAGAGGGCGACATCATGGCCCTGGAACGCAAGTTCTGGCAGTCCATGCTCGAGATCTCGACACCGCCATCTCTCTCCTGGACGGGCAGTCCACTGTCGCTGGCCCCCGGGGCATCCATCACTTCGACCCTGCCGGTTACAGGGCGATGGCGCTCTCCGGCGATGCCCGGATCACGTCCTTCGAGTTCTCCGACGAGAGCGTCGTTTTTCCGAAGCCCGACGTCGCGATCGCCTCGTACAAGGCGAAGCAGTCGTTCACGACGGATAGCCAGCGCCACGAGATGGTGGTGTACGACACCACCACCTGGGTCAGGAAGCGCGCGCATACGGAAACGCCCGCGCAGGCGGAGGCGATCGACGCCGGATGACACCGTCACGTGCAGGCACGAAATAACGCGGGGCCCGCCTGAGGACCGTGCCGGGGGACCGCACATCGCTGCGCGACCGACGGTCAGTCGCCGTTGTCCTTGGTGAACCGGATGGTGCCTTCATTTAACGCGGCGACGGGATCCAGTCACGCTTTGTGGACAGCGCAGCCACCACACTCTGCCCGTCCCCAATTCCCAGGAGCCCCCGCCCGTGAACATGAATACTTCCCTGACCCGTATCCCGCTCGCGATCGCCCTGTCTTCGGCCCTGGCCTTCGCCGTGGGCTGCAACAACCGCAATGCCGACGATCGCGCCGCCATGGAACCGGCCGACGAGCCCGCCGCGCAGACCGCGCCTCCTACGGGGCCGACGGACCCGGTGGCCACGGGTGATGCCGCCTACGGAGATGCCACCGACGATGGCCGCGATTCCAGCCAGCCGGTCGACGACACCTGGATCACCACGAAGGTCAAGTCCTCGCTGCTCGCCGACACCGATGTGTCCGGCCTGGCCATCGACGTCGAGACCGTCAATGGCGTCGTCACGCTGTCGGGCCAGGTGGAACAGCAGGCGCAGATCGATCGCGCGACCCAGATCGCACGCGACATCGAAGGCGTGTCCAGCGTCGACACGAGCGGCCTCACCGTCGGCGCCAATCGCTGATCGCCGACTGCTGAAGCGGTCCGGGGCGACGTCGTCGGCCCCGGCCAATCGGTCGCCCGTTTCGCCCATCTATGCCGCGCATCCCAGGGTGCGCGGCATCTTTTTGCAACGGCTGCGTCCACTGCCTGGCATGCACGCGCGCACGAAGTGCGTCAGACCTGCGAGGAGCGGCGCAAGCTGAAACTCCCGCTGGCGCGAAGCCGCGTGTTCGACGCACGCGAACCGGCCGCGCTGGGCTGGGCTGGGCTGGGTCGAGTCGGCGACCGGGATCGAGGCCACCGGCGCCGCCGATGCCGATCACGCGCCGCTGCTCGAGCACTTCGACGAGACCGGCATCGCCGAACTGACGTTCCTGGTTGTCGAGATCAACGGCTGGAACCGGCTAGCGGTGGGCATGCGCACGCCGCTGCCCTGAGGCCGACCGTCGCGCCGCGGCCTCCCCCCCCCGTGCGACGGTATTCCGGGAGTGCGGATCAGTCGGCCGCGCCTTCCCGCCTGCTCGCGCGGAACCGCGCCGCCTTGTGGCGGTTGCCGCACACCGCCATGCTGCACCAGCGCCGCTTGTGCGACTTGGTACGGTCGTAGAACCACAGCACGCAATCGGGGTGCTCGCACTGGCGGACCAGGCTGAAGTCCGCCTCCGCCAGCAGGTCGGCCACTGCCTCCGCCACCGGACCAAGCAGGGTGGCGACCGCATCGCCACGCGCCACCCTGACCAGTGCGAAACCACCCGCGCCATCACGCCGCAGGCTGGGCGTGCCCAGGTATGCATGCAGGTGCGCATTGAGGCCGGCGGGATTGCCGGCCTTGCCCTGCAGACGCGCCACGATCAGCTTGCGCGCCTGCTCGCGCAGGTCGCGCGCCCGCGCGAGCAGCTCCGCTTCGTCCACCCGGCCGGCGCCTGCGGCGGGAGCGATGCCGAGCCGCGTCAGCCACCGGATGACATCCGTGCCTGTCTCCCACGTGTCGGTGGGCACCCCGTCCTCGCGCGCCCGGGTGTTGAGCAGATCCATCGCCGGGTGGTCGCCGACGAAGGGCGTGTCGCCGGGGGAGGCAGTTAGCGCTGCGGTTGCCATGAATAACCTCGAAATCGACTATTGACAGGTTACTCCAGATGAGCGACCCTGCGCCATTGGTAACCGTTAATCTGTTGTTATAAAGGTTACTTCTGCGCATGACCTTCCTGCCCCTGGAGCCCCCCCATGAAAGCAATCGCTGCGTTCCTCCTCCTCGGTGCCGCCTTCGGCACTCACGCCGCGGACCGGGCGTCGCCGGTCCACCACCGCACGTTCGAGGTCCGGGGCGTCGAGGTGTTCTACCGCGAGGCCGGCTCGCCGCAAGCGCCCACCGTGCTGCTGCTGCACGGGTTCGCCGCCTCGTCGTACATGTTCCGCGACCTGATACCGCAGCTGGCGCAGCGCTACCACGTGGTCGCGCCGGATCTGCCCGGATTCGGCCAGACCCGCGTGCAGCCCGGTGTGGAATTCCACTACACCTTCGACCAGCTGACCGCGGTGGTGGACGCGTTCACCGTCGCCATGGGCCTGGATCGATACGCGCTGTACGTGTTCGACTACGGCGCGCCGGTCGGCTGGCGCCTGGCGGTGCGGCATCCGGAGCGGATCACCGCGATCGTGAGCCAGAACGGTAACGCTTACGAAGAGGGCCTGAGCGACGGTTGGGCCGACATGCGCAAGGCCTGGGACGCGCCGACCGCGGAGAACCGCGAGGCGCTGCGCCGCTTCAACACCCCCGACATGATCCGCTGGCAGTACACCGAGGGCGTCCCGGATGCGTCGCTGATCGCGCCCGAGCCCTGGCAACTGGCGGCCGACGCGATCGAGCGCATCGGCGTGGAGCCGCAGGTCGACCTGCTGGCCGACTACGGAAGCAACGTGAAGCAGTACGCGCAGCTGCACGCCTACTTCCGCGCGCATCGCCCGCCGACGCTGGCGATCTGGGGACGCAACGATCCGTTTTTCCTGCCGGCCGGCGCGGAGGCGTTCAGGCGCGACAACCCCGATGCCGAGGTTCGCTTCCTGGACACCGGCCACCTCGCGCTGGAAACGCACGGCGACGAGATCGCGAAGCAGATGCTGTCGTTCCTCGACCGCCACCTGTAGGGGTGGACTTCATGTGCGGCGAAGGGGGCCACATCACTTTGCCGCCACTTCTCCCAGGTAGCCCGTGGCGAGCGCGGTGAGGTGCAGTTTCAGCCGGTCGAAGTCGGCACGATCGCCGCCCGCTTCGATGACCGCCCGGGTCGGCGCCACGATGGCGCCGACCAGCATCATGCTGACGATCTGCGGCTGGGCGAAACGCACATCGCGCGCGGTGCGCAGCATCTGCTGCACCGCCTGCGCGCAGCGGGTCGATTCCTCCTTGACGATGGCGTCGGCATTGACGGCCGCGGAAGGCAGGTAGAGCGCCCGCGACACCTCCGGCCGACGTGTCTTGGCGTCGACGAAGGCGGCGATCATCGCCGCGCACATCTCCCGGATGGCGGTGCCGTGCGCCGAGCGGCAGGCCTCGATGGTGGCGTCGACCACTTCGCCCACGTGCCGCCGGACCACGGCGGCCAGCAGGGCGTTCTTGTTCGGGAAGTACTGGTAGAGCGAGCCGACGGACACGCCCGCCCGCTCGGCGATCTGGGAGGTGGTGATGGCCTGCAGCCCGCTGGCGAGCAGAACCTGAATCGTCGCCTCGAAAATCGCGTCGATGGTCACGCGCGAGCGCCGCTGCTGGGGCTTTTTCCGGGGGCTGAGCGAGTCGGTGCGTGTCCGCTTCATAATGCGAATGGTCCTGGTGCGCCGGCCTGCCTAAGATATCGTTCATGCGTAGACCCCGATATCCCGGACTTGTCGCCTTCGCGCTCGCGGTATTGGCGCTCGCCACGACTGGCTCGGCCTGCGAGCCGCCCCCCGGTTTCGTCGATCCTCCACGACCCGACATCGCGCCGCTCGAGACACTGCCGGCGATCACGGAAGAAAAGCTCATCGGG
The DNA here is from genome assembly GCF_016774335.1 of Luteimonas saliphila. Lineage (GTDB taxonomy): Bacteria > Pseudomonadota > Gammaproteobacteria > Xanthomonadales > Xanthomonadaceae > Luteimonas > Luteimonas saliphila. The sequence goes on along the minus strand of NZ_JAETWA010000037.1, from coordinate 846 downwards.
CAGTCGCTCGCGGATGTCATGCGGGCCGCCAACCGGCCGCTTCGCATCGACGCGACCAGGAACCTCGCCGGCGTCAGCGGCACGTACCGGCTTTCGCAGGGACCCTACGGCACCGTCGGCGCGCGCAGGCTGGTCTGCAAGACCGACGGCTCGCATGTCGTCGAGGAAGTCCTGCTCAACGAGTCGGGCGATACCGGTTCGCGCTTCCGCTACCTGGTCTGGAATTACACCGGCCCGAAGTTCCGCGACGTGGCCTATGCCGTGGGCGAGTTCGTGCGCACCCAACCCACGCCCGACACGACTCTCGTCAGCTGGACGTATCGCTTCGCGCTCAGGGAAGGGGTCGGCGAGGAGGCGCGGGCGCGTTTCCACGACACGTTCCTGGCGCACGAGTTCCCGGAATGGATGCGGACCCAGTTGGACCGCAAGCCCGACGATGCCGACACGCCGGTCGCCCGATGAGCGGTGACCGCGAGATCCTGGCTTCGCGGCCGGTCGCGCTACGCGACGCAGGCGACGAACGCCCCAAACAAGAAGGTTCTTCTCCCATGTGAGGGAGAGGCGATCCTCGATAGAGAAGTCCCTGTCCAGACTTCGGATGCACGCCACGCCCTGGCGCCCGGGAATCGCTTTCCGCTCGGTCAGGGCATCGTGCCCTGACTCGCGCGCAAGACATCCATGTCTTGCTTGTCGCGATCCCCGGGCGCCAGGGCGCGGCTCATCGTTGCCTGCCCGCGATGGCCGGGTGGCCAGCTTCTTCGAAGCCAGGCCAATGATGCTCCGACGGGCGTTCCGGGCCGGGGATTGCGGCGAGCAGCGCATGGATGCGCTGCGGCGGCGAGTCAG
>NZ_JAETWA010000036.1:213-203177 GCF_016774335.1 Luteimonas saliphila | reverse complement strand
CAGGAATTCGACGACCGCTGGTATATCAGTGGCTCGGCCGGCTACAACCTGCAGGACACCGACCGTCGTACCGATGACGCTTACGCGCTGGGCCTGGGACTGGGCAAGTTCATCAGCCCGACCTGGTCGGTGGAAGGCGCACTGAACTACCAGAATCCGAGTTTCAACCACAACAGCGACCTGCTGTGGAGCCAGTACGGCATCTCGCTGGACCTGCGCCGTCACTTCATTTCCGACGAGCGCAACTGGGCGCCCTATGTCCTGTTCGGGCTGGGTTACCAGCGCTCGGAAGAGGAATACGCCGCTCTGACCGGCACGGAGTCCCCGCTGCAGCGTGAGGACGGCAATCTGGCTGCCAAGGTGGGCGTGGGTCTGCAGGGCGACTTCAGCCGTCGCGTCGCGGTCCGTGCCGAACTGGCTTATCGCGCCGACTTCGACGACTCGAGCTATGCGGCCGAGTCCGGCGTGGACTCGTCGGGGTATCCGCACCAGCAGGAAGAGAGCTTCTTCGGCGATGTGATCGCGTCGATCGGCGTGTTGATCCCGCTGGGACCGGAGCCGACCCGGCCGGTGGCCCCGCCGCCGCCGCCGCCGCCGTCCGAGCCGGCCCCGCCGCCGCCGCCGGCCCCGATCACGATCGACCTGAACGGTGTGAACTTCGACTTCGACCGTTCGACGCTGCGTCCTGACGCGGTGGCGATCCTGAACGAGGCGGTCGAGATCCTGCGTCGTTACCCGGAGCTGCGGGTCGAAGTGGCGGGCCATACCGACCTGTGCGGTTCGGACGCCTACAACCAGAGCCTGTCCGAGCGCCGTGCGTCGGCGGTGTACGACTACCTGACCAGCAACGGCATCGACGCCGGTCGCCTGATGGGTCCTGTGGGTTACGGCGAGAGCCGTCCGCTGGAGCCGACGGCGCAGACGCTGCCGGGCTGCAAGAGCGAGGTCAACCGCCGTACCGAGCTCAACGTCCAGAACTGATCCTGGCGTTGCAATCGCTGACGAGGAAGCCCGGCCTATGCCGGGCTTCCTTTTTTTGTGCCTGCCTGCGCGCCTGTGGGGCCAGGCGTCGCGCTGCGCGACGCGCAGATGCTTGCCTGCATCGACCGCGCTGCTACACTCCGCCGCAATCAAGGCGAGGGAGTGAGGCGCATGCGCGCAGTTGCGATTCTGTTGTTGTCGATGGGTGCCCTGACCGCGCATGCCTCCACCCAGTGCCAGGGCACCGCCCTGCCGCAGCCGCTCGCGGTGCGGCCGACGGTGTTGTTGCCTGTGGCGGCCGGATTCGCGACCGTGAATCCGCAGCTTGGATCGCAGCGTGGGGTCCTGGCACCGGATCTCGACGAATCGCAGTCCGTCGACAACGTACTGTGGCGCCTGCGTGTCGAGGGTTGCAGCGTTGCAGTCGCGGTGCCCGCCACCGGGGCGGTGATCGCGCCCGGGGCGGCCGGCTACGTCAAGAAAACCGAACACGACAACACGCCGTACCGGTTCAACATGACCCAGAACGGTAAGCGCATGACGGCCGACGATTTCGATGCCTGGTTGCAGGCCAACGGCTACAGCGCCGGGCGCCGCGCCGCTCCCAATGTCGCCCCGGACGCTGCCGCGGCGCCGTCGCCGGTCGAGACGCCGGAGCAGTAAGCGGCGCAGGGAGGGGGTGAGCCCACGTCCCGACCCCCGGTTTCAGCCCTCCAGCACACCCAGCTCGCGACCGATGCGCGTGAACGCGTCGATCGCGCGGTCGAGTTGCGCGCGCGTGTGGGCGGCGGAAATCTGCGTGCGGATGCGCGCCTGGTCTTTCGGCACCACCGGGAAGAAGAAGCCGATCGCGTAGATGCCTTCTTCCAGCAGCCGCTGCGCGAAACGCTGCGTCAACGGCGCGTCGTACAGCATCACCGGGCAGATCGGATGCGTGCCGGGCCTGATGTCGAAGCCTGCTGCAGTCATCTTCTCGCGAAAATACGTGGTATTCGCGGCGAGTCGCTCGCGCAGGTCGCCCGCCGCATCGAGCATCTCGAACGCGGTGGTGCCGGCAGCGACCACGTGCGGCGGCAGCGAGTTGGAGAACAGATAAGGCCGCGAGCGCTGACGCAGCAGTTCGACCACCTCCGCGCTGGCCGTGGTGAAGCCGCCCAGTGCGCCGCCCATCGCCTTGCCCAGCGTGCCGGTGATGATGTCGATGCGGTCGAGCACGCCCTTGACCTCGGCCGAACCCCGCCCGGTGGCGCCGAGGAAGCCGGTGGCGTGGCATTCGTCGATGTGCACCAGGGCGCCGTATTTCGAGGCGAGCGCCACGATCTCGTCCAGCGGCGCGATGAAGCCGTCCATCGAGAACACGCCGTCGGTGGTGATCAGTTTCGTGCGGCAACCCGCGGCATCCGCGGCTTGCAGCTGCTTCTCGAGATCGGTCGTGTCGCAGTTGGCGTAGCGGAAGCGCCTTGCCTTGCACAGGCGCACGCCGTCGATGATCGAGGCGTGGTTGAGCGCATCCGAGATGATCGCGTCGTTCTCGTCCAGCAGCGGTTCGAACAGGCCGCCGTTGGCATCGAAGCAGGCCGCATAGAGGATCGTGTCCTGCTTGCCGAAGAACGACGCGATCGTGCGCTCGAGCTGCTTGTGCAGATCCTGGGTGCCGCAGATGAAGCGCACCGAGGCCATGCCGAAGCCGTGCGTATCGAGCGCGTCCTTGGCGGCGGCGATGATGTCCGGGTGGTCGGCCAGGCCCAGATAATTGTTGGCGCAGAAGTTCAGTACGGTCCGGCCGTCCTCCAGCGTGACCTCGGCGGATTGCGGGCCGGTGATCACGCGCTCGGACTTGAACAGCCCGGCGTCGCGGATCTCGTCGAGGGTGTTGGCGTAGCGTTCGGTCAGGGACATGCGACGCGATCCGGAAGGCGGGTGGTGCATTTTACCCGGCCCGCTCGGACACGGCTGCGCGGCGCGCGTCTCACCAGGCCTCCCACGCCGCCTGCAAGGCGGTCATGTCGGTCGGCAGCCCGTGCTGCGGGCCGGCGTCGGCCAGCCAGTCGGTGAAATCGACGCCGCTGGCCACTGCGGCGCTGATCGTGCCCAGGACGTGCGGATCGTGGCTGGCATCGATCAGGAAATCCGCAAGCAGCAGCGATTGCGAATAGAACATGCCGACCGCCGGCGCATCGGAGCCACTCGCCGTCATCACCTGCACACCGGAAACCGACCGGGTTCCCGCCTGGGCCTGCAGCAGCGCGCGCTTCTGCGCATTCACGGGGTGGGCCATGGTCAGGAACTCGGCGAGCGGACGGATCGCCGCGGATGCTTGACGCCAGGCGCCGAAGAAGTGGCGTTCGCGCGCCGTGCGCCCCGGAGTGTCTTCCATCAACACGGCCGAGGCCTCGTCCAGCCAGTCCGGGCAGGCGTGCCGTATTCGTCTGCCGACTGTTGCGCGTGTGGCCAGAACGCGGCGCGGTACTGCGCATGGCCGAGTTCGTGTCGCAGGATGTCGATGTGCTGGGTTTCGACCTGCGAGACGATCCCCTCGATCCTGTCCGCGTCCGCATCGGGCATGGCGCGACGCATGACCGTCTCGACCTGGGCGCGCTTGTCGGCCGGCGAAAGCCAGCTCTGGGCGAAACCCAGACCATGGGTCTGCGCGAATCGCTTTGCTCGCCGCTGAACGTCGAGCTCAGGACCAGAAGGCCGGGCGCAAGACTTCGTCCGAAGACGTGCTCGAACCGGGTGGCAGCGGCATCCAGTGCCTGCGCAGCCAAGCGGGCGTCCTCCCGCGAATCGGCGTAGGCCAGTCCATGCGCAGCCATCACGCAGACCGCCGCCGGCGGCTCGGCCACGTCCGGGTCCCTGCGCGCCCGTGGCGAATGCGGTGGGTAGCGCCGCCGCGAGGCCAGCCATGACGAGACAACCGGCGATTGCCCGTCCGTACCCCGTTCGCCACCTTCTGTGAAAAGCCGGAAAGGCGAGTCTGGGGCGGCGCGGCACGTCGTCGGACGTGCCATACGTCACCACGATGGGCGTGTCCGGTGAGGACGCCGCACGCACCGGCCACTCAACGCCAGTCGAGCACGACCTTGCCCGACTTGCCGGACTCCATCAGGTCGAAGCCCTTCTGGAACTCGTCCGCGTCGAGCTGGTGGCTCAGGACCTTGCCCAGCGGGAAACCCGACAGCACCAGCTGCGTCATCTTGTACCAGGTCTCGTACATGCGGCGACCGTAGATGCCCTGCACGGTGAGGCCCTTGAAGATGATGCGGTCCCAGTCGACGCCCGCGCCCTTGGGCAGGATGCCGAGCAGGGCGACCTTGCCGCCGTGGTACATGCAGTCGAGCATGTCGTTGAAGGCGCGCGGGTTGCCGCTCATCTCCAGGCCCACGTCGAAGCCTTCCAGGTGCAGGTCGGCCATGACGTCCTTGAGCGAGGCATCGGCGACGTTGACCACGCGCGTGGCGCCCATGTCGGCGGCGAGCTTGAGCCGGTAGTCGTTGACGTCGGTGACCACCACGTTGCGCGCGCCGATGTGCTTGCAGATGCCGGCGGCCATCACCCCGATCGGGCCGGCGCCGGTGATCAGCACGTCCTCGCCCACCACGTCGAACTCCAGCGCGCAGTGCGCTGCATTGCCGTAGGGATCGAAGAACGCGGCGAGTTCACTCGGGATCTGGTCGGGGATCGGCCACAGGTTGCTGGCCGGCATGACGATGTATTCGGCGAAGGCGCCATCGCGGTTCACGCCGATGCCCACGGTGTTCGGGCACAGGTGCTGCTTGCCGGCACGGCAGTTGCGGCAGTGTCCACAGACGATGTGACCCTCGGCGGAGACGCGCTGGCCGATGGTGTAGCCGCCGACGCCGGGGCCGAGCTCGGCGATGCGGCCGACGAATTCGTGGCCGATGACCAGTCCCGGCCTGATGGTGCGCTGACTCCATTCGTCCCAAAGGTAGATGTGCAGGTCGGTGCCGCAGATCGCGGTCTTCTCGAGCTTGATCAGCACCTCGTTGGGGCCGGGCGAGGGCACCGGCACCTGCTCCATCCAGATGCCCTTGCCGGCTTCGCGCTTGACCAGCGCCTTCATCATTCGGCCCATGGGATGAGCGTCGCCTCGTGGAAGACAGGTTGCGAATTATACGCCCGGGACCTTCGCGCCATTTCCGTGGTCGCGGCGCCCGGCCATGACCATCGTCATGGCTCGGCGACCACGCGAGTGGCTAGACTGCCCCTTTCCTGCCTCCCGGGTCCGCCCATGTCCAGCCTTCGTCGCCTCGCCGTCGCCCTGCCCGCCATCGCCGCTGCCGGCCTGTCGCACGCCCACGCCGCCGAGGGCATGTGGGTGCCGCAGCAGTTGCCCGAGATTGCCGCGCCGCTGAAGAAGGCGGGGCTGAAGCTGGATCCCGCCCAGCTCGCCGACCTCACCGGCGATCCGCTCGGCGCGGTGGTGTCGCTGGGCGGCTGCACCGCGAGCTTCGTGTCCCCGCAGGGGCTGGTGGTGACCAACCACCACTGCGCCTATGGCGCCATCCAGCTGAACTCGACGCCGGAGAAGAACCTCATGCGCGACGGCTTCAACGCCGCCACGCACGCCGACGAGATCACCGCCGGCCCGAACGCCCGCATCTACGCGCTCGATGCGATCACCGACGTGACCGAACGCGTGCAGGCGGCGATCGCCGCGGCGGCCGATCCGCTGGGACGGACCCAGGCGCTGGATGCGATCGAGAAACAGCTGGTCGCCGAGTGCGAGGCGGAGCCGGGCTTCCGGTGCAGGCTGTACAGTTTCCTCGGCGGCAATACCTACCGGCTGTTCCGCAACCTGGAGATCCGGGACGTGCGCCTGGCCTACGCGCCGCCCGGCAGCGTAGGCAACTACGGCGGCGAGGTCGACAACTGGATGTGGCCGCGCCACACGGGGGATTTCGCGTTCTATCGCGCCTACGTCGGTCGCGACGGCAAGCCGGCCGCCTTTTCCGTCGACAACGTGCCGTACCGGCCGAAGCAGTGGTTGAAGATCGCCGATCGTCCGCTGCAGGCCGGCGACTTCGTGATGGTGGCCGGCTATCCGGGACGCACCAGCCGCTACGCGCTCGCCGGCGAGTTCGAGGAGACCGAGCAGTGGACCTATCCGACCCTCGTTCGCCACTACCGGGCGCTGACGGCGCTGGTCGACGCGCGCGGCAAGGCCGATCCGGGCATCGAGGTGAACTACGCCAGCACCTTGCGCGGTTGGGAAAACGTGATGAAGAACTACGAGGGTCAGCTCAGCGGCTTCGAGCGCACCGGCGCGGCCGACGCCAAGCGCTCCGAGGAAGCCGCCGTCCTGGCGTGGCTGCGTACGCGCGGCGACGAGGGCGCGGCCCCGATCGCCGCGCACGAGCGGCTCGTGGCCCTGGACGCGGAAGAGCGCGCGACACGCGAACGCGACCTGGTCCTGCGCATGCTCCACAACACCGGTGCGATCTCCGCCGCGACCACGTTGTACCGTCTCGCGATCGAGCGCGAAAAGCCGGATGCCGAGCGCGAACAGGGCTACCAGGATCGCGACCTGCCCACGATCGAAGGTGGACAGCGGCAGATGGAGAAGCGCTATGTCGCTTCGATGGACCGCGAACTGCAGCGTTACTGGCTGAACGAGTACGTCGGGCTGCCCGAGGCGCAGCGGCTGCCGGCGCTCGACAAGTGGCTGGGCGGCCACGACGCCGCGGCGATCGACCGGGCGCTAGACGCGTTGGCGAAGACGGACATCGGCGACACCGACACGCGTATGGGCTGGCTGCAGGCCGACCGCAAGGCCTTCGAATCGAGCCGCGACCCGGCGATCCGTTACGCGGTCGCGATCATGCCCACGCTGCTGGAACTCGAGCAGCAGGGCAAGGCCCGCGCCGGCGAGCGGCTGATCGCACGCGCCAGCTACCTGCAGGCGGTCGCGGACTATCGCAGGAGCCAGGGCGGGTTCGTCTATCCGGATGCGAATTCGTCGCTGCGCATCACCTTCGGCAACGTCAAGCCCTACACCAAGCTCGACGGGACCGTGCAGCAGCCGTTCACCCGGCTCGAGGAGGTCGCGGCGAAGGCCACCGGCGAAGCGCCGTTCGATGCCCCGCAGCCGCTGCTCGACGCGATCGCCGCGAAGCGCCACGGCGGCCTAGCGGACCGCCGCCTGCGCACGGTGCCGGTGAACTTCCTCTCCGACCTCGACGTCACCGGCGGTAACTCCGGTTCGCCGGTGCTCGATGCGCGCGGCCGGCTGGTCGGGCTGCTGTTCGACATGAACTGGGAGGCGGTGGTCTCGAACTGGGTGTTCGACGCCGACATGACCCGCACGATTTCCGTCGACCAGCGCTACATGCGCTGGATCATGCAGGAGGTGCAGCCGGCGCCGCAACTGCTGCAGGAGATGGGCGTCGCGCCGAAGCGGTGACGGGCGCCGCAGCCGCGCCGTCATGGCGGATGCGGCGGCACCGGGCGCGCCGCATCGCTTAGACTAGGCGCCGCCCCGGTGAGCCGCGGGCGCATCGTCCACTCCGGAACCTGCTGCCGCATGAGAATCCTGCTTGCCCGCCATGGCGAGACGTCGTGGAACGCCGAAGGCCGTTACCAGGGCCAGGAAGACATCCCGCTGTCGCCGGTGGGCGAGAAGCAGGCCCGCCTGCTCGGCGAACGCCTGCGCGACGTGCGCATCGACAAGGCGGTCAGTTCGCCGCTGACCCGTGCCTACCACACCGCGCAGTACGCGCTGGGCGAACTGCGCGCGCCGATGCTCACCACCGAAATGGGATTCATGGAGATCGCGCACGGCAGCTGGGAAGGGTTGCTGGCGAGCGAGATCGCCGACCGCGACCCGGACCTGCTGCGGGCCTGGCGCGAAGCGCCCGACACGGTACTGATGCCCGGGGGTGGCGAATCGATCAAGCAGGTCTTCCGCCGCGCCTGGGAGGCGCTGGAATGGTCGGTCGAGGGGCTCGGCGCGCAGGATACGCTGTTGCTGGTCGCCCACGACGCGGTCAACCGCGTGCTGTTGTGCCACGTGCTGGGCATCCCGCTGTCGAGGTTGTGGACCTTCCGGCAGGCGCCGACCACGCTCAACCTGCTCGAGGGCGACGATCTCGAGAGTCTGGAGGTCGTGCGCCTGAACGATTGTTCGCACCACACCGCGTTCTTCGGCGAAGCGGTGCACCGGGCGCTGTAGCGCCTGCGAACAATCCGTTCCCGGGCGGTTCGCAGGCCGGTCCCGCCACCTTGCTCATTGCCATCGGCCGGGTCGCGCGCGATCCTGACAGCCACCCCGCGGGGCCTGCGGGAATTCCCGCCCTGTATCCGGGCCGACGCCCGGGACTTCGGACATGCCCACGACACTCTCCGACTGGCTCGCCCATATCGAGCGACAGCATCCGGCCGACACCGACCTGGGGCTCGAACGCGTGCGCAGGGTGGCGGCGCGCCTGGGCCTGGCGCGACCGGCGCGCCGGGTGGTCACGATCGCGGGGACCAACGGCAAGGGCTCTACGGTCGCCTTCGTCGAGGCGATCGCGCGGGAGGCGGGGTTGCGCGTCGGCGCGTATACCTCGCCGCACCTGCTGGCCTACAACGAGCGCGTGCGGATCGATGGGCGCGATGCGGACGACGCATCGCTGGCGGAAGCCTTCGCGGCCGTGGAAGCCGCGCGTGGCGACATGCCCCTGACCTATTTCGAGTTCGGCACCCTCGCCGCGCTATGGCTGTTCGCGCGCGCGGCGCTGGACCTTGCAGTCCTGGAAGTGGGCCTGGGCGGGCGGCTGGACGCGACCAACCTGGTCGACGCGGACGTCGCCGTGGTCACCACGGTCGACCTCGACCACCAGGACTGGCTGGGCGGGGACCGCGAGGCGATCGGTGCCGAGAAGGCCGGTATCGCACGCGCTTGGAAGCCGCTGGTGGTGGGCGACGACGATCCGCCTGCGAGCGTGCTGCGCCACGCGTACGCGATCGGTGCATCGGCGATCCGTGCCGGCAGCGACTTCTTCTTCGAGCGCGTCGACGACGCACGCTGGCGCTGGCACGAGCTTGACTACGCGCTGGAGCTGCCGCTGCCGGGGCTGTCGGCGCCGGTGCAACTGCGCAACGCCGCGGTCGCGATCGCCGCGCTGCGCGCGCTCGACATCGACGTTCCCGCCGACGCGATCGCCCGCGGCGTCGCCAGTGCGCGCCTGCCCGGGCGGCTGCAACGCTTCGCGCGCGAGGGCGTGGCGGTGTTCGTCGACGTCGGCCACAACCCGCAGGCGGCGCGCGAGCTTGCCGCATGGCTGCGCGCGACGCCGGCAGCGGGACGCACGCATGCGGTCTATGCCGCGCTCGGCGACAAGGATGCCGGGTCGGTGGTCGAGGCGTTCGAGAGCCTGGTCGATGCATGGTGGCTGGGCGGCTCGCTCGGCGCCGGGGCGCGTGGGATTGCGGTTGCCGTTCTCGCCGAACGCCTGCGCCAGTCCGTCGCGTCCGCCAGCCATGCAAGCCCCGATCCTGCAGCCGCGCTGGCGGCGGCGCTTCGGGCGTCGACGCCTGGCGACCGCGTCCTCGTGTTCGGATCGTTCCACGCCGCGGAGTCCGCCTTGCGGGCGCTGCACGGCGCGGGTTCAGAAGCGGGTGCGGACGGCGGCGTATAATCCGCGCGCCCACCGCTCTTGCCGAACCCGATCCGAACCCGATGGATGCCGGACTGAAACAGCGCCTGATCGGTGCGGCCGTGCTGGTCGCGCTGGCCGTGATCTTCCTGCCGATGCTGGTCAAGGGCCCCGCCCCCGACAGCGGCGTGTCCGACCTGTCGATGCGCGTGCCCGACGCGCCCGACGGCGAGTACAGGACCGTCGACCTGCCGCTCGTGGTGCCCGCCGACGCGCCGCAGGGCGGGGTGCTCGGTTCCCCGGAACCGATGGATGGCGATCCGCTGCCGACCGTCGATACCGCCAACCCGCCGCCCGACGCGCCGCGCCCGGACATCGAGGACGCGCCCGCAGCCGCGGAGCCCGTGCAGGCGCCGGCTCCTGCTGCCGCCGAGCCGATGCTGCCCGCCACGGCGGGTGGGGGCGACTATGTGGTGCATTTCGGCGCATTCGCCAACGAGCGCGATGCGCAGTTGATCGTCCGCCAGCTTTCCGGCGCCGGGCTGACCGCCTACAGCGAAGCCTTCACCTTGGACGGAAAACCGGCGCAGCGGGTGCGACTCGGTCCCTATGCCTCGCGCGAGGCGGCCGAGGCCGTCCGCGTGCGCGCCGCGCAGGTACGTGGCGATGTGACGCCGCGCGTGGTCGCGCTCGATGCGCCCGCGGCCAGCGCCGTCGCGACGCGCCCGCAGCCGCAGCCGCAGCCGATCACCCCCAGGCCGACCGAACCGGCGACGCCCGCCGAAGCGCCGAAGCCGGCCGCCACCGCGCCAGCCGCTGCCGCGACCTCCAGCGTCGGTTTCACGGTCCAGGTCGGCGCCTTCGGCAACGCCGCCGAGGCCACCAAGCTGCGCGACCGCCTGCGCGGGCTCGGTATCACCGCCTTCACCGACACGGTCACCACCGACAAGGGTCGCCTGACCCGGGTCAAGGCCGGTCCGGTGCCGAGCCGCGCGGACGCCGAACGCCTCAAGGGCGAGGTCAAGGCCAAGGCGGGCCTGGATGGAATGGTCCGTCCGCATCCTTGAGCGGGCGGGCCGCCGTCACCACGTTCCAACTCAGCAACAGCCAACGGGAATCGCAGCCATGTGCGGCATCATCGGCATCGTCGCCACCACCGAAGTCGCGACCGCGCTGTACGACGGCCTGACCGTCCTGCAGCATCGCGGCCAGGATGCTGCCGGCATCGCCACCGCCAACGGCACCCAGTTGCGCGTGCACAAGGGCAACGGCCTGGTGCGCGACGTGTTCGATGCGAAGACCATGCGCCTGCTCGAAGGCCGCGTCGGCATCGCCCACTGCCGCTATCCCACCGCCGGCAGCGAGGGCAGCGACGAGGCGCAGCCGTTCTACGTCAACTCGCCCTACGGCATCGCGCTGGCCCACAACGGCAACCTGATCAACACCGACATGCTGCGGCGCGAGGTGTTCGAGCAGGACCGCCGCAACATCAACACCCAGTCCGACTCCGAAGTGCTGCTCAACGTGTTCGCGCACGAGCTCGACAAGAGCCGCACGCTGACGCCGGAAGCCGCGTTCCGCGCGATCGAGGGTCTGGGCCGTCGTGCGCGCGGCGGCTACGCGGCGGTGGCGACCGTGCTCGGCCTGGGACTGGTGGCGTTCCGCGATCCGCACGGCATCCGTCCGCTGGTACTGGGCAAGCGCGAGACCGATGCCGGCAACGAATACGCGATCGCGTCCGAATCGGTCGCGCTCGACATCCTCGGTTTCGAGCGCGTGCGCGACATCGCGCCGGGCGAGGGCGTGGTGGTCACGCCGCGCGGCGAGCTGCACACCCGCCAGTGCGCCGAGCCGGCCGGCCACGCGCCGTGCATCTTCGAGTACGTGTACTTCGCGCGGCCGGACTCGATGATCGAGAACATCTCGGTGCACAAGGCGCGCATGCGCATGGGCGTGACCCTGGGCGAGAAGATCCTGCGCCTGCGCCCGGACCACGACATCGACACCGTGATCCCGATCCCCGACACCTCGCGCGACGCCGCGCTGGAGATCGCCAACGTGCTCGGGGTGAAGTACCGCGAGGGCTTCATCAAGAACCGCTACGTCGGCCGTACCTTCATCATGCCGGGGCAGGGCGAGCGGGTGAAGTCGGTCAAGCGCAAGCTCAACCCGATCACGCTCGAGTTCCGCAACCGCGTGGTGCTGCTGGTGGACGATTCGATCGTGCGCGGCACCACCTCGCAGCAGATCGTGCAGATGGCGCGCGACGCCGGCGCTCGCAAGGTCTACCTCGCCTCCGCGGCGCCGCCGGTGCGGCATCCGAACATCTACGGCATCGACATGCCGACGCCGGAAGAGCTCATCGCCCACGGCCGCACGGAAGACGAGATCGAGCGCATGATCGGCTGCGACTGGCTGGTCTACCAGGACCTGGCCGACCTCGAAACCGCGGTCGCCGGGCCGAAGTTCCCGGGCATGAAGTTCGACAGCTCCTGCTTCAGCGGCGAGTACGTCACCGGGGTGGATCCGGGCTACTTCGAGGGCATCAAGCAACTGCGGTCGGACGACGCCAAGCGCCAGCGCCGGCTCGCCCTCTGACGCCGCGCGGCGATGCTGACGCTGTTCGAAGCCGCACGCCAGTGCCTGGAGGCGGCGGCGATCGACGACAAGATCGCGTCGACGCACGCCCACGCGGCGGCGTTCGCGCGCGGCGAGCTGCCGATCCCGTCCGATGCGCCGCCTCCCGAACCGATCCGCATGCCAGGACGCCCGCCGCGTCCTCGGCTGGTGCATCCGCGCGAGCTGCCGCGGCGCGGCCTCGGCAGCGACCCGGGGCGCGCCGCGTTCGTCCATTCGATCGCGCACATCGAGTTCAACGCGGTCGACCTGGCCTGGGATGCCGTCTACCGCTTCCGCGGCATGCCTGCGGCGTTCTACGCCGACTGGGTGCGCATCGCCGACGACGAGGCGCGGCACTTCACCATGCTGCGTGCGCGGCTGCAGGCGCTTGGCCACGACTACGGCGATTTCGACGCGCACAACGGCCTGTGGGAAATGTGCGAGAAGACCGCGCACGATGGCATGGAGCGCATGGCGCTGGTGCCGCGCGTGCTGGAAGCGCGCGGGCTCGATGTCACCCCCGGCATGATCGTGAAGCTGCGCGCGGCCGGCGACGAGCACACCGCTGGCGCGCTGGAAACGATCCTGCACGAGGAAATCGCGCACGTCGCCGCCGGCAGCCGCTGGTTCCGCTGGTTCTGCGAGCAACGCCGCGTCGACCCGGAGCCCAAGTTCCGCGAGCTGCTGGCGCAGTACGCCCGCGCCGTCCTGCACGGTCCGTTCAATATGGAAGCGCGCGGCGCGGCGGGGTTCAGCGTCGAGGAACTCGAAGCCCTGCTGCAGGCCGCAGAAACCCCGTAGGAGCGCCTTCAGGCGCGACCCGCATAGCGCCGCAGCCACCCCTCGGGAGCGCCTGGCGCATGGCATTGGACCCCCGAACGGAGCTTGTCGAGCGGCGTAAGGGAGCGGTCGCGCCTGAAGGCGCTCCTACAGCGTGGCGAGGTGGAAGCCGGTTTCGTCGGCGCGCAGCACCGAGCCCTGTCGGTACCAGTCGCCCAGCACGATCCGGCGGCAGGCGCGACCGGCCACGCTCAGCGCGTGGATCCCCGGACGATGGGTGTGGCCGTGGATCGCGATGGCCACGCCGTAACGCAGGAACAGGTCCTCGACCGTCGCAGCGGCGACATCGGTGATCGTCTCCATCGTGCCGTCCCGCTTCAGGTCGCCCTGACGCGCCATGCTCGCGGCGCGGGCCTGCGATGCGAACGCGATCCGCGCTTCCAGCGACTGCGCAAGGAACTGTTGCTGCCAGGCGGGATCGCGGGTTTGCGCGCGGAAGGCCTGGTAGGCGGCGTCGTCGGTGCACAGCAGGTCGCCGTGCGACAGCAGCACCGGTTCGCCGCCGACCACGACGACGGCAGGATCGGGCAGGATCCGCATGCCCGCTCGCCGCGCGTAGGCCTGTCCGACGAGAAAGTCGCGGTTGCCGTGCTGGAAGAACACCGGAACACCGGCATCGGCGAGCGCACGCAGCCGCTCCGCGACGAAGACACCGGCCGGCGAGGGATCGTCGTCGCCGACCCAGGCCTCGAACAGGTCGCCGAGGATGTAGAGCGCATCGGCACCGCGCGCTTCGCCCTGGAGGAAATCGCCGAACAGGCGGGTGATCTCCGGGCGCGCGGGATCCAGGTGCAGGTCGGAGACGAACAGCGTGGTCATCCGCGGGAGTCTAGACCCTGAACCGGTCCGCGCACCGTGCCACCCGTCATCCCGCGCCATGCGGCGGCGCGGTGCCGGCGTGGAATCAGCGCCGGGCTTCGGGACGAGCGGCGATCTCGGTGCCGGTGCAGGGTGCGGAGCGGACCTGCTTTCCGGGATGCCGGTAAAATGACGCGCTTCCCGTCCCGGCCCGCGCCCGCCCATGAGCTGCCGTACCCGCTTCGCCCCCAGTCCCACCGGCTACCTGCACATCGGCGGCGCGCGCACCGCGCTGTACTGCTGGCTGGAGGCGCGCCATCGCGGCGGCGAGTTCGTGCTGCGGATCGAGGACACCGATCGCGAACGCAGCACCCAGGCGGCGATCGACGCGATCCTCGACGCCATGGCCTGGCTGGGACTGGACTACGACGAAGGCCCGGTCTACCAGACCCAGCGCCTGGACCGGTATCGGGAGGCGGCCGAGGGCCTGGTGGCGCAGGGCAAGGCCTACTACGCCTACGAGTCGAAGGCCGAGCTCGACGCGATGCGCGAAGCGGCGATGGCAGCGGGCGGCAAGCCGCGCTACAACGGCGCGTGGCGCGATCGCGAGGAAACCGCCGACTACCACGCATCGCGCAGGGACGATCCGAACCGCGTCATCCGTTTCCGCAACCCGCTACACGGCGTCGTCGCCTGGGACGACAAGGTCAAGGGCCGGATCGAGATCGCCAACAGCGAACTCGACGACCTGGTGATCTTCCGCCCGGACGGCTACGCCACCTACAACTTCGCGGTGGTGGTCGACGACATCGACATGCGCATCACCGACGTGGTGCGCGGCGACGACCACGTCAACAATACCCCGCGACAGATCAACCTCTACCAAGCCCTCGGCGCCCCGGTGCCGGCGTTCGCGCACCTGCCGATGATCCTCGACGAGCATGGCGCCAAGCTGTCCAAGCGCACCGGCGCGGCCGATGTGATGCAGTATCGCGACGCCGGCTACCTGCCGCATGCGCTGCTCAACTACCTGGTGCGCCTGGGCTGGTCGCATGGCGACCAGGAGATCTTCAGCATCGAGCAGATGCAGCGGCTGTTCGCGCTCGAAGGCGTGAACGCGAAAGCCGCGCGGCTCGATCCGGCCAAGCTCGGCTGGCTCAACCAGCAGTACCTCAAGTCCGACGATCCGGCGGACGTGGCGCGACACCTCGAATGGCACCTGCGCCGCTGTGGCTACGATCTGGCGAGCGGCCCAGCGTCCGCCGACATCGTGGTCGCGCTGCGCGACCGCGTGCAGACGCTGAAGGACATGGCCGAGCGCGCCGCGGTCTGGTTCGGCCCGCTGACGCAGTACGACGACGCGGCCGTGGCCAAACATCTCAAGGCCGGCGCCGAGGCTCCGCTGCGGGACGCGCGCGAACGCCTCGCCGCGCTGCCCGAATGGACGGTCGAGACGATCGGCAATGCCCTGCATGCGACGGCCGAGGCGCTGGGCCTGGGCATGGGCAAGGTCGCGCAGCCGCTGCGGGTGGCGATCACCGGCACCCAGATCAGTCCCGATATCGCGCATACGGTGTTCCTTGCCGGCCGCGGACAGGCGTTGACGCGCATCGACGCGGCGCTCGATCGGATGCCGGCGGGCGGGGCGGGTTGAGTCGGCGGGCGTCCGGCACCATCATCCGACCATGGGCACCCACGACCACGCCTGCATCGACCCCACCCATCACGTCCACGACGCCCATGCCTTCGTGCGCGTGGTGGAACGCGCCTGCCAGGAGCGCGGGCTGCGGCTGACCCCGATCCGCGCGCGCGTGCTGGGCCTGATCGCGCAGGCCGGCCGGCCGGTGAAGGCCTACGACCTGCTGGACATGGTGCGCGCGGGCGAGGGTGCCGGTGCCGACGCGCCGCCCACTATCTATCGCGCCCTGGATTTCCTGCTGGCCAACGGCTTCATCCACAAGCTGCAGTCGGTCAACGCCTTCGTCGCCTGCCACCATCCCGACAGCGCGCAGCATTCGGTGCCGTTCCTGATCTGCGACCGCTGCCACAATGCGGTCGAGCTCGAGGATGCGCAGGTCGTCGCCTCACTCGACGAACGTGCGCGTGCGCTCGGCTTCGTGCCCCAGGCGCAGACGCTGGAAGTCCACGGCTTGTGCGCGGAGTGCGCGGAGGAGGACAACAGTTCGGGTACGGTTCGCGCATGATCGACCCGGGTAGCCGCCCGCCGTCGGATGACGGCACGCGAAACCGGGCGCGCGGCGCGATGACGGACCAGTGCCCGCGCGCCGCAGACGGCACGTAGCGCGCAGGTATCGCCGGGGCCAGCTGCGATGTCTGACTCGGCAGGGACGGCCCGCCGCCGCGCTTCAGGACCGGTCGCGCTCGTCCCTGGCGTCCGCGCGCATCTTGCGGCGGATGAACAGGGCCGTGAACAGCGGCAGACCGAGGATGATCAGGGCGCCGATGATGGTCAGCCAGCCGACCGGTTCGGTCAGCATTTCGCGCAGGATCGGGTGCATGATGGCGCCGCTCCGTCTCGTTGGAACCCGAGCAGCGTAGGCGGCGCCTGCCGGCACCGCATTGCGTGCGATCAAGGAGCGTCCCCCGGCAGCGGAGAACAATCGGGAGTTTCGCCCGGGCTGCCGTATTCGGGCCGCAGGCGGTTGCGGTGCGGGTCGTGGCGCGGATCGGCAAGGGGACGCTGCCGGAAGCAACGGCCTCGGGGAGGTCGGCGTACCGCTCAGATCGTCCGGCGCAGCGCCGCCGTGGCGGGATCGCCCGTGTTCGGCGTCCCGGTGGGCTCGATCAGCAGCAGGTGCGCTTCTTCGTCGGCCACCGGCCGGTGCCGCATGCCGCGCGGCACGACGAACAGCTGTCCGGGCCCGAGTTCGACGACAGCATGCGGCAACTCGATCCGCAGCCGGCCGGCGAGCACCAGGAACAGGTCGTCGGTATCGTCGTGGCTGTGCCAGACGAATTCGCCCTGCACCTTGACCACCATGACATCGTGGCCGTTGAACGTCGCCACCGTGCGTGGCTGCCAGTGCCCGTCGAAGCCGGCGAGCTTGCCTGCGAGATCGATGGCGTGCGGCGGGTCGTGGCTCATGCGGGTTGCTCCTGGGGAAAGGGTCGCGGCGGGGATTCGCGGATCGGCAGGTTGAACGCCGCCGCCAGCAGCGCCAGCACGATGTCGGCGTACCACATCCAGGTGTAGTCGCCGAGATGGGCGATCGCCAGGCCGCCGAGCCAGGCGCCGAAGAACCCGCCGACCTGGTGCGAGAGCAGGGTGAAGCCGAACAGCGTGGCGAGGTAGCGCGGACCGAACAGCTTGCCGATGATGCCTGCGGTCGGCGGCACCGTCGCCAGCCAGGTCGCGCCGAGGCCCGCGGCGAACAGGTAGAAGGTCAGCGGCGTCGGCGGCGACACCAGGTACAGGCCCACCAGCAACGCGCGGCTGGCATACATCAGCGCCAGCAGCGACTTCATACGGTAGCGCTGCCCGAGCCAGCCGACCGCGAGGCTGCCGCCAATGTTGCACAGCCCGATCAGCGCCAGCGCGGTCGCGGACACGGTGTCGGACAGGCCGCACAGCGCGATTTCGGTCGGTAGGTGCGTCACCAGGAACGCGATGTGGAAGCCGCAGGTGAAGAAGCCGATGTGCAGGCACCAGTAACTGCGGTCGCGGGCGGCGACGCGCAACTGCGCGCGCAGGCCGTCGTCCTGCTGCAGCGGCGTCGCGACGCCCGCTGCGGGCGCCGCCGACGCACGCTTGCCGCGCAGCGCGCGGGCGAGCGGCAGCGTGGCCAGCGCGGCGACCGCCATGGTCCACATCGCGGCCATCCAGCCGAACGCGCCGATGATCGCCTGGGTGACCGGCGCGAACACGAACTGCCCGGCGGAGCCGCCGGCATTGATCACACCGGCGGCGAACGAGCGCTTGTGTGCCGGCGTCGCCGCGGCGGTCGCGCCGATCAGGACCGAGAAACTGCCGGCGCCGGCGCCCGCGGCCGAGAGCAGCCCCAGCGTCAGCACCAGGCCCCAGCCGGATGCGAGTACGGGTGCCAGCGCCATGCCGGCGAACAGCAGCAGGCCGCCCACGACCAGGACGCGAGCGGGTCCGCGCTGGTCCGCCCACGCGCCGAACGCGGGCTGCACCGCGCCCCAGACCAGTTGCCCGACCGCAAGCGCGAAGCTGATGGCGACGATGCCGAGGCCCGTATCGGCCGCGAGCGGCTGCACGTACAGGCCCAGCGACTGGCGGATGCCCATCGTCACCAGCAGGATCGCGGTCGCGGCGAGCACCAGCGGCCAGTAGCGTGGCGTGCCGGTCATCATCCCGGCGCCACCACGCGAGCGGTGGCCGCGTCGATCTGCGCATGCAGGTTGGCGAGTGCTCCGTGGCCGCCGACCAGCGCTTCCACCTCTGCCTGTACGGTGCGCCAGAGCGGGTGGGCGCGTGCGATCCGGCGCTTGCCGCTGGCGGTCACGACGAGACGTCTGCGGCGCGCGTCCTCGCAGGCGACGCTGCGCAGCCAGCCGGCATCGACCAGGTGCTTGAGGTCGCGGCTCAGCGTGCTGCGATCCATGCCGAGCTCGGCCGCGAGGCTGCCCACGGAATGCGGGGCGCGGTCGGCGCGACGCAGGATCGAGTACTGGTTGACGTTGAGCCCCGCTGGCGCCAGCGCGGCATCGTAGCGCTGCGACAGCAGCCGGCTGAGCTTGCGCAGTTGGAAGCAGGTACAGGGCGAACCCGTGGTGGCGGGATCGTCGGCGGGAGCGGGCGGGGTCGGCGCCATATACATGTATATACACGTATTCCGGCGACAAGGGAACGGCGTGGGGTCAACCCGGGCGTTCGGGTGTCCTGGCTGCGAAGGAACGGTCGCCCGGGGCCGTGCCGGCGCCGCATGCCTGGGCAGGGGGGGCTGGCGCCGTGCCGCGGAACGCCATGTCGCTGGAACTGGGCGAGACCTCGCCGCGACCGCTACCGGGCGCCGGCGCCCACCGCCCCGGTGCGATGCCGCAGTCGCGCGGCATCGCACCGGATGAAGGCGTCGGGTCCGTCGCCGGCGCTCAGAAGAACAGGCGCACGCCGGCCGCGACGCTGCGGCCGGGCAGCGGCGCCAAGTCGCGCAGGAACGAGGTGTGCGGCCGCGCTTCCTCGTCGAGCAGGTTGGTGCCATCCACGAACAGCTCGAGGGCACGTCCCGAGGCGGTGTCGAGATGCCAGGCGAGGTTGGCGTTGACCAGGGTGTACCCCGGCGTTTCGTCCTCGTACTCGGCAACGCGGTCCTGGCGTGCGTAGCGGATGGCGCCGATGCCGGCGCGCCACTGTCCACCCTCCCATCGCAGTTCGGTGCCGGCGCGCCACGGCGCGAGTCGGGGCAGGTTGCCGTCCTGCGCGAGATCGACGGTGTAGTTGTGGAAGTGGTCGCCGTGCGGGACCGCGAACGACACCTCGCGCGTGCCTTCGCCATCCAGCCGCCCGCGCACCGCGTCGCCGAAACCGCGTAGCGTCCAGCGGCCCGTGCCGTTGTCGAGGAAGGTCCACTGCAGGTCGAGCTCGCCACCGGTGAAGCGCGTGTCCGCCTGGTTCCAGACGCGCGCCGGCGTGCCGCCGTCCTCGACGCCGGTATCGGCGAGATAGATGAAGTCGCGGTAGTCGACCGCATACACGGAGGCGCCGAACTTCAGTGGGCCGTGATGCCAGTGCAGGCCGATCTCGGCGCGGTTGGCCGTTTCGTTGCGCAGGTCCGGGTTGCCGAATTCGTAACTGCGCGTGGCCACGTGCAGGCCATTGGAGTAGAGCTCCTCCGCGGTCGGAGAACGCTGCGCGCGGTCGAGGCCGAACGACAGATGCAGGTCCTCGCCGAAGTGCCAGCGCGCCGCGGCCGATAGGCTGGTGGCGGAGAAGTCGCGCGACGGGCCGATCGCCTCGTCCTCGTCGACATCGATGCGGTTGCGATCGTGGCGGGCGCCGAGCTCGAGGTCGACCGTGCCGAACGTACGCGTGCCGATCCAGAACAGGCCGACGTCTCGCGATTCCGACGCAGGCACGAAGGCCTCGTCGCCGATCGCGAGGAAATCCCTGGTCCACGCCTGCAGTCCGAAGGCGCCGTCCCATCCGGCCCAGTCGCGATGCACCAGTTCGGCGCGCAGTTCGGTGCTGTCGTTGTCGAACACGGTGCCGATGGCATCGCCTTCGTACTCGGTATGGGTGTACTCGGTGCGCGCGAGCTTCACCCGCAGCGTGTCGAAAGCGCCGAGTCCGTCAAGGCCGCCCCGTACCTCGTAGCGGCGCTGGTCCATGACGATGTGCACGCCTTCGTCCGCGTGCGACTCGTGATCGTCCTCGTCGTCGTGATCGTCGTCGTCGTGGTCGTGCCCGTCTTCGTGCGCGTGTCCAGGCACGCCGTAGCGGGTGTTGAACAGGCTGGCGCCGACGCCGAGGAAACCGCGTTCGCCCACCCACGACACGCCGAGCGCGGCGCTGTCGGTGCGCACGAAGCTGTTGGGCAAGGTGCCGTAGGCCCCTTCTCCTTCGTGGCCGTGATCGTCGTCGTCGTCGCCGTGTTCGCGCTCGCGCAGCGCCGCGCTCTCGGCATGGCCGGGGATGTCGTAGTCGCCGGTCTCGCGATGCAGTGCGTCGAGATGGAACACGAGATTGCCGGAGGCCGAGGTGCCGTCCAGCCGCAGCATGCCGGTACGCTCGTCGTTGCCGCTGCCGGCGCGCAGTTCGGCGCGACCCTGCAGCGGCGTTGCGGTGGCGCGTTCGGGGATGCGGCCGTCGACCACGTTGACCGCGCCGCCGATCGCGCCACTGCCGTACAGCAGCGTCGACGGCCCCTTGAGCACCTCGATCTGGTCGGCCAGGAACGGCTCGATCGACACCGCATGGTCGACGCTCACCGTGGACACGTCGCCGGAGGCCAAGCCGTCGCTGAGCACCTGAACGCGCGCGCCGTCGAGTCCGCGGATGATCGGGCGGCCGACGCCGGGGCCGAAGTACGACGACTGCACGCCGGGCAGGTGGCTGACCGTCTCGCCCAGCGTCGCGGCCTTGGCCTCGTCGAGCCGTGTGCCGGCGAGGACTTCGACCGGCCGGGTGAGGTTCTCCGCGGTGCGGGGAAGGGGCGTGGCGCGCACCACGACCTCGTCCAGGTCCTTGACCTCGACGTGTCGGGGATCGTCCTGGGCCATGGCGGAAAGGGCGGAGAGGGCGAGCAGCAGGGCAACCGACAGGCGGCAGGGAGCGGGAAAGGCAGCGGGCATGGGGGTGTGAAATCCGGCGAGGGGAGGTGATGTTATAGTATTACGGTCCGATCCCGGTCCCGCTGTCAACACCCCGAAGGTCATGTCCCCAAGGCAACGTCATCGCTGGCTCGACCGCTTCGGCGCCGCAGGCTCGCTTGCCTGCGCCGCGCACTGCGCGCTGCTGCCGCTGCTGATCGCGGCGTTGCCTTCGCTCGGCCTGGCCGTCTGGCTCAGCGATGGTGTCGAGTTCGGCTTCGTTCTGTTCGCCAGCCTGCTCGGCGTGTTCAGCCTGCTATGGGGCTACCGCCGCCATCGCGCGCTGCGTGCCCTGGGCCTGCTGCTGCCGGGTCTGCTGGTGCTGTGGCTGGCGGTGCTCTACAGCCCCCTGCACGAGTCGGTGGTGCCGCACGCGGTGGCGATGACCCTGGGCGGCACGCTGGTCGGGCTCGGCCACCTGCTGAACCTGCGGCTCAACCACGGTCACGTACACGACGCCACCTGCGCACACTGACCGGCGCGCCCGCCATCCGTTCCGGCGTCCACCTGCGTGATAGACTTCGCGACCTCGCGCGATGCGCGGCGGCTCGCGGGCCGTATTTCCAGCGAATTCCGAAGATCCAGGAGCACGACGATGGGCAAGGGCGACCGCAAGACCGCCAAGGGCAAGCGCTACACCTCCAGCTACGGCAACGCGCGTCCGAAGGCCGTGGCCAAGGCCACGGGCAGCGCCGCCGCGCCGGTGGCCAAGGTGGCGAAGACCGCGACCAAGGCGCCCGCCAAGAAGGCGGTGAAGAAGGCGGCCGCGAAGGGCGAGTGAGCCGTTCCGTCCGGATGTGGTGAAAGAAAAGCCCCGCGATGCGGGGCTTTTTCATGGGAATCGGACAATGCCCTGGGACACGGGGCGTTCGAGTCAGCGCTGGCGCCGCGCGCCCGCCTCCACCTCGCGCCAGACCCGGAGCAGGTTCTCGCCGAGGACCTTGCGGATGTCCCCGTCCGAATAGCCGCGCGCCTGCAGGCCGGCGACCAGATTCGGGAAATCCGCGACCGAGCGCAGCCCATCGGCGAGTTCGCCGCCGACACCGTCGAAGTCGGAGCCGATGCCGACGTGGTCGACGCCCATCAGCTTGACGCCATGGTCGATCTGGTCGAGTACCGCGGACAGCGGTGTCGACGGCGTGGGATGGTCGCGTTCCCACGCCGCCTCGAATGCCGCGGCATCCTCGGTCGGCTTGCCGGCGGCGGCCAGTTCGGCGTTGCGCCGGTCGAACTCGGCGCGCGCGCGGAACCGCGCCTGCATGTCGGTGGCGGCCTGCGGGTTGACGAAGGCGGTGCCGAACGGCACCTGCACCACGCCGCCCCTGTCCGCGATCGCGCGCGCCAGCTCGTCGCTGATGTTGCGCTCGAAACCGGGCGTGAAGTGGCGGAACGCGGAATGGCTGGCGATCACCGGCACCGTGCTCAGCTCGATCGCCTGCGCGGCAGCCGCGTCGGACACGTGGGAGACGTCGACCATGATCCCGAGCCGGTTCATCTCGGCCACGACCTGGCGGCCGAAAGGGCTCAGTCCGTCCCATTTGCGCTCCACACCATAGGAAGAATCGGAGATGCGGTTGGCGGCGCTGTGGGCGAGGGTGATGTAGCGGATGCCGCGATCGAAGAATGCCTGCACCTGGGCGAGGTCGTCGCCGAGCGGCGCGCCGTTCTCCATCCCCAGCGGCAGCAGTACGCGGCCGCCTTCGCGCAGGCGCTCGACGTCGGCGGGCGAGGTCAGGATCGCGAACTTGTCGGGATGCCGCTGCACCAGCGCCTCGACCGCATCGATCTGCGCATGCGCCGACTGGCGGGCCCGGCCCTGCTCGTCCTCGCGCGCCGAGGTGTAGATCGACATGAAGGCGACGTCCAGCCCGCCCTGGCGCGCGCGCGGGTAGTCGAACTCGCGGTCCGGCGCGGCCACGCCGAGGTCGGCCCAGGTCTCGGAAAGGATGCCGGGGGCGTCGATATGGGTATCGACGATGGTCGCGTCCTGAGCGAGGCCCCGCGCGTCGTCGTCGGCATGCAGTGGCGCCGAGGCGAGGATCGAGAGGGTGACGGCGAGGGTGGCGCGCAGCGACATTCGGAGGTCTCCGTGGGTCAGGACAGTCTTCGGCCGCCGGCATGGACGGCGCATGCCAGGGTGCCGCCCAGCCAGTAGCACAGTTCGGCCGGACGGGCGATGTTCCAGTGGACGAAGTCGGCACGCAGGCCGACGCGAAGCACGCCACGATCGCCGAGCCCGAGTGCGCGCGCGGCGTTCACGGTGGCGCCGCGCAGCGCCTCTTCCGGCGTCAGGCGGAAATGCGTGCAGGCCAGTTGCATCGCCTGGCGCAGCGACAGCAGCGGCGAGGTGCCCGGATTGCAGTCGGTCGCGACCGCCATCGGCACGCCCTGCGCGCGGAATTCCGCCAGCGGAGGCAACTGGGTTTCGCGCAGCACGTGGAAGGCGCCGGGCAGCAGGACGGCCACCGTGCCTGCGCGCGCCATCGCGCTCACGCCCGCGGGCGAGGTGTACTCGACGTGGTCGGCCGAGATGCCGCCGAACTCCGCGACCAGGGCTGCACCATTGCCGTCGCCGAGCTGGTCCGCATGCAGTTTCACCGGCAACCCGAGTGCGCGCGCCGCTTCGAACACGCGTCGGGTCTGGGCGAGGCTGAAGCCGATCCGCTCGGCGAACGCGTCGACCGCGTCCACCAGGCCTTCCTCGTGCAACGGCGGCAGCCACTCGCACACGCGGTCGATGTAGTCGTCGGCGCGCCCGAGGTACTCGCGCGGCAACGCATGCGCGCCGAGGAAGGTGGTACGCACGTCGACGCCGAGCGACTGGCCGATGCGGCGCGCCACGCGCAGCATCTTGCGTTCGTTGTCGAAGTCCAGGCCGTAGCCCGATTTGATTTCCAGGGTGGTCACGCCGTCGCCCAGCAACGCGCGGGCGCGCGGCAGCGACTGCGCCAGCAGCTCGTCCTCGCTGGCGTCGCGGGTCGCGGCCACGGTGGAGCGGATGCCGCCGCCGCGGCGCGCGATTTCCTCGTAGCTCACGCCCTGCAGACGCTGTTCGAACTCGCCGGCGCGATCGCCCGCGAACACCAGGTGGGTGTGGCAATCGACCAGGCCGGGCGTGATGCAGCCGCCGTCGGCCTCGACCACCGTCGCGGCGATCCGGTCGGGCTCTCCCGGCAGGTCGCGGCGCCGCCCCGCGAAGGCGATCCGGTCGCCGCGCCAGCCGAGCGCGCCGTCCTCGATTTCCGCGTAGCCGGCATCGCCCTCGAGCGTGGCCAGGCTGGCGCCGACGATCAGCCCGTCCCAGACCTCAGTCACCCCCGCCTCCGCCATCGCCGCCATCGCCTCCGACATCGTGGTCGCGGCCCGCGGAACCGCCGCCATCGCCATTGCGGCTGCGTCGCGCACCGGGCGAGCGCAGGCGCTCGCGCGACTTCAGCACCACCACGATCACCGCGATCAGCAGCAGGGCGACGATGGCGATGGACTCGAACATACCGGAAGCGGCCTGTGAACGGGGGCGCGAGCGCGTTAGCCTAGCGCACTCCCGTCGTCCCCCGAACCAACGATGTCCGGATCGTCCGAGTCCCCGATCGAAGCTGTCCCCGCCGGCTGGCGCCTGCCAGGCATCGCAAACCTGCATTCGCACGCGTTCCAACGGGCGATGGCCGGCCTGGCGGAGCGTCAGACGGATCCGGCCGACTCGTTCTGGACCTGGCGCGAGACGATGTACCGCATGGCCGCGCGCTTCGACCCGGACTCGCTGCACGCGGTCGCCTCGCAGCTGTACGTGGAGATGCTCGAGGCCGGCTACACCACGGTCTGCGAGTTCCACTACCTGCACCATGCGCCCGATGGCAGGCCGTACGCCACGCCCACGGCGATGTCGGATGCGCTGGTCGCGGCGGCGCGCGAGACCGGCATCCGCCTGACCCTGCTGCCGGTGCTGTACATGACCGGCGGCTTCGACGGCCGCCCGCTCAACGAGAGGCAGAAGCGCTTCGGACACGAGGTCGACGGCTACCTGCGCCTGTTCAACGCGCTGCATGCGCAGCAGGACGAGATGCTGCGCGTGGGCTGCGCACTGCACAGCCTGCGCGCGGTGCCGGCGGATGCGATGCGCGAGGCGTTGGCGGCGTTGCCGGCGGATGCGCGCATCCACATCCACGTGGCCGAGCAGGTGGGCGAAGTGCAGGACTGCATCGCGGTGCGCGACCTGCGACCCGTGGAGTGGCTGCTGAAGAACGCCGATGTCGACGCACGCTGGACGCTGGTGCATGCGACCCACCTCAACGACTGGGAGGTGGCGGGCGTCGCCCGATCCGGTGCGACCGTCGCGATCTGTCCGACCACCGAGGCCAACCTCGGCGACGGCCTGTTCCGGCTGCGCGACTACCTCGATGCCGGCGGGGCCTGGGGGCTCGGCTCCGATTCGCACATCTCGGTGTCGCCGGTCGAGGAACTGCGCTGGCTGGAGTACGGGCAGCGACTGCACTCGCGGCGCCGCAACATCGCCGTCGCCGCGACGTCGCCCAGCGTCGGAGCCACGCTGCTGCAGGGCGTCCTCGCCAGCGCCGCGCAGGCGACCGGTTTCGCCGCAACCGACGATGTCGTCGTGCTCGACGGCGACTCGCCATTGCTGGCCGGCGCTACCGCGCAGGATGTCGCCGACCGCTGGCTCTTCAGCGGCAACCGTCCGGCGGTGCGCGAGGTGCGGGTCGCGGGTCGGCGCGTGGTTGCCGAGGGGCGCCATCCGAACCGCGACGCGGTGGCGACGCGCTACGCGACCATGCTGCGCGACCGCCTGCTGGGCTGAGCGGGCAGGTCGGTAACCCGGCGCACCTGCGGCCGACGAAGCGTGTACACGCGCCCGCTGACCTGGATCAATGCGATGGCGGCCATGGCCGGGGCACGCTTGGCGCCCCAGAACGGAGAGCATGCATGAACGTCGACATCGCCATCGTCGGAGCGGGCCCGGCGGGCCTGTGCTTCGCGCGCTCCCTGGCCGGCAGCGGGCTGTCGATCGCGATCGTCGAGCGGCAGCCCGCGGAGGCGATCGCCGAACCGGCATTCGACGGGCGCGAGATCGCGCTCACCCATGCCTCGCGCGCCATCCTCGAACGGCTCGGCCTGTGGCAGCGCTTCCATCCCGACGAGGTGTCGGTGCTGGGCGATGCGGAGGTCGTCGACGGCGACGCGAGCCGGGGCCTGCGTGTGAGCGCCGCCGATGGTCGCAGCCCGCAGCTCGGCTGGCTGGTGCCGAACCATCTGATCCGGCGCACGGCGTACGAGCTGGTGGCCGGCCAGCCGGAGGTCGAACTGATGACCGGGCGCGAGGTGCGCGGCGTGGCGCGCGAAGCCGAGCGCATCGTGCTGTCGCTGGACGACGGCGCGCGCATCCAGGCGCGCCTGCTGGTCGCCGCCGACAGCCGTTTCTCCCAGGTGCGGCGGATGCTCGGCATCGGCGCGCGTTCGTACGACCATGGCAAGCGGATGCTGGTCGCGCGCCTCGCGCACGAGCGTCCGCACGGGCACGTGGCCTGGGAGTGGTTCGACTATGGCCAGACGCTGGCGCTGCTGCCGCTCAACGGCGATCGCGCCTCGGTGGTGCTGACGCTGGCGCCGCAGGAGATGGCGGCGGTCGAGGCTCTGGACGACGGCGCGTTCGCGGCCGACATGCAGCGCCGCCTGCGTGGCCGGCTGGGCGCGATGCGCGCCATCGGCACGCGCCACGTGTATCCGCTGGTGTCGGTGTTCGCCGACCGCTTCACGGCCTCGCGCGCGGCACTGGTCGGCGACGCCGCCGTCGGCATGCACCCGGTGACGGCGCACGGCTTCAATCTCGGCCTGCAGGGACAGGCGACCCTGGCCGATGCGGTACTGCGGGCGCACGGGGAAGGACGCGACATCGGCTCCGACGCGGTGCTGGACGAGTACCGGCGCCGGCATCGTGCCGCGGCCTGGCCGATCTACGCCGCGACGCGGCTGGTGGTGCGCGTGTTCACCGACGACCGGGCCGCCGCGCGCGGTCTGCGCGGCGCGATCCTGCGGATCGCCAACGGCCTGCCGCCATTCCGGCGCGCGATCGCGGCGCGGCTGACGCAGACGACGCAGGGTGGATCGAGTCCGCGCTAGGCGAACAATTCGAATTCCTGCGGCAAGGCGCCCTCGAGCTTGAGCAGGTACTGCTTGGTCGGCAGGCCGCCGCCGAACCCGGTGAGCGCGCCGTCGGCGCCGATCACACGGTGGCAGGGCAGCACGATCGGCAGCGGGTTGCGGCCGTTGGCGGCGCCGACCGCACGCGACGCGCCCGGTCGGCCGACGCGCGCGGCGAGCTGCGCGTAGCTGAGCGTCTCACCATAGGGAATCGTCGCCAGCGTGGCCCAGACGTTGCACTGGAATTCGGTGCCGTGCGGCGACAGCGGCAGGTCGAACGTGCGCCGTTCGCCGGCGAAGTACTCGCCCAGCTGGCGGCGGGCCATGCGCAGGACCGCGTTGTCGCCTACCTGCCAGTCGTCGCCGCGCCGGACCGGGTGGCGGTTGTCGCGGAACTCGATCGCGCGCAGGCCGCTGTCGTCCGCGGCGAGGAACAGGGGGCCGACCGGGCTGTCGACGAAGGTGGTCTGGACGTTCATGCCGCGCTCCTGCGTGCGGTGGGCTTCCGGGGTCTGGACTGGGTCGTGGCGGGGCGGGGCGCCAGCGCCGCGTCGCGCCACAGCTGGATCACGGCGTAGCCGCGCCACGGACGCCATGGCTCTGCGTGGACCAGCAACTGCCTGCTGGTCAGCCGACCGCCGTCGCCGACGGCGTGCTTCTGCAGCACCAGGTCTTCGGCGGGGAAGGCGTCGGGATGACCGAGCGCGCGCAGCGCGATGTACTGCGCGGTCCACGGCCCGATGCCGGGCAGTGCGGTCCAGCGCTCGACGATCTCGTCGAGCGTGCGTTCGGCGCGGAAGTCCACGCGCCCGTCCACCACCGCCTGCGCGATCGTGCGGATCGTCGCCGCGCGCGCGGCGGTCAGGCCGATGCCGGCCAGGTCCGCATCGACCAGGCGCTCCGGCGCCGGGAAGAAATGCGCCAGGCCACGCGCCGCGAACGCATCCGGCAGCGGCGTGCCGAAGCGCTCGGCCAGGCGCGTGGTGAGCGTGCGCGCGGCGGCGACGCTGACCTGCTGGCCGATCACCGCGCGCAGCGCGATCTCGAAGCCTTCCCAGCCGCTCGGCAGGCGCAGGCCCGGCCGCTTGCGCACCAGCGCACGCAGGCGCGGGTCGCGCGACAGCGTGTCGTTGATCGCGCGCGGATCGGCGTCGAGGTCGAACATGCGGCGCACGCGTTCGACCAGGCCCAGCAACCGTGCCGGCGGGCAGCCGTGCACTTCCAGCTTCAGCGCGTGCCCCTCCTCGCCATCGCCGCGCGGCCATGCACCCACGCGCAGCCAACCGGGCGCGTCGGCATCGCCGATCACGCGCAGGTAATGCGTGGCGTCGACCACCTCCACCCCGGGCAGCGCGCGCCCGCGCAGGAAATCCAGCATCGCCGCGAAGTCGTAGGGCGGTCGATAGGCCAGCCGCAGCGCGAGCACGTCGCCATCGGCCGGGCGCGGACGCCGGCGCAGTTCACGCGGCGCCATCCGGTAGGCCTCGCGGAACGTGGTATTGAACCGGCGCAGGCTACCGAAGCCGGCGGCGAGCGCGATCCCGGTGATCGGCAGGGTCGTTTCGGTCAGCAACTGCTTGGCGAACAGCAGCCTGCGGGTGCCGTGCACGCCGGTCGGCGGTGCGCCGAGGCGTTCGACGAACAGCCGCCGCAACTGCCGTTCGCCCACGTGCACGCGCGCGGCCAGCGCCGCCAGCGGCTGTTCGGCGAGCAGGCCCTGGTCGATCAGCTTGAGTGCGCGTGCGATGGTGTCGTCGCCGCGTCGCCAGGCGCCGTCGGCGGGGGAGAGCTCCGGGCGGCAGCGCAGGCAGGGGCGGTAGCCCGCCGACTCGGCCGCGGCCGCGTTCGCGTAATAGCGCACGTTGCGCGGCTTCGGGGCCGGCGCCGGGCAGGTCGGACGGCAGTAGATGCCGGTGCTCGAGACCGCGGTGAAGAACAGGCCGTCGAAGCGCGCATCGCGGCTCAGGCGCGCCTGTTCGCAGATTGCAACGTCGGGCAGGGCGGGAATCGGCATGGGCGCAGTCTAGCGCCGCGACGGGCACCGGACTCGCCGTTTTCGGACATCAATGCGACGGGGGAGGGGCCGCGTGCGGCAGCGGCTCGCTCAGGGCGGGGAGCAGGGTTTCCAGGGCGCCGTCGTTGGGCGCGGGCGGGACCCCGAGCAGGCGCGCGAGCAGCGGGTACACGTCCACGTTGTCGAACGCGGGGAGGGTGGCGCCGCGCCGGAACGATGGGCCGTTGGCGATGAAGATCGCGCGCATCTCCGGTTCCGCCGGATCGTAGCCGTGCGAACCGCGCGTGCCCGATGGCCGGCGTGCCAGGGACTTGCGGGGGAGCGCGTCCCAGCCCTTGTCCATCTGGCAGACGATCGCCGGCACCCGCGGATGCGTGCCATAGCGCCAGCGTGGCGGCAGTTCGTGCCTGCGCCAGCATTGGTGGTGCGCGTGGCGGCCGAGCAGCGCGCGCTCCGCCTCCGTCTCGCGACCCTCGACCGGGCGGAAGCCGACCACCTGCCCATGCATCACCAGCGTCGCGATCTCCGGGTCGGCCATCTCTTCGGTCGCGACCACCTGGCCTTCGGGCACTTCGGCCATGCCGTGGTCGGACACGATGACCAGGTCGGTAGCATCGCGCACGCCCGCGGACTCGAGCCTGGCGAGCAGCGTGCCGATCGCGGCATCGACCTCGCGCATCGTCGCGCGCAATTCCGCCGAATGCGGCCCGTGCGCGTGTGCGCTGCCGTCGGGGTGTTCGAAATAGAGCGTCGCGAGCCGGGGGCGGGTGGCGATGGGCTCGGCCAGCCATCCTGCCACCATGTCGATACGCGCGGCGATCGGGCGATCCGCGTCGAATGGATGCCAGCGCGCCGGGCGGACATCGGCGACCGGCGCTTCGCTGCCCGGCCACGACAGCGTGGCGGTCGCCAGGCCGGCGTTCTCGGCCGCGACCCAGATCGGCTCGCCGCTCCACCAGCGGCCGTCTCCGACCGCTTCGCGGTTCGCCAGCCAGAATCCGCCGAGGGCATCGTCGTGCATCGTGTTGTGGACGATGCCGTGCCGGTCCGGCCGCAGCCCGGTCACGATCGTGTAGTGGTTCGGGAACGTCAGCGACGGGTAGGACGGGTTCATCCACGCCGCCTGCACGCCTTCGCGCGCCAGCCGGTCGAGGTTCGGCGTGTCGCCACGTCCGAGGTACGACGGATGCACGCCGTCGAGCGAGACCAGCAGCAACGTGCGCGGCGCGTCGGTCTGCGGGGCGATTCCGGGCGTCGCGCAGGCGCCGAGCAGCAGCAGGCACAGCGGAACGAGGAGGCGATGCAGGCCGTTCATCCGGACATGATACGGACCAGTGTGACAGCCGCCGCCGTCGACACGGCGCGGACAATCGCGTCGCGCAACGCAGCCCGCGCAGCGGGTGCGCGTGAAATGTCGGAATCGACCGGTCGTGGCCCGGGCCGGAATCCCAGCCGGGCCAGCAGCGTCGGTGAACGGCGGCATCGTCGATGGCGAGGCCCGCGACATGGCGGGACCACGCTGACAGGGGTCTGAATCGCGGCGGCGCCCCCGGTTGAATCGTCGCCGGCAGGGCGTATGTTGGAGGATGGCCGTCCGGCCGGTTCTTCCGCGAGGTGCCCCATGCTGTCCCGTCTGCCCGATCGTCCGTCCAGGCCGCTGCTCGCCGCCTTGTTTGCTGCCGCCGCGCTCGCCTTCGCCATGCCTGCGACCGCATTGGCGCAGGACGAGGAACCCGAGGAAGCCGGCCGCGCCGCGACCAGGAAGGCCGATCCCGACGAACGCTTCTGCATCCGCGAAACCGGATCGCGCATCGTCGCGACCCGCAACCGCTCGAAGAAGTCCGAGGACGAGTGCGTCAATGCCGCCGGGCGCGTCTACACGCGCGAGGACATCGAGCGCACCGGTTCGGCCGACCTGCGCGACGCGCTGCGCAGGCTCGATCCCTCGATCCGCTGATCGGATCGGATCGGGTCGCGCCGGTCCGCCATGCTCGTGCCGACCGCTAGCGTCCTCGCGCGCGGCCCAGTAACAGGCTGGACGCGAGCAAACCCGCCAGCAGCAGGCATGCCGGGCCGAAGGCGTCGCCCCAGAGCCGGTAGGGCGTGCGCGTCGCCCGCAGGGGCAGATCCGCCACCAGCGACACCGGCCCGTCAGCGCCCACCGCGGAAGCTTCGGCCAGCACGCGGCCGCGATCGTCGCTGAGGGTCAGGTCGCCATCGCGCGCCGCGCGGGCGATCGCGAACCCGCCTTCCACGCCGCGCATCACCGCCATGCGTCCGTGCAGCCAGGCGTCCACGTCGAAGTCCCAGGCCGGCACCAGCAGCAACTGGGTGCCGCGTGCAGCGTGGTCGCGAGCGGTGGCAGTGAAGTCGAGATCCTTGCAGATCGACACGCCCGTGGCCGGCGCCCCACCGAGCATGATGCGCGTGTCGCCGGGCGTGTAGCGCGCTTCCAGCCCCGGGATCAGGTGCCGCTTGTGGTACGCGGCGGGCATCGGCGTGCCCGGGTCGAACACCAGCGCGGAGTTGCGTTTGCGCGCCGGATCGGTGTGGTCTTCGGCACCGATCACGATGCGGACACCGTGGCGATCGGCCAGCGACTGCAGCGGCGCGATGGCGTGCGACCGCACCAGCAGCGCGGATTCGGGCATGACCACGACATCGACATCATCGCCACTGGCGATGCGCTCGATTTCCTCGACGTAGCGCGCCAGCAGACGACGCCCGGCCTCCGCATCGAGGTCGGCGCTGTGGCTGCCGTCGCCACCCACACTGAGCAGCGCTACGCGCACCCGTGACGATGCCGCATCGGGCTGCAGCCGCCACGCGCCGAGGCCCAGCGCCAGCGCCAGCACGCAGGCACCGGCGAGCAGGGCCGACGCGCGCTGCCGCGGGCTGCCCGGCGCGGCGAACGCCGCCGCCAGCATCGACGGCCCCAGCCAGACCAGGAAGCCCACGCCCCACAGGCCGACGAGCGCGGCCACCTGCAGCACCGGCACCGCGTCCATCTGCGTGTACGCGATGTTGCCGAAGGTGCCGTGCGGCGACAGCCGCGCGGACAGCCAGGCCAGGCCGGTGGCGGAGGCGGGCACGGAGAACGTCGCCGCCAGCAGCCAGCCGCGTCGCGCCAGCGCGCGGAACAGCAGCACCACCGGGATCATCGCCAGTGCCGGCATCGAGATCGCCTGCAGCACGACCGCCAGCGGCAACCGGATCACGTCGTGCAGGTAGTGCCACAGGTTCAGGCCACCCAGCGCGAACGCGACGAACGTCGCCAGCGCGGCCCAGCGCGCACGCATGCGCAACGCGACCGCCAGCAGCGGCAGCGGCGCCAGCGACGCCGCCCACCACAGCGGCTGCAACGCGGTGCCGAACCACCAGCCCAGCGCGGTCAGCGTGACTGCGACGGCCGCGACCATCGGCGACAGGTGATCAGTTCCTGAGTCCATCGAGCAGTCTCCCCAGCGACGCTTCGTAAAAGGCCTGGAAGCGGCGATCGTCGTAGCTGAAGCGACCGGCGCGGTACAGCGCGATCAGCCCGTGCGAATGCCCCCACAGGGTCATCGTGATGTCCCAGGGATCGCCGGCGCGCAGCACGCCCTGCTGCTGCGCCTCGACCACCGCGTCGTAGGCCACGTTCGCCGTGGGCGACCGCCGCGCGTGAAAATCCTCGGGGAAGCGCCGCGCGTCGTCGCGTCGCACCGAGAACGCATGGTCGAACAGGTGCGGGTGCGCCAGCGCGTAGTCGAGGTAGATCAGCTGGATCGCCACCAGTTGCGCGATCGGGTCGCCGCCCGACTTGCGCGCCGCCCAGTGATGGGCGATCTCGTTGAAGCTGTCGTCGCTGATGCGCTTGAGCAGCGCCTCGCGATTGGGGAAGTGGCGGTAGATCGCCATTGGCGTGATCCCGACCGCCTCGGCCACCCGGCGCATGCTCACCGCGCCAGGCCCTTCGCGCTCGAACAGCAGGCGGGCGGCATTGAGGATGCGTTCAGCGGTGGTGCGAGGCGTCATGTATACACTGTATACATGCGGCGCCCGGAATTGCAAGAACGTGCCGATTCCGGCGGCGCAGGGCGTGTTCGGAAGGGCGCACGGCTGGCAGCGCGGGAGCCTGCGGCGCACACTTCCCGCAAGACGACACGCACTTTCCGGAGACACCATGAGCGACCCGCGCCACGATCCCTCCCGCAGCATCCGCGCGCCGCGCGGCGCCACGCTGAGCTGCCGGAGCTGGCTCACCGAGGCACCGTTCCGCATGCTGCAGAACAACCTCGACCCGGACGTGGCCGAACGCCCCGAGGACCTGGTGGTCTACGGCGGCATCGGCCGCGCCGCGCGCGACTGGGCCTGCTACGACAGGATCCTGGAAACGCTCAGGACCCTCGGCGACGACGAAACCCTGCTGGTGCAATCCGGAAAGCCGGTGGGCGTGTTTCCCACGCACGCCGACGCGCCGCGTGTGCTGATCGCCAATTCCAACCTGGTGCCGCACTGGGCGACGTGGGAGCACTTCAACGAGCTCGATCGCAAGGGCCTGATGATGTACGGCCAGATGACGGCCGGCTCGTGGATCTACATCGGCTCGCAGGGGATCGTGCAGGGCAC
Source organism: Luteimonas saliphila (assembly GCF_016774335.1). Classification (GTDB taxonomy): domain Bacteria; phylum Pseudomonadota; class Gammaproteobacteria; order Xanthomonadales; family Xanthomonadaceae; genus Luteimonas; species Luteimonas saliphila. The sequence goes on along the minus strand of NZ_JAETWA010000036.1, from coordinate 169,274 downwards.
CTATGAAACCTTCGTCGAGATGGGTCGCCAGCATTACGGCGGCAGCCTGAAAGGCAAATGGATCCTCACCGCGGGTCTCGGCGGCATGGGCGGCGCGCAACCGCTGGCCGCGTCGCTGGCCGGCGCCTGCAGCCTCAACATCGAATGCCGTCAGACCAGCATCGATTTCCGCTTGAAGACGCGTTACGTCGACGAGCAGGCGACCGATCTCGACGACGCGCTCGCACGCATCGACAAGTACACCAAGGCGGGCGAAGCCAAATCCATCGCACTGCTGGGAAATGCCGGCGAAATCCTGCCGCAGCTCGTCGAACGTGGTGTGCGGCCGGATGCGGTGACCGACCAGACCAGCGCGCACGACCCAGTACACGGCTACCTGCCGATCGGCTGGACCGTGGAGCAGTGGCTGGCCGAACAGAAAGCGAACCCGGACAAGGTGCGGGACGCGGCGAAGAAATCCATGCGCGTGCACGTCGAGGCGATGCTGAAGTTCCACGCGCAGGGCATTCCCACCGTGGATTACGGCAACAACATCCGCCAGATGGCGAAGGACGAAGGCTGCGCGAACGCGTTCGACTTTCCCGGTTTCGTCCCGGCCTACGTGCGGCCGCTGTTCTGCCGCGGCATCGGGCCGTTTCGCTGGGTCGCGCTGAGCGGCGATCCCGAGGACATCTACAGGACCGACGCCAAGGTCAAGGAACTGATCCCCGACGACGCCCACCTGCACAACTGGCTGGACATGGCGCGCGAACGCATCAGCTTCCAGGGCCTGCCCGCACGCATCTGCTGGGTCGGCCTGGGCCTGCGCCACAAGCTGGGCCTGGCGTTCAACGAAATGGTGCGCACCGGCGAGCTCAAGGCGCCGGTGGTGATCGGCCGCGACCACCTCGACAGCGGCAGCGTCGCCTCACCCAACCGCGAAACCGAAGCGATGATGGACGGAAGCGATGCGGTCAGCGACTGGCCGCTGCTCAACGCGATGTTGAATGTGGCCGGCGGCGCGACCTGGGTGTCGTTACACCACGGCGGTGGGGTGGGGATGGGCTACAGCCAGCACAGCGGCGTGGTGATAGTTTGCGACGGTACGTCGGAAGCTGACAGGCGGATTGCGCGGGTGCTGTGGAACGATCCGGGGACCGGGGTAATGCGGCACGCGGATGCGGGTTACGGCATTGCGAAGGAATGTGCGCTCGAGCAGGGGGTGAAGTTGCCGATGGCGTAGCAATTCCGAGTTTCCTTCGCAGCCACCCGTCCGAGGCCCCATGCTTGCCACGCTCGCCGTCGCCCATTACCGATCGTTGCACGAGCTGGTCGTGCCATTGGCGCAGCTCAACGTGGTCACTGGCGCCAACGGCAGCGGCAAATCGAGCCTCTACCGCGCGCTTCGCCTGCTTGCCGAGACTGCACAGGAAGGCGTCGTCCCGGCGCTGGTGCGGGAGGGCGGCCTGGACTCGACGCTCTGGGCAGGCCCGGAGGCGATCAGCGACCGCATGCGGCGTGGCGAGGTGCCCATTGAAGACGGGCCCCGAAGGAAACCGGTCTCTCTGAAGCTGGGGTTCGCGGGCGACGACTTCGGCTACGCCATCGATCTCGGGCTGCCCACGCCATCGCAATCGTTGTTCGCGCGGGATCCGGAGATCAAGCGGGAAGCGATCTGGAGCGGTCCGTTCCTGCGCCAGGGAAACCTCCTCGTCGACCGCCGCGGTCCGCTGGTGCGCGTGCGCGAGGGCGAAGGCTGGCGAGTAGCCGGTGAGCACCTGGGTGCATACGAGACGCTCTTCGCCCAACTGGCCGACCCGCACAATGCTCCCGAAGTGCTGCAACTGCGCGAGACGATCCGCGGATGGCGCTTCTACGACCACTTTCGCGCCGACGCGGACGCGCCTGCACGGCTGCCGCAGCTCGGCACGCGCACGCCGGTGCTCAGCCATGACGGGCACGACCTCGCCGCGGCTTGGGCGACGATCCGAGAGATCGGGGATGGCGCGGCACTCGACGCGGCCGTGGCGGACGCCTTCCCGGGCGCGCGCGTGGCGGTGGTCGTCGAGGGCGGCCGCCTTTCGCTCGAGTTCCGCCAGCACGGCCTGCTGCGGCCACTGTCGGCGGCGGAACTTTCCGACGGCACACTGCGCTATCTGCTATGGATCGCCGCCCTGCTGACTCCGCGGCCCCCGCCGCTGATGGTGCTCAACGAGCCGGAGACCAGCCTGCACCCCGACCTGCTGCCGGCGCTGGCGCGATTGATCGGCCTCGCATCGCGTCGGACGCAGGTGTGGGTGGTGTCGCACGCCAGCCGCCTTATTGCCGCGCTGGAGGAAATTCCGGATTGCAATCCGATCGGGCTGGTGAAGCAGGACAGCCAGACCAGGATCGACGGCCAGGGGATGCTGAACGCACCGGTCTGGCACTGGCCGGAACGCTAGGGAATGAACGGGACGGAAGGAATCAAGAAGCAGTAGGGAGCGGACTCACCGCTCCCGGGTTCTGGCCGCAGTGTCCTCGTTCGGCGAGAATGCCCGACCCTGCAGTCGACCTGCTCCGTATGCGGGCGAGGAGGCGGGACGCGTCAACGTATCGACAGGGACTCCATGATCGTTCCGGAATACTGGGCCGAAGCCCGGCAGCAGGTGCGTCGAAAGGGGCGGCAGGTCACAGTGCGACGTTTCGGCTGGTCGGACGACAGCCAGCAGGCGGCGCAGGCGCATGCGGAGCAGCGGACGCAGGAAGCGCTGGACGCGATCCTCGCCGGTCGGGACGACGTGCCGCGGCGCGAGCTGCGCAGCAACTACGGTACCCACGGCGTGCCGATCCGCGAGCAGATCGTCGAACGCCACGATGATGTCATCGTCACCCGCAACAGCTACGGCGCGTTGTGCCTGAACACGCCGGACGTGCTGTTCGCGGACATGGATTTCGAGCTTCGGCCGTCGGGCTGGGTGCTGCCGTTCGCAGCAAGCATCGTGGCCTTGCTGGCCGGTTTCGTCGCAGGCCGGGCGCTTGGCGGCGCGGTGATGTGGGGATTGGCGGCCGCAGTGGTGGTGCTGGTGGCGACGAACAGGCTGGTGTTGCTGCGCAAGCGCCGACGGTTCGACCGGGATGGCGGGGCGGAGCGTCGCGCGATGGCACGGGTGGAGGCGTTCGCTACGCAACATCCCGAGTGGCATCTGCGGCTTTATCGCACGCCGGCGGGCCTGCGCGTGCTGGCGATGCACCAAGCCTTCGAGCCGCGCGACGAAGCCGTCGGGCGATTGTTCGCTGCCCTCGGCGCCGATCCGCTGTATTCCACGATGTGCCAGGTGCAGCACTGCTTCCGCGCGCGGCTGACGGCCAAGCCGTGGCGGATCGGCATGGGGCGGCGCATCCGACCGCCGGTCGCGGCCTGGTCCCCGGAGCAGGCCCACCTGCCCGAACGCCTGGCGTGGATCGCCGATTACGAGCGCAAGGCAGCGGGCTTCGCGGCGTGTCGCTACATCGGCACGCTGGGCGACGATTCCCGTCTCGATCCCAAGGCGCGGCGGGTGCAGGAACTGCACGATGCGATGACCCGCGCGGGGGAAGCGCTGCCACTGGCGTGAGGAGAACAGGGGCAGCAGAACCGGGGTCAGAGTCGACTTTTCCGGATGCGCCCGGTGACGCGACGAACGGATCGATCGGGGAATGCCGCCAGGAGCGGCGCGGGGTGGTGACCTGGGGTCGCGACGCCTCCGGTTCGCATTGCCCACCACATCCAACGGTGTTGCAATAGCCGGGATCCAGGGGAGGGGTGCGATGCGCGCGACAGTGCTTGGCGTTCTGTTGGTGCTGGCCGGGCTGGCCGCTGCAGCCCCGCCCGAAGCCGGGCTGGCAGTGACGCTGTCGGAGCAGTACCTCGAAGCCGGGAACGTGGACGAGGCGCTGGACGTCCTGCGTCCCTACGCCGACCTGCAGGACGGGGAGGTGGCCTACGCGGTGGCCTACGCCACCTGGATGGCGGCGACCCAGGGCAGGCAGCCGGACGAGGTCGATCCGGTACTGGCCGGGCGGGCAGCGGAGCATGCCAGGCGTGCGGTCGCTCTGGGTCGCGTCGACGGGTACAACCTGCTGTACATGATCCACGCCAACGACGTGGAGGACCCGGAAAGCCGCGCGCTGGCAGCCGGCTATCTGAAACAGGGTGTGGACGCCGGCGATACGGGCTCGAAACTGAACTACATGCATGCGCTGTATCACGGCAGCCCGTTGTTCGCGACCGATCGCGAAGCGGCGTGTCCGCTGGCCATCGAACTCGCCGGCGACGAACAGGTCGGCGCCATCGCCGCGCACACGCTCGGACTGATCATGATCAGGGGCGAGTGCGGCCGGCAGGCGGATCCAGCGGGTGGCGTAGAAATGCTGCGGGTGGCGGCGGAACGGGAAATCGTCGCTGCAGAGTTCGATTTCGCCCAAGCGCTGCAGCATGCGTGGCGGGCGAGCCCGATCCTGTCGAAGCGATGCGGTGGTTCGAGCGGGCCGCCAGCCACGGGCATCCGGGTGCTCACTGGCACCTGGGGATGGCGCACGTGACGGGTCAAGGCAGGTCGCGCGATTCGACCATCGCCGTGGATCACTTCAGGAAAGCAGCGGAAGGTGGCGATGCCAATGGCATGACGTCCCTTGCGGTCATGTATGCGACCGGCGATGGCGTTCCACAGGATGAGGCGAAGGCTTATTCGCTCTACCAGCGAGCTGCGGATGCCGGAAACCCGCACGCCTTGCGTGGAATGGCCATCATGCACATGCAAGGGGAAGGAGTGGAGCTCGATCTGGTGCGGGCCCGGGTCCTGTACCTGCAAGCCGTGGCCGAGGGCGATCCCGTGGACCATGCGCTGGAGAGTGCGATGAGCTCGTCGATGAGCTCCGATCAGGTCGCGGAAGCTGATCGGCTGCATGAACAATGGAAGGCCAACCGCAAGACAGCTCCCTGATCGGGAACGGAGGTCGGCCTAGTTTCTTTGCGTTGTAGGCCCACGGACATGCCGAGTCTCCGCACGCTACGCACATCCGATAAACCCTCTCTCCGGATGGGCGAGCCGGAGCAGGCTTTCACACCAACATGAACACTGGCGGCATCATCCTCGGCGACATGCCGACACATATGGAGTCGTCCCCAATGGGCAACGAACAGGGTTCGGCCGGCAACGTCATCGCCGCCATCTGCAGTTTCTTCGTTCCCGGCCTCGGTCAGCTGGTACAGGGGCGGGTGATGTCGGCGATCCTGTGGTTCGTGGCCGCGTGCATCGCAGGGGCGGTGATCTGGATCCTGACGCTGACGCTGTTTCCGTTCGGATGGTTCGTCGTGAGCGTATTCGCGTGCATCAACGCCGCGCTTTCCCGGCGGCCTGCCGAAGGCGCCGAAGGCGTCGTCAGCGTACGTTGAGGGAGCTTGATCGAGCGGGCTGACGCTGGACGTGCCGGCAGGCACCTGCTCGTCCGTGTCGTCGTCCCATGACTATGACCCGCCGTTGTCGTCGCCGGCGTTCGGTTCGGCGAACAACTGTTCGTAATTCTCGACTGCCGCTTCCATGTCGAACACGGGCGCGAGGTCGGCAGGATCTTTGCGCAGGGCACCGGTGCCCGCCATCAGGCGGGCAAGGATCGCGTGCAGGGCGGCGTCCGGCTCGGGCGCCAGGACGCAGTTCTCGAACATGTAGCTGATCGCGGCGTCGACATCGGCGGCGCGGGCCGTCACGACGGCCTTCTCGGGCGGCGCCGGGCCGGCATGCTCCAGCCCGGCGAGTGCGGTGCGTACGCGCGACATGCCCTCGATGAGGGGCGCATCCGGCGTCCAGGGCCCATGGTGGTCGGCGACCGGCACATCCCCGCCCGCGATCGCGGTGGCATCGGCATGCTCCGCGGCCCCGGCATGGTCGTCCGTTGCGACCTGCGCGGCGGCGTCTGCGCCCGCGGCTTCGGCGGGAGCGGGACCCCGGGCACACCCGGTCGGCAGTCCAGCAAACGCTGCCGCGAGCACCAGTGCCAGCGGAATCTGTTTGACGGTCATGGAAAGCTCCGGTGGGGATTGGTGTGTAGTAGCGCGCAGCCGTGCACGCCCGCACGACCGGGCCCGCCATGGCGGCAGCCGCGGCCGTGTCATGCTCGCGCGGACCGGTTCCGGCCGCCTTGACCTGGGTCAGGCAGGATGCCGCGCGCCCGGGCGGCGATCGGACGCGACCGGATCGCGGCCGCGTCACCTGCGCGCCAGGGCTGGCGTATCAGCGCTTCTGGTATTTCCAGTTGCGCGCCTTGCCTTCGGCGATCCACTCCGCTGCCTGCGCGATGCGGCGCTCGCGTGTGGCTGCCTGCTTCGCTTCCACCACCCATTCCACGTAGTCGCGCTGCTTGCCGGGCGCGAATGCGGCGAACTGCTTCCTGGCACCTGCCGTCTTCGCCAGCGCCCGGGCGAAATCGTCCGGCATCGCGAGCGCAGGCTTCGGAGTTTCCCTGGCTCGGGCAAGCGTGGCCCCAGCGTCGATGGCCTTGACCGCTTTCCCGAGTTGCGCGACCAGCGTGCGTTTCGCAGGCAGGTCGGCGAGCGATGTGATCCGGCCGTACTGGCCCATGGCTTCGTTGCGCCTGGCCGCATCGCCCTCGCTGGCGTCGAGCATCGGCACGGCGAACGCGGCGTGCTGTTTGAACGCCGCCATGCCGGCGAGGATCCTGCCGCCATGGGTGAAGTGCGGTGCGCTCCATTTCAGCGTTTCCTCGGCGGTGGGGCAGGCCTCGTGCACGACGGCGCGCAGGTGCTCGAGGATCGGCCGCGCGAACGGTGCGGCCTTGGCGATGTAGGCGTCGATCCGGGCGTCGTGGGCGGGCATGGGCATCCTCCAAGGTGTCGGTGTCGCTGATTCCAGAAAAACGGGGCGCAGCGGGCGGCGGCGCCGGGTCGTGGATCGGGGTGGCGGGCCGGAGCCCGGCCTGCGCGACGGGCGTCGTTCCGGACCGATGGCCAAGGTCCAATCTGGCCGGTGCGGTTTCGAAGGGCGCTCGCTCAAGGGTTGCCGGATTCGGCTTCCGCATGGCGCGCGAAGCTGTCGAGGATCGCCTGCCAGCCCTCGCGTTGCATCTCCGCGGGGTTCTCGGCTTCGGCATCGAACACGGTGCGCACGCGCACGCCGCCATCGGTGTGCTCGAACCGCACCGAGACCTCGCGGCCGTCGCCCATGCGGTACTCGATCAGCGCATGGGGCACGACCCGCGTGTAGGCACCTTCGAAGTCGAAGCCCATGCCGCCGTCCTTCGCCTCCATCCGCGTACTGAAGCTGCCGCCCTCGCGCAGGTCGACGCGGCTGCGGGGGGAGTGCCAGTCGTCGGAGGCCGCGTTCCAGCGGGTGATGTGCTCCGGCGTGTAGTACACCTTCCAGGCGGTGGCGAGGTCGGTGCGGGCGAGGGTTTCGATGCTGATCTTCATGGTTCGAGTTTCCGATTGCGTGGGGTGTGTTCGCGTACTCTCGGCTGGACGACGAACGAACGGGCAGCGGATCGACCCGGACTTTCCAGGGTCCCGACGCGGTGGCCGGACGGAGGCAGTACTCGCGACATGCCACGTCTGTATACCCGACTCCGTTCCACCATCCCAGGAAGGCGGGAAGTCAGCGGCTTGCCATGAAGCCTGCAACGCCATCGCCGGTGCTGACGGCGCCGGGAGCGAATGCAGTCGAAGCGGCGGTCGCATCGCGCCTACGCCCCCATTGCGTGTCGGCTACGGGTTGTCGGCGGGCAGGGCCCATTGTTGGGTGAAGAACGTCTTCAACCATTCGGCGCCCCGGTAAGGCCAGACATGCCCCGCGTTGTATGCCCCGAAAACGAAGGGCGCACCGCCCGGCGCAGGCGCATGCAGCTTGCAGCAGCCGGCGAAATCCGTGAGCGGGCCGCGCGTGCGGTTGAGGCGCGTCATCGCTTCGATGGTCTGTGCCCACTGATCCTTGTAGGCTCGGTTCTCGCCTTTGCCGAACAGGTGCATGAAAGGCTTCGGCTTCGTAGCGCCCGCGAGGTCGGGACGGATGGAGCCGACCACCGCGAAGGAGGCGAATGCATCGGGGCGATGAGCCATCAGCAGGAAGACGAGATGTCCCCCATTCGAGAATCCCACCGCGTACGTCTGCTCCGGACGAGTGCCGTAACGGCTCGATGCTTCCTCGATCAGCATGTCGACAAGTTGCAGATCCCGATCCTGGTACTGCCCGATTTGCGTCTGCCAGCCACGTTGCGAAGAGCGATCCGGCCGGATCTCACCGTTGGGATAGGCCACGATGGCATCCGGCCACGCCCGGTGAAGTTGCACCGCGTCGGCGAACACGGTGTTGGTGTCGCCCAGGCCGTGGAACACCAGCACCAGCGGCCTGGGCCGTTCGCCGCCGCCATCGGGCACGTGCAGTAGGACTCGGCGCGTCTGTCCGTCGATCTCGAAGCGCATGGACTCCACAGCGGCGCGGGCGTTCGCGCCCTGCCAGAGCAGCAGCGTGGCCAGTACCAGCCTGAGCGTCCACGCCAAGCCTTTCCTGGTGGTGGTCATCGGGAACGAGCGGAAACCTCGGGGCAGCCAGCGTAGCGCAAATGCACCTGCGTATGCCCTGCCGGGAAGGCTCCGCGCGACGAAACGGCCCATCGCCAGCGCCCGGGCTCCCGCAGGCGGCAGGACGCGCCCTGGCGTTGTCGAAACGCACTCCGGTTCTTCGTCGCACTCGGGGTAGTGGCCGTGACGTACGCCGCTGCTACCATCCCGCCCGCATCCGGCAAGGAAACCGAATGAATCCCGAGACCCCCGCCAACGACGGCACCGCAACCGCGGCCGTACCCGCCGGCTCCACCTGGTCGGCGCTGCGCGACGCGATCCGCGGCACCAACGCGGACTACACCCGCATCCCGCTGCGCCGCGCGGTGTTCCTGCTGGCGGTGCCGATGGTGCTGGAGCTGGTGCTGGAGTCGACGTTCGCCGTGGTCGACATCTTCTTCGTGGCCAGGCTCGGCGCGTCGGCGGTGGCGACGGTGGGACTCACCGAGACCTACCTGTTCCTGCTGTACTCGATCGCGATGGGGCTGGCGATGGCGGTGACCGCGGTGGTCGCGCGCCGGGTGGGCGAAGGCCGGCGCGAGGAGGCGTCGGTGACCGCGGTCCAGGCGATCTGGATCGCGATGCTGGTGTCGGCGCCGTTCGCCGTCGCCGGAATCGTCTGGGCGCAGGACCTGCTGCGGCTGATGGGCGCGGACGACTGGACGCTCGAGCACGGCTACCGCTACATGCAGTGGATGCTGGGTGGAAACGCGGTGATCATGCTGTTGTTCGTGATCAACGCGATCTTCCGCGGCGCCGGCGACGCGGCAATCGCGATGCGCGTGCTGTGGGTCGCCAACGGCCTGAACATCGTGCTCGATCCGATCCTGATCTTCGGCCTCGGCCCGGTGCCGGCGCTGGGACTGGAGGGCGCCGCGATCGCGACCAACATCGGCCGTGGCGCCGGCGTGCTGATGCAGCTGTGGATCCTGTTCCGCGGCGGCGAGCACATCCGGGTGACCACGGCGCAACTGGTGCTGCGCGGCACCGTGTTGTGGAACATCGTGCGCACCTCGCTCGGCGGCATCGGCCAGATGATCGTGGCCATGACCTCGTGGATCTTCCTCATGCGCATCCTCGCCAGCCTCGGCAGCGAGGCGGTGGCCGGCGCCACGATCGCACTGCGCATCCTGATGTTCGCGCTGATGCCGGCGTGGGGCATGTCCAACGCCGCAGCCACCCTGGTCGGGCAGAATCTGGGCGCCGGCCAGCCGGACCGTGCCGAGGCCGCGGTGTGGCGCACCGGCTGGTACAACATGGCCTACACCGTCGTGGTGTCGTTGGCGTTCTTCCTGTTCCACGATGCGCTGGTGGGTGTGTTCAGCCCGGATGCGGGCGTCGTGGCGGTCGGCGGGGAGTGGCTGCGGATCCTGTCGTACTCGTGCTTCGTCTACGGCTGGTGGATGGTGGCGGTCCAGGCGTTCAACGGCGCCGGCGACACGGTCACGCCGACCCGAATCAACATCGTGTTCTTCTGGCTGATCCAGATCCCGCTGTGCTGGTGGCTGGCCGTGTCGCTGGACTGGCAGCACACGGGCGTGTTCTGGGGCGTGTTCGTGTCCGAGACCTCGGTTGGCCTGTTCACGCTGTGGCTGTTCACCCGCGGCAGGTGGAAGACGGCCGCGGTGTGAGCGGGCACACGCGCCCGGCTGGAATCGCCGCAAGGGCTGTCCGGGCAGGCGCCTAGCCGATCTCGAGCGCGGCGAGGATCGCGAGCTTGCGCTGGTAGGCGTCCCAGTCGTCCGCGCCCTTGGTCGGCGCGCTGGCGTCCGCGTAAAGATGGATGCGGTCGGTACTGGCGCTGTGCGCATGGCTCAGCTGTTCGGCCTTGGCCGGGGTCAGCCCGATGATCCTGACGGCGTGGGGCGCGTAGTCGACATGCTCGGTCGTGCGCATGCCCAGGGGCTTGTAAAGCCGGTTGAGCACCACGTGCCCATGGCCTTCGACGCGTTCGATGCAGTAGGGCAGGAAGACGCGGCGGAACTCTTCGGTCGCTGACGACATGGCGGACTCCACTGGCGCAACGGGTCAAGTGTTCCGCAACGCCGCGTCGTGGGCAAGCGGCGCGGTGCGCGGGCGGGACGCGGGGATACTCCCGCCCAGGCGCATCCCCGCAGCGACGAGGGGGCGCGAGCGGCCGGGCATCGCCGGGGCGGGCGCGTGCTCAGCCCCGCGTGCGCAACAGCAGCAAGCCGTAGGCCACGACCGACAGGATCACGTAGAGCGTGTCGACCACCGCGCGTCGCCGCGGGTCGTTGCGGCTGCCGGTCACGTCGATCAGGAACTGGCGCAGCAGGAAGGTGTACAGCACGTAGTAGAGGAACGGGATGACGTGCACCTGCCAGGGGTAGTCGTCGATGCGCTTTCCGAAGCGTTCCAGGATCCAGCCGACCTGGGCGTAGATGCCGAGGATGCCGAGTGCGGCGTTGATCAGCATCCATTTCACCCGGTCGTGGCCGAAGATGACCCGGTAGAACACCATGTACACCACGATGGCGATGCCGCCGTGCATGTACAGGAACACCAGATCGGGGCCGTCGCTCGCATAGGCCATGAGGAAGCCGGAGAATCCGAACATCAGCATGTGGAAGCCGAAGAACGGGTAGACGAACCATTTCGACATCCCGTCCCGGGCCCTTGGCTTCGGGTTCGCATGGCTTGCGTACTTCATCGTCTGCTCGTCTGCCTCGTCATCCGCTGCACATGGAACCGGTCGCCGCGCCCGGCCTAGCCGGGCTGGCGCGGGCAGGCGATCATGCTGGGGTCGATGTGCGCCCATGCCGGCGCGGAGTCGGTCCAGATCACGATGTCCGGCGCGATGCCGGAAGCATCGTCCAGCGTGCCCACGCGGATCACCATGAACTCCCTGTTCTCCAGCGCTTCGCTGAACACCTGGGTCCCGCAGTCGCCGCAGAACGCGCGGCGCATGTGGTGGCCGCTGTCGGCCCGGCTCTCCCATGCGCGCGGCGTGCCCTCGACCGTCACCGCCGCGCGCAGCACGATGATGTTGACCGCGGCATTGCCGCTGGCCCAGTACTGGCAGTCGCGGCACCAGCACAGGCGCGTCGCCACCGGCGCCGCCGACAGCGTGTAGCGGATCGCGCCGCATCGGCAGCCTCCAGTCCTGCGCATCGCCCCGCCTCCATCCGGTCCCCCGCGTCGGTGCCTATCGTGGCACGTCGTATCGGGGTCCGGATATCGATCGCGCTCCCGGCACGGTGGTTGCCGCGATGGGCGAGGGGTGAAGGGCGAGGGACGAGGGGCGAGGGGCGAGGGGCGAGGGGCGAGGGGCCCGTTCGCCCGTTGTGACGGCGCGGTGCGACTATCCACCGAGCTCGACGACGCTCTCGAATCCACCGAAGATCATGCGCTTGCCGTCGAAGGGCATCGGGTTGGCGGCCGGATCCATGCGCGGATCCTCCATCATCTTCTTCATGCCGGCGTCGCGGGTGGCCTTGTCGGGCCATTCGACCCACGAGAACGCCACCGTCTCGTCGGCCGTGGCCTGCACCGCGCGGCGGAAGTCGGTGACCTTGCCTTCGGGCACGTCGTCTCCCCAAGCTTCGATGACGCGGGTGGCGCCGAACTCGATGAACACCGGGTCGAACTTGCGCGCATGTTCGATGAACTTCTCGCGGTTGGCGCTGGGGACTGCGAGGACGAAACCGTCGATATAGGGCATGTGGATCTCCTTGGAGGGTCTGGGTGGCGCGGGCCCGCGGCAGGCGTCTCTCCGCGGTCCGGCGGAACGTCGCCTGCATGCGGACGTGTGGAATCGACGAACGGACGGCCGCGGAATCGACATCCGCTGGCGTGGACGCGGCCCGGCAGTCCGTCGCCGTTCGGCAGCCTGCGCCCGCGACCGTTAGGACCGTGCCACGGACCCATGGCCCTGTGGCGACGCCCCCGCGTGGCCGGTTCCGCAGCGTCCTACGACCGCCCGGAACGGCGCCGCCGGTTGGACCACGCCGGGCGTATCGGCGACGGCCGCGTGCGATCATTGTCCGCACTCTGGCGAGGTGCCCGAATGAAGACATGGGTCGCGCTGCTGCGCGCGGTGAACGTCGGCGGTACCGGCAAGCTGCCGATGGCCGAGCTCCGCACGCTGTGCGAGCGGGCCGGCTTTTCCGACGTGCGCACCTACATCGCCAGCGGCAACGTCGTGCTCCGCGGTCCCGGCACCGAGCGCCAGGTGAAGGCGAGGCTGGAGGCGGCGCTGGCGGCGCACATGGGCAAGCCGGTCGGCGTGCTCGTGCGCACCGCGGCCGGGCTGCGCGCCGTGCACGCCGGCAACCCGTTCCCCGGTTCTCCGGGCAACCGCGTGGTGGCGGTGTTCCTCGACGATCCGCCGCGGGCCGGCGCGCTGGCGGACGCGCGTCGCGTCGGCGATGAGCGCCTCGCCTTGGGCGCGCGCGAGATCTACATCGACTATCGCGATGCGGAGACGATGCGCTCCTCGAAACTGTCGCTTCCCGCCGGCGCGAGCGGAACGGCGCGCAACATGAACACCGTGGCCCGGCTGCTGGAGATGGCGGGCGGTTGAACGCGGCGGCCGCGACCGGAGTACGGGCGCTCCGAGCTGGCCGAATCCGGTTCATCGCCCGTTCGACCGTGAAAACGCGTCCGCCCTACACTGGACTACCGTCCATCCATCGTCGGCGACCTGCGATCGCAGCCGATTCCCGGATTTCCGCACATGTCCAAGCCGTTCACGATCCTCTGTCTCGCAGCCGTGCTGTTGGCGGGCTGTCGCGCGCAGGACGCGGGCGAGGCGGGCACCACGGTACCCGTCGCCAGCCCGGAGGAAGGCGGTGCGGTCAGCACTGCGCCGGTGCAGGTGGCCGACGAGGACGCGCCCACGTCCGAACCGGTCCCCGAGCCGGTCCCCGACGAGCCGGAAGGCATCGACTGGTCGCCGATGGACCTCGCGTCGGGCACGGCGTCGATCAGCTGCGAGCTGGACTACGCGAGCCAGGGCGACGGCGTGCCGCTGGCCGAGCTCGACCGCGACGCCATCGCCGCCGCGCTGGAGCCCTGCGCCGCGCGCGGGGTGCTGCGCCTGCGCTACACCGGCAAGATCAACGCCGGGTTCGCCCAGCTGATGCAACGCGTGACCCACGTGGCCGACGAGCTGGAGATCGGCAAGCGGGTGCTCGACCTCGACTCCAGTGGCGGCATGGTGGAGGACGCGATCCGGGCCGGCGACCGCATCGCCGACGCGCGCTGGACGCTCTGGGTGCGCGAGGGCGCGGTCTGCCACAGCGCCTGCGTGTTCCTGCTCGCCGCGGGCGACGTGCGCATGATCAGCGGCCGGGTAGGCATCCACCGCATCATCCGCATGAGCTCCACCGCGACCACGCGCGCCGAGCTCAACCGCGAACTGCGCGTGGTGTACGAACGCGTGCGCGACTACCTCGAGCGCAACGGCGCTGCCACCGCGGTCGCGGACATGATGATGGCCGTACCCAACCGCAACCTGCGCTTGCTCGCCGCCGACGAGTTGAGCCTGTACGGGCTGGACGGCATCAACCCGGCGCAGGACGACCTCGACCGGCTGCGGCTGATGCGCAAGTGCGGTGAAGACTTCGTGGTGCGCCGCGACGCCTTCGCCCGTTCGTTCGACACGCGCTGCAAGTCGCCGGGCACCGATCTGGACGGACTCAATGCCTGCGGACTGGAACTGCGCAAGCGCTACGATTTCCCGGACGCCACCTGTCCTTCGGAGAGCCCGCTGTCGGAATTCGACGCGCTGCTGGCGGCCGAGAAGCCGGAACAGGCGGGCAAGCGGAGCCCGGCGGAGGAGCGTGAGGAAGGACAGGAACAGGCGCGTCGCCGCGACGCGCCGGCCCGCGGCGACGCCGGCGGTTCCTGAGCGCTCAGTCCGCAGCCACGGCCTCCGCCGGCTCCCCGCCGGGGCCGTCCTCGCCGGGGCAGTCCAGGAATCCCCCGGACTGTCGCGCCCACAGCTGCGCGTAGAGGCCGCCGGCCGCGACGAGCGCCTCGTGCGTGCCCTGTTCGACGATCTCGCCACGCTCCATCACGATCAGCCGGTCCATCGCCGCGATGGTGGAGAGCCGATGGGCGATGGCGATCACGGTCTTGCCCTCCATCAGCCGGTAGAGGTTGTCCTGGATCGCTGCTTCGACTTCCGAGTCGAGCGCCGAGGTCGCCTCGTCCAGCACCAGGATCGGCGCGTTCTTGAGAAGTACCCGCGCGATCGCGATGCGCTGGCGCTGGCCGCCGGAGAGTTTCACCCCGCGCTCGCCGACGTGCGCGTCGTAGCCGCGGCGGCCCTGGCTGTCGGCCAGTTCCAGGATGAAATCGTGCGCGCGCGCCTGCTTCGCGGCCTCGATCATTTCCCCGTCGCCGGCGTCCGGGCGCCCGTAGAGGATGTTCTCGCGCACCGAGCGGTGCAGCAGCGAGGTGTCCTGGGTGACCACGCCGATCCGGGCGCGCAGCGAATCCTGCTGCACGTCGGCGATGTCGATACCGTCGATCAGGATCCGGCCGCGCTCGCGGTCGTGGAAGCGCAGCAACAGGTTCACCAGGGTCGACTTGCCGGCACCCGAACGCCCGACCACGCCGATCTTCTCGCCCGGCCGCACGTGCAGGTCGAGGCGCTCGATCACGCCGCCGGCCTTGCCGTAATGGAAGCCGACGCCCTCGAAGCGGATCTCGCCCTGGACCCGGTCCAGCGCGGGGGCGCCCGAGGCGTCGTCGACGGTCGGCGGCAGCGAGATCGAATTGATGCCGTCGTGGACCGTGCCGATGTTCTCGAACAGCGACGACAGCTCCCACATGATCCACTGCGACATGCCGAGGATGCGCAACGCCAGCGCGATCGCCACCGCGATGGCGCCGGCGCTCGCCGCGCCCTGGTGCCAAAGCCACAGCCCCAGCGCCACCACCGCGAACAGCAGCGCCATGTTCAACGCGTAGAGCACGCTCCACACCGTGGTCGCCAGCCGCATCTGCGGGTGCACGGTGGCGAGGAAGCCGTCCATCGCCTCGCGCGCGTAGGCCTGCTCGCGGCGCGAGTGCGAGAACAGCTTGACCGTGGCGATGTTGGTGTAGCTGTCGACGATGCGGCCGGTCATCACCGAACGCGCATCGGCCTGCGCGCGCGACACGCGCTCCATGCGCGGCACGAAGTGGCGCATGAGCAGGCCGTAGGCGCCGATCCAGGCCAGGAACGGCAGCATCATCCGCCAGTCCGAGGCGCCGGCTACGGCCAGGGTGCCGACGAAGAACACCAGGATGTAGATGCCGATGTCGAGCAGCTTGATCACCGTCTCGCGCACCGCCAGCGAGGTCTGCATCAGCTTGGTGGCGATGCGCCCGGCGAACTCGTCCTGGAAGTAGCCCATCGACTGCCGCAGCAGATAGCGATGCACGTTCCAGCGGATGCGCATCGGGAAGTTGCCGAGCAGGGTCTGGTGCTGCACCAACGAGTTCAGCAGCACGATCGCCGGCAGCGCCACCACCACCAGCACGCCCATCCACAGCAGGCGCGGGCCCTCGCTGGCGAGGAAGGTCGCGGGCGTGGTGTTGCCCAGGCTGTCGACCAGCGAACCGACGTAGGCGTACAGGACCAGTTCGGCGATGGTGATGCCGGCGGTGGTCAGCGCCAGCAGCGCCAGCCACTTGCCCGCCCCGCGGGTGTAGTGGCGGCAGAACGCGTACAGCGTGCGCGGTGGCTGCGCGGGGGGATCCGGCGGGAACGGATCGAGCCGGGATTCGAACCATCGGTACATGGAATGCGCGTCCTGCGGGGAAGGCGGGCATTGTCGCCGATCGTCCGCGGTCGCTGCGGTAGGGTCGCTGCGGCTCATGCCGCCAGCACCGCGATGCGGCCGAGATGGTGTGCCGCTATCGCCTCCAGCGCCTGCGGCAGTCGTTCCAGCGCGAATCGCCGCGAGACATGCGGCACCAGCGGGCCGCGTTCGGCCAGCGCGTGGAAGGCCCCCATCGCGTCGGGTTCGTAACGGACCCCGAAGCCCGCCGCGACCACATCGTCGCGCGCGATCGCGGGCATCGCGACGCCGTGAGGCCATGCGATCCGGCTGCCCGTGGGCAACGCCGCGACCAGGCGTGCGGCGGCACCGCCGCCAGCGGTGAGCAGGGCGAGCGTGCGTTTGGCACCGTCGGCGAAGTGGGCGACCTCGCGCTCGAAGCCCGGCCTGCGCCCGTCGACGGCGACATCGGCGCCGAGTCGCTCGGCCAGCCGCATGCCGTCCCTGCCCGAAGCGATCGCCAGCGTGCGCACGCCGGCGTTGCGGGCCAGTTGCAGCGCGAAGTGGCCGACGCCCCCGCTGGCGCCGAACACCATCAGCGCGTCGTCGTCCCGCGCCTGCAGGATGGCGTGCACGCCCTGCGCCGCAAGCGCACCGTCGACCGGCAGGACCGCGGCCTGGTCCAGCGCCAGTCGCGGCGGCACCGGCCAGGCGAGTCCGGCATCGAACAGGGCGAACTGGGCGTGGCAGCCGCCCTTCGGATCGCGCTGCGCCACGAGTCCATAGACGCGGTCGCCCTCGCGGAACCCGCGGGTTTCCCGGCCGGCTTCCACCACCACGCCGGCGCCTTCCGATCCGCCGACGTGCGGAAACCGCGGCAGGCGGGCGAACGCGCCGTCGCGTTCGAGCAGATCCCACCGGCCCACGCCCGCTGCGTGCACGCGCACCAGCAACTGGGTCGGCCCGGGCGTCGGGATCGGCAGGGCGCAGGGCATGGGGCGTTCACCCGCGCCAGGGCGCGCGAAGGCCATCGCGCGCATGGTCTCGGGTTCGGCTTCGAGGAGGGCTCGGGTGGCGAGGTGCATGCGGAGTCCGGTCTTGAGTGGAAGGCCGGATCAGGGTAAAACCTCAAGCAATATCGAGGTCAAGGAGCATGCGGATGGCGACAGCGGTGCCGGTGGGCAAGGAGGCAGCGCCCGCGCGCGAGATGACGATCGGCGAGGTCGCCGCGCGCAGCGGGGTGGCGGTCTCGACCCTGCACTTCTACGAGGCCAAGGGCCTGATCCACAGCACGCGTACCGCCGGCAACCAGCGCCGCTACGCGCGCGACGTGCTGCGGCGGATCGCGGTCATCCGGGTCGCCCAGCGCACCGGCCTGCCGCTCGCCTCGATCCGCGAGGCGCTGTCGTCGCTGCCGGACGCGCGCACGCCCACCGCCGCCGACTGGGCCCGGCTGTCGCGCCGCTGGCGTACGGAACTCGATGCGCGGATCGCGCGCTTGACCCACCTGCGCGACGATCTCGACGGCTGCATCGGCTGCGGTTGCCTGTCGCTGAAGCAATGCCCGCTGCGCAACCCCGAGGACCGGATGGCGCGCCTCGGTCCCGGTGCGAATACGCTCGACCGCGACTGACGCCCGCTCAGCGTCCGCCGCCGCCGCCGCCGCCCCCGCCGCCGCCCGAAAAGCCGCCGCCACCGCCACCCGAGGAACTGCCCGGTGGCGTCGACGAGGAGGCGATCTGCGAGGTCAGGCTGTTGCCGATGGCCTTGGTGAACCCGCCGATGTCGCCGATCGACCCGGTGCCGTTGCTGCCGTGGTACCAGGCCATCGCCGATGTGGCCGCCGCGGCCGCCGCCGCGCCCACGGCCAGCGTGAACTTCTTCGTCCACGCCTCTTCCACGTCCAGCGCCACGGCGTAGGGCAGCAGCGATTCGAAGCGCTGCGCATCGAGCGCCGGCTCGGACTCGTCCGGGCCCTGCAGCCGCTGCAGGTCCTGTCGTTCGGCGACGCCGAGATAGCGGCGCAGGCCTTCGATCTGGTCCAGCATCCTGCGCCCCTCGCCGGTCGGGGCGCGCACCAGGAAGGCGAACACGACCAGGGTCGCCCCCATCAGCGCGATCGGGATGAAGGCGAACAGCAGTCCGGCGCCGGTGCCGGCACCGAGCGCGATCGCGGCGCCCGAGAACACCAGCGCGATCAGCAGTGCGATCAGCGAACTGCCGCCGTTGTGGTTGAACATGGTTCCCTTGAAGCGCTGGTCGAGCGCCTTCGTGTGGGCGCGGATCGCCGCCTGCAGCAGCGGGGCGTTGTCCTTGTCGAGCTCGAGCGTGGCCTCGCGCGGGAACAGTCCGGCGAGCAGGGCGTCCTGCTCCTTCGCGGTCCCCGTGGGTCCCGCGCCGGTCTTCTCCAGCCGCCAGTGGTCCTTGAGCAGGCCCTTGTCGCGCTCGATCCGCAGCGAGCGCCCGACCGCGAGCGCGAGCACGTCGGCGGTGAAGCAGCGCGTGTCGTAGCCCATCCTGCCGATGTAGCGCAGGCCGGCGGGCGAGATGCCTTCGGGCGGCGTGTAGCGCACGATCACGGTGCCCGGCGCCGGGTCGCGACCCACCTGGCGCCAGCGCAGGAAGCACCACGCCAGCAAGGCGAGCAGGCCGACCAGGGCGACCAGCACCGCGCGGTTGTCGGCGAGCAGCCAGCGCAGCTTCTGCGCGGTGGTAGGCTCGGGAACCAGTCCCTTCGGGAACGAGAGCACGATCGTCAGGCCCTCGCCGGGCGCGAGCGGCGCGGTCAGCCGCCAGCGGGCGAGACCCGGCTCCGGCGTTTCGGCCACGTAGGCCTGGCCCCGCGCGCCCTGCACGCCGGTGTAGCCTTCGGCCGCGAGCTCCGCCACCGGCACCGGTTGCGGCAGCCGGACCTCGGCGCTGCCGGATTCGATCGGGAAGGCCCAGCCGGTGCCGATCGCGTTCCAGTACAGTTCGTCGTGCCCATCGAAGAAACCGAGCTGGCGGGTGGTGCGGTAGCGCAGGGTGTAGGTGAAGGTGCCGGGCGTCGGCAGGAAGTCGTCGTTGCCGGTGTTCACGCGGACGCCGTTGCCGCGGGTTTCGGTGAACCAGGGTTCGCTGCGGCCGTCGCGCAGCACCTCGACCACGTCGAAGTCCACCACTACGCGGTTGCCGTGGCGGTCGCGGTAGCGGGTCGGGAAGTCGCGGTAGATGCCGCGGCGGATCTGCTGCCCTTCGGCGCGCACGCGGATCCGCTCGGTGACGTCGAGGCTGCCGTCCGCGTTCAGCACGATCCGGCTGTCGTAGGACTCGATGCGCTCCTGCGCCACCAGCGGCGACGCGAAGGCGAACAGCGCCAGGCAGGCCAGCGCGAAGCTGCGCAACACCGGGGCGCTCATGGCAACTCCACGCGCACGGCCGTGCGCCCGGCGTTGCCGGCCTCGAAGAAGTCCTCGGCGCCGAAACCCGCCAGCCGCGCCACCAGCAGGTCGGGCACGCGCTGGGTGGCGTCGTTGTAGTCGCGCACCGCGCCGTTGTAGAAGCGGCGTGCGTACTGCAGGTGCTCCTCGACCTCGACCAGGTCGCGCTGCAACTGCGCGAAGTTGTCGCTGGCCTTGAGCTCCGGATAGGCCTCCTGCAGCACGAACAGCCGGCCGATGGCCTGTTCCAGCGCCTGCTCCACCTGCGCCAGCTGCGACCGGCTCTGCTGCGCCAGCGCCCGGGCCCGCAGCTCGGTCACCGCTTCGAGCACCGCGCGTTCGTGCCCGGCGTAGGCCCGCACCGCCGAGACCAGGGAGGGAACGAGGTCGTGGCGGCGGATCAGTTGCACGTCGATGTCGGCCCAGGCGGTCCGCACCTGGTTGCGCAGGCGGACCAGGCGGTTGAACACCATGATCGCCCAGACCAGCAGGGCGGCCACCAGGCTCGACAGCAGCAGGACGGGCAGGCTCATCGTTCGGGTCCCCGGCGGGAAGGCATGTCCACCACGACGCACCAGGGTGGCGCGGCGTGACATCAGGGTACCGGACGCGCCGGGCCGGAACCGGCCCCGTCCGTCGACTGGACGGCCCGGGGCTGTGTCGTACACTCGACCGCCGGATTCCACGGAGCGTTCGTCCCATATGAACAGATCACGCCTGCTTTCGACCCTCGCCGCCCTGGTCCTGTGCTCCGGGGCGTTCGCCCAGCAGCCTGCCGCCCAGCCGCAGCCGCGTCCCGCGGCGCAGCCCGCCGCCGCCCAGCCGGCGATGGAGCAGCTCAGTCCCGAACAGCGCGCCGCGCTGGCGAAGCAGGACGCCGACATGAGTCAGGCGGCGCTGCAGGTGATGCAACTGGTGGATGGCAACCGCATCGGCGAGGTGTGGGATGGCGCGTCCGCGGCGATGAAGCAGGCGGTGACCCGCGACGAGTTCATCAAGCAGGTCACGATCGACCGCAATCGCCTGGGCGCGGTGTCCACGCGCGCCAACCCGGAAGTCAGCCGTTCGCTGTTCCGCGCAGGCCAGCAGGTGCCCGAAGGCCTGTACATCAACGTGCGTTCGGCGACGAAGTTCGCCAACCAGGCGCAGCCGGTGCGCGAGCTCGTGTCGTTCCGGCTCGACGAGGATCGCGTCTGGCGCGTCTCGGGCTACAGCCTGCGCTGATCCCGGTCGCGATTCCCGATCCTGATCCGGCCGTCGCAGCCGTGGCTGCGGCCGCCGCCGGCGTGGCTGCCGCGGAGCCGTCGGCTCATTCCGGCCCGAGCATGTTCCCGGGAGACGCCTTCGCTACGTCCGACGACACCAGCGCGTACCGGCCATCGGCTTCGACCCGGTAGCGCGCGCGGTAGCCGGGCCCGGCCTCCTCGCCGCGGCCGGTGTCCTCGCGGATCGCAAACGCGTCGACGGCGTCGATATCGTAGTCGCGGCGATACAGCATGCCCATCGCGCCGACCAGCAACTGGTCGACCAGCGCACCGCCGGCCCTGTCGGTGCTGAACAGCACGTCGTGGCGCACGCCGTCCATCTCGAAGCCGCTGTCGACGCGCAACAGCCAGACGTTCGCATCGTCCGTCGCGCCGAGACGGAACAGCTGCACGCGGTCGCGCGGGAGCGCCGACAGCGCCAGGGTGCCATCCTCCTCGTGATAGGCGAACACGCGGCCGTAGGCGCGATCGAACGCGGCAGGCGACTTCAGCGGCCTGTCGCCGAACAGCGAGAATACGCAGTCCACCACCGCAGGGCTGGTCGGTACCTGGTCGTGTGCCAGTGCGAGTCCTTCGTCGAGCGGCAGGCGCAGGGAGACCAGGGCGGTGGGCATGCAGTGCAGCGCATCCGACTGTGGTGCGGTCGCCTCGAGCGGCGAGGTCGGCGCAGTCGGCCCGGCCTGCGGGGAAGGCCCGCTGCAAGCGGCGGTGAAGACGGCCCAGGTGGCCAGCAGGAGGACGACGCGCCGGCCTGGGCCGACGGGAGGGGCATGGGGCATGCGTTGCCTGGAAACGACGGGCGGGTGCCGAGGATACCCGGGCCCGGTGTCGCGCGTGGTGCGCAGGTTTTCAGTCGCGCTCGAACTGCGCGATCTCGTCGAGCATGCGCTGCGCGCGGCGGATGCCATCGCCACCGTCGACGACGCAGCGGCCGCCCCCGTCCTCCGCGGGCGGCGGCAACCTGCGCTGGCGTCGCATCGAACGCCCGGCCCAGGCCCAGGTGCCGAGCAGACCGACCACGCCGATGCCCAGGCTGAGCGAGATCCAGGCCGGGGTACCCGCCGCGGGATCGACCTCGCCGAGCCCGGCGAACCCCACCACCATCGGCAGCCACATGATCCACCAGGGCGCTCCGCAGACGTTGGCGTTGAGCACGAACAGCCGCAGTAGCCGCGCCATCTGCTTCTGGATCGCCAGCACCGGCGCGGAGGTGTCGATGTTCGCCGCGAACACGATCGTCAGCGCCGCCATCACCGCGGTGACGATGCCGAATGCGTGCAGCAGCAATCCCGCGGCGAGCAGTCCGGGGACGTCGAGGTTGCGCGTCCAGCAGGATACGCCGAGCACGATCAGGCCGATGCCCAGCAGCATCTGCGCGGTTTGCCCCCACAGCAGCGGGCGCAGGTGCCCGCGGACCCGGTCGAGCTTGCGCTCGCGCAGCAACTGCCACTGGATGTCCTGCTGGCGTTCCAGCTGTTCGCCCAGCGAGCGCCAGGCGAGCTTGAGTTCGTCGAGTTCCATGGTCGTGTCCATCTGCGTGTTTTCAGCTCGTTGCGGAAGGGGCCGCGTAGTCGCGGATGCGCTGTTTGAGGCGGCTGATCTTGGTGGTGACGTTGCTCTCGCCCAGGCCCAGGACCTCGGCGATCTCGCGGGTGGCGCGTTCCTCCAGATAGAGCACCAGCAGCGCCCGGTCGAGCGCGCCGAGCGTGCCCATGAAGCGCCACAGCAGCCGCAGCCGGTCCGCGCCTTCGTGGTCGACCGCGCGCTCGTCGGCGAGGTCGTGCAGGCGTTCGTCCAGCGGCACCGCATGGCGCCTGCGCTGGCGCTCGCCGCGCAGGAACGAGATGCCGGTGTTGAGCGCGATCCGGTACATCCAGGTCGAGAAGCTGCGCGACGGATCGTAGCCGGGCCACGCGCGCCAGAGCTGGGCGGCGATCTCCTGGGCGAGATCGGCGCGGTCCTCGGCGCCGTTGGCGTAGCTGTTCGCCACCTTCAGCACGATGCCGCGGTGGCGCTGCAGCAGTTCGGCGAATGCGGCGTGGGTGGCGTCGGACGTCGGGGTCGCGTGGTCCATCGCATGTCCGCGGAAAGTGGAAATCGTGCCTGTCATGCCGGGGTGATACGCGGCAGCGGGTGGTTTGTCACACGCCCGGACCACGTGCAGAGCCGGGGCCCGACCCGTGCATCACTCGACGATGCCCTTGGCCTCCGACGTGCCGAGCACCTCCGGGTGATCGATCCGTCGCGGCCGGTGCATCAGCGGATGCGCGAACACCGCGGCCAGGATGATCGCCACGCCGCCATAGAACAACGGCGTCAGCTCGCGCTGTTCGGCCAGCAGCAGCATCGCCAGCACGATCGCGTAGACCGGCTCGAGATTCAGCGCCATCTGCGCCGAGAACGCGCTCATCTGGCGCAGCGCGACCAGCGACAGGGCGAACGGGAACAGGGTGCAGGCGCCGGCGAGCAGCAGCAGCCACAGCGCGTCGGTCGCCGAGGGCAGCACCAGCAGCGGGCCGGCCAGGGCCGGGAAGAGCGCAGGCATCAGCGGCGCGAGCGCGGTCAGCGCCAGGGTGCCGGCGCCGAGCTCGACCGCGGTGACCGTGAGCGGATCGGCGTGTTCGACCAGGCGCTTGTTGAGCGAGCCGAAGACCGCCACGAACAAGGCCGACAGCGTACCGACCGCGATGCCGGCGCGCATGTCGGCCGAGACCCCGCCCACCACCAGGGCCACGCCGGGCAGCACCGCCAGGCCCAGCGCGACCTCGCGCATGGAAAAGCGCCGGCCCGCGAGCTTCGGTTCGATCAGCGCGATGAACACCGTGGCGAAGGCCATGCAGGTGGCGGCGACCGAAGCGTTGGCCAGCTTGATCGCGCCGTAGAAGGTGAGCCAGTGCAGCGCCACCAGCACGCCGACGCCGGCGTAGGCCAGCAGCAGCCGCGGCGGCATCGCGCGCAGGCCGCGCCACACCCGCGGCACCAGCAGCAGGGCCAGCACCACCAGCCCCATGCGCCACCACACCAGCGGCAGCGCCGGCAGCGTGATCAGCTTGCCGAGGATGGCGGTGAAGCCCCACAGCAGCACGCACAGGTGGATTTGCCAGTGGGCCTTGGCGGCGGGAGTCATCGCGGATCGGGGTGGCAGGGAGGCGGCAGCATGCACGGGCGCGGCCGATGCGTCATCTCTCAGCGGCGCGGCTTGCGGACGGACGCGGTGTCGGGCGTCGGGCCGGCCGGTTGCGACGCCAGCCAGTCGATTACCCGCCGCACCGCAGGGCGTGGCCGGCGGTGGGCGGGGTAGACGATGTAATAGGCGTAGCGGCCCGTCATCGCCTCTCCCGGCAGCCGCAGCAGTTGTCCGCTCGAGAGCCAGGGCGCGACGATGCGCTCTCGCGCCAGCGCCGCGCCGAGGCCGATCGCCGCCGCGCGCAGCATGTCGGTGCTGTCGCTGAACACGAAACGCTCGTCGATGCGCGCGCCGTGCACGGAATTGGCGCGGAACCAGTCGTGCCAGCCCTGGTGGGACAGGTCGGCCACCAGCGGCAGGCGCAGGATGTCGGCGGCCGCGCGCACGTCCCCGAGTCCGGGAAGGGTCGGCGCCGCCACCGGGAACAGCGATTCGTCCATCAGCGGCAGCGCGTTCAGGCCCGGCCAGCGGCCCGGGCCATGGCGGATGCCGAGGTCGGGGCCGACGTCGTCGAACCGGGTCAGCGAGATCTCGGTATCCACGCGCATCCGGATGTCCGGGTGCGCCGCCGCGAACGCCGGCAGCTTCGGGATCAGCCAGGTGTAAGCGAACGAATGCAGGGTGGTGATGCGCACGGTGTGGGCATCGTCGCGGCGGCTGCGCAGGTCCTGCATCGCGCCGTCGATGTCGTGGATCGCGTTGCCGGCGACATCGGCCAGGTGGCGGCCCTCGGCGGTGAGCGAGACGCCGCGCGCATGGCGCTGGAACAGGGCCACGCCCAGCCGCGCTTCCAGCTTGCGGACGTGGTGGCTGACCGCGCTCGCCGTGAGGTGCAGCTCCTCCGCGGCGTGGGCGAAGTTCTGGTGGCGGGCCGCGGACTCGAACGCGGCGAGGGCGGGAAGCCAGTCGGAACGCAGTGCCATGCGAGCCACAAATCCTGCTCGTGTCTTGGTCGAAAAGTATGCGCTTGTGCGCCGCGTGCGAACAAGCAGAATCACCGGGTCGGCCCTCACGAGACTTTGCCCATGTCATTCCCGGACGTCGCAGTGGCACAGGCCCCGGGCGAGGAAGCCCGCGGCTGGCTGACGCCGCTGGAACTATGCGTGCTGGGTGCGATCTGGGGGGCGTCGTTCCTGTTCATGCGCATCGCCGCCAACGACTTCGGCCCGGCGCCCCTGGTCGAGGTCCGGCTGGCGCTGGGATCGCTGGTGCTGCTACCGTTCCTGTGGCGCGCGCGGGCGCGGTTCCCGTTGCGGCTGTGGCCGAAGCTGGCGCTGATCGGTGCGATCAATTCCGCGGTGCCGTTCCTGCTGTTCGCCTGGGCCGCGCAGCGCGCACCGGCCGGCATCGGCGCGATCGCCAACGCGATGACGGTGCTGTTCACCGCGCTGGTGGGTTTCCTGTTCTTCGGCGAGCGCATCGGCACGCGCCGCTCGCTGGCGCTGCTGATCGGGTTCGTCGGCGTCGTGGTGCTGGCCAGCGGCAAGATCGCGGGCATGAGCGTGGGCGCGGCCGCGCTCGCAGGCGCCGCCGCCTCGTTGTTGTATGGACTCGGCATCAACCTGGTGCGCCGCCATCTCACCGGCCTGCCGCCGGCCGCGGTCGCCTCGGCGACCCTGGGCGTCGCGGCGGTGCTCACCCTGCCGCTGGCCATCGCCTGGTGGCCGGTGCAGCCGATCCCGGCCGCGTCGTGGCTGTCCGCCGCGGCGCTCGGGGTACTGTGCACCGGCGCCGCCTTCGTGATGTATTACCGCCTGATCGGACGCATCGGCGCCAGTCGCGCCTCGACCGTCACCTACCTGGTGCCGCTGTTCGGCGTCGGCTGGGCCTGGTGGCTGCTCGGCGAGCCGGTCACGTTGACCATGGTGCTCGCCGGCGCGCTGATCCTGGGCAGCGTGGCCTTCAGCCAGAGGACGCCGCGATGACGCAGAAGCGGGTGCAGTTCGATTTCGAACTGGAGTTCACCAACGGCGGCGGGCTGCAGGGGCAGGGCTTCCGCCTGGACATCGACGGCGATACGATCGACGACGGGGACCTGGCCGACTACATCGTGCGCGACCTGCGCCTGCTGATGGCCGGCCCGGTGCGGATCATGAACAAGTCGGTCATCGACGAGCCGCACAAGCGCAACCGCGAGCCGCAGCCACGGCTGCGCGGGATCGTGGAACTGAGCCACGTCGTCGGCGACGGCACCATGACCTATCCGGGGCTGCCGGCGCCGAGGATCTGCGACTACCTGAGCCGGGAACAGTCCCGTGCGCACTACGAGGCAGGGACCGAGTTCCAGATCGCACGGATCGACATGGTCGCCAACACCGGCACCTACGTCGACTGCCCTTTCCATCGCTACGCCGACGGCAAGGACCTGGCGCAGATGCCGGCCTCGGCGTTCGCCGACCTCGACGCGGTGATGATCGATGCCGACCACCGGCAGGGGCGCGCGATCGACGTCGCGCAGCTGCGCGAGATCGAGGTGCGCGGTCGCGCGGTGCTGCTCCGGACGGGCTGGGATGCGTACTGGGAAACCCCGGAGTACGCGCTCGGGCACCCGTTCCTCACCGAAGCCGGCGCGCGCTACCTGCGCGACTGCGGCGTCGCGCTGGTCGGCATCGACTCGATGAACATCGACGACACCCGTGGTGGCGCGCGGCCCGTGCACACGATCCTGCTGAGTGCGGAGATCCCGATCGTCGAGCACCTGTGCAACCTCTCGGCGCTGCCGCGCGACGGCTTCCGCTTCACCGCGCTGCCGCCGCGCTTCGCCGGGGTCGGCACCTTCCCGGTGCGTGCTATCGCGATCCTGGGCGAACCCTGATCCGGGGTTCCCACCCGGCGCATGCGGGTGGCCGCTTCGGAGTGGACCTTCGGCATTGGCCCCAACGGCGTGCACGCTTACCATCCGGGATCCACCCCGAACAATGTGCATATCGATGATCCGTGCCCTGTGGCTATATCTGTCGCTTGCCCTCGTCTGCATCAGCGCGCAGACCGCTTCAGCCCGCGACCTGGCGGTGGTCAACGCCCGCATCGTCTCTGCACCGGACGCCAGCCCGATCGCACGCGGCACGGTGCTGGTGCGCGATGGGCGCATCGCGGCGATCGGTGACGCCGCGGAGGTGGACGTGCCCGGGGACGCGGAGATCGTCGATGCGCAAGGCGGCACCGTCGTCGCCGGCTTCTGGAACAGCCACGTGCACCTGATGGCGCCGCCGCTCGACCGCGCCAGCGCGCATGCCGGCGACGTGCTGTCACAGACGCTGACGTCCGCGTACCTGCGCTGGGGATTCACCACGATCTTCGACATCGCTTCGGCGCCGGGCAATGCGATCGCGTTGCGCGAGCGCATTGCCGCAGGCGAGGTCGACGGCCCGCATATCCTGACCGTCGATGCGCCGTTCTTTCCCAAGGACGGCAAGCCGGTCTATGTTCCCGACGAACTGGGTGGATGGGCGCCGCGGCTGGCTGAAGTCGCCACGCCGGCGGAAGCGGCGGCGCGGGCGCGGCGGCAACTGGACGAGGGTGCCGATGGCCTGAAGCTGTTCGGTGGCGCCATCGTCGGCGGCGAGGTCGGCGTGCTGCCGATGGATTTGGACGTCGCTCGTGCGGTGGTCGAAGTCGCGCATGTCGCCGGCAAGCGCGTGTTCGTGCATCCGACCAATGCCGAAGGCATCGCAGTCGCGATCGACAGCGGCGCCGACGTGCTCGCGCACACCGCGCCGCAGGCCGGGCCGTGGCCGGAGGCGCTACTGCGGCGCATGGTGGAGGACGACATGGCGCTGGTGCCGACGCTGTCGCTGTTCGAGGTCGAGATGCGCAAGGAAGGCGTGCCCGAGGCGATCATCCAGCGTGAGGTCGGCATTACCAAACAGCAGGTGGCCGCGTTCGCCGCGGCGGGCGGTGCGGTGCTGTTCGGCACCGACGCGGGCTATGTCGACGCCTACGACACGAGCGTCGAGCTGCGGCTGATGCACGCGGCCGGGATGGACTGGCGCCGCATCCTCGACAGCATGACCGCGGCCCCGGCGGCCTACTTCGGCCATGCGCAGCGCAAGGGACGGATCGCCGAGGGGCTGGATGCCGACCTGGTGGTGCTGCGCGGCGATCCGGCGGAAGACGTCGCTGCATTCGCCGACGTGCGCTACACGCTGCGCGGCGGCAGGCTCGTGTACCGCGCGGAGACGGAAGACTGAGCACGCAGGTGGTGGCGGTATCTGGGGGTGGCGCGGAGATCGCCGCGCTGGTCTAGCGTGCTTGCGGATGCTCCGGTGCATCACGCGGCGGGAGCGTCCGTGCCGCATCGGCGCGCCGCTGCTGCGCGCGCCCCAGCCACAGGCCCAGCATCGCCCAGAACAGCGCCAGCGGCACCACCACGGTCACCAGCCCGCCGAGCGCGAGGCCGATCCGGCCCAGCAGGCCTTCGGTCTGCGCACCCACCACGTCGCCGGCGCGGTAGACGAAGGTGTCGATGAAGGCCTTGGCCTTGTACTTGTCCTCGCGGCTGATCACGGTGAACAGGGCTTCGCGCGCCGGACGGGTGAGGCCGCGCTGCACCGCCTTGTTCATCGCCTCGAGCGCGATCAGCATCGCGAACGAGCCGTAGATCGCCAGCCCGATGAAGCCCAGCGCGGTGGCCAACGGCAGCGCCGCCAGCGCCACCGCCAGACCGAAGCGGCGGATGATCTGGCCGGTGAGCGTGAGCTGCAGCACCAGCACCGCGACCTGGGTCCACATGTCGATGTTGCCGAGCAGGCCGGTTCGCGCATCGAGCTCGCTCTCGGCGCCCGCCACCATCTGCAGGCGGGTGAAGTAGATGAAGGTCGCAACCACCGTCATCGTCAGCACGTAGCCGGCGATGCCCAGCAGGTAGGGCGAGGAGAACACCGCGCGGAAACCGGCCCAGGCGCTGCCGCCGATGAGGGTCGCTTCCTCCACGGCGGGCAGCACCTCATCGGTCGCTCCCGGAGCGCGATCCGGCCGCGTCCACACCAGCCACCACGCCAGTGCGATCGCGAACCCGAGGAAGCCGGCCGCCACCAGCAGCAGCGCCGGCGTGCCCAGCGGTTCGGCCAGCTGCGAGGCCAGCCAGGGGCCGAAGATCGCACCGAGCGTGCCGCCCACCGCGATCAGCGCGAACAGCCGCTTGCCCTGTTCGCTGGAGAAGCGGTCGGCCAGCAGCGCCCAGAACACCATGGTCACGAACAGGTTGAACACGCTGAACCAGACGTAGAACACCTGGCCGCTGCGCGCGCCCACCGCGCCCGGCGCGAACACCAGCAGCGACCAGAACCCGACCAGGCTCAGCGCGAAGAACGCATAGGTCGCCGAAATGAAGTGCAGGCGCCGGAAGCGGCTGACCAGCCAGCCGAACAGCGGGTTGACCGCGAGCGTGACCACTGCCGTGCCGATGAACAGCCAGCGCACGCTGTCGATGCCGCGTTCCATGCCCAGCGCATCGCGCGCAGGCCGCAGCATCATCAGCGCGCTCAGGATGCAGAAGAAGAACAGGCCGGCGATCAGCACCGGCGCGAGCTCGCCGCGCCGGAGGTTGAACAGGTCGGACAGGCGCTCGCGCATCGCGGCGTGCGCTCAGCCGAACATCGCGACCAGCTCGGCCTGTTGCGCCTCGTCCAGCAACGGTCCGACCCCACCCTTGAGGTTGTCGGCCTGGCGCTCGGGCTTGCCGGTGGCCGGGATCACCACCGTCACCGCCGGGTGGCTGAGCACGAACTTCAGGAACATCTGCGCCCACGAGGTCACGCCCGCGTCGGCGGCCCAGCCCGGCAGGTCCTTGCCGCGGGCGGTCGCGAACAGCTTGCCGTCGTCGAAGGCGCGGTTGACCATCACCGCGATGCCCAGTTCCTGCGCGGCGGGGAACAGCGACCGCGCCGCCTGCGGCGCATTGACCGAATAGTTGATCTGGACGAAATCCGGCTTCTCCGTGCGCATCAGCCGCTCGGTCTCGGCATGGCCGCTTTCCAGATAGTGGGTGATGCCGATGTACTTCGCCTTGCCCTGCGCCTTGAGTTCGCGCGCGTAGGGCATCGCCTCGGCCATGTTGCGCAGGTTGTGCACCTGCAGCAGCTCCACCTTGTCGGTGCGCAGCCGGCGCAGCGAATCGGCCCACTGCGCCTCGAGCGCGGCGCGGCTGTCGGCCGCGAGCTTGGTGGCGAGGAAGCAGCGCTCGCGCCAGCCGCCGTCGGCGAGCAGCGCGCCGACCACGTCCTCCGCGTTCGAATAGTTGGGCGAGGTATCGATCACGCTGCCACCGCCCTCGAAGAACACCTTCAACACAGCCTTGAGCGAGGCGAATTCCGCCGAATCCAGCGGTACCTCGTAGCTGCCCGACGTGCCGACGCCGATCGCCGGAATCGTCTCGCCGCTGGAGGGAATCGTGCGCATGAGCAGGGCGCCACCGAGCGGTGCGATATCGGCGATCGACCCGGCGGGTTTTTCGCGCGGCTCCGGTGTCGCGCCGTTCGGGCGTTCCTGGCTGCAGGCCGCAAGCGGCGCGAGTGCGAAGCCGGTGGCGGCCAGGCTGGCAGTGGCGATGAAATCGCGGCGGCTGGTCATGGCGGATCTCCTCGGATCGGTCGAAGCGTCGGTAGGCCCGAGCCTGCCCGAGGCTGCCGTAAGCATCCGTGAGAATCCAGTGCCGGAAGTGACCGTAGCCCGGACAAGGCCGCAGGCCGCATCCGGGTCACCCCGTGACCAACCGCGCGTCGGCCGCCATGGTCATTCGCGATTCGCATGCCGCCGCCGGTCCCTCCCCGGCGGCGGGCACTATCCGCCGCGCGCGCCCAGCAGTCGCAGCAGCGCCATCGCCGCGGCGGGATTGCGCTCCTTGGCCGCGGCAATGAAGAACACGAACACGTCGCGCTTGCGGCGAGGCGCCGCGTCGCCGGTCAGTACCGGGAGATCCTCCGGCGTGCCGCCTTCGGCCCAGGTCCGCACCCGCCCCGCCCATGCCTGCAGCTGCGCCGGCGGGTAGCCGGTCGCGAGGCCGGCCTGCGCGCGCATCAACCGCGCGTAGACGAAGTCGGCCGTCGCGTCGGCGAAGCTCGGATGCTCTTCCGAGTCGGTGAACACCGTCGCCATGCCATGGCGGCGGGCGAGGGCGACGAAGCCGGCATCGACGAAGCCCGGATCGCGCACGTCCAGCACGTGGCGCAGGCGCAGGCCACCGGCGTCGCGCGGCAGCAGCTCGAGGAAGGCGGCGAACCCGTCGCGGTCGATGCGGGTGCCGGCGTCGAACTGCCACACCAGCGGCCCGAGCCGGTCGCCGAGCTCGACGATGCCGTCGATGAAGTCCTCCACCTGCGGTCCGACCTTGGCCAGGGCCTTCGATTGCATGATCCGCTTCGGCGCCTTGGCCGAGAACAGGAAGCCTTCCGGCGTCTGCTCCCGCCATTTGGCGTAGGTTGCCGGCTTCTGCGTGCCGTAGTAGGTGCCGTTGATCTCGATCGCGGAGAGTTGCCGGCTGGCGTGTTCCAGCTCGCGCCGCTGCACCAGCCCCTTCGGGTAGAAGTTGTCGCGCCAGGGCGCATACGTCCAGCCGCCGATGCCGACGCGGATCCCGTCGACCGCGGGCACGCCGTCAGCCGACATGACGAGCCCACTGCGGCTGCAGCTTTGGCAACAGCCGCTTCGGCGCCTTGCGCGACCAGGCCTGCACCAGCAGGCGTTCCGCGAGCGTCTCATCCACCGTCTGCAGATCCACGCGCAGCCCCAGGACGCGACGACCCCAATGCAAGGCCTCGACGCTGCCAGGATGCAGCGCCAGCATGCGTTGGCGTTCCTCCTCGTCGACGAAGGCGTGCAGGTGGCGCGTGTCGGGAGGCAGGGTGGCGAAGATCCCGCCACCCACCCGGAACGAGGCGTAGTCGAAGTGCGGCGCCTCGGTCGCGCCGGGCAGCGACAGCGCGATCGCGCGGACCTCGGCGATGGTGACGGGTTTCACCGGCCCGCCTTCCACGGATCGTAGCTGCCGAACCACCACAGGTGGCCCTCCGGATCGCGACAGGCGTAGCCGCGGCCGCCGTAGTCCTGGTCGGCGATGTCGATCACGATCGTCGCGCCCGCGGCTTTCGCGCGGCGATAGTGCGCGTCGACGTCGCGCACGATCACGCACGGACTCTGCGTCTGGCGGCCTCCGATCTCGTCCGGTTGCACGATCTGCCCGCCCCATTCCGACCCGGCATGCACGGAGCCGAGCATGACCATGCCGTTGCCGAAGGTCAGTTCCGCGTGGTGGACGGTGTCGCCGTCGGCATAGACCGCACGCTTCTCGAAATCGAATGCGCCGCACAGCCACTCGATCGCCGCCGGGGCGTCGCGGTAGCGCAGGCAGGGGATGATGGTGCTGGTGGTGTCGGCGGCATTGCTCATGTGCGTCTCCGGTGAAGGGCGCCGGCGTGGCGCTGGGAGATCCTGCCGCGGCATGCGGCCGGCGTCTTGTAGATTCCGGCACTCAGGCCAGCGGCACGTGGTGGTGCCATGGACTGCGCCGCGCCATCCAGTCGGTGGGGGTCATGCCGGAGAAGGCGCGGAACTCGTGCGCCAGGTGGGCCTGGTCGTGGTAACCGCCGTCGGCGGCGATCCCCGCCCAGTCGATGCGCGATTCGCGTCGCGCCTGCGCCACCACCCCGTGGAAACGCTGGAGGCGCGCGTAACGCTTGGGCGACATGCCCACCTGCTCGCGGAACAGTTGGCCGAACCGGCGCGGGGACAGGCGGCAATGCGCCGGGATCGCCGCGATGCGCTGGATGCCGGGAGCGGCATCGATCAACCGCAACGCGTGCACGATCGCCGGATGCATCGCGGCCCCGGCCGCGCGCGCATGCGCCGCGAGCCAGCGACCGACGAGGTCCACGCGCGCATGCGCATCGGGCGCCGTGAGCAGCCGCTCGCGCAGCGTGCGCGCGGCGCCTGCGGCCAGCGCATCGAGGTCGACCTGGCGGTTGGCGATCGCATCCATCCGCTCGCGGAAGAACGGGGCGGCAGCGCCGGTGCGGAACACCACGCCGACCACCGCGGTCTGCTCCGCGGTGTCGATCGTGAAGCCGCGGTGCGCGGGCGCGTCGAGCGACGCGCCCGCATTGCGCGTGCAGCGCAGGCCCTCGTCGTAGACCCGGGTCTCGTCCTGCGCGAGGTTGATCACCAGTTGCGGCTTCGCGGTCGGCAGCATGCGGTCGAATCGATGCGCGGGCTGCGCCTGGACGCAGTCCCAGATCGATTCGACCAGCGACGACAGCGGCGCGGCGGGCTGGACGACCAGCAGGCCCATGGCGTGGCTCCGGGGGGTGTGTCCCGCGGAAGGTTAACAGGGCGGCCGGGCCACGGCGGTCATCGATCGTGCACGGGCAACCGGTAAGCTGCGAGCGTGGGGGGACAGGAGCGAATGCGATGTCCCTGGTCGAACGGTTGAAGGCATGGTGGCGCGGCCTTGCGCGCGGACGGCGCGCGAAACCCGTGCTCGTCGAAGCGGACGCGGAGCAGGCGCCGCAGGATGCGGCTCGCGCGTTGCCCGGGCGGGCGGCTGCCGGCCGTGGCGGGAGAAAGGCGACGGCCACGGCGGGACAGGAGGTTTCGCCGCGCGCCGCCGCCGCAGCGCGTCCGATCCGGCTGGCGTTGCAGGGCGGTGGCTCGCACGGCGCCTTCACATGGGGCGTGCTCGACGGCCTGCTGCAGCGCGACGACATCGTCGTCGAAGCGGCCTCGGGCGCCAGTGCGGGCGCTCTGAACGCGGCGGTGCTCGCATGCGGGTGGGCGAAGGACGGGCGCGAGGGCGCGCGGGCTGCGCTGCAGGCGTTCTGGCGCGACGTGGGCGCGGCCGGCGGCGCCAGCCTGCTGCCGCTGCAGGCCTCCGCGTTCGGTCCGCCGTTCGACCTGGCGTCGGTGCCGGGCTACGACTGGGCCAGCCGCTTCCTGCGCACGCTCAGCCCCTACGACTACAACCCGCTCAACCTCAACCCGCTGCGCGACGTGCTGTTGCGGCACATCGACGTCGACGCGCTCCGGGAGGGGCCGGTGCGCGTGTTCGTCACCGCCACCGCGGTGCGCAGCGGCGAGGCGCAGGTGTTCCATGGCGACGCGCTGGGGGTGGATGCGCTGCTGGCCTCGGCCTGCCTGCCGTTCCTGTTCCAGGCCGTCGAGATCGACGGCGAGCCGTACTGGGACGGCGGCTACAGCGGCAATCCCTCGATCCATCCCCTGATCGACCCGGGCGAGGAGTGCGACATCGTCGTGGTGCGGGTCAATCCCGCGCATCGCGAAGGCGTGCCCCGGCGCAGCACGCAGATCATGGATCGGATCGGCGAGATCACCTTCAACGCCAGCCTGATCGGCGAGCTGCGGATGATCGCGCAGCTCAACCGGCTGCAACGGCGGCTGGCCGCGCGCGGTGCGCGCCCGGCGCAGTGCCGGCTGCACGTGATCGCCGACGACGTCGATCTCGCCACCCTGCCGGCCTCCAGCCGGATGCGGGTCGACCCCGCCTTCGTCGAGCGCCTGCACGGCCTGGGACAGGCGGCGGTCGCGCAATTCCTGGAGGCGCATGGCGACGCGATCGGGCAGCGTTCGAGCCATTCGCCGGCGGGAGACGAGGCGCAGGCGGAGGAAGAAGCCCGGCCGGACGCTTGAGCGCCGGCGTTGCCTGCGGATGAGGTTCCGCCGGTGCGCGGCAGGCGCACACCGGCAGTCCCCGGTGCCTACTCGACCGGTTCGTCCAGCAACAGCTGGCGCGCGAACCGCACCGGAGGCGCACCGTAGGACAGCATGCCGTCGTGGTAGGCCTTGAGGTCGAACGCGTCGCCGAGCTTGGCCTCCGCCGCCTTGCGCGCGTCGAAGTGCTCCTGCGCGCCGACGAAGTAGGTTGCCAGCTGGGTGGACGACAGCTGCGCGCGGATCCACTTGCCGTCGGCCTCGCTCTGCTGCTGGAAGGTCTGGCGCACCATCAGGTCCATCGCCTGTTCCTTCGTCCAGCCGTCGACGTGCAGGCCCTGGTCGAGGATCGCGTTGGCGACCGCGCGCGCGTAGAACTTGAGCTGCATCAGCCGGAACAGCGGGTCGTTGTCGAGGTAGCCGGCGTCGGCCATCATCCGCTCGGTGTACACCGCCCAGCCTTCGGCGAACGGGCCGGAGCGGAACACCGCGCGCAGCGTCGAGGGAAAGCGTGCCGAGTGCGCGCCCTCGAGATAATGCCCGGGCATCGCCTCGTGGATGGTCAGCACGTGGATCAGGCGCTTGTTGTACTCGCGCAGGAACGAGTCGACCTGTTCGTCGTTCCAGTCCTCGGGGATCGGGGAGATCGCGTAGTAGGTGTCGAGGCCCTTGTCGAGCGGCCCGGGCGAATCGGCGTACGCCACGGAGAAACCGCGCTGGAATTCCGGCATCAGGATGATCTGCACCGGGTCGTCCGGCACCGTCACCAGGTCCTTCCCGCGCACGAACGCGGTCGCCACCTCGAGCGTGTGCTTCGCGAAATCCACCACTTCCTCGCGCCCGGGCCGGTCTTCGTAGGCCAGTTCCATCGCCGCCTCGATCGCCGCCTGCCGCTGCTCCTCGCTGGGCGAGTCGGGGGTCTCCGGCGCACCGGGACGATCGCGCAGCACGGTCCTGGCCACCGCGTACATCTCCTCGCGGATGCGCGCCAGCTCGGCCTCGGCGCGCTGGCGGATCTGCTGCCGCGTC
This sequence comes from Luteimonas saliphila, assembly GCF_016774335.1. GTDB lineage: Bacteria > Pseudomonadota > Gammaproteobacteria > Xanthomonadales > Xanthomonadaceae > Luteimonas > Luteimonas saliphila. The sequence goes on along the minus strand of NZ_JAETWA010000036.1, from coordinate 133,413 downwards.
AGCGAGGAATTGAGCGCGAACTTCAGTTTCGCGTCGTACCGCTCGGCGCCGATCCGGAACTCGCCCTTCGCGTTCGGCACCAGGGTGCCGTCGAGCCACTGCTGGTGCTGTTCCACCGCTTCGCGCAGGTTGGCCACCGCCGCATCCAGACGTGCACGCTGCTCACCCTGAAGCTGGTCTGCGTTCGGGGTGATGAAGGTGTCGATCAGGGTCAGCACGCCCTTGTTCTGTTTCGCCACCGTGTCGGCATGGGCCCTGGGGACGCGCGCCGGGTCGAGGTTCTCGCGCGCCTGTGCGAGCAGGGCCGGGATCTTCTCCATGCGCGCGATGGCCGAGTCCAGCCGCTGCGGCATCGGTGCGAATTCCCGCGCCATCAGGCCGTAGATCGCACCGCCGGCCAGGCCGCTGTAGAGCTGCGGATCCCAGGCCCAGCTCTGCATCGTCTGCGCATCCCACAGCGCGTACTCGAGCTGGTTGCGCAGGATCTTCGCGTCGACCTGGTTGTCGCGCGAGAGCGTGGCGAGGTCGATCGCGTCGAGTTCGGCGAGCATGCGCTTGTTGAATTCGTCCGACCGGCCGCGTCCGGCCGCCGACAGGTCGTCGATCTCGCTGTCGAAACGATGGTCGCCGATCTGGGTGGCGGACACCGGCGAGAGCGCCATCGCCTCGTCGAGATAGCGCTTCGACAGGTCGGCGAAGGCAGCGTCGGCCTGCGACGCCACGGCGCTCGCGTCGGGACTGGCGCTGGCGGTCCCCGCGGGTGCGGCGGGCGTCGTCGTCTCGGCATTGCAAGCGGCGAGCGCGAGGGCGAGGAAGGCGATGGCGGGCAGGCGCTGGGACATGGCGTTCACGCGGGAAGAGGATGCGCGACAGGATAGCGCCCGCTGCATGGTCGTGCCCGTGCCGCAGCGGCGGTGCGCGCGCAACGCGCGGCGCCGGCGCGGATGTGCCGAAAGTCACGCCTGGTGCGCAGCGGATGCCAGGGCACGCGCGTTATGCTGGAAAGACGCGCAGGAGCCGCCTCGCCGAGGCAGGCATGCGGAGGAATGCACATGCAGCGACGCGATTTCCTGGCCCTCGGAGGCCTCGGCGCCGGCAGTCTGGTGCTGCCGGCGTTCCTCGGCAGGGCGATCGCCGCCGAGCAACTGCTGGAGACGATGGACGTCGCTCTGAAGCGACGCCTTGCCGATGCGGCACTGCAGGCGGCGACGTCCGCCGGCGCGTCGTATTGCGACGTACGCGTCGGCCGCTATCTGCGACAGTCGCTGATCACGCGCGAGGCGCTGGTGCTCAACGTGGCCAACGAGGAATCGGTCGGCGTCGGCGTCCGGGTGATCGCAGACCATGCATGGGGCTTCGCGGCCACCAGCCGGCTCGATCCCGGCTCGGTGGCCGCCGCGGCGCGCCAGGCCGCGGCGATCGCCAAAGCCAATGCGCGGATCCAGACGCAGCCGGTGCAACTGGCCGACGCGCCCGGGGTGGGCGAGGTGTCGTGGAAGACGCCGATCGCGATCAACGGCATGGAAGTGCCGATCCGCGACAAGCTCGATCTGCTGCTGTCGGTCAATGCGGCCGCGATGGAGGCGGGCGCGAGTTTCGCCGCGTCGCGCATGTTCCTGGTCAACGAGCAGAAATTCTTCGCCTGCACCGACGGTTCCTACATCGACCAGGACGTGCACCGGATCTGGGCGCCGTTCACGGTGACCGCGATCGACAAGGCCAGCGGCAGGTTCCGCACGCGCGACGGGCTGTCCGCGCCGATGGGCCTGGGCTACGAGTACCTGGACGCGGATCCGTCGCAGCGCTTCGAGCTGCCGGGCGGCGTGGTCGCCTATGGCCGTTCCTACGACATGCGCGCCGATGCGGTCGCCGCCGCGAAGCAGGCGCAGGCGAAGCTGAAGGCGCCCTCGGTCAAGCCCGGCAAGTACGACCTGGTGATCGACCCGAGCAACCTGTTCCTGACCATCCACGAAAACGTCGGCCATCCGCTGGAACTCGACCGCGTGCTCGGCTACGAGGCCAACTACGCCGGCACCAGCTTCGCCACGCTCGACAAGCGCGGCAGCTTCCGCTGGGGTAGCGAGCGGGTGAACCTGTACGCCGACCGCACCGAGCCCGGCAGCCTCGGTGCGGTCGGCTACGACGACGAAGGCGTGAGGTGCAAGCGCTGGGACCTGGTAAAGGACGGTGTGCTGGTCGACTACCAGTCGGTCCGCGACCAGGCCCACATCCTCGGCAAGACCGCATCCGATGGCTGCTGCTATGCCGATTCCTGGTCGAGCGTGCAGTTCCAGCGCATGCCCAACGTGTCGCTGGCGCCCGGCAAGTCGCCGCTCGACGTGGCCGAGATGATCGCCGGCGTGGAGAACGGCCTGTACATCCACGGCCGCGGCTCGTACTCGATCGACCAGCAGCGCTACAACGCCCAGTTCGGCGCGCAGCTGATGTTCGCCATCCGCGACGGCCAGGTACAGGAGCTGGTGGAGGACGGCGCCTACCAGATCCGCACTCCGGAGTTCTGGAACGCCTGCTCGGCGATCTGCGACGAACGCGATTTCCGCCTCGGCGGCTCGTTCTTCGACGGCAAGGGCCAGCCGAGCCAGGTCTCGGCGGTCTCGCACGGCGCGGCGACCACGCGCTTCGACGGCCAGAACGTCATCAATACGGCGCGCTCGCTGGGCTGAGCCGCGCGGCGGGCGTCCCCGACCGTGCCAAAAGTCATTTGCGCCGGCGCACCCGGGCCGCCCAGAATCGGAACACCCTCCGGGCCGGGTGCCGTGCACCTGGCTCCGGGCCGATGCCGCGGCGCCGATGCCGCGGCCACGACGACGGAGATGCCCCCTTGCAACGACGCGACTTCCTGGCCCTTGGCGGCCTCGGCATGGGCAGCCTCGCGCTGCCGGCATGGCTGGGCAAGGCGATCGCCGCCGACCAGCTCCTCACCACGCTGGAACTCCCGGTCAAGAAGCAGCTCGCCGACGCGGCGCTGCAGGCCGCCCGCGGATCCGGCGCCAGCTACTGCGACGTGCGCATCGGCCGCTACCTGCGCCAGTTCGTGATGACCCGCGAAGACAAGGTGCAGAACGTGGTCAACACCGAATCCACCGGCGTGGGCGTGCGCGTGATCGCCGACGGCGCCTGGGGCTTCGCCGCGACCAACGGCCTCACCACCGATTCGGTGGCCGAGGCGGCGCGCCGTGCGACCGCGATCGCCAAGGCCAACGCGAAGGTGCAGACCGCGCCGGTGCAGCTGGCGCCCGCGCCGGGGTACGGCGAGGTCGCCTGGAAGACGCCGATCCGCAGGAACGCGATGGAAGTGCCGGTGAAGGACAAGGTCGACCTGCTGCTGTCGGTCAACGCCGCTGCGACCAATGCCGGCGCCAGTTTCATCAACTCCACCCTGTTCCTGGTGAACGAGCAGAAGTACTTCGCCTCCACCGACGGCTCCTACATCGACCAGGACGTGCACAGGATCTGGGCGCCGATGACGGTGACGGCGATCGACAAGGCCAGCGGCAAGTTCCGTACCCGCGAAGGGTTGTCGGCACCGATGGGCCTGGGCTACGAGTACCTCGACGGCGACCGCAGCCAGAAGTTCGTCTCGCCCAACGGCGTGGTCAACTACGGCCAGTCCTACGACATGCTCGAGGACGCGGTGGCCGCGGCGAAGCAGGCCCAGGAGAAGCTCAGGGCGCCTTCGGTCAAGCCGGGCAAGTACGACCTGGTGCTCGATCCCTCGCACACCTGGCTGACGATCCACGAATCGGTCGGGCATCCGCTGGAGCTCGATCGCGTGCTCGGCTACGAGGCCAACTACGCCGGCACCAGCTTCGCCACCCTGGACAAGCGCGAGGAGCGCTTCCAGTACGGCAGCGAACTGGTCACCCTGTTCGCCGACAAGACCCAGCCGGGCAGCCTCGGCGCGGTCGGCTACGACGACGAAGGCGTGAAGTGCAAGCGCTGGGACCTGGTGAAGGACGGCGTCCTGGTCGACTACCAGACCATCCGCGACCAGGCCCACATCGTCGGCAAGGACGAGTCCGACGGCTGCTGCTATGCCGACTCGTGGTCGAGCGTGCAGTTCCAGCGCATGGCCAACGTCTCGCTCGCGGCCGGCACGGAGAAGCTCTCGGTGGCCGACATGGTGAAGGACGTGGAGAACGGCATCTACATCATCGGCGACGGCTCGTTCTCGATCGACCAGCAGCGCTACAACGCCCAGTTCGGCGGCCAGCTGTTCTACGAGATCAAGGACGGCGCGATCACCGGGATGATCGAGGACGTGGCCTACCAGATCCGCACGCCGGAGTTCTGGAACGCGTGCTCGGCGATCTGCGACGAGAGCGATTACCGCCTGGGCGGCTCGTTCTTCGACGGCAAGGGCCAGCCGGGGCAGGTGTCTGCGGTCTCGCACGGCTCGAGTACGGCGCGCTTCAACGGCATCAACGTCATCAACACCGCGCGTTCGCTCGGCTGACCGGCACAGGAGACACGAATCCATGAGCATCTTTACCGAAGCCGAAGCCAAGGCGATCCTCGACAAGGTCATCGCGCTGTCCACTGCGGACGAGTGCACGGCCACCCTCGGCGGCGGCACCAGCGGCAACATCCGTTTCGCGCTGAACAATGTCTCCACCAGCGGCATCGTCGACGATGTCGAACTCGGCGTGAGCGTGGCGTTCGGCAAGCGCGTCGGCACCGCGACCATCAACGAGTTCGACGACGCCTCGCTCGAGCGCGTGGTGCGCCGCGCGGAGGACCTGGCGCGGCTGGCCCCGGAAAATCCGGAGTTCATGCCGGCGATCGGCAAGCAGTCCTACACGCCCACCAGCACCTTCAGCGCCGCCACCGCGGCGATCACCCCCGAGCAGCGCGCCCAGGTGGCGGTGGATTCGATCGCACCCTGTCGCTCGTCGGGACTGGTCGCGGCCGGCTTCCTCGAGGACAGCCAGTCCTTCACCGCGATCGCCAACAGCAACGGCAACTTCGCCTACCAGACTTCGACCAGCGCCGACTACACGTGCACGGTGCGTACCGAGGATGGGCGCGGTTCGGGCTGGGTCGGCCGCAACGTCACCGACATCGGAGGCCTGGACGCGGGTCGCGACGTCGCCATCGCCATCCGCAAGGCGCGCGATTCGGCCGATGCCAAGGCGCTGGAACCGGGCAAGTACACGGTGATCCTGGAGCCGCATGCCGCCGCGGGCCTGATCTCGTTCATGATGTTCTTCTTCGACGCGCGCCAGGCCGACGAGGGCCGCAGCTTCCTGTCGAAGAAGGGCGGCGGCAACAAGATCGGCGAGCAGGTCTACGACCCGCGGGTGAACATCTGGGCGGATCCCGGCGACGCCGACGTGGCCGTTCTGCCCTGGGACGACGAAGGCCAGCCGCGCAAGCGCATGCCGGTCATCCAGGACGGCAAGGTCGCGAACCTGCTGTACTCGCGCTACTGGGCGCAGCAGCAGGGCAAGCAAGCCGTGGCGATGCCGGGCAACCTGATCATGTCCGGCGGTACCAAGTCCACCGCCGACCTGGTGCGCGAGACCGATCGCGGCATACTGGTCACCCGCACCTGGTACATCCGCATGGTCGACCCGCAGACGGTGCTGCTCACCGGCCTGACCCGCGACGGCACGTTCTACATCGAGAACGGGCAGGTGAAGCACCCGGTGAAGAACTTCCGCTTCAACGAATCGCCGGTGATCATGCTCAACAACATCGACGAGCTGGGCAAGCCGGTGCGCGTGAGCGGCGACGAATCCCGCTTCGCGATGATGATCCCGCCGATGCGGTTGCGGGACTTCACGTTCACTTCGTTGTCAGACGCGGTGTGACGGCTCTGGCAGGATGCCCTTGATCTCACTCGACGCCGTCCAGATAGGTCTAGACCCGAAGGGCGCCGCCCATGGATGGGCGGCGTTTTCCGACCGAGGCAGGATGCCGAGTCGGAAAATCCCGATCGTCTATCAGTCTCGAGCTTGTGCACTTGCGGGGAAGGCCATTTCTTTTGGTGACTTTTCTTTGGGCCAGCAAAGAAAAGTTACCCGCTCGCTCGTGGCGAGCGGAAGCTCTTGCGTTCGTCTTTTTCCTTATAAACACGACAGCTCGAGTCAAGGGCAAGAGCTTCCGTCCGCTGAAGCGGACGGGTTCATTTCTTTTGGAAAGCGCCAAAAGAAACGAACCAAAGAAAAGCGCTTTCCCCGCAAGTGCACAAGCTCATGCCTGACCGTGGATCGGCATTTTCCGACTCGGCGTCCTGCCTCGGTCGGAAAACGGCGGGCATCCATGCCCGCCGCCCTCCGGGTGTGGAGGGTCGATCGCTGCTCTGTTCTCGTTGAAGATCAGCTTCCGGTCGGCCGCGAGTTGGCAGGTCTGGCGGCTCGACGTAGTCGGGTCATATAGAGTCATGAACCGCGCCGCGTTCCTGCGCATGATGCTCGGTGCCGCGGCCACGCTGGCGCTGCCACCCTTGCGGGCGCAGTCGGCGACCTACGATTTCTGGTTCACGCGGCTGCGCTACGACTCCGGCGACTGGGATGTCGATGCACGGATGCCGTCGAACCTGGTCACATCGCTGATCGACTACACCGGCCTGCGGGTGGATCCGGAGGAGCACGTGGTCGACCTGGCCGATCCGAAGATGCTGGCGGCGCCGTTCTGCTACCTGTCCGGACACAAGCTGGTCGAGTTCAACCCGGCCGAGCGGCGCAACTTCGAGCGTTACGTGCGCAACGGCGGGTTCGTGTTCGTCGACGACTGCAACCACGACATCGACGGGCTGTTCGCGAAGTCGTTCGAGGCGCAGATGGCGTCGATCTTCGGCGCCAGGGCGCTGAAGAAGCTGCCCAACAGCCACCCGATCTACAGCAGCTTCTTCCGGTTCCCGGACGGACCGCCTGCGACCAGTTTCGAGCTCAACGGCTGGGGCGACGACCTCGTCCACGACTATCTCAAGGGCATCGAGATCGACGGCCGGCTGGGCGTGCTCTACAGCAACAAGGACTACGGCTGCGAGTGGGACTACGACTGGCGCAACAAGCGCTTCCTCGCCGAGGACAACACGAAGTTCGCAGTCAACATCGTGATCTATGCGCTGACGGCATGAGAGGGATGTTTCGCACTTGCTGTCCCGATCATTTCGACCGAACCTGTCATTTCGACCAAAGGAAATCTGCTACCGGTCTCGAGAATGCGGATTTCTCCCTCCGGTCGAAATGACAAACGCGCGATTAAACCTCGCAATCGCTCCCGCCTCACTCAGCCCTGCCCATGACTGCCTCCCTCACCGAATCCGATATCCAGTTCCGCGTGGGCCGCCTGGCCGACCTGCGAGCCGCCATCGCCACCGCCATCGTCGGCCAGCACGAGGTCGTCGAGCAGTTACTCACCGGCCTGCTCGCAGGCGGGCACTGCCTGCTCGAGGGCGTGCCCGGGCTCGGCAAGACCCTGTTGGTGCGCACCCTGGGCCAGGCGCTCGCGCTGCAGTTCCGCAGGGTGCAGTTCACCCCGGACCTGATGCCGAGCGACCTGCTCGGCACCGAGCTGCTGGAGGAGGACCACGGCACCGGACACCGTCACTTCCGCTTCCAGCAGGGACCGGTGTTCACCAACCTGCTGCTGGCCGACGAACTCAACCGCACGCCGCCCAAGACCCAGGCCGCGCTGCTCGAGGCGATGCAGGAGCACACCGTCAGTTTCGCCGGCGTCACCCATCCGCTGCCGGCGCCGTTCTTCGTGCTGGCCACGCAGAACCCGATCGAACAGGCGGGCACCTATCCGTTGCCGGAAGCGCAGCTCGACCGGTTCCTGCTGCACATCGCGCTCGGGTATCCGGACGAACAGGAGGAGCGCGCGATCATCGCCCAGACCACGTCCAGCCACGTGGCGGAGGTGCCGCGGGTCATGGACGGGGAGGAAGTGCTGGCACTGCAGGCACTGGTGCGCGAGGTGCACGTGGGCGAGGAATTGCTGGCCTGGATCACGCGGATCGTGCGCGCGACCCGGCCGGGCGCAGCCGCGCCCCAGGTGGTGCGCGACTACGTGAAGTGGGGCGCGGGACCACGCGCGGGGCAGTCGCTGGTGCTGGCGTCGAAGGCGCGCGCGTTGCTGCACGGGCGCCTGGCCGCCACGCGCGAGGACGTGATGGCGCTGGCCGCGCCGGTGCTGCGCCATCGCCTGCTGCTGTCGTTCTCAGCCGAGGCCGAAGGCAAGCGGCCCGACGAGGTGATCGCCGCCCTGCTGCGCGACACGCCGCCTCCGGGCGCCTGAGCGCGACGACGATGGCCTGGGATCCGGTCACGCCCGGACTGCGCGCGCAGCTGCGCGGCCTGCGCATCGCCTCGCGTCGCGCCAGCGCGCTGCGCGGCGGTGGCCAGCATCGCAGTCGCGACAAGGGTGCAGGGCTCGAGTTCTCCCAGTACCGCGGCTACGAGCCGGGCGACGAGCCGCGCCGCATCGACTGGAAACTCTACGCCCGCAGCGACCGTTTCTTCGTACGCGAGGCCGAGCGCGACAGCCCGCTGGCGGTGTGGCTGCTGCTCGATGCCAGCGCATCGATGACGCAGGCCGACGAGCCGCGCCCGGACTGGTCGCGGCTGGACGCGGGCAAGGCATTGGCGGCATGCATCGCCGAGGTCGCGCTGCGCCAGGGGGATCGCGTCGGCCTGCTCGCGTTGCGCGACGATGCGGTGGCGTTCGTCCCGGCGGCCTCCGGATCGCGCCAGCGCGAGCGGCTGCTGTTCGAACTGCAGCGCCTGGACGCGTCCGGCGGCGTGCCTGCGGAGTCCCGGCTGCGACCGGTGTGGGAGCGCATCGGTGCCGACGACCTGGTGGTGGTGCTGGGCGATTTCCTCGACCAGGCCACGGTCGAGCTCGCGACGCGCCTGGCAGGCGCGCGTCGCGAGCTGCTGACGATCCAGCTGCTGACCGTAGCCGAACGCGATTTTCCCTTCGACGACGGGCGTCGCTTCCGCGACCCGGAAACCGGCGCGGAACTGCCCGGCGACGGCCGCGCGCTGCGCAACGGCTTCCTGTCGCGTTTCGCCGAGGCGCAGCGGGCACTGGACGCGCGGCTCGACCAGGCCGGCATCCGCCACGTGCGCTTCGTGCTGGACGAACCGCTGACCGCGCCGCTGCGCGCCCTGTTCGCCGATACGCCGGGCGCGGGTGGCGCATGAACCTGGTCCTGCTGCTGCCGGCCGCGCTTGCCGCGCTTGCCGCCCTGGCGCTGCCGTTGCTGCTGCACCTTGCGCGCCGCCAGCAGCAGAGGCCCACGGCATTCGCCGCGCTGCGCTGGTTGCAGGCGAACCCGAAGCCGCGACGGCGGATCCGTTTCGACGAATGGTGGCTGCTGCTGGTGCGATTGCTGCTGGTGGCGGCGTTGGCCTTGCTGCTCGCGCGGCCGGCGCTGCTCGGTGTGGAGGATGAAACGCCGCGCCTGCTGGTGGTGCCCGGCGTCGCGCCATCCGCGATCGCGGACGCGACCGCGCAAGCCGGCGAGTCCGATGCGCGATGGCTGGCGCCGGGCTTCCCGCCCGTCGACCGGCCGACGCCGCAGGGCAGGTTCGCGATTGCCAGCCTGCTGCGCGAGTTCGACGCCACGCTGCCCGCCGCGGCGCCGCTGACGGTGCTGGTGCCGGAGCGGTTGCGGGGCGCGGATGCCGCGCGGCTGCGACTGGCCCGCGCCGTGGACTGGCGAGTCATGCCGGCGGATGACGCGCGCGTCGATGTCGCGCCTTCAGCGCCACCGGTGCTCGCGATCCGCCACGACGAGGCGCATCGCGAAGCCGTGCGCTACCTGCGCGCGGCCACGCTCGCCTGGCAGGACGCCGATGCCCGCACCGACGTGGCGGTTTCCGCCGATGTGGCCGGTCCATTGCCGGACGACGCGCAGGTGCTGGCATGGCTGCGTTCCGACCCGCTGCCGGCCGCACTCCGCGCCTGGGTCGGGCAGGGCGGGCGGGTGCTGGTTGCGGACGATGCGCAGACGCCGGTGCGGCCTTCCGCGACCGTCGTCTGGCGCGATGCGGCGGGCCGGCCCCTGCTGACCGCCGCCGCGCTGGAAAAGGGACGCGTGCTGAGATTCACGCGTCCGCTGCAGCCGGACGCGATGCCGGAACTGCTCGATCCGGGCTTTCCGGCGCGACTGCGGGACGTGCTGCAGCCGGTCGTTCCGCCCACGCTGGTGGTCGCCAGCGATTACGCGCCCGCATCCGGCGCCGTCGCCCTGCCGGCCCCGCCGCGCGAACTGAGCCCGTGGCTCGCGTTGGCGATCGCGTTGCTGGCGCTGCTCGAGCGCTGGCTGGCCACCTCGCCACGACGGAGTGTCGCCGCGTGAATGCGCGGGACGTCATCGCGGGGATGCGGAGGGGCGTGCACCTGCGGGTGGCGCTCGACACGCTGCTGGTGCTGCTGCCCGCTACGGTCGCGCTTTGCGCGGTGGCATGGCGCATCGCTGGCCCGACGCCGGCCCTGGTGCTGGCGGCACTGGCGATCGTGGTCTGCGCTGCAGCCGTCCCGATCCGGCTCCGGCGCTTCGATCGCGGCTGGCTGATCGTGCGACTTGACGCCGCGCGGCGCGACCTGGACGACAGCAGCGGGCTGGTCTTCGCCGACCAGGCATCTCTCGGACCACTGCAACGCCTGCAACGCACGCGTGTCGGGCAGCGGCTGACAGGGAGGGCACCGCCGGACCTGCGCCCGGCATGGTCGAAGCGCGCGATCGCCGTCGCATGGTCGCTTTCCGCGCTGTGCGTGCTCGCCGCCATGCTGTGGCCCGCGCCACGCCTGCAGTCCACCGGTCCTTCGATCCCGGCATCCGCGCAGGCGGTCGCAGGCGAGCCGCGGTTGCTCGAAGCCATGCTGGAAGCGCGGCCGCCGACCTATACCGGCATCGCGGCCAGCCGCGCGGAATCGCTGGATGCGAAGGCACCGGTTGCCAGCACGCTCCGCTGGACGCTGCGGTATGCGCCGCAGCCCGGGGCGGTCGAGCTGGTGTTCCATGATGGCCGTCGCCTCGCATTGCAACGCGAGGGCGAGGACTGGACGGCGAGCCTGCCGCTGCAGGAATCCACCCTCTACCGGGTGGTGCCGCGGGGCGTGACCGGCGCCGCGCAATCCAGGCTGCATCGCCTCGATGCCGTGCCCGACCAGCCGCCGCGCGTGCGCGTGCTCGTGCCCGAGCGGAGCCTGACTCTGATGGCGGCGGGACAGCGCGACTGGCGCCTGCAGTTCGAGGTCGACGACGACCACGGCGTCGCCGCGCGGGCGCGGCTGCTGGTCACGCGCACCGAGGGCACCGGCGAGAACATCTCCTTCCAAGACCACGTGCGGGTGCTCGAAGGCCGCGGGGACCGGCGCAGCAGGCGCTTCGAGGTGCGACTGGTGCCGTCGGACTTCGGTCTGCAACGTGGCGAAGACCTGGTCGCGCGCCTGGAAGTGCTCGACAACCGCGCGCCGCAGCCGCAGCGCTCGCGCAGCGCCAGCGTGATCCTGCGCTGGCCGGCGGAGCCGGTGGTCGGCGCGGACGGACTCGACGGCCTCGCGCGCCAGGTCCTGCCCGCGTACTTCCGCAGCCAGCGCCAGATCATCATCGACGCCGAGGCGCTGATCGCCGAGCGGCCACGGCTGGCGGCGGAGGAGTTCGAACGTCGCTCGGATTCGACCGGGGTCGACCAGCGCCTGCTGCGCCTGCGCTACGGCCAGTTCCTTGGCGAGGAAAGCGAAGGCGGTCGCGCGCCGCCGACCAGCGACCTGCCCACCAGCGATCTGCCGGCCGGCGATCCCGGGGGAGCGCATGCGCATGATGACCATGACGACGACCAGGACGACAGCCACGCGCCGGCCACGCCGTCGCCCGACACGCACGACCACGACCATGCGGGCGAAGCCGGGGCGCCTGCCGCCGCCGGCTTCGGCGAGATGGACGACGTGCTCGAGGCCTTCGGCCACACTCACGACATCCCCGAAGCCGCGACCCTGCTCGATCCGCAGACCCGGGAAACCCTGCGCGCCGCGCTGCGCGAGATGTGGCAGTCGGAACTGCACCTGCGCCAGGCCGCGCCCGACCAGGCGCTGCCGTACGCCTACCGTGCGCTGGAGCTGATCAAGCAGGTGCAGCAGGCCGACCGCATCTACCTGCAGCGCGTGGGGACGCAACTTCCACCGATCGATGCGACGCGCCGGCTCGGCGGCAAGCGCGAGGGCATCGCCAACCGGTCGCTGCCGACACTGCCGGTCGCGCGCGGCGACGAGGCTCTGGCCGAGGCGTGGCGTTCGCTCGACGCGGGCGATGCGGAACGCCTGGTCGCGTCGCTCGATGCGTTGCAGGCATGGGTCGATGGCAACCGCGACCGCGTCGCCGATCCGCTGGCATGGATCGCGCGCATCGACGAGGCGCGCCAGGATCCGCGCTGCCACGACTGTCGCGCCGCCCTGCGCGCCCTGGTGTGGAGCGGCATGCCACGCCCGGCAGGCGGCATCGCGCGTCGCGCCGGAGACGATCCGGTCGCGCGCCGCTACCTCGATGCGTTGGACGCACCCGGAGCGGAGCGATGACGATGGCGCAAGCGGTCGCGCTGCTGCTGGCGCTCGCGGTGCTGGTCGCGTGGGTGCGGCTGCCGCGCGCGCACCGGCGCGATCCGCGCACGCCGCGCCCATGGCGCCTGTGCCTGCTGCTGGCGCTGCAACCGCTGCTTGCCGCCGCGCTCTACCTGGTGCTGTTCCCGCCACGTCACCCGGTCGCGCCGGCCACGCTTGCCGTGCTGACCGAAGGCGCCACGCTTGCCGAGACCGGTCCGGCTGCAGTGCGCGGCGTGCTGCTCGCGCTGCCGGAAGCGCGCGACGCCGGCGAGGCCTTGCGCGTGCCCGATCTCGCCACCGCCCTGCGCCAACATCCGGGGACCACGCAACTGCGCGTGATCGGTGCCGGTCTGGTCTCCCGCGACCGCGACGCGGCAGGCACGGTCGCGCTCGCATTCGATCCACCCCCGCTGCCGCCCGGCATCGTGCGCCTGTCGCCACCTCGCGCGATCACGCGCGGATCGGCCTTCATGCTGGAAGGTCGCGTCGAGGGCGTGCCGGGCGGGCAGGCCGAACTGCTCGATCCGGCGGGACGTCGCGTCGATGCGACCATGCTGCCGGAAGACGGCGGCTTCGCGTTGCGAAGCGTTGCACTGGAAGCGGGCACCGCGACGTTCGCCGTGCGCGTGCGCGATGCGAAGGGGCAGCAGGTCGCCACCGCGTCGGTGCCGCTGTGGATCGATGCGGCGGTCGTGCCGCGCGTGCTGCTGCTCGCGGGCGCGCCCAACCCGGACACGCGCGCGTTGCGGCGCTGGCTCGTGGACGCCGGGGCGCAAGTGCAGGGGCGGATCGCGCTCGGCGGCGGCGTGCAACTGGGGAGCGCGCCGCTCACCGACACGGCGCTCGACGAGGCCGACCTGCTGATCGTCGACGCACGCGCCTGGTCGGAACTGGGCGAGGCAGGGCGGACACGCGTGCTCGCCGCGGTGCGACGCGGCCTGGGCCTGCTGTTGCGCGGGGACGACGCATTGCCCGCCGACATGCTGCGCGGGCTGCGGGCTCCCGGTTTCACGATCGAAGGCGGTGCGGGGGTGCGGCCGTGGCATGTCCCCGGTCCGCGTCTGGACGGGGAAGAAGCCCTGCGCGGCCGCATGGGCAGCGGCAGCCGCGACGCGCCGTTCGATCCCGCGCAGGTGGAGGAAGAGGTGCCGCCGCTGTCGCGCCGCGCCTGGCGGGTGCAGGGCATCGACGCGGTCGCGCTCGAGCCAGGGGCGGACACGGGCGACGCCGCCGAGGCACCGGGCTGGTGGCGCGCCGAAGGCCGCGGCCGCATCGGCCTGTGGGGGGTGTCGGACAGCTACCGGCTGCCGCTGCATGGCCGGGCCGACCTGTACGCCGATCTCTGGAGCCCGGCGGTGGCCACGCTGGCGCGCGCGCGCTCGAGTGCGATGCCCGGGATCGAGGCGGGTGCGCGCGTGGGCCAGCGCCTCGCGATCTGCGCATGGCCGGAAGGCGCGCACATCGAAGCGCCCGACGGCCAGCGCGCGCAGCCGATCGTCGATCCGGCGAGCGGTGCGCGCCGCTGCGCGGGCTACTGGCCATCGGTGGCCGGCTGGCACCGGTTGCGCATGGGCGACGCGGTGCGGCCGTTCCATGTCGCGGCGGCGGATGCGGACCCCACGCAGCGGCTCGCGGAACTGCGCGAGGCCACGCTGCTGCTTGCCGCCGCGCCGCCGGTGTCCGGCGCGGACGCCACGGTGGCGCCGCGCAACACCGAACCGGGGCGCGCCTGGCCGTGGTTCCTGGCATGGCTGCTGCTGGCCGCGTTCGCCTGGTGGTTCGAACGCTCGCGCCTGGGCCTGGCCGCTGCTGTTTCGCAGCAAGACCCGCCGCGCGACCTGCGCTAACCTTGCCCGCGTCTTCCCGCGGAGCGCCACGATGACCACCTACCAGGGCAGTTGCCATTGCGGCCGCATCGCGTTCGAGGTCGAAGGCGAGGTCGACGAGGTGATCGACTGCAACTGCTCGATGTGCCGGCGTCGCGGCGGCCTGCTGGCCGCGTTCCCGCGCACCGCCCTGAGCCTGAAGACGCCCGAATCCGACCTCGGCACCTATCGCTTCAACAAACACGCGATCGACCACCATTTCTGTCCGGCCTGCGGCATCTCGCCCTTCAGCGAGGGCAAGGGGGCGGATGGCGCGACGATGACCATGGTCAACGTGCGTTGCCTGCCGGATGTCGACCTGGCCGGGCTGAAGGTCACGAGCTTCGATGGCGCCAGTTATTGATCGCGTATTGATCGCGGCACGCAGTCGATGCGGCAGGCATGACGGGCCGAACGGGAGCGACTGCATGAAGGATGCGATGGTACTGGCGCGGAAGCTGCTCGGTGTCGGCTTCTTGGGGCTGCTCGCGGCCTGCAGCGGGGAGAAGACGAACGAGGCGGCGCTGGCCTACGGTGGCGCCGGCCCCACCGCTGCCGCCGCGGCGGATGCCGGCGGCGCGGATGGCGCGCGCGAGGCTTCGTTCCTCGCGTACGAACACGATGCCAGCGTGACGCTTCCGGCGGACCGCATCCAGGCGCGCCTGCGCCAGGCGCAGGACGCCTGTACCGCGGCGAAGTTCGGCGAATGCGTGGTGTTGACCGTGCGCCAGCAGGGCGGCGACTGGCCGTCGGCCACGCTCGGCATCCGGATCGTGCCCGGGGGCGTCGAGCCGATGATCGCGCTGGCGAGCGAAGGTGCCCAGCTCGGCAGCCGCGGCACCCGCGCCGAGGATCTGGCGGTGGTGGTGCGCGACAATGCGCTGGTGCAACAGCGACTGCGCAAGGAGCGCGAGCGCCTGCTCGAATTCCAGGCGCGACGCGACCTCACCGTCGCCGACATGATCGCGCTGTCGAAGCAGCTCGCGGAGACGGAGGCGCTGCTGGAAGCCGCGGAGCAGGCCGCCGCGGGGCATCGACGTCGCATCGAGACGCAACTGCTGACGCTCGAGTTCCGGCCGACCCCGTCGCAGGCGAACCGCAACGAGATCTGGCTGGCGATCCGCGACTCGGGCGAGACCCTGTCGCACGGCATCGCATGGACCATCCGCGCGCTGGCGTTCCTGCTGCCGGTGCTGGTGCTCGTCCTGGTCCTGGTGGCCGTGTTGCGCCGCTGGCGTCGGCGCCGCGCCGGCTAGGTCATCCGCTCGCGACGCCGGCTGCCCGGGCCTTTGCCGTCGTCGCCTGCTCGGTCCGGCTTCCGGAGCGCTCAGGCGACCGCCACCGCACGGGCCGGCGCCGGGGCGTCGCGCTGCTGCAGCGCATGCGCGACCGCCATTTCCAGCATGGTCGGCGCGATGTAGCGGCGATGGGTGTGCTCGATGACCGCCATGTAGGCGCGGCCGAAGGCGTTGCGGCAGCGCACGCGCGTCCCCAGGGTGATGCGAAGGCCGTCGCCGGAGTACTCGACCCCCACGCAGGCGCGGAAGGCGAGATGGCGATCGTCCGCGCCGAGCAGCACCTCCACATGGCGCCGGTCGTCGGAAACGCGCTGGTCCAGCACCGGATACCTTCCCGCGAACAGCCGGCTGCGATCGTCCGACAGCAGCGACGACACGGGGCATCCGAGCGGCGACCTGCGCAACCGCAGCGGGCGCACCAGCACGTTGCGCAGGCGCATCAGCCAGGAAACGCCGAGCGGACGGTTGGCGAGGAATCCCTCGAGCACGTCTGCCAGCAATGCCTGCGCGGAGGAACCGGTCTGCGGATGGGGCAATGTCAGCGCGAACATGTCCTGGTGGTGGAAGCCGGCGTCGAACTGCTCCGACAGGAGCGAGCCCTCGGGTACGGCCGCGAGCTCGACCGCGGCATGGCGGTAGCGGCGGCCGATGAAGCCGGCCGGCGCCCGCGCGGCGGCGAGGCGTCGCCTCAACCGGCCGACCCGCGCCCGGATGTGCGCGCAGGCGCGCAGGGCGACGGTGTCCGGTGCCGCGTGCAGCGACAGCGTCGTGGTGGCCACGCGCAGGTGGTGGAACGGTTGCGCCGCCAGCACCTGCTGCACTGCCGGCGGCAGGAGTTCGGTCAGGGTGGGGATGTCGGCGCCGTCGCGGCGGATCGTGTCCGCCAGCGCGGGGTCGCGGATGCCGCCGAGTTCGTTGGTATGGCACGACAGCGCGAAGAACACCGGGTGCGGGCTGCCGGCGCGGCGCGGTGCGAACTGGTGCCAAGTGCCGCCGCCGAAGCGCACGGTGAACAGGCTGTCCGGTGGCACGTCGACCACGTGCAGCGCGTCGAGGAAGGCCTGCGGGTCGCGCTGCAGCGCGTCGTCGTCGATCGTCGAGAAGCGCAGCTGCGCGCCACCGCTGCCACTGACCGCGGTGAATACGCGATGCCCGGCATGGCGATGGAAGGGATGTCCGCCGGCGTCGACCGCGAACGAATACACCGAACTGCGGTCGTCGTGCTCGGCATCCACGCCGAACAGTTTCGCCGAGGGTTCGTCCAGCGCATCGACGAACGATGCATGCCCGCGCTGGTGCCCGCTCGCGCCCGCGAACAACTGGTCGCCACCGCCGGGCGAGAGCTGCGCGACGAGGCAGACTTCCACCGGCTGGCCGCCGTTGCGTGACGGGATGCGGACCATCGGGAAGCCGCGTGTCGGCTGGATCAGGGCGTGCATGGGCGATCCTTTTTTTCAGCGTTTTGGCGAAGCCTTGGCCAGCTTGCGCGACTCCCGCTTCAGCGGACCCGCGGTGGGACAGATCTCGAACGCGAATCCGGTCAGCGAGTTGACCAGGTTGTCGGGCTTGAGCCGGTAGTGCACGAACTGGCCACGACGCTCGCTGACCACGAGCCCGGCGGCCTCGAGCACGGACAGGTGGCGGGAGATCGCGGGCGCGCTCATCGCGAACCGGCCGGCGATCTCGCCCGCGGTGAGTTCCTGCGCCGAGAGGTAGGCGAGGATTTCTCGGCGGGGGCGGGAGGCGAGCGCCTCGAAGACCTTGTCGACGGACATAGGAATTAATCAATTAACTTATTAGTTAAGTTATTCGACCCTGGTGGCAGCTGTCAAGCGCCCCGATGGATGGGGCGGAGGCTGGGGCGCGGGTTCACGCCGGGTCCGAGCCGCGGGAGCATTCGGCGCATCCTGCCGGCCACGCGTCGGGCCCCAGGTGCTTGGACGTCGTCCCCAGGCGCCGACCACCCGATGCCCGCCGCCGTGTTGCGGCACGGTTTGAAGTCGCCCGCCGGAACGGCCAGACTCGGGCCACTGCCCTCGACTCGCCCCTGGAGTGGGACATGACCACGCGCCGCGACTGCCTGAAGTTCTCGATTGCCGCCGCGATGGCGGCCGCACTGCCGCATCGCCTGCTGGCCTCCGATGCCGCGCCGCTGCTCACGCGCGCGATTCCCTCCTCGGGAGAGCGCCTGCCGCTGGTCGGGCTGGGCAGTTCGGCCACCTTTTCGCAGGTGGCGCGCAGCGAGGACGCATCGGCATTGCGCGAGGTGTTGCAGGCGCTGGTCGATGGCGGCGGCACGGTATTCGACACCGCGCCTTCGTATGGCGCGTCGGAACAGGTCGCCGGTGAGCTCGCGCGCGAGCTGGGCATCACCGAGCGGCTGTTCTGGGCGACCAAGGTCAACGTGGTGCCGCGGGGCGGGGACAAGGCCGATCCGGCGAAGGCGCGCGAGCAGATCGAGAATTCGTTCAGGCTCATCGGCAAGGACAAGGTGGACCTGATCCAGGTCCACAACCTGGCCGACATCCCGACCCAGCTGGCGATCCTCGAGGAGTACAAGGCGCAGGGCCGCGTGCGCTACGTCGGCGTCACCTCGACCAGCAAGCCGGCCTATCCGCAACTGATCGAGGCGATGCGCAACGAGAGGATCGACTTCATCGGCGTCGACTATGCGGTCGACAACCGGGATGTCGAGGAGACGATCCTGCCGCTGGCACAGGAGAAGAAGATCGCCGTGCTGGTCTACCTTCCGTTCGGACGCACCCGGCTGTGGAGCCGGATCGGCGATCGCCCTCTGCCGGAATGGGCGGCGGAATTCGATGCCCGTTCCTGGGCGCAGTTCATGCTCAAGTTCGTGGCCGCGCACCCGGCGGTCACCTGCGTGACCCCGGCGACCAGCAAGGCGCGCAACATGGCCGACAACCTCGGCGCCGCGCGCGGACGCCTTCCCGACGAGGCGCAGCGCCGGCGCATGGCGGAGTACATCGACGCCCTGCCGGCGGCGACCGGCTGACGCCGGCGAGCCGCGCTACCGCGCCTCGTCCTCCTCGATCTCGACCAGCGCGTCGAGGTCGAACGCCAGCGCCTCCACCGCTTCGCGCACCTTGCGCGCGGTGGAGGGATTGGGAACCTCCACCTCGACCTCGTGCGTGTCCGCGCCGCGCACGTCGTGCAGGCCGGCGGAGCTGGAGTCGGGATCGTCCATGTGCGGCATCAGGTCCGCGACCTCCTCGACGTGCTCGATGCCGTCGAGGCTCTGCAGCAGGTTCATGATGGCGCGGACGTGGTCGTCCTCGCCGGCGATGCGGAAGCGGAGCAGGGCCATTGCGTTCTCGCCTTGGGTGGGGGCAGCCGCAGACTAGGCTCGCGTCGGCAAACGTCGCGTGACGATCGCGCGTATGTTGTGTTCAGTCTTCGCCGTCGTCGGGCGTGCGCGTGGGGATGGCGATGTTGCACAGGTCGATGTGGCCCGCGGGGCGCTTGTAGAACGCGTCGCGGCGGTTGCGGCGCGACTCGACGAAGGCATCGAAGGTGGCGGTGTCGGTGCGCAGCACCTCGATGCGTTCGCGCCGCGCTTCCGGCAGCGTCGCAGCCAGGGTGATCGCGCGGATCGGCGTGCGCTGCGCGGGCTTATCGTAGATCCCCATCGGCTCCGGTCCGCGCGGGGTCGCGGCGAGCAGGTCCATGCCGCGGATCACGCGCCCGACCAGGGTGATGTTGCGGTCGAGCTGCCGCGGCGATTGCCCCGTGACCACGTAGAGTTCTGCGCCGATGCTGCTGTCGGCCTCGAGGTTGCGGCCGGCGCCGAGCGCGCCATAGCAATGCGCCATCCACGCCTGCCCGTCGGGACCCTCGCGCCCCGCGGCGAAGCCCTCCGCGAAGCCGGTTTCGGGAGCCCAGCCGTCGCGGTCGGGCAGAGCATGGAAGGCCAGGCCCTGCGCGCTGCGTTCGAACTCGGCCGGCAACTGTGTCCTCGCGTTGCCGAAGGGCCTGGCTTTCGCCGGATCGTCGGCGTCGGCATCGCCGAACTGGACCACGAAGTTGTCGTGCGAGCGATAGATGCTGGTGCCGTCCCAGAAGCCCTCGCGCGCCAGCACCAAGATGTTGGCCACGTGCTCCGGCGCGAATGCCGGGGCCAGCTCGATCACCACGCGCCCGGCCTCCAGGTCCATGTACAGCGTGCGCTCGGGGTCGGGGGTGCGCCAGTCGGACGGCCTGGAGGCGTCGAGCACCTGCTGGGTGGTGCGGGGCGCAGGGGCCACGTCCGGCTCGGCCGCTGCCAGGGGCAGGGCGAGAGCGGCAGCGAGGGCAACGAGGAGGGCGGTGAAGGCAGGCTGGCGGGACATGGGGTGGTCCGGGTTCGGTGCGAGGGCCGATTGTGGACGAGACCGGCCCGGCGAGACTAATGGCACATCCGCTATAGAGAAGTCCGTAATAGTATGCTTGTCGTCGAGGAGGATCGGCATGGGCGGCAGCGAAGACCAGGGCGACGTGCACCTGCGCAAGTTCCAGAAGGAACTCAGCGCCGGGACCGTGTCGCTGGCGCTGCTGGCGGTGCTCGGCTCGGCCGGCGAGCCGATGTACGGCTACCAGATCGCCAAGACGCTCGAACGCCTTGGCGACGGCGTGCTCAGCGGCAAGCAGAGCGCGCTGTACCCGGTGCTGCGCAACCTGCAGGCGGCGGGGCTGCTGGACAGCTTCGTCGAGCCGTCCGACGCCGGCCCGCCGCGGCGCTACTACCGCATCACCGACGCCGGGCATGCCGCCCTGCGCGACTGGGCCGGCGCGTGGCGCGCGACCCGCGACTCCGTCGATGCCGTCCTGGAGGGGACACGCGAATGAACAGCAAGCTGCCGACCACGATCCCGGAATACCTCGAACACCTGCGGCGCTCGCTCGCGGGCGCGGATCCGGCGCTGATCCAGGACGCGCTGTACGACGCGGAGGAGTACCTGCGCTCGGAACTGGCCGAGAACCCGGGCCGCAGCGAGGCCGAGGTGATCGCCGCGGTGGCCTCGAGCTACGGCGCGCCGGACGAGGTCGCCGAAATCTACCGCGACACCGAGGTCACGGTGCAGACCGCGCTGCGTCCGCCCGCGCCGCCGCCGCGCAAGTCCGCGCTGGGGCGCTTCTTCGGCGTGTTCGCCGATCCGCGCGCGTACGCCTCGCTGTTCTACATGCTGCTGTCGCTGGCGACCGGCATCTTCTACTTCACCTGGGTGGTGGCCGGCTTCTCGGTCTCGCTGGGCCTGTCGATCACCATCATCGGCATCCCGCTGCTGATCCTGTTCTTCGGCTCGGTGCGGGTGCTGTCGCTGGTCGAGGGCCGGATCGTCGAGGTGATGCTCGGCGAGCGCATGCCGCGGCGGCCGCTGTACACGGTGCGGGGCCGCACGATCTGGCAGCGGATCGGCGACATGTTCACCGATGCCCGCACCTGGAGCACGCTGCTGTACTTCCTGCTGATGCTGCCGCTGGGCGTGGCGTACTTCACGCTGGCGATCGTGCTGATCGCCACCTCGCTGTCGTTCATCGCGGCGCCGCTGCTGGTGTGGTTAGGCATCGCCGATGCGAACGTCTCCATCGATGGATGGCAGCTGCTCAACGTCCATGGCCATGTGGTCGGCACGTCGCTGCCGGAATGGGGCCTGCCCGCGGTATTCGCGGCCGGTATCGTGCTGCTGTTCGCGACCATGCACATCGCCCGCGGCATCGGCCGGCTCCACGGGCTGATGGCCAAGCACCTGCTGGTGAAGACCTCGCAGCACGCGTGAACGGGCGTCGCGGTGCGACCGATTCCGCCCCGGAGGCATCCAGAAGAATGGGAGCCGTCGATGACCATGCAGTCGCCGGCCCGTCTGCGGCAGGCCCGGTTGCGGTCGCTGCAGGCCGGCGGTCCCCGGGGATCCCGCCTGCACGGCGGCTGCCCGATGCGCCGGACCTCGACTCGATCGGTGCGCTATGAGAATGGAACGCGTGTGCTTGCGGTCGTAGACGGCGGGAATGGCCAGCGCCGACCGTATAGCCTACGGTTCCCGGCGTCCGGCCAGCGAAGGCGTATCGCGCGTCATGCCGGCGGCCCGCCACCAGGCCGCGTCGCCGGCGATCGTCGCGGCGGCATAGGCCACGCATCCGCGCCGGCGTGGAACCAACGACGCGCTGCATCCTGTGTTCCATGAGGAGGATCGAGACGATGCCGGGAAGGACGCACTGCAGGTTCCCCAGCCGATGCCGAGCGATCTGTGCGTGGCTGGTGCTGCTCGCGGCATCGTCCATGGCATGGGCGGCGGAACCGACGTTCGAACTCGACATCGACGCCACCGCGAGCGACGGCGAGATCGCCTCGTCCATCGCGGCGATGGCGCAGGCGATGCTCGCCTCCCGCGACAGCGGCGGGGTCGAGACGTCGGAGGAGGACCTCGCGCACCTGCGGATCGCTGCAGGGCAGGACACCGCCGTGGCCGCCGTCGTCGCGCTGATGCGCCGGCTGCAGGCCGAGGGGGAGGCCGCGAAGGCGCAGCGTTGGGCGCCCTACCTGGCGTACGCACGTGCGCGCAGCGAACCGGCCGGGTTCGACGCCGGCTATGCGCGCGCGCTGCGCGGGCATTTGTCCGGACTCGACGATCTCGATGCGCAGCGCACGGCCTACTGGTTCGTCGGCGACGCCGAGCGCGCGCAGGCCGAACTGCGACAGCGCCTCGAGCCGGGCGTGGGAGCATCGGGCATCCCACTCGCCGGCGCACTCGAGCTGGCGCGGCGGCAATCGTTCGTCGACGTCTACCGTTCGGCCGCCAGGCTGGCGCCCGCCCTCGTGCGCGAGGACGAGGAAAGGCGCTACCTGGTCGACGACCAGGTGCTGATCCGCACGCCGCAGGGCGCGACGCTGTCGGCGACGGTGGCGCGCAGCCGCAACGCCGACGGGCCCCTGCCCACGGCGATGCTGTTCACCATCTACACCGCGCCGGAGGCGAATCGCGCGACCGCGGTCGAGGCGGCCTCGCGTGGCTACGCCGGAGTGGTGGTCGATGCGCGCGGCAAGCGCCTGAGCGAGGACCGGATCGCTCCCTACGAGCGCGAGGCCGACGATGCGCACGCGGCCATCGACTGGATCAGCCGGCAACCGTGGAGCGATGGGCGGGTCGCGATGTACGGCGGGAGCTACTCCGGGTTCGCCGCATGGGCGGCCACCCGGCGCATGCATCCGGCGCTGAAGACCATCGTGCCGTACGTGGCGGCGATCCCGGGCCTCGGCCTGCCGATGGAGAACAACGTGTTCCTCAGCGCGAACTACGCCTGGCCGTTCTACGTCGCCAACAACCGCTTGCTCGACCACGAGACCTACGGCCAGCGCGAGCGCTGGAATGCATTGACGGAGAACTGGTTCGCGAGTGGCCGGCCGTATCGCGAGATCGACGATGTGGACGGAACGCCGAACCCCTGGCTGCAGCGCTGGCTGTCGCATCCGGCCTACGACGCGTACTGGCAGGCGATGGTGCCGTACGGCGACGAGTTCGCGCGCATCGACATCCCGGTGTTGAGCATCACCGGCTATTACGACGACGGACAGATCTCGGCCCTGCAGTACTTCAAGGAGCACCATCGCCATCGGCCGGGTGCGGAACACTACCTGCTGATCGGGCCCTACGACCATTTCGGCGCGCAGGCGCCGGTCAAGCAGCGTGTGTTGCGCGGTTACGCGATCGATCCTTCCGCGCAGTTCGACACCCGGGAGATCACGTTCCAGTGGCTGGACCACGTGTTGCGCGGCGCGCAGCGCCCGGCGCTGGTGCGCGACAAGGTCAACTACCAGTGGATGGGTGGCGATGCGTGGCGCCACGCACCATCGCTGGCGGCGGCAGCGACACCGGTGGCGTTCCATCTGGTCGACAGCCGATCCGGCGCGTATCGAAGCCTGTCGCCCGAGGCGCCGCCGGCGGCGCGGCCCTTGCGCCAGACCGTGGATTTCGCCGACCGTACGACCCGGGGCCATGGCTACTATCCAAGCCCAATCGTCCGCGATGCGATCGAGGTCGACAGCGGGTTCGCATTCGTCAGCGAACCGTTCGAGCGCCCGACGTCCGTCGTCGGCACGTTCTCGGGTGAGCTGAAGGTGCGCATCGACAAGCGCGACTTCGACTTCATGGTCGTTCTGTACGAACTGCGTCCGGACGGCAGCGCGATGCAGTTGTCGTACTTCGTCGGCCGGGCCAGCCACGCGCGCGACATGACGCGTCGCGAACTGCTGGTCCCCGGAGAATGGACGCGCATCCCGTTCGAACGCAGCCGCATGACCGCTCGCAGGATGGAGCCGGGCAACCGCCTGCTGGTGGTGGTCGACGTGCTCAAGGACGCGCACCACCAGGTCAACCATGGCACCGGCCGCGACGTCAGCGACGAGTCGCTGGCCGACGCCACCGTGCCGCTGACCGTGGAGTGGCACCCGGACAGCGTGGTCCGCGTGCCCTTGCGAACGGAGGATGCGCAGTGAACCGATACGCGCGATGGTGTTGCGGCGCGTTGGCGATCGTG
This sequence comes from Luteimonas saliphila, assembly GCF_016774335.1. Lineage (GTDB taxonomy): Bacteria > Pseudomonadota > Gammaproteobacteria > Xanthomonadales > Xanthomonadaceae > Luteimonas > Luteimonas saliphila. Next base: position 109,142 of record NZ_JAETWA010000036.1, on the reverse strand, counting down.
CTGCCGGTGTCCGCCGTTTGCACGGAACCAGCGCCTGTGGAAACGGAGCAGGCGCTGCGGCGCGCCGCAGCGATCGCCGACGACCCGGTTTCGATGCAACGGGCGACGGCGTTGTGGAACGTCGCCCTGGATGCGCCGATCGTCCTGATCGATCCGGCCACGCGTGCGTCCTGGCGCATGGATCCGGCGTCGGACGAGCCGGTGCCGGCCGCGCTGCGCGCGGACCAGTTGCCGGCGAATACCTGCGTCGAGGTCAATGGCGTGCCGACGGTGATGCTGATGCTGCCGTTGTCGGATGATCGCGATGCGCTTGCCAGGTTGCTGTGGCACGAACGCTGGCACTGCGTGCAAGGCGGATTGGGACTGCCGGCGGTGGAGGGCGACAACGGGCACCTGGACGGAGAAGCGGGCCGTACGTGGTTGCGGCTCGAACTGCGCGCGCTGGCGCAGGCGCTCGCCGCCCCCGGGGGCGACGCCGATGCCCGCGCCCATGCCCGGGCCGCACTCGCCTTCCGCGCGCGCCGTTCGGCCCAGGGCGAACTGGCGACCGGTACGCTGCTGCAGGAGGCGAAGCTCGAACGCAACGAAGGCCTGGCCGAGTACACCGGCCGCATCGTCGCGTCTGCGGCGGGCGATCCGGTGCCGGCGCTGCTCGACGCACTGCGCCGCGCCGACGGCAACGACGGTTTCGTGCGTTCGATGGCCTACGCGACCGGACCGGCCTACGGGCTGCTGCTGGATCGCTGGCGCGATGGATGGCGGTCCGGGGTGAGCGCGGACACCGACCTGCCGACGTTGCTGTCGGAAGCCCTCGGCGCCGCAGCTGTCGATGCGGACAGGGCCGGGCAGCAGTACGGCATCGATGACGTCCGCATGTCGGAACGCGAGCGCGCCGCGTTGCGCGCGCAGCGCGCAGCGGCGTATCGCGACCGTTTCGTCGGGGGCGCGACGCTGCGGCTGCCGTTGCAGAATCCGTCGATGTCGTTCGATCCCCGCACCCTGTTCCCGCTGGGCGATGCCGGTACGGTCTACGGCACGCTGACCGCGCGCGCGGCCTGGGGCGAACTGGTCGCGAAAGACGGTGCACTGGTTGCGCGCGACTGGTCGGCGATCACCGTGGGTGCGCAGGACATCGACGGCTGTGGCGCTAAATGGACCGGCCCGGGCTGGACCCTCGCGCTGTCGGCAGGCTGGCGACTGGAACGCGACGGCGGCGAGTGGCGCGTCGGCGAGGGGCCGCCCGCAGCTTGCGGGGACTGAACGTCTCCGCGGCCGATCCCGCCACGTGCAGCGGGAGACGGGAGGACGGTGCTGGAGTCGAGCCGCAAAACGAATCGTCGGCCCCGACTCGCGTGTGGTCCGAGCCGGTCCCGCTCCGCCGGGCCTTCAACCGGCGCTTCGCGCCACCTTCTCCCGGAGGGAGAAGGGATCCACTCGGCGCGACGCGTTTCTCCCGGAGGGAGAAGGAATCCGACTGCCGCGACGCGTTCTCCCGTCGGGAGAAGTGATTCACCCGGCGCGACGCGCCTTCTTGCCCGCGGCCTTCTTCTTCGCCGCCGCCTTCTTCTTCGGCGTTCCGGGACGGGTCCTGGCCGGCGTGCCCGCGACGTTGGCGGCGATGAAATCGCGTACCTGCGGGTAGACCTGCTCGCGCCAGCGACGGCCACTGAAGATGCCGTAGTGGCCTGCGCCCTCGACGGTCAGGTGGTGGCGATCCTGCGCGGCGATGCCGGTGCACAGGCCGTGCGCCGCGCGGGTCTGGCCCAGGCCCGAGATGTCGTCGAGTTCGCCTTCGATGGTCAGCAGCGCGGTGCCGCGGATCGCCGACGGCTTCACCCGCTCCTTGCCGACGTCCCACAGCCCGCGCGGCAGCAGGTGCTCCTGGAACACCACGCGGATGGTGTCGAGGTAGTACTCGGCGGGCATGTCGAGCACGGCGTTGTACTCGTCGTAGAACTTGCGGTGCGACTGGGCGTCCTCGAGATCGCCCTTGAGCAGGTCCTGGTAGAAGTCCCAGTGCGAGACGAAGTGGCGTTCGGGATTCATCGCCACGAAGCCGGTGTGCTGCAGGAAACCGGGATAGACCCGGCGGCCGGCGCCGGGATAGTTCTGCGGCACCGGGTGGATGACGTTGTTCTCGAACCACCACAGCGGCTTCTGGGTGGCGAGGTTGTTGACCGACGTCGGCGATTCGCGGGTGTCGATCGGCCCGCCCATCATCACCAGCGAACGCGGCACCGGCTCGCCGCGCGCGGCCATCAGCGAGACTGCGGCCAGCACCGGCACCGTCGGCTGGCAGACGCTCATCACGTGCAGGTCGCTGGCGCCGATGTGGCGGATGAAGTCCTCGATCGTGCGCACGTAGTCGTCGAGCGTGAACGGCCCGGCGGCCTTGGGCACCATGCGCGCGTCGACCCAGTCGGTGATGTAGACCTTGTGGTCGCGCAGCATGGTGCGCACGGTGTCGCGCAGCAGGGTGGCGTGGTGTCCCGACAGTGGGGCGACGATCAGCACCGGCGGCTGCCCGCGCATCTCGCCGATGGTGTCGGCATCGTCGGTGTAGCGCTTGAAGCGCAGCAAGTTGCAGAACGGCGTGCTGCGCACGGTCTTCTCGACCACCGGGTAGACCTCGCCCTCCCACTCGATCGAGTGGATGTCGAAGGCGGGCTTCTCGTAGTCCTTGCCGACCCGGTACAGAAGTTCGTTGGCCGCGGCGATGCGTTCCGCGCCGGGCATGGCCGACAGCCAGCTCCCCGAGGCGGAGTAGGCCTTGGCGTTGGCTTCCGCCCAGTAGGTGAGCGGCGCCATCCAGGAGCGGGTGAGTTCGTGGAACTGGTACAGGAGCATCGGCGTCACGGGCAGCGGCTGCTGCGGCGCAGCATACCGCATCGACGGAAACCGGGAGTCAAGGGGCCGAGCGCCGGCCCGCGCCCGGAGCCGCGGGGTTTCCGGGGGGTCGGCATGATCGAGGGAGGAAGCGTCCACCTGGTCGATAACGGCAGGCGGGCGTGGACATGGAGGCGGGCATCGTTGCAGGCCTTGTCCCCGTCCGCGCCGCGTCCAGGGGCATACCGGCAACGCCGGTTCAGCCGCCAGGGACGCGCGTAGCAAGCTCGAGTGCCGCGACATTGCCGGCCAGCGCCGGCGAGAGCCAGCAGTGCGAGCCGAGCTGGCGGAAGCCCAGCGCCTCGAAGCGGCCACGGTAGAACGCGGCGGAGCGGGCCTGGAAGTCGACCTCGTCGCCCACGGTCCGGTCCTCGCGCGTGAAGGTCTCGAGGAAGGCCACGCCGCCGCACAGCTCGGCCAGTCCCGGCAGGCCGCGGTCGAGCTCCTTCAACGGCAGGTAGTGCATCACGTCGCTGCACACCAGCAGGTCGACCGGCGGGCAGGGCCGCAGCGTGGCGAAGTCGGCGAACCGCGCCAGGTGCAGGTTGCGACGTGGTCCGTAGCGGCGCACCGCGTACTCGCTGCCGTCGAAGCCGAGGTAGCGCAGCTTCGGCCGCAGCCGCAGCAACGGCGCGCGCCACGCGCCTTCGCCGCAGCCGATGTCGAGCACGCTGCGCAGCGGCCGTTCGAGGTGGTACTCGGCCGCCGCCACCGCGAGCGCGACCTTGCGCGCCAGCCGCTGCGCACCGCCGATGCCGCGGTTGCGGTACCAGGTATCGAAGTAGCGTTGGTCGTAGCGCTTGGCCATCGGCGGTCGGTCCCGGAAGCGGCGGCTACAATAGCGCGCCCACTCGCCAGCGTGGCCGTCCCCGCGGCCGCGACCGCCGGAGATCCGCATGCACGCCTACCTGTGGACCAAGTCCGCGCACCTGCTGTTCGTGATGGCCTGGGTGGCGGCCGCGTTCTACCTGCCGCGGATCCTGATCAACCTGGTGGAAGCCGGCGAAGAACCCGCGGTGCGCGCACGCCTGCTGCTGATGGGTCGGCGGCTGTACCGCTTCGGCCACGTGATGTTCGGGCTTGCGGTGCTGCCCGGCCTGGCGTTGTGGCTGCACTTCGGCGTCGCCGGCGGCTGGCTGCACGCCAAGCTCGCGCTGGTGGCGCTGTTGCTGGCCCATTTCATCGTCGCCGGGCGCTGGCTCAAGCGCAGCGCGGCGGGGCAGGCGCTGCCGTCGACCAGAACGCTGCGGATCTTCAACGAGGTGCCGGTGTTCGGGCTGCTGGCGGTGATCTGGCTGGTGCTGGCCAAGCCGTTCTGAGCTTCGTGCTCAGGTCTGGTCCGCGCGCGCGTCCGTGTCGCGGTGCACGTCGTGGGTCGCCACGCCCACCGAGCGATCGGGTAGTGCGAAGTATTCCGGACGCTGCAGGGTGAGGTCCATGTCGCGACGGCCGCTTTCCCAGTGCTCGCGCAGCGGGATGGTGCCGAAGGCGTAGTCCTTGCTTTCCTGCTCGTGCGGCGTGGCCTGGTAGATCAGGTGGATGATGTTGAACACGCGGTCGTCGAGCCACGGCGACAGCGCTGCGTCCAGGTGCGGCGGCAGCCTGCGGTCGGGCAGCAGGTCGATCAGCTCGCGCAGCGAAGTACGCAGCGTCTGCGCCATCTCGACCATCTGCGTGCCGTGGCGGGTGCGGCTGGAGTAGCGGATGTCCTTGATCCGTTCCAGCACGTCCATGATCGTCCGCGGCCGCGCGCCGCGCGCGCTCCACAGGTCGACCTGGAAGGCGAGGGTGTCCTCGTGCGGGCGGCAGCCGAGGATGTATTCCAGCGGCGTATTGGAGACGATGCCGCCGTCCCAGTACGGTTCGCCGTCGATCTCCACCGCGGGAAATGCGGGCGGCAGCGCGCCCGAGGCCAGCACGTGCTCGACCCGGATCGGTTCCAGGGCGCTGTCGAAGTAGCGGAAATTGCCGCGCATCACATTGGTGGCGCCGACGGTGAGGCGCATGCCGCGGTCGCGGTTGATGCGGTCGAAGTCGACGAAGCGCAGCAGGGTCTCGCGCAGCGCCGAGGTGTCGTAGAAGCTGGTGGCGGCGTCGCTGCCGTCGGAGAACAGCAACGGCGACAGCGGCCGCGACTGGAAGAAGCCGCGTTGCCCCTGCGCCAGCGCGCCCATCGCGCTCAGGTTGCGCGCCCAGGACAGCAGGCCTTCCTGTTCCGGCAGGGCGGCGACCAGGGTGCGTACGCCCAGCGCGGCCAGCGCCAGCGGGCCGGCGGGTTCGGAAATGTGGTCCCAGAAGCCGCGCAGCTGCGCGATGCGGTCTTCCGGCGCGTTGCCGGCGATGATCGCGGCGTTGATCGCGCCGATCGAGATGCCGGCGATCCAGTTCGGCGCGATGCCCGCCTCGTGCAGCCGCTCGTAGACCCCGCACTGGTATCCGCCGAGCGCGCCGCCGCCCTGCAGTACGAGCGCGACGGTGGGGTAGCGGCGGAGGTGCCCGCAGGCGTCGTCGATCGGGCTGGGCATGGCCGTCGCGCGGGGCTACTGCATGAACCAGCCGTGGCTGACCACGATGCTCTGCCCGGTCAGCGCGTTGGTCTCGAACGCGGCCAGCGCCAGCGCGACGTTGGCGACATCGTCGACCGTGGTGAACTCGCCGTCCACGGTGTCCTTGAGCATGACGTTCTTCACCACCTCGTCCTCGCTGATGCCGAGTTCCTTCGCCTGCTCCGGGATCTGCTTCTCCACCAGCGGCGTGCGCACGAAGCCGGGACAGATCACGTTGGCGCGCACGCCGTACTCCGCCGCCTCCTTGGCGACGGTGCGCGCGAGGCCCAGCAGGCCGTGCTTGGCGGTGACATAGGGGGCCTTGAGCTTCGAGGCCAGGTGCGAGTGCACCGAGCCCATGTACAGGATCGCGCCGCCCTGCTTGCGCCTTTCCATGTCGCGCAGGCATTCGCGGGTGGTCAGGAACGCGCCGTCGAGGTGGATGGCGAGCATCTTCTTCCAGTCCGCCAGGCTGAAATCGGTGAGCCTGTTGACGATCTGGATGCCGGCATTGGAGACCAGCACGTCGACCCGGCCGTAGTGCGAGACGACCCTGGCGATCCCGTCGACCACCTGCGCTTCGTCGGTGACGTCCATCGCCACGGCGAGCGCGTCGCCGCCTGCGTCGCGGATGGCCTGCGCGGCGGCCTCCGCCGCGTCGAGCTTGAGGTCGGCGATCGCGACCCGGCCGCCGGCCGCGGCATACACCTCGGCGATACGCTTGCCGATGCCGCTGGCGGCGCCGGTGACGACGCAGACCTTGCCGTCGAGACGGTTCATGCACGCACTCCTGGAGGGGGAAGGACAGGATAGCGCCGCAGCCGCATGGGTCGCGACTGCACCTTCGGGCAAGCACCGGCCGCGCGATCGCGGCGAAGCCGTGGCGGCTCAGCGCTCGCGGAATTCCGCCGGATCGGGCAGTTCCACCGGCACGCCGTCGGCGTTGCAGGTGTCGGCGGCGCACAGCCGCTCGCGCAGCCGCGGCGTGGCCTGGACGATCACGTGGTGGATCACGTGCTGTTCCAGCGTGCCGCGGAAGGCCTCGCTGCCCGGGCCGCGCGCCCAGATGCCGACGTCGTCGCCGCCGTGCGATTCGGATTTCAGCGGCACCAGCGCTTCCTGCATGAAGTCAGGGTGTTCGGTATCGACCTCGCGCAGGTCGGGGCGGCCGTGCGCCGGCTCGAACGTGTCCGGGTGGTGCAGGTGCCGCTTGGGCCCAGCCGGCTGGCGCGCGCTGGCGCCGGTGTAACCGGGGCCGTTGGCGTAGACCAGGGTGGTGTAGGGCAGGCCGAGCATGTCGCGCGCGTACTCGTTGGGGTCGTCGTCCTCGCTGACGCGGCCACGGACCTTGCCGAGGATCGGGTTGCCGCGCCTGGGGTAGCCGACGAACCCGAGCGTGTGCGAATGGTCGGCGGTGACCACGATCAGGGTGTCCTGCGCCGAGGTCAGCTCCACGGCGGCGCGGACCGCACGCGACAACGCCACGGTTTCGTCGAGCGCGCGGTAGGCGTTGCCCTCGTGGTTGGCGTGGTCGATGCGGCCGCTCTCGACCAGCAGCACGTAGCCGTCGTCCCGGCGCGAGAGTCTGTCGATCGCGAAGCGGGTCATCGTTTCCAGGTCCGGCTCGCCGGCATCGTCCCTGCGCCGGTCGTGCTCGTACTGCATGTGGTCGAACTCGAACAGGCCGAGCACCGCGCCGGCGCCGGTCGCCTCGCGCAGTTGCGCATTGTTCCAGACGAAGGCGCTCCCGGGATTGCGTTGCAGCCATTCGCGCGGCAGGTGGCGGCCGTCGAGGCGCAGGCCGACCTTGTCGTCGTACTCGGGATCGCGCTCGGTCGCGGGCAGGAACTGGCCGCGTCCGCCGCCCAGCAGGACGGTGGGGCCGCGCCCGGGCGCGAAGTCCAGCAACTGCTGCGCGATGTCGCGGCAGCCGGCGGTGCGGGCGGCGTCCGGCAGGTCGGCGTCGACCTCCCAGTTGCGGTCCGGCGCGTGCGCATACAGGGCCGCGGGCGTGGCGTGGGTGAGACGGGTGGTGGTGACGATGCCGGTGGCGAGGCCGGCGGCGTCGGCCAGGCGCAGCCAGGACAGCAGGTGCCTGCCCTGGCTGCCGGCGCAGTCGGCGCGGTGGCCGGCGGACACCCCGATCGCGCCCATGTGCGATTTCACCCCGGTCCCGATCGCGGTCATCGTGCCGGCCGAGTCGGGGGTCTGCGAATCGGTGTTGTAGGTCTTGGCGAACGCGGTGTGCGGAAAGCGTTCCCAGGACAGCACATGCTCCTCGCCTGGACGTCCGTCGCGCTGGCCTTCGAGGATGCGCGCCGCCGCGACCGTGGCCAGGCTCATGCCGTCGCCGAGGAACACGATCACGTTCTTCGCGCGCCCGGCCATCGCGCCGTTGCCGGCCGCGCGCGCGGCACCGCTGCGGTACCACCATTGCGGGGTTTCGCCCGCGGGATGCGCGACCTCGGGAACCTCCACGGTCCACGCCTGCGGTCCGGTGTCGCGTGGCGGCGCTGCCACGCAGCCGTTGAGCAGGATGGCGAGCAGGATGGAGGCGAGGGGAAGCGGGCGTGGCATCGGCGTGGGGTCCGTGGAGAAAAATGGGTTCGAATCCGCCATTCCCGCCTGTCGAGAACAACAGTCGGGCGCGGGGGGCGTGGCCAAAGCGCGCGATTATGTCGGGCCAGGGTGTCCCGCCCATGACAGCGCGGCGTTCCAGCCGAAGCGTCGCCAGCAGGAGCGCGGTCGGCTAAGGTGTCCTGCCGTCCCGCGGAGCCCGCATGCGCCTCGTCCACGCCTGGCTGAAGATCCCGTTCTGGCAGCGCGTCGCCGCGGCGTTCGTGCTGGGCGCGTTCGCCGGCTGGGTGATGGGGCCGGCGGCGCAGACGTGGTTCGGGCCCCTGGGCACGGTCTACGTCAACCTGATCAAGATGATCGCGATCCCGCTGGTGTTCTTCGCGGTGGTGAGCGCGGTCGGGGCGCTGTCGGGCCAGCGTTCGATCGCCGCGCTCGGCGGGCGCACCCTGTTGTGGTTCGCCATCACCGCGGTGCTGGCGGTGGGGGTCGGCCTCGCGTTCGGCTGGGGCTTCCAGCCGGGTGCGGGCGTGGACCTGGCCAGCCTGCCGGTGGCCGAGAACTATCGCCAGCGCGACGTGCCCGGCCCGCTGGACGTGCTGCTCAACATCGTGCCGGAGAACCCGTTCCGCGCGCTGGCCGCGCTCGGCGCCGGCCGCACCGGCGAGGGCCAGAACGTCATCGTGCCCAGCAACTTCACCATCCTGCAGGTGATCTTCTTCGCCGGGCTGGTCGGGTTCGCGCTGGTGAAGCTGGGCGCGAAGACCGCCGGTCTGCGCGGGCTGATGGACCAGTCGCGCGAACTGATGATCCAGGTCACCCGCTTCGTGCTGGAGGCCACGCCGATCGGCACCTTCGGCCTGATCGCGGCGCTGGTGGGCAGCTACGGTTTCGGACAACTGGTGCCGCTGGGCAAGTTCGTCGTCGCCCTGTACGCGGCCTGCGCCTTCCACATCGTCGTGGTGTACGGCGGATTGCTGCTGGCGCACGGCCTCAATCCGCTGAAGTTCTTCCGCGGCGCGGCGCCGGCGATGCAGATCGGCTTCGTCGCGTCGAGCAGCTTCGCCGCGCTGCCGTTGTCGCTCACCTCGGCCACCCACAACCTCGGCGTGGACCGCGACTACGCCAGCTTCGCGGTGCCGCTCGGGGCGAGCATCAAGATGGACGGCTGCGGCGCGATCTATCCGGCGCTGGCGGCGGTGTTCATCGCCCAGTACATGGGCCTGGAATTGTCCACCGGGCAGTACCTCGTCATCGCCCTGGCCTCGGTGCTGGGCAGCTTCGGGACCGCCGGCGTGCCAGGAACCGCAGTGATCATGGCGACCGTGGTGCTCAGTGCCGCAGGCCTGCCGCTGGAGGCGATCGGCATCCTCTACGCGATCGATCGGGTGCTGGACATGATGCGCACGATGACCAACGTCACCGGGCAGGTGCTGGTGCCGGTGCTGGTGGCGAAACAGACCGGTCTGCTGGACCGTCAGGTGTACGAGCGCGCGTCGAGCAATGTGGGCATCGAGGACTCCGCCCCTTCCTGATCAGCTTCAGCGCTCTCGGCCGGCCTCGCGGCCGGGCGCGGCGAACATGACTTCCGGGCTACACGGGACGGTTGCGGCCGGGATAGGGTAGCTGCCTGTGCATCGGGCCAGGAGGGCGCCCATGAAGCCGTTTCGAGCCGCTTGGCTGTTGTCGATGGTGCTGTGCGTGGCGCCCGCGTTCGCGGCCGATGCCGACCGCTGGGATATCCCGGTGGCGGTGAAGAAGCTGGACAACGGGCTGACCGTGGTGGTGTCCGAGGACCGCAGTTCGCCGGTGATCGGTGTCAGCGTGGTCTACGGCATCGGCATGCGCCTGGAGCCGCGCAACCGCACCGGCTTCGCCCACCTGTTCGAGCACCTGATGTTCGAGGGATCGGAGAACGCGCCCGAGGGCGTCTTCGACCGCGTCATCACCGGTGGCGGCGGGCGCAACAACGGCTCGACCCGCCCGGATTTCACCAACTACATCGAGATCGCGCCCTCGTCCGCGATCGAGCCGATCCTGTGGCTCGAGGCCGACCGCATGAAGATGCTCGACTTCAACCCGACCACGCTGAAGAACCAGCAGGACGTGGTGAAGGAGGAGATCCGGGTCAACGTGCAGAACCAGCCGTATGGCGGCTTCATGTGGCTGGACGTGGGCTTCAACGCCTTCGAGAAGTGGGAGAACAACCACGATGGCTACGGCAGCTTCGAGGACCTCGAATCGGCCACCCTCGACGACGTCAAGGCCTTCCACCGCGACTACTACGGTCCCAATAACGCGGTGCTCGGCCTGGCCGGCGACATCACGCCGGAGCAGGGTTTCGCGCTGGCGGAGAAGTACTTCGGCGACATCCCCGCGCGCCCGGTGCCGGAGGGCCCGGACTTCAGCGAGGGCCTGAACACGAAGGAAAAGCGCATCCAGCAGTCCGACAAGCTCGCGCAGGTGCCGGCGATCGCGATGTCGTGGAAGATGCCGGACCGCGGCAGCCGCGACCAGCCGGCGATGTCGGTGCTCGGCGCGCTGCTGGCCAACGGCGATGCCTCGCGCCTGTACCAGGGCCTGGTGAAGGGCCGCGAACTGGCGCTCAACGTCGATTCGCTCTACGGCCTGACCAGCGAGTGGGAATACAACGGGCCGACCCTGTTCACCGTGTTCGCACTGTACAAGCCGACCGCCGATGCGGATGCCGTGGTCGCAGCGGTGGACGAGGAAGTGGCGAAGATCGTCGTGGAGGGCGTCGACGACGCCACCCTGGCGCGGATCAAGACCCAGCTGCTGGCCGACTGGTACAACGGCATGGAATCGTTCCTCTCTCGCGCCGACACCCTGGCCAAGCTGCAACTGCTGTGGGGCGACGCCAACGTCGCCAACGCGATCCCCGGCTGGATCGACGCGGTGACCTCGCAGGACGTGCAACGCGCCGCGAGTACCTACCTGACCGCCGCCAACCGCACCGTGATCGACCGCGTGCCCGAGGCCATGCTCGCCGCGCGCGACGCCGCGCCGCAGGCGAACGAGTAAGGAGACGACCATGAAGACGTCGATGAAACTGCTCGCCCTGGCCCTGTGCTCCGCGCTGTCGGGCGCGCTGTTCGCCGCTCCCGCCGCGGACCTGCCGAAGGACCTGCCGCCCTACGGCGCGGACAAGCCGCTGCCGATCGCGCAGATCGAGAAGAGGACTCTCGGCAACGGGCTCGAGGTGTGGGTGGTACCGCGCGACGGCATGCCGCGCGTGGACTACGTGCTGGCGGTGCGAAACGCCGGGTTCGCCGCCGATGCGGCGGACTCGCCCGGCTTCGCCAGCCTGTTCGCGGGCCTGCTCGCCGAAGGCACCGCGCAGCGCGATTCGCGCGCGATCGCGGAAACCGCGCAGTCGTTCGGCGGCAGCGTCGGCGCCAGCGCCAGCAACGACGGGGTGATGGTGTATGCCGACGCGCTCACCAGTCATGCCGCGCCGATGCTGGCGCTGATGGCCGAGATCGTGCGCACGCCGTCGTTCCCCGGCAGCGAGGTCAGGCTGGCCCAGGCCAACGCGCTGCAGGCGCTCAAGGCGGCCGAGGCGCAGCCATCGTTCAAGGCCACCCGCGCCCTGCTCGCGGCGACCTACGGCGACCATCCCTACGCCCGCGTGCAGCAGACCGAAGCCTCGATCACCGGCGTCACGCCGGCGGCGCTGCGCGAAGCGCACGCGCTGCGATTCCACCCCGACCGCGCGCTGCTGGTGGTCACCGGGCGCATCGCGCCGGCGGAGGCCTTCCGCCTCGCCGAAGCCGCGTTCGGCGACTGGAAGGCGGGCGGCGCCGAGGCGCCGGACACCCCGGCTGCGCCGCGCAACGCCGCCCCCAGCCGGGTGCTGATCCAGCGCGACGGCAGCGTGCAGTCGACCTTGCGGATCGGCAGGCCCGCGATCCCCGCCACCGATCCCGATTACGTGCCGGCGATCCTGGCCGGCACCGTGCTCGGCGGTGGCTTCAGCAGCCGCGTCAACCAGAACCTGCGCGAGGACAAGGGCTACACCTACGGCGCCAGCGCGGGCTTCGCGCCATCGCGCGCCGGTGGGCGCGTGCAGGCCGGCGCGGACGTGCGCAACGAGGTCACCGGCGCGTCGCTGAAGGAATTCTTCTCCGAGTTCGAACGGCTGGCCAACGAACCGGTGCCGGAGCAGGAGCTGCTCGACACCAAGCGCTACGTCGCTGGCGGCTACCTGATCAGCAACCAGCTGCAGGGCGCGGTCGCGGCCACGCTGGCCTCCAACTGGCTGGTCGGCCTGCCCTCGGACTTCCTCGCCAGCTACGTCCCCAGGATCCGCGAGGTGAAGGCCGAGCAGGTGCAGGCGATCGCACGCAAATACTTCAATCCGAAGGACCAGTCGATCGTCGTGGTCGGCGACGGCCCGGCGATCGCGGAACAGCTCGAGCCCTACGGCGAGTTCAAGGCAGCGGAGTAGGGGCCGTCGCGACGGATGGCGCCTGGAGCAGGCGCCGCAGCGTCGCCCGCTTCCGCGGCGCATACGATTTCGCGTTCACGCCCGTTGTGATATGGATGCCCTCCCGGACACCGTCCCAGGAGACGCCGCCATGCGCCACACGACGATCCGCTGTCTCGCGCTCGCCGCCGCCCTGTGCGCGGTGCCGGTGCTCGCGCACCACGGATGGGGCGCCTACGACGCCGATCGGGTGATGCGCTTCGACGCCGCGCTCGCGCAGGTGCGCATCGCCAACCCGCATGCGGAGGTGGTGGTGGAGCACGAGGGCAAGCGCTGGGAGGTCATCCTGGCGCCGGTGGCGCGCATGACCGCGCGCGGGCTGGTGGACGGTGCCCTCATCGAGGGCAAGACCGTCACCATCGAGGGTTATCCGCGCAACGACGGCAGCCCGGAGCTGCGCGCCGAGCGCATCGTCGTCGACGGGAAGACGATCGAGCTGCGCTGAGCCGATGGCGATCGCGTCGGCCGCGGTCGCGCTCGAATCGTCCGCGCTCGGCGACTGGATGCGCGGCGGCGGGCTGTCCTATGCCCTGGTGAACGTGCTGCACCTGCTTGGCCTCGCCCTGTTGGTGGGGCCGACGCTGCTGCTCGACCTGCGCCTGCTGGGCGCGGGCCGGGCGTTTCCGCTGGTCGAAACGGTGCGTACCCTGAGCCGGATCGCCGCGGCCGGCGTGGCGATCGCGGTGTGCAGCGGCGTTGCCTTGTTCGCGGCGGATGCGGTGGCGCTGTGGAGCCATCCGGTGATGCGGACCAAACTGGCGCTGGTGCTGGTGGCGCTGACCAACGTGGCGCTGTTTTATGCATGGGCCGGCCGTGGCCGCAGCGCATGGACGGCGGAGGTGCCGATGGCCGCGCGCGTCAGCGCCGCAGTGTCGTTGCTGGCGTGGCCGGCGATCGTCGTGGCGGGGCGGATGATCGCCTACGTCTGACCCGGGGAGGCCGGCGCATTCGCGCGACGCGCCATCCGCCATCCGAACAGCGCCGCGGTGAGGAACATCAGCAGGCTGTACACGGCTGCCGGGATCGACATCGCGGCGTTGCCGAGCACGTTGAGCGCGATGAAGATCGCCAGGGTGCCGTTGTGGATGCCGATCTCCATCGCGATCGCGATCGCCTGCCTGCGGGGCAGGCGGATCGCGAGTGGCGCGGCGTAGCCCGTGCCCATGCTGGCGAGGTTGAACAGCAGGCAGGCCAGGCCGACGGTGGCGAACGAGGCCAGCAGCGTGCTCCATTCCTTGGCCACCGCGGCGACGATCAGCAGCGCCAGCACCAGCACCGACAGCAGCCGGATCGGCTTTTCCATGCGCGCCGCGAAACCGGGCGCGAAGCGGCGCACCAGCATGCCGATCGCCACCGGCAGCACGATGATCAGCGCGACCTCGACGATCTTGCGCACCGGCGGCGGCACGTACTGCCCGGCGCCGAGAAAGTACTCCAGCGAGAGATTGAGGATCACCGGCAGCGTCAGCAGGCACAACAGGCTGTTGATCGCGGTGAGGGTGATGTTGAGCGCCACGTCGCCGTGGGCCAGGTGGCTGTAGATGTTGGCGGTGGCGCCGCCGGGCGAAGCCGCCAGCAGCATCAGGCCCACCGCCAGTTCCGGCGACAGCCGGAACGCCAGCGCGAGTCCGAACGCCACCCACGGCAGCACCCCTGTCTGCAGGAACAACCCCAGCAGCACCGCGCGCGGGTAGCGTGCCACCCGCTTGAAGTCGTCCGGGGTCAGGCCCAGGCCGAGGCCGAGCATGATCACGCCCAGGGCGAGCGGCAGCAGCAGGGTGGTCAGCAGGGAAGCCTGCATCGGGACGCTCCGTATTCGGGGTCAGGGAGTGGATTGACGTGGCGGCCGGGGCGTCGCCAGTCGTGCGGCGAACCATGCGACGGGGATCGGCAACAGCACCCCGGCGACGGTCATCCAGGCCGGATGCGGCAGCAGCGCGGCGTTGAGCAGCACGCCGCCCACGATCAGCACGCCGACGCCCAGCGCGGCGCCCGTGCGATGCAGGCGACTGGTCCTCGCGGCGATCCAGCCGCCGGCGAAGGCCGCGAGCGTCCAGCCCGCCAGCACCCAGAGTTTCTTGCCGATCGAGGCTGACGCGACGAGACGGGCGAGGTCCTGTTCGTTGTCCAGGTCGATGCCGGGCGGCAGCGGGAACAGCGACATCCCGAGGTACTCGAGCAGCAGCATCGCCGCGAGCGCGACGATCAGGCCCAGCAGCACGGCAAGCGTCGAACGGATCATCCTTCCTCCCCGGTACCCGGGCGATGCGCGCGGGCGTCGGGATACTAGCATCGCGCCGCGCGCTACCCGGGCGGTGGGTCGCCCTAGGCATCTGTCGGTCGATCGCGGCTGAAGGCGCTCCTACGGAAGTCGATCCTGCCCGTAGGAGCGCCTTCAGGCGCGATCCGCCGATGCGTCGATCGCATGTGCGGCCGCATGCGCAAGGCAACCGCGCAACGAAAAAGGCCGCCCTGCGGCGGCCTTCGTACGTGCGCTGGCGGGACGCGCCGGCTCAGCTCTCGGTGCCGAGCCCCGCCACGCGGCGCGCCTGCAGGAACTTGCGGCTCCAGTAGCCGCTGTCGAGTTCCGACACGGTGACGTCGCGGCCGGTGCGCGGCGCGTGCAGGAAGCGGCCTTCGCCGATGTAGATGCCGACATGGTCGACGCGCTTGCCGCGACGGCCGAAGAACACCAGGTCGCCTGGCACCAGCGCGGTGCGTTCGACCTTCTCGCCATCGCGCGCCATGTCGCGCGAGACGCGCGGCAGTTCGATGGCCAGCGCGGTCCGGAACACGTAGCCGACCAGGCCGCTGCAGTCGAAACCGCCCTCGGGCGAGGTGCCGCCCCAGCGGTAGGGGGTGCCGAGCAGGGCCAGTCCGCGCTTGAGCAGGGATTGGGCGCGACCCTCCTCCTTGTGTTCGGCCGCCTGCGCGGCCTGCAGCGCCGCCGCGGCGGCCTCGATCTGCTGGTCGACGTCGCTGGCGAACATCACGTCGCGCTCCGTCGCACGCAGCGGGCCGGCGACCAGGCTGCCGGTCACGGAGGCGGGCGCGGCGAGGGCGTCGGCGGAGTCTCCGGCGAGGCCGGGACCGGCGAATGCGGGCAGCGAGGCGAGGCCCAGTACGCTGCCGCAGAGGGCGACGAGCATGCCCTGTCTGGCCGGAGTGGAACGAAGGACGGGTCGGCCGGACGGGGCGGTCATTGTCGTCACGCGGGCTTCACAGGTTGCGGGGCTGGCGCGGAGTGTGCCCGAGTGAAAGCGGCGTGATGTTAAATCGGAGTTAGACAAACCTGTCCAAGTCCGTGATTCTGCTCACATTTCGCGTTCAGTTTCAGCGCAGGACGCGCTTGGCGCCGGAGTAGTTGCGGCGCCAGTAGCTGCCGTCCAGATGGTCCAGGCGCACCGTGCCGCCGGTGCTCGGCGCATGTACGAACCGGCCCTCGCCGACGTAGATGCCGACGTGGGTGACCTGCGAGCCGCTGCCGAAGAACACCAGGTCCGCGGCTGCCAGGCGCTGCGGCTCGATCTTCGGCCCCTGGTAGGCCGCCAGGTCGCGCGAGGTGCGGGGCAGCTTCAGGTCGAGCATGTCGCGGTAGACGTAGTTGACCAGGCCGCTGCAGTCGAAGCCGCCTTCCGGGGTGTTGCCGCCGTAGAGGTAGGGCGTGCCGACCAGGCTGATCGCGCGCATCAGTACGGAATTGGCCGCCGCCGGATCCCGGGGCGCCACCACAGGCCACTCGCGTGCCGGCACCGTGGCCCCCGCGCGCGGCGTGGGGCGCACGTCGTCGCGACCGCAGCCGGCCAGCAGGATCGCCAGTACGACCAGGGCCACGCCGGCGGGCAGGGTGCGTGGCCGGCGGCGGGCGGTTGGCGTTGCCGCGGCGGAGGCCGGATAATGCGCGGCCCCGTTGTCCGGGGCCGGGGTGCGGGCGCGATGCGGTTCCATGCGCGGCATCCTGCCCGGGCCGTCCCCTCCAGACAAGCCGCGGCCCGCGCGGCGTACAGCGAGCCGTCCATGAAGATCGAGAAAGACCGCGTCGTCCGTTTCCACTACACCGTCTCCGAGGTCGGCCAGGCGCCGCTGGAGTCGTCGAAGGAGGGCGGCGAGCCGCTGGCGATCCTGGTCGGGCACGGCAACATCATCCCGGGCCTGGAGAAGGCGCTGGACGGCCACGAGTCCGGCGACAGTTTCGGTGTCGACGTGCCGGCGGCCGAGGCCTACGGCGAACGTCGCGACAACCTCACCCAGCGCGTGGCGAAGAAACACTTCGGCGCGCAGAAGCTGGCGCCCGGGCAGCAGGTGGTGCTCAACACCAACTTCGGCCCGCGCGCGGTGACGGTGGAGAAGGTCGGGATGAGCGTGGTCGACGTCGACCTCAACCACCCGATGGCCGGCAAGGACCTGCACTTCGAGATCGAGATCGTCGAGGTGCGCGAGGCCAGCCCCGAGGAAGTCCAGCACGGTCACGTGCACGGCGAGGGCGGCCACCACCACTGATTCGCGACGGCAGCGGCCACGCCGCGCGGTCCGCCGTGCGTGCGCGACGCTGCGCGCGCGCTGTGCTGTAATCCGCAGGATCGTCCCCGGGGGGAGTCCCAATGTCGCGCATCCTGCGGGCCGCGTTCGCGGCCGTGCTGCTGTCGTTGCTGTCCGTCGCCGCAGCGCAGGACGTCGAGTCCGGGGCCGAAGGGGGGCAGGCCGCCGCCCATCCGTTGCCGCCTGCGGACGCCGGGGATCCGGACGCACCCGCCGCGGTCGCGCGTGCGATCGATCCGGCCGACCTGTCGGCCTATGTCGACGGCCTGGTCGACTCGGCGATGGAGCGCGACGGCATCGCCGGCGTCACCATCGCGGTGGTCGACCGCGAGGGGCCGCTGCTGCTGCGCGGCTACGGGATCGCGGCGACGGAGCCGCGGCGCGAGGTCGACCCGCACGGCACCCTGTTCCGGATCGCGTCGATCTCCAAGACCTTCACCTATCTGCTCGGCCTGCAACTGGTCGACGAGGGCAGGCTCGACCTCGACGCGCCCGCCAACGAGTACCTGCCCGACGCGCTGAAGCTTCCCGCCGACGGCTATCCGCCGGTGCTGGTGCGGCACCTGTTCACCCACACCGCCGGCTACGAGGACTCGGCGATGGGCCACCTGTTCGCCGACCGCGCGGACCGGGTGCTGCCCTCGGTCGAGTACCTGCAGCGCCATCGTCCGCGCCGCGTGCGTGCGCCGGGCACGTACGCGGTGTACTCGAACTATTCGGTCGCGCTGCTCGGCGCGCTGGTGGCGCACGTGTCCGGCGAACCGTTCGACACGCTCGCCGAGCGCCGCCTGTTCCGACCGATGGGCATGCGCCTGACCACCTTCCGCGAGCCGCTGCGCGAGGGCGATCCGCGCCACGCCGGCGCCGCCTTCACGGGACGCTGGTCGCAGGGCTTCCGCCGCAGCGGCGGGGCGTTCGCGCCGCAGGCGTTCGAACACGTCGCCCATGCCGGGCCAGCGGGCGGGGCGTCGAGCACGGCCGCCGACATGGGTCGCTACATGCGCATGCTGCTGCGCGGCGGCGAGCTCGACGGCACCGACGTGCTGTCGCCGTCGGTCCACGCGCGGCTCGTCGGCGAACCCCTGTTCCGCAACGCGCCGCAGGTCGGCGGCTTCGCCTACGGCTTCTTCGACACCCGCGTGGGCGACCTGCGGGTGCTCGGTCATGGCGGCGCGACCAGCTGGTTCCATTCGATGATGGCGGTGGCGCCGGAGGCCGGCGTCGGCGTGTTCGTCTCGACCAATACCGACACCGGCCGGCGCCTGGCCGCGCAGCTGCCGGGGCAGGTGCTCGAACGCTACTTCGAGCGCGCGCGCACGCCGGCGCCGGCTGCGGTCCCCGAGGGGTTCGAAGCCTCGCGCTTCGCCGGCAGCTACAACAGCAAGCGCAGCAACTACACCAGTGCCGAGAAACCGATGCTGTCGTTCACGGCGAAGGTCGAGGCGGCCGCGGACGGCAGCCTGGTGATCCACGCCGGCAACGATGCGAGCCGTTGGATCCCCGAGGACGGGCTGGTGTTCCGCGAGGCCGAAGGGCCCGGGCGCATCGTCTTCTACGAGGACGACGACGGCCGCATCGCCGGCTGGTACAACGCCGCGGGGCACAATGCGTTCGAACGGGTCGGACCGCTGCAGCGCAGCGACACCCTGTTCGCGGTGATGGCGCTGGCGGGCGCGGTCTCTCTGCTGGTGCTGGTGGGGGCGTGGCTGCGGCGCGGTCGCCGCGATCCTGCAGCACCCGCATCGCGGCGCGCGGCGTTCTGGCTGTACATCTCGGCGCTGGCCTGGCTGGGCTTCGGCGGGCTGCTGCTGGTCTACGCGCAGGGCGCGATGGCGGACGAGACCGCGGCGTTCTACGGTTACCCGGGCACGCTGCTGACCGCGCTGCTGTGGTCGACGCCGGCGCTGTTCGTGCTGGTGCTGGTCGACGTGATGCACCTGCGGGCGGTGCTGCGCGCGCGCGGGTGGAACCTGTGGCGCAAGCTCCGGCACCTGTTCGTGGTGGCGGTCTACGTCCTGGCCGCGTACATGCTGTGGAGCTGGAACATGGTGGGATGGAAGCTGTGACGATGGACGCCCTGCGCGACGTGCCCCCGCCGCTGCCGCCGCCGTTGGGGCTGGCGCCGATCGATGCCGCGCAGCGGATCCAGGCGCTGGACGTGGTGCGCGGATTCGCATTGCTCGGCATCTTCCTGATGAACATCGAGTGGTTCACCCGGCCGATCCAGCAGATGGGCTCGGGCATCGACCCGGCGGCGACCGGGGCCGACCACGCCGCGGCCTGGCTGGTCTACGTCTTCGTGCAGGGCAAGTTCTGGGTACTGTTCTCGTTGCTGTTCGGCATGGGCTTCGCGGTGATGTCGACGCGCGGCGGACACGGGCCGCGTTTCCGCCGCGTCTACGCGCGCCGTTGCGCGGCCCTGCTGGGCTTCGGCCTGCTGCACGCCATCCTGCTGTGGAGCGGCGACATCCTGCACGCGTATGCGATCGCCGGCGTGCTGCTGCTGGCGTTCGGCGAGATCGACAACCGGGTCCGGCTGTGGCTGGGCGCGGGGCTTTACGCCGGCATCGCGCTGCTGGTGGTGCTCGCCGGCCTGTTGTTGTCCGCGTTGCCGGCGGATGCGCGCGCGGGATTCGCCGAGATGGCGGATGAAATGGACGCGACCGCGGCCGCCGCCGCGCGCGTGTTCGCAGAAGGCGGCTACTGGCAGGCCACGGCGCAGCGCGCAAGCGATTTCGCCACGGTCAGCGCGCAGGGCCTGCTGATGATGCTGCCGCTGGCGCTGGCCGTGTTCTTGATCGGCGCCTGGCTGGTGCGCGCGGGACGCATGGACGACGTGCGGGCGCAGCGCGGATGGTTCGCGCGACTGGCGCTGTGGATGCTGCCGCTGGGCGGCGTCTTCGTGGCGCTGAGCCTCGCCATCGGTACCCGCTTCGACGGCATGCGCGAGGCCGGACCGATGATGCTTGCCAACGGCCTGATGCTGCTCGGCAGCCTGCCGCTGGCGCTGGGCTACCTGGCGCTGCTGGTGCTCGGGCTGGGCACGCCTGTGCTGTCGCGTCCGCTGTCGTGGCTGGCGCCGGCCGGGCGCATGGCGCTGACCCATTACCTGCTGCAGTCGCTGGTCGCCTCCACGCTCTTCTACGGCTACGGGTTCGGACTATGGGGACAGGTGGGCCGTGCCGGCCAGGTGCTGATGGTGCTGGCGATGTTCGCGCTGCAGGTCGCGGCCAGCCACTGGTGGCTGGCGCGTTTCCGCTTCGGGCCCATGGAGTGGCTGTGGCGATGGATCGGTTACGGAACGCGCCCGCCGATGCGGATCGCGTGACGCATCCGGCGTGTGGCGGCGCTGCGTTCGCCGCTACACTTCCTGCATGAGCGAACGCAGCGACATTCTCGTCATCGGCGCCGGCGTCTCCGGCCTCGCCACCGCGTTGTGCCTGCTCGAACGCGGGCGCGGCGTGCGCGTGATCGATGCCGGCCGTGTCGGTGGCGGCAGTTCCCATGGCAACTGCGGCACGTTGACGCCCAGCCATGCCGGACCGCTGCACGCGCCGGGCATGGTCGCGAAGGCGCTGCGCTGGATGCTGACGCCCGACGCGCCGTTCTACGTACGCCCGCGCTTCGATCCGGTGCTGTGGCAGTGGATGCTGCGCTTCGCCGGCCGCTGCAATGCGCGCGACTGGAACGCCTCGGCGCGCGCCCGCGCGCAGATCCTCAACGCCTCGCGCGAGGCCTTCCCGCAGTGGATGGCCCGGCATGGACTCGATTGCGAATTCGCTGAAGCCGGCGCCGACTGCGTGTTCCGCGACCCCGCCGAGATGGACGCCTACGTGCGCCAGCTGCCGGCGCTGGCGGAGTTCGGCATCGCCTCGGAGATCATCGACGGCGCGGCGTACCAGGCGCAGGAGCCGGCGTTGCGCGAGGGCGTGGCTGGTGCGGTGCGCTATCCGGGCGACGCGCACCTGCGCCCGGATCGCTACGTCGCCGAACTGGCGCGCGTGGTGGTCGCGGCCGGCGGCGCGATCGAGGAGCACTGCGAGGCGACCCGAGTCGAAGCGCAGGACGGCGGCATGCGGGTCGCGACCTCGCGCGGCGATCGCGACGCGCGCGACGTGGTGCTGGCCACGGGCGCCTGGTCGCCGCTGCTGGCGAAATCGCTGCGGCTGGGCTGGCTGCGCCGCGCGATGCAGCCCGGCAAGGGCTACTCGATCACCTACTCGCGTCCGGGCCTGGTGCCGAAGCGGCCGATGACCCTGCACGAGCGCAAGGTCTGCGTCACGGTGTGGGAGGACGGCTTCCGGCTCGGCAGCACGATGGAGTTCTCGGGCCATGACACCACGCTCAACCGGCGCAGGCTCGACGCGCTCGAGCGCGGCGCGGCGGAATACCTGCACGAGCCCGTCGGGCCGGTGCGGCGCGAGGAGTGGTACGGCTGGCGTCCGCTGTCCTGGGACGACCTGCCGATCCTCGGCCGCGCGCCGGGCCAGCCGCACCTGTGGCTGGCGACCGGCCACGGCATGCTCGGCGTCAGCATGAGCCCGGCGTCGGGGCGCCTGCTGGCCGAGCTGGTCACCGGCGAAACGCCGCACATCGACCCGGCCCCGTACGTGCCTGGGCGCTTCGCATGAGCGACAGCTCGCCGCTGGATTTCGACCTCGTCGTGCTCGGCGGCGGCAGCGGCGGCCTCGCCGGCGCCTTCCGCGCCGCGCAGCATGGCGCGCGCGTGGCGCTGCTCGAACCCGGCGAACTCGGCGGCACCTGCGTCAACGTCGGCTGCGTGCCGAAGAAGGCGATGTGGCTGGCGGCGGAACTGGCGGGCCATGTCGCGCTGGCCTCGCAATTCGGCTTCGAGGTGCCGCGGGAACCGCGCCTGGACTGGCCCACCCTCATCGCCGGCCGCCAGCGCTACATCCACGGCATCCACGCCAGTTACCTGCGGCGGCTGGACGAGGCCGGGATCGTGCTGATGCCCGCGCGTGGCCGCCTGCGCGACCCGCACACGGTGCAATGCGAGAACGGCACGCTGCTGCGCGCCGCGCACATCCTGCTCGCCACCGGCTCGCGCCCGCGCCGGCTGGACGTGCCCGGGGACGCGCTGGCCGGCATCTCCGACGACTTCTTCCACCTGTGCGAAGCGCCTTCGCGGGTGGCCCTGGTCGGCGGTGGCTACATCGCCGTGGAGCTCGCGGGCGTGCTGCAGGCGCTGGGCAGCCGCGTCGACCTGTACGCGCGCAGCCCGCGCCTGCTCGGCCACGCCGATGCCGAGCTCACGCAGCGCCTGCAGGACAACTACCGGCACCAGGGCATCGGCATGCATTTCGATTACCGCCTGGCGGCGATCGAGGGCGACGCCGGGCGGCTGCGCTTGCGCGACGAGGACGGCAATACCAGCGACACCTACGCGCAGGTGATCCTGGCCGTGGGCCGTGTCGCCAACACCGCGGGCATCGGGCTGGAGCAGGCCGGCATCGCGCTGGACGCCGCCGGCAACGTCGTGGTCGACGCGTTCCAGCGCAGCAGCGTGGCTCACGTGGTCGCGGTGGGCGACGTGACCGGCCAAGTCACGCTGACGCCGGTCGCGATCGCCGCCGCGCGCCGGGCGATGGACCGCGTGTTCGGCGGCCAAGCCGACGCGAGGATCGACTACGACGACATCCCCGGCGTGGTGTTCTCGCACCCGCCGCTGGCCGCGGTGGGGCTGACGGAGGCCCAGGCGCGCGAGCGTCACGGCGACGACGTGCATGTGCTCCGCAGCGTGTTCCGGCCGATGCTGCAGGCGTTGACCGACCGGCCGCAGCACAGCCTGTTCAAGCTGGTCTGCGTGGGCGAAGAGCGCCGCGTGGTCGGCATCCATCTGCTCGGCGAGGGCGCGGACGAGATCCTGCAGGGGTTCGCAGTGGCGTTGAAGAAGGGCCTGACCCTGGCCGACCTGCACGACACGATGGCGATCCATCCGACCAGTGCGGAAGAAGTGGTGCTGATGCGATAGCGGCGCGGGATGCCGCCGCCGCGGTCTGGCGTTGCCGGCGCAGCGTGGCATCCGCCGGCGCAACGCCAAGTCGCATCCGCTGGTCTCACGAGTCCCGTCGCTGCCATCCTTCGGCCGTTGCCTCTCAGCCTTCAGACGCCTCCCCGCGATCCCCCAGGCACGTTCCCAGTCATCCCTGAGTCGCTTTCCGTGTCAGCCGCAGACACGGCCTCTCACCTGTCAGACAGATCGCCTGTCATCCGAGCGCAGCTAGGGATCTGCCGTCGCGTCCGCGGCCCCGGAGCTCGACGCCGGCTCTCGCGACGATTCCGCAGCATCGTGCGTCACCGCCCCGCCGTACAATCCCGCCATGGACATCTTCACCCTGCATCGCGGCACCGCGCCGCTGCTGGTCAGCGTGCCGCACGAAGGCACCCGCGTGCCCGACGACATCGCCGCGCGGCTGACGCCCGAAGCGCACCGCGTGCCCGATACCGACTGGCACATCGCCCGGCTGTACGCTTTCGCGAAGGACCTGGGCGCCTCGATGATCGTGCCGACCCATTCGCGCTACGTCGTCGACCTCAACCGCGGCGAGGACGATGTCTCGCTCTACCCCGGGCAGAACACCACCGGCCTGTGCCCGGTGGTCCGCTTCGATGGCGAGCCGGTGTACCTCGACGGACAGCAGCCGTCGGAGGACGAAGTGCGTGCGCGGGTCGGGACGTACTGGCGCCCCTACCATGCCGCCCTGCGCGACGAGCTCGAACGCCTGCACGCCGCGCATGGCCGCGTGGTGCTGTGGGAAGGGCATTCGATCCGGGGCGAGCTGCCGTTCCTGTTCGACGGCCGGCTGCCGGATCTCAACCTGGGCACCGCCAACGGGGCCAGTGCGACGCCTGCATTGCAACGACGCCTGGAGGCGGTGCTGTCGGCGCAGTCGCGCCATGACTGGATCCATAACGGACGCTTCCGCGGTGGTTACATCACCCGCCATTACGCCGAGCCTGCGCGCGGCATCCAGGCCGTGCAGCTGGAGATCAGCCAGCGCGTCTACATGGACGAGGACTCGTTCGCGTACGACGAAGCGCGCGCGACGCAGGCGCAGGAAACGATTCGCGCGCTGCTCGCGGAGGCATTGGGCGGCGGGTGATGCCGCGGCTGCCGCGCGGTCCCCGCGTCGCCGGCCAAACGCGGCGCGCGCCGGTTCACCTTGCGCCTCCTGGCTTGCACTTGCGCGTGCGGCCGAGGGCATATCCGCCCTCGCAGTGAGCGCTGGGGGTGAAGCTCGGGAGATGCCTGCGCGTTGCCGTGAGGCTGCGTGATCCCGGGTGCGCTGCGCTTACCCGGGCTACCGCGTGAAGCCCTGGTCGGGGCGAATCCGTCGCCGCGATAAGCGTTGGGCTTGCAACTCGGGAGATGGCCTGCGTGTTGCCATGGGAGCGCGGGGTCGCGGGGTCGCGGGGTCCCGGGTGCGCTGCGCTTACCCGGGCTACGGGCCCCGCGGGTGGGGAACGCGGTCAGCGGGCCGCGAGCAGCCGCACGCCGAAGAGGCGCGGCGTGCGGCGCCCGTCGTGGGCGACGAAGCGCACGCGGATGCCGTCGCCGCGCGCGGCGCGTGCCAGCGCCGGGGGCAGCGCGATGTCGCGCGCGCCGAGGTCGTCCGCGCCCTTGCCGTCGAAGACGATCGTCTCCAGCGTGCGGCCGTCGACCCGTACGTCCATCGCCACGTTCCATTCGCTGCCCAGCAGCGTGAGCTGCAGCGTCAGCGGCGTATCGCCGGTGTAGCGCCTGGCCGTCAGGCGGTACTCGAACCAGCCGCCGGCATCGCGCCAGCGGCGGCCGAGCAGCAGGCCGGTGACCGAGTCCTCACCCGCATAGCCGTGTTCGACCTCGGGCTGCTGTTCGCCAGGCTGCACCTGGTCGAGGGTGCGCGCCTCCAGTGCCTGTCGCTCGCGCTCCTCGGCCTCGATCGCAGCGAGCACGGCCGGATACTCGGCGGCCGTCGCGGTGCGCCAGTAGGCCATGTAGCGTGCGTCGTGCACGCGCGACAGCGGCTCGAGCCGCAGGCGGGCGAACTCGCCGGGCCGGATCAGCGCGCCGGCGGTGAAGGCGAGCGGTTCGCCTTCCACCGGTTCGATCCGCGCGGCCAGCGTGTCGCGTTCGCCGACCAGCATCGGCGCGCGGTCCAGCGGCTGGTAGGGGCCGGGTGCGATGTGGCTGCCGCGGCCGTCGTCGGCGATCAGGCCGTCGAGGTCCTCAACACCGGTACGCGCGGCAAGCATCAGCGGGCCATGCATCAACGCGACCCAGTCCGAGCCGTCGGGCAGGTCCTCGATGCGCGTGCGCATCGGCAGTTCGATCCCGACCTGGTCGCCATCGCGCCAGGTGCGGGCAATGCTGGCGAAGCTGCCGGGTGCCGACGACAGCGGCCAGCGTTCGCCATTGATAGTGACGACGAGTGCGCCGTGGAGCCAGCCCGGATGACGCAGTCGCAGCGCGAATGACTGCGGCTGCGCCAGTTGCAGGTGCAGGGTGCTGCGCGGTTCATCCGGGAACGCCGTATCCTGCCGCAGCAACAGGCCGCGCACGCGCCAGTCGAGCGTCGAGGCCAGGTACAGGTTCACGTCCAGCGTGTCGTCGTCGTAGGTGTAGGCGAACGCGCCGTGGCGGCCGTGGTTCTCCATGCCGGTGCCGACGCAGCACCAGAAGCACTGCGTCGGCTGCGAGTACACGCGGTAGTGCCGCGGCCGGATCGGGGTGAAGTACACCAGCCCGCCGTGGTCGGGGTGCTGGGTGGAGAGGATGTGGTTGTACAGCGTCCGCTCGTAGAAATCGGCGTACCGCGGCAGCGGATCGATCCGGTGCAGCAGTTGGGTCAGGCGCAGCATGTTGTAGCTGTTGCAGGTCTCCGGGCCCTCGCGCGAGGCCAGCATCGTGTCGAAGTCGTCGACCGGGTTGAAATGCTCGCGCACGCTGTTGCCGCCGAAGGCGATGCTGCGCCGCTGCGCCACTGTCTCCCAGAAAAAACGCGCCGCGTCGATCCACGCCGGTTCGTCGTCGAGTTCGCCGATGCGGGCGAAGCCGATCACCTTCGGGATCTGGGTATTGGCGTGCAGGCCGTCGAGCGCGTCCTCGCGGCGCAGCAGCGGGTCGAGGATGGCGCGGTGGCAGAAGCGGCGCGCCAGGCGCAGGTACTTGCGCTCGCCGGTGATGGCGTAGACGTCGGCGAGCACCTCGTTCATGCCGCCGTGCTCGGTGTCGAGGATGCGCTGCAGCTGCGTGTCGTCGAGGTTCGCCACCAGTGCGTCGCACCAGTCGGCGAAGCGCACCAGCAGCTCGCGCGCGGTGGCGTTGCCCGTCATCAGCCAGGCATCGCGCAGGCCCGCGTACATCTTGTGCAGGTTGTAGAACGGGACCCAGGCGCCTTCGAGCGAGAACGCCTCCGCCTCGAATTCGCCCGAGACGATGCGCTCCCACAGCACGCGCCCGTTGGGCACGCCGCCGAGGTAGCCGTTGCCGTTGGCCTGCTGGCATTGCGCAAGGCCCTCGACCATGGCGTCGAGCCGCTGCCGCATCGCTGCGTCGCCCTGCGCCGCCTGCTGCGCCAGTGCGGTGAGGTAGTGGCCGGCGGTGTGGCCGTCGAGGCCCATCGATTCCCAATTCGGATACTTCGGCGCGGGCGAGGGCAGGCCGGCTTCGATCCGGTACGGCGCGAGCAGGCGGTCGACGTCGAGCGCGGCGAGGTAGCGCAGGTTGAGCGCCTGCGACCGCGCGAAGGGGCCGTCGCCCAGCGCGATGTCGGCGAGCGCGAACGGCTT
Source organism: Luteimonas saliphila (assembly GCF_016774335.1). Classification (GTDB taxonomy): domain Bacteria; phylum Pseudomonadota; class Gammaproteobacteria; order Xanthomonadales; family Xanthomonadaceae; genus Luteimonas; species Luteimonas saliphila. The sequence continues at coordinate 82,298 of NZ_JAETWA010000036.1, read as the reverse complement.
GCCGCCGCGTGCCGGGCTCGACGCCATCGCGACACCAGGCAGCAGCGACGCCGCGGGCAGCAGCGCGGTCGATGCCGCCGCGGCGAGGAAGCGGCGGCGATCGTGGCATGTTCCTGGCAGCGGACCTGGCATCAGTGACTCCGTAGGGACGGCGGCGGGGCACGACCTGTCATTCCGACTCCGCGCAGCCAATCTGTCATTCCGAACCCGCGCAGCGGATGAGGAATCTTGCGCCATGCGAGGCCCCGGCGCTGTGCGACTGAAGGCTTCGCGCGCCTGGTCAGCAGATTTCTCCCTTCGGTCGAAATGACAGGTTCGCTGCAGGTCGGCCGGGCAAAGCCTGTCGTTCCGACTCCGCGCAGCCAACTTTTCATTCCAGACGCGCGCAGCCAACCTGTCATTCCGACTGCGCGCAGCCAATCTGTCATTCCGAACCCGCGCAGCGGATGAGGAATCTCGCGCCGTGCGAGGCCCCGGCGTTGTGCGACTGAAGGCTTCGCGCACCCGGCCAGGGGATTTCTCCCTTCGGTCGAAATGACAGGTTGTCTGCAGGTGGGCCGGAGAAAGCCTGTCATCCCGACTGCGCGCAGCCAGGTTGTCATTCCGAACCCGCGCAGCGGGTGAGGAATCTCGCGCCGTGCGAGGCCCCGGCGTTGTGCGACCGAAGGCTTCGCGCGCCTGGTCAGGAGATTTCTCCCTTCGGTCGAAATGACAGGTTGGCTGCAAGTGGATTGAGCAGGTTCGCCGAGAATGGATCGGGCAGGTTCGCTGCACGCCACCCCGACAGGTTCGCTGCAGGCGGACGGGACGTCTGCCATGCGCCTCAGTGCGAATCCCCGGCGACGTCGTCGCCGCTGCCGCCGACGAGGAAGTCGAGGTCGGCGCCCAGGTGCGCCTGCTGCACGTGGTCGACGTAGAGCTTGCTCCAGCCGCGCGCGGGTGCGGGCGGCGGCACCCATTCCGCGCGGCGGCGTTCGAGTTCGGCCTCCGGCACGTCAAGGTGCAGGCGCCGGCCGGGCACGTCGAGTTCGATCATGTCGCCCTCGCGTACCAGCGCCAGCGGGCCGCCGGCCGCGGCTTCGGGCGAGACGTGCAGCACCACGGTGCCGTAGGCGGTGCCGCTCATGCGCGCGTCGGAGATCCGCACCAGGTCGGTGACGCCGCGGCGCAGCAGCTTCGGCGGCAGCGGCATGTTGCCGACCTCGGCCATGCCGGGATAGCCGCGCGGGCCGCAGTGCTTGAGCACCATGATGCTGTGTTCGTCGATGTCGAGCGATTCGTCGTCGATGCGCGCCTTGAGATCGCCGATGCCCTCGAACACCACCGCACGGCCGCGGTGCTTCAGCAGGTGTGGCGAGGCCGCCGACGGCTTGACCACCGCGCCATCGGGCGCCAGGTTGCCGCGCAGCACCGCGATGCCGGCTTCGGGCCGTAGCGGCTGGTCCAGCGGGCGGATCACGTCGCGGTTCCAGCACGGCGCATCGGCGATGTTCTCGCCGAGGCTGCGGCCATTGACCGTCATCGCATCGAGGTCGAGGTGCGCGGAGATCTCGCGCAGCACCGCGGGCAGGCCGCCGGCGTAGTAGAAATCCTCCATCAGGTACTCGCCCGACGGCTTGAGGTTGACCAGGCAGGGCAGGCGCGAGCCGATCGCGTCCCAGTCTTCGAGCGTCAGCGGCACGCCCAGGCGCCCGGCGATCGCCAGCAGGTGGATCACCGCATTGGTCGAGCCGCCGATCGCGGCATTGGCGCGGATCGCATTGGCGAACGCCTCGCGCGTGAGCACCTTCGACATGCGCAGGTCCTCGCGCACCATCTCCACGATGCGGCGGCCCGACAGGTGGGCCAGGCGAAAGCGGCGGGAATCCACCGCCGGGATCGCCGCGTTCTCCGGCAGCGACATGCCCAGCGCCTCGACCATGCTGGCCATCGTCGAGGCGGTGCCCATGGTCATGCAACTGCCCTTGGAGCGCTGCATGCAGGCCTCGGCCTCGGTGAATTCCTCCTGCGTCAGCGTGCCGGCGCGCACCATCTCCGACATCTCGATCACGCCCGTGCCCGAGCCCACCGGCCTGCCGCGCCAGTTGCCGGACAGCGAAGGCCCGCCCGAAACCCCGATCGCCGGCAGGTCGACGCTGGCCGCGCCCATCAGCAGCGCGGGCGTGGTCTTGTCGCAGCCCATCAGCAGCACCACGCCGTCGATGGGATTGGCGCGGATCGATTCTTCCACGTCCATCGAGGCGAGGTTGCGGAACAGCATGGCCGTGGGCCGCATCTGGGTTTCGCCCAGCGACATCACCGGGAACTCCAGCGGGAAGCCGCCGGCCTCGTACACGCCGCGCTTGACGTGCTCGGCCAGCTCGCGGAACGAGGAATTGCAGGGCGTGAGTTCCGACCAGGTGTTGCAGATGCCGATCACCGGGCGGCCGTCGAACATCTCGTGTGGCAGGCCCAGGCCCTTGAGCCAGCTGCGGTAGTAGAACCCCTGCTTGCCGTCGCGGCCGAACCACTGCTGGCTGCGGCGTGCCGGTTTTCGTGCTGCGCTCATGCGGTCGGGGATCCTGCCCGGGAAAGGGATGGTCGCGACGGAACCCGCGGATCCCTGATCCGCGCCGGCCCCGTGCCGCGATGCTAACGGGCCGAGCCATGCACGAAAAATAACAATAACGCCGGTTGCGATACGTGTACCGCTATGGCTCAGGCGCCGCGCTGCACCTTCAGTCCTTGCGCGACACCCGTGCCGCCGGCGCATAGACCTGCCGGGCCGCCATCTTCAGCGTCGCCAGCACCGTGCGCGCGCCCGGCGACAGCAGCCAGTCGGTGCGGGTGATGAAGCCGAACGAGTCCATCCGGCACGACAGCTCCACCGGCACGATCTTCACCATCCCGTGCGCGGCGTAGTGCCGGGCCACGTCCACCGGGACCACGGCCAGGTGGTCGCTGTCCTGCAGCAGCCGCGGCAGCAGCACCAGGGCGGCGGTGCCCGTCACCTGGCGCGGCGCCTGCAGCCCCGCGTTCTGGAACATCAGCTCGAAGCGGTGGCGCAGCACGCTGCCTTCGGGCGGCACCACCCAGGGCAGCTTGGCCAGTTCGGCCAGTCCCGGCTTGCGACGCGACAGCAGCGGATGCCCGGGACGCGCGATCGCGCACACGTCTTCTTCCGCGATCGGTTCGTACTGCAGGTTGCGCTTGTCGTGGCGTGCGAACAGGCGGCCGACCATCAGGTCGATCCGGTTCTGGGTCAACTGTTCGAGCAGCACGTCGCTGCTCTCGACCACCACCGAGACGCGCAGGTCGGGATGGGCCTGGTCGAGCCGCGCCAGTGCCGGCGGCAGCAGGGTCATCGCCGGACCGGCGATCGCGCCGATGGCGACGTTGCCGGCGTGGCCGGCCTTGAGCGCCTCGATCTCCGCGCCGGCCTCGCCGAGGCTGGCCAGGGCGATGCGGGCGTGGCGGATCATGCTCTCGCCGTACCAGGTCGGGCGCATGCCGCGCGGGAGGCGCTCGAACAGCGGCACGCCGATCAGGTCCTCGAGGTCCTTGAGCAGCTTCGACGCCGCCGGCTGCGACATGTTCAGCGATTCGGCGGCACGGTGGATGTTGCCGTGCTCTTCGATCGCGATCAGCAACATCAATTGCCGCGTCTTCAGGCGCGCACGGACGAACCAGGGCGGGTTGGGCACGGACCGGATCCTATATCGGGTTCGATATGGATTATCGCGATTTTCTTATTTGTTGCATATCCATGCGCCGACCAGAATAAGGTCGGACCGCCGCCAGGCGCCACGCGACCGTGGCGTCGGCCGGGCCATCGCGGAGGGGCGATGCAGGACCAGAAGCTGTCGGTGCTCGAGAAGGTGGGATTCGGCGCCGGCGACATGGCGGTGAACGTCGTCATCTCGTCGATGATGCTGATCATCACCTTCTTCTATACCGACGTCTTCGGGCTGCGCCCGCACGACGTCGCCCTGCTGCTGCTGGCGGTGCGTCTGCTCGACGCGGTGACCGACCCGCTGATGGGCATGGTCACCGACCGCATCGAGACGCGCTGGGGCCGCTACCGGCCGTACTTCCTCGTGTTCGCGGTGCCGTTCGGCATTTCGGTGTTCCTCACCTTCACCACGCCCGACGCCGAGTACGGCGCCAAGCTGGCCTGGGCCTACGCCACCTACATCCTGGTGACGCTGTGCTTCACCGTGGTCACCATCCCCTACATCTCGCTGATCGGCGTGCTGACCGCCGATCCCAAGGAGCGGCTGTCGGCCAACGGCTATCGCCTGTTCTTCGCCAAGATCGCCGCGTTCATGGTGACCATCCTGGTGCCGGTGCTGGCCGAGTCCTGGGGCGGGGGTGACCTGGCCGAAGGCTACCGCTGGGCGATGGGGCTGATGGGACTGATGGCGACCGTGCTGTTCCTGTTCTGCTTCTTCACCACCACCGAGCGCATCCGCCACCACGTCGACCGCACGCCGCTGGCGCAGCAACTGCGCCTGCTGCTGCGCAACGACCAGTGGCTGCTGCTGTGCGCGGTGTGCGTGATCGGCACCATCGGCTATGTGGTCCGCGGTTCGGTCGCGGCCTACTACGCCAAGTACTACCTGGGAGGCGACGCGAAGATGCTGTCGGCCTTCCTGGCCACCGGCGTGGGCGCGGCGATCCTGGCGATGGTGGCGTCCACCTGGATCACCAAGCGCTGGTGCAAGGTGGCGATGTTCCGCTGGACCCAGCTGGCGGTCGGCGTGCTCAGCGTGGCGATGTACTTCCTGGTGCAGCCGGGCGACGTGGCGCTGGCCTTCGTGTTCTATTTCCTGATCTGCTTCGTGGTCGACCTGCACGCGCCGGTGTTCTGGTCGGCGATCGTGGAGGCGGTGGACTACGGCCACGCCAAGGACGGCCGCCGCGTGGCCGGGCTCTCGATGGGCGGCATCTCGTTCTGCCAGAAGGCGGGCATGGGCGTGGCCGGCGCGATCGTGGGCCTGCTGCTGGGCTGGTTCCACTACGTGCCCGACCAGGTGCAGACGCCGCAGGCGCTCAACGGCATCGCGCTGATGCTGACCATCATCCCCGGGCTGTTCCACGCGCTGATGGGCGGGGTGATGTTCTTCTACCGCATCACCGACGGCTACTACCTGCAGATCAAGCAGAAGATCCTGGTCGACGCGCCCGGCGCGTGAGCGGCCTCCAACGGAATCGTTCGATGCAACTCCGCAACCCCTTCATCCCCAATCGCGCCGACCCGCACATCTCGCGGCACGATCGGCACTACCACTTCACCGCCTCGGTGCCGGAATACGACCGCGTGGTGCTGCGGCGTTCGCCGACGCTGGCCGGACTGGCGCAGGCGGAGGAGAAGACGCTGTGGACCGCGCCGCCCACCGGCCCGGCGAGTTCGCTGGTCTGGGCACCCGAACTGCACCGCGTCGACGGCGTGTGGCACGTCTACTTCGCCGCCGCGCCCTCGCGCGAGATCAGGGACGACCTGTTCCAGCACCGCATGTACGCGCTGCGCAATCCTTCGCCCGATCCGATGCAGGGCGAGTGGCAATTCGCCGGCCGGGTGGACAGCGGCATCGATGCCTTCTGCCTCGACGCCACCCGCTTCGAGCATCGCGGCGTGGGCTACTACCTGTGGGCGCAGAAGCATCCGGACATCGCCGGCAACTCCAACCTCTACATTGCGCGCATGCGCGATGGCCTGCATATCGAAGGCGAACCCGTGCTGCTGACGAAGCCCGAGTTCGACTGGGAAGTGCAGGGCTTCCTGGTCAATGAGGGACCCTCGGTGCTCATCCGCCACGGCCGCGTGTTCGTCACCTATTCGGCCAGCGCGACCGACGAGCGCTATGCGATGGGCCTGCTGTGGGCCGATGTCGATGCCGACCTGCTCGACCCGGGCAGCTGGCACAAGTCGCCGCAGCCGGTGTTCGTCTCGGACCCGGAGCGCGAAGTGTTCGGCCCCGGGCACAACAGCTTCACCGTGGCCGAGGACGACAGCACCGACCTGCTGGTCTACCACGCACGCAACCATCGCGACATCGAAGGAGATCCGCTGTGGAATCCCGATCGCCACACCTGCCTGCAGCCGCTGCAATGGGATGCGCAGGGCATGCCGGTGTTCGGGCGGCCGCTGCGCGAGGTCGACCTCCCGGGGGCAGGGGCATGAGCGCGCGCCGCATCGTCGCCCTGGCGCTGGCGGGCCTGCTGGCGCTGGCGCGCCTGCTGGCGCTGCCGGCCGCCGCGCAGGAGGCCCGACCCAACAACGACGACATGATGGAAAGCCCGCCGGTGGCCGCGCCGCGCGAAGGTTACTGGGCCGACGTGCTGGCGCACGACCCCACGATGATCCGCCAGGGCGATACCTGGTACCTGTTCGTCACCGGCCCGGGCATCACCGTCTACAGCTCGAAGAACCTCGAGACCTGGAAGGCCGAACCGCAGGTGTTCGCGCAGATCCCGGCCTGGGCCTACGACATCGTGCCGACGTTCAACGGCCACGTCTGGGCGCCGGACATCTCGCACCAGGACGGCACGTACCATCTCTACTACTCGATCTCCAGCGGCGGCAAGAACACCTCGGCCATCGGCGTGGCCACCAACACCACGCTCGATCCGGCCGATCCGGCGTTCGAGTGGGTGGACCACGGCATCGTGCTGCGCTCGGTGCCGCATCGCGACATGTGGAACGCCATCGACGGCAACCTCGTCGAGGACGAAGACGGCACGCCCTGGCTGGCCTTCGGCTCGTTCTGGGGCGGGCTCAAGCTGGTGAAGCTGCGCGAAGACCGCCTCGGCTTGGCCGAGCCGCAGGAATGGCACACCCTGGCCAAGCGTGCGCGCTCGATCCTCACCGACGATGCCGAACCCGAGCCCGGTGCGATCGAAGCGCCGTTCGTGTTCAAGAAGGACGGCTGGTACTACCTGTTCGTCTCCTGGGATCACTGCTGCCGCGGCGCCAAGAGCGACTACCGCATCATGGTCGGCCGTTCGCGCACGCTCACCGGCCCCTACCGCGACCGCGACGGAAAGCGCATGGACCAGGGCGCCGCCACCGAAGTGCTGCGCGGTACCGCCCGCTGGCCCGGCCCCGGCCACAACAGCGCCTATACGTTCGACGGCAGCGATTACCTGGTCTTCCACGCCTACGACGTGCAGGACGGCGGCCTGCCCAAGCTCAAGGTGCTGCCGATGGGGTGGGACGGGGAAGGTTGGCCGGTGGTGGACGCGGGCGCACTGCAGCGCTAAGGGCGCTGGGCGGCTCGCAAGTCGGTTGGTGCGCGGTCAGTCACCTGCCGGGCGATCTTCCGGTGCGTCGTGTTCTCGTCATCCACTATCCAGCCCAGCATTTTCGATTCAAGCCTCAAGTCGACAGAACCAGCGGTACGCCATGTGGACCTGTTCGTACGGCCGGCGCTCCGAATGGATACCGAAGCAGTAGCCGACGATCCACATCGGGACGAGAAGGGCCGGATCAATCGAGTGGCGGGCCGGTGTGGCTGTAGTGCGGGGGCCAGGTGTTGGCGCAGTTCGCCCAAGCCCGGGAACTGGTCCATGCAGCGGAGCAGGTGGTACGCAGGGACGTGGTTCTCAAGTTTGAAGGCGTAGAACAGGGGCGCTTGCCCGGATTCCTGACGCGCCATCATCGCTGCGGTCTCCGCTGGACCGATGGGTGGTCAGTGGATCAGCTTTGAACCCGGTTACCGCGACAGCCAAGTGGCCCAGTCCCCGGCCAGTTGCCTCCCCAAAACTACACGGTGCATTCCGACCGTCGCTTCCGGACTATGATGAGCCTCCGCCGTACTTGGCGGCACCTGCGGAACCGCGTTGGTGCAGGGCGTATTGTCGCCGTCGCAGCAGATTGCTCGCTAGTAGTTGGACCTGCCTTGGCGAAATCGATGGACGTGAACAACGCATCTGCGCAATCCGCTGAAGCCGGGGACCCATCGCAGTACCGCGTCCCCCGCGAGTCATGGGTGCGGCTTTTCCTTCGATTTCTCCGTTTCGGCGCGCTTGCCTGGGGCGGCCCTGTCGCGCAGATTGCCATGATTCGGCAGGAATTGGTGGACGAGGAGCGCTGGATCAGCAGCGATCAGTTCAACCGTGTGCTGGCGTTGTATCAAGTGTTGCCTGGCCCGGAAGCCCACGAGTTGTGCGTCTATTTCGGAATGCGCGCGCGCGGGCGCTGGGGTGGCATCTTGGCCGGGCTTGGTTTCATGCTGCCTGGTTTCCTGCTGATGTTTGCGCTGTCGTGGGCTTACGTGCGCTACGGGCTGGAGACGGACAATGTCGCAGCGATCTTCGCTGCCGTGCAGGTGGCTGTAGCCGCCTTGATTGTCCGGGCGGTTTTCCGCATCGGCGGACACGTTGTCACCAATCGCTGGCTCTGGGCGATCGCCGTTTTGGGGGCCTGTGCCCAGGTCGCAGGCGTTCACTTCGTACTTATCCTGGCCCTCGGCGGGTTGGTATACGTGGTCGCGCGGCGCGGCTTCTACACGGTGGCAATCGGCGTGATTGGCCTGGCCGCCGTCGGTGTCGTTGCTCTTTCGTTGCGGAACGGCGGACTGGCGGGCTTGGACGCCCTCAGTGTTGATGGTTCCGAGGGTGGGGCGACAACGCCCGGCACAGTGTCGTTGCTGCTGCTGTTCTGGGCGGGACTGAAGGCAGGCATGCTGACGTTCGGCGGCGCTTACACGGTCATCCCTTTCCTCCAACGCGATGCAGTGACCCAGGGCGCTTGGATGACCAACCCTCAGTTCCTCGACGGTATCGCGCTCTCAGGTCTGCTACCGGCACCCCTGATCATATTTTCTACTTTCGTTGGCTATCTCGGCGGCGGGCCGTGGGGCGCAGTGGTAATGACGGTGGGGATCTTCCTGCCGGCATTCGCGTTCACCCTCCTGGCGCATGACCCGTTGGAACGGTTGGTTCACCAGCCCCGCATCCGCCAGTTTCTCGAAGGCGTCACTGCAGGCGTGGTGGGTTTGATTGCCGGAACGACTCTGGCACTCATGAGCGTGAGCCTGACCAGCCCGGAGGCGATGGTGCTGTTCGGCATCTTGCTGGCTCTACTGTTCGCGTCGAATCGACGACTGTTGATTCCTGCAGTGATTGCAGGCGCCGCCCTCTGGGGCTGGGTATCGCAGGTAGTGGTCGCTTGACTGGACCGTCCGGGCAAAAGGGTCGATTCCCCACCTCCGTCGAGTACCTGCCAGGTGGTGCTGTCCAGCGATTTGTTCAACGGAATAGGTCGTTTGCGCCATTCTCCTATCCGGTCACCACTCGCCGAAACTCGGAATGACACCACCTAACCCCACAGCACCGGTTTCGCCACCATGAGATAGAACACCGCCAGCATCGCGACGAAGGCCGGGTAGCCCAGTGCTTCCCACCAGCGCGCATAGCGCCAGTAGCTGGCGGGCAGCTCGCCTGAGCCTTCCCGCGCCGCGGAGGCCAGCGCCGTCATGCGCAGCTGCAGCCACACCACGGGCAGCCACAGCGCGCCGGTGACCACGAACAGTCCGATCGACAGCGCCAGCCACGGCGTGGCGAGCGGCCAGCCTGCCAGGTGCATCAGGTACAGGCCGCTGGCGGGCTGCACCACGACCGCCGGTGCGGTGAACCACCAGTCGGCGCGGACCACGAGCCGCGACACCACCGCCTGCGCCTCCAGGCTGCCGCTGCGGTTGGCGAAGAACATGTAGAACGCGGTGCCGAAGCCGGTGCCGACCAGGACGACGCTGGACAGCACGTGGATCCACTTCATCACCAGGTAGGCCGTCATTTCGCTTGCCTGATCAGGATCCAGAGCGCCGCGGCAATGGGAACGTTCTTCGTCAGCGGCCCCAGCGGATGCAGCCACAGCGAGGGATCGAGCACGCTGGCCACCACGGTCATCGCCAGCATGAGCGCCAGCGCGGTCAGATAGACGCGTCGCGACGGCCACAGCGCCATCGCGATCCCGACCAGGAAGTCGGCGCCCGCGCCCACGGCGATCAGGACGGTGGCGAGGCGAGGGTCGGTGATGCCCGCGTTCGCCAGGAGCGCCATGCTCTGGCCGTTGAACTCCCACAGGCTGGCGGCCGCCGTCGCCAGCCACACGAACACCACGCCCATGCGCAGCAGCTTTTCGTCGCGGGGGCTCATCGCAAGGCCACGGTTGTGTTTGCTGCCGGGTGCTCCCGTGAGGCGTCGGGGGCTTCGTCGACGATGTCGGTGACCATTCCCCACCTGGCGAATTCGGGTTCGAACTCGTCCAGCGACAGCAGGCTGGCGGCCGTGAACGCGCCCGTCGCCATGGCATCGCCGGCGGCAAGCTTTCGCGCCAGCAGTATCGCGGGCATGCAGGGGATTTCGGGGCCATCGTCGTTGTCGGCTGCGATGTGCCAGGCGCGCCGTGCGGGGCGTCCGGCAGGGTCCAGCCCTTCGATGCGCACGACCATGCCGCCCAGCGGCGTGCCCAGCGGATCGAACACGCCACTGATGCGGTCCAGGAATCCGGCCAGGCGTTCCGGCCGTTTCAGCAGGCCCATGCCGCGCAGCGCCGCCAGCACGGCGAAGGCGCGCTGCGTGGCGGCCACCTCGAGCGCGGCGCGGAACATCACCCGGTCGCGCACGCCATAGCGCGCCGGGAACAGTTCGAGGTCGGGGATGTCGCACAGCGCGCCGATGCGGGGGCGCAGGCGCTTGAACTCGATGCGTTCGGGCGCGGCCCAGCCCGGCGCCTGCGTCCACTGTCCGCCTCGCCAGACCCGCACGGGCTTGCCGCAGTAGCTCAGCACCGCTGCCAGCGTCGCCTTGCCGCGCGGTGCGGTCTGCGCAGGCGCGATGCAGGTGTCGATCGCATGCAGGGCGCGCCAGCGGGCGGCCAGGTGGTCGACGACGGCCGAGGACAGCGCCGGCACCGTGCTCGCGCCGCTGATGGCCGTTCTTCCAGCCTGCTGGAATGCGTCCTGCAGCGCCCGTGGAAAATCGCAGACGAAGCGGCGGCCGTCAGCCAGGTCGATGTAGTGCGCGCCGGCGCGCGCGGCCGCAATTGCCACCGCATACGACTGCGCCTGGAACGGGCCGGCGGTGTGGATCACCAGGTCGACGTGCAGTGCGGCCAGGGCCTGGCCGAAGTCGGGGGCATTGCAGTCGATCGCGACGGCGCCGGCCCGCCCGCCCAGGGTGTCCGCGAACCGCCGGGCCTGCCCGGCATCGCGTCCCGCGACCTGCAGGTCGATGCTGGCGTCGCCCGCCAGCGCACGACAGATGCGGGCGCCGAAGTTTCCGTAGCCGCCCAGTACCAGCGTCTTCATCCGTTCCCGGTGCCTCCCTGGCTGCGGGAAGCAGTATCGCCGAACCGGCTTGCCTGGCGCACCGCCCCGGCTTGAACGGCTTGTCGTGCGTCGAGAGGAACGGGCTCAGGTTCGCTTGTCCGTGACAGCCGGAGATGGCACGCGCCATCGCATGAACCCGGGGGCCGCACTGAATTTCGTGATGTCGACCTGTTCCGTCACCACGCGCCATCGCCACGAACCTGCGGCGACGGCGGTTTTCCTTCGCGGGCGACGCTGCGCCTCAGGGCTGCGCCAGCGCCTGCACCTGCCTCGCGTCGAGCACGGTCTCGTACACGTGCAACTCGTCGATCAGGCCGCGGTAGGGAATGTCCCACCAGTTGCTGCCGAGGCTGAAGACGCCGTCGCTGCCGGTGAAGACATCCGGGAATCCGCCCCCGGCGTATCGCAGCTGGCCATCGACGTACACGCGCAGCTCGCCGGCATCGACGGTGAAGGCGATGTGGCTCCATTCGCCGATCGGTGTGGTCACGCCCAGGCCTGCGTCGTACCAGGCGGTGCCGGACCACAGCATGCTGTGGCCGCCCACGCCCGCGTGTCCCATCGGCAGGAAGCTGATCCAGTGGTCCGGATCGCGCGCGCCGAAGAAGGTCGGGGTGAAGACGGACAACGCCTCCGGATTGAGCCAGAACGCGACGCTGTAGCGGTGGCCCTGGATCAGGCCCGGCGCCAGCCGCACGCCGCTGGCGCCATCGAAACGCGCGGCCTGGCCGCTGACGCCGGCGGGGAAGGCGATGCTGCCGCCGACCATGTCGATCAGCGCGCCGGCCACGCTGCCGGCAGGGCGCTGCCCGCTGGCGTCCGCGAGGTCGCCGTCGAAGCGGTAGCGCGCCACCAGACCATCGCTGCGCTGCGCCTTGACCGTCACTGCGAACGTGCGCGTGGCGCGTTGGCCGCGCAGGTGCGCAGTGGCCGCCAGCCGCACCGTGCGATCGCCCTGGCTGCTGGTCGGGCGGGTGACGCCGCCGCCGTGGTCGATCCACTGCGGATCGTCGGAGTGCCACGACAGCGTGGCGCCGCGCATGGCGTGCGTCGGCAGGGCCAGGTCGACGCCGGTGCTCTGCGGGAGCGTCACGTCGGCCAGGATGTCCTGCAGTGCCTGCTGCGTCGTGCGCTGCGGCAGGCGGCTGCCCCAGAGCGCGATGCCGTCCGGCCCGGTGGCGCTGAACGTGGGCACCTCGTCCTGCGCGGTCTCGTTCCACTGCCACGACAGCACGCCGCTCGCACGGCGTCCATCGTCGAGTGCCAGCGTGAGGGCGTGGTTCGACAGATGCCAACGGCCATCGAGGGCGCCGCTGATGCGTCCGTCGGCGCCCAGGGTCAGGTCGCGCGAGGCGGGAACCGAGGCGCTGATCGGCTTGTCGTGCGCGACCAGCTTCCAGTCGCCCGCGACCTCCGGTCGCAGCATCCGGCGGGGCGGCTTGCCGCCGTGACGATGCGGTGCGACCACCGGCCAGCCATCGGCGTTGATGGACATCTCGTGCGTGCGCACCTGGTGGGCTTCGCCGCGCCCGGGGAAGCGGGTATGGAAGACCAGGAACCAGCGTCCCGTCGCCGGATCGCGATGTACGCTGTTGTGCCCGGGCGAGACGTAGCCACGGCCGTCGCCGTCGCCGGGTTCGCCGAGCTTGCGGTCGAAGCGGAAGTTGCCGATCAGCTTGTTGCCGTGCGGCGCGATGCTGGCATCGTCGAACAGCGGCAACGACGGGTCCGCCATGACCGTCGCCATGTCGGTGCCGTTGCCGTCGAGGTAGGGGCCGTCGGGCGCGCGCGAACGCGCCACCCGCACGTTGTAGCCGCCGTCGGCGGCGAGGCCGCTGAACGAGGTGAACAGGTAGTACCAGCGCGTACGCGGGTCGTGGACGATGGTCGCGCCCTCGATCCGCGCGTGGTTGCCCCCCGTCAGCCGCTTGCCGTAGCCCTGTCCAGGCAGCTGACGTCCTGTAGCCGGGTCAAGCTTCAGGATGAAGATCCCGCCCGAGTACGAGCCGTACACCATCCACAGGTTGCCCTGCGCATCGAAGAACACGTCGGGGTCGACGGTGTTGGGATGGACCCGCGCGTCGTAGATCGTGCCGTCCTCGCTGGGCAGGCCCCACATGCCCGAGCGCAGCAGGATGCCCAGGTCGCGGTACGGGCCTTCGGGACGATCGGCCACGGCCAGGCCCAGGGCGGATCGCGGGGAATCGCCGCGGCAGGCGTTGTAGTACATGTACCAGCGGCCGTCGCCCAGGCGGATCACGTCCGGCGCCCACAGCGTGTCGCTCTCCGCCCAGGCCAGTGTTTCCTGCAGGTCGACCAGCACGTTGTCGAACAGCGGGTTCTGCGGCGTCACGCCATCGGCGATCGATTCCCAGCGCAGCAGGTCGTCGCTGCGGGCGGCGGACAGGTGCGAGCCGAAGATGTAGTAGCGGCCGTCGGCTTCGACGATCGCCGGATCGTGGACCGAGACGTCCTCGAAGTAGGGCGGCACCTGGCTGCCGGCGGCGGGCCGGCGCATGCGCGGGCCCAGCCACGCGGCGTTCGCGCGAGTGTGGAAGCTGTCGTCCGTCGTCGTCGGTGGCGTCGGCCGAGTCGGGCCCTGGCCAGGATCGGCGGCAGGCGCCGGCGCTGCGGCGGCCAGGCACAGCAGCACGGCCGCGATCAACGAACGCTTCATCGATTCCTCCCGGGTTGGACGGTCTTGCCTGGACGACCGCCGGGAACGGCGGTCGCTACTGCAGCGCCAGCACCACCACCGACTTCGCCGGCAACTCCACCGTCAGCGTGCCGCCCGCCAGGCGCGCGCCGTCGAACGCCGCCGGCTTCACCGTCTCGGGCTGGTCGAAGGTGTTGTGCGAGGTGATCGCCCCGCCCGTCAGCACGCGCCCGGACACGTTCGTCGCCTGCAGGCCGCTGATCGATGCCGACACGTTGGCCGCCTTGTCCGGATCGAGATTGGTCAGCGCCACGTAGACATGCCCGTCCTTGCCGCGTACCGCCGAGCCGTGCACGGCCGGCACCGCGATGTCGCCGTGGCGGTATTCGGGCGTCTCCAGTTCGAAGGGCAGGTGGGTCGCGTCCTGCCAGGGCTTGTACATCTCGAACACGTGGTAGGTGGGCGTGAGCAGCATCTGCGCATCCTTGGTGAGGATCATCGCCTGCAGCACGTTCACCATCTGCGCGATGTTGGCCATCTTCACCCGCTCGGCATGCCGGCTGAAGATGTCGAAGTGCAGCGAGGTGACCAGGGCGTCGCGCAGGGTGTTCTGCTGGTGCAGGAAGCCGGGGTTCACGCCCTCGACGCCCTTGTACCAGGTGCCCCATTCGTCGACGTAGAGCGCGACCTTCTTCTCCGGGTCGTGCCTGTCCATGATCGCCGAGTGCTTCGTGATCAGCTCGTCCATGCGCAGCGCGGCCTTGAGCGTGCCGATCCAGGCGGCCTCGTCGAACTCGAACGAGTGCGCGCGCGGCGGCCAGCCCCCGAGTAGGGTGTAGTAGTGCAGCGACAGCGCGTCCATGTGCTTGCCGGCGATACGCATCATCGTCTCGGTCCAGTGGTAGTCGTCGACGTTGGCGCCGGCGGCCACCTTGGTGACCTTCTGCCCGGCGGGCACCTTGACGAAGGTCTGGTACTGGCGGTGCACGTTGGCGGCATGCTCGGCGGTCATGTTGCCGCCGCAACCCCACATCTCGTTGCCGATGCCGAAGAAGGGCACCGCCCAGGGCTGGTCGCGGCCGTTGCGCCGGCGTTCCTCGGCCAGCGAGGAGTCCTTCGGGAAGGTCATGTATTCGACCCACTCGGCCATCTCGCGCGGAGAGCCGCTGCCGGTGTTGCCCGAGACGTAGGCGTCGGTGCCCAGCAGCTCGGTGAAGTCCATGAACTCGTGGGTGCCGAAGCTGTTGGGTTCGATCACGCCGCCCCAGTGGGTGTTGACCTTGACCCGGCGCTCGCCGCGCGGGCCGACGCCGTCTCGCCAGTAGTACTCGTCGGCGAAGCAGCCGCCGGGCCAGCGCACCACCGGCACGTCGAGCGCCTTCAGCGCCGCGACCACGTCGTTGCGGTAGCCGCGGGTGTTGGGGATCTTCGAGTCTTCGCCCACCCAGATGCCGCCATAGATGCCGTAGCCCAGGTGCTCGGCGAACTGGCCGAAGATGTAGCGGCTGACGGTCTCGCCGGGCTGGTCGGCACGCAGGGTCGCGGTGGCCGTGGTCGTGTCCTGTGCGGCCGCCAGGCCGGCGAGCAGGGCGGAGGTCAGCGCCAGCGTGCGCAGGGTGGTCTTGAGCATCGGGTGTGCCTCGAATGTTGCGGGTCGGATGTTGGTGCGGAAACGGCCCGCCGGACGCGGATGGCGCGCCCGGCGGCAGGGCTCAGAAGCGGTAGCGCAGGCCGACCGCGAAGGTGCGGCTGTACAGCGCCGTGCCGAAGTTGTGCGTGCCCGGGTACTCGTAGTAGCTCTGGTAGAGCTCGTCTGTCAGGTTGGTGGCGTCGAAGGTCAGGGTCAGGTTGTCGCTGGCGTTGTAGCTGATCTGGAAGTCCATGCTCTTCTCGGCGTTGAAATACACGCCCAGCGGGTTGGCGAACAGCGCGGCCTCGTAGTGGTGCAGGAAGTCGTCGCGCCACACGTACGACAGCCGCGCGCTGAAGCGGCTGCGTTCGTAGGCGAGCACCACGCTGTAGGAGCTGTCGGAAATGCCGAACATCGGCGTGGTCTGGATGGCGACCACCTCGCCGGCGCTGTTGGTCACCGGGATGTCCTGGCTGGAATCGAGCGCGGTGTAGCTGGCCTGCACGCCGAAGCCGTCGAGCAGGCCGGGCAGCGACTCCGGGAAGTACACCACGCCCAGCTCCAGGCCCTCGAGCTCGCCGTTGGAGGCGTTGTCGGGCTGGGTGAGGATGTAGTCGTAGCCTTCGAAGGTCACGCGGCGGCGGAAATCGGCGACCATGCCCTCGATCTCGCGCCGGAACAGCGTGGCGTAGACCGCACTGCCGGGGGAGAAGTACCACTCCAGGCCGAGGTCGTAGTTCTTCGATTCGGTCGGCTCCAGCCCCGGGTTGCCGCCGGTGGCGGTGCCGTAGCCGATGTTGGTCACGTCCTCGACGTAGATGATGTTGGGATTGAGCTGGTTGAAGGCGGGGCGGCGCAGGGTTTCGCCGTAGGCCAGGCGCGCCATCAGGTTGGGGGTGAAGCTGTAGCGCAGCATCACGCTCGGCAGCAGCTTGGACGCGTTGGCGGAGGCGCTGCCCTCGCCGAACACCATGTCGGTGTCGACGTCGACGTAGCGCAGGCCGAGCTGGCCGTCGAGCACCTGGTCGCCGAGTTCGAAGGCGAAATCGCCCTGCAGGTAGAGCGCGGTGCTGGTTTCATCGACGTTGAAGTTCTCCACCATCGAGAGCTGGCCGCTGGTCGGGCGGCCGTACAGCGCACGGTAGAAGTCGGCGTTGTCGCGGATGTACCGGCCGTTGGGCACGACCCAGGAGGTCGGCACGTCGGCGCGGCCGTCGAAGAAGCCGCTGTTGATCGAGATCAGGCCCGGATTGGCGGTGAGCGAGCAGTCCGGGAGCGCGCGGTCGCAGGCGTTGTCCGGCCCGACGCGCATGCCTTCGCTGGAGGTGCGATTGTCGTAGCGGGCGCCGAAGGTGATCCTGTCCAGTGGGCCCCAGCCGGCGGCGTAGTCGCCGTCGAAGGTGAAGGTGGTGGCGTCGCCGCGCGCATAGTTGGCGTTGTCGTAAAGCTGGGCCACGTTCCACTGCGCGGGATCGTCGGTGCGGCTCTCGTCGACGCCCGGCGTGGCCGGATCGTCCTCGAAGCCGAAGGCCGGCACGCCGCCGCCGCGGTTGAAATCGACCCAGACCGCGTTGGTCACCCGGTCGGTACGCATGGCGAAGAAGTCGGTCTCGAACTCGCTGTCCTGGTAGGTCACCTCCGACTGCAGCTTCAGCCGGTCGCCGATCTCCCACTTGCCGCCGAGGGCGTAGAGGTAGCTGTCGGTCTTGCCGGTGGCGAGGTCGCCGCTGGTGAAGTTGTACGGGAAGCCGATGCCCTGGCGCGCCCGCACGATGTTGGTGCCGTCGTAGAGTGTGATGTTCTGCGCGGGGTTTTCGCCCAGCGCGCCCCACCAGTCGACGAACGAGAACAGCAGCGAGTTGAACGATTCGTTGCGGTAGCCGTTGTAGAACGCCTCGAACACGTATTCGGAGGTGTCGTTCGGTGCCCACTGCAGCGAGACGTTGGCCGCGGGGCGTTCGCGCCTGCCGGTCAGGTCGCTGGCGAAGATCGCGTCGCGCGAGAGCACGTACTCGTACTGCTGGCCGCGTACCGGCAGGGTCGATCCGGGTGCGAAGGGCAGGCCCGCTTCCAGGCCCGGCTGCCAGACTTCCGCGCCGTCGATCATGGTCGGGATGCGCTCGTAGGGCACGAAGCCCTCGGGCGGCGCATCGGTGAAGAACGGCACCATCGCGCCGGCGGTCACGCTCTGGTCGCGATAGTTGGTGACCGCGTAGGACACGTTGGCCAGCGCGCCGAAGCGGCCGCCGCCCACGTCCCAGACGTTGGAGACGAGCGCGCTGAGGTTGGGATCGGTTTCCCCGTTCTGCTCCTGGTGGATCGTGCGCGCGGCCACCACCACCGTGGCCTCGTCGAAGTCGAACGGGCGGTGGGTATGGATGTCGATCTGGCCGGCGATGCCGGTCTCGATCAGGTTGGCCGAGCGGGTCTTGTAGATCTCGGTGCTGGCCAGCAGGCTGGCCGGGATGTCGGCCAGCGCCACCGAACGGCCCGATGCGGTGAAGATGTTGCGGCCGTTGATGGTGGTGGTGACGTCGTTGAGGCCGCGGATCGACACCGTGGTCACCTCGCCGGCGCCGCGGTCGGTGGTCTGCACGCCGGTCACGCGCTGCAGCGCCTCGACCAGGTTGTTGTCGGGGAACTTGCCGATGTCCTCGGCGACGATGGCATCGACGATCTGCATCGAACCCTGCTTGATCTGCAGCGCGTCGATCATGCTGGCGCGCAGGCCGCGCACCTCGACCCGGTCGAGCTCGGTCGCGTCGGCAGTCCGAGCCGGCGTGGTATCCGCCGGTTCGCAGATCGCGTCGGGATCGGCGGCCGTGGGGCAGGGGCGCGCGGTTTCCTGTGCGGCCGCGGGCTGCGCGGACAGGGCCATGGCCAGCGCCGCGGGCAACACGGCCAGGCGCAGCGAACGGGTCGGGGTCCAGCGGGTCGGACGGTTCATGGGCGAGCCTCTCTACTCGTGGTTCGGGATGCCGCGGCAGGCCGCGGGGGACGTGCGGAACGGAGTGACATCGCGTGATGCGATGTCACCGCCGGGTTCGGGAAAAGGGGTTCGGGCCGGTATCGGGTCGACCCGCGCGAACCACGCGGCCGGCGCGGCGCACGGGCACGGGCACGGATGCGGGAAACGGATGCGGTGCGTCGCGGCATGGACGCATGCCGCCTGCTTCGTGCGTCGTCACTTCAACCCCTCCCGGTCTACGTCTGGACGCGAACAACCAAGTTGTGGGCCGCGCGTGGAACGACGGCCGTGCAATCCGCTGGCGCGTCGTGGCGCGGGCCTGTTGCGGGTGCGGGTCGAGATTAGTCGCGGCATGGATAACGTTCTAATGAAATAAACGGAATGATCGATATCCGGTTTCATATATCGATCCAGGTATTCCATTCCCGCTTCCAGCCATTCCAAAAGCGCGATGGTTGTGCGGGTGCGACCGCGCATATGCTGCCGCGCTCGATGCGACCGTCGCATCCGGAAGAAGGCGCGTGGAGAGAACTCGATTGTTCGGCCGGCTCGACGACGGCCGCGACGTGCATGCCTACCGACTCGGCGACGACGACGGCATATCGGTCGAAGTCCTCGATCTCGGCGGCATCCTCGCGCGGCTGGTGGTGCATGGAGAGGGCGGGCGCGTCGATGCGGTGCTGCGGCTGCCCGATGCGCGCGCGTATTTCGCCGATCCGGCGTATCTTGGCATCCTTGTCGGCCGTTACGGCAACCGCATCGGCGGGGCGCGATTCACGCTGGACGGCTGCGAGCACGTGCTTTCTGCCAACGAGGGCCGCAACCACCTGCATGGCGGCCACCTGGGGTTCGGGCGCCGGCTGTGGCAGGTGCAATCGCATGCGCGCGACGTGCTGGTGCTGCGGCTTCGTTCGCCGGATGGCGAGGAGGGCTATCCGGGCAATCTCGATGTGGTCGCGACCTATCGCGTGCGCGACGACGGACTCGCTCTGCTGTTCGAAGCGCGCAGCGACGCGGCGACGCCGTTCAATCCCACCCACCATCCCTACTTCAACCTGGCCGGCGACGCGGCGGTGCCGGCGTCGGCGCAGTGGCTGCAGGTGCCGGCCACGGGTTACCTGCCGGTCGCGGATGACCTGATCCCGTTGGGCGCGATCGCCGATGTCGCGGGCACGCCGTTCGACTTCCGCGAGGCGGCGACGCTCGATGCACGCTTCGATGGGGTCGATGCGCAATTGAGCAGGTGCGGCGGCTACGACCATTGCCTGGTGCAGCGGCCCGGCCACGCGTTCGCCGCAGCGCTGTATTCGCCACACAGCGGGGTGGCGATGCGGATCGACTGCGACGCGCCGGCGCTGCAGCTCTATGGCGGGCAGGGGCTCGACCGCCAGCACCCGGGAATGGGGCGCGGGCTGTGCCTGGAGCCGCAGGACTTGCCCGACGCGCCGAACCAGCCGGCTTTCCCGCTGGCCATCCTGCGGCCGGGCACGGCGTACCGGCGTGAGATCCTGTACCGCTTCGCCTGCCCGGGACGCGGCCGTGCCTGGAACGAGGTGGCGGCAGCGCTGGAACTCTCCTGAGGTCAGGCAGGCGCTGGAATACTGTCATTTCGGGCGTAGCGAGAAGCGCTTTACGACAGCGAAGCTGGCCAATCCATGCTCTTGATTTTCCGGGATTCCTCACTGCGTTCGGAATGACATCCCCGGACTTTTCCGGCATTGCCCCAGGCGGGCAGGCGATGTCGCAAACAGGCCGCCATCCGCAGGCAGGACTCCCGTCCGCGCCGCCCCTTGCCCTTCCATGGAGACTTCACCCTTGGCCACCATCAACCTCGCGATCGTCGGCGTCGGCAAGATCGTGCGCGACCAGCACCTCCCGGCCGTGGCCGGCAACCCGGACTTCCGGCTGGTCGCGGCCGCCAGCCGCAACGGGCGGGTGGAGGGCATCGACAACTTCGGCTCGATCGAGGAGATGCTGTCGGCGGTGCCGTCGGTCCAGGCGGTCTCGCTGTGCATGCCGCCGCAGTACCGCTACGCGGCGGCTGTGAAGGCGCTGGAGGCCGGCAAGCACGTGTTCTTGGAGAAGCCGCCCGGAGCGACGCTCTCGGAGGTGGAAGACCTGGCCTCGCGCGCAGCCGCGAACGGCGTGTCGCTGTTCGCCAGCTGGCATTCGCGCTACGCCCCGGCGGTGGAGGCGGCGCGGGACTTCCTGACGGGCACCCGCATCGATTCCATGCGCGTGGCGTGGAAGGAGGACGTGCGCCAGTGGCATCCCGGGCAGGACTGGATCTGGCAGCCCGGCGGCCTGGGCGTGTTCGACCCGGGCATCAATGCGCTGTCGATCGTCAGCAGGATCCTGCCGCGGCCGGTGTTCGCCACGTCCGCGACGCTGGAATTCCCGGAGAACCGCGAGGCGCCGATCGCGGCAACTATCTCCTTCACGGATGCGGCCGGCCTGGACCTGCTGGCCGAGTTCGACTGGCGCCAGACCGGCCCGCAGAGCTGGGATATCGCGGCCGGCACCGCCGCCGGCGAGATGCTGCTGTCGCAGGGCGGCGCGAAGCTGTCCGTCGATGGCCGGCTGCTGCACGCCGGGCCCGAGCAGGAGTACCCCATGCTGTATCGCCGCTTCGCCGAACTCATCCGGGCCGGCCGCTCGGACGTGGACCTGGCGCCGCTGCGGCACGTGGCCGACGCGTTCATGCTGGGTAGGCGCAAGGTGGTGGAGGCGTTCCACGACTGAGGGAAGGGATACGGGAACCGGTATGTGTTTCTCGCCGGAATGAATTGGATGCATATCCGTCGACCCGGCAGAATGCGCGATGCACATCCACGGGAACGGCAGGCCGCGCAGATGCGATTGATCCAGCTGAGGGACGAGGCCGGGAACACCCGCGCGGGCGTGGTCGATGGCGACGGCGCGCTGGTGCGCGTGCTCGACGGCGTCGACGGCACCTACGCGCTCGCCGGCGCCGCGATCGCCGCCGGACGCAGCCTTGCCGACCAGGCCGAAGCGACGCCGGGCGACGCGCGCCTGGATTACGCCGAACTGCTGCGCCAGGGCCGCGTGCTGAGCCCGCTGCACCATCCCGATCCCGCGCATTGCCTGGTCACCGGCACCGGCCTGACCCATCTCGGCAGCGCCGCCGCGCGCGACGCCATGCACCAGACCCTGCAGCAGAAGGCGCAGGAAGGCACGCTCACCGATTCGATGCGCATGTTCCAGTGGGGCGTGGAGGGCGGCATTCCCGCGCCGGGCACGCCGGGTGCGCAGCCGGAATGGTTCTACAAGGGCGATGGCGCGATCGTCGCCGCGCCGGGCGTGGCGCTGGAATCGCCGGACTTCGCGCTCGATGGCGGCGAGGAACCCGAGCTGGTGGGCGTGTACCTGATCGGTCCGGACGGGACCCCGCACCGGCTGGGCTACGCGATCGGCAACGAGTTCTCCGACCACGTCACCGAACGCCAGAACTACCTGTACCTGGCGCATTCCAAGCTGCGCTGCTGCGCGATCGGCCCCGAACTGCGCACCGGCGCGCTGCCGCGCGACCTGCGCGGCAGCAGCCGCCTGCGCCGCGGCGACACCGTGGTCTGGGAGAAGCCGTTCCTCACCGGCGAGGCCAACATGTGCCACTCGCTGGAGAACCTCGAATACCACCACTTCAAGTACGCCGCGCACCGGCGCCCGGGCGACGTGCACCTGCATTTCTTCGGCACCGCCACGCTGAGCTTCGCCGATGGCATCCGCGCCGAGCCGGGCGACGTGTTCGAGATCGAGTTGCCGGAGCTGGGCGCGCCGCTGCGCAATGCGCTGCGCTGCGCGCCCTCGGGCTTCGCGCCGGGCGGCGTGCGCGCGCTGTAGCGCGTGCCGCGGCGATGCCGAAGGCGGGCCCGGACCCCATCAGGAGACGCACCATGAGCGAACAACGCTTCAGCAGCTACATCGGCGGCCAGTGGGTCGAAGGTGACGGCGACCACGCCGACGAGAACCCGGCCGACCTGGCCTCGCCGGTCGGACACTACGGCACGCTCGACGCCGCGCGCACCGCGCAGGCCGTGGACGCCGCCGCGACCGCGTTCCCGAAGTGGTCGCTGTCCAGCCCGCAGCAGCGCGCCGACATCCTCGACTTCGTCGGCAGCGAGATCCTGGCCCGCAAGGCCGAACTCGGCCGCCTGCTCGCGCGCGAGGAGGGCAAGACCCTGGCCGAGAGCATCGGCGAGGCGGCGCGCGCGGGGCAGATCTTCAAGTTCTTCGCCGGCGAGGCGCTGCGCATTCCCGGCGAGAAGCTGGCCTCCACCCGCCCGGGCGTGGATGTGGAGATCACCCGGGAGCCGGTCGGCACGGTCGGCATCATCGCGCCGTGGAACTTCCCGCTGGCGATCCCGGCCTGGAAGATCGCGCCGGCGCTGGCTTACGGCAACACCGTGGTGTTCAAGCCGGCGGAGATCGTGCCGGGCTGCGCCTGGGCGATCGCCGAGATTCTCTCGCGCGCCGGCCTGCCCGAGGGCGTGTTCAACATGGTCCTGGGCAGCGGGCGCGTGGTCGGGCAGGCGTTGGTGGCGCACAAGGGGCTCGATGCGCTCAGCTTCACCGGCTCGGTGCCCACCGGCCACGCGCTGCTGAAGCAGGCCGCGGCGCGTGCGCTCAAGGTGCAGCTGGAAATGGGCGGCAAGAACCCGCTGGTGGTGCTGGCCGATGCCGACCTCGACACCGCGGTGGAATGCGCGGTCAACGGCGCCTACTTCTCCACCGGCCAGCGCTGCACTGCCTCGAGCCGGCTGATCGTGGAGAGCGCTGTCTACGACGAGTTCGTTGCCCGGACCCGGGCGCGGCTGGCGAAGCTGACGGTGGGCGATCCGCTGGAAGACGGCGTGCACATCGGTCCGGTCGCCAGCCAGGCCCAGCTCGACACCGACCTGTCCTACATCCAGGCCGGCCACGACGACGGCGCCGAGCTGCTGGCCGGTGGCGGACGCGTGGAGCGAGGCACCGAGGGCCACTTCCTCGCGCCGACGCTGTTCGCGGCCAGGCCATCCGACCGCATCGCCCGCGAAGAGATCTTCGGGCCGGTGGCGGCGCTGCTGCGCGCCGACGACTACGAACACGCGCTGGCCCTGGCCAACGACACCGAGTTCGGGTTGTGCGCCGGCATCTGCACCACCTCGCTGAAGCATGCGACCCACTTCAAGCGCCACGCGCAGGCCGGGATGGTGATGGTCAACCTGCCGACCGCGGGCGTGGATCCGCACGTGCCGTTCGGCGGGCGCAAGGCATCGAGTTACGGACCGCGCGAGCAGGGCCGCTATGCGGTGGAGTTCTACACCACGGTCAAGACCGCCTACACCGCGGCCTGAAGCCAGGACGCGACCGGCGCGCACGTGGGCGCGCGCTGGTGCACCATGTGGGCATGGTGATCGCGCAGACGAGACGAACCGGGAGGGAGCGATGCGGAATCTGATGGGTGTGGCGGCGCTGCTGTGCGCCGCGGTGCTGACAGCGTGTTCGGGCGGCGATGGCGGCGCGGACACGGCTGCCGCCGGCGAAGGCGCGATCACCGTGGGCTTCAGCCAGGTAGGCGCGGAGAGCGAATGGCGCACCGCGAACACGCGTTCGGTGCGCGAGGCGCTGGCCGCGCCGGAGTTCGACCTGCGCTTCTCCGATGCGCAGCAGAAGCAGGAGAACCAGATCAAGGCGCTGCGCTCGTTCATCGCCCAGGGGGTGGACGTGATCGCGTTCTCGCCAGTGGTCGAAACCGGCTGGGACACGGTGCTGCGCGAAGCGAAGGCCGCGGGCATCCCGGTGGTGCTGACCGACCGCGCGGTGAACGTGTCCGACGAGTCGCTGTACGCCACGCTGGTCGGGTCCGACTTCGTCGAGGAAGGCCGCCGCGCCGCGCGCTGGCTGGTGGAAGACAGCGAAGGCGAGGCTGGGCCGATCCGGATCGTCGAACTGCAGGGCACGGTGGGGTCCGCGCCGGCCAACGACCGCATGCGCGGCTTCAAGGAAGTGATCGACGCCGATGCGCGATTCCAGATCGTGCGCTCGCAGAGCGGCGATTTCACCCGGGCGCGCGGCAAGGAAGTGATGGAGGCCTTCCTCCGGGCCGAGGGCAGGAACATCGACGTGCTGTTCGCGCACAACGACGACATGGCGATCGGCGCGATCCAGGCGATCGAGGAGGCCGGGCTGAAGCCCGGCACCGACATCCGCATCGTCTCGATCGACGGTGTGCGTGGGGCATTCGAGGCGATGAAGGCCGGGAAGCTCAACGCCACGGTCGAATGCAATCCGCTGCTCGGGCCGCAGCTGGCGCAGCTGGTGCGCGACGTGCACGCGGGCCGCGAGGTGCCGAAGCGGGTGATGGTGGAAGAGGGCGTGTTCACCCAGGACCAGGCCGAGGCCGAACTGCCGAACCGCAAGTACTGAGCCGGTGCGCGCGATCACGGCCCTCACCCTCGCGCGCTGCGCGCTTTCCCTCTCCCGCAAGCGGGGCGAAGAGGCGCGCTTGCGAGCCACTGGCTCGCGCGCCGATGAGCGCCCTGCGCGCTGCGCAGGGCCGGGGGAAAGGGAGCAGCCGATGAGCGCTGTCGCTGCGCTCACCCTCGCGCGCAGTGCGCGCTTTCCCTCTCCCTCAAGCGGGAGAGGGGCTAGTAGTCCTCGGCCCTCGCCTTCGCGTGTTGCGCACTCTTTCCCTTCTCCCGATTTCGGGAGAAGGTGCCCGAAGGGCGGATGAGGGCCGCCGCTTGAGCGACGTGATCCTGCACGCAGAACGCCTGTGCAAGCGGTTCGGCGCGACCCGTGCGCTCGACGGCGCCGGTCTGACCCTGCGCGCCGGCGAGGTGCATGCGCTGATGGGCCAGAACGGCGCGGGCAAGTCGACCCTGATCAAGCTGCTCACCGGTGTGGAGACGCCCGATGCCGGCACGGTGACGCTCGCCGGCCGCGCGATCGCGCCGGCCAGCCCGCTCGAGGCGCAGCACGCCGGCATCAGTACCGTCTACCAGGAAGTGAACCTCTGCCCGAACCTGTCGGTCGCCGAGAACCTGTTCGCCGGCCGCTATCCGCGGCGCTTCGGCCTGGTCGACTGGGCGCGGGTGCGCGCCGGCGCGCGCGAGCTGCTGGCCGAGCTGCAACTGGAGATCGATGTCGACCGGCCGCTGTCGTCCTATCCGGTCGCGATCCAGCAGATGGTGGCGATCGCGCGCGCGCTGGGCGTCTCGGCACGGGTGCTGATCCTCGACGAGCCGACCTCGAGCCTCGACGAGGACGAGGTGCGCCAGCTGTTCGCGGTGATGGGCCGACTGCGCGATCGCGGGATGGCGATCCTGTTCGTCACCCATTTCCTCGACCAGGTCTACGCGGTGTCCGACCGTATCACCGTGCTGCGCAACGGGGGACTGGTCGGCGAATACCTGCCGGCCGACCTGCCGCGGGCGGCGCTGGTGAAGGCGATGGTCGGGCGCGAGGTGGAACTGACCGGCGCGCGCGGTGCGTCCGCAGACGCATTGCCGAAGGGCGAGGTGGTGCTCGAGGCCCGCGGCCTCGGCCGTCGTGGCAGCCTGCAGCCGGTGGACGTGCGCGTGCACGCGGGCGAGGTGCTCGGCCTCGGCGGCCTGCTCGGTTCGGGTCGGACGGAACTGGCGCGGCTGCTGTTCGGCCTCGACCGCGCCGACAAGGGCGAACTGCAGGTGGCAGGCGAGACCGCCGACCTGCACCATCCCGCCGATGCGGTGGCGCGTGGGCTGGCACTGTGCCCGGAGGAGCGCAAGACGGAGGGCATCGTCGCCGGCCTGTCGGTACGCGAGAACATCGTGCTGGCGCTGCAGGCGCGGCGCGGCTGGCGGCGGTCGTTGCCGCGCGCTAGGCAGGAGGAGATGGCGACGCGCTACGTCGAACTGCTCGGCATCCGCACCACCGGCATCGAGGCGCCGGCCGCCGCGCTCTCGGGCGGCAACCAGCAGAAGGTGCTGCTGGCGCGCTGGCTGGCCACGGATCCGAAGCTGCTGATCCTCGACGAACCCACGCGCGGCATCGACATCGCCGCCAAGCAGGAAATCATGGCCGAAGTGGTGCGGCTGGCGCGGCAGGGCATGGCGGTGCTGTTCATCTCCGCCGAGATCGAGGAACTCACGCGCCTGGGCGATCGCATCGCGGTGCTGCGCGAACGGCGCATGGCCGGCGAGCTGCCCGGCGGCTGCGACGGCCGGCAGGTACTCGACATGATCGCGGGGCACGGCGGATGACCGGCGAGCCACCACCGTCGCTCGCCAGACGGGCGTTCGCGCATCCGCTGCTGTGGCCGCTGCTCGCGCTGGCGCTGCTGCTGCTCGGCAACGGGCTGTTCAATCCCGGCTTCCTCTCGCTGGAGTGGCGCGATGGGCGCCTGTACGGCAACCTCGTCGACATCGCCAACCGGGCCGCGCCGCTGATCCTGGTGTCGCTGGGCATGACCCTGGTGATCGCGGTGCGCGGGCTCGACATCTCGGTCGGCGCGGTGCTCGCGATCGCCGCGACCGTGGCCGCGTGGACCATCACCCGTATGACCACGGGCGGCGGCGGCCTCGCACCGTTGTTCGCCGCGATCGGCGCCGCACTCGCCGCAGCCGCCCTGTGCGGACTGTGGAACGGATTGCTGGTGGTGAAGGTGGGCATGCAGCCGATCATCGCCACCCTGATCCTGATGGTGGCCGGTCGCGGCGTCGCGCAGCTGATCAGCGACGGCCAGATCCTGACGATCTACTACGAGCCCTACAGGTTCCTCGGCACCGGCTTCCTGCTGGGCCTGCCGTTCTCGCTGTTCGTGGTGGTGGCGGTGTTCGCCACGCTGAAGCTGCTGCTCGATCGCACGGCGCTCGGCCTGTTCGTGCGCGCGATCGGATACAACCCGGTAGCCGCGCACGTGGCTGGCGTGCGTGCGCGCGCGATCACGCTGTCGCTGTACGTGTTCTCCGGCTTCTGCGCCGGGCTGGCCGGCCTGCTGGTGAGCGCGAACGTCGCCAGCGCCGACGCCAACAATGCGGGCCAGCTGCTCGAACTCGACGCGATCCTCGCGGTCGCGATCGGCGGCACCGCGCTCGCAGGCGGCCGCTTCAGCCTGGCCGGCAGCCTGGTCGGCGCGCTGATCATCCAGACGCTGACCACCACCATCTACGCCATCGGCGTTCCGCCGCAGGTCAACCTGGTGGTCAAGGCGCTGCTGGTACTGGCGGTGCTGCTGCTGCAGTCGCCGCAGTTCCGCGGCCAGGTGCGTGCGCTGGTCCGGCGCCCGCAGCGGGGCACCGCATGAGCGCGGTGCCGCTGCGCGGGCTGGCGCAGGCGGGCGGGCTGGGTCGCCTGTGGCGCGACCCGCGCTACGTTTCGCTCGCGGTCACGGTGTCGCTGTTCCTGGCGATGTCGATCGCCGGCGGCGTGCTGTACGACGGCTTCCTGCGGCCGCAGGTGTTCCTCAACCTGTTCATCGACAACGGCTTCGTGCTGATCGTCGCGGTCGGCATGACCTTCGTGATCCTCACCGGCGGCATCGACCTGTCGGTGGGTGCGGTGGTCGCGTTCAGCACGGTGCTGCTGGCCAGCCTGGTACAGCACCACGGCTGGCATCCGCTGGCCGCGATCGCGGCGGTGCTGGTGCTGGGCACCGCGTTCGGCGCGACGATGGGCGCGATGATCCAGCGCTACCGGCTGCAGCCGTTCGTGGTGACGCTGGCCGGCATGTTCCTCGCGCGCGGCACGGCGACCCTGGTGAGCGTGGACTCGATCGGCATCGACCACGCCTTCCACGTCGCGGTGGCGAGCCTGCGCATCCCGGTGGGCGGGGGCGCCTCGCTGTCGGTGGGCGCCGCGATCGCGCTGCTGGTGATGGCCGGCGGCGCGTTGCTGGCCGGCATGACCCGTTTCGGCCGCGCGGTCTACGCGATCGGCGGCAACGAGCAGTCCGCGCACCTGATGGGCCTGCCGGTCGACGCCACCCTGGTGCGCGTGTACGCGCTCAGCGGCTTCTGTTCGGCGCTGGCCGGGGTGGTCTATACCTTCTACATGCTCAGCGGCTACAGCCTGCACGCCTCGGGGCTGGAACTCGACGCGATCGCCGCGGTGGTGATCGGCGGCACCCTGCTCGCGGGCGGCAGCGGCTACGTGCTCGGCACCCTGTTCGGCGTGCTGGTGCTGGGGCTGATCCAGACATTGATCGTGTTCGACGGCACGCTGAGTTCGTGGTGGACGCGCATCGCCATCGGCGCGCTGCTGCTGGCGTTCTGCCTGATGCAGCGGCTGCTGGCGAAACGGGGCGGCGCTGGTTGAAGCCGGGAGCCGTCATTCCCGCGAAGTCGGGAAGCGCTTCACAACGGCACGAAGTGCTGGTCATCCACTGCGACTCGGGTGGACCCCCACGACGTCCGGTCTTCCCCGGAACAGGCGAAGGGATTTCTGAAAGGAGGTGCGCGTGAGGAATGTGATCGCCGGATTGCTCTGCGTGCTGCTGGCACTGGCGCCGGCCTTCGCCAGCGACCGCGCCACCACCTGGACCGCCGACAACGGCAACGGTACCTTCACCAACCCGCTGCTGTACGACGAGTTCTCCGATCCCGACCTGATCCGCGTCGGCGATTGGTTCTACATGACCGGCACCACCATGCACGCGGTGCCCGGGCTGCCGGTGCTGCGCTCGCGCGATCTGGTGAACTGGGAATTCCTGTCGTACGCGATGACCGGGTTCCCGCCCGGTCCCGAGTACCGGCTCGAGGATGGCCGCGACCTGTACGGGCAGGGCATCTGGGCGCCGAGCCTGCGCCATCACGACGGCCGGTTCCACATCTTCGTCAACGTCAACGAGCGCGGCCTGCACGTGTTCACCGCGACCGATCCGGCGGGGCCGTGGACGCATTCGCGCATCGACCGCAACCTGCACGACCTCTCGGTACTGTTCGACGACGACGGCCGCGTGTATGCGGTGTTCAACTACAACGAAGTGCGCCTGGTCGAGATCAAGTCCGACCTCAGTGGCGTCGTCGAGGGCAGCGAGCGGGTGATCATCCCCGCCGGCAACGGCATGGGCGAGGGCCACCACTTCTACAAGATCGACGGGCGCTACTACATCATCAGCGCCAACTACGCGCCGGTGGGGCGGATGCAGGCCGCCCGCGCCGAACGGCTGGACGGGCCCTGGGAGACGGTGGCGATCAGCGCCAGCGAGACCATGGGCACCCAGCGCGGCTGGTGGGAGGATGGCGTGGGCCAGCGCACGCCGGTGCCGACCGGTGCGACGCGCTTCTCGATGCACAAGCCGGGCGACAATGCGCTGGGCGCGGTGCCGCTGCACCAGGGCGGCATCGTGCAGACCCCGAACGGCGACTGGTGGGGTTTCTCGATGATGGACGTGAAGTCCATCGGCCGCACCACGTTCCTGTCGCCGGTGACCTGGCGGGACGGCTGGCCGTACTTCGGCCTGGCCGGCAACCTCGGCCGTTCGCCGCGCACCTGGCTCAAGCCGGAGGTCGGCGTCGAGACGCCGCCGCATGCGACCTATGCACGCAGCGACGATTTCTCCACGGATGCGCTGAAACCGGTCTGGCAGTGGAACCACCAGCCGGTCGACGGCAAGTGGTCGCTGGTCGAGCGGCCGGGCGCGCTGCGCCTGCATGCGCTGCCCGCGGACGATTTCCTGTGGGCACGCAACACCCTGACACAGCGCGTGATCGGCCCCGAGTCCACGGCGACCGTGCGTCTGGATGCGTCCGGCCTCGCGCCGGGCGACGTCGCCGGCCTCGGCCTGCTCAACATGCCGGCGTCGTGGTTGGGCATCATGCGCAGCGAGGCGGGTGCGTTGCTGCGCTGGTACTCTCAGCTCGGCGATCGGCATGTGGACGTGCCGCTGGAATCGAGCGAGGTGTATCTGCGCGTGGCCGGCGACTACGACGACGACTTCGCGCGCTACTCCTGGAGCGTCGACGGCCAGCGCTACGCCGACATCGGCGACCCCGTCCGGCTGCCGTACCAGCTCAAGACCTTCCAGGGCTCGCGCTACGCGCTGTTTGCGTTCAACACGGCAGGCCGGGAAGGCGGCCATGCCGATTTCGACGACTTCCGCGTGCACGAGCCGCTGGCCGACCGCTCGCGCAACCTCCCGCTGGGTCAGGTGGTGTCGCTGTCGAACCTCGGCGACGACACGGTCGCGCGGGTGCACCCGCTGGGCGTGCTGCAGCCGGTGGCGGCCGACTCGGACGAGGCGAAGTCGAATGGCGCGCGTTTCCGCGTGCACGACCGCGGCCAGGGGCAGGTGGCATTCGAGGCGATGGACGGCAGCGGCTTCCTGACCGTGGTCGGCATCGGCCTGTCGGCGGACGTGCGCCTGCTGCCGGAGCAATCGTCCGCAAGCCTGTTCATGTGGCAGGACCTGCTGCGCGGCGAGGTCATGCTGCTGTCGATGAAGACCCACCGCTACCTGGGCATCCTGCCGGACAGCGGCGAGCCGTATGCCGCCGACCGCCCCGGCGCGCGTCCTGACCGGAAGGACGGCACCGTGCTGAGATGGCACGCCGCTGGCGGGGACTGAAAGCCGTGACGTGACCGCGCGACCTGCTCGGTTTCTCCACTCGCTGCCGGGCGAGAGAAAGTCGGGAAGGGGTCTTCCTTCGGGTGCTTCTTTCCAGGCCAGGAAGAAGCGCAGCGTCGGATCCGATCGCGGGGCGCCGGGTACGGATACCCCTGGGTACGAATGTCCCCCGGCGACGGCCAGCGGCCGTCGCCTCCTCCTTGATTTCGTACCCAGGGGCATCCGCACCCGCGTGTCGAGATCGTGGGCGTTTCGGTGTAGAGCGGGTGCGGCCGACTCGCGGGCATTCTGGACGGAACGGATGACTCGGCCGCCTTGGCTTCACGGAACCATCCGTCAGCCGAGCCACGCTGCGGCCGCGCGGCCTTTGCGGCGAAATCAAGGAGGAGGCCTGTGCCGGCAGGCGCAGGCCGGGGGATATNTCGCCGCAAAGGCCGCCCGGTTGCGGCGGGTCCCATCAGATCGCAGCGAAACCGGCGACGTGAGACCCAATCGGGTAGCACTGCGGAGGTAACGGTGACCGCCGTGGGGCTGGAGGCCCTGGCCACAGTCGGTCCGATGAATCGCCCGCTCAGACTTCCAGCGTCGCCAGGTCGCCCTTCTGCTCCGCGCTGCTGTGCACAATACGCAGCGATGACAATGAGGCCGTCGCCACGGCCGATGCGAATGAATCGCCTGTTCAGACTTCCAGTGTCGCCAGGTCGCCCTTCTGCTCCAACCACGCCTTCCGGTCCCCCGCGCGCTTCTTCGCCAGCAGCATGTCCATCAGCCCGCGCGTCTCCAGATCCTCGTCGACGGTCAGCTGCACCAGCCGGCGCGTATCCGGATGAATCGTCGACTCGCGCAGCTGCGAGGGGTTCATCTCGCCCAGGCCCTTGAAGCGGGTGACGTTGATCGAACCCTTCAGCTTCTCGCGCTCGATCTTCTCCAGCAACAGGCGCTTTTCCTCTTCGTCCAGCGCATAGAACACCTGCTTGCCGACGTCGACGCGGAACAGCGGCGGCATCGCCACGAAGATGTTGCCCGCGCGCACCAGCGCGGGGAAGTGGCGCAGGAACAGCGCGCACAGCAGCGTGGCGATGTGCAGGCCGTCGGAATCGGCGTCGGCCAGGATCACGACCTTGCCGTAGCGCAGGCCGGAGATGTCGTCCTTGCCCGGGTCGCAGCCGATCGCGATCGCCAGGTTGTGCACTTCCTCCGAGGCCAGCACGCTGCCGGAGGCGACTTCCCAGGTGTTCAGGATCTTGCCGCGCAGCGGCAGGATCGCCTGGAAATCCTTGTCGCGCGCCTGCTTGGCGCTGCCGCCGGCCGAGTCGCCCTCGACCAGGAACAGCTCGGTGCGCGAGAGGTCCTGCGAGATGCAGTCGGCGAGCTTGCCGGGCAGGGCAGGCCCCTGGGTGACCTTCTTGCGGACGATCTGCTTCTCGGTCTTCAGGCGCAGGCTGGCGCGCTCGATCGCGAGCTGGGCGATGCGCTCGCCGAACTCGACGTGCTGGTTGAGCCACAGCGAGAACGCGTCGTGCGCCGCACCTTCGACGAAGCCCGCGGCCTGGCGCGACGACAGCCGCTCCTTGGTCTGGCCGCTGAACTGCGGGTCGGTCATCTTCACCGACAGCACGAAGGACACACGGTCCCAGACGTCCTCGGGCGCCAGCTTGATGCCGCGCGGGAGCAGGCTGCGGAAATCGCAGAACTCGCGCAGCGCATCGGTGAAGCCGGTGCGCAGGCCGTTGACGTGGGTGCCGTGCTGCGCGGTCGGGATCAGGTTGACGTAGCTTTCCTGCACCAGGTCGCCTTCCGGCACCCAGGCGACGGCCCAGTCGACGACCTCGGTGTCCTTCTTCTGCTGGCCGACGAACAGCTCCGGCGGCAGCAGCTCGCGTCCCGCGAGCTCGCCGCGCAGGTAGTCGCGCAGGCCGTCCTCGTAGTGCCAGTTGTCGCGTTCGCCGCTCGCCTCGTCGAACAGCGTGACGGTGAGGCCCGGGCACAGCACGGCCTTGGCGCGCAGCAGGTGCCGCAGCGCGCGCACGTTGAATTTCGGCGTATCGAAGTACTTCGGATCGGCCCAGAAGCGTACGCGCGTGCCGGTGTTCTTCTTCCCGACGGCGCCCACCACTTCCAGCGGGCTGGCGCGATCGCCATTGCGGAAGCTGATGCGGTGCTCGCTGCCGTCGCGCTTGATGTGCACTTCCACCAGGGTTGACAGCGCGTTGACCACGCTCACGCCGACGCCGTGCAGGCCGCCGGAGAAGGTGTAGTTCTTGTTGCTGAACTTGCCGCCGGCATGCAGCCGGGTGAGGATCAGCTCCACGCCGGGGATCTTCTCCTCGGGGTGGATGTCGACCGGCATGCCGCGGCCGTCGTCGGACACCTCGCAGCTGCCGTCCCTGAACAGCGTCACCGCGATCTCGCGCGCATGCCCGGCCAGCGCCTCGTCCACCGCGTTGTCGACCACCTCCTGCGCGAGGTGGTTGGGGCGGGTGGTGTCGGTGTACATGCCGGGCCGGCGCTTGACGGGATCCAGGCCGGACAGGACTTCGATGTCGGCGGCGTTGTAGCGGGAATTCATCGGCAGTGGCGCTGGTGGGGTGGCGGCGGTGGCGCGCAGGATGGGCCGCGCCGGCGGGGTGGTCAAGGCTCGGCGCAGGCCGTCGCGGGAGCTGCGACGGCGCGCCCGCATTGCGCCGGATCAATGTCCGCCCGTGCGCCGTCGGGCAGGCTTCGCGGGCCAAGGGGAGAGATCCGCGATGACCGACCAGTACGAGGACCTGCAGCAGAGCTATGGCCGCTGCCTGCGTGACAAGCGCTTCATCGAACGCTTCTACGAGGTGTTCATCGCCAGTCACCCGGCGATCGCGCCATTGTTCGCCGGCACCGACATGGGTCGCCAACGGCTGGCCCTGCGCCGGGGCATCAGCGTGGCCATCTTCCATGCCGCCGGTAGCGCGCTGTCGCGGCGCTCGACGGAAGAGATGGCCGACGTGCACAGCCTGAAGGGCCGGGCGCCGGTCGACCCGGCGCTGTACCCGTACTGGATCGACAGCCTGATGACGGTGGTGGCGCAGACCGATCCGGAAGCCGATGCCGCCCTGATGGCGCGCTGGCGCCAGGCCATGACCGTGGTCTGCGACACGTTCACCCGTCGCTACGCCACCTGAGGTGCCGCGGCGTGCCCGCGGCCGCGCCGCCCCGGGCCCGGCCCGGGCGGCAACCGCGGACGCGAGCCTGTAGAATGGGGCTTTCCAGCGGGTGCCTCCCCCCATGACCTCCCCCAGTCCCGTCACTCCGCTCGTCTTCGTCACCGGCGGCGTGGTGTCCTCGCTCGGCAAGGGCATCGCGGCCGCGTCGCTGGCCGCGATCCTCGAGGCCCGCGGCCTGAGGGTGACGATGATGAAGCTGGACCCGTACATCAACGTCGATCCGGGCACCATGAGCCCGTTCCAGCACGGCGAGGTCTACGTCACCGACGACGGCGCCGAGACCGACCTCGACCTGGGTCATTACGAGCGCTTCATCAACGTCCGCCTCGGCGGCAAGAACTCCATCACCACCGGCAAGATCTACGAGTCGGTGATCCGCAAGGAGCGCCGCGGCGACTATCTGGGCGCGACCGTGCAGGTGATCCCGCACATCACCGACGAGATCAAGCGTTGCATCGATGCCGCCACCCAGGGCTTCGACGTGGCGCTGGTGGAGATCGGCGGCACCGTGGGCGACATCGAGTCGCTGCCGTTCCTGGAGGCGATCCGCCAGATCCGGACCGACCGCGGCGCCGACAAGGCGGTGTTCATGCACCTGACCCTGGTGCCGTACATCGCCGCCGCTGGCGAGCTCAAGACCAAGCCCACCCAGCACTCGGTGAAGGAGCTGCGCTCGATCGGCATCCAGCCCGACGTGCTGCTGTGCCGCAGCGAGCAGCCGCTGCCCGACGGCGAGCGGCGCAAGATCGCCTCGTTCACCAACGTGCCGGAGAAGGCGGTGATCTCGGCCGTGGACCTGGACAACATCCACAAGATCCCGATGTGGTTGCATGCGCAGGGCCTGGACGAAATCGTGGTCGACCGCCTGCGCCTGGGCGACAAGGCTGCGCCGGTGGCCGACCTGTCCGAATGGCTGGCGGTGGTGGACGCGGCCGAGCACCCGATCGACGAGGTCACCATCGCCGTGGTCGGCAAGTATGTCGACCACAAGGATGCGTACAAGTCGGTCGGCGAGGCGCTCAAGCACGGCGGCATCCGCCAGCGCACCCGCGTGAACCTGAAGTGGATCGAATCGCAGGACATCGAACGCGACGGGGCCGAGAAGGCGCTGGGCCGGGTCGACGGGATCCTGGTGCCGGGCGGCTTCGGCGACCGCGGCTTCGAGGGCAAGGTGCTGGTGGCGCAGCATGCGCGCGAACAAGGCATTCCCTACTTCGGCATCTGCTACGGCATGCAGGCGGCGGTGGTCGACGTCGCCCGCCACCTCGCCGGCCTGGAAGGCGCCAACAGCACCGAGAACGACCGCCAGACCCCGCATCCGGTGATCGGCCTGATCACCGAGTGGCGCACCCAGACGGGCGAGATCGAGAAGCGCGACGAGAAATCCGACCTTGGCGGCACCATGCGCCTGGGCCTGCAGGAACAGCGGCTCAAGCCCGGGACGAAGGCGCGCGAGCTGTACGGCAAGGATGTGGTCGGCGAGCGCCACCGCCACCGCTACGAGTTCAACAACCGCTATCGCACCCAGCTCGAGGACGCGGGCCTGGTGATCTCGGCCAAGTCGATGGACGACCTGCTGGTGGAGATGATCGAACTGCCGGGCCATCCCTGGTTCATCGCCTGCCAGGCGCATCCCGAGTTCCTGTCCACGCCGCGCGGCGGCCATCCGCTGTTCATCGGCTTCATCCGCGCCGCGCGCGAACAGAAGGCCGGCGGCAAGCTGCTCAAGGAGGCTTCCGCATGACGTGCCCCTGTAGGAGCGCCCCGTGGGCGCGACACGATTTTTCCGCCAGGCGGTCGCGGCCATGGGCCGCTCCTACATGGAGCAAGGCATGAAGCTGTGCGGATTCGAGGTCGGCCTCGAGCAGCCGTTCTTCCTGATCGCCGGCCCCTGCGTGGTCGAGAGCGAGCAACTGCAGCTCGACGTCGCCGGCAAGCTCAAGGAGATCACCGGCCGGCTCGGCATCGACTTCATCTTCAAGTCCAGCTTCGACAAGGCCAACCGCACCTCGGGCAGCAGCTTCCGCGGTCCCGGCATGGAAGAAGGCCTGCGCGTGCTGGGAGAGGTGAGGCGGCAGATCGGCGTGCCGGTGCTGACCGACGTGCACGAGTACACGCCGATGGATGAGGTCGCCTCGGTCGTCGACGTGCTGCAGACCCCGGCCTTCCTCGTGCGCCAGACCGATTTCATCCGCAAGGTCTGCAGCGCCGGCAAGCCGGTGAACATCAAGAAGGGCCAGTTCCTGGCGCCCTGGGACATGAAGCCGGTGGTGGAGAAGGCGAAGTCGACCGGCAACGACCAGATCATGGTCTGCGAACGCGGCGCCAGCTTCGGCTACAACAACCTCGTCTCTGACATGCGCTCGCTGAGCGTGATGCGCGACACCGGCTGCCCGGTGGTGTTCGACGCCACCCATTCGGTGCAGCTCCCGGGCGGGCAGGGCAGCTCCAGCGGTGGCCAGCGCGAGTTCGTCCCGGTGCTGGCGCGCGCGGCGGTGGCCGTAGGCGTGTCCGGCGTGTTCATGGAGACGCATCCCGACCCTGCCAAGGCGCTCAGCGACGGCCCCAACGCCTGGCCGCTCGATCGCATGGAAGCGTTGCTGGCGACCCTGCTCGAGCTCGACCGCGTGACCAAGCGGCACGGCTTTCTCGAATCCACCCTCTGACGGAACCCGACGACACGATGAGCACGATTGCCAGGATCCACGCCCGCGAAATCCTCGACTCCCGCGGTAACCCCACTCTCGAAGCCGAAGTGACGCTGGCCGATGGATCGTTCGGCCGCGCGGCGGTGCCGTCCGGCGCCTCCACCGGCGCCAAGGAAGCGGTCGAACTGCGCGACGGCGACAAGACCCGCTACCTCGGCAAGGGCGTGCTCAAGGCCGTGGGCAACGTCAACGGCACGATCGCCGAGGCGCTGGCCGGCTTCGACGCCGACGACCAGGCCGGGCTGGACAAGCGCCTGATCGACCTCGACGGCACCGAGAACAAGGGCCGCCTGGGCGCCAACGCGCTGCTGGCGGTGTCGCTGGCCAACGCGCATGCAGTCGCGGCCTCGCGCAAGCTGCCGCTGTGGAAGCACCTGGCCGGCGATCGCGCGCCAGTGCTGCCGGTGCCGATGATGAACATCATCAACGGCGGCGCCCACGCCGACAACAACGTCGACTTCCAGGAGTTCATGGTGCTGCCGGTGGGGGCGGCCTCGTTCTCCGAGGCGCTGCGCTGCGGCACCGAGATCTTCCATGCGCTCAAGTCGGTGCTCAAGGGCCACGGCCTGAGCACGGCGGTCGGCGACGAGGGCGGATTCGCCCCGGATTTCCGCAGCAATGTCGAAGCGCTCGACACCATCCTCGAGGCGATCGGCAGGGCCGGCTACAGCGCCGGCGAGGACGTGCAGCTGGGCCTGGACGTGGCTTCCAGCGAATTCTTCGAAAGCGGCAAGTACAACCTCGTCGGCGAGAACAAGCGCCTGACCGGCGAGCAGTTCGTCGACTTCCTGGCCGACTGGGCCGCCCAGTATCCCATCGTCACCATCGAGGACGGCATGGCGGAGGACGACTGGGACGGCTGGAAGGCCCTGACCGAGCGCGTCGGCAAGACCGTGCAACTGGTGGGCGACGACCTGTTCGTCACCAATCCCAGGATCTTCCGCCAGGGCATCGATTCGGGCACCGCCAACGCGATCCTGATCAAGGTCAACCAGATCGGTACGCTCAGCGAGACGCTGGAGGCGATCGCCATGGCGGACCAGGCCGGCTACGCGGCGATCGTCTCGCACCGCTCCGGCGAAACCGAGGACACCACCATCTCCGACATCGCGGTGGCCACCACCGCGACCCAGATCAAGACCGGCTCGCTGTGCCGCAGCGATCGCGTCGCCAAGTACAACCAGTTGCTGCGCATCGAGGAACAGCTCGGCGCGGGCGCGAAGTACGCCGGTCGCGACGCGTTCGTCTCGCTGAAGCGTTGACGGATCGCCGCGATGCGCTGGTTGCGGTGGATGCTGCTGGCGCTGGTCGTGCTGCTGGGATGGCTGCAGTACCGGCTCTGGCTGGGCGACGGGGGCACCCGTGCGGTCGAGGAACTCGACGCGCGGGTCGGCCAGCAGCGTCGCCAGAACGAAGGACTGGAGCAGCGCAACGCGGCGCTTGCGGCGGAAGTCGCCGACCTGAAGTCCGGCGAGGCGGCGATCGAGGAACGCGCGCGTAACGAACTGGGCATGATCAAGCCGGGTGAGATCTTCTACCGCGTCGTCGACGACGACCGCGTACCTGCGCCACCGCGGACCGTGCCGGATCAGGGCGCGGCGGCGGGGGACGAGCCATGAGCCCGGAGCAGGTCCGCGGCGGGGTCTGGGCGATCGTGCCGGCCGCCGGTCGCGGCGCCCGCTTCGGCGGCGCGCTGCCGAAGCAGTACGTCGAGGTCGAGGGCCGTCCGCTGATCGCCTATTCGCTCGCGGCGCTGCTCGCGCACCCGGGGGTTCGCGGCGCGGTCGTAGTCCTGGCCGACGACGACCGGCACTGGCCGGACTGGCGCGAGATCTCGGGCAAGCCGCTGCTGCGCTGTGCCGGCGGCCAATCGCGGGCGGACTCGGTGCTGGCGGGCCTGCTGGCATTGCCTGACGAGGTGCGCGCCGACGATTTCGTGCTGGTGCACGACGCCGCGCGGCCGAACCTGCGCCACGGCGACCTGACCGCGCTGCTCGAGCGCGGCCGCAACGACCCCGTGGGCGCGATCCTGGCCGCGCCGGTGCGCGACACGCTCAAGCGCGCGGGGGACGACGGCGGCATCGACCGGACCGAGCCGCGCGAACGGCTGTGGCGTGCGCTGACGCCGCAGTTGTTCCGTCGACTGCAACTGGCGCGGGCGCTGGAGGCCGCGTCCGAGGCAGGCCTCGCGGTCACCGACGAGGCGATGGCGATGGAACGCCAGGGGATGCGCCCGCTGCTGGTCGAGGGCGCCGAGGACAACTTCAAGGTCACCACCGCCAGCGATCTGGCGCGATTCGAATTCGTGCTGTCGCGGCGTCAACCAGGGGAAATCGAATGAGGCGTTTTCGCGTGAAGATGTTGGCCGCGGTGTCGGTCCTGCTGCCGTGGGGCGCGGTGGCCGCGCAGGAGGGGCCGGCGGAGCTGGAGGCCTGCGTCGTCGCGTCCGCGGATGCGGACGACAAGCGCACGCTCGTGCAGTGGATGTTCTCGGCGATCGCGCTGCATCCGGACCTCGAAGGCATGGCGCAGGTCAGCCAGGTCCAGCGTGACGCGGCCAACAAGGCCATGGGCGCGCTGATGGAGCGGCTGTTGACGGTCGATTGCGCCACGCAGGCGAAGCAGGCGTTCCGCGAGGGATCGGGAGACGTCGCCTTCCAGCGCGCGTTCGGCCGCGTGGGCGAGATGGCCGGGGAGGGCCTGTTCGTGGATCCGCGCGTCTCCGCCGAAGCCGCCGCACTGATCCGCCATGTCGACATGAACCGCATGGTCGAACTGTTCCTGCCGTGAGCGTACGCATCGGGCAGGGATACGACGTCCACGCCTTCGGCGAGGGCGACCACGTCATGCTGGGCGGCGTCCGCGTGCCGCACGAGCGTGGCGTGCTCGCACACAGCGACGGCGACGTGGTCCTGCACGCGTTGTGCGACGCGATGCTGGGCGCGCTGGCACTGGGCGACATCGGGGTGCATTTCCCGCCGTCGGACCCGCGCTGGAAGGGCGCCGACAGCCGCACGTTCCTGCGCCACTGCGACGGCCTGCTGCGCGCGCGCGGCTGGCGCGTGGGCAATGCCGATGTCACCGTCGTCTGCGAGCGGCCGAAGATCGGACCGCACGCGCCGGCGATGCGTGCACTGATCGCCGCGGACCTCGGCATCGGCGTGGACGGGATCAGCGTCAAGGCCACGACCAGCGAGCGGTTGGGTTTCACCGGCCGGGGCGAAGGGATCGCGGCGCTGGCGGCATGCCTGCTGGTGCCCGATGGGACCTGATGCTCCGGGCCTGACGCCGCGCTGGCGCAAGGCCCTTCGGCGCTTGCCGGCGGGAACGCCCGTGGTCGACCCGGGCTGCGGGATCGTGCGCCTGCGGGGCGCGGCCTGCCCGTGAATCCGCCGCGTGCGCATGGCGTGCCGGTCCTGCAGGCGCGCTTCCGGCAGGCGCCGGAGGATTTCGTCGTCGAGGAAATCGACGCGTTCGAGGCCGACGGTGCGGGCGAGCATCTGCTGCTGACGATCGAGAAGCGCGGGCTCAACAGCGCGTTCGTCGCCCGCCGCATCGCGCAATGGGCGGGGGTGGCGGAGTCTGCGATCGGTCACGCCGGACTCAAGGACCGGCATGCACTGACGCGACAGCGCTTCTCGGTGCAACTGCCTGGGCGCGCGGATCCACCGATCGAGGCGCTGGCGTTCGAGGACGCGGCGAACGGCGAGGCGCTGCGCGTGCTGCATGCGGTCCGGCACGGGCGCAAGCTGCCACGCGGCGCGCTGGCGGGAAACCGCTTCATCCTGACCCTGCGTGAAGTGCAGGGCGAACGCGAGCCGATCGAGGCACGCCTCCAGGCGGTCGCCGCGCGCGGCTTGCCCAACTACTTCGGCGAGCAGCGGTTCGGACGCGACGGGGGCAACCTGGCGCGTGCGCTGGCCATGTTCGCGGGCCGCCGCGTGCGCCGCGAGGAACGCTCGCTGCTGCTGTCGGCCGCGCGTTCGGAACTGTTCAACCGGGTGCTCGCGCGCCGCGTGCACGACGGCACCTGGGATGCCGGCCTCGAGGGCGAGGTCTGGATGCTCGCCGGCAGCCGCAGCGTGTTCGGTCCCGAGCCGTTCGGCGCGTCCCTGGCGGCGCGGCTCGCGGCCTTCGATATTCACCCCACTGCGCCCCTGTGGGGCGAGGGCGAGTTGCGCACGCAGGGTGCGGCGCGCGAACTCGAGGAATCGGCGCTCGGCGATGAGCCGGCGATGCGCCTGCGCGCGGGGCTGGAGGCGGCGGGGTTGCGCCAGGAGCGGCGAGCGACGCGGCTTCGCCCTGGCGAACCGACCTGGGAATGGCCGGACGAAGCGACGCTGCGGCTAGGATTCTCGCTGCCGCCGGGCGCCTACGCGACCAGCGTGCTGGCGGAACTGGGCGCGGTGCACGTCGGCCCCATCGTCGACCACTCGTCGGAATGATGCCCCCGGCACTGGTGTCCGGCCCCGGTGGGCGTATATCTGCGGTGACGCCGGTTGCATCGTGCGCTGGCGCCGGAACGGGAGGATTCCGCCATGAGCAGACCGCTTCGTCTCTTCTCCTTCTTCATCGTCGCGACGCTGTTGACCGCGTGCGCAGGCACGCACCGCGTGGTGTCCGCCGCGCCACCGCCGCCGCCCGCGCCGGGCGCGATCGTCATCGACAGCGAATACGTGGCGATCGTGCAGTCGATGGCGTTGCGCAGGGGCGTCGACGTCCACTGGGTCAACCCGCCGGTCAAGCGGGTCGCCGCGAAGCAGTAGGTCTCACGCTCCGCGCGGCCTGAGCAGCACCAGCACCGCGCCGGTACCGCCCTGCGCCGCCGGGGCGGAATGGAACGCCAGCACGTCGGCGCGCTGGCGCAGTTGGCGATCGACCAGGTTCTTCAGCACCGGCACGCCGTCCGAGCCCAAGCCCTTGCCGTGGATCACGCGCACGCAATGCGTGCCGGCTTCGCGCGCATCGAGCAGGAAGCGCCGCAGCAGCGTCGCGGCGGCAGCCGCGGTGGCGTGGTGCAGGTCCAGTTCGTCCTGCGCCGCGTACTGGCCCTGGGCGAGACGCTTGAGCACGCGCGCAGGCACGTCGTCGCGGCGGTAGCGCAGTGTGTCGCCCGACTCCACCGGCTCGCTGCCGAGCAGGCGCAGGAACTCGTCCTTCGCCTCGGCCTCGTCCAGGTCGGCCATGCGCGTGCCCGGTCGCGGCTTCGGACGCGCCGGCGGTGCGGCGGCTGGCGGCAGTTCGCGCACGCGGCCGATCGCGCTGCGGAACAGCGCCGCGTCGTCGTCATCGGGTGGCGTGCGGCCCTTCGTCATGAATCGGCAGTATGCCGCGATGTGGGGCCCGGGTCCGGATCGCGGCGTGCGCATCCGGTATCATGGCGCGACGACTCCGCGGCAAGGGTAGATCCAGAGGTTCATGCGCGTACTGGTCAGCAACGATGACGGCGTCGATGCCCCCGGCATCCGCATCCTGGCGCAGGGGCTGCGCGATGCCGGTCACGAAGTCCTGATCGTCGCCCCCGACCGCGACCGCTCCGGCGCCAGCAACTCGCTGACCCTGGACATGCCGCTGCGCGTGCAGCAGCTCGAGCAGTCGGTCTGGCGCGTCTACGGCACGCCCACCGACTGCGTCCACGTCGCCATCACGGGCATGTTCGAACAGGAGCCGGACCTCGTCGTCTCGGGCATCAACAACACCGCCAACCTCGGCGACGACGTGATCTACTCGGGCACGGTCGCCGCGGCGATGGAAGGGCGCTTCCTCGGCCTGCCGGCGATCGCCATGTCGCTGGCCACGGTCAACCACGACGGCCGCCACTACGAGACCGCGGCGCGCGCGGCAGTGGAGATCG
This sequence comes from Luteimonas saliphila, assembly GCF_016774335.1. Taxonomy (GTDB): domain Bacteria; phylum Pseudomonadota; class Gammaproteobacteria; order Xanthomonadales; family Xanthomonadaceae; genus Luteimonas; species Luteimonas saliphila. The sequence continues at coordinate 39,420 of NZ_JAETWA010000036.1, read as the reverse complement.
TCGAGCGGCTCAAGGGCGATCCGCTGCCGGCCGACACCATCCTCAACGTCAACGTGCCCGACCGCGCCTGGGGCGAGATCGCCGGTTTCGAGGTCACGCGCCTGGGCAATCGCCACCGCGCCGAGCCCTGTACGAAGCAGGAGGATCCGCGTGGCCGCACCTGGTGGTGGATCGGTGCGGCGGGACCGGAGATGGATGCCGGCCCCGGCACCGATTTCCATGCGGTGCGCTATGGCCACATCTCGATCACGCCGATCCATGTCGACCTCACCCGCTACCAGGCGCTGGAGCAGGTGGCGAGCTGGGTCGGCAGCCTCGCGGCGGAGCTGAAGGAGCCGCAGGGATGATGACGCCGCGACTGCGCCTGCAGCCCGAGGCGATCGGCCTCGGGATGACCTCGCAGCGCGTGCGCGACCGCCTGATCGAGCGCCTGCGCGCCAATGGCATCGCCGACGAGCGCGTGCTCAACGCGATCCGCACCGTGCCGCGCCACCTGTTCGTCGACGAGGCGCTGGCCACCCGCGCCTACGAGGACACCGCGCTGCCGATCGGCCATGGCCAGACCATCTCGCAACCGTGGGTGGTCGCGCGCATGACCGAGGCCCTGTTCGCCGACGGTTACGAGCCGAAGCGGGTGCTGGAAGTGGGTACCGGCTCGGGCTACCAGGCGACCGTCCTGGCCGCGCTGGGGCTGGAAGTGCATACCGTGGAACGGATCGGCGACCTGCTGCGCGTCGCGCGCAAGCGCTTCCGCTCGCTCGGCCTCAACGTGCGCAGCAAGCACGACGATGGCCGCGTCGGCTGGCCCGAGAACGGCCCCTACGACGGCATCCTGGTGACCGCTGGCGCGCCGGCGCTGGTCGAGGCGCTCACCGGACAGCTGGCGCCCGGCGGCGTACTGGTCGCGCCGGTAGGCGCCGCCAGCGCGCAGCAACTGCTCATGCTGCGCAGGGAAGCCGATGGCTCGATCTCCCGCCGCGACCTGGGCCCCGTGGTGTTCGTGCCGCTGCTCTCCGGCACGGTGGGCTGATTCGATGACGAATTCCGATGCGAAAGCCGCCCCCGGCGGCGACAACGACAGCCTCGGCGCGCAGATCGCCGGCATGATCGAACGGCTGCCGCCCGACCACGTCACCCTGGGCGAACTGCTCGACCTGTTCGGCGACGAGGGCCTGTTGCTGCTGTGCATCCTGCTGACCCTGGTGTTCCTGATCCCGGTGTCGATTCCCGGCGTCAGCACGGTGTTCGGCGCCGCGATCCTGCTGGTGGGCGTCAGCCGGCTGCTGGGTCGCCAGCTATGGCTGCCCGCGCGCGTGCGCGACCGCCGGCTGCCGTCCGACCGCCTTCGGCCCGGGCTGGCAGGCGGACTGCGATGGGTGCAGCGGCTCGAGAAGCTGAGCAGGCCGCACCGCCTGGGTGCGCTGGTCGACGGACGCCTGCAGGACATGGTCAACAACCTGGCCTTCATCCTTGCGGCGCTGCTGCTGATGGCGCCGTTTGGATTCGTTCCGTTCAGCAACACCCTGCCCGGATTCGCGCTGCTGGCGTATGCGATCGGGTTCATCCAGCGCGACGGCGGCGCCGTGCTGCTCGGCCACCTCGCCAACATCGGCACGATGGTGTACTTCAGCGTGCTGATCGGCGGCGGCGGGCTGGTGGCGCAGGAACTGTTCAAGCGGTTCGCGGCATGATCGGCGTCGGCGCGAAGACAGGGGCTGCGGTGGAGTCGGGAATGGCACGCATCAACGCACGGCGATGGCTTCCGCGACTGCGTGCGCCCGCGGCAGCGCTGCTGGCCCTGTGCGTGCTCGGCGCCTGCAGCAGCAAGGTGGTGCGCACGCCCGGCACGGAATCCACGCCGCGGGTCTCGACTCCGAAGCCGGGCGCGAGCATCGTGGTCAGGCGCGGCGACACGCTGTACCGGCTGGCCGTCAACAACGGCATCAGCCCGATGGACCTGGCGCTGTGGAACGGCATTTCTCCGCCCTACACCATCTACCCGGGGCAACGCTTGCGGCTGTATCCCGGAGCCGGGAGCGCGTCGCGTTCAGCTGGCGCGGCTGCCGCCGCGGCACAGCGACCGCCAGTGCGTCCGACGCAGACCCCGCCGCAACCGTCCGCGCCGCCGCCCGCGAGCAGCCGTCTGGGCTGGCGCTGGCCGACCGATGGCCAGATCCTCAACCGCTTCGCCGCCGGCGATCCCACGCGGCAGGGGATCGACATCGTCGGCAGGAGCGGCCAGGCGGTGCGCGCCGCCGCCGATGGCGTGGTGGTGTATTCGGGCTCCGGCCTGGTCGGCTACGGCGAGCTCGTGATCGTCAAGCACGACGAGCAGTGGCTGTCAGCCTATGGTCACAACCGCACGCGCCTGGTGAACGAAGGCGCGCGGGTAGCCGCGGGCCAGCAGATCGCGGAAATGGGCAGTACCGGCGCGGCGCGCGAGATGCTGCATTTCGAGATACGCTACAACGGCAAGCCGGTCGACCCGCTCCAGCACCTGCCGCGCCGCTGAGGCGTCTCGACGGCGGATCCGGCGGATCCCCGGCCCGGCGCGGCGCGCCGGGTGTCGCCCGATGTGCGATCCGCAAGCCCGGAAGGATCACCCCGTGAGGATGAACCCGGCCACCACCCGGCGCCCTTCGCCGGCCAGCACGTTGTAGGTGCGCGCGGCCGCGGCGTTGGTCATGGCTTCCAGCCCGACCCCGCGCGAGAGGCAGGCGGCCAGCGTGTCCTGCGGCGGGAACGCCTGGACCGCGCCGCAGCCGAGCACGATCAGCTCCGGCTGCAGGGCGAGCATCGGTTCGAGGTCGGCCACGCGCAGGGCGAGCGGGTGGTCGACCGGCCAGTCTTCCAGCAGGCGATCGGGGGCGACGATGAAGCTGGCAGCCAGCCGCCGGTCGTTGACCAGCGCGCTGCGTCCGTCCGCGCCACGCAGGAAGAACTCGAAATCGGGTTGTTCGTGGACCAGTTGCATCCGGCTCGGAGGCTAGGCCCGGGGAAGCACGATCTGGCGCTTGTCCTTCGACGGCCGGTACAGCACCGCGACGTGGCCGATCCGCTGTACCAGCGCGGCGCCGCTGCGTTGCGCGATCTGGCCGATCAGCTGGTCGCGCGCGTCGCGGTCGGCTGCGGCGACCTTGATCTTGATCAGCTCGTGGTGCTCCAGCGCGCCGTCGATCTCGGCGACCACCGCGTCGGTCACGCCCTTGCCGCCCACCTGCAGCATCGCCTTGAGGTCATGTGCCTGGCCGCGCAGGAAGCGGTTCTGGGCGGCGGTCAGGTCGATCGACATCGGGTGCTGGACGGTGGAGGATTGGGCGCAGGGTATCATGCCGCCCGCAACCTCTTTTCCGGAGGCGCCGTGCCTCCGCATCCGCACCGGCCGCCTCCACCCGGCCCTCCCCCTGGGGGAGGGGGATGAACGCATGGCCACCCGCAGCAAGAGCAGCCAGCGCTGGCTGAAGGAACACTTCTCCGATCCCTTCGTGAAGAAGGCCCAGGCCGAGGGCCTGCGTTCGCGCGCGGCCTTCAAGCTGGAGGAGCTGGTCGAGCGCGACCGGCTGCTCAGGCCGGGCATGGTCGTGGTCGACCTCGGTGCGGCCCCGGGCGGATGGTCGCAGTGGATCCGCCAGGAGCTGGACCGGCTGGATCCGGCGCGGCCCGGGCGGGTGCTTGCCCTGGACATCCTGGAGATGCCGCCGCTGGCCGGGGTCGAGTTCCTTCATGGCGATTTCAGGGAAGATGCGGTCTTATCCGGGCTTGAGACGATGCTGGCGGGCCAGGCCGTGGACCTTGTGTTGTCGGACATGGCCCCCAACAAGAGTGGTGTGGAAGCGGTCGACCAGCCGCGAGCGATGTACCTGTCCGAACTGGCGATGGAGTTCGCCGACCGCCACCTGAAGCCCGGCGGCACCTTCCTGATCAAGCTGTTCCAAGGCACGGGTTTCGACGATTTCGTGCGCGAGCTTCGCAGGCGTTACGCGAAGGTCGCGATCCGCAAGCCCGCCGCCTCGCGCAGGCGTTCGCCTGAAGTCTATGCGCTGGCCCAGGGCAAGCTGGCGGCAATCAAGTAGCATGACCCCATTGGAGTCCCGGAAATCCCGATGAATGACCTGGTGAAGAACCTCCTGCTGTGGGCGATGGTCGCCGTGGTGCTGATGCTGGTGTTCAACAGCTTCAACCCGGGCACCGGCGCGACCAGCGAAGTGCGCTACTCGCAGTTCATGGAGCAGGTGCGTCGCGACCAGATCAAGTCGGTGAAGATCGCCGAGGACGAGAAGACGGTCGAATTCGTCACCAAGAGCGGCGAGAACGGCACGGTGATCGCGCCGCGCCGCGACGAAGGCATGATGGATGACCTGATCAACCACAAGGTCGAGATCCAGGCCGCGCCGCCCTCGAGCGGACCGTCGCTCATGTACATCCTGATCAACCTGCTGCCGGTGGCGCTGATCATCGGCTTCTGGTTCTTCATGATGCGGCAGATGCAGCAGGGCGGCGGCAAGGGCGCGATGTCGTTCGGCAAGTCGCGCGCCAAGCTGCTCAACGAGGACCAGACCAAGGTCACCTTCGCCGACGTCGCCGGTTGCGACGAGGCCAAGGAGGAAGTGTCCGAACTGGTCGAGTTCCTGCGCGATCCTTCCAGGTTCCAGAAGCTGGGCGGCAAGATCCCGCGCGGCGTGCTGATGGTCGGCCCGCCCGGTACCGGCAAGACGCTGCTGGCCAAGGCCATCGCCGGCGAGGCCAAGGTGCCGTTCTTCTCGATCTCCGGCTCGGATTTCGTCGAGATGTTCGTCGGCGTCGGCGCCAGCCGCGTGCGCGACATGTTCGAGCAGGCCAAGAAGCATTCGCCCTGCATCATCTTCATCGACGAGATCGACGCGGTCGGCCGCCATCGCGGCGCCGGCCTGGGCGGCGGCCACGACGAGCGCGAGCAGACCCTGAACCAGTTGCTGGTCGAGATGGACGGGTTCGAGGGCGGCGAAGGCGTGATCGTGATCGCCGCGACCAACCGACCCGACGTGCTCGACCCCGCGCTGCTGCGCCCGGGCCGTTTCGACCGCCAGGTCGTGGTCGGCCTGCCGGACGTGAAGGGACGCGAGCAGATCCTGCGCGTGCACATGCGCAAGGTGCCGCTGGCCGACAACGTCGAGCCGCTGGTGATCGCGCGCGGCACGCCCGGCTTCTCCGGCGCCGACCTGGCCAACCTCGTGAACGAGGCGGCGCTGTTCGCCGCGCGCGAGAACGGCAAGGACGTGCGCATGGACCACTTCGACAAGGCGCGCGACAAGATCCTGATGGGCGCGGAGCGCCGCTCGATGGCGATGAGCGAGGAAGAGAAGACGCTCACCGCCTACCACGAGGCCGGGCACGCCATCGTCGGCCGCCTGGTCCCCGAGCACGACCCGGTCTACAAGGTCACCATCATTCCGCGCGGCCGCGCGCTGGGCGTGACCATGTACCTGCCCGAGGGCGACAAGTACAGCTACAACCGCACCACCATCGAATCGCAGCTGTGCTCGCTGTACGGCGGCCGCGTGGCCGAGGAACTGGTGTTCGGGGCCGACAAGGTCACCACCGGTGCGTCCAACGACATCGAGCGCGCAACCAAGATGGCGCGCAACATGGTCACCAAGTGGGGCCTGTCGGACGAGATGGGACCGATCGCCTACAGCGAGGACGAGGACGAGGTGTTCCTCGGCCGATCGGTGACCCAGCACAAGAGCGTGTCCGACGATACCGCGCGCAGGATCGACGAAGTCGTGCGCGGCATCCTCGACAAGGCCTACGAGCGCACCACGGGCATCCTGTCGGAGAACCTCGACAAGCTGCACGCGATGGCGAAGCTGCTGCTCGAATACGAGACCATCGACGTGCCGCAGATCGACGCGATCATGGAAGGCCGCGACCCGCCGCCGCCGATGGGTTGGATCGAGTCCGGCAAGGGTGGAGGCAAGGGCGGCGACGGCGATTCGCGCCCGCTGCCTCCGATCGGCGGGCCGGCCGAGCAGACCTGACGTCGGCGCGCCCGGCCGGCTGCGGCCGGGCGTCCGCCGATGGATGCACGAAAGCGCCGGGGAGCCGGCGTTTTCGCATTGCGCCGGCGGCAAACGGTCGGCGCACGGCGTGTGGATCGGGGTGCGCGGATCCCGGCTCCGCGCACAGGAGGCGACCGAACTGACGCGGCTGGCAGGCTGAAGCGGACGGAGCCTGCCCACTGCCTGAACGTCGCGCATCTTCTACACTGCTATCCCGAGTGCAGTGAGGATCCGTTCGACGCGGCACAGGCAAGATCCCTCGCTGCGCTCGGGATGACAACCCGATCGGCTGCCGCAATCCCCAATCCCCGTCCAATCTCCAGTCCCGAATCCCGAATGTTCGACACCGCCCCCCAGCTCGACTGCGCCGGCCGCATCCTCCGCCTCGACCGCACCCGGGTCATGGGCGTCGTCAACGTCACCCCCGATTCGTTCTCCGATGGCGGCGCACACGCGACCATCGACGCAGCGGTGGCATATGGCCTGAAACTGGTGGAGGAGGGGGCGGACCTGCTCGACGTCGGCGGCGAGTCCACGCGTCCGGGCGCTGGCGAGGTGTCGGTCGCGGAGGAACTCCAGCGGGTCTTGCCGGTGATCGAACGGCTGTCGCGCGAAACCGCGCTGCCGATCAGCATCGATACGTCGAAGCCGGACGTGATGCGCGCGGCGGTCGAGGCGGGCGCCGGGATGATCAACGATGTCTATGCGCTGCGCCGCGGGGGCGCGCTCGACATGGCGGCATCGCTCGCGGTGCCGGTGGTGCTGGTGCACATGCTCGGCGAGCCGCGTTCGATGCAGGACGCGCCGGAATACGACGACGTGGTCGGGGAGGTGCACCGCTTCCTCACCGAGCGCGTGTTCACCTTGGAGATGGCGGGGATCTCGAAGAAGCGCATCGTGGTCGACCCCGGTTTCGGTTTCGGCAAGAGCACCGGGCACAACCTGCAGTTGCTCGCGCAACTCGAGCGCTTCACCGAGCTCGGCGTTCCGGTCATGGCCGGGCTGTCGCGCAAGCGCACGATCGGCGAACTGACCGGCCGCGAAGATCCGCAGGCGCGGGTGCACGGCTCGGTGGCCGCGCACCTGCTGGCGGCGCAGCGCGGCGCCCGGATCGTGCGGGTGCACGACGTCGCCGCGACCGTGGACGCGTTGAAGGTATGGCAGGCGGTCGCAACCGTCGTCATGCCGCGCAAGGACGCACAGGCACCGGCGGTCAGCTGGTCCGACGGGATCTGAACGTCGGTTGCGGTAGACAGTCGCTACACGGGCAGATTGACGGGAGACCCACCATGGCAACCGGCTGGGCAGGCGATGGCGCGGTGCAGGATCAGATCGATGCGACCGTGAAGGACGGCATCAAGCGTGCGCGCAGCCAGCTGCCGAAAGGGCCGGGCCGCTCGCACTGCGAGGAATGCGATGCTCCCATCCCGGAAGCGCGTCGCCAGGCGATGCCCGGGGTGCGCCTGTGCATCGCCTGCCAGGAAGCCGAGGAACAGGACGAACAGTCGCACGCCGGCTACAACCGTCGCGGCAGCAAGGACAGCCAGCTGCGCTGAGCCTGCGGCTTCGAACCGTCCCTACAGGCCCTTGCGTCGCAGCCGGTCCAGCTTGGCCTGGTAGCGTTCGCTGGTGCCTTCGGTGGCGAGGGACTGCGCGCGACGCAGGGCGTCCCCGGCCTTGCGGAACTCGCCCAGGTGCAGGTAGGCGCGCGCGAGCCCGTAATGGAACCGGTGCTCGCCGTCGTACAGCCCGATCGCGCGCCGGTAATGTTGCGCCGCGGCGGCATAGTCGCCCTGCTTCTCATCGTCGAGCGCGAGCATGAAGTAGTGGAACGGGTTGCGCTGGCGCGCTTTCTCGATCCGCCTGCGATATTCGTGTTCGCGTTGCCGGTCGCCACGCGTTGCGTACAGCGACGCGAGGTTCAGCATCGCGCCGTCGTGCGCCCCGTCCAGCTCGAGGGCCTTCAGGAAGTGCTGCTCGGCCAGCTCCGGACTGCCCTCGCGTAGCGCAAGCACGCCGGCGTTGTTCCAGGCGGAGGCGTAGCCCCTGTCCGCGCGCAGCGCGGAGGCCATGTACGCCGCTGCCTCCGCGAGCCTGCCCTTGCCCAGCAGCGATGCGGCCCGGTTGCTGTGGAGGATCGCCAGCAGGCGATCGTCCCGGACCTGTTTCGGCGGCTCGCCGGTCAGCACATTGTCGCTGGCGACGTCCACCGAATAGCGTTGCTGGTGGATGCGGATGCCGGCATTGACGTGGTTGCTGAAGTAGAGGGTGTCGCCCTCGCTGTACCAGGACAGGGTCCGGTTGATCTCCTGGCCGTAGGCGTCGAGTCCGGCCGCACGCGCCAGCGCGATGGTCATCAGGGTGAAGCTCAGGCAGTTGCCTTCGCGCGTCTGCCAGGCTTCGGCGACCGTGAAATCGGCGTCGTGCCGGTAACGCATCCCGAGCCCGTCGGGGTGGAACATGAACCGCACGAGGCGCGACAGGCGCTGTTGCCGGGATGCGCCGCCCTGCGCGATCACCTGCTCGTGCAGGGCCTGTCGCAAGGCGGGCGGAATCGCGAAGACCTCCTCCGCGGACGGCGGAAGCGGGTCCGTGGCCGGCGGTAATGCGGCAGGCTGCGGAGCGATCGCTGGCGCGACAGCGAGGGCCGCACCAAGAAGCCATGCGAACATCTCGAGTCCCTCCCGTCACCGACTGCCGGCCTCAGTCTACGCCTGCCGCGCGCGCGTGTTTGCTGCGCTGCGGGTTCAGGTTCGCGTCGCGCCTGGGAGCCGTGGCCCGCTGTCGGGAAGGAAGAGATGGGGTGCGCGCGGCGGCGGTCGTCGCGCCGCACCCGGCTTGCGCTGCGATCAGTTCAGCAACTGCAGCCCTAGGATGACCCCCAGTACCGCCGCGAGCACGCCGTAGTCGCCGCGCTCGTCGCGATGGCCGTAGCGATAGCGGCCGTGGTAGCCGTCCTCGTAGCCGCGCTGGAATCCCTGGCGGAAGTAGTGCGCGTACTGGTCCTGTGCGATGTAGCGGCCGTTGTAGCCGTAGCTCGCATCCAGGTAGCCATAGCTGCCGCGGTCGTCGTAGCGCCAGCCGTCCTCGCGGTCGGCGCGGCCTGCACGCAAGCCTTCGCGGTAGCCGTTCTGGACGGCCTGCCGCATCAGGTCCGCGCCGTAGCGGTTGGTCTGGTGCCAGCGGCCACCGTAGGAATAGCGGTAGCTGGCCGGGGTCGAGTAATACGGATCGCGCCAGTAGTCGTACGAACTCGCGCGCCAACGCCGCTGCTGTTCGTACAGCCTGGCGTGATACTGCTGCTGGTAACGGTGCTGCGCCGTGCGGCGCTGTTGCTGCAGCAGGCGCGCGCGTGCGGCATTGCGCTGTTCGGCAAGACGATGCTGGCGTTCGCGATCGCGCAGGAACTGCTCGGCGCGCTGGCGATCGGCCTGGATCCGGGCTTCCTGCCGGGCGCGGTCGAGGCGCTGGGTGGCGTCGTGGCCGTCGGGTCGCTGCAAGCGCTGCGCCGGGCCTGCGGTATCGCGCCTGCCGAGCTGCGCGCGCTCGCGCTGCTGGCGCTCGCGCAGTGCGCGGGCCTGGGTGCCGTCGCGTCGCGCCTGCTCGCGCTCCGACTGGATCCGTCTCGCATCGCCCCCGGTATCGCGCCGCCCGTGGTCGGCCTGCATCTCCTGCACGCGCTCTTCGTTGCGCCGCTGCTGGTCGCGCTGCGTCGCCTGCGCCTGTTGCCGGCGTGCCGCGTCTTCGCGCTGACGCGAGACCTCGCGCTGGCGTTCGGCCGCCTCGATGCGCGCCGCCGTCTGCCGCTGCCCCTGCGGTTCGCGGCGTTGGGTGGCGTCGATGCGGGGACGGTCGCCCGGCACGCGCTCCCGGGCCTGCGGCTGCGCGGATACCCTGCGCTGCGACTGCGGTCGATCATCGCGTTCCATCGCACGCGGACGTTCGCGCTGCGCCTGCGGCCCCTGCCCGCGGGCGCGGTCGACATTGTCGGCTCGCGAGGGGGCGTCGGCGCGGCGAGACTCGTGGCTGCGAGGCTGGCGCGGATCGTCGCCGTCGCGCCGCGCGTCCTGTGCCACCGCGGCGGGCAGGGCCGCGGCCAGCGCGAGGCCGACCGCCAGTGCGGCGGCGAAGATGGGACGGGAAGGATGGGAGTGCGTCATGGGGCGGCCCCTGCCGACACCTCGGTCGGCGCAGTACCAGTGTTGACCATCGCGATGAACGCATTCTGAGGATCATCGGGCCGGTTCATGGGCGGGACGGCGTAACCGCTTCCAGTTGAATCGCGGACCCCTTCCGGCGCGGAGCCATGTCAACGCGCGACACCCGGGGGCGTGTCGCGTGCGCATCGGGTAGTCTGCCCTGCGTCGCGGACGAGCGGACGGGAGCATGGTGGAGGAAGGTGAGGGGCGATCGGGCGAAAGCGCCGACGCACGGGACCCGGCACCTGCGGACGGATCGGGCGACGGTGCCGCTCGCAAGCCGGTGGTCCGGCGCGGGTGGTTCTACACCGACCTCCAGTTCGGCGACGGCGTGTCGCAGAGCCGGATGCGTACGTTCCGACCCGGGCACCTGCAGGTCGACTACACGCGCACGATGATGGCCAGCCTGTTGTGGCGACCGCAGCCCGCGGCGATCGGCATGGTCGGGCTCGGCGGCGGCTCGCAGGTCAAGTTCTGCCATCGGCGGCTGCCGGACGCGCGGCTGGAAGTGGCCGAGAACAACCCGCACGTGCTCGCCTTGCGTCGTACCTTCCGGGTGCCGCGCGACGACGAGCGGTTGCAGGTGCTGCTCGCAGACGGCGCGAAGTTCGTGCGCGAGCGGCGGGGCCGTTTCGACATCCTGCTGGTGGACGGCTACGACGAGAGCGGCATTCCCGCGGCGTTGTCCAGCCAGCGCTTCTACGACGACTGCCGCGACGCGCTCGTGCCGGGCGGCGTCATGGCCGGGAACCTGTACGCGACCGATTTCGCCGCTCACGTCGAGAAGCTCAAGCGCAGTTTCGGCGGGAACAGGGTGTGGGTGCTGGAGGAAAAGCGCCAGAGCAACCGCGTCGCGTTCGCGTGGAAGGACGAGCCGTTCCCGGACGGACAGCTCGACCTGCCGGCGATCGTGGCGAAGCTGCCGCATCGCGTGGCACGCGAACTGGCGGAGGTGTTCGCCCGCGTCGCAAGGGCGTGGCGCGAGCGTTGAAGCCTGCGCCCGCGCTTGCCATTGCGGCCGGGCCAAGCGAAAGTTTCCGGACCATGCCTGGAGGGGATTTCCCGATGCACCATCCGATCGTGCGGGCCGTCGGCCTGTGGCTGTTGTTTGCGCTGGCAACGCCGGTTCTCGCTGCCGACGGCGGTCTCACACTGGAACAGATCGCCAAGCTGCGGGCGGTGAGCCAGGTCAGCATCGGTCCGGACGGGCGGCACGTGGCCTACGTGCTGTCGGTACCACGCCAGATCGGGGAAGGGGACGACGGCCCGGCGTGGGCCGAACTGCACGTCGCATCGCGCGAGGGCGCCAGCCGCGGCTTCGTCACCGGCAAGGTCAATGTCTCGGGGGTGGACTGGCTGCCCGACGGACGCTCGCTGGCGTACCTGGCCAAGCGCCAGGGCGACGACACGCGCAGGCTGTACCGCATCCCGGTGGACGGCGGCGAATCGGTCGCGGTCGCGACGCTCAAGTCCGACATCACCGCCTTCAGCCTGTCGCCCGATGGCCGGCGCGCCGCGCTGCTGGCCAGCGAGCCCGAGAGCGACGAGCTCAAGGCACTGAAGAAGAAGGGCTTCACCCAGAAGGTCCATGAGGAAGACTGGCGTCCCGTGCAACTGTGGATCGCGGACGTGGGCGCGGATGCGCCGGCCCCACACCTGGTCGAGCTCGAGGGCAGCGTGCAGTCGGTGCAGTGGAGCCCCGCCGGCGACAGGCTGGCGCTGCTGGTCGCGCGTCGGCAACTGACCGACGACACCCTGGTGTTCACCCGTGTGCGCATCGTCTCGCCCGAGGGCAGGGAACTGGGCCGCGTGGACAATCCCGGCAAGGTCGGTGGCCTCTCGTGGAGCCCGGACGGGGCGCACCTGGCCTTCGTCTCCGCGCAGGACGAGCACGACGCACAGCAGGGCCGACTGTTCGTGGTCGGCCGCGATGGCGGCGCCTGGCGCGACCTGCTGCCGGGCCTGGAAGGCCATGTGGTCGATGTCGCATGGCGCGATGCCGGCTCACTGCAGTTCATCAGCCACGAGGGCGTGCATGCGCGGCTGGGCGAGGTGGGCGTCGACGGCGGCAATGCGCGCACGCTGCTGTCGGCGCAGGGCCCGGTGTGGAACGCGTTCGACCGTTCCAGCGGCGGCGACCTGGCGCTGGTGGGCAGTACGCCCGCGCACCCGAGCGAAGCGTTCCTGCTGGCGGCGGGCACGACCGCGCCGAGCCGGCTGACCGACAGCAACCCCTGGCTGGCGGACGTGCGCCTGGCGCGCCAGGAAGTGATCCGCTACCCGGCGCGCGACGGCCTCGAGATCGAGGGCCTGCTGGTGCACCCGCTGGAACGCCGCGGCAACGCGCGCGTGCCGCTGATCACGGTGGTGCATGGCGGGCCGGAGTCGCACTACGTCAACGGCTGGCTCAGCGCCTATTCGCAGCCGGTGCAACATGCCGCGGCGAAGGGCTACGCGGTGTTCCTGCCGAACTACCGCAGCAGCACCGGGCGCGGCGTCGAGTTCTCGAAGAAGGGGTTCGGGCGCCCTGGGATGGAGGAGTTCGACGACGTGGTCGATGGCGTCGATCACCTGGTCGCCAGCGGCCTGGTCGACCGCGACAGAGTGGGCATCACCGGCGGGTCCTATGGCGGCTATGCCAGCGCCTGGGGCGCGACGTACTACAGCGAGCGCTTCGCGGCCTCGGTGATGTTCGTCGGCATCTCCGACCAGGCGAGCCTGGTGACCACTGGCGACATCCCCTGGGAACAGCACCTGGTGCACATGGGCACCTGGCCCTGGGAGGATCCGGAGCTGTTCCGCAAGACCAGCCCGATCACCTACGCGCAACAGTCGAAGACGCCGACGCTGATCCTGCACGGCGAGGCCGATCCGCGCGTGCCGGTGATGCAGTCGTACATGTTCTACCGCCATCTCAAGCTCGCCGGGCAGGCGCCGGTGCGGCTGGTGCTGTATCCGGGCGAAGGCCACGGAAATGCGCGTGCGGCCTCGCGCTACGACTACTCGCTGCGGCTGATGCGGTGGATGGACCACTACCTGAAGGGACCGGGTGGAGAGCCGCCGCCTTACGCGGTCGAGTACGCATTGCCGGTCGCCGCGGAAGGGAAGAAGTGACGACGGGCCTCGGCGGCGGCGGGGGCCGTAGCCGATGAGCGTGGCTGCCGCGGCGGACGCCGCACGCCCCGCGACGGGCGCGGACAAACGTCGGGTCCTGTTCGCCAGCCTGATCGGCACCACGATCGAGTTCTTCGATTTCTACATCTACGCCACCGCGGCGGTGCTGGTGTTCCCGCACCTGTTCTTCCCGCCCGGCGATCCGGCATCCGCCACGCTGCAATCGTTCGCCACCTTCGCCCTGGCCTTCATCGCCAGGCCGTTCGGTTCGGCGCTGTTCGGCCATTTCGGCGACCGCGTCGGACGCAAGGCGACCCTGGTCGCGGCGCTGCTGACGATGGGCATCTCCACCGTGGTGATCGGCCTGCTGCCGACCTACGCTCAGGTCGGCGTCGCCGCGCCGTTGCTGCTGGCGCTGTGCCGGCTCGGACAGGGCGTAGGCCTGGGCGGCGAGTGGGGCGGGGCGGTGCTGCTGGCGACCGAGAACGCGCCGCCGGGAAAGCGCGCGTGGTACGGCATGTTCCCGCAGCTCGGCGCGCCGATCGGGTTCCTGCTGTCCACCGGCGTGTTCCTGGCGCTGACCCATTTCATGAGCGACGAGGCGTTCCTCGCCTGGGGCTGGCGGATCCCATTCCTCGCCAGCGCGGTGCTGGTGCTGGTGGGTCTGTGGGTGCGGCTGCGGATCACCGAAACGCCCGACTTCCAGAAAGCGCTGGAGCAGGGCGAGCGCGTGCGCCTGCCGATGGCGAGCGTGCTGCGCGAACACCCCGGGCGCCTGCTCGCCGGCATGCTGTCGCTGGTGGCGACGTTCGTGCTGTTCTACCTGATGACCGTGTTCGCGTTGAGCTGGGGCACGTCGAAGCTCGGTTATTCGCGCGAGCATTTCCTGCTGCTGCAGATGCTGGGCGTGCTGTTCTTCGCCTTCACCATCCCGCTGGCGGCGCTGTATGCCGACCGGTTCGGCCGGCGCAACGCGATGCTCGCCGCGACGGTGCTGATCATCGCGTTCGGATTCGCGTTCGCGCCGCTGCTCGAATCCGGCAGCGACTGGGGCGTGCTGGCATTCCTCGGGCTGGGCCTGGGCGCGATGGGCCTGACCTACGGCCCCTGTGGGACGATCCTGGCGGAGATGTTCCCGACCGCGGTGCGCTACACCGGCGCGTCGCTGGCCTTCAACCTCGCCGGGATCCTCGGGGCATCTCCGGCGCCCTACATCGCCACGCGGCTCGGGGAGCGCTTCGGCCTGCAGTCGGTGGGCTGGTACCTGGCGGCGATGGGGGGACTGACGCTGCTGGCGCTGCTAACGGTGCGGCGGGATTCGCCGGGCAGTTAGTTGCATCGCGAATGGTGTGCCCGCCGCATGTCGTGACGCAACAGGAGACGTGACGTCACACCAGGTTCCATGGGTCCGCGACTGCATTTGGTGCGACGTGCGTCGTTCCAGTCACGCCTCGTAAGCGGGATTGCCGCGATCACGACGGCAACGGGAACGGAGGCGGACACGTAGTCCGGGTAGGCGCAGCGCATCCGGGGCCACCGCGATCGGCCTCTAGCCCGGCAGCGCCGCGGAGGCGCGCGCGCGAGGCGGGAATTCGGTCTGCGTGGAAGTCGCGCGACCCGGATGCGCTGCGCTTATCCGGGCTACGCAGCGAGCGCCGGGTGCGGATATGAACGCGTAGCCCGGGTAAGCGAAGCGCACCCGGGGAATCGTGATCGGCCCCCAGGCGCGCATCGCCCCGCATGCCGCGTTCCCACGCCCGACCCACTAGACTGGGCCGACATCCGACGAACGATCTCCGGAGCGAACGGGCATGAAGGGCTGGGCATTGCTGGGCATCGCGGCGGCGGTCGTGATCGGGGCGCTGCTGCCGCTGCAGGCGCTGGTGAACGCCCGGCTGGGCGCGCTGACGCAGGGCGCGCTGTATGCGTCGTTCGTGTCGTTCCTGGTCGGCACCTGCCTGCTGGGACTGGTGCTGGCGTTCACACGCACGCCGTTCCTCCCCACCGTATCGGTGGCCGCGCTGCCGGCCTGGATCTGGGTCGGCGGCGCGATCGGCGCGGTGTTCGTGTTCGCGGCCACCTGGCTGGTGCCCACGCTCGGCGCGGGAGCGATGATCTGCCTGGTCGTACTCGGCCAGGTGGTGTCCTCGCTGGTGCTGGACCACTTCGGCGTGCTCGGCACGGCGCGCCCGGCCGACCTCGTGCGCGTGCTGGGCGCGCTGCTGGTGATCGCGGGCGCGGCGCTGGTGGTGCGTCCCTGGCAACCGGGCTGACGGCGGCCGTGATTGCGCCGCCGCCGGGACAGTTCGAGGCGCTCGAAGCCGCCTACGCCGTGCCGCCGCGCGCCTACCACGACTTCGGACACGTGCGCGAAGTGCTGCGTCATTACGACGCGGTCGCGGCCGGGCCGGGCTGGGTGCAGCCGGACGAGGTACGGCTGGCGGTGCTGTACCACGACGCGGTCTACGAGGCCGGTCGCCGCGACAACGAGGCGCGTTCGGCGCGGTTCGCCGTCGACGAGATCGAGCGCTGGCTGCCCGGCGCGGGCATCGACCGCCGGCGGGTCGCCGAACTGATCGAGCTCACCGCGCGCCACGGACAGTTCGGGCCGCACGATTTCGGCAAGACCGCGGTCGCCGCCGACACCCGCCATTTCCTCGACTGCGACATGGCGATCCTCGGCGCCGAGCCGGGCGTGTTCGACGCCTACGATCGCGCCATCGCCGCCGAGTACCGCGGGCACGTGCCCGACTGGCTGTTCCGGTTCAACCGTCGCCGCTTCCTCAAGTCGCTGCTGGGCAAGCCGCGGATCTACCTCAGCGACTTCTTCCACGAACGCCTCGACGGCCGGGCCCGCAACAACCTGCGCCGTGCAATCACCAGCAAGCGGTAGGAGCGCCGTCAGGCACGATCCGGCCGGACGCGATTCACGACGGGCGCGAGTTGCCGCAAGGCGTGCGAGTCCGTCCTGGCGTGCAGGATCCGCGACGGGCGTGCATGATAGGGAACGACCAGCTTCGCGCCTGAAGGCGCTCCTACCGCGATGGCGAAACTGCTGCTCAACCTGCGCCACGTGCCCGACGACGAGGCCGACGACGTCCGCGCCTTGCTCGAGGCCGCGCGGATCGACTACTACGAAACCCGTCCCGGGCCGCTCGGGATCTCCGCCGGTGGCATCTGGGTCCGCAGCGACGACGACGTGCCCGAGGCGAAGCGGCGGATGGCCGAGTACCAGCGCGAGCGTGCGCTGCGGGTGCGGGCCGAACACGCGCAGGCCAGGCGCGAGGGCACCGCGGAGACGTTTTCCGACCTGGTGCGCGCGCAACCGCTGCGCGTGCTGGTGATCGTGGTCGCGATCGCGCTGCTGCTCGGGCTGATGGCCCTGCCTGCCTACCTGATCGGGCGCTGAGCGATGGCGTCCACGGCGCAGGGCGGCCTCGTCCGCGGCATCGGACGGGGCAGCATGGTCGCGCTGTTCATCAATTCCGTGATCGGCGCGGGCATCTTCGGCCTGCCCTCGCGCGTGCACGAGCTGCTGGGGCCGTACGCGCTGCTGGCGTACGTCGCCTGCGCGCTACTGGTGCTGCTGGTGGTGTTGTGCTTCGCCGAGGTCGGCAGCCGCTTCGACGACACCGGCGGGCCGTACCTGTACGCGCGCACCGCGTTCGGTCCGTTCGTGGGATTCCAGGTCGGCTGGCTGGTGTGGCTGACGCGGGTCACGGCCTTCGCCGCCTTGTGCAACCTGCTGATCGACTACCTCGCGCATCCCTGGCCGGTGCTGGGTTCGGGCGGCGGGCGCGTCGCGGTGGCCACGCTGGCGACCGTGGTCATCGCGGCGGTGAACATCCGCGGCGTGCGCACCGCGGCGATCGTCGCCAACGTGTTCACCGTCGGCAAGCTGGTGCCGCTGGTGCTGTTCGTCGCGGTCGGCCTGTTCTTCGTCGAGCCGGCGCGCTACGTGCCGGCCTCGACCCCAGCACCGATGGAGTTCACCGCCGCGATCCTGCTCCTGGTGTTCGCCTTCACCGGTTTCGAGACCGCGACCGTGCCGGCGGGCGAGGTGCGCGAACCGCGGCGCACGCTGCCGTTCGCGATCCTGGTGTCGATGGCGGTGATCGTGCCGCTATACCTGCTGATCCAGGCCGTGGCGATCGGCACGCTGCCCGGTCTCGCGGATTCGGCCACGCCGCTGGCCGATGCCGCCGGGAGTTTCGCCGGGAGCCTGGGCGCAGGCGTGATCGTGCTGGGGGCGGTGGTGTCGATCTCCGGCACGCTGAACGGACTCGTGCTGGCGGCGCCGCGCATCCTCTACGCCATGGCCGAGCGGGGCCAGTTGCCGGCCGCGTTCGCGCGCACGCATGCGCGCTACCACACGCCGTACCTTGCGATCGGGCTGACCGCCGCGTGCATGCTGGTGCTGACCTTGTCCGGCTCGTTCCTCACCGCGGTGGCGCTGAGCACGATCACCCGACTGCTGGCGTACGGCGCCACCTGCCTGGCGATGCCGGTGCTGCGGTGGCGCGAAGGTGTCGGCGTGGCACCCGCCGCCTTCACGGTACCGGCCGGCACGTGGGTGGCGGGCGTCGCCCTGCTGGTGATCGCCTGGCTGGTGCTGCACGCGGGTGTCGGCGAGTTGCACAACGTGGCGATCGCGATGGCCGTCGGCGCCTTGCTGATGTGGCTTGCAGGACGTGCAGGGCGCGGCACAGCCTCGCGCGCATGACTTTCGGCATGCCCGGCCACCGGACACGCACGGTAAGGTCCCGGATGCGGGCCGCCTTCGGTGCTCCGCGTCTTCCTCCCTCCCGCTCCGGGGCAGTCTGATGTCCAGACCACTCTTTGCGCTCGTGTTTTCCCTGTGCCTGTCCGTCGCATGGCCATTCGTCGCGCAGGCGCAGCGCAGCCTGTCGTTCGACGCGCATGCGCTGCCCGAAGGCGGTGCGGTCGCGATCGCAGTGGGCGAGGGCCTGCCGGAGGGCGAAGCTTTGCGGCCATCGACGCGCGCAGCGGCGGTGCCCTGCATCGCGCGGCGCAGACGGAAGGATTCCGGGGCAAGGCCGATAGCACGCTGGAACTGAATGGCTTCGGTGGCTACGAGCGGTTGTTGCCCGAAGGCGCGTCCGGGTTCGGCGTGCGGCTGCTCGACCGCTTCGTGCGCGAGCACCACGAGTAGGGCAGTGTCGGGCCGTTCGACCGGCCGGCTTACAATGCGGCCATGATCCGCAATATCGCCGCCTACCGCTTCGTCGAGATCGCCGACCCGCCGGTGCTGGCTGCCGACGTGCGCACCTGGGCGGAAGCCGGTGGACTCCGTGGCACCGTGCTGGTCGCGCCCGAGGGCGTCAACCTGTTCCTGGCCGGCACCGATGCGGCGGTTGGAACCTTCCTCGGGCATCTCCGTGCCGATGCGCGGTTCGCGGGAATCGTGGTGAAGGACAGCTGGAGCGCGGCGGTGCCGTTCGCGCGGCTCAAGGTCAAGACCAAGCGCGAGATCATCAGCTTCCGCCGCGACGGGGCTTCGCCGCTGCGCGGGGATCGCGCGCCGGCGGTCGCCCCGCACGTGCTCGCACGCTGGCTGGCGCAGGGCGTGGACGACGCCGGGCGACGCGTGGTGCTGCTCGACACCCGCAACCGCGAGGAAACCGCGCACGGCGCGTTCGAAGGCGCGCTGACCCTGCCGATCGACAACTTCACCGACCTGCCGATGGCGCTGGCGCCGCATCGCGATTCGCTCGCCGATGCGACCGTGGTCAGCTACTGCACCGGCGGCATCCGCTGCGAGAAGGCGGCGCTGTGGATGCGCGACAGCGGCATGGACCACGTGTTGCAGCTCGACGGCGGGATCCTCGGTTACTTCGAAGCGGTCGGCGGCGTGGGCTACGCGGGCCGTTGCTTCGTGTTCGACGAGCGCGTGGCGCTGGACACGGCGTTGCGGCCGCTGGTCGATGGCGATGTTGCGGTTGCGCCGAAGGAGCTCGCGGCATGAGCTGGATCGGGCTGGTGCTGCTGGTGATCGGAATCTACCTGGCCTTCAAGCTGGTCGGGGCATTGCTGAAGATCGCGATGTTCGTGCTGGCGCTGGTCGGCGCGTACTGGCTGGCGGCGCCCTACATGGGCTGGCCGACGGTGTCGGAACTGGTCTACGTGCTGGGCCCGGATTTCGGAGGCAAGCGCATCGAGGACGTGGTCCAACCTTCGGCGGTGGCCGGCGAAGTGGCCGATCGGGTCGTCGACGGTGTAGTGGCGGGCGTCGTCGAGCGCATCGCGCCATCGCCGCAGCCGTTGCCGGAGCCTGGGCCGATGTCCGGGCCGGCGCTCCCGCCGGCAGACGGCCACGGCGTGCCGACGCCGCTGCCGGAGCCGGCTCAGCCGATCCGGTAGGGCGCGTCGCGCCGCAGGAACGGGATCGTCGCCATCGCGCGCAGGAACCCGGTGGTCCGCAGCACCTTCGCCGTCTTCGCATCGGCCGGGAAGAACGATTCGATCGCCAGTTCCGACAGCGTCACCGCCACCGGCGTGCCGAACACCGTGGTGGTGCTGAGGAACGACAGCTCGCCGACTTCCGAGCGCATCCGCATCGGCACCACCACCGCATCCGGATCCGGCGCTTCGTCGTAGGCGGGCGCCGGATACGCCGCCAGTTCGTCGTGCAATGCCGACAGGGTCGCATCGCCGGTGGCGTCGACCTGCTGGCGCAGGCGGTGCAGCAGGTGCGCGCGCCACTGGCCGAGGTTGACGATCCGCGGCGCCACGCCTTCCGGGTGCAGGCTCAGCCGCAGCACGTTGACCGGCGGCACCAGCAGCTCCGGCGCGACGCCCTTGAGCAACGGCGCCAGCGCGCGGTTCGCCGCCTGCAGGTGCCAGTGCCGGTCGACCGCCAGGGCCGGGTAGGGCTCGTGCCCGCGCAGCACCAGTTCGATCGCCTTGCGCGCTTCCTGCAGCGACGGATCGTCGATCCGGCGCTCGCTGTAGACCGGCGCGTAGCCGGCGGCCACGAACAGCGCGTTGCGCTCGCGCAACGGCACCTCCAGCCGGTCGGACAGGCGCAGCAGCATCGCCCGGCTCGGCAGCGAGCGTCCGGTCTCGATGAAGCTCAGGTGGCGCGAGGAGATGTCGGCCAGGCCGGCGAGGTCGAGCTGCGAGAGATGACGGCGCTGGCGCCAGTCGCGCAACTGCTCGCCGACGTTGCGCATGGGGGCAGGGGACGAGTTCATGCCCGCCACGATAGCCGCTCGCGCCGGAGCGGACGCCTACCTCGCGGGTAATCGCTTCGATGACCGGCTGCGCCCAGCATGGCGGCGTCCCATCCAACCGAGGAACCCGCCATGAACCTGCGCAAGCTGCCAGCCCATCCCGGTTTCCTCAAGCGCGTGCTGTTGATCGACGCGATCGCCTCCGGCGCCACCGCGGTGCTGCTGGTCGCGGGCGCCGAGCTGCTGGCGCCGGTGCTGCAACTGCCTGCGGGCCTGTTGCGCGGCGCGGGCGTGGTGCTGGTGCCCTTCGTGGCGCTGGTCTACGGGCTGTCGCGACAGGCATCGCCGCCACGGGGCGCGATCGCGGCGGTGGTTGCGACCAACTTCGCCTGGGTAGTGGCGAGCGCCTGGGTGGCGTTCGGGGGCGCGTGGCAGCCCAGCCTGGCCGGGGTCGCCTTCGTGATGGCGCAGGCGGCAGCGGTGCTGGTGTTCGCCGACCTGGGCTGGCTGGGCCTGCGCGCGACGCGCCGCGTATCGGCCTGACTTGACCAGGCCGTGCGCCAGGGCCGCTGCAACCCGTCGGCCCTGGTCCACCGCCGACCGTCGGCTATTCGCCGAACTCGCGCGAGGGCAGCGCCACCCGCCGCTGCGGCCGCCCGACCAGGTCGAGGAAGTTGTTGAACACCGCGTCGGCGCTGGCCTGCATCGTGGCGATGTGCTCGCGGGTGTGGGCGCGGATCGCGGCTTCGTCGTGCAGGCCCTCGCGGCGCTCGAGCTCGGCGCGGTAGCCGGGGGTCGCCAGCCAGCGTTCGATCAGCGGCTCGTCCATCTCCAGGTGGAACTGGAACCCGTAGGCCTTCTCGCCCCAGCGGAACGCCTGCTGCTCGCAGGTCTCGCTGCGCGCCAGGTGCACCGCGCTGCGCGGGATCTCGAAATGGCGGCCGTGCCACTGGAACACCGGCGCCTCCTCGCCCAGCGGTGCCAGCACCGGGTCGCTGCGGCCGGCCTCGGTCGCCTGCAGCCGGTACCAGCCGATTTCGGGCGTGTGATGGCGTTTGACCGGCGCACCGAGCGCGTGCGCCAGCAACTGCGCGCCGAGGCAGATCCCGAGCACCGGCTTGCCCTGGCCGAGCATGCGCTCGATCGCCTGCAGTTCGGTGCGCAGATGCGGGCGATCGTGCTGCTCGTCGACGTTCATCGGCCCGCCCAGCACCACCAGGCCGCGGTAGCGGTCGACGTCGGGCTGCGCGTCGGGTTCGCGCTCGAAGTTGACGAAGCGGATGCGGTGGCCGCGGCGCCGGATCAGCGGATCGAGCGTGCCCAGCGGTTCGGCGGCGACGTGCTGGAAGACGAGGATGCGGGACATGGCGCGATTCTATGGACGCGGTGCGGGTCGTGGAATCGACGGTTGCGGCTGTGACCACCGGATCGGGCCCCGCGACGGCGACAGCGGGCCACCACGGCGAGGCTCGACACTTCCCGTCGCATGCGCCGATCGCATCGTCCGCGCGGCCTGCAGCGGACGATGAAGCCAGCTGCGCCGGTCAGCGCCCGCGATGCGGCGACTTGCCCTTGCGCGGCCCCGCCGGCTTGCCCGGCGCCGTGCCGCCCGGACGACGGCGCGGAGCTGCACGGCTGTCGTCGTCCGCGCGGCGGATCTTCAGTTGCTGGCCCGACACCCACACCTTCTTCAGCAGTTCGAGGATCTCGCGTGGCATGCCCTCGGGCAGGTCGACCAGGCTGTGGTCGTCGCGGATGTCGATGCGGCCGATGTAACGGCTCTCGAGCTCGGCCTCGTTGGCGATCGCGCCGACGATGTTGCCGGGCTGCACGCCATGGGCATGGCCGACCTCGATGCGGAAGGTCTCCATCGCGAAGCCGGTGTCGGTGCCGGATCGGGCGGCCCGTTCCGGGCGCTCGCGTGGCGTACGCGAGGGCACGGCGGGCTCCGCCTCGAAGGCCGCTTCGGCCGCATTGCGCACGGACCGTTCCTCGCGCGCGGGTTCGCGGCGCGGCTGGGCGGCTGGCGCGGCTTCGCGCCGGGGATGCGCCGGAGCGGGGGAGGTGGCTTCGCGTCGGGGATAGGCCTGGCCGGGCGCCGCTTCCCGCCGCTCCATGCGCTCGCGCGGACCGCGGCCCTCGTCGCGATGCGGGCGTGGCTTGTCGGCGGACGCCGGGAGCAGCAGCGGCGTGTCGCCCTGCACGATCTTCGCCAGTGCCGCGGCGATCTCGACGGCGGGCACGTTGTGTTCGCGCTCGTAGCGTTCGACGAGGTCGCGGAACATGGCGAGGTCCGGGCTCTCGAGCGCCCCGGTCACGCGGTCGAGGAACTTCGCGACCCGGCGCTCGTTCACCGTCTCCACGCTCGGCAGCTGCATCGCCTCGATCTTCTGCCGGGTCGCGCGCTCGATCGCGCCGAGCATGCCGCGCTCGCGTGGCGCCGCGAACAGGATCGCCTCGCCGCTGCGCCCGGCGCGACCGGTGCGGCCGATGCGGTGGACGTAGCTTTCGGTGTCGTAGGGAATGTCGTAGTTCAGCACGTGGCTGATCCGCTCCACGTCCAGCCCGCGCGCGGCGACGTCGGTGGCCACCAGGATGTCGATGCGGCCGTCCTTGAGCGACTGGATGGTCTTCTCGCGCTGCTTCTGGTCGAGATCGCCGTTGATCGCGGCCGCGGCGAACCCGCGCGCCGCCAGCTTCTCCGCCAGTTCCGCGGTGCCCAGCTTGGTGCGCGCGAACACGATCATCGCGTCGAACGGTTCGGCCTCGAGGATCCGAGTGAGCGCATCGAGCTTGTTGGTGCCGCTGACCATCCACACCCGCTGGCGGATGTTGGCCGCGGTGGTGGTCTGCGACTTGATCGCGATCTCCACCGGGTCCTTGAGGTAGGTCTGGGCGATGCGCTTGATCTGCGATGGCATCGTCGCCGAGAACAACGCCACCTGGCGCGTGGCCGGCGTCTTCTTCAGCACCGCTTCCACATCGTCGATGAAGCCCATGCGCAGCATCTCGTCGGCTTCGTCGAGGATCAGCGTGCGCAGTTCCGACAGGTCCAGCGAACCGCGATCGAGGTGGTCGATCACCCGCCCGGGCGTGCCCACGATCACGTGCACGCCGCGCTTGAGCGCGCTCAGCTGCACGCCGTACGCCTGGCCGCCGTAGATCGGCAGCACGTGGAAGCCGGGGAGGTGGGTCGCGTACTTCTGGAAGGCCTCGGCCACCTGGATCGCCAGTTCGCGCGTGGGCGCCAGCACCAGCACCTGCGGCTTCCTGGCGGCGGGGTCGAGTCGTGCGAGCGCGGGAAGGGCGAAGGCCGCGGTCTTGCCGGTGCCGGTCTGGGCCTGGCCGAGCACGTCGCGCCCCTGCAGCAGGGGCGGGATGGTGGCGGCCTGGATCGGCGAGGGTGATTCGTAGCCGACGTCGGCCAGCGCCTGCATCAGCGGCGGCGGCAGGCCGAAATCGGCGAAATGGACGGCTGGGGCGTCGGCGCTCATGGCGTTCCGGCCGGCGCCGGACCTTGAAAATCGGGCGCACAGTGTACGCGGCGGCAGGTCATGGCGCCGTCGCGCACCGCAGACGCCGCGCCCGTTAGCATGGCGTTTTCCTGTTGATGGCGACCATGCGACGCGTGTCCGATCCCTCCCGATGGCGCCGTCCGCCCGCCTGGCGGCTCAGGTTGGCGCTACGGCCCAGGCCGTCCCTGCGCCCGCGATCGTGTCGCTGGCCGCTGGCGGTCCCAGGGGCTGGCTGATGCGCGCCTTGCGTTTCGACAACGCCATGCTGCGCGAGCTCCCCGGCGATCCGGAGTCGGGTGCGCGGCTACGGCAGGTGGACGCGGCCTGGTCGCGGGTGCGGCCGACGCCGGTCGCCGCGCCGGAGTTGCTGGCGCATTCGCGCGAGCTGGCGGCCGAACTCGGCCTGACGGAGGCGGACGTGCATGGCGCCGAGTTCGCGCAGGTCTTCGCCGGCAACGCGCTGCTGCCGGGCATGGATCCGTACGCCGGCAACTACGGAGGACACCAGTTCGGCCACTGGGCCGGACAGCTCGGCGACGGCCGCGCGATCACCCTGGGCGAGGCGGTGCTGGCCGATGGCGGACGCCGCGAACTGCAGCTCAAGGGCGCAGGACTGACGCCGTATTCGCGCAGCGCCGATGGCCGCGCGGTGCTGCGCTCGTCGATCCGCGAATTCCTGTGCAGCGAGGCGATGCACCACCTCGGCATTCCGACGACGCGCGCGCTGTCGCTGGTGGCGACCGGCGAGCAGGTGGTGCGCGACATGTTCTACGACGGCCACCCGCAGGCCGAGCCGGGCGCGATCGTGTGCCGGGTGGCGCCGTCGTTCCTGCGCTTCGGGCATTTCGAACTGCCGTCCTCGCGCGGCAATGTGGACCTGCTGCGGCGGCTGGCGGACTTCTGCATCCATCGCGATTTCCCGCACCTGCTGGGCGGAAGCGAGCGCGAGCCGCTGGACGCGTTGCGGGATCGTGGCGCCTTCACCGAGACGCTGTACGGCCAGTGGTTCACCGAGGTCTGCGAGCGCACCGCGCGGCTCGTCGCCGGCTGGATGCGCGTGGGCTTCGTCCACGGTGTGCTCAACACCGACAACATGTCGATCCTCGGTCTGACCATCGACTACGGCCCCTACGGCTGGATCGACGACTACGACCCCGACTGGACCCCGAACACCACCGACGCGCAGGGTCGTCGCTACCGCTTCGGCTGGCAGCCGCGGATCACGCACTGGAACCTGGGGCAGCTGGCGCATGCGCTGTCGCCGCTGTTCGCGGGCGTGGAGCTTCTACAGGCCGGGCTGGACCGACATGCCGCGGCATTCGCGGAAGCGGAACGCGACAACGTGGCGCGCAAGCTCGGGTTGGCGGAGTGTCGCGACGACGACCTCGCCCTCATGCAGCGGCTGCAGGCGCTGATGCAGGCGGCGCAGGCCGACATGACGTTGCTGTTCCGCGCGCTGGCGGACATCGAACCGGCGCAGCCGTCTGTGGATGTGTTGCGCGAGGCGTTCTACGACGAAGGCCTGCGCGAGGCGCACGAATCGGCGTTCGCCGCATGGCTGCGGGACTATGCCGGCAGGCTGGCGCTCGATCCGCTGGACCTCGGCGAGCGCCGGGCGCGGATGCATGCCGCCAATCCGAAGTACGTGCTGCGCAACTACCTGGCGCAGCAGGCGATCGACCGTGCCGAGGCCGGGGATCCCTCCGGCATCGCCGAACTGCTCGAGGTGATGCGGCGTCCATACGACGAGCAGCCCGGGCGCGAGGCGTTCGCCGCCAGGCGTCCCGAGTGGGCCAGGTCGCGCGCCGGCTGCTCGATGCTGTCGTGCAGTTCCTGAGGAACCGGAACGACGCTTCGCTTCTTCCTGGCAGGAAACTGCCGCGCATCCGCCTGCGCTCCTCACCCAATGCCGCCATGACCGGCGCGGCAGATCCCGCGTCACCGCAAGTTCGGACGCAGCCGGCGGGCGGCCCACCTTCGTCGGATGCCCGGGCGAAACGAGGCTGTTTTTCTAACCGTGGGAAAGCTCCGCGTCCGGCCACTGATCGCGGGCCAGGTGCGGATGCCCTTGGGTACGAATGTCCCCCGGCAACGGCCTGCGGCCGTCGCCTCCTCCTTGATTTCGCACCCAAGGACATCCGCACCCGGCACACCTGAACCGGTGGCGGACCGGCAGAGCGCAAGCCGAATCACAGGCGCTTGCCGCACGATCCGCGAGCCAAGCCCCACCGTGGCCGGTAGGCCTTTGCGGCGAAATCAAGGGGGAGGCATCCGCCCGGGGGCGGATGCCGGAGGACATTCGCCGCAAAGGCCTGCCGGCCGCGGCGGGGCCCCTCAGGTCGGCACGGGGTGTGGCGACGCGGCGACATCGGCCTCTGACCGGCGAACGAACCCACCTCGCAGACCATGACGACGATCATGCCGCGCATCGCCTCGCAACAGATGCCCTGCTCCGGATCTGGTCGAAGAAAGAAAAGGCCGGCTTATTTGCCGGCCTTCTTTTCCTTCTTCACAGCGCGCTTTTCCTTCAGCGACTTTTCCGGCTTCTTCTTGTCTTCCTTGCGCTTGTCCAGGTTCTTGGCCATGACGGTCTCCGGTGGCGTGGCGGCGCAAGCTTACTGCGTCCCGTGGCCGCCGGACAGGGCCGGACCTTGAGCGCCGGCCGAGCCGTCCGCTGGCCCGGGATTCATTCCTGCAGGAAGGCCCCGCAACCCGCGTAGGTCTCCCCGCCGACCGTCAGATCGATGCTCGCCGGATAGCGCTCGTCGCTCATGCCGTCGCTGCAGTCGCTGCGGGCGATGCGCAAGGTGACCTCGCTGCCGTCGTCGGCCCGGCCGGCGAATCCTTCGCCCTGGTCGAGGGGTGCGAGCTGCGCGACGACCAGCCTGCGCTCGCCCATGTCCAGGTCGAGCAGCAGTCGCGGGGCGGGGCCGCCTTCCACCTCCAGCGACCAGAACGGCTCGGTGCCCAGGCCGCGGAAGTGCGCCCCCCGGCTGCGTGCCTCCTGCCAGGGCGAGACCTGTTCGGTGACGGTGCAGGTATGGCTGACGCCGTCGAGGGTGAGGGTCGCGCCGTCGCCCTTGTTCCAGAACTCGTTGCCGGCGGTATCGGCGTAGCGCGCGCCGGACGCCGCCACCGCCTGGGACAGGCGCGTGCGGGCGGTGCCGATCGAGAGGGTGACGTGGCCGGCGGCGTTGTCGAACTCCGCACCGACGAGCAGGTCGCCGCAGCGGAAATGCGTGGTCGCGATCCCGGGCATGGGAGACGGCGTGTCGAAGGCGGGCGTTTGCCCTGCGATTTCCGCCTCCGGGACCGCCGGCTCGGCCGGCCGGTCGGGGCTGCAGGCGGACGCCAGCAGCAGCGCAAGGATGGCGGTACAGGCAGGCAGGGCGCGCATGGCGATCCTCCTTTTGGGCGGCTGCGGCACTGTCGGCCAAGGCCGATGCGAACGCAAACGGGGGTCTTCGGAGTTCTGCCGCGCCGGCGACCGCCGATCCTCGCCGCTACAGGGGCAGGCGATCGGTGCGCAGCACCGGATACAGGTCCAGGCGTTCGTCCCACGAGGGGTGGCGCCGATGGAAGAACTCCAGGCGCGCGGAAGCATCGCCGGCAAAGTCGGCGTCTTCGCGCAAGCGGCGCTCGAACTCCGCCTTCAGCGCCGGATCGGCCGCCAGCATCTCGCGCGCCACGGCTTCGGCCACGTAGGCCTCCATGTACTCCTTGCGCTCGAAGGCATTGTTGAACAGGCCCCACTGCAGCAGCGAATCCGGCGCCTGCGGTTCGAGTAGCGCCATCGCCAGCCTGGCCTTCGGCTGCGCGATCGGCACGAACAACGAGCCGGCAGGCACGTCGCGACGCTCGGTCGCCCAACGGCCTTCCA
The DNA here is from genome assembly GCF_016774335.1 of Luteimonas saliphila. Lineage (GTDB taxonomy): Bacteria > Pseudomonadota > Gammaproteobacteria > Xanthomonadales > Xanthomonadaceae > Luteimonas > Luteimonas saliphila. The sequence goes on along the minus strand of NZ_JAETWA010000036.1, from coordinate 11,481 downwards.
CCGCCAACCGCTGGTGGCCCTCGACCGAGCCCGCCGCCAGCTGCTTGCCGGTGGCGCGGAAGGTCTCGACGTCCGCTTCCGGCAGCGTGGCTGCGAGCGTGGCGTGGACGATGCCGTGGGCGCGCAGCCGCTCGCCGACCTGCGCGGCGAACGCGGCAGGCACCAGGTAGCCGCCGCGCGGCGCGTCCACGACGGTACGCGGCACGATCTCATCGCGCAGAGGCACCTTCCATACCTGTGGGGTGGCCGGGTCGTAGCGCGTCATCGGCGCACCCGAGATCTCGGAGGGCGTGCGCGTGTAGGCGTATCCGCGGAAGTCGATCGTGCGGCTGCGGGCGGTGGCCTGGTAATCGAGCGCCACCGGCGCGCCTGCAAGCTCGCGCGCATCGGCGGCCCTGGCCAGCGCCATCCATTCGCGGCCCTGGCGGGCGACCTGTTCGAGCACCGAGACGATGGTGTTGCGGGTGATGCGCACGCGTACCGGGTACTCCTTCCACGAGTGCGTCTCGACCAGCATCGCCAGCCGGTTGCGCAGCAGGAAGTAGCCGGTGGAGAAGCGTGGCGGCGACACGCCGTCCTCGAAGCCCGAAGCCGGATCCTGGTAGTCCTCGAACGAGGGGTAGAACGGCAGCGGCAGCGAGCCCTGCGCCGCGAGGTCGGCCATGGTGCGCCCGCGCAACGCCAGGCCGGCCGCGCGCAGGTCCTCGTCGCCGCCGTGCAGCGGCTCGACCTGGATCGAGATGTCGTGCTCGAACTGGGCGCCGTTGGTGGCGTGCAGATCGATTGTGGCGATCGGATCCCAGGCCTCCACCAGCGCCAGCATCGCCCGCATCTCGAGCGAATCGGCCTTGGCGTAGTCGCGGTTGAGATTGTAGTTCTGCGCCGTGGTGCGCCAGCCCATCTCCTCCGGGCCGCGCTGGTTGGGGCGGTTCCAGGCGCCGAAACGCTCGTGGCCGTCGACGTTGAACACCGGCACGAACACCCACACCAGATGTTCCAGCGCACCCGCGGCGGCCTCGCCCTCCAGCACCTGCCGCAGCGCGAGGAAGCCCGCATCCTTGCCGTCGATCTCGCCGGCGTGGATGCCGCCCTGCATCAGCACCACCGGCAGGCCCCGTTCCCGGGCGGCCGCGGGCGTCAGCGCTCCGCTGCGCGAGACCACCAGCGCCTTCATCGGCCGGCCTTCGGGCGTGGTGCCGAAGTCGATGCAGCGCACGGCGTCCGGATGGCGCTGCGCGAACGCCGTGCACAGCGCGATCGTCTCGTCGTAGCGGCCGGTCTTCACGAACCCGCTGCGCTCGGCTTGCGTGGACAGCGACGCTGCGGCCAGGGCGGGGAAGGAGGCGAGCAACGCCGCGAGGGCGCAGGCGAGGGTGGCTTGCATCATCGGAGTCGGCCGGCGGGACGGTACGCGCATGATGCCAGCGCAGCGCCGCCGCCGACCCGTGTCGACGGTCCGGCCCGCACGGGCGCCTGCGGGCGCGATGGGTTAGCCTTCCGGTTCCCGCCATCCCCGGACCAACCGCCGCATGACGACCGCCGCCACGCCCGCCTCCCTGGGCCGGATGCCCCGCCAGATCAAGTACATCATCGGCAACGAGGCCTGCGAGCGGTTCAGCTTCTACGGGATGCGCAACATCCTGGTGCCGTTCCTGATCAGTTCGGTGCTGCTGCAGTATCTGCCCCAGGGCGGCGACCGCGAGGCGATGGCGAAGGACGTGTTCCACACCTTCGTGATCGGCGTGTATTTCTTCCCGCTGCTCGGCGGCTGGCTGTCGGACCGGTTCTTCGGCAAGTACAACACCGTCCTGTGGTTCTCGCTGATCTATTGCGCCGGCCATGCCTGCCTGGCGTTGTTCGAGGACAACCGCACCGGCTTCTTCACCGGCCTGTTCCTGATCGCGCTGGGCTCGGGCGGGATCAAGCCGCTGGTGGTGAGCTTCTGCGGCGACCAGTTCGACCAGACCAACAAGGACAAGGCCAAGCTGGTCTTCGACGCCTTCTACTGGATCATCAACTTCGGTTCGTTCTTCGCCTCGCTGTTCGCGCCGCTGCTGCTGCGCAACTTCGGGCCCGCGGTGGCGTTCGGGGTGCCGGGCGTACTGATGTTCATCGCCACGGTGATCTTCTGGATGGGGCGCAAGCAGTACGTCAACGTGCCGCCGTCGGGCAACGACCCGGACTCGTTCCTCAACGTGGTCCGCACCGCGCTGCGCGAGCGCCGAGCGGGGCAGGGCAATGCCGGCACGCTGGTGGCATGGGGCGGGATCGCGGTGGCGGCGCTGATGCTGGTGCTGTGGGCGCTCAAGGCGCTGGGCGTGGGGCTGGCATGGTGGCCCGACTCGTTCGGCTTCGTCATCACCGCCTGCCTGGCGCTGGGCATGCTGATCGCGTTCGGCGGCTGGGGCGCCTCGCTGCAGCTCGATCGCGCGCGCGGCCGGCACCCGGACGCGGCGGTGGACGGGGTGCGCGCGGTGCTGCGGATCCTGATCGTGTTCGCGCTGGTGACGCCGTTCTGGTCGCTGTTCGACCAGAAGGCCTCGACCTGGATCATCCAGGGCAACGCCATGGTGATCCCGCACGACCAGTGGTGGTGGCCGAGCTGGCTGGTCAAGGAGCCGGCGCAGATGCAGGCGCTGAACCCGCTGCTGGTGATGCTGCTGATCCCGTTCAACAACATCGTGCTGTACCCGCTGTTGCGGCGGATGGGCTTCGTGGTCACGGCGCTGCGTCGCATGGGCTGGGGCATCGCGATCTCGGGCGCGTCCTGGATCGTGGCCGGCGTGCTGCAGCTGTGGATCGACGGCGGCGCCGACGTCTCGCTGGCCTGGCAGTCGCTGCCCTACCTGCTGCTGACCTTCGGCGAGGTGCTGGTGTCGGCGACCGCGCTCGAGTTCGCCTACAGCCAGGCCCCGCATGCGATGAAGGGCGTGATCATGGCGTTCTGGTACCTCACCAGCACCTTCGGCAGCCTGTGGGTGCTGCTGACCAACGCCGGCGTGCGCAACGACGGCTTCAGGGCGATGATCGCGCAGACCGGCATGAGCGAGCCGGCGTTCCTGATGTTCTTCTTCGCCGCGTTCGCGTTCGTGGCGGCGCTGGCGTTCGCGCTGTATGCGCGCACCTACCCGATGCAGGACAATTACCGGATCGCGACCTGAGCCCGGGCCTACCGCATGCAATCGATCGTCACCTTCATCCTGATCGGCGTGACCGTGCTGGTCTCGTGGCAGGCGTTCAGCAACCGCAGGCTGCTCGACCGGCTGATCCTGTGGCCGCCGGCGATCGACCGCCACCGCCAGTACGACCGCCTGGTCACGCACGGCTTCATCCACGCCGACGCCCAGCACCTGCTGTTCAACATGATCACGCTGTTCTTCTTCGGGCGCGCGATCGAGCCGGTGTTCGTCGAGCGCATCGGCCACCTCGGGTTCGCCGCGTTCTACCTGTCGGCGATCGTGATGGCGATCATGCCGACCTACTTCCGCCACCAGAAGGACGCCGGCTACCGCAGCCTCGGCGCCTCGGGTGCGGTCTCGGCCGTGCTCTTCAGCTTCATCCTGTTCGCGCCGTGGAGCCTGATCTTCGTGTTCTTCCTGCCGGTGCCCGCGATCGTGTACGCGGCCCTGTACATCGGCTACTCGATCTGGATGGATCGCCGCGGCGGCGACAACGTCAACCACAGCGCGCACCTCTGGGGCGCGGCCTACGGCATCCTGTTCACGGTGCTGATGGAGCCGCGCGTGGCGAGCACGTTCGTGGCGAGACTGCTCAGTCCTTCGTTCGGATAGACAGGCGCGGAGAAGCGCGACTGGCCTGACGCCGGTGGTCGGCCCCGGTGTCGCAGGGGATCAGACGGCGGTCGTCTGCACGCTGCGCTGGTCGCGATCGGCATCGGTGACCCGGTAGGTCTGTTCCAGGCCGCCGTAGATCAGAGAATCGAGCTGGGTGAATTCGAGGTTGTCGACCTCTCCATTGCGGACGAGTTCGAACAGGCGGCCGATGGCCTGGTGCTGGGTGGTGCTGTCGATCATGGGGCGCCCCGCGATTCGTTTCGGTTCCTCTGAGGGAAGCAGGTTCCATGCCAGCCTTAAGCGTGATGAAGGTCAACTTTCTTCCGCCCTCCTGCGTCACCTCGCTGGCGCCCGGTGCCGACTTGACGGTCAACCCGGACGCGGCACGCCACAATGGCGCCGTTGCGGCTTTGCAGGACGGATGACGATGGACGCGACGACGATCGAACACGTTCCCGGCAGCGCGTTCCACGCCCACGTCGCGGGCGACCGGGGCGTGCTGGAGTACGGCCTGTCCGCCGGACGCATGGAGATCGCCCATACCTTCGTGCCGGCGGCGCTGCGAGGGCGGGGGATCGCGGGCCAGCTGGTTCGCGCCGCGCTGGATCATGCGCGGGCCGAAGGCCTTGCGGTGGTGCCTGCCTGCCCGTATGCCGCCGGGTGGATCGAGCGCCATCCCGTCTATGCCGACCTGGTGGCGGACCGCTGATACGGGACCGGCGGCTGCCCGACGCCGCGATGGGCCAGCCGATCTGCCAGACTGCGCGCCCCCGAACGTCGCCACGACCCCGCCATGCGTCTCAACCGCTACATCAGCGATACCGGCCATTGCTCGCGGCGCGAAGCCGACCGCCTGATCGGCGAGGGCCGGGTCAGCGTCAACGGCGCGCGCGCGCGCATCGGCGCCGAGGTCGGCGAGGGCGACGAGGTGCTGCTCGACGGTCAGCCCCTCAAGCCACGCAGCGCGGCGAAGGGCAGGCGCCGGTACGTGTACATCGCGCTCAACAAGCCGGTGGGCATCACCTGCACCACCGAGTCGTCGGTCAAGGGCAACATCGTCGACTTCGTCGGCCACGAACAGCGGATCTTTCCGGTCGCACGGCTGGACAAGGAATCCGAAGGGCTGATCCTGCTCACCAGCAACGGCGAGATCGTCAACGCGATCCTGCGCGCCGAGAACAAGCTGGAGAAGGAATACCTGGTGGCCGTGAACCATCCGGTCACGCCGGAATTCCTGCGCGGGATGAGCCGCGGGGTGCCGGTGCACGGCCAGGTCACGCTGCCGTGCCGCACGGGCAAGGTCGGTCCGTTCGGCTTCCGGATCGTGCTGGTGCAGGGGCTGAACCGGCAGATCCGGCTGATGGCCGCGCACTTCGGATTCCGGGTCAAACAGTTGCGGCGGATGCGAATCGGGCCGGTACTGCTGGGTCGCCTCAAGCCCGGCCAGTGGCGGAACCTGACCGACGCCGAGCTGGCCGCACTGCTCCCGGGCCGGCAGGATTGGTAGGGTCGGCCCCAGGGAGGGGGTTTACACATCGCGCTGAAAGTGCGCTATCGTGCGCGGACTGTTCAAGGCCGGGATCACGGTACATCGTGGCTCCGATGCGGTAGATCACGAGAGTCCAAAGCCGTCCATGGCGGCCGCTCCAGGCGATCCGCTCCATCGTTCGCGTTACCCCTTGCTCGATACAGTCCAGGCACCCCGTGTGGGACCTGGTATCCATCCCACTGTCTAGTTTCAAGGAGTAGCTCCATGTCTGGAGATCGTCAGAGCGGTACCGTCAAGTGGTTCAACGACGCCAAGGGCTTCGGCTTCATCACCCCGGAAAGCGGGCAGGACCTGTTCGTCCACTTCCGCTCGATCCAGGGCACCGGCTTCAAGTCGCTGCAGGAAGGCCAGAAGGTCACTTTCAAGGTCGTGCAGGGCCAGAAGGGCCTGCAGGCCGACGAAGTGCAGCCGCTCTAAGCAGCCGCTCGCTTCCAGGCGACACGCAGCACCAAGGCCCCGGGAGGCGACACCCGGGGCTTTTTCTCGTTCCGGGCGGATTGCGGGCGAAGGATTCCCGGCGCTTGCGTCCGCTGCCGGTAGTCCTCGTGCGGGAACCCCGCGTTCCCGTTTCCGTGCCCCCGCGATCGCGGTCGGTCCCGCGGCTCGCGGTCTTGACTCCGCGTGCACTGCCGGCTTGTTACAAAATCGTTAGGTCGCGCGTATGCTGCGCGCCGAAGCGTCGTTCACAGGGGAAAGTAGGGACATGAAGCGGTTGCTCACCATCGCCTTGCTGCTCACGCTGATCGCGTGCCGGCGCGAGGCCGCGCCACCGGCACAGACCGAACCGGCGGCCGCGCCGCCATCGCTGGCCGCGGGCGTGGAGCCCCTGCGTGAGCCGGTGGTGCTGGAGGACGTGGTCGAGAGCGATCCCCGCTACATCCTCGGCATCACCTATCCCCCGGCCATCGACAAGTACCCGGGGCTGGCGGCGGAGCTGAAGGCGTATTCCGACGCCGCCCGGGCCGACCTGCTGGCGGCGGTGGCCGAGCTGGACGCCGACACCGGCCCGACGCTTTACGACCTCGCGCTGGAGTTCAAGATCATCGCCGACACGCCCGAGGTGTTCGCGGTGGCCGCGGACGGCAGCAGCTTCACCGGCGGTGCGCATGGCGCGCCGCTGATCGCGCGTTTCGTCTGGCTGCCGCAGCATGACCGGCTGCTGACCGCCGACGCGCTGGTCCCCGACCCGCGCGCATGGCGCGAGGTTTCCGCCTTCGTGCGCGAGCAGTTGCATGCCGCGTTGTCGCAACGGGTGGATGCCGACGACCTGGATCCCGTCGAGCGCGAACGCGTGGTGCGCTCGGCGGGACGGATGATCGACGAGGGCTCCACCCCCGAGGCGGACAGCTTTTCCGAGTTCGAGCCGGTTCTCGGCGCGGACGGACGTCTGGCCGCGCTGCGCTTCGTGTTCCCGCCCTACCAGGTGGGCCCGTATTCCGACGGCGCGCAGGCGGTGGAAGTGCCGGCACGTGTGCTCTTGCCGCATGTCGCCGCCGACTACAGGCCGCTGTTCTCCGCCGATCCCACCCCGCGTTAGACTGGTCCCGCGGGCGCCGACGGGGAACGTCGCCGGCGCGAGGGCGGGAGCATGCGGGAAGATCGATTTCTCGGCCGTTTGCAGGCACTGCTCGCGGAGGCGGACGTCCGCGTCGACGGGCTGCGCCCCTGGGACCTGAGGCTTCAGGGCCCCGGCGTCCCGGCGCGCCTGCTGTCGGGCGGCTCGCTCGCGCTCGGCGAGTCGTACATGGACGGCGGCTGGGACGCGGACTCGCTCGACGGCCTGCTCCAGCGCCTGCTGGCCAGGGGACTGGACCGGCGCGTCCACAGCTTCGCCGACCTGCGCCTGGCATTGCTCGCGCGACTGTTCAACCTGCAGCGCGGCCGTCGCGCGCACGTGGTCGGCGAGCGCCACTACGACCTCGGCAACGACCTGTACGCGGCGATGCTCGGCAGCCGCATGGTCTACAGCTGCGGCTACTGGCGCACGGCCGGCGACCTCGACGCCGCGCAGGAAGCCAAGCTCGACCTGTGCTGCCGCAAGCTCGGGTTGCGGCCGGGCATGACCCTGCTCGACATCGGCTGCGGCTGGGGCGAAATGCTGAAATTCGCCGCCCAACGCTACGGCGTGACCGGCGTGGGCGTGACGATCTCGCGCGAGCAGGCCGGATACGCCCGCGACCTGTGCGCCGGCCTGCCGGTCGAGATCCGCGTGCAGGACTATCGCGAGCTCGACGGAACCTTCGACCGGATCGTCTCGATCGGCATGTTCGAGCATGTCGGAGTGAAGAACTACGGCGCCTACTTCGACCTGGCGCGTCGCTGCCTCGCGCCCGACGGCCTGTTCCTGCTGCACACCATCGGCGGCAACGTCAGCCGCACGCACACCGACCCGTGGATCGCGAAGTACATCTTCCCGAACTCGATGCTGCCCTCGGCGGCGCAGCTCGCCGCGGCGCTGGAGGGGCGCTTCGTGATCGAGGACTGGCACAGCTTCGGCGCCGACTACGACCGCACCCTGCAGGCCTGGCGCGACAACATCGAGGCCGCGTGGACGACGCTGCCGCCGCGCTACGACGAACGCTTCCGGCGCATGTGGCGCTATTACCTGTCCGCCTCGATGGCGTGCTTCCGGGTACGCCTGATCCAGCTCTGGCAACTGGTGCTGTCGCCGCAGGGGGTGGCGGGCGGCTACGTCGCGCCGCGCTGATCGGCGGCCAGGCGCGACGCGGTCAGGGATCGACGGCGGCATCCGGATACAGTGCGATCAGGGCGCGCAGCACGCCGTTGGTCCAGCCGAAGCCGTCCTGCAACGGGTACTCGCCGCCGCCCGCGGCCGCTTCGCCGGTGACGTCGTACTTTTCCACCAGCTTGCGCTGGTCTCGGAAGACCTGCAGGTTGCGGCGGATCCAGCGGTGCGCGACTTCGGCCGCGAACTCGCGTTCGCCGTAGCGTTCCAGGCCGCGGATGGCCAGCCACTGCAGCGGCGCCCAGCCGTTGGGCGAATCCCATTGCTCGCCGCTGCGCACGGTGGTGGTGGCGAGCCCGTGCCTGTGCAGCAGCCGTTCGCGCAGGGTGGTGGCGACGCGGGCGGCCTGCGCTCCGTCGGCGATGCCGAAGTAGAGCGGGTAGACCGTCGCCAGCGTCGGCTGCCCGGTGGTGCGCGCTTCGCGCCAGAGCAGGTCGGTGAAGGCGCCCAGGTCCTCGTCCCACAACACGCGCCGGATCGCGACGGCGCGAGCGTCGGCGCGCGTGCGCAGGACGTCGGCGCGCTCGCTCCGACCCGAAACACGGTAGGCCTCGGACAGGGTGGTCTCGAGCGCGTGCACCAGACTGTTGAGGTCGGGCGGCACGAGTTCGACGGTGCGGATGGTGTGCAGCGAGCGACCGTCGGCGAGCCAGCGCGAACTGAAGTCCCATCCGCTCTCGGCGCCTGCGCGCAGGTTGCGGTAGACCTCGGCGGCGGGGCGCGTCGAGGCGGCGGCCGTCGCCACGTCCATGATGTGGCTCTCGTCGCGCGGGGTGTCGCAGTCGTCCCAGTAGCGGTTGAGCAGGGTACCGTCGCGCAAACGTACGACGCGACGATGCGAGGCGCCGGGCGCGAGCATATCGGCGCCGGCCATCCAGAAGGCGTATTCGCGCTCGAGCTGAGGCAGGTAGCGCGCCAGCGCCTGCGGACCCTCGCGGTCCGCCAGCAGTCTCACCATCGGCGCGAAGAACGGTGGCTGCGAGCGGCTGAGATAATAGGTACGGTTGCCGTTGGGCACGTGCCCGTAGCGGTCGATGAGCGCGGCGAAGTTGTCGACCATGCCGCGCACCAGGTCGTGGCGGCCGCCCTCCACCAGCCCGAGCATGGTGAAGTACGAATCCCAGTAGTAGATCTCGCCGTAGCGGCCGCCCGGCACGATGTAGGGATGCGGGAGCGGCAGCAGCGAACTACGCGCGTCGCCGGGCTGCGGCTGGCGCTCGAGTTCCCGCCACAGCCGGTCGATGTGGTCGACGACATCGTGGTCCGGGTCCGTGCGGTAGCCGCCGCCCGCCGGTTGCGGCAGTTCGAATCGGGCTTCGATGAAGGCGCGCAGGTCGAAGCCGGGGTCGCCTCGCCACTGCGCGTATTCGGCCGCGATCGCGGCTGGTGGCTGGCGCGGGATCGCGTCGACCATCGCCTTGGGATCCGGGAGCGCACGCTGCGCCTGCGCGAACAGGTCGCCGTAGATCGCGGGGAAACCGGCCACGCACTGCTGCGCCAGGGCCGGCAGCGGGGCCAGCCACAGCAGCATGGCGAGCCCGGATGCGGCGAGTCGCAAGCTCATCGCAGGGCCTCCTCCAGCAGGGGGCCGATGTCGCCGTCGATCCGTAGGTCGGCGATCGCATCGGCGCGCGTGCGCCCCCGGTTCAAGATCGCCAGCGGCAGGCCGGCCGCGGCGGCCAGGCGCGCGAAGCGGAATCCCGACCAGACCATCAGCGAGGATCCCGCGACGAGCATCGCATCGCTGTCGAGGAGGGCCTGCTGCGCGTCCGCCACGCGCTGACGCGGGACGTTCTCGCCGAAGAACACCACATCCGGCTTGAGCAGGCCGCCGCAGTAGAGGCAGTAGGGCGGGGTGAAGCCCTCGATGGCTGCGTCCTCCAGATCCGCATCGCCATCCGGCGCGCTGGACGCGGCTCCTGCCTGCCAGTCGGGATTGGCATGCGAGATGTCGGCCTGGACGGCTTCGCGCGGGCTGCGTGCGCCGCAGTCCAGGCACACGACCTCGTCCAGCCGTCCGTGCAGGTCGATCACGCGCCGGCCCCCTGCCCGCTGGTGTAGGCCGTCCACGTTCTGGGTCAGCAGCAGTTGCAACTGCCCGCGCTGTTCGAGCGCCGACAGCGCATGGTGTGCAGCGTTGGGCACGGCGGCGAGAAAGCGCGGCCAACCGATGCTGCTGCGCGCCCAGTAACGGCGGTAGGCGGCGTCGCTGCCGGTGAACGCCTGCAGGGTGATCGGCGGCGTGCGTTTCCAGTCGCCGTTGCGGTCGCGGTAGTCGGGAATGCCCGAATCGGTGCTGCACCCGGCGCCGGTGAGCACGAACACGCGCCGGTGGCGGGCGAGCCAGTCACGCAGCACAGCGGCCGATTCGAGGTCGCTCGCGGTTTCGGGCAATGCGGACATGGAGGAATGCTAACCCCAGCTGCGTGCTGAGGCTTTGGATCCAGGTCGCACGCTGCGTTGCATAGCGAAAGAGCTTCGGTCGGACGCCACGCCCTGTCGCCCGGTAGTCGCTCTCCCCTCGGTCGGGCCGCTATGCGGTCCGGCCCGGCGCAGCACGCCGGGCGTTCGCGCGGATGCGCGGCATGCCGCGCAAGCCATCCGCACTCACCCTGCCCCGACTCGGGCGCGCGCCATCCATGGCGCGCTTACCGCGACCACCGGGCGACAGGGCGCGGCTCGTAGCAGCTCATCGGCGTCTCTTCCAGAAAACCTCGGACACATGCGATGCCCGTCGAACGCGAACTTGTACTTGCTGTTGCCCACCGGACCCTGCTGAGTCACGCTCTTTTGAGCGCTGGCGTCGGGAAGGCCTCTGTAGGAGAAGAGCCTCGCATAGAAGTGCGTGAAAAGCGCGGTGCTGGACGGGTCCGGAAGCCGTGCGTGGGCGGCGGGGACCGCGACAAGCACGCCATGGACGGCGTGCGCCCGAGTCAGGGCAGGATGCCCTGACCGAGGGAAAAGCGGTTCCCGCCGCCCACGCACGGCGTGGTTCCGAAGCGTCCGTTTGTGATGTGCCAGGAACGCCAAAAAAGGTTCTTCTCCCATGTGAGGGAGCCTGGCCTGGTTGTCAGGGGGTGGTCCCGGGCTTGCGGCTCGGGGCGTTCCGGGCCGGGGATTGCCACTCGGACCGCGCGCGGTCCGGCCGGCACAGCGCGCCGGCGCTCACGTGCACGCGC
>NZ_JAETWA010000036.1:0-177 GCF_016774335.1 Luteimonas saliphila | reverse complement strand
CTGACTCGCCGCCGCAGCGCATCCATGCGCTGCTCGCCGCAATCCCCGGCCCGGAACGCCCGTCGGAGCATCATTGGCCTGGCTTCGAAGAAGCTGGCCACCCGGCCATCGCGGGCAGGCAACGATGAGCCGCGCCCTGGCGCCCGGGGATCGCGACAAGCAAGACATGGATGTCTT
>NZ_JAETWA010000035.1 GCF_016774335.1 Luteimonas saliphila | reverse complement strand
CCTAGGGCCTGTTAACACTATCGTAGTGATTCGACGATCAATGCGAAGTGGATGAAGCCAGCGAACATGATGTCGAGCTTGTCGAAGCGGCTGAAGATGCGGCGGAAGCCTTTGAGCCGCCGGAAGAGTCGCTCGATCTCGTTTCTTCTTCGATAGATCTCGGTGTTGTAGCGCCAGGGGCTTGTTCGCAGTGGGTGCGGCGGCACGACCGGCTCAAAACCCAGGTCCAAGGCCAGTTGGCGTGTTTCATTGCCCTCGTAAGCACGATCCATGACGAGATGGCAGCCAGCCGGGGGTGTTGGCAACGTGCGCAGCAGGTCGCGGCCGGCTGGTGCATCGCCGGCTTGGCCGGGAGACAGTGAGAAGGCTAAGGCGCAGCGGGAATCCGCGGCAGCCATATGAATTTTGGTGGTCCAACCGCCGCGGGATCGGCCGATGGACTGCGGACCGTTTTTTTTCGCGCGCCGGTGCCATCGGGATGCACTTTCACGATCGTGCTGTCCAGGCTGATCGCCTCAAGCCGGATGCGCACCAGTTGCGCGGCCTGCATCCGCTCGAACACCCGGTCCAGCACACCGGCCTTGGCCCAGCGATTCATCCGGGTATAGATCGTGTGCCAGTTGCCGAAACGCTTGGGCAAGGCGCGCCATTTGCAGCCGTTCTCGGCGACAAACAGGATCGCGTTGAGCACGTGGAGGTTGCTCACCGCCACGTTGCCCCGTTGGCGGGGGAGGCAGTCTTCGATGATGGCGAATTGCGCAGGCGTCAGTTCCATGCGCATAAGTCTAGCAAATAGTGTTAACAGGCTCTAGGTGAAGCGGGCCGCCGCCATCCAGGTACGGTCTTCGCGACATGGGCGGGTCGCCGACCGGCCGTGGCGTCCGCCGCATGCATCGGCACGTCGGCGAGCGGGTGCGAGCGGCCCGTGCTTCACACGATCATGCCGTTTCCCGGCGCAGGCTGGCACTCCGTCCCGGGTACCGAGGGAGGCCCCCATGGCCAGATGCGATGTCTGCGGAAACGACTACGAGCATGCCTTCACCGTGCAGTCCGCACAGGGCGACGGCGTGTTCGATTCCTTCGAGTGCGCGATCCACGCGCTCGCCCCGCGCTGCGCCCATTGCAGCTGCGCGGTGATCGGCCACGGCGTGGGTCGCGGAGGCAAGGTGTACTGCTGCGAACACTGCGCGGGCCACGCCGGAGGACAGGCATGAGTACCCGCCGCATCTACAGCGCGCCCGACCTTGCGCGCGCGGAAGAAGCGATCGCCACCGCGCGCCAGGCCGGCCTCGGCGACGAGGCGCTGTCATTGGTGGCCCGCTCGGACATCGAGGTCGGCGCCATGCCCGACGACATGAAGCAGGCCGACACCGACATGCTGCCGGCCGCCGCGCGCGGCGCCGGCTTCGGCGCCGCCGCCGGCATGGTGGCCGGGCTGGCGGCGCTGACGTTTCCGCCGCTGGGCCTGACCCTCGCCGGCGCCCTGCTCGGCGGCGGCGTGGCCGGTGCGCTGGTCGGGACCTGGGCTTCGGCCCTGGTGGGTTCGGCGGTCCCGGAGACCGAGCGCCGCCGTTACGAGGAGGAAATCGAGGCCGGGCGCGTACTCGTGGTGGTGGACGCCGAGGACGCGCAGCACGCGATGCTGGCGTCGCAGTTCGACCCCCTGGGCCTGGTCCACCTCGAGGTGGATGGCCAGGAAACGCCGCACGCCTGAGGCCTGCGTGCGTCGGTGATCCGCCGCGCGTACCCCGGGGTGCTTCGGGAAACACGCAAGTCCCGTGCGGCTGCACAGGCCGCACACACGGTGCCTGCGACGCTCGCGCCATGGCGCTCGAGGACTACCGCCGCAAGCGACGCTTCGGGCAGACACCCGAACCCGACGACCGTGCACCGCGCAACGCCCGCGGCCGGCCGATCTTCGTGGTCCAGCTGCACCACGCCAGCCGCCGCCACTACGACTTCCGGCTGCAGGTCGGCGACGTGCTGCGCAGTTGGGCGGTGCCCAAGGGGCCGAGCTTCGACCCGGCGGTCAAGCGCATGGCGGTCGAGGTCGAGGACCATCCTCTGGACTACGCCAGGTTCGAGGGCGATATCCCCAAGGGCCACTACGGCGGCGGCCACGTGGCGCAGTTCGATCGCGGCACGTGGACGACCGAGGGCGATGTCGCCGCGCAACTGGCCAAGGGCCACCTGCGCTTCGAGCTGCACGGGAAACGGCTCAAGGGCGGCTGGCACCTGGTGCGCTCGGGCAAGCCGGCGCGGCAGCCGCAGTGGCTGCTGTTCAAGCAGCGCGACGCCTGGGCCGGGCCGACCGAAGCCGACGACCTGCTCGAAGGCGTGACGCCACCGCCGGAAGCGGACGCGAAGCGGGCAGGCGGGCCGGCGAAGAAGTCGTCGCCGAAGGTGGGGAAGACGACCCCGTCGGCGGCGAAAGCAGCCGTGCGCAAGCGCGGATCGAAAACGTCGCGCGACGACGACGAACCGCAGTCGCTGGCGCTCGCCCTGCCCAAGGCCCGTCGCAGGGCGCTGCCAGAGGCGGCCCCGACCGCACAGCTCGCGCGCCTGGTGGACCGGCCGCCGCAGGGCGTGGACTGGCTGCACGAACTGAAGTGGGACGGCTACCGCCTGCTGGCCAGCATCCACGACGGCCGCGTTCGCCTGTGGTCGCGCAACGGCCTGGACTGGAGCACGCGCGTGCCCGAGGTCAGCGATGCGCTGGGGACGCTGGGCCTGCGCGAAGCGCTCCTGGACGGCGAGCTGGTCGCGGCGCAAGGCCGGCGCGAGGATTTCAACGGGTTGCAGCAGGTGCTCTCGGGCGAACGCCAGGGGCGGTTGCGGCTGATGCTGTTCGACCTGGTGCACCTGGACGGCGTCGACCTGTCCGCGTCGCCGCTGCTGGAGCGCAAGCAGTTGCTCGAACGCCTGCTGCGGGGCGCACCGGACGCGCTGGGCTACAGCTCGCACGGCATCGGCGAGGCGCAGGCGGCGTTCCGCGCCGCGCTGGACGCGGGTTTCGAAGGCATCATCTCCAAGCGCATCGACGCCAGCTACCACCCCGGCCGCGGCGACGACTGGCGCAAGTGCAAGGCGCTGGCCAGCGCCGAGTACGCGGTGGTGGGCTACACCCCGCCCAAGGGCAGCCGCCGCGGCATCGGTTCGCTGCTGCTGGCCGCGCCCGATGCCGAACACGGCTGGCGCTACGTCGGGCGCGTCGGCAGCGGCTTCAGCGACACCCAGCTCCAGGCGCTGGGCGAGCGCCTGTCCGGCAAGGGGCGCGACGCACCGACCCTGCACGTGCCGGAGAACGACACCGACCTGCGCCAGGCGAAATGGCTGCCCAGGCCCGCGTTCGTGGTGGAAGTGTTCAATCGCGGCACCGGTGGCCGCGGCCTGCTGCGCCAGGCGAGCTTCAAGGCGCTGCGGCCCGACAAGCCGGTCTCCGCACTGGTCGATGACGGCGGCGACCGCATCGCGGATCCCACCGCGGAGGACGTAACCGTGGCGAAGAAAGCGAAGAAGACCGCGAAAGCGATGAAAGCCGCGAAACCTGCGAAGGCGGCGAAGGCAGGGAACGCAACGAAGGCGGACAGGGCCGGCAAGCCGAAGAACGCGCCGGCACGCGGGACCCAAACCACGCGCCCGCCGAAGAAGGGCGCGCCGAGCGGCCGTCCCGCGGCCTCGTCATCGCGATCGCGCACGCCACCCGCGCTTTCCAGTCCGGACAAGGTGCTGTTCCCCGGGGACGGCATCACCAAGCAGCAGCTCGCCGACTACTACGCCGCTGCGATGGACTGGCTGCTGCCGGAGATCGAGGGCCGGCCGCTGTCGCTGGTGCGCTGCCCCGGCGGGCTGCGCTCGCAGTGCTTCTTCCAGAAGCACGCCACGCCGGGCATGGACCTGGTCTCGCGCATCCCGCTGGCCGAAGCCGACGGCGCGCGCGAGGACTACCTGTACGTCACCGATGCCGCCAGCGTGATGGAACTGGTGCAGTTCAACACCATCGAGTTCCACCCCTGGGGCGCGCACGTGGACGACGTGGAGCATTGCGACCGGCTGGTTTTCGACCTCGACCCCGACGAAGCCATCGGCTGGCGCGACGTGGTCGCCGCGGCGCGCCAGCTGCGCGGCTTCCTGCAGCAGGCGGGGCTGGAATCGTTCGTCCGCACCACCGGCGGCAAGGGCCTGCACCTGGTGGTCCCGCTGTCGCCCCCGGCGCCATGGGAACGGGTCAGGGCGTTCGCGCAGGCGGTGGCCGAGGCCGCGCGCGAGGCCGATCCGCTGCGCTACGTCGCCACCGCCAGCAAGCAGCGGCGCAAGGGACGGATCTTCATCGACTGGCTGCGCAATGGCCGCGGTGCGACCAGCGTGGCCAGTTTCTCGGTGCGGGCCCGTGCCGGCGCGCCGGTGTCGATGCCGCTGCGCTGGGAGGAACTTGGGCGCGCGCAGGCCGGCAATGCCTGGGACATCGGCAATGCGATCGCCCGGCTCAGGCGCCTGCGCCGGCATCCCTGGGACGGCATCGACGCGGTCCGCCAGTCGCTGCCCGGCTGAGCGCCTGCACAAGGCGACGACACGCGGCGGGGCAGGCTGTCGGCCCGCCTCTCCACGCGAGCAATGGCATGGCACGTCCCATCTGGACCGGCAACCTCGGCTTCGGCCTGCTCAACGTGCCGGTGTCGCTGATGCCCGGCACCCGCAGCCAGGATCTTTCCTTCCGCATGCTCGATTCGCGCGATCGCAAGCCGATCCGCTTCGAGCGCGTCAACGCCGACACCGGCGAGGAAGTGCCGTGGAAGGAGATCGTCAAGGCCTTCGAGTACGACAAGGGCAGCTACGTGGTGATCGAGAAGTCCGACATCGCCTCGGCCGCGCCCGAGTCGCACGAATCGGTGGAGATCGAGGCCTTCGTCGACGAGGACGCGATCGACGTGCGCTTCTTCGAGAAGCCCTACGTGCTGGTGCCGGGCAAGAAGGCCGAGAAGGGCTACGTGCTGCTGCGCGAGACGCTGCGCAAGTCGAAGAAGATCGGCGTGGCGCGGGTGGTGATCCGCACCCGCGAATACCTTTCGGCGGTGATGCCACAGGGCGACGCGCTGATCCTGATGCTGATGCGCTACCCGCAGGAACTGGTCGACCCGACCGAGTACAGGATCCCCGAGGGCAAGGCCGGCGACTACCGCGTGAGCGCCAAGGAACTGGAGATGGCCACGCAGCTGGTCGACTCGATGGCTGCGAAATGGAATCCCGACGACTACCACGACGAGTTCCGCGAACGCCTGGCCGACATCATACGCCGCCGGATCAAGGACAAGGGCGCGACCACCGAGGTGCTGGAGGAAGCCGAGCCCGAGGAGGGCGCGGCGACCAACGTGGTCGACTTCGTCTCGCTGCTGCAGAAGAGCCTGTCGGACAACAGGCGCACGCCGGCGAAGAAGGCGGCGCCGAAGAAGACTCCCGCCAAGGCCCCAGCCAAGGCGAAGAAGAAGGCACCGGCGAAGAAGGCGGCCAAGGCGGCACCGCGCGCGCGCAAGCGCGCCTGATCGAGGAGACGCAAGCAGATGGCAAGCAGCAAGAAGCCCGCCGGCCAGGCGAAGAAGGATGCGAAGGCCGCCGGCCGCACCGCGGCCGGACAGCGCAGGCTGCAGGCGAAGATCGACCGCGAGGACGCGCGCGAACCCGACACGCCGGAGCGCAAGGCCGCGATGCAGGCCGGCGCGCGGCGCCAGCCGGTGCGCATGCCGGCCCAGCACATCGACAAGCCCGGCCACGAGAGCGAGCTGGAACTGGCCCCGAAGTTCGAAGCCCCCGGCTACGCCGGCAGCGGCAAGCTCGAAGGCATGAAGGCGATCGTGACCGGCGCCGATTCCGGCATCGGCCGCGCGGTGGCGGTGCTGTTCGCGCGCGAGGGCGCGGACGTGGCGATCTTCTACCTCGACGAACACGACGACGCGAAGGAAACCGCGCGCTGGGTGGAGAAGGAGGGCCGGCAGGCTATCCTCGTGCCCGGCGACGTGCGCGATCCCGCGTTCTGCAACCGCGCAGTCAAGCGCGTCGCCAAACGCTTCGGCCGCATCGACGTGCTGGTCAACAACGCCGGCTTCCAGCTGCACGCGGAGCGGCTCGAGGACATCAGCGACGCCCATCTGCAGGAGACCCTGCAGACCAACGTCGCCGGCTACCTGCAGATGGCGCGCGCGGCGCTGCCGCACATGGAGCAGGGCGCGTCGATCATCAACTGCGGCTCGGTCACCGGCCTGTTCGGCAGCCCGAAGCTGATCGATTACTCCACCACCAAGGGCGCGGTGCACGCGTTCACCAAGGCGCTGGCGGCCAACCTGATCCCGCGCGGCATCCGCGTCAACGCGGTGGCGCCGGGGCCGGTGTGGACGCCGTTCAATCCGGCCGACAAGCCGGCCGTCGAGGTCGGCGAATTCGGCAAGGACAGCGCCATGGGCCGCGCCGCCCAGCCGGAGGAACTCTCGCCGGCGTTCGTGTTCCTGGCGTCGCCGGTGATGTCCTCCTACATCAACGGCATCGTCCTGCGGGTGATGGGCGGGCCCAAGGGCTGACGCCGCCTGAATGTGCCGCTGCGGCACGCCGCGTCCCCGTTAGCGTGCCACGCGGCCGGCGCACGACCTCAGCGTGCACCGGCTTCCTGCGGCACGGAGACCGGCGAACGCCGCCAGGTCAGCGCATGCAGGATGCGCAGGTCTTGCTCGTCGAGCGCGGTACCGTTGTCGCCCCGGAAGCGCATGCGGTAGGCGTGGATCGCGGCCTCGAGCCTGTCGGTGGAGTAGCCGATCAGGCGCAGGGCATCGACCGGATCGAATTCCGGCGGCGGCGGCGGCGCGTCGGGGTCGGGCCAGATACCGAAGCCGGCATCGAACAGCCGCTTCCACGGGAACAGAGGCCCCGGGTCGATCTTGCGGCCCGGGGCCAGGTCGGAATGACCGATCACCGCGGTCTTCGGGATGCGATGGCGTGCGGTGAGGTCGTCCAGCAGGCGCAGCAGCGCGGACACCTGCGGCTCGCTGAAGGGCTCGGTGCCGTCGTTGTCGATCTCGATGCCGATCGAGGCCGAGTTCAGTTCGTGGATCGTGCCCCAGCTCCCCGCGCCTGCGTGCCAGGCGCGGTGATCGTCGGCGACCAGCTGGTAGATACGCCCGTCGTCGCCCACCAGGTAGTGCGAGCTCACCCGTCCACCGCTGTTGCGCGTGCGCAGCGTGCGCAGGCTCTGCTCCACCGAATCCTGTTCGGTGTAATGCAGCACGATCACCTGGGCGCGACGCGCATCGAAGTTATCGGAAGGCACCCAGGTGGCCATGGGGTTGCGCGGCGCGCCATGCTGGCAGGCGGCGAGCGCGAGCGCGCAAGCGCACAGGATCGCGAGGCGGATTCGTTTCGACATGCCCGCATTGCATCGCCTGCGCGCCGCGATTGCAAGTTCTTCGGGGCGGTTCGCCGCCGTTCGACGCCTGCGCTCTGGCGTGTGCGTACGCTCATCGCGCGTGATTGCAAGGTGGATTGCCCGTCGACTGCCCGCTTGCGCGGTCCGCGTCGTGGTGTCCTGACGGGCCCGCCGCGGCCGGCAGGCCTCTGCGGCGAATGTCCCGCGGCGTCCGCCTGCGGCGTGCGGCCCGGGGATTCAGTGCGCCTCCCATTGTCATTTCGACCGAAGGGAGAAATCCCGGGACGTGGCCAGATCTCTCCCTGCGGTCGAGATGACAGGGCGCCTGCCGTTCGAATCCATCCCTCCCTGATCTCGCCGCAGAACCTGACCACGTTGGGCCGCGGCTTGCGGTTACATGCCCGCGGGCGCGGAGTGCTCTGGATATTGCCTTGGCGGCCGCGACAGATCCGGAACGCTGGGTGCGGGTGTCCTTGGGTGCGAAATCAAGGAGGAGGCGACGGCCGCCAGGCCGTTGCCGGGGGACATTCGCACCCAAGGGCACCCGTGCCCGGCGCCACGATCAACGGCCAGCCGCTTCGCTTTTCCCGACTTCGCCTTTCCTTCGCAATGGCAGAAGAAAAAAGCGGGCAGCTCGCGCTGCCCGCCTTCACCTCGTGGGGGAGGTGGATACCGCTTCGATCAGGACTCGTAGGCCGATTCGCCGTGGGTGGTGATGTCCAGGCCCTCGCGTTCGGCTTCCTCGCTCACGCGCAGGCCGAAGACCAGCTTCGCCACCAGGAAGCCCACGACCGAGACGATGCCGATCCAGGCGATCGTCATGACCACGCCCAGCGCCTGCGTGGCGACCTGCGCGCCCATGTCGAAGTCGTCGCCGCCCAGGCCGCCCAGGCCCGGCGCGTAGAACACGCCGGTGAGGATCGCGCCGACGATGCCGCCGATCGCATGCACGCCGAACACGTCGGCGGTGTCGTCGACCTTGAGCAGCTTCTTCAGCCCGGTCACGCCCCAGACGCAGATCACGCCCGCGGCCAGACCAATCGCGATCGCGCCGAGCGGACCGACCAGTCCCGCCGCCGGGGTGATGCCGACCAGGCCGGCGACCGCACCCGAAGCCACGCCCAGCGCCGAGGCCTTGCCCTTGGTCAGCTTCTCGGTCAGCGCCCACGCCAGCACCGCGGCAGCGGTGGCCACCAGGGTGTTGATGAAGGCCAGCGCCGCGCCCGCGGTGGCTTCGAGGTTGGAGCCGGCGTTGAAGCCGAACCAGCCCACCCACAGCAGCGACGCACCGACGAAGGTCAGGGTGACGTTGTGCGGCTTGAGCGCCTCGCGGCCGTAGCCCACGCGCTTGCCGACGAAGTACGCGCCCACCAGGCCGGCGATGCCCGCGTTGATGTGCACCACGGTGCCGCCGGCGAAGTCCAGCGCGCCACGCTCGAACAGGAAGCCGCCGGTCGCCCAGACCATGTGCGCGATCGGCAGGTAGCCGAGCGTGAACCAGATCACCGAGAACAACAGCACCGCCGAGAACTTCACCCGCTCGGCGAACGCACCGACGATCAGCGCGCCGGTGATGCCGGCGAAGGTCGACTGGAACGCGACGAACACGTACTCGGGCAGGCTGACGCCGTCGGTGAACGTGGCCGCGAGCGTATCGATCGTCACCCCTTTGAGGAACAGCTTGTCGAGGTTGCCGATCCACGCGCCTTCGCCGGAGAACGCCAGCGAGTAGCCATAGACGATCCACAGCACCACCAGCAGCGAGAATACCGAGATCACGTGGATCAGCACCGACAGTACGTTCTTCGAACGCACCATGCCGCCGTAGAACAGCGCCAGGCCCGGCACCACCATCAGCAGAACCAGCAGGGTCGAGGTCAGCATCCAGGCGACGTCGCCCTTGTCGACCACCGGTTCTGCGGCGGCTTCGGCAACCGCCTCGGCTACCGGCGCGGTCGCATCCTGCGCGAGCACATCGAAGGTGCCGGTCAGGCCGGCCACGCCGACCAGCAGGGCCAGTCCGAGCGCCTGCATGCGGGTCTTCCACCCGGAGAATGAAAGGAATTTCATGGAATGAGCCTCCACAGGTGGGTTAGAGCGCGTCCGCGCCGATTTCGCCGGTGCGGATGCGGATGACCTGGTCGAGCGCGACGACGAACACCTTGCCGTCGCCGACCTTGCCGGTGCCCGCGGACTTGGTGATGGCCTCGAGCGCGGCATCGAAGACCTCGTCCGACACCGCCGCCTCGATCTTGAGCTTGGGCAGGAAGTCGACGACGTATTCGGCGCCGCGGTAGAGCTCGGTATGGCCCTTCTGCCGGCCGAAGCCCTTGACCTCGGTGACCGTCAGTCCCGAGACGCCGGCCTCGCCGAGCGCTTCGCGCACCTCGTCGAGCTTGAACGGCCGGATGATGGCGATGATCAGTTTCATGGAACGCCTCCTCTTGGAATCTGGGGTCGCGTCGGTCAGAACGACTTCGACAGGGACAGCACGAAGGTCTCGTCGGGGCCGATCAGGTCGTTGTCGTTGTAGGACAGGCCGATGCCGAAGCCGCTGTCGAAGGCCTTGTCGACGCCCACCTTCCAGAACGCGTAGGTTCCGGTGCCGCCGACGCCCTTGACCCACTGCTTGCCGACCGCGGCGGTGGTGCTCCAGCCGTCCTCGAACTCGAAACTCGCCGACAGGTCGAGGTTGGTGCTGCCGTCCGAATCGGGGATGCCGAACAGGTCGGTGACCGCGTACCAGTACTTGGCGCTGAGGAACTTGTAGCTCACGCCGAGGTAGAGCTCGAGGGTATCGGCGTCGGTGAAACCGGCCGGGTAGTCGCCCGGATACCAGTAGTAGTTGGCGCCGACGTCGTAGCCGAAGTCGCTCTCGCCGAACGAACCGGCGTAGCCGATGAAGCCGTCGAGTTCCACCTGGCTGGAGATCTCCGGATCGGCATCGGACAGCCAGCTGATGCTGCTGCCCCAGGCGCCGGCGTAGAAGCCGCTCTCGTGTTCCCAGGTGAGGCCCGCCTGCAGGGCCGGTTCCTCGTTGGTCTGGGTGATGCCGCGGAACAGGTAGTCGCTGACCACCGTGACCGAACCGGACACTTCGGCGGCCGCGTTGCCGGCCATGAGCAGCCCGGCGGACAACAGGGTTGCAGCTGCGATCTTGCGTGGTGACATGACAGGCTCCTCATTTGCGGAAAAATGGAAAAGCCCTCCCCGGTCTTGCATGTCTGCTCACCCGCTGGGCATCCCCATGCCTGGCGCGGGCGCCGGCGGGCGCTCTGCGGGCCCTGTCCGGTCGTACTGGTTCCCTGGTTCCGTGTGCTCGTGCCGATGGATTCCTTAGGCTTGGGAGTGGCGCGGCCCGCGTGGGGGAGGGCCGCACGCCCGGCGACGCGCCGGACGCGGAAGGCAGCCGGGCGCCCGGCTCGCGCCGGACGCCCGGTTCGATCAGACGCCGTAGTAGAGCTGGTACTCGAGCGGGTGGGTGGCGGCGCGGAACTTGGTGACTTCCTGCATCTTCAGGTCGATGTAGCCGTCGATGAAGTCGTCGCTCATCACTCCGCCGGCCTTGAGGAAGTCGCGGTCGGCATCGAGCGCGGCCAGGGCCTGGTCGAGGCTCGAGCACACCTGCGGGATCAGCTTCTCCTCTTCCGGCGGCAGGTCGTACAGATCCTTGTCGCTCGGGCCGCCCGGGTCGATCTGGTTCTTGATGCCGTCCAGGCCGGCCATCATCAGCGCGGTGAAGGTCAGGTAGCCCGACTGCAGCGGATCGGGGAAACGCACTTCGATGCGGCGCGCCTTCGGGTTCGACACCCACGGAATGCGGCAGCTCGCCGAGCGGTTGCGCGCCGAGTAGGCCAGCATCACCGGCGCCTCGAAGCCCGGGACCAGGCGCTTGTAGCTGTTGGTGCCGGAGTTGGTGAAGGCGTTGATCGCGCGCGCGTGCTTGAAGATGCCGCCGATGTACCACAGCGCCATCTGCGACAGGCCGCCGTAGCCGTCGCCGGAGAACAGGTTCTGCCCGCCCTTGGCCAGCGACTGGTGCACGTGCATGCCGCTGCCGTTGTCGCCGACGATCGGCTTGGGCATGAAGGTCGCGGTCTTGCCGTTGCGGAAGGCGACGTTGCGGATCACGTACTTGGTGGCGAGCAGCTCGTCGGCCTTCTTCACCAGCGAGTTGAACTTGGTGCCGATCTCGCACTGGCCGGCGGTCGCCACCTCGTGGTGGTGGACCTCGACCTCGATGCCGATCTGCTCGAGCGTCTTGACCATCTCCGCGCGCAGGTCGTGCAGCGAGTCGGTCGGCGGCACCGGGAAGTAGCCGCCCTTGACGCCGGGACGGTAACCGCTGTTGCCGCCCTCGTAGTCCTTGCCGGTGTTCCACGCCGCTTCCTCGGACTCGATCTGGAAGAAGGTGTGGCCCATGTCGTTGCCGAAGCGCACCGAGTCGAAGACGAAATACTCGGGCTCGGGGCCGAAGAAGGCCTGGTCGGCGATGCCGCTGGACTTGAGGTAGGCCTCGGCGCGCCGGGCGATGCCACGCGGGTCGCGCGAGTAGCCCTGCATCGTCGCCGGGTCGAGGATGTCGCAGGTCAGGTTGAGGGTCGGATCGGCGTAGAACGGATCGAGATAGGCGGTGGACGCGTCGGGCAGCAGGATCATGTCCGACTCGTTGATGCCCTTCCAGCCGCTGATCGAGGAGCCGTCGAACATCTTGCCGTCCTCGAACAGCGAGGGTTCGACGATGCTGGCGGGGAAGGTGACGTGCTGCTGCACGCCGCGCATGTCCACGAAGCGCAGGTCGACGAATTCGACCTTGTGGTCCTTGATCAGCTTTTCGACATTCTCGAGCGACATCGGTGAGGCCTCAGGTTTGCGAAGGAATGGGTAATGTGACGCAAGCCGCGTGCCAACGCTCGTCCGCATACAACCTATTGATTTTCAATAAATGTGCAGCGCGGCCGCGCCGAAACCGCACGGTTTCGGTGAAGATTCTGTGACGGTTGCACCAAGTTGGGGAGTGCCGGCTGCCGCATGAACCCGGCCGCGCACGGATCGGCGTCGGGTCGCCGGCGGGTGCTCGAGGCGAATCAGGCGACGTGTCGCGACGCCCTCGCTGCGGCCGCAGCACCGTCGCGCCACGCGGGCAGGGCAACGCCGCCGGCCGCACCGCGGCTTTGCGTTTATCCTGCCGGCTGCGCACCGAAGGGCTCCCATGTCAGATCCGCTGTCCGCCCTCCTGCTGGGCATCCTCGAAGGGCTCACCGAGTTCCTGCCGGTCTCCAGCACCGGCCACCTGCTGATCGCGCAGCACTGGCTCGGCGCCCGATCGGACTTCTTCAACATCGTCATCCAGGCCGGTGCGATCCTGGCGATCACGCTGGTGTTCCGCCAGCGCATCTGGGACCTGGCCACCGGCCTGCACGATCGCGCCAACCGCGACTACGCGACGAAGCTCGCGGCCGCGTTCGGGGTCACCGCGCTGGTCGGACTGCCGGTGCGGCTGGCCGGTTGGGAGCTGCCGGAAACGGTGACCCCGATCGCCTGGGCGCTGATCCTGGGCGGGGTATGGATGATCGTCGCCGAGCGCGTGGCCGAACGTCGCGGCGACGGCATCGAGGTCACGTGGACGGTGGCGGTGCTGGTCGGGCTGGCGCAGGTGGTGGCGGGCGTATTCCCCGGCACCTCCCGCTCGGCCGCGGCGATCTTCATGGCGATGCTGGCCGGCCTCGGGAGGCGCTCGGCGGCGACCGAATTCGTGTTCCTGGTCGGCATCCCCACCATGTTCGCGGCCAGTGGCTACGCCTTCCTCGAACTGTGGAAGGAAGGCGCCATGGGCGGCGAGGCCTGGGGCGACGTGGCGCTGGCGTTCGCCGCGGCCACCGCCACCGGCTTCGTGGTGGTGAAGTGGCTGCTCGGCTACATCAAGAAGCACCGCTTCACCGGTTTCGCGGTCTATCGGATCCTGCTCGGCGGCGCGCTGCTGCTGTGGCTGCCGGCCGGAGACTGAGGCCGGCGGGGACGACGCACGTTCGTCGCGGCCGCCTGCGGCGACGGTGAGGCGCGCTCCGCGCGACCGCGCCGACCGTAGCCGTCCCAAGCCATCTCCGGGACCGCGGCCCGACGAACTGTCGCTGCGTCGTCGATCTCCGGGCCCATCATTCGTCGACCCCGGGACCACCGCGGCATCGCAGCCGCAGCCGCGGCATCCCCGACCGGAGCGAAGACGACATGGCCTACATCGACGGCTTCCTGATCCCCGTCCCCGGACGCAACCTCCCCGCCTATCGCCGGATGGCGCGCAAGGCGGGCAAGGTCTGGATGGAGTACGGCGCGTTGCAGTACCTCGAATGCGTCGAGGACGACGTGTCGCCGGGCCAGCTGACGTCGTTCCCGCTGGCGGTCCAGCGCAAGCGCGGCGAGGTGGTCCTGTTCTCGTTCATCGTCTACCGCTCGCGCCGGCATCGCGACGCGGTGAACAGGAAGGTCATGGCCGACCCGCGCATCGAGGCGATGTCGCCGGGCCGGATGAAGATGCCGTTCGACCCCGCGCGCATGGTCTGGGGCGGGTTCGAATCGATCGTCGCGTTGTAATCCATCCACCACACGCCGGCCCGGCCGGCAGGGAGCTCCGATGTCCGAGACAAACAGCGTCAACTGGTTCGAACTCTACGTGCAGGACATGGCCCGCGCACGCGCGTTCTACGAAGCCGTCCTGGGCACCACACTCGAGCCGCTGAAGGCGCCCGGGGACGACGACGGCCTGGAGATGTGGGCCTTCCCCGGCGACATGGAACGCTACGGCGCCAACGGCGCGCTGTGCCACATGCCCGGCGTGCCGTCCGGCCCCGGCGGCACCCTGGTCTACTTCGGCTGCGACGACTGCGGCGTCACCGGCGCGCGCGTGGCCGGGGCCGGCGGCCGCGTGCATCGCGAGAAGATGTCGATCGGCGAGTACGGCTTCATCGTCCTGGCCTTCGACACCGAAGGCAACCTGTTCGGCCTGCACTCGATGCGCTAGTGCCGGTGCCAGCCCCACGGCGCGCGGGGTTGCGCTGCGCGCCTTCCTCCAAGGAGCCCACATGCGAGGTCCCGTCTTCGCCATCGCCGCCCTGCTGGTCGCGCTTCCCGCGACCGCGGCGGACACCGTCTACGAAATCGATCCCACCCACACCTTCCCCAGCTTCGAGGCCGACCACCTGGGCGGGCTCTCGGTCTGGCGCGGCAAGTTCAACACTTCCCGCGGCACCGTGGTGCTGGACAAGACCGCGGGCAGCGGACGGATCGAGGTCGTCATCGACACCGGCAGCATCGACTACGGCCTCGAGGCGATGAATGCGGAGGCGCGCGGCGCCGGGTTCTTCGATACCGCGACCTGGCCCGAGGCGACCTACACCGGCACCCTGGCCGGCTTCGATGACGGCAGGCCGACGCGCGTGGACGGCGAGCTGACGCTGCGTGGCGTCACCCGGCCGGTGACGCTGGAAATCCGCAGCTTCAAATGCATGCCGCACCCGCTGCACCGGCGCGAGCTGTGCGGAGCCGACGCCTTCGCCACGATCCGGCGCGACGAGTTCGGGATGTCCGCCGGCAAGGACTACGGGTTCGACATGAGCGTCGACCTGCGCATCCAGGTCGAGGCGGTCGAGGTCGAGCCCGGCACCGCGAAGCGGTAGCGGGCAGCCGGATCTCAGTCGGCGGCGGCGCTTTCGGCGCGGGCCAGCAGCAACGCGCGTTCGCGCGCGTTGCGGGTCATGCCGGCGGCGCGTTCGAATTCCAGCCGCGCCTCGTCGAAGCGGCCGAGGCGATGCAGCAGGTCGCCGCGCACCGCGGGCAGCAGGTGGTAGCTGCGCAGGGCGGGGGCGTCGGCCAGCGCATCGACCAGCGCCAGCGCCTCTTCCGGTCCGGAGCGCATCGAGACCGCGACCGCACGGTTGAGGTCGACCACCGGCGAGGGCGCGACGTCGGCCAGCACGTCGTACAGCCGCACGATCCGCGTCCAGTCGGTGCGCTCCAGCCTCGGCGCGCGCGCATGGCAGGCCGCGATCGCCGCCTGCAGCATGTACGGACCGGGTCCCGGGCCGGTCGCCAGGCGTTCCGCGTGCGCCAGCGCGAGCAGGCCGCGCTCGATCGCGTCGCGATCCCAGCGCGCGCGGTCCTGGTCCTGCAGCAGGATCGGTTCCCCGGACGGACCGGTACGCGCGGCCGCGCGCGAGGACTGCAGCTCCATCAGCGCGAGCAGGCCGAAGGCTTCCGGTTCGCCCGGCGCGAGTCCCACCAGCAGGCGCCCCAGGCGCAGCGCCTCGGCGCACAGGGCGGGTCGCATCCAGTCGTCGCCGGCGGTCGCGGCATAGCCTTCGTTGAACACCAGGTAGACCACGCCCAGCACCGCCGACAGCCGCTCGGGCAGCTCCTCGCGGCGCGGCACCTCGAACGGCACGTCGGCCTCGCCGAGGGTGCGCTTGGCGCGCACGATGCGCTGCGCGACCGTGGCCTCGGGCACCAGGAACGCGCGCGCGATCTCGTCGGTGGTCAGGCCGCACAGCAGGCGCAGGGTCAGCGCGGTGCGGGCCTCGAGCGACAGCAGCGGATGGCAGGCGACGAAGATCAGCCGCAGCAGGTCGTCGCCGATGTCGTCGTCGAAGGCGGCCTCGCGCGCGGCGTGGAGTTCGTCGTGCAGGCCGTCGAGCTCCTGCGCGATCTGCGCGTGCTTGCGCTGCTGCAGCTGGTACCGGCGCAGGTGGTCGATCGCGCGGTGCTTGGCGGTCGCCATGAGCCATGCGCCCGGGTTGTCAGGCACGCCCGAGGCGGGCCAGCGCTCCAGCGCGGTGACCAGCGCGTCCTGCGCCAGTTCCTCGGCCAGGTCGAGGTCGCGCACCATGCGCATCAGCGCGGCGATCACCCTGGGGGATTCGGCGCGCCAGACGGCGTCGATGCGGCGGTGCAGTTCCGGGACGGGCATGGCCATGGATCAGAGCACCGCCGCCGCGCGGCGCGCAAGTCGCGGACGTCATGGCTCGGGCTCCGCATGGGCGGCGGCGCGCGCCGGCATCCCGCCGCAGGCGGCACGATCCTCGGTCTCGGGCCTCGGCGGCGGTTCGTGCGCCGGCGATGGCGCCGCCGCGTGCGGGGCGCGGCCGCTGCCGGGGCCGACCGCCTCCAGGCCGCGTCGCGCCAACAGCCCGAGCATGCTCAACGCCCTGCCTCCGGCGTGTCCACTACCCGGCCCCGCGCCGGCTCACGCCGGCATCTCCCGCATGTGCACCAGTTCCCAGAGATGGCCGTCGGGATCCACGAAGCCGTGGCCGTACATGAATCCCTGGTCCTGCGCCGTGCGATGCGCCTGGCCGCCGGCGGCGACCGCCTTCGCGACCAGTGCGTCGACCTCGCGGTCGCTGTCGCACGACAGGCACACCAGGACTTCGGTATGGGTGCGCGCGTCGACGATCGCGCGTTCGGTGAAGGTGCCGAAGAACGGCTCGACCAGCAGCATCACGAAGATGCCGTCGCCGACGATCATGCAGGTCGCATTCGCGTCGGTGAACCGCGGATTGAAGCTGAAGCCGAGGGCGGTGAAGAACGCGACCGACGCGTGGAGGTCCTTGACCGGGAGGTCGACGAAGATCCTGCGTGGCATGGGGACTCCTGCGGGCCGGTCCGGGGGAGGCGGGACATCGCCCCACCCTGCCCGGACGACGAACCCGCGCACCGCCGATCGACAACGCGTCGCACCGCCGCAGTGCCCGCCCGCAGATGGGCGTAGGCTGGCCGGCGACATCGTTCCCGGAGGCATCGCCATGCGTCGTCTACTCGCCCTGGTCCCGCTCGCCGCCGCGCTGGCGGCGTGCACGCCGTCCCATCCACCGGCCTCGCCCCCGCCCGCGACCGATGGGGTCGCACCGCCGCTGGCGCCCGCCGCGGCCCCCGACGCGCAGGCACTGGCCGCATCCGGCTGGCAGCTCGATTCCGCCGTCGACCGTGCGGGCCAGCGTATCGACGCGCTGTTCCCCGCACCCGATCGGCACCTGCAGCTGGAGTTCGCCGACGGCCGCGTTTCGGTCAGCGGCGGCTGCAACCGCATGAGCGGCGACTACACGCTGGCCGGGGACCGGCTCGCGGTCGGGCCGCTGGGACGGACCAAGATGTTCTGCGGCGGCGGTGCGCTGATGGCCGCCGACGATGCGATCGCCGCACGCCTGTCCGCCGGCGGCACGCTCGCCAGCGGCGGCGACGGCACCCTGGTGCTGACCACCGACGCCGGCGACCGCCTCGGCTTCAGCGGCACGCCCACCGCGCAGACGCGGCACGGCGGCACCGGCGAGCGCGTGTTCCTAGAGGTCGCGCCCGAACGCGTGGCCTGCCACCACCCGCTGATCCCGGACTTCCGCTGCCTGCACGTGCGCGAAGTGAAGTACGACGCGGGCGGCCTCAAGAGCGGCCAAGGCGAGTGGCAGTTCTTCTACGGGGAGATCGAGGGCTACACCCACCAGCAGGGCGTGCGCAACGTGTTGCGCGTGAACCGCTTCGACGTGGCCGATCCCCCGGCCGACGGGTCGTCGGTCGCCTGGGTGCTGGACATGGTGGTCGAATCGGAGACCGTGACGCCCTGAGCGCAGGCGTCGCGCGCTTCAGGCGGTTGCCCGGCAAGGGCCGCGACGCTTCCGCGCATGTCGCCGCCGCATCGGCGCAGTGGCGCGGGGGACGAAGAGACGGCGCCGCGCGTGCCGGCGGCAACGGCGTCCCCGGGTGCTGGCTCAATCGCCCGCGCGCGGGTGCAGCGAATAGGTCCCGTACGTCGCCGCCTCGGCGAGCACATGGCCCTGCATCGCGCGCAGCACGTCGCCGGCGGTGAAGCCGTCCGCCAGTCCGAGCGTCGCCACGTCCAGCGCGAACACGCGGAAGAAGTAGCGGTGCAGTCGCAGGTCGTTCGGCGGCGGGTACGGGCCGTCGTAGCCGAGGTAGTCGCCGCCGAGTTCGGCATCGCCGGCGAACCAGCCGCTGTAGTCGTTGCGGCCCTGGCGCGCGCCGGCCGGGCCCGGAGGCGCCGACTTGCCGCCTCTGGTCACGCCGTCGCTGCAACTGCCCGCGTCGATGCTGCGCACGTCGGCCGGAATGTCGGCCATCGCCCAGTGCACGAAGTCGCCGCGCGGGTGCGCGACCGGGATCTCCACGCCTTCCTTGCCGGCCAGCGACGGATCGGTCGGCGCGTCGGTGTCGATGCACAGCAGCGCGAACGAGCGCGTGCCTTCGGGCACGTCCTCCCATGCCAGGTGCGGGTTGCGGTTGCCGCCGAAGCCGTCCGGCGCGCCCATCGCGAATTCGAACGCGATGGCGCCGCGGTGTTCGAAACTCTCGCTGCGAATGCGCATGACGATCTCCCGTGCGGGTCAGGGCGTGCAGGATAGTCCATACCGATATGCGTTCAAATCGCAGGAGCGGCTTCAGCCGCGACCGGTCGCGAACCTCGTCCGGCAGCGGTCGCCTGCGGCGCTCACGTGATTCGTGCTCACTCGGACACGGCCGCCGCCAGCCGTTCCGCCGCCCAGCGTTCGGCATAGCCGCCGAAGCGCGCATCCTCGAGGAAGCCGCAATGCCCGCCCCAGGGCACGATCTCCACGCGCGCGAGTTCGGGCAGGGCCAGGGCATGGAATTCGTCGAGCGGGATCACCGGGTCGTCGGCCGCCATCAGGATGTGGGCCGGGACCTGCAGCGCCTGCAGCCGGTCGCCGGCCACCGAGTAGCCGTCGAAGTAGTTGTCGATGCTGCCCAGGTCGGTGTGCCGCTGCACCAGCCATTCGGTCAGCTCGCGCATGCCCAGGCGCAGGGTGGCGTCGTCGAAACCCACCTGTTCGGGGAACAGCGCGCGCTTGCGCAACAGCGAACTGCGCCACTTGCGCTCGAAGTAGCGCATGTAGAACCACAGCCCGTGTTCCATCCGGTGCATGGTCCGCGCCGGGTCCAGCACCGGGCACACCGCGGCGACGCGGGCCAGCGGCAGGCCGGCGGCCGGTGCGCGCAGGGCCAGGCGCAGGGCGAAGTTGCCGCCCAGCGAGTAGCCGGCGACCACCATCGGCCGCGGCGCGAAGCGCGTCGCGACGTCGCGCGCGGCGTGCACCACTTCCTCGATCCGGCAGGAATGGAAGATGTCGGGATTGAGGTGGTGGGTGTCGCCGTGGTCGCGGAAGTTGAGCCGGAACACCTCGAAGCCGCGCGCCAGCAGCTGCGCGGCGGTCAGTCGCATGTAGCTCGATTCGGCGCTGCCCTCCCAGCCGTGCAGCAGCAGCGCGAGCCCGCGCGGTTCGGTGCCGGGCACCACGCTGTGCAGGCCGTGCAGGCGCACGCCGTCGCCGCCGTCGAGCAGGTGCTCGGTGGTCACCGCGCCGGTCCTGGCCAGCGCCTCCGCCCCGAGCCTGCGCCGCCATGGGCTGGTCGCGAGCACCGTCTGCAGGTGCGGGCTGCGCAGCCAGCGCGGCGGCGCGTAGGCTGGCGCGAGCGGGCCGCCGCCGGGCGTCACGGCGCCATCGCCGCGACGATACGCTCGCGCGCGGTCTCGGCGATGCGGCGGCGGCCCTCGGTGTCGCCGGGCGCGATCGGTTCGAGGAAGACCACGTCCGCCGGCCGCGCCGGCTCGCCCAACAGGCGCAGGAAGTTGCCGAAGAAGCTCTCGCCGGGCGCGAACGCCACCACGGTCTGCGCGCTGCCGTGTTCGCCATAGCGCAACGCCACCGGCTGCACCGGCACGCCGGCCTCGACCGCGGCCAGGAAGATCCGCGCATGGAACGGGCCGACCTCGCGCCCGTCGCGGGTGCGGCCTTCGGGGAACACGCCCACTGCGCGGCCGTCGCGCAGCCGCGCCAGCATCTCGTGCAGCACCCCGCCCAGCGATTCCTGGCTGCCGCGCTGGTGGAAGATGGTCTCTCCGCGCGCGGCCAGCCAGCCCACCAGCGGCCAGCCGGCGATCTCGCGCTTGGCGACGAAGCCCATCATCCGCTGGCTGTGCAGGGCCACGATGTCGAGCCAGCTGACATGGTTGGCGACGAACATCACCGCGCCCGGGACCGGATGCCCGATGCGGCGCGTGCGGATGCCGAATACCCGCATCAGCCCGCCCGACCACAGCCGCACCGCGCGCTGGTGCAGGCGGCCGCCGCCGGCCAGCCGCAGGTTGCCCAGCGGCGGGGCCATCAGCAGCAGGGTCAGCGGCAGATGCACCAGCAGGTGCCACAGCAGGAAGGGGATACGCACCGCGTAACGGAGGACGCGCACAGGGCAAGCCAGCCAGCAGCAACGGGAATTCGATGCGCGCACGATACCCAATGGCGGCCGCCATCGGCCAGCGGAGGGTGACGCGGCGGGCTGCGGTGCAGCGTCCCGACAGGGACCGTCGAAGGCGCGCGCCCGCGCTCAGCCGCGCGGCACCACCGCCAGCGTCAGCCGCGAGACGCAGACGAGCTTGCCGGCTTCGTCCTCGATCCGGATGTCCCAGACCTGGGTGCTGCGGCCCACGTGCAGAGGACGTGCGGTGCCCGTGACGGTGCCGTTGCGCACGCCCCGCAGGTGGTTGGCATTGATCTCGATGCCGACCACGCCGTGTCCCTCCGGCGCGCACAGGCCGCCGGCGCTGCTGCCGAGCGTCTCGGCCAGCAGCACCGAGGCACCGCCATGCAGCAGCCCGTACGGCTGGTGCGTGCGCGCGTCGACCGGCATCGTGCCGCGCAGGTAGTCGGGGCCGATCTCGGTGAAGACGATGCCCAGCGGCTCCATCGCGGTGTTCCGCGACATCGCGTTGAGCTCATCGAGGGAGACGTCCGCGCGGAACATCCGCGCCGGGCTCAGCGGAACTTGAACAGGCTCGGGCGCCACGCGCGCGAGTAGCTGGCCTTGCCGTAGCCGCTGCTGCTGCCGTAGCCCATGCCGAACTCGCCGCCGCCATCGCGGCTGCGACGCGCGTGCATGCGCTCGACCAGCTCGTCGCGGCGGCTCTCGAGCCAGTCGGCGCGGCCGACGGTGGCCGGATCGATGCCGCGCTTGCTGGCCTCGCGTTCGCGGTAATCGCAGAAGTCGTCGTAGGCGTCGAGTTCGTGCTTGAGCTCACGCACGCACAGCTCGATCATGATCGCGTCGTCGAGGAAACCCAGCACCTCGACGTGGTCGGGGATCACGTCCTTGGGATCGGCGAAGTACACCAGCGCCGAGAGCACGTGCTGCTTGTCCTCGTCCTCGAGGTGCCAGCCCTCGTCGCGGACCATCGCGATCATGTCGTCCAGGCGGACCAGCCGTTCGCGGATGAAGTCCGGCGTCTTGACCTTCTGCGCACCTTCCAGCAACCCCGCCGCGGCGGCGATGATCTCGTCGGCCGACTTGTGCTCCGCCGCCTTGTGCGCGGCTTTCAGCGCGGCGGTGAAATGCGCGAGATCCTGGTCGTTGAGGTCGATGGTCAGCGAAAGCGACATGGCGGGGTCCGGGGCGGAGGAGAAAAGACGTGCAGCCTAGGCCGCGCGCGGCGCGCGCGTCAATCGCGCGAAGCGGTGTGCAGCCCGCGTCCGCAGCGACGTCGGCGGCGACGGGTGCGCCGCCTGGCAGGTCACGCGAAGCGGAAGCGCGCGTCGCCCGACGCCGGTGTGTAGCGCTTGTCGGTGGCGTAACCGCTGCTGTTGCCGTAGCCGACTCCGAAGCCGCGCTCGCGGCGCTCGAAGGCGGGCAGCGGACGCAGGGTACGGGCAAGCGTCAGGGTCTGGCGGGAGGGGGTGCGGGGGGAAACGTTCATGGTGGGCCTCGTGGGCGTTGTGTTTTGGTGTGTTGGTAAAGTAATACACTAAACGGGTTCTCGCATGGGCCGGAAGTCATGGCCTTGCGGAAATGTTCGCTTCCGGCCGGAACCTGTTGATTCGGATGGGATTCGGGGGCCGTCGGTTGCATCTCCGGAGGCATGACTGACGACCTACGGCAAGGCGCGCGGACAGCGCCTGTGCCAGCCCGCGGGCGGGCGCGCGGATCGGGGAACCCGCCGATCGCGCAGCCTCCCGCTACCGCGGGACCGAGTCGCCCCGGGGCCCGCGCGGGTGCAGGCGGCTCAGAGGATGGGCGCGAGACCGGCGCCGAAGGCCGTGAAAATGCGCGTGAGCAGGGTGCGGAAACCGAGATTGACCTCGGGGAAGTCGCCCACCGGCTCGTGGCAGTCGCGGAAATCCGGGTCGAACGGCGACAGCGGCTGCGGACACGCCGGCCCCGGCTGGAATTCGTAGCTGGTCGCGTAGCGCATCGGCCACAGGTCGAACACCGGCAGGTGCTCGGACACCTTGGCCAGCGAGTACTCGAGCCCCGAGAACACCGGCGGCTTGTCGCGGCGCGCGATCACCCAGGCGTTCGCGGGCGCGATGTCGCGGCGGATGCTGTCGGCCAGCGCCCGCGCGAAGACCGGATCGTCGATGATCACCGCGCTCTCGGTGTTGTAGTCGTCGCCGCGCGGATCGAAGTTGTGGGTGCCGACGACGCCGATGCGGTTGTCGATCACCAGCGACTTCGCATGCAGGCCGAAACGTACGCCGGCGCGCTTGAGCGGCACGCGCCGGTGCACGCCGATGCCGGCATAGCGCAGCGCGGCGTACTCGCGGCTGAGCGGCGGTTCGCGCCGGACATCGTCATCGGCGCCGTCGCCGGGCGCCGCATCCGGCGCGGCCTCGCCGATGTTGACGCTGCCGTCCGCATTCCACGAGATGTCGACCGCGCCGGTGGCCTCCAGGTCGATCGGCGCATCC
This sequence comes from Luteimonas saliphila, assembly GCF_016774335.1. Taxonomy (GTDB): domain Bacteria; phylum Pseudomonadota; class Gammaproteobacteria; order Xanthomonadales; family Xanthomonadaceae; genus Luteimonas; species Luteimonas saliphila. The sequence goes on along the minus strand of NZ_JAETWA010000035.1, from coordinate 121,969 downwards.
TCCGGAAACGGCTTGAACTCGTGGATCTCGAAACCGAAGTCGCGCAGGTAGCGGCGCTTGTACTTGTAGGACAGCGCGTAGGTGATGAACGAGTCGGTCGCCGCCAGGCTGTTGGTGGAGACGATCACCCGCGGCGGCGTTGCGCGCTCGTGCATCCGCTCGAACATCGCCTGCGCCGGCTTCGACAGCACCAGGTAGGGCGTCTGCAGCAACACCTCCTCCCGCGCCGATTCGATCAGCCCGTGCAGCAGCGGCGAGGCCGGCGCGCCGCCGACGGCGGCTTCGCGGTCGCGGCGGTGCTTCTGCGGCAGGTCGGCGATGAAGACCACCTCGCCCACCGGGATCGCCGCCCCGGCCAGCCCCTGGCGCACCAGCACGGCATCGTCGGCGGCGCGCGACATCGCCGCGACCCGCTGCGGATCCTCGTAGGGCCACGGCGACAGCGGCGGGGCGCCCTCGCGCAACAGGTGGCGGCCGACATCGTCCAGCCGCTCCACCGGCACGCTCAGCGGCGCGTTCCAGAACGCCTCGAAGTTCTCCGCCATGGCGGCGGTCGCCGGCCCGCTGACCAGGACGTCGCGGTCGCGGAAGTTGAACTCGGGATTCCAGTCGTAATAGTCGTCCTGGTAGTTGCGCCCGCCGGTGATGCCGACGATGCCGTCGACCAGCAACAGCTTGCCGTGCATGCGCTGGTTGAGCCGGCGCCAGCAGCAGGCGGCGGCCCAGGCGTACATCGGGTAGCTGATGCGCGCACGCGCCAGCACCGGGTTGTAGATGCGCAGTTCGAGGTTGGCGTGCGCCGAGGCCAGGGCGGCCAGGGTGTCGACCTGGCGCAGCGCGGAGAGCTGGTCGACCAGCACCCGCACCCGCACGCCGCGGCGCACCGCGGCCAGCAGCTCGTCCAGCACCAGGTGGCCGGCGTCGTCCTCGTCGAAGATGTAGGTCTGCAGGTCGATCGAGCGCTGGGCGCCGCGGATCAGGTCCAGGCGCGAGACCAGCGCGTCCTGGCCGTAGTCGAGCAGCAGCGCGTAATGCCGCGGCTGCTGCGGCGTGCTTTCGGCCCAGGCGCGCACGCCCAGCTCGCGCAGCGGCGAGGGTCGCGCGCAGGCGTCGGCCGCATCGCATTCGACCAGGGTCGAACGGGCCTCCGCCGCGATCCGTGCGGCCTGGTCGCGCTGCAGGGTCGACAGGCTGCCGCAGGCGCTGCAGGTCAGGACCAGCAGCGCGGCGAGGACGCGCAACGCCGGGGTCATGGTGTCTTCGGCGGGGTCCGGGTACGGATGTGCAGCGAGAACACCACACGGTCGCCGAGGGCGAAGGCCCATCGATCCATCGCGTAGTCGCTGCGGTAGACCACGCCGCTGGCGACCACGTCGCAGTCGAGCGTCGGCCGGTCGCAGGTGGCCGGTTCGAGGGTGAACACCTCGCGCCGGCGCACGCCGCGGATCGTGAGCGCGCCGCCCAGCAGGCCGCCCTCGCGCAGCAGCTCGTCGTCGTAGGGGTCGGACACGAATTCCACGTAGGGATGCTGGTCGGCGTCGAAGAAGCCCTTGCCCCGCGTGACCTTGGAGTACTGGGGATGGTCGAGGATCTCCACCTCGCGCGTGGGCAGGCGTAGCCGCACCTGGCGGCGCTGCTCCGATACCTCCGCGATCTCGCCCTGCCAGTGCGGGAACCGGCCCTCCAGCGCCTGGCCCCAGCGGGTCTTGAGGGTGAAGCCGATGCGCGAGTGGGCGGTATCGATCTCGGCGGCCGGCAGCGGCAGCGCGACACACAGGCCCAGCAGCAGCGACAGCCACCGCAGCGGGCGCGAGGCCCGCGGCCCCGCCGTCGAAGTCATGGCCACCAGAATGCGGACAGGGTGGCGATGCCCGGCTCGATCGCGGACTCGGCGGGCAGCGACAGCACCGCGACCGCGGCCGGCGGCATGCCGCGGTACTCGCCCGACTGGCCGCTGTGCAGCAGCGCCACCAGCCGTTCCAGGCCGGGGTTGTGGCCGACCAGCATGAGCCGGTCGGCGTCGCGGTGGCCGTCGATCAGGCCCGCCAGCGTGCCCGGCATCGCCTCGTAGATCACTGGCTCCAGGCGCTTGTCGAGGTTGCCCACGACCTCCACCACCGCATCGAGCGTCTCGCGCGTGCGCCGCGACGGCGAACACAGCACCCGGTCGGGCACCAGTGCCTTGTCGCGCAGCCAGGTCGCGACCGCATCGGCCTCGGCCAGGCCCTCGGCCGACAGCGGGCGGTCGAAATCCGCCTGCCCGGGCTGGGGCAGCTCGGCATGCGCGTGCCGCAGCAGGATCAGTTCACGCATCGATGCCTTCCTCCCGGTGGCGTCGCACAGCAGCCCTGGCGCACGCTCAGGCGCGCTTGAGCCACTTCAGCAGCGGCTGCCAGTCCGCCTGGTGTTCGCGCACGTGCGCCGAGTTGTAGTCGAACAGGCTCTTGCCGAAGCCGACCAGCATCACGTAGGCCTGGCTGTCGCGCAGTTGCGCCACCAGCGGATACGGCCACTGGTTGAGCAGGTCCATCGCCTGCTGCGAGGCATTGGTCCACGGCCGCAGGCGGTTGCCGACCAGGCCTACGCGCAGCTCGCCCTTGCGCACCCGCGGATGCTTGGCCAGGGCGTTGAGGAACGGCACCGTGGCGTCGATGTCCAGCGCCGAGGGCAGGACCGGCACCACCAGCGCGTCGGCGTGCTCGAGGTAGGTTTCCAGCGCATCGGCATGGGCGCCGGCCGGGGCGTCGACCACGACGCGATCGGTGCCCTCGGGGATCGATTTCCATGCGGTGCGGTGCCGGCTGGCGCCGTCGATCGGCAGCACCGCGCTTTCCAGGGTGGCGCGGCGTTCGCACCAGCGGGTGGACGAGCCCTGTGGATCGGCATCGACCAGGACGGTCTTGCGCCCCGCGAGCGCGGACTCCGCGGCGAGGTGGGTTGCGATCGTGGTCTTGCCGACACCGCCCTTGGAACTGGCCACCAGCACGGTCTTCATCCACTGCCTCCGCCTTGGGAACGAGTCGCGAGCGTACACCGGCGGCGCGGCAGCCGCGAACCGGTCGCAAGGGGCGCCCCGGGACCGCAGCGCTTCCGACGCGATCTTCACGATCCGAGGGTCAACAGCGCGCGAAGCCGCATCCCGCGGCCCCGGCGACGGGGCCGGAACCGGCACGGTACGGAACGGCCCGGCCGCCCCCGCGCGTCTGCTATCGTCGCCCGGCCCCAGCCTCGACACCCGTGCATGAGCGACCTGCAGGACCTCGTGGCGCTGATCCGCGCCGATACCCCGCTGATCGTGGTCGAGACCCCCGACGAGATGCGCGTGGTGGCCCTGTTCCGGCAATCGCTCACCCACGTGTGGCGGGCGCTGTACCGCTGGTCGATCACCGAAGGCCTGCGCCGGCTGGACCTCGACCGCGAGGACCCGGCGGACGTGGCGCCCGATGCCGGCGCCACCTTGGCCGCGATCCGCAACGCCGACCAGCGCGGGGTCTACCTGCTGCTCGACTTCCACCCCTACCTCGGCTATGCCGGCACCCAGCGCCAACTGCGCGAGATCCTGCAGCGCCGCGGCTGCCTGGCGCACACCGTGGTCCTGGTCGGGCACAAGGTCGAACTGCCGGGCGAACTCGACGCCAAGGCCGCGCGCCTGCGCCTGCGCCTGCCCGACGCCAATGCCCTGCTCAAGCTGGTGCGCGAGGAGATCGCCGCCTTCCAGCGCGTGAACGAGGGCCGCCGGGTCGAGGCCGACGACGCGGTGGTGCGCCGGATCGTGCGCAACCTGCAGGGCCTGGACGCGATGGATGCGCGCCGCATCGCCCGCCACCTGATCCAGGACGACGGCGTGCTCGGCCCCGGCGACCTGCCGGCGCTGGCGCGGCTGAAGTTCGAGCTGCTCAACAAGAGCGGCCACCTGCACTACGAATACGACACCGCACGCTTCGCCGACGTCGCCGGCGCCCGCCGGCTCAAGCGCTGGGTGGAACAGCGCCGGCGGGTATTCGTCGACGGCGAGGCGCCGCCGGGGCTGGACCCGCCGAAGGGCCTGCTGTTGCTCGGGGTGCAGGGCTGCGGCAAGTCGCTGCTGGCCAAGGCCGTGGCCGGCGGCTTCGGCGTGCCGCTGGTGCGGCTGGACTTCGGCACCCTCTACGCCAAGTACCACGGCGAAACCGAAGCCAACCTGCGCGCCGCGCTCGCTTCCACCGAACAGCTCGCGCCCTGCGTGCTGTGGATCGACGAGATCGAGAAAGGACTGGCCGCGGGCAGCGCCGACGGCGATGGCGGCGTCTCGCGGCGGGTGCTGGGCTACCTGCTGACCTGGATGGCCGAACGCAAGTCGCAGGTGTTCCTGGTCGCCACCGCCAACCAGGTGCAGGACCTGCCCGCCGAGCTGCTGCGCAAGGGCCGCTTCGACGAGATCTTCTTCGTCGACCTGCCCGATGCCGACACCCGCGCGCACGTGTTCGAACTGCACCTGCGCCGACGCGAGATCGATCCGGAGCGCTTCGACCAGCGGGCGCTGGCGCAGGCGGCCGAAGGCTTCTCCGGCGCCGAGATCGAACAGGCGATCGTCGCCGCGCTGTACGTCGCCCACGCCGACGCGCGACCGATCGACGACGCGCTGCTGCTGGAGGAGATCCGCGCGACCCGCCCGCTGTCGGTGGTGATGCGCGAACAGGTGGCCGCACTGCGCGCCTGGGCCGGCAGCCGCACGGTGCCGGCGGACTGAGGGCGCCTCAGCGCCGCGGCGGTTGCCAGCCCGGCGGCGGGTCGGCCTTCACGCCCGCTTCCTGCAGCACGCGGTCGACAAGTTGCTGCTCGCCCCCGATCGACGGATCCGCAAGCAGGCGCGCGAACTGGGCGGCACCCGAGCGCGGCTGCTGCTGCGCGATGCGGCCCCATTCGAGCATGCGCCAGTCCATACGTCGCTGGCGCGCGTCGACGTCCGCGCGCTCCGCGGGTGTGGTCGCGAGCGAACGCAGCATGCCGAGCCCGGCCCGCTCGTCGGCGATGCTCGATGGGGTCTGTGCGAGCAGCGTGGCCACATGGCGGCAGTCGTCGCGTCGCGCGGGGATCGCGCGCAGCATGTCGGGCCCGCAGGCCTCGGCCAGCGGCCCGTAGGCGGGCATCGCGACCGCGGCCCACAGCACCATCGCCGAGACGGCGGCGGCTTCGTCGGTGTCGAATGCCTCGCCAGCGCCCAGCGCAGACTGTTCCACGGCGGTCGGCGGATGCCGCCGGTAAGCCGACGCGATCCAGCGCACGCCCTCGTAAACTCGCGCGTCGGCGCGGGTCGCGGTGCGCGCAGCCGCCAGCAGGGCGTCGCCGGTGACGCCCGCGTACAGCAGCGGCATCAGGTTGCCCGAGTCCGCCGCCTGCCAGCGTCGGGCGGCCTCCCGGCGCGGCTGCGAGCCGGCGGGCATGGCCGCCACGACCAGCTGGAGGGCGATCTGGTCGTCGCCGGCCTTCGCGGCCGCGTCGCGCAGCCAGGCATCGATCTGCGGATTTCGCGGCGCCGCTCGCGACGGCGCCTCGCCGTCGGGGGCGCGCGCCTGAGGCGCATCGGCCGCGGTGCGCAGCAATGCCGCCAGCGCCAGCTCGCGCGCGCCGCCACCACGCGCCAGCTCGTCGGCGAGCCGCGCGGTGTAAGCCTGGTGCGCAGCCGCCTGTGCCGACTGCGTCGGATCGGCGTCGTCGTTCCAGTCCTGCGCATGCGCGGCGGGCAGGGCCAGCAGCAATGCGGCGAGCAACAACGATCGGGTCATGTCGCGAGGTTCCGGTGCAGGTCGCGACAGCATAGCCGCGTCGCATCCACGCCGCGTCAGTACCCCGCCGCCTGCCCGTCCTTGCGCGACTCGCTGGCGCCGATCCAGCCGCCCTGCGGATTGACCATGATCGCCTGGTAGCCGCCGTAGGGGCCGTCGGCGTAGCGCACGCTGTGGCCCTTGCGCATCAGCGCGCGCACGGTTTCATACGCGAATCCGGTTTCCAGGTCGAGCTCGCCGCCATCGGTCATCGCCACGGCCTGCCCGGCCGGATCGGTGGACCCGTCGTGCTGGATGCGCGGCGCGTCGCCGGCCTCCTGCAGGTTCATGCCGAAGTCGATCAGGTTGAGCAGGATCTGCACATGGCCCTGGGGCTGCATCGCGCCGCCCATCACGCCATAGCTCAGCCAGGGCCGGCCGTCCTTCGTGACGAAGGCCGGAATGATGGTGTGGAACGGCCGCTTGCCGGGTTCGAAGCTGTTGGGATGACCGGCCTTGAGCACGAACTGTTCGCCGCGGTCCTGCAGGATGAAACCCAGCCCCGGCGGCGCCATGCCGCTGCCCATGCCGCGGTAGTTGGACTGGATCAGCGAGACCATCATGCCGTCGGCATCGGCGGTGGTGAGGTAGATGGTGTCACCTTCGTCGAGCTGCGCCGGCGTGCCGGGCTGCGCTTCCTGCAGCGCGCGGTCCATCGAGATCAGCTTTCCGCGCTCGCGTGCGTATTGCTTCGAGATCAGCTTCGCCACCGGCGCCGGGTGGAACGCGGGATCGGCATACCAGCGCGCGCGGTCGGCGAAGGCCAGCTTCTTGGCCTCGGTGAACAGGTGCACGTGCTGCGGGCTGCCGAAGCCGTACGACTTCAGGTCGTAGGGTTCGAGCAGGTTGAGGATCTGCAGCGCGGCGATGCCCTGGCCGCTGGGCGGCAGTTCCCAGACGTCGAAGCCGCGGTAGTTCGTGCTGACCGGATCGACCCACTCGCCCTGGTGCGCGGCGAGGTCTTCGTAGGACAGGAAGCCGTCGTTGGCCTTGAAGTAGGCGTCGATGGTGCGGGCGATGTCGCCCTTGTAGAACGCGTCTCGGCCACCCTCGGCGATCGTCGTCAGGGTGTCGGCGAGGTTCGGGTTCTTCCAGGTCTCGCCAGTGCGCGGCGCGCGGCCGTCGATCGTGAACTGCTCGCCGAAGCCGGGCCACTTCGACAGCCGCGGCACCGAACGGTCCCAGTAGTACGCGATGACCTCGTGCACGGGATGGCCTTCGCGCGCATAGCGGATCGCGGGTGCGAGGTTCTGCGCCATCGTGCGCCTGCCGAACCGTTCGTGCAGCGCGAACCAGCCGTCGATGGTGCCGGGCACGGTGACCGGCAACGGGCCGTGCGGCGGGATTTCCTTCAGGCCGCGACGTTCGAACTCGGCCAGCGTCAGCGACTTCGGCGAGCGCCCCGATCCGTTGTAGCCATGCAGCCGGCTGGTCTTCGGATCCCACACGATCGCGAACAGGTCGCCGCCGATGCCGTTGCCGGTCGGTTCCATCAACCCGAGCGCGGCGTTGGCCGCGATCGCGGCATCCACGGCGCTGCCGCCGGCCTTCATCACGTCGAGCGCGATCTGGGTGGCCAGCGGATGCGAGGTCGCGGCCATGGCGTGCGGGGCGTAGACCTCGCTGCGGGTGGCGAAAGGCTGGCCGGTGATGCGGTCGGCGGCCGAGCCGGTGGCACCCACCAGCGCCGCGGCGGCGCCGAGCGCGATGATCAGGAAGGTCTTGCGCACTGTTGCCACCGTCCGGGGATGTCGAAGGGCCACACCTTAGCGCGTCACGCGCGAGATGGACTCCCCGCCACGAGCACTCAGGGCCAGGCGGGCGGATCCTGGCGCCACGCCGCCAGCACCTCGGCCAGGGAGGTTCGGTCGGCTTCGCTCCAGTCCGGCAGCAGGCCGGGCAGGGCCGCGGGATTGCTCCAGCGATCGGGGTAGGTGCGTACCGCGGCGGCATACCAGGCGACCGCCTCGTCCCTGCGGTCGAGTTTCCACAGCGCCAGCGCAAACGTCGGCGGCACCCACGATGGATGGACGATGCGATTGGCATAGGCCTGCATCCACGCCGACAGCGCCGCATCGACCTGGCCGGCGCGGTACAGATCCCAGCCCTGGTTCCACAGCAACGCGCGCAGACGCAAGCTGCCTTCGGCGGCCTTTCCCCTGGCGCGCGCATACAGCGCCAAGCCGGTGTCCGTACGCCCGGAGGCCATCGACAGGTGCGCGAGCTGCGCCACCGCCTGGTCGGCGTGACGACCGCCGCGCTCCATCAGCCGCACGAGCTGTTCGATCGTCGCTTCGTCCTCACCCGCGATCGCGACGATGGGCGCCGCGACACTGGCGTCCTCGTCGAAATAGAACTCGGCGGGCCTGGGCAGCGCTTGCGCCGCGGCGATGGAACAATGGCCCGCGAACATCGCGAACAGAACAAACATGCACGCGTGCGTGAACGCACGTGTCTTCGGTGTCATGGCTGGAAGTCCCCTGTGTACTGCAACTGCCTCCCGTCGAGATTGTACCGATGCAGCATCCGGAGCGCAGACGCGCGGTCGCGCTCCGCGCCGACGTCGCAGCAGCGCAGGCATGCGGAACGTGCTTGCAGGATCCTGCCCGATGCGAGCACCGGCGCCGCGTCCCCTCATCTTTGCCCGCCCTGGCCGGCGCCCCGGCGCGAGGGCCACAATGAACGCCTGGGCATGCCCGTCTCGCGAGATGGGGCGACGCACGGTCGGGCGACGAATGAAGGTCTCCGACACCGGAAACCGGCCGCACGGCAACGAGACCTCCCCGGCGCGGCTCGGACCCGGCCCATGGTTGTGCCGCGAAGCGGCCACGGCCGACGCCCCTCGGGCACGCCCTAGCTGTCCTCGGCCCGCCGGCGCGCTAGCGTTGCCGTACCGTTTGGTACGGAGACGGCCATGGGCGTCGGCGTTTCATCTGTCATCGATTCCGGTTCCCGCTGGCAGCCGCCGGCCACCACGTTGCCCGCGACGACGCCCACGGCGCCGAACGTGTGCTATGCCGGCTACTGCCCCGAAACGAGCTATCACCCGCAGTTGCAGCCGCCGGGCACCTTCCCCACCGGCAGCCCGCCACCTTCCGCGGCCGGTGGCACCTACGGCATTCCTTCCGGCAGTACGCTCGGCGACGTCGCCAGCGGCACCCAGGCACAGCCGTTCGACGTGACCCTGTCGCAGCTGGCGACCGCGGTCTACGGCACCCGCGGCGATCCGCCGGAAGGCTGGAGCGCGGTGAGCGATGCGCAGTTGCAGGACATGGGCGTGGCCGACCCGCAGGCGTGGCGCCTGCAGTACCTGGGCGCGAACGACGGCGTGCCGACCAACGACCAGGAGTTCCGCGCCGAGGTCTACACCGACGGCGAGGGCAACTACGTGCTGTCGTATCGCGGCACCGCCGAAGGCGCCGCCGACTGGGACAACAACTTCCGCCAGGGCCTGGGATACGAGACCCGCGACGGCGACAAGTTCAGCGTCACCGCGGTCAACACCGCGGTCGAGTTCGCGCGCGTGTTCGGCGACAACCCGGGCGGCGAGTCGAGCAACCTCGCCATCACCGGCCACTCGCAGGGCGGCGGGCTGGCCTCGGTCGGTTCGCTGGCCAGCGGCGTGCCGGCGGTCACCTTCGACGCCTCGGGCATCCATCCCAACACCTTCGACCGCATCGGCATCGACCCGCAGCGCGCGCGCGACCTGGCCGAAGGCGGCCAGATCCGCGCCTATTCCCTGCAGGACGACGCGCTGACCAACGCCCAGGATGCCTGGCTCACCGGCATCGTCGCGCCCGACGCGATCGGCACCCAGATCGTCGTCGCCCCCGCCAGCGCCGACGAGCACAACATGTTCACCAACTACGGGCCGATCGAGGGCTTCTCGCCCGGGCAGAGCGAACTGATCAACACCGGCGTCGAGGCCGCGCGGCACACGCCGTTCCTGCCGATCAACCCGGCCACGGGCCTGGTCACCGGCGGCGTGAACCTGGTCGGCGACCTCGCCTACGCCGCGATCAGCCACAGCCCGAACGCGCTGACCGCGGGCATGGTCGAGCACCGACCCTGGCAGGCGGGCTACGAGAACCCCTCCAACTTCGGCCGCGACGTGCAGAACCTGCTGCCGGACGAGCTGAAGGACGACTACGCGCGCAACGTGCACGACTTCGCCACCGACATCGATGCCGTGGTCGCCGGCGACTTCGCCGATGGCCGCTACGTGCAGGGCGGCGTCAGCCTGGCCGGCGACTTCGCCGAGGGCTTCTTCAACTCCACCGGCGATACCGTCGACCGCTATGCCGACTCGCTGGCCGCGCGTATCGACGAGAACGTGGATGGCTGGGTCGGCGACGTGCTGGCCGGTGCGGTCGATGGCGCCGGAGACGTCGTCGAGTTCGCGGCCGACGCCGGCGGGCAGGTGGTCGAGACGCTCGCCGATGGCGCCGGCTGGGTGGCGCAGGGCGTGACCGACGCGGCCAAGGGCGTGGGCAACTTCGTCGGTGGGCTGTTCGGCCGGTAGTCGCCCTGGATGTCCCGGATGACGCCGGTGCCCCCTTGCGCGGCGCTATGATCGCGGCTCCAATGCCGGGCATGCGCCACCTTGTCGCGATCGTGTCCGCGCTCCTCCTCTGTTGCGCCGCTGGGTGCGCCCGACCGTCCATGAGCAACGACGACGCCTTCTCCAGTCCCGAACTGTCCGTGCTGGCGGACGCGGTCGCACGCGGCGATGCGGCCGAGATCCGGCGTCAGCTCGAACGCATCGATGCCGATACGCCGGGCAGCGACGGCAGTACCCTGCTGATGGCGGCGATCAAGCGCGGCAGCAGGGCGGGGGTCGAGGCCCTGCTCGAAGGCGGCGCGGATCCGAATCGCGCGGATCCCCGCGGCGACACGCCGGTCCACGCCGCCGCGTTCTCCGGCGACGCCGACCTGCTGCGCGCGGTGCTGGCGCGCGGCGGCGATGCCAATGCACGCAATCCGCACACCGGCGCCACGCCGCTGGTGCAGGCGCTGCTGTCGCCGGAGGCGACGCAGTACGCGGTACTGCTCGAAGCCGGCGCCGACCCCGACATCGCCGACCACAACGGCGACACCCCGCTGCACGTCGCCGCGCGCACCAACAACGGCGGCGCGATCCTGGCACTGCTCGAGCGTGGCGCCTCGCCCCTGGCGAAGAACGCCGGCGGCGCCACGTTCCAGTCGTACTACTTCGGCTACAACCGCGCGATCCTCAACGATCGCGCGCTGGGCGAGCGCAAGGCGGTGGTGGAGTGGCTCAAGGCCCATGGCGTGCCGCTGGAGGCGGCGGTGAGCCAGGCCGACCAGCAGTAGCTGTCGAAGCAGGACTGTTCTCCCGGACCGGGGAACGCGCGGAGCTTCGGGATTCCAGCGGTTCGGCGCGCTGCGGGCGAGGGCTGGCGATTCGGAAGAACCACCCTGGAGCCTGGACCGGCCGGTGGATAGCGCCTGAAGACGCTCCTACGCGGGACGGAAACCGCCTGCCTGCTTGCGCGCCGAGCGCCTTCAGTGGATCGCGCCTGAAGGCGCTCCTACAGCGGGGGTATGCGGGCGGATCCGACCATGTAGGAGCGCCTTCAGGCGCGATCCCCGCCCGCTGCAACCGCCGGGTCGGTCACCCGACCCCATTTGCTTCGCCCCTCCGCTGACGTCCCGCAAACGCGCGAGAAAAAAAACGGCCGGGCAGTGCGCCCGGCCGGTTCCTCCCTCCCACCCGGTTTGTCGCGACGCCCGCGGCACCCTCAGGCCGCGGCGGCGTGCGAACGTTCGAACTGCTCCTCCTCCGTCGAGCCCTTGAGCGCGGTCACGCTGGAACTGCCGCCCTGGATCACCGTGGTCACGTCGTCGAAGTAGCCGGCGCCGACTTCCTGCTGGTGCGAGACGAAGGTGTAGCCCTTGTCGCGCGCCGCGAATTCCGGCTCCTGCACCTGCTCGACGTAGTGGCGCATGCCCTCGCCGCGCGCGTAGTCGTGCGCGAAGCGGAAGGTGTTGAACCAGTTGATGTGGATGCCGGCCAGGGTGATGAACTGGTACTTGTAGCCCAGCGCCGAGAGCTCGTCCTGGAACGAGGCGATCTGGCGGTCGTCGAGGTTCTTCTTCCAGTTGAAGCTGGGCGAGCAGTTGTAGCTCAGCAGCTTGCCCGGATGCTTCGCATGCACCGCCTGCGCGAACTCGCGGGCGAAACCGATGTCCGGGGTTCCGGTCTCGCACCACACCAGGTCGGCGTAGGGTGCGTAGGCCACGCCGCGGCTGATCGCCTGCTCCAGGCCGTTCCTGACCTTGTAGAAGCCTTCGGCGGTGCGGGTTCCGGTGACGAACGGACGGTCGTTGGCGTCGAAGTCCGAGGTCAGCAGGGTCGCGGCCTCGGCGTCGGTACGCGCCAGCACCACGGTCGGCACGCCGAGCACGTCGGCCGCCAGTCGCGCCGACACCAGCTTCTGGATGGCCTCCTGGGTGGGCACCAGCACCTTGCCGCCCATGTGCCCGCACTTCTTCACCGCCGCCAGCTGGTCCTCGAAGTGCACCGCCGCGGCGCCGGCGCCGATCATGTTCTTCATCAGCTCGAAGGCGTTGAGCACGCCGCCGAAGCCGGCCTCGCCGTCGGCGACGATCGGCAGGAAGAAGTCGATCGCCTCCTCCTCCTGCATCTTGCCGTCGCAGATCGCCTTCCACTGGATCTCGTCGGCGCGCTGGAAGGTGTTGTTGATCCGGCGCACCATCGTCGGCACCGAGTCGTAGGCGTACAGCGACTGGTCCGGGTACATGGTCTCGGAGGTGTTGCCGTCGGCGGCCACCTGCCAGCCCGACAGGTACACCGCCTCCAGTCCGGCCTTGGCCTGCTGCATCGCCTGGCCCGCGCTGATCGCGCCGAAAGCGTTGACGTAGCCCTTCTTCGCGCCGCCGTTGACCAGCGTCCACAGCTTCTCGGCGCCGCGCCTGGCGAGCGTGTGCTCCGGCTGCAGGCTGCCGCGCAGGCGCACCACGTCGGCGGCCGTGTACGGGCGTTCGATGCCGGCCCAGCGCGGGTCGGTGTTCCACTGCTGCTGCAGGGTTTCGATCTGTTGTGTCCGGGTGGTCATGGGAAGCTCCAATGCTTTTCTTGCTTTTCTTGCTCGGATTTGTCCGCAGGAGAGGTGCCCCCGTAGGAGCGCCTTCAGGCGCGACCGGAGATGCGGCGCGGGTTCGCGCCTGAAGGCGCTCCTACAGGTGGATGACGGTGATCAGACGATGCGCTCGTATGCCGGCAGGGTCAGGAACTCCTCGAGCGTGGCGCGGTGGGTCAGCTCCTCGAGCAGCGCGATCGCCTCCTGCACGCGGCCCGCGCCGGGCATCGGCTGGCCGGACAGGCGCGAAGGCAGGTTGAGCAGCACGCGGTCGAACAACGCCTCGTCGATCACGGTGCCGTCGTGCAGGTGCAGCGGGGTGTTGCCGCCATCGGCCGCATGCAGCCATTGCCACAGCTGGGTGCGCGCGATCTCGGCGGTGGCGGCGTCCTCCATCAGCCAGTGGATCGGCACGCAGCCGTTGCCGTCGAGCCACGCGGCGAGGTAGCGCACGCAGACCTCGACGTTGTTCTCGAAGCCGATGCGGGTGATGGTGCCCAGCGACGGCGCCAGCAGGTCGCGCCGGGTGACGATCACTTCCTCGCGCCCCAGGTGCTGCTGGTGCGGGCCGGGCATGCGCTCGTCGAACACTTCCCGCGCAAGCGGAATCAGGGCCGGGTGCGCGACCCAGGTGCCGTCGTGGCCGGCGGTCACCTCGCGCAGCTTGTCCGCGCGCACCCGCGCCAGCGCCTGTTCGTTGGCCTCTTCGTCGTTGCTGATCGGGATCTGCGCGGCCATGCCGCCCATCGCGTGCGCGCCGCGGCGGTGGCAGGTCTGGATCAGCAGTTCCGAGTACGCCTTGAGGAAGGGCTGGGTCATCGTCACCTGGCTGCGCTCGGGCAGCACCCGGTCGCGATGCGCGCGCAGGGTCTTGATGTAGGAAAAGATGTAGTCCCAGCGCCCGCAGTTGAGCCCGACGATGCGCCCGCGCAGGGCGTGCAGGATCTCGTCCATCTCGAACGCCGCCGGCAGCGTCTCGATCAGCACCGTGACCTTCATCTGCCCCTGCGGCAGGCCGAGCTCGTGCTCGATGTGCGTCAACACCTCGTTCCACAACGCCGCCTCTTCCATCGACTGCAGCTTGGGCAGGTAGAAGTACGGACCGCGGTCCTTCGCCGCCAGCGCGGTCGCGTTGAGCCATGCGAACAGGCCTAGGTCGAACAGGGCGGCGGACATGCGCTGGCCCCCTCGTCCCTGCTCGGGACCGGCGTCGACCAGCACGTGCTTCTCGTCCAGGTGCCATCCGCGCGGACGCACGATCAGCACCGCGCGCTCGTCCTCGGGGCGCAGCGCGTAGCGCTTGCCGTTGTCCGCGGTGAACTCGAGCGTGCCGGCGATCGCCGCGCGCAGCGCACGCTGGCCGGCGAGCAGGTTGTCCCAGGTCGGCGCGGTGGAATCCTCGAAGTCGGCCATGTAGCAGTTCGCGCCGGAGTTCAACGCGTTGATCACCATCTTCGGGTCGACCGGCCCGGTGATCTCGACCCGGCGGTCGAGCAGCGCCGCCGGCGCCGGCGCCACGCGCCATTCGGCGTCGCGGATCGCGCGGGTGTCTTCGCGGAAGTCCGGCAGGGCCCCGGCATCGAATTCGGCCTGGCGACGACACCGGTCCGCGAGGCGCGCCCGGCGAGCCGGTTCGAACCGGCGATGGAGCCCGGCCAGGAAGGCCTGCGCACCATCGTCGAGCAGGTCGACGACGGCGGCGGGATCGGGCAGTTCGATGTCGGGGGCGATCCGGGAGGGCTTCAGGACGGCGGACATGGCGGGCTCCAGTGGATGTTGCAGTGCAACGCCACCATCCGCCCGACCCAATTATTTGACAAGACAGTTTTTACAATGTAATTCATAAGTTCTGCAAATAAATGTCTTGAATCAATGCCTTCCAGCGGCAATGTGCCCCCGCGATTCGCCTACAAGGCCGACCGGCTCAAGCCGTTGCGCGCCTTCTGCCAGACCGTGCGGCTGGGCTCGGTGTCGCGCGCGGCCGAGGCGCTGTACGTCAGCCAGCCGGCGGTGACCCTGCAGTTGCAGGCGCTGGAGCGGGAACTGGGCGAGAAACTGTTCGAGCGCAGCGGCCGGCGCCTGGCGCCGACCCGCGCCGGCGAGGCGCTGTACGAACTGGCGCGGCCGCTGGTGGACGGCATCGACACCCTGCCCAGCGCGTTCCGCAGCCAGCTCAGGGGCATGGACGCGGGCGAGCTCAACATCGCCGCCAACAGCTCGACCATCCTCTACCTGCTGCCGCGGATCGTGGAGCGCTTCCGCCAGCGCCACGCCGACGTGCGCCTGAGCCTGCACAACACCGTCAGCGCCGACGGTACCGACCTGCTGCGCGCGGACGCGGTGGATCTCGTGGTCGGCTCGATGCACGACGTGCCGGCGGACCTGGTGTACGAACCCCTGCACCGCTTCGAGCAGCGGCTGGTGCTGCCGCCAGGGCATCCGCTGGCGGACAAGGAAGACCTGACGCTCGCCGACATCGGCCGCTACGGCCTGATCCTGCCGCCCAAGCGGCAGATCACCTGGCGCCTGGTCGACCTGGTGTTCCAGCAGAACCGCGTGCCCTACACCGTCGCGCTCGAGGTCGGCGGCTGGGAGGTGATCAAGCAGTACGTGGCGATGGGCATGGGCATCAGCATCCTGTCCTCGATCTGCCTGACCGAGGCCGACCGCGGCCGCATCGTGACCCGCCCGCTCGACAACTTCTTCCCCGCCCGCAGCTACGGCGTGGTGATGCGCAAGGGCCGGCTGCCGTCGCCGCAGGCGCGCGCCTTCATGGACCTGATCCAGCCCGACCTGTTCGTGCGCCGCGACTATTACGACAGCGGGCATTCGGAGCGCTGATTTTGCCGATGCAGGGCCGCGACAGGGGGATACTCGCGGTGCTACTCCGATACCGTCTATTGCTCGCTCAGCGGACCTCGCTGCGCAATCGCAAGGCAAGGGAACAAGGGGCTTCCGGTCACGTTGCCACTCGCTGATGGCGTGCGGCAGGACGATGCTGATGGTATCCGCCTGGACATGCTGCCAGGCCGATCGCAGCTGCCAACGCCGGCCTTCGACTCCGCGGGAATCGATGAGATCAGGGCGCGGGTTGCTGATGACGCCGCCTCCGGGCGGCTGCCGGATCGCGCGGTCAGCGATTCCGTCCTGCTCATTGGCTCCGAATCGCGCGATGACATATGGGCTGGGCCGGCCGAGTCCCATATCTTGCGGAGGCTGTCAACGTTGAATTTGGGCGAACTCGGCCTATCTCGCCCATCTGTGCGATGTACGTCGACAGTTTGCGAGATCGCCATAGTCCAAGAATATGAAGCCGCGAAAGACAGTACGACCAGTTGGCAAACGCAATTCTCCAGGCTGGATGACGCGGGGAGCTGGGGTGGCTCTCTTGCAGAAAGCGCGATGCTGATGCGGATGGAGAGCGGCGATCGCGTGGCATTCTTCACCTATCTGCATTTCGCCCGGTAGCCGTCTACGACGTCGTTTCGAGCGCGAACAAGCGGGGCGGAAGGGCAGTCCCGCATGCTACGCGCAGGAAGGGACTGGCAAGAAGAATCGGCAGTTCGTCGCGGCGTGGTCTGCCTGGCCCCCCGCTTTGCAAGGCCATTGCGCCTTGGGGCGTAGCCGAAGGGCGGCGCGTTGCGCCTCGCCTGGCCTGATGCCGCCCCGGCCCCCAGCACTCAACGCAGGCCTTCCGGTTGCGATCGGGGCGACCCCTCGCTCCGGCGGGTGGTGCGCGCCGCGCGCGCCGATCGCGGCCTCAAGGCATCGGCAGGTTTTCGTCGGCGAACACGGCCGCATGCGGAACGCCGTCGGCGCCGATCCAGCCGCGATACATGCCCGGGGTGTTGAACGGGAAGGCCACATTGCCATCGGCGCCGAGCGCGATCGCGCCGCCGTCGCCGCCGGCCGCGGGAATGTCGCCGTTGATCACCGCGTCGGCCGCGCGCCGCAGCGGCATGCCGGCCAGGCGCACGCGCGCGCAGATCTCGTGCGCGGCGGCGGTACGGATGTAGAACTCGCCCCATCCGGTGCCCGACACCGCGCAGCGCGCGTCGGCCCACGTCCCCGCGCCGATGATCGGCGCGTCGCCGACGCGGCCGTAGCGCTTGTTGGTCATGCCGCCGGTGGAGGTGCCGGCGGCGAGGTGGCCCTGCGCATCGAGCGCGAGCGCGCCGACGGTACCGAAATAGGCCTTGCCAGGCAGTTCCGGCGGCGTGGCCGACGACTGCGCGGACGCCTCCGCCGCCAGCGCCTTCTGCAGCTGCTGCCAGCGCCTCTCGGTGCGGAAGTACGCGGGTTCCACCAGCGCGATGTCCTGCTCCTGCGCGAATGCTTCGGCGCCATCGCCCACCATCATCACGTGGCGGGAGCGCTCCATGATCCGGCGCGCCAGCAGGATCGGGTTCTTCACCCGGCGCAGACCCGCGGCGGCACCGGCCTTGCCGCTGGCGCCGTCCATGATCGAGGTGTCGAGCTCGTTGCGGCCGTCGTGGGTGAAGACCGCGCCGCGGCCGGCGTTGAACTGCGGCGCGTCCTCGAGCACGGTGATCGCGGCGGCCACCGCGTCGAGCGCGGGCTTGCCCGATCGCAGCTGCGCGTGGCCGGCCCGCAGCGCCGCGGCCAGTGCATCGCGCGCGGCGCGCTCTTCTTCCGCGGTGAGGTCGCCGCGTTCGACGCCCGCGCCGCCGTGGATCACCAGCACCGGCGCGTCCAGCGCCACCAGCACGCCGTCGCGCACCGCGTAGCCGCGTTCGAACATGGGCCGCTCGACGCGACCCGTCGGCAACTGCAGCACCGAGTCGGCGCCGACGCCGGAGACCTCGAGCCGTTCGACCCGCATCGGCTTGCCGTCTTCCTGCTCCCGCGCGAAGCCGCCGCGCACCACGGTCGCGCCCGCGCCCGGCGCGGTGGCGAACACGCGTGCGCGGCCGTCGCCTTCCACCGCGACCGCCGCGTCCTCGTCCACGCCGAGGCCCAGCACACCGCGCCCGCCGGACAGGGTCTCGGCCTTGGCCACGAAGGCGAGCAGGCGCCCCAGGCGGTCGCGCTCGCGGAAATGGGTGTCGGTCACCACGCCCCTGAGCGCATCGATGTGCAGGAAACCGGTCTCGATGGTGTTGGCCTCGCCGAGCGGGTCGGCCAGCGCGCGCGGACTGACCTGGCTGCCGCCATCCATCGCGCCGTAGACGAATTCACCGAGGATCGCGAGCCCGGCGCTGGTGCCGCCGAGCGGCTTGCCGGCACGTACATGGGCGTCCAGCGCCTCGGCCACCGGCGTGCCTTTCCAGTAGCGCACGTAGCGCGACTGGTCACCCCCGCCGATGAAGATGCCGTCGGCCTTGCGCAGGCTGGCGAGAATGGCGGGATCGTGCGCGGCCTCGCGGCCGGAGAACACGAAGGTCTCCACCGACGCCACGCCGCCGATCTCGTCGTGCAACTCCTCTCCGATCTCGCCGCCCATCGACGCGCGCAGCACCACCACGTGACCGTTCCCGGCTTTCCCCAGGAACCAGCGCAACGCCTCGTGGTTGCGGTCGCCGCCGCCCATCAGCAGCAGGCCCGGCGCGGGCGTGCCTGGCCTCGGCAGCGAGGGATCGCCGACGAGGTGGCGCTGGAAGTCGGCGGCGCGGGACGGTGCCGCATGCAGCATCAGCAGGGTGGCCGCCAGCAGCAGCATCGATCCGATCGCGCGTGTCGTCATCGTGGTCCTTCGTCCCGTTCGCGGGCCCGTGCGGGAGGAGGACGAACAGTGGCGACAAATCCCCCGCCCGGCAACCATCGGCCGCGATCGGCTATCGTGCCGGCCATGCCCAAGGCGCTGGACGACTGGTTCATCCGCGAGATCCTCGTCCACGAGGCGCCGCTGATGCATTACCTGTTGCGCTCCGCGCCCCGCAGCGAGGAAGCGAGCGACCTGCGCCAGGAGGTCTACGCGCGCGTCTACGAGGCCGCGGGCAAGGCGCTGCCGCAGCAGCCGAAGGCCTTCCTGTTCGCCACCGCGCGGCACCTGCTGGCCGACCGCGCGCGCCGCGGCAAGGTGGTCTCGATCGAGCCAGTGGGTGATTTCGAGCCCTTGCACGTCCTGATAGACGACGTGTCGCCGGAACGGTGGTGCGGCGGACGCCAGGTCCTCATGCGCTTGGCCGGAGCCTTCGACCGCTTGCCGGACCGCTGCCGCGAGGTCGTGTGGCTGCGGCGCGTCGAACACCTGTCGCAACGGGAAGTGGCCCAGCGGCTCGGCATCAGCGAGAAGACCGTGGAAAAGCACATCGCCAAGGGGATGCGTCTGATCGCCGGATACTTCTACGGCGGCGAGGAGGTGCCGCAGCCCGCGGCACGCGGCCGGCAAGCGGTGGACGCGGATGGACAGCAGCAGGCCGACTGATCCGGTGCCCACGCGCAGCGAGCGGATCGAGCGCGTCGCCGCGGAGTGGCTGGCGCGGCGCGACGGCGGGGCCTGGAACGACGACGACGACGGCGCGCTCGAAGCGTGGCTGGCGCAGGACGCGGCGCACCGGGTCGCGTTCCTGCGTCTGCAGGCCGCCTGGGAGCACGCCGGGCGCCTGGATGCGCTGGGCGCCGGGCTGCGCGGGGCAGGGGTGCCGCCACGCGGGTTCTGGCGATCGTCGGCGGGTGACGAAACACCGCCCCGCGCCGACCCCGCCGCCGCGCTCGAAGGCTTCGCGTTCGCGGCGCGTCGGCCGCGCGGCGGATCGCGCGCCCGTTTCGCGGCCGTCGCCGCACTTGCTGCCTGCGCGCTGGCGCTCGGTTGGGGCTGGCGTGCGTTCGCGCCGGTCGAGGCGGCCTCGCATGCCACCACGCTCGGCGCCGTGCGCACCGTGCCGCTGGCGGACGGTTCGAGCACGACCCTGGCCAGCGACAGCCGCATCGACGTGCGCCTGTCCCGCCGCGAGCGCCGCATCGACCTGCACCGGGGTGAAGCCTACTTCGAGGCGGCGAAGGATCCGGGCCGGCCGTTCGTGGTCGATGCCGGCGAGCGGCGGGTGGTGGCGGTGGGCACGCGGTTCTCGGTGCGTCGCGACGGTCCGGACCTGCGCGTGGTGGTCACCGAGGGCATGGTGCGACTGGAATCGGACCCGGTGGCGGGTCAGGCGCGTCCGCCGACGCTGCTGCCCGCAGGCAGCGTGGCGATCGCCCGGCGCGACGGGGTGCTGGTGCGCTCGATGCCGCTGGCCGAAGCTGCGCGCCTGGTCGACTGGCGCAGCGGCCTGCTGCTGTTCCGCGACACCCCGCTGGCCGAGGCCGCCGACGAGTTCAACCGCTACAACGCGCGCAAGATCGTGATCGGCGACCCGGCGGTCGGCGACCTGCGCATCGGCGGCAGCTTCCGCTGGGAGAACGCCGAGGGGTTCGTGCGCCTGCTCGAACAGGGATTCCCGGTACGCGCCGAGTACGGGAGCGACCGCATCGTCCTGCACAGCCCCTGACCCGGCGGGGGATTTGCGCGACTCATTCGTCCTGAACACGCATGGGGCGCGATCCGCGCGCCGTCCGGGGGAATCCGCTTGAAACCGTCTCGTCCGCTGCGCGTCCTGCTGCTGTCCCTGGCCTGCTCCGTGGCGCTGGCCGCCCACGCCCAGGCGCCCGTCGACGCCCCCAGCGACGTGCGCGTGGACATCGCTGCGGGCGAACTGTCCGCCGCGCTGGATGCCTGGGCCCGGCAGTCGGGCACCCAGCTGGTGTATCGCGCCGACCAGATGCGTGGCGTGCGCACCGCCGGCGCCCGCGGGCTGCCGGCGGGCCGGGCGCTCGACCAGTTGCTGCGCGGCAGCGGCTTCACTGCCCGCGAGGACGCATCCGGCGCCGTGCTGGTCGTGAAGCAACCGCTGCTGGCGCAGGCCGGGCCGGCCTCCGCTGCGACGGCGCAGGCCGCGGCCCCGGCACCGCCTCCGCCCGTCCCCGAGCCCGAGCCCGAGGTGTCCGAACTGCAGACGGTGCAGGTCACCGGCTCGCGCATCCCGCGCGCCCAGGTCGAGGGTCCGGCGCCGATCACCGTGATCAGCGCCGAACAGATCCAGGCCGCCGGCCTGACCAGCGTTCCGGAGGTGCTGCGCTCGCTCAGCCAGGCCAGTGGCAGCGTGCAGGGCCAGCAGAACACCACCAGCGCGCAGTCCACGCCCGGTGCGCAGGCGGTCGACCTGCGCGGCCTGGGCCCGAACCACACGCTGGTGCTGATCAACGGTCGACGCATCGCCGATTTCCCGCTGCCGCTCAACAGCCGCAGCAACTTCACCGACATCGGCAACATCCCGCTTGGCATGATCGACCGCATCGAAGTGCTCACCGGCAGCGCCTCGGCGGTGTACGGCTCCGATGCCATGGCCGGCGTGATCAACTTCATCCTCAAGAAGTCCGCAGACGGCACGACGATCGACTACCGCTACGGCGACACCGCGCGCGGCGGCGGCGAATCGCACGTGCTGACCGTCACCACCGGCTTCGAGCGCGCCAACTTCAACGCGGTCGCCGGCGTGGAACTGATCGACAAGCGTCCGCTGTGGGGCTACGAGCGCGACATCCAGGACTCGACCCTGGACGCGCCGACCGCACGCCGCCGGCTGCCCCGTCTGGTCGCCCAGCTCTACGACTGGGACGAGGACGCCAACATCGCCCCGGCCGACGGCTGCGCCGCGCTGGGTGGCCTCAACGAAGGCACCACCGCGCTGGCCGAAGACCGCTTCGGCGAGCCCTACTGCGGCAGCGAACGCGCCATCGCGTATCGCACGATCACCAGCGAGCGCAAGGGTTTCAACGCCTACGGCTCGTTCGAATACCGCTTCTCCGACACGTTGCGCTGGTTCGCCGACACCCAGCTGGGGCGGCAGGAGGTGCGCCTGCTCACCGGAACCAACGGCAACGACGTGGCCAGCGACCACATGGGCTGGGAGTTCCACGATCCGGCCTCGGCGCAGAACTACCGCAACAAGATGTTCTACAACGCCGGCACCGGCACCTACCAGATCTGGTCGCGCCAGTTCACGCCGGAGGAAGTCGGCGGCCTGCGCAACCGCATGAACACCACCATCCAGAAGACCTTCGCCGTCA
The DNA here is from genome assembly GCF_016774335.1 of Luteimonas saliphila. GTDB lineage: Bacteria > Pseudomonadota > Gammaproteobacteria > Xanthomonadales > Xanthomonadaceae > Luteimonas > Luteimonas saliphila. The sequence continues at coordinate 99,972 of NZ_JAETWA010000035.1, read as the reverse complement.
CCACCGGGCTCGCCGGCGCACTGGCGGAGAGCTGGGACTGGGAGGCGTCCTACAACCATTCGCGCTACGAGGCCGAAGTGGGCATGCCGCGCATCCGCGCCGAGGCCGCCAACCGCTTCTTCCTCGGCGAGCGCCTGGGCTACGACGAGGACGGCTATGCGATCTACAACCCCGACCCGGAGCGCCTGTTCCGGCCGCTGACGCCGCAGGAGTTCGCCGCCATCGGCGCCATGTCGACCTGGCATCCGGAGGCGAAGAACGACTCGCTCAGCGTCACCGCGAACACGCCCGAGCTGTTCGCGCTGCCGGCCGGCGACGTCGGCTTCGCCGGCGCGCTCGAATACGGCCGCCAGTCCTACGACATCAATCCCGATCCGCTGGCGCTGACCGAGGATGCGTACTACGGCCCGCGCTACGGCGACGGCAGCGGCGACCGCGACCGCTGGAGCGCCGCCGGCGAGCTGCGCCTGCCCTTGGCCTCCACCCTGCAGGCCAGCGTCGCCGGCCGCTACGACCGTTACAGCTATGCCGACAAGGACCCGGGCAAGTTCACCTGGAGCGCCGGCCTGGAGTGGCGGCCGTTCGACTCGCTGCTGGTGCGCGGCTCCCACGGCACCGGCTTCCGCGCCCCGGACATGCACTACCTGTTCGCGACCGAGGACTACTACCGCACCCGCTTCGCCACGGACTACTACGACTGTCGCACCGCAGAACCCGGCGTGAGCAACGGCTACTGTTACGACGACGGCAGCTACGACGTCAGTACCTTCGACGTGTACACCGGCAACATGCAACTCGACGTGGAGACCAGCAAGTCGAGTACGGTGGGCCTGGTGTGGTCGCCGATGGCCAACTTCGACCTGGCGCTGGACTACTACCGGATCCGCGTCTCCAACCAGGTACAGACCCAGGACCGCGAACTGCTGCGCCAGACCGAGGCCGACTGCCGCATCGGCACGACCGACACCGGCGCGAGCGTCGACACCGGCTCCCCGACATGCCTGGATGCACTGGCGCGCGTGATCCGCGATCCGGACGGGGTCATCACCAGCGTCCGCTTCAGCCCGATCAACATCGCCAACGAGGAAACCTCGGGTATCGACGCCGCTGCGAACTACCGCCTCCGGACCGCAGGTTTCGGCGAGTTCCGCTTCAGCGCCAACTACAACTGGACCCGTCGCCATACGCGGCAGCTGTACCCGGGCGATCCGAGCGAGGACATGCTGGACGTGGGTTTCAGCGCCACCACCCTGCCGCGCAGCAAGGGCAACGTGGGCCTGAACTGGGAGCGGGGCGCCTGGGGGGGCAGCCTGTTCGGCACCTATGTCGGCCGCGTCGCCAACTACGACAACGATGCCTGGACGCCGGCCACCTGGCGCTTCAATGCTGGCTCGGCCTACCGCATCAACGACCACCTGCGCGTGTCGCTGACGGTGAACAACCTGTTCGACAGGATGCCTCCGGAGGACCAGACCTGGGCGAACTATCCCTATTACGACACCTCCTGGTTCGACTCTTTCGGCCGCAGCTATTTCGTGCGAGTCACGTGGAAGCTGGGCGGCGCGCCGCTGTAGCGGAGCGTCCGGGGAAGCCATCCGAAGGGCCGCGCTTCGATCCACTGCCGCGGAGAAGGTACCGGGGAGGGGTCCGGAAAGCGCCAGCCGTCGAGCGCCGCGGCGGTCCCGCCCCGGCGGCGCCCGCTCACACCGTGCCGCGGTTCCTGCCCATCCACGGCGCATACCACTCGCGTAGCGCGGCGATGTCGGCCGCCATGTCGCCGCTGGTATGGAACAGCGCGCCGATGCCGATGGTCCTGTCCGGATAGTGGAAGTAGGCCGGCAGGATCGGCACCTGCGCCTCGTGCGCGATCTTCCAGAAGCCGCTCTTCCAGCGCTCCACGCGCTTGCGCGTGCCTTCGGGGGTGAGCGCGTACCAGATGCGATCGCTGCCGCGGATCATCCCGACCGCCTGCCCGACCGTGCCCTGCGGCGCGCTGCGGTCGATCGGGATCACGCCCAGCCTGCGCAGCAGCGGCCCCAGCGGCCACCAGAACAGTTGCGCCTTGCCCAGCACCCGGACCTCGAAGCCGAGCGCGAGCTTGGCCGCGAATCCCCACAGGCCATCCCAGTTCGAGGAATGCGGCGCGACGATGAGCACCAGCTTCGGCACGTCCGGCAGCTGGCCGGCCACGCGCCAGCCGCCGAGCCGCAGCACGCTGCGGCCCAGCCAGCGGGTGAACGCGTTCGGCTTCACCCGCGGCGCGTTCGGCGGCAGCGGCGGGACCATCTCGTTGCTTGCGGTCATGCGCCCCCCACGCGATGCCCTGTGTAGCGACCCCTCAGTCCCATTCCTGGCGGCCGCGCGACTGCTTGATCGTACTACGCTGGCGTTTCTCGCCGAGCCGGCGTTCCTTGGCGCCGCGCGAGGGCCGGGTGGCGATCCGCGGCTTGGGCGCGTGCAGGCCGGCTTCGACGAAGGCCTGCAGCCGTTCGCGCGCGTCCTGGCGGTTGCGCTCCTGGGTGCGGAAGCGCTGCGCCTGGATCACCAGCACGCCGGCATCGGTCATGCGCCGGTCGCGTTTCGCCAGCAGCCGCGCGCGCACCGGCTCAGGCAGCGAGGGCGAGTTGGCGACGTCGAAGCGCAGCTCGACCGCGGTCGCGACCTTGTTGACGTTCTGCCCGCCGGCGCCGCTGGCGCGCACGAAGCGTTCGACCAGTTCGTCCTCGGGGATCGACAGGCTCATGTCACGGCCTCCGGGGCTTCGAACAGGGCCAGCGCCTTCGCGAACTCCGCATCCGGTGGCGCCTCGATGTCCATGACCTCGCCCGTGTGCGGATGCGGGAACCGCAGCCGCTGCGCATGCAGCAGCATGCGGTGGATGCCGAGCATGCGGAAATGCCGGTTGTGGCGACCGTCTCCATGGCTGGTATCGCCGACCAGATGGTGCGAGGCGTGCTTGAGGTGGCGCCGGATCTGGCGGAAGCGGCCGGTCGCGGGCTGCGCGCGCAGCAGCGCGTAGCGCGAGGTGGCGAAACCGGCCGAGGGCAGCTCGAGTTCGCAGGTGGCCAGCCGTTCGAAGGCGGTGACTGCGGGCTTCTTGAGCGGCTTGCCGGGTCCGCCGTCGAGCGGGTGGTCGATGGCGAAGCGCTCGTCCGGCCAGCCTCGGCACACGGCGAGGTAGTGCTTCTCCACGCTGCCCGCCATCAGCGCCTTGCCGAGCGCGGACGCGGTGTCGTGGTCGAAGGCCAGCAGCAGGCAACCGCTGGTGGCGCGGTCGAGCCGATGGACGAGGAACACCGGCCGACCGAACTGCGCGCGCAGCCGGTCGGCGAGGAAGTCGTGTTCGCCGCGCGCAAGCCCGCTGTCGTGCACCATCAGGCCCGCCGGCTTGTCGACGACGGCCAGCCAGGCATCGGCGTACAAAACCGGGGTCGGAGTCGACTTTCCCCCGGCAACGCTCGCACCCGAAGATGCTGCCGGAAAGTCGACTCCGACCCCGGTTTTGGCTTTATCCGCCGCCGACAATGCGCGCACCCCTGAGGTTCGGCCGACCCGCGACGACGTCGGTCCAGACGACGTGGGCCACGCCGTCCACCACCGCCAGTTGCGGGAAGCCGGTGCCACGGCCCTCGCCGGCCACCGTCGCCACCTCCACGCGCTCGTGTTCGGTCGCCAGGTCGTGGCTGCGTCGCGACAGCCACAGCGACTGGCGCCCGCCTTCCTCGCGCATCCACAGCACCCAGGCCTGCCGCGCATCGAGCGCGACCGCGACGCGACCGAGCACCGGCTGGCCGCGGTCGAGCGTCACCGCCGCGGCGAACGCATCGCCGGCGTCGCGGCTGGCCGCGAGCCGGACCTCCGGCTCGCCACCGGCCTCGGTGTACCAGCCGACCACCACCGCGTTGCCCGCAGCCGCGACATCCGGGCCGTTGACGGGGCAGGCCGGCATCGTCCAGCCGTCGGCGTGCACCGGCCGCGGCGCGCTCCAGGCGCTGCCGTCATGGCGCGTGGCGAGGATGTCGCGCACTTCGTCCTCGCTGCGGCCGCGATAGACCAGCAGCGGCCCCTTCGCGGTCGGCGCGACCGCCGTCTGGCAGCAGTCGCACACGCGCGCATCGATCACCGCATCGGCGCTGCGCCGCAACGTGGCGTCGAACACAGCGGCGCGCAGCGTCATCGCGCCCTGCGCGGTACCCGGCCCGTCGTGGCCTTCGTGGCCGCCATGGGCGGCGCCGGTCTCGCGACCATCCAGCCAGGCCAGGCCCAGCGCGCCATCGCCCTGCGCCCACATCGAGACGAAGCCGTGCTCGGTGCGGGTGCCGTCGTCGTGCGGCATCACCGGGGCGGCCCAGTTGGCGCCGCCGTCGCGCGAACGCGTCAGCACCACGTCGTAGGCGTAGGGGGCCTCGCCGCTCTTCTGCAGCCAGTGCGCCCACAGCGCGCCGTCCGGCGTCGCCGCCATGTGCGGGACGTCGGCCCAGTTCACGAACATGCTGTTGCCGACCGCGACCGTCGTCATCGCGTGCATCCAGCGCCCCCAGGCCGGTGCCCAGGTGCTGAACTGGAAGATGTGGCGACGACCTTTCTGCGAGTTGATCCAGCCCAGCAGGAGCTTGCCGTCGGGCGTGGCCGCCAGGCTCGGCGACGCCGAACCGGGCAGGGTCGGCGGCAGCGGCCAGTCCTCGATGCGGCTCGGCGCGGCGACATCGCCTTCGACGGCGGGCGCCGGCGGGCTGTCGGCGCTGCCACCGCAACCGGCGATGGCGATAACCGCCGCCAGGCAGGTCGCGCGGAAAGCATGCGGGAGGAGCTTCTGGATGTTCATGCGCAATGCCCTTGCGGCCCACGGGCCTGGTCTGGTCGTCCTCCGGTCCGGCCATGGTCCGGTGCGGACGGGCTGCGTTGCGGTCCTGCGCGCGCGGCATGCATGGACCGCGGGGCTCGCCGGGAGACCGGACACGCGCATTCACCCCGGAGCCCGCACACTAGCGTAGCCTGTCCCCACGCGCGAAGCACCCGCGCCACGGGCGTCCCCGCATGTTCACCAACGTCGCCAGCTACCTCGACCCGATCGAAGCGCAGATCGCGCGCGGCCTGCTGGTGTCCGAGGGCATCGAGGCGCATGTCGGCGACGAACACCTCGCGCTCGCGAACTGGGAATGGCGGCTGGCGATCGGCGGCGCCCGCGTGCGGGTGGCCGATGTCGACGCCGTGCGCGCCCGCGCGATCCTGCGCGCGATGGACGAAGGCGCGTACGCGATCGACGACGAGGCCGCCCCGCTCGATGCCGCGCTGCGCGCACCCGACCGCGAATCGGCCTCCAGCCGGCTCGCCTGGCTGGCCCTGATCCTGCTGAACGTGCCGCTGCCCTGGCGCCGGCACCGACCCGACGACTCGGCCGTGCGCGACGCCTGACCTGCGACGCCACGCGTCCCCGGTTGTCAACGGGTACCGGTTCGCGCCCGTCGTTGCCACAATCGCGCTTCCGCGGCATGCCGCCGCCTGCCGCACGATGCCATGACCGACGTTTCGCCCGCGCTCGCACGCAGGATTTCGCAGACCATCGCCGACGAGATCGGTGCCAGGCCCGCGCAGGCCATCGCCGCCATCGCCCTGCTGGACGAGGGCGCGACCGTGCCGTTCATCGCGCGCTACCGCAAGGAAGTGACCGGCGGCCTCGACGATACCCAGCTGCGCAACCTCGAAACGCGCCTGGTCTACCTGCGCGAACTGGAACAGCGACGCTCGGCGATCCTCGCCAGCATCGACGAGCAGGGCAAGCTCGACGACGCGCTGCGCGGCGAGATCGAGGCCGCCGACAGCAAAGCGCGGCTGGAAGACCTGTACCTGCCCTACAAGCCCAGGCGCCGCACCCGCGCGCAGATCGCGCGCGAGGCCGGGCTGGAGCCGCTGGCCGACGGCCTGCTGGCCGATCCGTCGCGCGTACCGGAAGCGTACGCCGCCGCGTTCGTCGATGCCGGCAAGGGCGTCGCCGATGCGAAAGCCGCGCTGGAAGGCGCGCGCGCGATCCTGATCGAACGCTGGGGCGAGGATGCGGCGCTGATCGGCGAGTTGCGCGGTTGGCTCGAGGCCAAGGGCGTGATCCGCGCGAAGGTGGTCGAGGGCAAAGAGGCCGCCGGCGAGAAGTTCCGCGACTACTTCGACCACGCCGAGCCGCTGGCGAAGATCCCCTCGCATCGCCTGCTGGCGCTGCTGCGCGGCCGCCGCGAGGAATTCCTCACCCTCGACCTCGAACCGGGCGCCGATGCCGAGGCCGGCCACCTGTACGCCGAAGGCCGGATCGCGGTGCGCGCCGGCATCGCCGATCGCGGCCGCCCTGCCGACGCCTGGCTGCGCAGCGCCTGCCGCCTGGCGTGGAAGGCGAAGCTGCACCTGCACCTGCTGATCGACCTGTTCGCACAGGCGCGCGAGAAGGCCGAGGCCGAGGCGATCGCCGTGTTCGGCGACAATCTCAAGGACCTGCTGCTGGCCGCGCCGGCCGGCGCGAAGGCGGTGCTGGGGCTCGACCCCGGCCTGCGCACCGGCGTGAAGGTGGCGGTGGTCGATGCCACCGGCAAGCTGGTCGCCACCGACACCATCCATCCGCACGAGCCGCGACGGCAGTGGGATGCCTCGCTGGCGACGCTGGAGAAACTGTGCCGCGCGCATGGCGTGCAGCTGATCGCGATCGGCAACGGCACCGCCTCGCGCGAGACCGACAGGCTCGCCGGCGAACTGCTCGGGCGCGCGCCGGAGCTGCGGATGCAGAAGCTGGTGGTGAGCGAGGCCGGCGCCTCGGTGTATTCGGCGTCCGAGCTGGCGGCGAAGGAATTCCCGGGGCTGGACGTCTCGCTGCGCGGTGCGGTCTCGATCGCACGGCGGCTGCAGGACCCGCTGGCGGAACTGGTGAAGATCGAGCCGAAGGCGATCGGCGTCGGCCAGTACCAGCACGACATCGACCAGTACCGGCTCGCACGCGCGCTCGATGCGCGGGTCGAGGATTGCGTGAACGCGGTGGGCGTTCACGTCAACACCGCGTCGGGCGCGCTGCTGGCGCGCGTGGCCGGGCTGACGGCGACGGTGGCGGAGAACATCGTCGCCCATCGCGATGCGCATGGCCCGTTCCGGTCGCGCCGCGAGCTGCTCCAGGTGCCACGCCTGGGCGAGAGGACGTTCGAGCAGTGCGCGGGCTTCCTGCGCATCGCCGACGGCGACGAACCGCTCGACGCCTCCGCGGTGCACCCGGAAGCCTACCCGGTGGTCGAGCGCATCCTCGCCGCCACCGGCAAGCCGATCCGCGCGCTGCTCGGCGACGGCGCCTTCGTGCGCGCGCTGCAGCCCTCGCAGTTCACCGACGCGCGCTTCGGCGAACCGACGGTGCGCGACATCCTCGCCGAACTCGAGAAGCCCGGCCGCGACCCGCGCCCCGAGTTCCGCGCGGCGAAGTTCGCCGACGGCGTCGAGGACATCCGCGACCTGCGCGCCGGCATGGTGCTGGAGGGGGTGGTGAGCAACGTCGCCGCGTTCGGCGCCTTCGTCGACATCGGCGTGCACCAGGACGGGCTGGTGCACATCTCGGCGCTGTCCGACCGCTTCGTGAAGGATCCGCGCGAGGTGGTGAAGGCCGGCGACATCGTCAAGGTGAAGGTGCTGGAGGTGGATGTCGCGCGCAAGCGCATCGCGCTCACCTGCCGCCTGGACGATGCGCCCGTCCCGCGCGACACCCGGACGAGCGACGGCCCGCGCGATGGACAAGGGCGAGGCCCGGGACGCGGCACGCGCGGCTCGCGGCCCGCCGCCAACGCACCCCGCCAGGGCGGCGCCCCGGCGGACAACGCACTGGCCGAAGCGTTCGCGCGCGCGCGGCGCGGCTGAGCCGCGCAAAGCGCCGGCCCGGACCACCTGGCGGTTGCGGCCGCGCCCGTCGCCTGGCGGCGCGCGACGCGTTCCCGATCACGACCGCACCGCTGCGCCGTCCGTACAATCGCAGGCCAAGCCGCCGATCCGCGCACCGACGCGCAGCGAGCCGCGACGTTGAACATGCCCGCCCCTCCCGCCGACGATCCCCGCCCCGAGCCGCCGGAGCCGCCACTGCCCGGCGATTGCTGCGACGGCGGCTGCGATCCGTGCATCCACGATCTCCATGCCGAGGCGCTGCGGCACTACCGCGAACGCCTCGCGCGCTGGCGCGAGCGCCACGCCGGGGAGGAGTAGACGACAGGCTCAGGCCGCCGGCGCCGCGGCGGAGAACTCGTCGAACGCGGCCTGCGCGTTCGCTGCGTACATCAGCGACGGCCCGCCGCCCATGTACACGGCGACGCCGAGCATCTCGCGGAATTCCTCCGGCGTCGCCCCGAGGCGGACCAGCGCCTTGGCATGGAATCCGAGGCAGGCATCGCAGCGCGCGGCCACCCCGATCGCCATCGCGATCAGCTCCTTGGTCTTCTCGTCCAGCGCGCCGGCGGCCAGCGCCGCCTTGCTGAGCGCGCCGAAGCCCTGCATCACGTCGGGATTGTGGGTGCGCAGCGGCGCCAGGTTCTTCGACACGGCACGGGTCAGTTCGGCATAGGAATCGATGCTGGACATGGAATGCTCCGGGTGGGGTTGGATGGGAAGAGGCCTGGATGCGATCGACCGCGAATCACTGACCGCGCACGACGGGCAGGCCGCTTGCGGCCCACGCCGCCATGCCGCCATCGACATTGACGTAGCGGCGCTGCGGGTCCTTCGACAACGCGCCCTGCGCGAGCCTGGAACGCATGCCGCTGCGGCAGACCAGCAGGATCTCGGACGTCCCCGCCGGCAGCCCCAGCGCCTCGATCGCCTCCACGCCGCGGGCGCGAATGCGGCCGAGCGGGAGGGGGATCGCGCCTTCGGCATGCCCGGCAGCGAACTCGCCCGGTTCGCGCACGTCCACCAGCGCCGCGCCACAGTTCATGCGCTGCACCGCTTCGCGCGGCCCCACGTGCGGCCCGCTCACCCCGAACAGGACTTTCAGCAAGGCGATCACGTGCGTTTCCTCGTCGTGCGCGCCGGCGGCGGGCTGCAGTAGATGCCATGCAGGGTTTCCATGACCGCGGCGGCCGGTCCCGGCATCAGCGCGTAGTAGATCGTCTGCGCCTCGCGCCGGGTCCGCACCAGCCCCTCCTCGCGCAGGACCGCGAGGTGCTGCGACAGCGCCGACTGGCTGAGGTCGAGCAGTTCGTTGATCTCGCCGACCGAGCGCTCGCGTTCGGCGAGCAGGCACAGCACCTGCAGGCGGCGCTCGTTGGCCAGCGCCTTCAGCAGCTGCGCGGCATCGCCGGCATGGGCCTGCATCGCGGCCAGGTCGAAGGCGGGGGTCGGTTTTCTTGCGGGCATGTTCATGCGGTCGTGATGGGCAGACCGGCATTGCGCCATGCCTCGAAGCCGCCGGCAAGCGAATGCACGTCGCTGAAGCCCAGTTGCTGCAGGCTTTCGGCCGCCAGCGCGGAGCGGCCGCCCGTCCGGCAGTACAGCACCAGCGGTCGATCCGACAGAGCCAGCGCCTCGCTGGCGGTGCAGCCCATCGCCGGATGCGCATGGATCTGGAACTCCAGCACGCCGCGCGGCAGGTTCACCGCGCCGGGCAGGTGGCCCTGCGCGTACTCGTCGGGCTCGCGCACGTCGATCAGCACCGCATCGCGCGCCTGCGATGCGGACAGCTCGCCCAGATCCAGTTCCCGGATGCGGGACCGCGCCCGGGCTACCAGTTGTTCGACGGTCAGGGTCATCTCGGCGCGCCTCATTGAATCAGTTGCATCTAATATAAGATATTGCTAATGTACTTGCAAGCCGGGGTTCCGGCGCAGCAGTCACCGATCCCCGGGAGGGAACGACATGGCACATATCGTGGTGTTGGGCGCAGGCATCGGCGGCATGAGCGTCGCCTACGAACTGCGCGGCACGCTGGGCAAGGGCCCGGCGATCACCGTCGTCGGCGAAGGCGACCTGTTCTCGTTCACGCCATCGAACCCCTGGGTCGCGGTGGGCTGGCGCAAGCCGTCCGACGTGCAGATCCAGGTGCCGGGATACCTGGCACGGCACGACATCGCGTTCGAAGCGATCGGCGCGGACAAGGTGGACCCGCAACACGACCGCGTATTGCTGCGCGATGGCCGCCATGTCGAATACGACCACCTGGTCATCGCCACCGGCCCGCGGCTGGCGTTCGACGAGGTTCCGGGGCTGGGTCCGCATGGCGGCTTCACGCACTCGATCTGCACCACGCCGCACGCCACCAGCGCATGGGAGGCCTACAAGGCCTTCCTCGACGACCCCGGGCCGGTGGTGGTCGGCGCGGCGGCCGGCGCCAGCTGCTTCGGGCCGGCCTACGAGTTCGCGATGATCCTCGACCGCGACCTGCGCAAGCGCAAGCTGCGCGACAGGGTGCCGATCACCTACGTGAGCCCGGAACCGTATGTGGGCCACATGGGCCTGGGCGGCGTCGGCGACTCCAGGGGGTTGATGGAATCGGAGTTCCGCCAGCGCCACATCCGCTGGATCGTCAACGCCAGGATCACCGGCGTGCGCGATGGCGAGATGGACGTGACCGAGATGGACGAGGACGGCCAGCCTAAGAAGTCGCACGCGCTGCCGTTCCGGTACTCGATGGTGCTGCCCGCCTTCACCGGGGTGGACGCGGTGCGCAACGTCGAAGGGCTGTGCAATCCGCGCGGCTTCGTGCTGATCGACAAGCACCAGCGCAATCCCGCGTATCCGAACATCCATTCGCTCGGCGTCTGCGTCGCGATCCCGCCGGTGGAGGCCACGCCGGTGCCGACCGGGGCGCCGAAGACCGGCTTCATGATCGAGTCGATGGTCACCGCGGTGGCGCACAACATCCAGGCCGAGCTGGCGGGCAGGCCGGCCACCGCTGAGGCGACGTGGAACGCGATCTGCCTGGCCGACATGGGCGATACCGGGGTCGCGTTCGTGGCCCTGCCGCAGATCCCGCCGCGCAACGTCACCTGGGCCAGGGTCGACAAGTGGGTCCACCTGGCCAAGATCGCGTTCGAGAAGTACTTCCTGATGAAGATGAAGTCCGGCAACACCGAACCGGCCTACGAGAAATACGTGCTGAAACTGCTCGGCATCCTGCGCACGCGCTGACCACCCCACTCACTAGGAGTCATGACATGAACCTCGACCGTGCCGTCCTCGCCTTCGCCGGCGTGATGATCCTCGCCAGCCTCGCGCTCGCCCACTTCGTCTCGCCACTGTGGCTGTGGTTCACCGTCTTCATCGGTGCGAACATGCTGCAGGCCAGCGTCACCGGCTTCTGCCCGGCGGCGATGGTGCTGCGCAAACTGGGCGTGGCCAGCGGCTGCGCATTCAAGTGAGGAACCCGTCGTGAGCCGGAACGCGACCAGGCGCCGCGATGTCGTGCTGGCCGCGATGCTGGCGGCTACGCTGGCGGCGTGCGGAGGCGACGACGCCGTGCCCGCGCAGCCGGCGATCGAAGGCCTCGACACCGTCATCGTGCAGGCCGGCGACAGCGGCAGCGGACGCGCCTGGGATGGCGTGGTCGAGGCCGTGCGCCAGGCCACGCTGTCGGCGCAGACCAACGGCCGGGTCACCGACGTACTGCGCGACGTCGACGACCGTGTCTCCGCCGACGAGGTGCTGGTGCGGCTGAGCGCGGTTGAACAGCAGTCCGGGGTCGACGCCGCGCGCGCGCAGTTGCGGGCCGCCGAAGCCAGCGCCGTCGAGGCCGAGGGCAACTTCCGTCGTTACCTCGAGTTGTCGCAAGGCCAGTACGTGTCGAAGTCGCAGCTCGACCAGATGCGCGCGATGCGTGACTCTGCCGTCGCCGCGCGCGACGCCGCGCGCGAGCAGGTCACCAGCGCCGGCCAGCAGACCGCCTACACCACGATCCGCGCGCCCTACGCGGGCATCGTCGGCTCGCGCGACGTGGAACCGGGCGAGAGTGTCGGCATCGGCCAGCCGCTGATGACGGTGTTCGCGCCGGGCGCGCTGCGCATCGAGGTCAGCGTGCCGCAGTCGGATGCCGATGCGATCCGCGCCGAGCCTGCGGCGAAGGTGACGTTCGACGACGGCCGACGCGTCGATGCCGACGACGTGACCGTGTTCCCCAGCGCCGATCCGGCGACGCACGCGGTGAGAGTGCGCGTGCAGCTGCCGCAGCTCGATCCGGTGCCGCAGCCCGGGCGCACGGCCAAGGTCGCGTTTCCCGCCGTGAAGGGCGCGGCGCATCCGCGCGTGCCGGCCTCGGCGCTGGTGCAGCGCGGCGAAGTCGATGCGGTGTACGTGCTGGCCGAAGGCCGACTGTCGCTGCGACAGCTGCGGCTGGGCGAACGCAGCGGCGACGTCATCGATGTTATCGCCGGCCTGAAGGCGGGCGAGACCATCGCCGCCGATCCGGTCGCCGCGATGCAGGCACTGGTCGCGGCGCGCAAGGGCGACGACTGACATGCCCACGCACGGCAGCCCGCGCCTGGGCATCTCCGGACGCATCGCGCGGACCTTCCAGGCCAATCCGCTGACGCCGGTGCTGGCGCTGCTGGGCCTGCTGCTGGGCGCGGTCGCGGTGATGGTCACCCCGCGCGAGGAAGAGCCGCAGATCGACGTGACCATGGCCAACGTCATCGTGTCCTTCCCCGGTGCCGACGCGCGCCAGGTGGAGCAGATGGTGACCTTCCCGCTGGAGCAGAAACTCTCCGAGATCGAGCAGGTCAAGCACACCTATTCGGTCAGCCGCCCGGGCATGGCTGTATTGACGGTCGAGTTCGAGGTCGGGGTGAAGCGCCAACCGGCACTGGTGCGGCTGTACGACAAGGTGTTCTCCAACCAGGACTGGATGCCGCAGGGCCTCGGCGTCGGCCAGCCGATCGTCAAGCCCAAGGGCATCGACGACGTGCCGGTGATGGCGCTGACGCTGTGGACCGACGATCCCCAGCGCAGCGCGCTGGACCTGGCCGCCGTGGCGCACACGCTGGAAACCGAACTCAAGCGCATCCCCGGCACCCGCGACGTGTTCACCATCGGCGCGCCGGACCGCGCGGTGATGGTGGAGCTGGATGCGGCCCGCCTGGCCAGCCATGGCCTGACCGTCGACGACCTCGCCGGCGCATTGCAGGCGGCCAACCTCGCGCGCCAGGCAGGCGAGCGCGTCGGTGCCGACGGAGTGGCGCAGGTGACCTCGGGGCAGTTCCTCGCCGACCGCGACGACGTCGCCAACCTCGTCCTCGGCGTGAACGGCGGGCAGCCGGTGCGGCTGGTCGACGTGGCCAACGTGCGCGATGGCGCCGACGTGTCGTCCAGCTACGTCTGGCACGGCGCGCCGCACGGACGCGACGGCCCGGCCAGCGGGGTCGCACCCGCGGTCACGCTGGCCATCGCCAAGAAGCCCGGCAGCAATGCCGCCGACATCACCTCCGCGGCACTGCGCCGCATCGAGGCCTTGCGCGGGCAGGTGGTTCCCGATGGCATCCAGGTCGAGGTCACCCGCGACTACGGCATGACCGCCAGCGACAAGGCGCAGACCCTGATCAAGAAGCTGGTGTTCGCCACCGGCTCGGTGGTGTTGCTGGTGCTGTTCGCGCTCGGCAGGCGCGAAGCCGTCGTCATCGGCAGCGCGGTGGTGCTGACGCTCTCGGTGACGTTGTTCGCATCGATGGCGATGGGCTTCACCCTCAACCGGGTGTCGCTGTTCGCGCTGATCTTCTCGATCGGCATCCTGGTCGACGACGCCATCGTGGTGGTCGAGAACATCCATCGGCACATGGCGCAGGGCGGCAAGACCCTGCGCGAGGCGATCCCGCCGGCGGTGGACGAAGTCGGCGGCCCGACCATCCTCGCAACGTTCACCGTGATCGCCGCGCTGATGCCGATGGCCTTCGTCACCGGCCTGATGGGGCCGTACATGCGACCGATCCCGATCAACGCCTCGGTCGGCATGCTGCTGTCGCTGCTGATCGCGCTGGTGGTCACGCCATGGCTGTCGCTGAAACTGCTCGGGCGCCACGTCGCGCAGCACGCGACACAGGACGACGGGCATGGCCATGTCGAAGGCACGATGGCCGCGCGCCTGCACCGCCTGTTCGAACGCGTGATGAGCCCGTTCCTCGCCCGCGAGGGCGGTGCGCGCCGTCGCCACCTGCTGTTCCTGGCGATGGCGGCGCTGGTCGCGCTGGCCGCGAGCCTGGCGATGTTCCAGCTGGTGGTGCTCAAGATGCTGCCGTTTGACAACAAGTCGGAGCTGCAGATCGTCGTCGACCTGCCCGAAGGGCGCACGCTGGAGGACACCAATGCGCTGCTGGCCGAACTGTCGGCGGTGCTCGACCGCATGCCCGAGGTGCGGCACTACCAGGGCTACGCCGGCACCGCCGCGCCGATCGACTTCAATGGGCTGGTGCGCCAGTACGACCTGCGCAGCGGGGCGAACCTCGGCGACCTGCAGGTCAACCTGGTCGATCGCCACGACCGCAGCCGCAAGAGCCACGACATCGCCGTCGCGTTGCGGCCACAGGTGGCCGAAGTCGGCCGTCGCCACGGTGCGTCGGTCAAGGTGGTGGAAGTGCCGCCGGGACCGCCGGTGCTGTCGCCGATCGTCGCCGAGGTCTACGGCCCCGACTATGCGCAGGCGCGCAGGATCGGCCTGGCGCTGGAACAGCGCTTCCTCGCCACCGACGGCATCGTCGACGTCGATACCAGCGTGGAAGCGGACGCACTGCGCGAGCTGCTGGTGATCGACCGGGCGCGCGCGGCGCGGCTGGGCGTGCCGCAGTCCGCGATCGCCGACACCATCGCCGCCGGCCTGTCGGGCCTGGATGCCAGCCACCTCATCGACGGAGGCTCGAAGTATCCGCGCCCGATCCGCCTGCGCCTGCCGGCCGCCGGACAGGCGTCGCTGGACGGCGTGCTGTCGCTGCGCGTGCGCGGCGGCGACGGCCAGCTGGTGCCGCTGTCGGAACTGGTGCAGGTGCGCCAGGCGCGCTGGGACGGCGCGGTCCACCACAAGGACCTGCTGCCGGTGGTCTATGTGATGGGCGACGAGAGCAGCCGCATCGACAGTCCGCTGTACGGCATGTTCGACCTGGTCGGACAAGTGTCCGACCACGCCATCGACGGCCAGTGGCTGTCGCAGTTCTTCATCCGCCAGCCGGTCGATACCAGCGGCTTTGCGATCAAGTGGGACGGCGAATGGCAGATCACCTACGAAACCTTCCGCGACATGGGCATCGCCTACGCCGCCGGCATGGTGCTGATCTACCTGCTGGTGGTGGCCTACTTCCGCAACTACCTGGTGCCGCTGGTGATCATGGCGCCGATCCCGCTGACCGTGATCGGCGTGATGCCGGGCCACGCCCTGCTCGGCGCGCAGTTCACCGCCACCAGCATGATCGGCATGATCGCGCTGGCCGGCATCATCGTGCGCAACTCGATCCTGCTGGTGGATTTCATCAACCACCTGCTCGAACGCGGGCATTCGCTGGAACGCGCCGTGGTGGACGCCTGCGCGGTGCGCGCCCAGCCGATCGCGCTGACCGCGCTGGCGGCGATGGCCGGCGCGTTCTTCATCCTCGACGATCCGATCTTCAACGGCCTGGCGATCTCGCTGATCTTCGGCATCCTGGTGTCGACCGTGTTGACCCTCGTCGTGATCCCGCTGCTGTACTACACCCTGCTCTCGCATCGCCGCACGGAGGTTCCCGCATGACCGTCCCACGCACCGCCACCATCGCCGCGCTGTTCGCGATGCTCGCGTCCGCATGCGTGCCGGCACCGGAAGCCGCGCCCGCGATCGCGGCGCCGGGCGCAGCCGCGTCGGCTTCCTTTGCGGCAATGGCGTCCGAAGATGCCGACCTCGAACGCGCGAAGGCCGCGGCGACGGCCTTCAGCACGCAGTTGCGCGGCACGCTGCAGGCCGCCGTGGCCGAAGGCGGGCCGACCGCCGCCATCGGGGTCTGCAGCACCGACGCGCCGCGCATCGCCGATGCGGTGATGGCCGAGCACGATCTCCACCTCGGCCGCGTCGCCCTGCCCGGCCGCAACCGCAACCCGGCGCAGGCCGCCGACAACTGGCAACTCGCGACGCTGCAACGCTTCCAGCAGGCGGTCGCCGGAGGCGCCGCGGCCGGCGAGCAGCTGTCGGTGACGCGCGATGGCCTCCCAGCAGGCGTGTCGCTGCGCATGATGCGCGGCATCGCCACCGAGCCGGGCTGCCCGGCCTGCCACGGCAAGCACGTGGCGCCCGATGTCCGCGATGCCATCGCGCTGCGTTATCCGGATGATGGCGCCACCGGCTTCGACATCGGCGACCTGCGCGGCGCGCTGTGGGTCGAAGTGCCGACCCGCATCGCCACGCCCACCGGAGGCAATCCATGAGCATCGACAGCCCGATCCACGTCACCCTGGAGCAGGAAGGCGACTACGCGTTCCGCATCGTCTTCGACGACACCGCGCTCGCGCCGCTGCTCACCGACGAACCGTCGCCGCTGGGCCACGACCGCGGACCCAATCCCTCGCGCATGCTGCTGGCCGCGGTGGCCAACTGCATGGCCGCCAGCCTGCTGTTCTCGCTGCGCAAGTACGGGAACACGCCCGGCGCGCTGAAAGCGAGGATCAGTGCGACACCGCAACGCGACGCCGGCGGCCGCTGGCGCATCCCGACCGCGCGTGTCGAACTGCAGCTGGCCGATGCCGCCGCGGACTACCAGCAGCTGCCGCGCATCCTCGAACAGTTCGAGAATTTCTGCGTCGTCACCCAGAGCGTGCGTGCCGGCATCGAGGTGCAGGTCACGGTGACCGACGGCAACGGCGTGGTGGTGCATGACGCGTCTGGCGGCCCACGGCCATGACCGCTGCGTTGCAGGTCCCCTGTCCGCATTGCAGCGCATTGAACCGCGTGCCCGCCGCACGCCTGGGCGACGCGCCGAACTGCGGCCGCTGCGGCAAGGCGTTGTTCAACGCGCAGCCGCTGGCGCTGGACGCTGCCGGCTTCGACCTGCACGCATCGCGTTCGGACCTGCCGCTGCTGGTCGACTTCTGGGCGCCGTGGTGCGGTCCGTGCAAGGTCATGGCCCCGCATTTCGAAGCCGCCGCCGCGCAGCTCGAACCTTCGATCCGGTTGGGGAAGGTGGACACCCAGGCGAATCCAGGCCTCGGCGCACGCTTCGATATCCGCAGTATCCCGACGCTGGCGCTGTTCCTGCACGGCCGCGAACTGGCTCGGATGTCCGGCGCGATGCCGGCCGGCGAAATCGTGCGCTGGGCGCGGGCGCATGCCGCCGGGTGACCGGCGCTAACGACGCGGTCGCTCGCCACGTCCGTGACGGAAGACGCCTATCGCGGGATGGCGCGGGGCTGGCTCAACGCAGCGCCGCCCGCGACGCATCCGCGCCGGGCCTCGCGCCATGCCCCGGTCGCGACAGGTGCACCAGCAACAGCGAGACCGCGGCCGGCGTCATCCCCGGGATGCGCTGCGCCTGGCCGACGGTCTGCGGGCGCACGCGCTCGAGCTTCTGCTGCGCTTCCGCCGACAGCCCGCGCACCTGCGCGTAGTCGAAAGCCTCGGGGATCGCAGTGCCTTCGTTGCGCTGCGCGCGCGCGATCT
Organism: Luteimonas saliphila; assembly: GCF_016774335.1. Classification (GTDB taxonomy): domain Bacteria; phylum Pseudomonadota; class Gammaproteobacteria; order Xanthomonadales; family Xanthomonadaceae; genus Luteimonas; species Luteimonas saliphila. The sequence continues at coordinate 82,376 of NZ_JAETWA010000035.1, read as the reverse complement.
CGTCGCGCTGGCGCTGCAGGTAGCCGGCATACTTGGCTTCGATCTCGACCTGCTCGGCCACGTCGGCCTCGACCGGCGCATCCGGCGCGAACGCGGGCAGCGAGACGAGTTTCGCGTAATCGAGCTCCGGACGGCGCAGCAGGTCGATCGCGCTGTTCTCGCGGCTGAGCTCGATGCCCAGCACGGCGACGGCTTCGCGGCCGGCGGCGTTCGCCGGGGAGGCCCAGAGTCCGCCCAGGCGCGCCGTCTCGCGCGCGATCGCCTCGCGCCTGGCGTCGAAGCGCGCCCAGCGCGCGTCGTCCACCAGTCCGAGCTCGCGGCCGATCGGCGTCAGCCGCAGATCGGCGTTGTCCTCGCGCAACTGCAGCCGGTACTCGGCGCGCGAGGTGAACATGCGGTATGGCTCGGACGTGCCATGGGTGATCAGGTCGTCGACCAGCACGCCGAGATAGGCCTGGTCGCGCCGCGGCGACCACGCCTCGCGCCCGCGCACGTGGCGCGCGGCGTTGACCCCGGCGAGCAGGCCCTGCGCGGCCGCCTCCTCGTAGCCGGTGGTGCCGTTGATCTGCCCGGCGAAGAACAGGCCCGACACCGCCTTGGTTTCGAGCGAGGTCTTCAACCCGCGCGGATCGAAGAAGTCGTACTCGATCGCGTAGCCGGCGCGGGTGATGTGCGCGTGTTCGAAGCCTGCGATCGAGCGCACCAGTTCGAGCTGCACGTCGAACGGCAGCGAGGTGGAAATCCCGTTGGGATAGATCTCGACCACGTCCAGCCCTTCCGGCTCGACGAAGATCTGGTGGCTGGCCTTCTCGGCGAACCGCACCACCTTGTCCTCGATGCTGGGGCAGTAGCGCGGCCCGATGCCTTCGATCTGGCCCGAGTACAGCGGCGAGCGATGCAGCGCAGCCCGGATGATCTCGTGCGTGCGTTCGGTGGTCTGGGTGATCCAGCAGGACACCTGGGCGGGATGGTCTTCGCGCGAGCCCATGAACGAGAACACCGGGCGCGGATCGTCGCCGGGCTGCTCGGCCATCCGCGAATAGTCGAGGGTGCGCCCGTCGATGCGCGGCGGCGTGCCGGTCTTGAGCCTGTCGACCACGAACGGCCGCTCGCGCAGCCTCAAAGCCAGCGTGGTCGCGGGCGGATCGCCCATGCGTCCGGCCGGGTACTGCGTCTGGCCGATATGCACCTTGCCGGCAAGGAAGGTGCCGGCGGTCAGCACCACCGCGGGCGCCTCGAAGCGCAGGCCGGTGTTGGTGATCGCGCCGCGCACCACGTCGCGCCCGCATCCGTCGGACTCGATGACCAGGTCGTCCACCGCCGACTGGAACACGGTCAGGCCGGGCTGGTATTCGACCGTGCGACGGATGAAGGCCCGGTACAGCGCGCGGTCCGCCTGCGCACGCGTCGCACGCACCGCAGGCCCCTTCGAGGCATTCAATCGCCGCCACTGGATCCCGGCCGCATCGGCCGCCTTCGCCATCACCCCGCCGAGCGCGTCGATCTCGCGGACCAGGTGGCCCTTGCCGATGCCGCCGATCGCCGGATTGCAGCTCATCGCACCCACGGTCTCGATGCTGTGGGTGAGCAGCAGCGTGCGCGCACCGGCGCGCGCGGACGCGAGCGCGGCTTCGGTGCCGGCATGGCCGCCGCCGATCACGATCACGTCGTAACGATGGAACTGTTCGCTCATGGTGTCCCGCTGGCCGCCGCCGGGAGCCGAGGCGCGCCTGGATTGGTTTCGTCCGGCATTCGCGGCGCAAGCGCCGCGGACGGGTTGGCGGAGGTTGGCACGCTTCCTGCGAGCTTACTTCCTGCACCCGGGCTGGCAAGCGTCAAGGGGGGCGCGGCCGGAGATTGGAACAGGGCTGGCCATGCACAACCCGGGGAAGCAAAGGGGCCGGATGTCGGGGGACATCCGGCCCCATTCTTTTGCATGGGCGCCGCGAACCACGGGGCGGCGCCGGGCGCCTCGGTGCAAGAGGCGCCGACGCCCGGCGGGAGCGGAACAGGGGGGATCCGGTATCCCCCGCCGGGTGTCGACAAGCGGAAACGCTTTATTTTTGTCTTTCCGGACCTGATACGTCGAAATCCGACGCAGCCGGTCAGCCCGGATAGCTTGAACGTCCCCGGGTCCCAGTGCAAGGGGGAGCGGGACCTAATCTTCCTGCCGCGGCACCGCCTGTCGGGAGGCCGGGCGTTCCGTCAGGCGCTCCATCCGCGGCGCACTGCGCGGCACCGGCGCTGTCCGCGGGGCCGAGACCTGCGGTTGCTGGATCGCCCGCGGCTCAGCACGCGGCTCGGCACGCGGCGCGGCCGCCGGCGCCATGGGGCGCGAGGGCAGTCGCTGGATCGCCCGCGGCTGCGCCGCCGGCTCGGGCGAGGGCGCCCGCATCAGCGGCTGGCCGGAATTGCGGCGGATCGGTTGCGGCGCCATCTGCGCCTGCTGCGGCTGCGCCTGGGGAACGCTGCGGCGCCGGGGCGGCAGGTTGCCGCCGGTCCCGCGTTCCACCGTCTGCGGCGGCTCGGGGTTCTCGGGCTGGTGCGGGGGACGCGGACGGTGCGGCCGGTAGTAGTAGTGCGGCCAGCCGTAGTAGCCATGGTAGGGCGAGTATCCGTAGCGGCTGCCATAGCGGTACGGGTAACCGTAGCCGTACCCATACCCGACGCCGCCGTACCAGCCGCCGTAGCCGTAGCCGAGCGAACTGTAGGGCGCGCCGTAATAGCTCGAGGGGGCGGGGCTGCCGTAGTAGTAGTCGCCACCGCCGTGGCCCCGGTAGTAGTAATCGCTGGCGCAGCCCGCCAGTGCGGCCGTAGCCACCAGGGCGATCAACAGCTTGCGGAACATGGCGAATCCCCCGTTCTACGAGGCTGCAGCATCGGCCCGGGGGATTGAATCCGTGCTTAACCCTCCCGGTTGCCGCGTTCCGCTACCTGAACACGCCCGACGGCGATCGGCTAGTCTCTGTGGCATGCCCGCCGACACGCCGCTCCCGCAGTTCGACGACGTGCTGGATGCGGCGGCGCGGATCGCCCCCCACGCGCGCGCCACCCCGGTCCTGCACGCCGCCGCCCTCGATGCCCTCGCCGGCTGCGGGCTCGCGTTCAAGGCCGAATGCCTGCAGCGCGCGGGCGCGTTCAAGTTCCGCGGCGCCTGCAACGCGGTGTTCTCGCTCGACGACGACGCTGCGGCGGGCGGCGTGGTCACCCACTCCTCCGGCAACCACGGCGCGGCGCTCGCGACGGCGGCGCGGCTGCGCGGGATTCCCTGCCACGTGGTCGCGCCCGAGGGCGCGGTGCGTTCGAAACTGGCATTGATCGCGGCCCAGGGCGCGATCCTGCACCGTTGCGAGGCGACCATCGCCGCGCGCGAGGCGGTGTGCGCGCAGGTGCAGCAGGCCAGCGGCGCGCTGCTGGTGCATCCCTACACCCACCCGCGGGTGATCGCGGGCCAGGGCACGGCCGCCCTGGAGCTGCTGGGCGAGGCGGCGGACCTCGACGTGGTGGTGGTTCCGGTGGGCGGCGGCGGGCTCGCCTCGGGCACCGCGATCGCGCTGGCCGGGTGCGCGCCGCATGTGGAGCTGGTGCTCGCCGAACCCGCGGGCGCGGCGGATACCCTGCAATCGCTGCAGCGCGGCGAACGGGTCAGGGAGCTGGTGCCCGAGACCGTCTGCGACGGCCTGCGCGGCCTCCTGGGCGAGCCGAACTTCCGCATCCTGCGCGACCACGGCGCGCAGGTGCTGGCGATCGACGACGACGCCACCGTCGCCGCGATGCGACTGGTGCTGGAGCATTTCAAGCTGCTGGTGGAACCTTCCTCGGCGATCGCGCTGGCGGCAGTGCTCGCGCATCCGCGGCGGTTCGCCGGGCGCCGGGTGGGGATCATCCTGTCGGGCGGCAACGTCGACCCCGACCGGCTGCCCTGGGTGGACCGGTGAGGCGTCGGCGCATGCCCTCCACCGGCTGGCGGCCGCTGCGCCTGCTGCTGCGCCTGCTGCTGCTGTGCGCGCTGTGGCTGGGCGGCGTGGCGGCGTGGATCCACTGGGTCGGCGAACGCGACCAGGTGGCGCAGGCCGACGCCATCATCGTGCTCGGTGCCGCCGCCTACGACGCGGTGCCGTCCCCGGTGTTCGAGGCGCGGATCGAGCACGGGCTCGACCTGTTCCGCCGCGGCTACGCCGACAGGCTGATCTTCACCGGCGGCTACGGCGGAGGCGGCGCACGGTTCGCCGAATCGCAGGTCGCGCGCCGCCACGCGATCCGCCAGGGCATTTCCGCCGATGCGATCCTGATCGAATCGACTTCGCAGACCACCTACCAAAACCTGTTCGAGGCGCGCCGGCTGATGCTCGAACACGGCCTGCGCAGCGCGATCGTGGTCAGCGATCCGCTGCACATGGCGCGCGCGCTGCGGTTGAGCCGCGGCCTGGGCATCGACGCGCTCGGCTCGCCGACGCCGATCACGCGCTTCCGCTCGTTCCGCACCCGCTGGGAGTTCCTCGCGCGCGAGGTGTATTTCTTCCATCGCGACCTGTTCGTGCGACCGCAGTAGCGGCGCGCATCCAGCCGGCGGGCATGTCGGGAGCGGCAGGCGGACGGCGCGTTATCATGGCGGCCGCGCAGACCGGCGCGCCCCGAGGGGAAATCCCAGCCATGCGCATCGACGGCAACCGCCTCCACGACCGCGGCACCGAACTGGTGCTCGCCTACTACGCCGCGTTCAACCGCGGCGATCGCGAGGCCATGCTGGCGCTGCTCACCGACGACGTGGCGCACGACCTCAACCAGGGTCCGCGCGAGACCGGTCGCGAGGCGTTCGCCGCGTTCATGGCGCGCATGGACCGCTGCTACCGCGAACAGTTGCGCGAGATCGTGGTGATGGCCAGCGTCGACGGCGCGCGCGCCGCGGCCGAGTACGTAGTCCACGGCGAATACCTCGCCACCGACCCGGGTGCCGGGCCGGATGCGCCGGCGGCGCGTGGCCAGCGCTACGTGCTGCCGGGCGGCGCGTTCTTCGACATCCGAGACGGCCGCATCGCGCGGGTGAGCAACTACTACAACCTCGAACACTGGCTGGCGCAGGTGCGCTGAGCCGCATGCAGCGCCGTCGCGACGCACAGGAGCACGCACGCATGCACGACGTCCCCGCCCCTCGGCTGCACAGCCTGGTGCTGCTGGCCTGCCTCGCCTCCGCGGCCTGCGCGGCGACCGGGCTGCCGCGCGCCGCCAGCGAGTCACGCCCGGCGGCAGTCGCCGCCGGCGCCCTGGTCTGGTCGGACGAGTTCGATACCGCCGACGCCGCCGACTGGACCTTCGAGACCGGCGGCCACGGCTGGGGCAACAACGAACTGCAGTACTACACGGCCGGACAGAACGCCTTCATCCAGTACGACGCGATGGCCGGCAGCAACGTGCTGGTGATCGAGGCGCGTCGCGGTGCGCCTGCCGGTGCCAGTTGCTGGTACGGCGCCTGCCAGTACAGCTCCACGCGCATGATCACGCGCGGCAAGCGCGAGTTCCGCCACGGCCGGGTCGAGGCGCGCATCCGGCTGCCGCAGACCCAGGGCATCTGGCCGGCGTTCTGGATGCTGGGCGGCAACCTCGGCGACGTCGGCTGGCCGCAGAGCGGCGAGATCGACATCATGGAACACGTCGGCTTCGAGCCGCACCTGACCCACGGCGCGCTGCACGGCCCCGGCTATTCTGGCAACACGCCGTTCAGCGGTACCCACGACCTGGGAGAACGGGCGGACGCGGGCTACCACGTGTACGCGATGGAATGGGACAGCCAAGGCGTGCGCTGGTTCGTCGACGGACAGCCGTTCTACGGCGTCACCCGGGCCCAGGTCGAGGCGCGTGGCCCATGGGTGTTCGACCAGCCGTTCTTCGTGCTGCTCAACGTCGCGGTCGGCGGCAACTGGCCGGGCAGCCCGGATACGACCAGCGTGTTCCCGCAGCGGATGTACGTCGACTGGGTGCGCGTCTACCAGCCCGGGCAGCGCCTGCGTCGCAGCGGCAGCCAGCCGCTGGCGCCGCCGCGCGCGAATCCGGCGCCGCCGGCCGCGGGGCTGCAGGGTGGTGTGCCACGGGCCGTGGTGCCGCAGGCGCCACCGCGGACCCCGGTGCGCAAGACCGTGCCGGGCCGCACGCAACCGGCGCGCTCGACCGAGCGCTAGAGTTCGCTGCCGTAACGGTCCAGGCCCTCGCGCAGCAGGTAGCGCGTCGCCGCCACGCGTTCGCCGATGCTGAAGCCATCGAGCACGTCCACCAGCTGCCGGAACGAGGTGCAGCGCGCGTCGCGGCTGGCGCTGTCGCGCCCGTTGCTGGACAGCCCGAGCATGAAGCCGTCGTGCAGCATCATCCCGGTCACGGTGGCGGCCTTGAGCGCCTGCTCGCCCACCGCGGGGTCGTAAGCCTGGGGCTGGCCCTGCAGGCCGTTCACCGCGACCGCGGTCACCGCCTCCACGAAGCGCATCCGGCTGGTCTCGCCCAGCGCGTTGGCGGCGCGCTGCAGGCCCACGAGGCTGCGGTCGGCATCGGGTTCGAACAGCGCGCACAGGCCACGCGCCTCGGCGTCGTTGCGCGAAGCGGCATGCACCGCCTTGAACAGGCGGTCGACGTCGGCGTCGGGCGCGCGTAGCAGCACGTCGTTCGCGCCGGCGATCACCTGCATCGGATCGATCCCGGACAGGTCGACGCGCGAGGACTGCGCATGGGCGCCGGCGAGCGGGACGAGGGCCAGGCACAGCGCGGCGATCAGGGGTTTCATCGGTGGCATCTTCTGGCGACGGGAGCGCCGCGAGTCTATGCGGCGCGATCTGAATCGCGGCCGTGCCGCGCGGCCGCGCCGTGACGTGCGATGCGGCGTGGAATTGCCCCAGGTGCGCTGCGCTTACCCGGGCTACGGGGGAGCCGGCAGGCCGTCGCCCGGATAAGGCCGAAGGCCGCATCCGGGTTCGCGGGCGCGGCGGCCGGACCGTGCGGCGTGGGCGTTGCCCCGGGTGCGCTGCGCTTACCCGGGCTACGGGGGTCGCCGGCAAGTCGTAGCCCGGATAAGGCCGAAGGCCGCATCCGGGTCCGCGGGCGCGGCGGCCGGACCGTGCAGGGGTCAGGCGCGGCGGCGGACGCGGATGCGGTCGGCCGGGAAGCTCGCGATCTCGCCGCCCTGGCCGCGGATCGGCGCACCGGGTTCCGGTGCCCAGGCCAGCGCGGTGATCACTTCCCAGCTCGCGGGCAGCAAGGCGGCCTGCGCACCCATCAGGCCGGCGCCGCGCAGCGGCTCGTAGGCGGCCGCGGCCGCGGCGAAGCGCGCGCGTCCGGTGAGCGTGTGCCGGCGCGCGTGCAGCGCATTGGTGGCGCCGATCGCGCGCAGTTCGCGCATCAGCGCCGGCAGGTCGGCGTGGCCGCGCATCAGCAGGTCGCGGTCGAGCACCGGATCGCGGAACCCGGCGTGCATGAGCGCATCGCCGAACTGCGCGATCGAGGCGAACGGGCTGACGTGCGGCGCCTCGTCGTCGGCGCGCGCGAACGCCTCGCGCAGTTCCCACAGCGTGTCCGGGCCGAAGGTCGAGCACAGCAGCAGCCCGCCCGGCCGGAGCACGCGGCGGAATCCCGCGAACGCCGCCGGCAGGTCGTCGATCCACTGCAGGCACAGGTTGGAGAACAGCACGTCGACGCTGGCGTCGGCCAGCGGCAGCGTGCGCAGGTCGGCGCAGAGGCGGTCGACCGGCGCGCGCAACGGGTTCCAGCCGCTGCGCGGTTGCACCTGGCGCAGCATCGGCAGCGACAGGTCGAGCGCGACGATCCGCGCTTTCGGCCAGCGTTCGCGCATCGCCTGCGCCGCATGGCCGGGGCCGCTGCCGACATCGAGCACCAGCCCGGGCGACCAGCGCGCGTCGCGCCCCGGCACCAGGGCCAGCAGGTCGAGCGATTCGAGCAGGCGCGCCTCGATCTCGCGCTGCAGCTCTGCGGCCGACGCGTACCCCGCCGACGCGCGCGAGAACGAGCGGCGCACCTGGCGGGCGTCGAACAAGAGTGGCGTTTCGCGCTTCATCGCGCGTCAGCCTCCACCGCCGCGGCCAGTTCGTCGAGTGCGGATGCGACCGCGTCGGCGTGGGTGAGGAACGGCGCGTGTCCGGCATGGTCCACCACCACCTGCCGCGCGCGTGGCACCTGCCCGGCCGCGGCACGCATGGCGCGCGGGTCGACCAGCCGGTCGCGTCGCCCGGCCAGCCACAGGGTGGGCATCGCCAGCGTCGGCAGCACCTCGCGCAGATCGCTGGTCTCGAGCAGGCCGAGGCCATCGGCCAGAACGTGCGCGGCCGGCTGCCCGCGCGCGAATACTTCCTCGCGTAGCATGCGCATTTCGTGGCGCGCATCGTCCGAGCCGAAGGCCTCGAGCGCGATGAAGCGATCGAGCGTCGCGCGCCAGTCGCTGCGCAGGCCCAGTGCGAAGCCGCGGAAGATCTCCGGCGACATGCCCAGCGGCCAGTCGTCGCCGCGCACGAAGCGCGGACTCGCGCATAGCATCGCCAGGCCGCGCACGGCAACGGGGCGCGTCGCCGCGGCATGCAGCGCGAACAGGCCGCCCAGCGACCAGCCCGCCCACAGCGCGCGCGGTACCCGCGCGACGATCGCCTCGACCACCGGTTCCAGCGCCAGCGGCAGCGTGCTGTCGCGGCCGTGGCCATGCCCGGGGAGGTCGACCAGATGCAGGGTGAAGCGTGGTTCGAGCCGTTCGGCCAGCCCGGCGAACACGCCCGAATGCATGGCCCAGCCATGCAGCAGCACCAGGTCCGGCCCGCGACCGCGGGTCTGGATGTGCAGCTCGCCGCTCATGCGCCCTTGTCCGTGCGCAATGCCTTGACCGAACCGCTGCCGCCTGCAGAGCGCGCCACCACCCAGGCGAACGCGGCGATGCCTGCGACCACGATCGCCGCGCCCAGCAGGGTGGCGCCGCCCGGCCATGGCTCGCCCAGCAGCAGCACGCCCAGCAGCACCGCGAACAGCACCTCGGCGCCCTGCATCGCCTCGACCGCGCCCAGCGCCAGCGGCTGGTCGCGGACCATGCCGGTGGCCTGGAAGAACAGGATCGTGGCGATCACGCCCGCCGACAGCGCCACGCCCGTCGCCAGCCACACCTGCCCCGCGGTCGGCGGCCCTGCGGTGAACGCCGCGTACGCCGCGACCACCAGCCACAGCGGCTGGCTGGCCAGGGTCAGGCCGAACACGCGCTGGGTGGCGCCCAGCGATTCGCCGCTGCGTTCCAGGTGCAACAGCAAGAGCCGGTTGCCGAGCGGATAGGCCACCGCCGACACCAGCACGCAGCCCAGCGCGATCCACGCCGCGCGGTCGAGCGCGCCGCTGGCGTGGCCGAACTGCATCAGCAGCACGCCGGCGAGGATCGTCGCCGCGACCGCCAGGCCCGCGCGCGGGATCCGTCCGCGCGCATCGCGGTACAGCAGCGGCGCGCACAGCATCCCCGCGATCACGGTGAACTGGAACGAGCCGGCCACCAGCCACGATGGCCCGCTCGACGCGGCGAACGACAGCAGCACGTAGAACAGCACGAAGCCGATCGCCGCGCAGCGCAGCCAGGCCCAGGGATGCGCGGCGATCGCGCGCAACACCGGCCGCATGCCGCCCTGGAAACGCATCAGCGGCAGCATCAGCGGCAGCGTGATCAGGTAGCGCAGGCAGGCCAGCCACGCCCAGTGGCCGCCATCGCTGGCGCTGGCGCGGTTGAGCACGTAGGTCATGGTGAAGAACAGCGCCGACAGCAGCGCCAGGCCGACCGCCGCCAGCGCGACGCGGCCGCGGGCATGCGAAGCGGTCATGCGACCCGACTGGACCCGGTGTCGGTAACGCGGTCGCGGGCGACCGCCAGCGCGTCGGCCAGCGCGTCGGCCTGCGCCGGTTCGTGCGCGGCGGTGAAGGCGATCCGCAGCCGCGCCTGGCCCTCCGGCACCGTCGGTGGACGGATCGCCGCGACCCAGTAGCCGTCGCGTTCGAGCGAGGCCGACATCGCCAGCGCATGCGCGTTGCTGCCGCACAGCACCGGCTGGATCGGCGTGTCGGACGGCATCAGCTGCAGGCCAAGGCCCTCGGCGCGGGCGCGGAAGCGCTGCACCAGCTCCTGCAGGCGCTCGCGTCGCCAGTGCTCGCGACGCGCAAGCTTCACCGCGGCCAGCGAGGCGGCCGCCTGCGCCGGCGGCAGCGCGGTGGTGTAGAGATAGGGGCGCGCGGTTTCGGCCAGGTGCTCGACCAGGTCCGCATCGCCCGCCACCGCCGCGCCATAGCTGCCCAGCGCCTTGCCGAACGTGACCAGCCGCAACGGCACGCCCGCCGCGTCCAGCCCAGCCGCCGCGACCGAGCCGCGACCTTCCGGCCCGAGCACGCCGACGCCGTGGGCATCGTCGACATACAGCAGCGCCTGCTGCACGCGCGCGGCGATCGCCAGTTCGCGCAGCGGCGCGAGGTCGCCGTCCATGCTGAACACGCCGTCGGTGGCGACCATCGCCGCGCACTCGGCCATGCTGCGCAGCTGGCGCAGCGCGCCTTCCACGTCGCCGTGCGGATAGCGCCGCAGGCGGCAGCCGGCCAGGCGCGCGGCGTCGATCAGGCTGGCGTGGTTGAGCCGGTCCTGCACGCACAGGTCGTCGTCGCCCAGCAGCGACTGCAGCACCGCGAGGTTGCCCAGGTAGCCGCTGCCCAGCATCAGCACGCGCGGCACTTCCAGCCAGTCGGCGAGTTCGCGCTCGAGCGCGCCATGCACGACATGGTGGCCGCAGACCAGGTGCGAACCGATCCCTCCGGCGCCGTCGCGCGAGGCCGCGTCCTGCAGCGCGCCGACCACGGCGAAATGCTGCGACAGTCCCAGGTAGTCGTTGCTGCAGAAGTTCAGCAGGGTGCGGGTGGCGCCCTGCGCGTCGACCACCTCGCAGCGCGCGCCGTCGCGTCGCAACACCTCGCGGCGCGTGCGCAGGCCGGATTGCGCGGCGCGCTGTTCGCGCTGCGCGGCCACGCGGGCATGCAGGTCGGGACGTTCCACTGGCATGGCTTGGCTCCCCTCAGCCGCGGCCCCCCGCCGCGCAGGCACCGGGCCGGGTGTCGACGCCGCCTGCGTCGGATCCGGCCGAGATGTCGGCATGTACGGTACCACCGTGGTCGTGCCCGTCTGCGTCCACGGTCACGGTCATCGGTCGCAGGCCCAGGCGGGCGAACAGCGCCAGGTCGCGGCCGGTGTCCGGGTTGCCGGTGGTGAGCAGCTTCTCGCCGTGGAAGATCGAGTTCGCCCCGGCCGCGAAGCACAGCGCCTGCAGCTCGTCGCTCATCGTCTCGCGGCCCGCGGACAGCCGCACCATCGATCGCGGCATCAGCAGCCGCGCGACCGCGATCGTGCGCACGAACTCGAACGGGTCGAGCTCGGCGGTGCCGTGCAGCGGCGTGCCCTCGACCTGCACCAGACGGTTGATCGGCACCGAATCCGGATGCACCGGCAGGCTGGCCAGGGTGCGCAGGAAGCCGGCGCGCTGCCTCCGGGTCTCGCCCATGCCGACGATGCCGCCGCAGCAGGTCTTCATGCCGGCGTCGCGCACGTGGCCGAGGGTGTCGAGCCGGTCCTGGAATTCGCGGGTCCGGATGACGTCGCCGTAGAAGCCGGGGTCGGTGTCGAGGTTGTGGTTGTAGTAGTCGAGGCCGGCCTCGCGCAGCGCGCGTGCCTGCCCGCCGCTGAGCATGCCCAGGGTGGCGCAGGTCTCCAGGCCCAGCGCCTTCACCTCGCGGATCATGGCGGCCACCTTGGGGATGTCGCGATCCTTCGGCGAGCGCCAGGCCGCGCCCATGCAGAAGCGCGAGGCGCCGGCGTCGCGCGCCTGGCGCGCCTTCTCGACCACCGCTTCGGTCGACATCAGCTTCGTCGCCTCGACCCCGGTGTGGTAGCGCTGCGCCTGCGGGCAGTAGCCGCAGTCCTCCGGGCAGCCGCCGGTCTTGACCGACAGCAGGGTGCTGACCTGCACCTGCGTCGGGTCGAAATGGCGCCGGTGCACGGCGGCGGCGCGGAACAGCAACTCGGGGAACGGCAGGTCGAACAGCGCCTCGACCTCGTCCTGGCGCCAGTCGTGGCGCGGGGGGGCATCGGGCAGGGGCACGGAACGGAGCGGGCTGACGGCAGGCATCGGGGTTCCCTGACAGACGGACGGGCGCTGGCCGGGCAGTCTGGAAAGCATGTCCAGACCTGTCAACCGGATCCAGGCCGCGACGGTTGACGGCTGGTGGCGCCGCCTGGGCATCGGCCTGTGCCCGCCGCGCTGCCTGGCCTGCCGCGAACCGGCGCCGGCGGGCGATGACCTGTGCCATGCCTGCCGGACGGAACTGCCTTGGAACAGCAGTGCCTGCCCGCGCTGCGCGGTGCCATTGCCCGACGCCGGCCCGCCCGACACGCCCTGCGGCGCCTGCCAACGCCGTCCGCCGCCACTGCAGCAGGCACATGCCGCCTTCGTCTACGGGGCGCCGCTGGACCGGCTGTTGCCGCGCTTCAAGTTCCACCGCGACCTCGCCGCCGGCCGCCTGCTGGCCGACGCCATGACCGAACGCTTCGCCGCGCTCCCCCGCCCCGAAGCGCTGCTGGCGGTGCCCCTGCACCGCGCACGCCTGCGCCGTCGCGGCTACGACCAGGCCCTGGAACTGGCCAGGCCGCTGGCGCGGGCGCTGCGGCTGCCGCTGCTGGACGGCACGCTGGTCCGCGCCCGCGCCACCGCGCCGCAGTCGGAACTCGACGCCGCCTCGCGCCGCCGCAACCTGCGCGATGCATTCGAGGTCCGGCGCGGCATCGCGCTGCCCGAGCACGTGGTGCTGGTGGACGACGTGATGACCACCGGCGCAACCCTGCATGCGGCGGCTCGGGCGCTACGCGTCGCCGGCGTGGCCCGGGTCGATGCCTGGGTCTGCGCCCGGGTGCCCTGAGCCGGGCGGGCGCCATCCGGGGCCGTTCTGGCCGGACGAGGCGCGGTTCCGCGTTGCTCCGGATCTGATGCCGGCCGCTTTCGTCGGCGAGCGCGTGTTCGAATCGCCGCCAGCGGCACGTTGGACATGGACGTCCCTGATCCGGGGAGCACCACTGAAGCCAGCCTTCCCTGCGGGGCCCGATCGCCGCCACTTCGTGCACGCGTCGGGGCGCGACGACGCGCGCGCGGGCGTTGCCCCGCACCGCGCCCGATCGGCGGGCTGATCCCGTGCGCTACCGCCGCCTTCTCGAACAGCTGCGGCGGCAGAACTGGATGGCGATCGGCATCGACCCGGTCATCGTCGTGGTCGGCGTGTTCATCGGCATCCAGGTCGCCAACTGGAACGACACTCGACGCGAGGCCCAGCGCGGCGAACAGTTCCTCGCACGCATCGGCACCGATCTGGCCGTTGATATCGCGGCGATGGACAAGCACCTCGCCTTCTGGCGCGAGGTGGTGGCGCATGGCCAGGCCGCGATCCGCTATGCGGAGACCGGCGAACACGTGGATGGCGCGGCATGGGACACGGTGCTGGCGTTCTACCAGGCCAGCCAGCTCTATCCGTACGTGCCGCGCGACACCACCTACCAGGAGATGCGCAACGCCGGCGAACTCGGGCTGATCCGCGACCCGGCCCTGCCCACGGCGCTGGCCGACTACTACATCACCGGTCTGGGCTTCCAGGCCAACTACCTGCTCAGGCTGGAGCCCGAGTACCGCAGGCTCGTCCGCGGCGTGACGCCGCAAGCCATCGCCACACATGCCTGGGCGCACTGCCATCGCAACACCGGCGGCATCGACCAGGTCCTGGTCGACTGCGAGTCCCCCGTGTCCGAAGCCGAGGCGCGTGCGATGCTCGATGGCTACCTCGCGCAGCCGCAGCTGCTGGCCGAACTGAAGTTCTGGATCACCAACCTGGCCGTCTCCATCGAACTGGTGGAGAACAATCGCAAGGAGGCCGCGGCGCTCGCTGCGCGCCTCCGCGTGGGACAGGCGCCGTGAACGAGGGGTTGCCCACGTGCGCCGCCACCTTCAGCCCAGGCACGGCCTCTCGAAGCATCGCCGCGCACGCGGCAAGGATGACTTCACCCGTGGCATTCCCCGGGGCCGGGTCGTGAGCTTCCCCTCCACGAGGCGACCGGCATGAACGTCGTCGCCGGGAACGCCCGACCGACCCTGGTGCGCTGGCGCATCCTCGGCCTGCTCGGCGCGCTGAGCTTCGTGTCCTACCTGCTGCGCGGCAACCTGTCGATCGCCGCACCGTCGATGATCGCCGACCTGCGGCTCACCGAGATCCAGTGGGGCTGGGTGATGTCGGCCTTCCCGCTGGGCTACGCGCTGTTCCAGTTCCCCGGCGGCGTGTGGGGCGGGCGCATCGGGCCGCGCAAGGCGCTCGCATTGATCGCCGTCGCGTGGGGCGTGCTGATCGCGCTGGCCAGCGCGATCCCGTCGCCTGCCGTGGCATCCACCGCGCCGATCCTCGCCTGCCTGATGGCGGTGCAGTTCCTGGTCGGCGTGTCGCATGCGCCGGTGTTCCCCATGGTCGCGGTCAGCATCGAACGCTGGTTCCCGGTGGGTCGCTGGGCGTTGCCGAACGGGCTGACCAGCAGCGCACTCACCATCGGCCTCGCGCTGACCGCGTCGCTGCTGCCGTGGCTGATGGCCGCGCACGGCTGGCGACGGTCGTTCCTGTTGCTGGCCCCGGCCGGCCTGGCCGTTGCGGCCTGGTGGTGGTGGTACGCGCGCGACCGCCCCGCGCAGCATCGGGCGGTCGACGCGGCCGAGATCGCGTTGATCTCCGCAGGCCGCGATGCCGGCGACCTGGATGACGCCACGCGACCGCCCCCGGGCACGCGGCCCGCGTGGCGGCGCGTGCTCGGTGATCGCGACGTGCTGCTGGTCACGCTGAGCTACGCCTGCATGAACTTCGTGTTCTACGTGATCTTCAGCTGGGGCTTCTACTACCTGGTCAAGGTGCGCGGCTTCAGCGAGCAGGACGCCGGTTTCCTGACCTCGGCGCAGTGGCTGGCCGCCGGCATCGGCGCGGCCCTGGGCGGCTGGGCCTGCGACCGGCTGTGCCAGCGCCTCGGCCTGCGCTGGGGCTGTCGCTGGCCGATCGTCGTCGGCCTGCTCGCCTCGGCGGCGCTGATGCTCGGCGTGGCGCTGCATCCGGACGCGCGCATCGCCGCGGCCATGCTCGGCCTGTGCTTCTTCTTCAACCAGTGCACCGAAGGTCCGTACTGGGCGACCGCGACTTCGATCGGCGGCCGCCACGCCGGTGCGACCACGGGGCTGTTGAACACCGGCGCCAACCTGATGGGTTTCGTCAATGCGCTTTTGCTGGCCGTGGTCGCCGGCGCGTTCGGCTGGACAGTGGCGATCGCGCTCGGCGCCGCGTTCGCGCTGGCCGGCACGGTGCTGATCCTGCTGGTGCGTGCGGACCGCCAGATGGCGCAGTCGGACTGAGCCGGCACGCCCTTCGACGCCCGGCTTCCCTTCCAGGCCAACCCATCTTCCACCCCCGAGGAATCCACCATGACAACGCAGACCTGGTTCATCACCGGCGCCAACCGCGGCATCGGGCTGGAAATCGCCCGCGCCGCGCTCGGCAGCGGCCATCGCGTCGTCGCCACCGCGCGGCGCAGGCAGACGGTCGTCGATGCGCTGGGCGAGCGCGACGACGTGCTTGCGCTCGATCTCGATGTGACCGACAAGCCGCAGATTGCCGCGGCGGTCGATGCCGCGCGCGAACGCTTCGACGGCATCGACGTGCTGGTCAACAACGCCGGCTACGGTCACCTCGCGCTGTTCGAGGAAACCACCGACGCCGACGTGCGCGCGCAGTTCGACACCAACGTGTTCGGGCTGATGGACGTGACCCGCGCGGTGCTGCCGCTGATGCGCGCGCAGCGCAGCGGGCGGGTACTGAACCTGTCGTCGGTCGCGGGTTTCACCGGCTTCGCGATGGCCAGCCTGTACTGCGCCAGCAAGTTCGCAGTGGAAGGTTTCTCGCTGTCGCTGGCGGAGGAGGTGCGGCAGTTCGGCATCCATGTCACCCTGGTGGCGCCGGGCTTCATCCGTACCGATTTTCTCGATCCGAGTTCGATGAAACTCGGCGGGACGTCGATCGACGACTACGCCGCGTTCAACGACGCGCTGCGTGGCGCCTACCTGCCGATGAACCATCAGCAGCCGGGCGACCCGGTGCGCCTGGCGCAGGCGCTGCTGCAGCTGGCCGCGGGCGATGCGCCGCCCCTGCGCTGGTCGGCAGGCAGCGATGCGGTGGAGATGGTCGATGCCAGGCTCGGCGCGCTGAAGGCGGAGCTGGATGCGGCGCGTGGCCTGTCGGCGTCGGTCGACGGCGACTGGGTCGGGGCGCCGGCCGGCCAGGGCGGCGCTCAGCGCAGCGCGTAGTCCGCCGCGATGCCCAGGAACACCGCCAGCCCGACCCAGTGGTTGTTGAGGAAGGCGCGGAAGCACGCCTCGCGGTCGCGGTGGCGTGCGAGGGCGAACTGGTACGCGACGAACAGCGCGGCGACGCCGAGCCCGGCCCAATAGGACGGGCCCGTCGCGGCCTCGCGCCCCACCAGCGCCAGCGCGGCGAAGGCCAGCGCGTACAGCACGCCCTGCGCCACGAGGTCGAGTTCGCCGAACAGGATCGCGGTCGATTTCGCGCCCATGCGGATGTCGTCGTCGCGATCGACCATCGCATACCAGGTGTCGTAGCCGGTCGCCCAGAAGATGTTGGCCACGTACAGCACCCACGCCACCGGCGGCACCTCGCCCTGCACCGCGGCGAACGCCATCGGGATGCCCCAGCCGAAGGCCATGCCCAGGTACACCTGCGGCAGGTAGGTATAGCGCTTGAGATAGGGATAGCTGGCGGCGAGGAACGCGCCGACCACGCTCAGCCACACGGTCAGCCGGTTCAGCGTCAGCACCAGCGCGAACGCCACCAGCATCAGCACCGCGAACACCAGCAGCGCCTCGCGTCCGGACACCGCGCCGGTCGCCAGCGGGCGGTGCTTCGTGCGCTCGACCGCGCCGTCGAGCCAGCGGTCGGCGTAATCGTTGACCACGCAGCCGGCCGAGCGGGTCAGCCACACGCCGGCGCTGAACACGAACAGCGTCCACAGCGGCGGCACCCCGGCGGACGCGATCCACAGGCCCCACCAGGTCGGCCACAGCAGCAGCAGCCAGCCGATCGGGCGGTCGCCGCGGACCAGCTTCCAGTAGTGCGGCAGGCGTTCGCGCCAGTCCGGCCGCGAGGCGGCCGGCGGCACGTGGCGTTCGTACGACATGCGCGCAGGTTACCAGCGGCCAGCGCTGCGGGACCCGCCCCCGCGACGCGTCAGGGTTCCGGGCGGTTGTCGAGCCGTTGCATGCCGGCAAGCCCGGGGAGCGCGTCGACAACGCTCCGCGCGCGGCCCGCATGTCTCTGGCGAGGGCGGCGCCAGGCGTCCAGACGGCAAAGATGGCGCTCGCCCGGCAACCGACGCGACGCGACGGGTCCATCCGGCTTGGCGGTGGCGGCTGGCCGCCCGCCCCGGTTGGGTGACATAATCGCTGGCCGGCCGCCTTCCACCGCCGCGGCCTTGCGGCGCGGCCCCGACGGGCACCGACGCCGTCACCCCGGGATGCCCAGCGCGGTCCCGGCGCTCCAGAAAACGCGCCTGTAGCTCAGCCGGATAGAGTAGTGGCTTCCGAAGCCATTGGTCGGGGGTTCGAATCCCTCCAGGCGCGCCAATCTCCCTGTGACGAAATTGGGACGCTGCTGGGACGCCTTTCGCAGGCGCTCCATGGGGTTCGAGTGGAAGCCTCGGTGACATTCGCGCTTCCTGAATCCAAATCTTCTGCATTCCCCGCCGAGGCCTCCCACGCTGGCGCCTAATCGGTTCCAGGGGTATGACCGCCATCGTGACCGGAGTGTGATCCGCCTGACCTCCAGTCAATCGAACCTGAGACTTCCCCCCATGAGCCGGACCGGCCTATTTCGTCGCTATGCCCAAGCCATGGCGGACCTGCCGGCGGATTTCAGACGCGGCGAGCCCCTGCCGGCCTCCCTGCACATGACGAGTGACGGCCGCCATGAGATCCACTACGCGCCGTTCGACCACGTGAACACAGCTGCCAAGGCGGTCTTGGTCGGCATCACGCCGGGGCGCGTCCAGGCGATCGAGGCAATCACGGCCGCGCGGCAATGCCTGAGTGCGGGCACAGACTTGGCCACAGCCTGCGCCCGGGCCAAGACGGCGGCAAGCTTCGCCGGCCCCATGCGCAGCAACCTGGTCAACCTGTTGGACCACGTCGGGCTGGCGGTACGCCTCGGCCTGCCATCAACGTCTGTCGCTTCGAGTACGACAGCATCGGGTCCAGAGTGGATCAGCTACGCACGAACCCGAGCAGCAGCCCCAGATCACCGTGTCTGCCTGACGCACCGCCTCCAGGTAACGTTGTCGCAACCGAAGTTGAAGTTGCTACAAATCCCGCTCGGACAACAGCTTCCGAAGCCAGCTCGCCCCTCGTTTGCGAGTTTCATCGCGCCCAGGTGCGCTCCTACACAAAACGAAGTTCAGTGGGCCGGGGCCGGAGAATCATGCGCCGGCCATGAAAGCAACAACCCGCGCAAGGCCGCCACCAGCGCCAGCGGCTGGTCCAGCATCACGTGGTGGGCGGCATCTGGAATCTCGATCCACGGCGCCAGCGGATACATCTGTCGGGCCTGCTCCCTGGCCACATCGGTCAGCAGCGCCGAACGCTCGCCCCAGACGAATGCCAGCGGGCATGCCGTCCGCACCAGCCCGGCATGGTAACCGACACGCATCATCCTGACCCGGATCTGCGGATCGAAACTACGGATCCAGTGATCGTCGCGCCTTCGCAGTCCCTGCACCGCGACATGCGCGACCAGGAACGCGTTGGCGCATGCCTGCTGGGGCACGAGGCGGAAACTGCGCACCGCGTCCCCGACGGTCGCATAGGGCTTCATGAAGTAGCTCCGCGGCGGTTGCGATGGCGCGTACCGTGTCGACGCGCGGATCGGCGCATCGAGCAGCACCACGCCGCCGAGCTCCTCGCCGCGCCACTCGGCGAAACGGCGCGCGGCGAAACTGCCGAACGAATGCGCGACGACGACCGGCCTGCGGGAATGCGCATCGAGCCCGGCAGCAGCGATTACCGCCGCCATTTCATCGACATAGGTTCGCATCGAATAACGCTCGCGCCAGCCGGAATGGCCCATGCCCGAAAACGAAAGCGCCGCGCAACGGAAATCGTCCGACAGCAGCGGCGCGATGAAATCCCACCAGCGCGCATGCGCCAGCATGCCATGCGCGAACAGCAGGCCGGGCCGGCCACGGCGACCCCAGGCGATGGCCTCGACCGTCGCGCCGCCAACCTCGACCCGGTGCAGTTCGTGCTCGACCGCGAGCGCGTCGCGAAACCATCCGGGCGCCTCCGCATCGAGGGACGACGGGCAGTCGCCGCCAGGCATGCCGTACATGGACGATCAGGGCACCAGCTTCAGCTCGCCCTTCATCAGAGCCGAATGTCCGGGGAAGCTGCAGAAGAACGCATATTTCGCGGCGCGATCGAGCCGGGCCGGGTTGAAACGCACGGATGCGGTTTCGCCGCCGCCGATCAGCGGCGAGAACGCGACCACACGAGTATCGCCCGGCTTGACGTGGTTCTCGGCAGCGCCCGCCCTGATGCCGTCGGCATCGACCGCCTCGAGATCGGCGCTCTTGACGATGACCACGTTGTGGCCCATCGCTGCCTTGGGCAGCCTACCGCTGTGCCTGAGCCTGATCTCGAAATCGGCGCAGGTGCGGTCGACTTCGATCGTGGACAGGTTGAAACGCATCGCATCGTTGGCTTCCAGTTCGACCGAACACTTGGACGCAAGCGCGGCGGGACTCATCGACAACAGCGACAGACAGAACAATGCACGCAACGTCATGACCAGACACCTCTCGTTCCACACGTAGACGCACGGCCGCTCCGGTTCCTTCCGCCATGTCTGCGCAGCATCTTCGGGAACCGCGGCCATGCTGATCGCAACTCCTGGGACAGCTGCCGCACCGGCAACCGCGATCGCCTTCAACGTCGATCCTCCGTCGATCACCCTTCCCTCCCGACCGTCATCGACTTCCACTCCGGATGCCACCCCTCAGCCGTCCTGTCCGTTGCCGGCATACCGCCGCAGCAGGTCGTAGAGATAGTCGCGCCCGCGATAGACGCTCTCCACGCGCACCCGTTCGTCGATGCCATGCGCGCGATTGCCGTCGGGTTCGAGCGGGATCCCGGGGATGCCATAGGTCGGGATCCCGGCCGCGCTCAGGTAGCGGCCGTCGGTGCCTGCGGTCAACAGCTTGGGGATCAGCGGCACGCCGGGGAAATGCAATTCCGCCAGGCGTTCGGCCGGATCGAGGATCGCCGCATCGAGCGGCGGCGCGACCGCAAGCGTCGGCGCGTCCTCGTCGCCATGCCGGAGCGCCTCGACCACGTCGATTGCCGGATCGTCGATCGCAGCGACGATCGCACGTTCGACGTCGCCGGCATCGGTACCGGGCAACAGCCTGCATTGCAGGTGCGCGCGGGCACGTTGTGGCAGCGCATTGGCCGCGTGCCCGCCTTCGAGCAGGGTCGGCACGCAAGTGGTGCGCAGCACGCCTGCATGCACCGGATGCGCATCGACGATCCGCTGCGCGGCGGCATCGTCGGGATGCTCGGCCAGCACCATCATCGCCTGCCCCAGTTCGCCGCCGAGCAATACCCCGGTCCGGCGCAGGAACAACCGGCTGGTATCGTCCAGCCGTACCGGGAACTGCAATGCGCGCACCCGGGTCAAGGCGCCGGCCAGCGCATGGATGGCATTGTCCATGCTCGGCTGCGAACTGTGCCCTCCCGGCGCGCGCGCCTCGACCCAGTAGTTGCGGGAACTCTTCTCGCCGACCGCGATATGCAGCGCCAGCGGCTTGCCGTCCGCATCCACCACGCCGTAGCCGCCCTCGTTGAATGCAAAACCTGCCCGCACCGCTTCCGGGCGATGCGCCAGCAGCCACTTCACGCCATTGATGCCGCCGCCCTCCTCGCCGCAGGTCAGCGCCACCTTGATCGTACGTCGCGGCACGAATCCCTCGCGCCGCAACCGCGCCAGCGAATCCACCCAGATCGCCGACAGCGCCTTGTCGTCGATCACGCCACGCCCGTAGAAGAACCCGTCCTGTTCGCGCAGCTCGAACGGGTTGCGCCCGTCCCAGTCGGCGCTGCGCGCCTCGACCACGTCGATGTGGTCGACCAGCAGCATCGCCGGCAACGACGCGTCGCTGCCCGCCAGCGCGGCCACCAGGCCGCCTTCGCGCGGATGGCCTTCGGGCACGAAGACCTCGGCTTCTTCCCGGCCATAGCCGGCCTCGCGGAGATGCCGCAGCATCCGTGTCGCGGCCAATGTGCAGTCGCCGGAGGAATGGCTGGTATCGGTCTCGACCAACTCGCGGTAGATCTCCCGGAACACGACCTGGTCCGGCCGTGGGGCAGCGGCCTGGACGACGGCAATCGACGACAGCAGCCACAACCAGAGCGCCGATGACATGCATGTCATCGCGATACCGCCGCCGTGCCCTGCCGACATCCCGACGCTCCTCACGATGTCACTCCGCACCAGCATCGCCTGCCCACGTCGCTGGCGCCCTGCCCTGCCACGACATGTTCGGCATGGGGGACTCAACAGGTTGTCTATCCGCTCGAACAGCCGATGCGGATTCCTGGCCACGGTGTGCCGCGCATCCATCGCTTCGCCAAGCCCGGTCGCCTTCAGCGTCCGCCCGAATTCGGCCAGCAGCCTGCGCGGACACTCAACCGTGCCGGGGCCGATCTGCGCGAGGTTCCAGGGGTTCCGCGTCGGACCGTGCAATACCGGTTCGATGGTGAAGCTGCAACCGAACTCGGGCATCGCCGTGGTTCCAAGCGGGATGAACCCCTCCATCTTCGAATATTCGTACAGCTCCATTCTCGACCCATCTCATGGCGGCAGATGTCGGACCACCGCATCGATGGTCGGAACTCGAAGCTCACGCCCACCGCCTTGCGGCGGCGGCCAGCGTACTGCACGACATGCGGAAATCGCATGCCGCGCTTCCACCGGACCGAGTGCCGGCCCGAACGGGCCGGCGCAGTGGATCAGAACTTGAAGCGGAGGCCGAGCGTGTAAGCACGACCGATGGTGTCGTACACCGAGATGATCGTCGGCAGATTGACGCCCGGCACATTGCCCGGAATGAGCGGCGGATCACGGTCGAACAGGTTGTTGACCGTGAAGAACATCTCGACGCCTTGCTGGCGCGGGAACCGGTAGCTGGCCGTCAGGTCGGTGTAGGACACACTGCCTCGATCGTCGTCCTCGTAGATCTGGTTGGGTTCGTCCGAACCCAGCCGGAAACCGCCGACGTACTGCTGGCTCAGCGACAGCCCGAGGTCACCGACCTCATAGTTGAGGCCAAGGTTCCCGCGCCACTTCGGACGCGCCACCGGCTGCGCGCCCGGCTGGCCCGTGCCCGCGTATTCATAGACCGGCGCGGTCGCGCTCTGCTGGGTCTGATAGCTGTCCAGATACGAGGCATACAGGCGCAGAGTCAGGTCGCCCGGACCGACGGTGGTGCGCCAGCTGGCATCGATATCCACGCCTGAGGTTTCCAGGCTGGCGATGTTCGCCGGCGCGGTCCGGACCAAGGTCGGAAACTCGTTTGGCGACGGCCTGGTGATCAGCGCGCACTCCGGAGCGGTGCCGCCGCTGGCATGGCAGTTCTGCACGATCTGGGAGGTTCCCAGCGTTCCGATCGCACCATCGATCTTGAGCCGGTAGTAGTCGACCGCGACGGTGAAGGCGGGCCAGGCGCTGGGCGATAACACCGCACCGATGCTGAGTGTGTCGGCTTCCTCAGGTTTGAGGTCGCGGTTGCCGCCGGTCATGGTCACCACGTTGCTGGTGATGCCGGTCACCGGATCCACCAGCTGGCCGATGCCACTCTGGTCGCCCGCGAACAAATCGAACAGCGTCGGGGCGCGGATGTCCCGCGATACCGTCGCACGCACCAGCAGGTCCTCGACCGGGCGCCAGGTGGTACCGACCTTCCAGGTCGTGACCGAACCGCTGGTGCTGTAGTCGGTGAAGCGGCCTGCCATGTTCAGGTCCAGCGAGCTGGCGCCCGGCACGTCGCGCAGAAGCGGAAAGTTCCACTCGGTGAAGGCTTCCTTGACGTTGACCTTGCCGTCGGCCACGCCGACGTTGGTCAGCCAGTAGAACAGCGCCGAAGCCGGGACGTCGACGCCGTAGAAGTACTCGGCGCGCTCGTCGGGCGTATCGAGATCGCCCGGATTGGCGTTGCTGGTCAGCTTCAGCTCCTGGCGACGGAACTCGGCGCCGAACGCCGCATCGACGGGACCGGCCGGCAACTGGAACAGTTCGCCGCCCAGAGAGAAGGTGGCCGAGTCGGTGATGATGCGCGCGCGGTAGCGCGAAGTTCCGGTGGCGTAGTCATATCCGTTGGGCGTGGTCAGCATCGACCCTTCGCCAAGCACGTTCAGGGGCTGGCAATTGGCGAAGCGGTCGCGGATCACCGGATCTGCACTCAGGGTCGCGCGGCAGACGATGTTGCCGTCGCCGTCGCGGACCGCATCGATCGCGGCGTATGCCTCGCGCCAGGACAGCAGCCCGCGGTTCTCCATCACGTGATCCGACTCGCCGCGGGTCAATCCGGCCTGCCAGTTCCAGGTCTCGCCGAAACGGCCTTCCAGACCGGCGTTGGCCATCCAGAAGTCGGTCTGCTCGAAGGCCTGCGGGCGCGGTGCGTAGGTGGAATAGGTACTGACGTTGATCCGGCTCTCGCCGGCCGCTTCGACCGCCGTGCGCTGGTCGGCGGTCAGGTTGAGGTACGGGTTGTCGAGCGCGATCCGGGCCGGCGTCGACGGGCCGACGAAGGCGTTGGCCATCGTGATGTATGACGTCTCGTTGCGCGAGAACAGGCCCTGCGCGTAGGCGGTGATGCCGTTGTCGAAGTCGTAGCTGAAGCGGCCGAACGCCTTCTTGGACTCCAGCGGCGAGACCGCGGTGACGTCGGCGGGAATCGTGTAGCCGTCGCCGCCCTGGTTGTAGTTCGGGGTGCCGGTCGGCGTGCCGGGGTCGAACGGGGTCAGCGTCCCGTCCGGCAGGAAGCGGTAGCCGTTCAGCGCCCCGCCCTGGATCAAGCCGCCATAGGTAGCCCCATTGATGTTGATGTCGCGGGCCAGCACGTAAGGATTGGCGGCCGAGCCCGGCGCGCCCGCACCCGGCATCGCGCCGACGTGGTTGTAGCCGTAGTTGGACATGCTGCGGTCGCCGCGCAACATGCCGTCGCTCTTGGAGTATTCGGCGCTGAGCAACACGTGACCCGCGTCTCCCAGCACACTCCAGCCGCCCGCCAGGCTGATCTTGTGGTGCTCGTTGTCGCCGCGTTCGCTCTCGCCGTACTGGGCCGATCCCCGCACGCCAAGGAAGCCGCGGTCGAGCACGAAGTTGACCACGCCGGCGACCGCGTCGGAGCCGTAGGCCGCGGATGCGCCGGCGGTCACCACATCCACCCGCGACAGCAATTCGGTCGGCAGCACGTCCACGTCCACCGCGCCCTGATAGGTCGTCGGCGCGACCCGCAGGCCGTCGAACAGGATCAGCGAACGATTGCCGCCCACGCCGCGCAGATTGAGGATGTTGCCGTGCGCCGCGCTGTTGGAGAAGTTGTGCGAGGAACGTGCCGGACCACTGGAGTTCTGGAACTGGGGCAGTTTGTTCAGACCATCAGGGATGCCGGTTGGCGTGACCCGCAGCAGATCCTCGCTCGATGCCACGGTCACCGGTGTCGGTGCATCGTACCCTTCGCGCATGATTCGCGAGCCGGTCGGCGCGGTCACCCTGACCGTGTCGAGCTGGGCCACCTGCTCGTCCTCCTGCGCGCTATCGGCAGGCGCGGTCTCCTGCGCTTGCGCGGCGACCGCCGCGCCGAACGATGCCATTCCCGCGATCATTGCCATGAACAGGCGATTCCTGTTCAACCGACGACTCTTCATCCCGACCTCCCTCGATCATGTGAGTGTGCAGCTATCGTTGTTGTGTCTGACTACGTCTGGATTGCGTACGCGAAGCGGCATGCGCGCGAAACACCGGGCCGGCCTTGTCACCTGGGGAACGTGCTCCCGTTCTCGCGCTCCCAACGCTCGAACCAGGTCGCCAACTGCTCCTGTCTGAAGCCGGGCTCGGCCCGTGTCCGTTCACCGATCACCAGCGGTGCATGCCCCGGTTCTCCGATCTCCGGCCAGGCCGGCAGACCTTCGGTCCCCGGCGATCCGTTGCGGATGAACGACAGTAGGTAGGCCTGCATCATCCGCGCGATCTCCGCATCCTCCGCTTCGGGATCGTCCAGCGTGCCGAAGCTGTAGGGCATGTCGGCGCAATGCGCGGCCCCTTTCGATGCCGCGGCCTGCGACCGGCGCACGTAGTCGAAGTGGTAGGCCCACGACGGGGCGCCCGATGACGAAGCCAGCCGTCCCATGCCCAGTGCGGCCGAGGTGAAGATGAAGTCGGTCTGCACCTGACGCAGCAGTTCGGCTTCGTCGAGTTGCTGCGTGCCGGCGTAGGCGTCGCCCAGCGCATCCAGATCGATGCCGAAACGTTCCGCCAGCACCTTGCGATCAAACCCCATCAGGCCGAAGACGCTGGCCTCGTCGCTGGTCGAACCCACCAGGTAGGGCACCTTGGCGATGCGCCCGCCCGTGAAGGCCTGCGACGTGGGCTCGGCCAGCAGGCGACCGTCCACGACCGCGCCGAAGTCGGGCGGACCGGACTCGAGCGCGAGAATCTCATCGGCACTGAGCGCACGCAGCGTCGCCAGCGAACGCGACGCCCCCCCGGTCCCGGCGAACCGGGCGCCCTGCTCCTCGGCCACCGCCAGCGGCCGGGTTGCGTTGAAGAAGCCTCCCCCTGAACGCGCGCTCGCGCCAGCGAACAATCCACGCGCGTCCTCCGCGGCCATCAGCGCATTGATACTCGATCCACCGGCCGAACAACCGAGAATGGTCACCCGCTCCGGGTCGCCGCCGAAACGATGGATGTTGCGGCGCACCCAGTGCAGCGCGGCGATCTGGTCCATCAGCCAGTAGTTGGCGAAGTCCTCACCGCGCCCGCGCGCCTCCTGGGTCAGCTCCGGGTGCGCGAAGAAGCCGAGGCGGCCGAGCCGATAGTTCGGCGAGACCAGCACCACGCCTTCGCGCACGATCGTCGAAACGTCCTGATCGGCCAGATCGCGCCCGGAGCCGACGAAGAACGCGCCGCCATGGATCGACACCAGCACCGGCAGACCGCTGGCGCCGAGGTCGGGAGTGACCACGTTCAGGCTCAGGCAGTCCTCGCTCTGCGGATGCGCCTGACGCCCATCCCTGACCGGCTGCGGGCAATCGGGGCCGAATGCCGACGCCTCGCGCACGCCCTGCCATGCCGCCTGCGGCCGCGTCGGCCTCCAGCGGAGCTCGCCGACCGGAGCGACGGCATAGGGAATGCCGCGGAACGCGGCCGCACCATTTTTCAGTGCGACGCCGCGGACGGAGCCGGCGTCGGTCTCGACCACGGGCGGCTCGGATGCGGACACACCCGCTGCTGACAGCAGCAGGCCGAGCGAAAAACTGATGACACGACATTGCATGTTTGCCGCTCCCGCCGGGTCCGACGTTCTACCGGTCCGGTACCTGGCTGCTGCTGGGCGCCCACTCCGGTGCCCGACGATCGCTGCTTCGACCCCAACCACCTCCCGGCCGGAAGCCTCGTCCTGCGCAGACGGCGACAGACATGAATTTGCCCTTCCGTGCAGTTTTACGAAAACTACACTGCAGGATACTTTGAGTCAACAGGATAAAACAAACACAGTTTATGCTGCGCTGCCGCATGCGCCCTGGAAAATCGTGGTTGTTTCCGCAACCGGCAAGCGGATTTCCGCCCGCACCGCGACGGATGCCAACCCGCCCGGAAAGCCGCGATCCAAGACATCGGCAGTGACAGGGCATCCGCCATATGCCGCGCTGGATGTGGCTGTCGTCCGGCGTGCCAATGCGGCAACGGCAAGCCCGCTCCCGCATTCGCCAGTACCGGCACGCGTCCGTTGCGTGCGATGCGAAAGACACGATCCGCCCCAGTGGAGTCGCTGTGGCGATCCGCTCCGCGGACGGCATTGCCACCCACGGGTTGCCGCGGCGATCGAGGGCGACGCCATCGGGGCGCCCCAACGCGCGGTGCTGCTCGAAGGACCGTTCCTGGAAGATCCACGCAGGCTGCGCCCGATGCCCTCACGCCGGTATCATCGCGACCAGTCCCAGTGCGGGGATCCCGGCCAGCAAGGCGCGCCGTCACATGCTCGCACCGCCGCCGGCGGAACCGGACGACGTCACGCCAGCTTCACCTTCCTCGCCTGTGCCAGCGCATCGATCTCCGCTTCGCTGCAGCCCAGTTCCAGCAGCACCTCGCGGGTATGTTCACCGAGCTTGGGCGCGGTGCCCTTGCGTACGCCGGGCGTGCCGTGCAGCCGGTTGAACAGGCCGATCTCGCGGATCGGACCATGCAGCGAATCGGCCTGGTCGAACACGCGTTGCGATGCCACCGCCCAGTCCTGCGCGAAGAACTCGGGCAGCCATTGCTCCTCGCGTGCGATTTCGCAGGCGACGCCCCCGGCATCGAGATGGTCGAAGGCTTCGCCGGTCTTCCTGCCGGCGAACCAGGCAGCAATGATTTCACCCAGCGCCTCGCGATGCGCCAATCGTGACGCGTGGTCGCGATACTCGCCATCGGCCGCCAGCTCGGGACGGCCGATCGCCTTGGCGAGCGCTGCGAACCCGTCATCGGATTCGCAACAGATGCAGATCCAGCCATCCTCGGTCCGGTACAGGCGGTCCAGTGCGCTGAAGCCCATCTGCGCCTTGTCCATGCGCATGCTCCAGACCACCTCGCGCTCGGCGTCGAGGAAGTGCTCGGAGGTCGTGAACAGGCTCGAACTGACCTGCGGGCATTCCAGGTAGGTGCCCGTCCCGCTGCGCTCGCGATGCTCCAGCGCCGCCAGCACGCCGAACGCGCCGAGGAAGCCGTTGTTGTAGTCCTCGTTGCCGAACACGCTCGGCACCGGGGGATTGCCTTCGCCGCCGCCCTCGTAC
This sequence comes from Luteimonas saliphila, assembly GCF_016774335.1. Lineage (GTDB taxonomy): Bacteria > Pseudomonadota > Gammaproteobacteria > Xanthomonadales > Xanthomonadaceae > Luteimonas > Luteimonas saliphila. The sequence continues at coordinate 54,150 of NZ_JAETWA010000035.1, read as the reverse complement.
AGCAGCCCGCAGAAACCGCTGATCAGCGGCGCGAAGCTCTTGAGCTTCGCCTTCGGTCCGCTGGAACCGTAGCCGGGCAGATAGGCATAGACCAGGGCGGGATTGATCGCACGCAGCTGCTCGTAGCCGATGCCGGCCTTGTCGGCCTTGCCCGGTCGCCAGTTGTGCATCACCACATCGGCCTCGGCGACCAGCCGCTGCACCAGCGCCAATCCTTCCGGCGTCTTCAGGTCGATCACGACATCGCGCTTGCCGCGCTGGCAGGCTTCGAACGGATCGGGCAACGGGCGCATCTGGTCACCGGAGGCGGTCTCGACCTTGATCACGTCGGCACCGAGGTCGGACAGCATGCGCGCGGCGTAGCCGCAGGCGAAGAACGAGCTGAAATCGAGCACCTTCAGGCCTTCGAGCGCGGAGCCCACGTCCTCGCCGCGCTTTGCGAAGCCGGGCTGCGGGCGCGCAGCCAGTCCGGCCAGCCGCACGTTGTCGCGACCCACGGCCGGCGCCGGCGCCGGCACCACGGCCGCGATGTTGGAGTAACGTACGGCCGGCGCGGCCTGGTGCAGGGTGCCGTAGTCGGCATCGGCCACTTCGATCCGTTGCTGCATGTGCTCGACCTGGTTGTCGAGCAGCGCTTCCGCCGGCCGCAACACGGGCAGGCAGGCGATATCGGCCTCCTGGAACAAGCGCAGCCACTCCTCGCGCGGCTTGCGTTTCATCGCCTCGTAGAGTTCGACGCGGGCGATCCGGTACTCGTCCTCCGAAAGCGGCACCAGCATCTCCGGCCCGTCCACGTCGCGGATCCGGTCGCCGAACCCGAGCAGATCCATCGTGCGCTTGAACGCACCCGGTCCACCGGTATGTATCTGCATGTACTCGCCGTCGCCGCACTGCACCAGACCGGTGACCAGGCGGGTATGCCCGAAGTTGACGCCCCGGCTGGGATCCTGCAGCTCGCGGTTGATGTAGGACAGCTTCTGCGGATGCGACCACCAGTTCATCGGCGACTGCGCCAGGAACGAATCCAGCAGCGATGCTTCGACCTCCTGGCCGACACCGTTGTGACGGCGCGCGCGCAGCGCGGCCAGGATGTTGATCGCGGCCAGGAACGCCTGGCCGTAATGCAATGCGGGATGGCCGAGATAGAGCGGACCTTCGCGGAACGGACTGCGCTTTTCCAGCATCGCACCCAGCCGTGCGGCCGCCAGCGACTCGCCATAGGGCCGGTCGGCCAGCGGAGTGTCCGCACCATAGGCGGTCAGCGCGCAGACCACCAGCGCCGGGCACTCGCCCGCCAGCGACGCATGATCGAGCCCGCGGCGACGCGCCTGGGCGTCATCGAAGGAATGGATCAGCACGTCGGCGCTGCGCAGCAGCGCGGCCAGGTCGCGCCTGCCCGCTGCGTCGTCGATGTCCAGCTCGATGCTGAGCTTGCCGCGATCCCAGCCTTTGCGGCTGGGCTCGCAGGCGTAGTAGTGCCCGCCCGGCGGTTCGATCTTGATCACCTGCGCACCGTGGTCGGCCAGCAGCACGCCCGCGATCAACCCGGGACGCACCCGCGACACATCCACCACCATCAGGTCCTGCAACGGTCCGGCCATCATCCACCTCCCAACACTGTCGGCGCGGGCGCAGGCACGATGCCGGGCGGCCGCAGATAATCTTGCGTCTTTCCTTGTCCGATCCGCATCAACTCTCGACCGGCCGATCGCTTCCGCGAACATCACCTCCGGCGGCATCGCCTCTCGGGGCATCCCTTCCGGAAGCGGAGAAACCGCGACCCTCGGCGACCAGCCGCTCGAGCAACGGCGCCGGCCGGAAATCGTCGCCATGATCGGGATGCAGTTCGCGTATCCGCGCCAGGATCGTGTCGAGGCCCACGTCGTGCTCGGCCCAGAACATCGGGCCGCCGCGATAGGCCGGCCAGCCGTAACCGGTCACCCAGACCACGTCGATATCGGAAGCGCGCACGGCGATGCCCTCGTCGAGGATGTTGACCGCTTCGTTGACCATCGCGTACAGGCAGCGCTCGAGGATCTCGCCGTCGCCGATCTCGCGCCGCGCGATGCCCTTGCGCGCGGCGAAGTCCAGGATCACCTGCTCCACCAGCGGGGATGGCGTCGGCCTGCGCTGCTCGTCGTAGTCGTAGTAGCCCGCGCCGGTCTTCTGCCCGCGCCGGCCGGTCTCGTTGAGGATCTCGCGCACCGTCGACGAAGACGATCTGGCCGGATCCCAGCCCACGTCCATGCCGGCCATGTCGCGCATCTGGAACGGCCCCATCGGGAAGCCGAAATCGTAGAGCACCTTGTCGACCTGCCACGGCAGGGCGCCTTCCAGGATCAGCTTCTCCGCCTCGCGCTGGCGCTGGGCCAGCATGCGGTTGCCGACGAAGCCGAAGCAGTTGCCGACCACGACGCCGACCTTGCCCAGCCGCTTGGCCACCGCCATCGCGGTGGCGATGGCATCTTCGGCAGTCGCCCTGCCGCGCACGATCTCCAGCAGGCGCATGATGTGCGCCGGCGAGAAGAAATGCATGCCGATCACGTCCCGCGGACGCGAGGTGGCAGCAGCGATCGTGTCGATGTCGAGGTAGGACGTGTTGCTGGCGAGGATCGCGCCGGGCTTGGCGATGGCATCGATGCGCGAGAACAGCGCCTGCTTGATGTCCATCTGCTCGAACACCGCCTCGATGACCAGGTCACTGTCGGCGACATCCTCCAGCGCCAGCGTGCCGTGCAGGCGCGCCAGCCGCGCCTCCACCTGTTTGCCGGTCAGCCGGCCCTTGGCGGCGGTCGCGTCGTAGTTCCTGCGGATCGTCGCAAGGCCGCGGTCGAGCGCCGCCTGCGTCGTCTCCACCAGGGTCACGGGGAAGCCGGCGTTGAGGAACGCCATCGCGATGCCACCGCCCATCGTGCCGGCGCCGATCACCGACGCGCGCTCGACCGGCCGCAGCGGCGTCTCGGCCGGCACGTCGGCGAGCTTGGCGACCCGACGCTCGGCGAAGAACACGTGGCGCTGCGCCTTCGACTGCGGCCCGGCCATCAGCTCGTCGAACAGGCGCCGCTCCTCCTTCAGCGCGGCGTCGAACGGCAGCGCCAGCGCGGCCTCGATGCAGCGGATGTTGTACTCGGGCGCGAGAAAACCGCGAAAGCGGCGCGCGTTGGCCCTGCGGAACGCCTCGATCGCGCCCGGATTCGCGCGCGCTTCCTCGATCTTCGCGTCGAGGTCGCGCACCCGGCGCAGCGGGCGGTCTTCGGCCACGACCCTACGCGCGAACGCGATCGCCTCCGCGCGCAGGGTGGCGTCGTCGGCGAGCGCGTCCACCAGGCCCATCGCGTGCGCCTCGACGGCAGGCACGTGGCGGCCGCTGGTGATCATGTCCAGCGCGGTGTCCACGCCGACGATGCGCGGCAAGCGCTGGGTGCCACCGGCGCCGGGCAGCAGGCCGATGTTGACCTCCGGCAGTCCGCACTTCGCCGAGCGCGCGGCGACGCGGCAGTGCGCGACCAGCGCCAGCTCCAGCCCGCCGCCGAGCGCGGTGCCGTGGATCGCGGCGACCACCGGCTTGGACGCGTTCTCGACCGCGTCCTGCACCTGGCGCAGGATCGGCGCCACCGGCGGCTTGCCGAACTCGGTGATGTCGGCGCCGGCGAAGAACGTGCGGCCCGCGCAGATCAGCACGATCGCCTCGGCCGACGCGTCGGCCAGCGCCGTTTCCACGCCTGCGAGAATTCCGCCGCGCACCGCCGCCGACAGGGCGTTCACCGGCGGCGACTCGATCGTGATCACCGCGATGCCGTTCTCGACCTGGTAACCGGTCACGTCATTGATCTTCATGCGTCCTCGTTGATGTCGTCTTCACTGTGCGCTATGCAGGCCGTACGTCACGGCGTCTGCGCCTGCTGCGCGATCGCCATCCGTGCCTGCTGGCGGACGTAGTGATGGAGTCCTTCGATCTCGTCCTGGCCGAGTTCGGCGTAGCGCGGCATGCCGTTGCCGACCAGAACGCCGTCGTGCAGCACCGCGCGCAGGGTCTCGACGGCCAGCGGCATGCCGGCCTTGCGCAGGTCCGGCGCGGCGCCACCGGAGCGCAGGTTGGGGCCATGGCAGATGGTGCAGCGTTGCGCATAGATCTGGGCGCCCAGCGCGGCCTTGCGGTCGTCGATCGCGAGATCCTCGAGATCCAGGAACGGCAGCGGCGTGCGATCGGCCGGCGGCAACGAGGCGCCGCCGTCGAGCTTGAAGGTCAGCACCCGCCGCTTCTGCGCGTAGTAGTCCCAGTCGTGCGACGCGCCCGATGGCCCGCTCAGGCGCCAGCCCGACAGCACGGTGACGTACTGCACGCCGTCGACCGCATAGCTGATCGGTTGCGCCATCACCCCGTTGCCGGCATCGAACGACCACAGCTTGCGGCCGCTGTCGGCGGCATAGGCGGCCAGCTCGCCTTCCACGTTGCCCTGGAACACGAGGTTGCCGGCAGTGGCCAGGATCGCACCGTTCTTGCTGCCGGTCAGCGGCACCGACCATGCCGCCTTCTGTGCCACCGGATCCCAGGCCAGCAGCGAATTGCCACCCGGCGGTACCGTGATCTCCGGCGGTGCGCGGCCGGTACCGGTGTTGATCATCTGCCCGGGCGTGAACTGCCAGCGGCTCAGGTCGCCTTCGGCATCGATGTAGACCCGGCCCTGCTCGATGGCCGGGATGTAGACCAGCCCGGTGCGCGGGCTGTAGGCGCTGGCCTCGACGCTGTGCGCGCCGACCGGCGACGGGAACACCACCGCAGGACGGCCGCCGGGATAGCGCGCTTCCGGATGCTCGACCGGCCGACCGGTCGCGAGATCGATGCGTTCGGCCCAGGTCACGTTCCGGACGAACTTCTCCGCCGACAGCAGGCGGCCGTCCTCGCGGTCGATGACATAGAAGAAGCCGTTCTTGGGCGCGGTCATCAGCACCTTGCGCGCCCGGCCGTCGACGTCCAGCTCGGCCAGGTGCATGTCCATCGCGGCGTTGTAGTCCCAGGTCTCGCCGGGATTGATCTGGTAATGCCAGACGTACTCGCCGGTATCGGCATCGAGCGCGATCACCGAACACAGGAACAGATTGTCGCCGCCGTCGGGGCTGCGGATCTTCTGGTTCCAGGGCGCACCGTTGCCGGTGCCGATGTAGAGCCGGTTGAATTCCGGATCGTAGGCCATCGCATTCCAGACCGTACCGCCGCCACCGAACTTCCACCATTCGCCGGTCCAGGTGTCGGCGGCCATCTCCATCGCGGCATTCTCGAAGCCGTCGTCCGGATTACCCGGCACGGTGTGGAAACGCCAGAGCTGCTCTCCGGTGTCGCCGTCGTAGACGGTCACGTAGCCGCGTACCGGCGCGAAATCGGCGCCGCCGTGACCAATCGCGACCTTGCCGTCGAATACCCACGGCGCGCCCGAGATGTAGCGGCCATCCTCGGGCTCGAGCGTCTGCACGCTCCACAGCTCCTCGCCGCTGGCCGCATCGAGCGCGATCAGCCGGCCGTCGATGGTGCCGGTGTAGATGCGCCCGGCATCGTGGGCGATGCCGCGGATGCCCCAGGCCGCGCGCATCCGCTCGCCGGACGCCTCTTGCGCCTCGGGGTCGTACTTCCACAGCAGGCGGCCGGTGCGCGCGTCCATCGCATGCACCACGCTGTAGCCGACGCCGAAATAGAGCACGCCGTCGATCGCCAGCGGTGCGCTGAATGCATTCGGCCGCACGTCGATGTCGTACGACCATGCCAGACCGAGCTGCTGCACGTTGCCATCGTCGATCTGGTCGAGGCGGCTGTAGCGGCTTTCGGACACGTCGCCGCCATAGCCTGTCCAGTCCTCGCCCGAACCAATCGTCCCGGCGGCGTCGATGCCCCGGTCCGTCCCTGCCGTGTCGCCGTTCCGGCACGCTGTCGCGGCCAGCAGTGCCAGGACGCACGACATGGCGGCCAGGACGGCGACACCACGGCTGTACAGCGACCCCTTCGCAGGGACCGCTGCATCGCCGGCATGGTTCATTTTGACTCTCCGGCCGGCCCTGCCACGGCCTTGTCGGCATCGGCCGCGATGGCCGCTCGCGCCTCGCGGCGGATGTAGTGCACCAGGCCCTCGACCTCGCTGTCGGGCATCTCCTCGAACTGCGGCATGCCGCGCGGGACCAGTGCGCCCTGCTGCAGCACCGCGCCCAGCGCCTCGGCGTTCAGCGCGGTGCCGCCGCGGCGCAGATCCGGAGCCGCGCCGCCGGAAATCAGCCGTGGACCATGGCAGACATGGCAGTTGCGATGGAAGACCTCGCGGCCGATCTCGGCCTTGGCCTCGTCGATTACCAGGCTCGGATCGTCCAGGTACGGGAGCGGGGCGTTCTCCGCCGCGGGCAACGACGCCTCGCCATCGAGCACGAAGGTCAACACGCGGCGCTTCTGGGTGTAATAGTTCCATTCCTGCGCCAGCCCGCTGGCGCCGGTGCCGCGCCAGCCGGCGAGCACGGTGATGTACTGCTTGCCGCCCGCCAGGTAGGTGATCGGCTGCGCGGCCACGCCGACCTGGGCATCGAACGACCACAGCTTCTTGCCGGTATCGGCGGCGTAGGCGCTGAGCTCGCCGGTGACCTGGCCCTGCAACACCAGATTGCCGCCGGTGCTGAGCACTGCGCCGTTCTGCATGCCGGTCAGCGGCACTTCCCACACGCGCCGCTTGCCCACCGGATCCCAGGCCTGCAGGTAACTGCTCGGCGGCGGCTGCGGCGGGATATTGGCCGGCGCCGGACCGATCCCCGAGCTCACGCGCATGCCGGGCGGATGGGTCCAGCTCTCCAGGTTCGGCGGGTCGGAGTACACCGTGTAGGACTCGCTGGTGGGCAGGTAGACCAGTTTGGTCTTGCGGCTGAACGACATCGCCGCGACCGGATGCGCGCCCCACTGGCCCGGGTAGCCGATGAAGTAGCCATCGCGATAGCGGGCGTTGGGATGCTCCACCGGGCGCCCGGTGGCCAGGTCGATGCGTTCGGCCCAGGTCACGGTGTTGGCGAACTGATCGGCCGAGATCAGCGTGCCGTCCTTGCGGTCGAGCACGTAGAAGAAGCCGTTCTTCGGCGCGTGCAGGATGACCTCGCGCGGCTGTCCGTCGATCTCCAGCTCGGCCAGCTCGATGTCCATGTTGGAGTTGTAGTCCCAGGTCTCGCCCGGGTTGGTCTGGTAGTGCCAGATGTACTCGCCGGTGTCGGCATCGAGCGCGACGATCGAGGCCAGGAACAGGTTGTCGCCGCCCTGGGGGCTGAAGATCTTCTGGTTCCACGGCGAAGCGTTGCCGGTGCCCAGGTAGATCCGGTTGTACTTCTCGTCGTAGGCCATCGCGTGCCAGACCGTGCCGCCGCCGCCGAACTTCCACCATTCGCCGGTCCAGGTCCCGGCTGCCATCTCCATGGCCTCGCTCTCGAAGCCGTCGGCCGGGTTGCCCGGCACGGTGTGGAATCGCCAGGCCTGCTCGCCGGTCCTGGCGTCGTAGGCGGTGACGTAGCCGCGCACCGGCGAGTAGTCCGCGCCGCCGTGGCCGATGATGACCTTGCCGTTCATGATCCACGGCGGGCCGGTGATGTAGCGGTAGTCTTCGGGATCGACCGTCATCGCCGTCCACTTCAGGCTGCCGTCGCGCGCGTCGAGCGCGATCAGCCGGCCGTCCAGGGTGCCGGCGAAGATCGTGCCTTCCCAGTAGGCCAGGCCGCGGATCGGCCAGCCGGCGCGCAGCTTGTGCCGCGCCGCGCCGTAGACGTCGGGATCGTATTGCCACAGCAGTTCGCCCGTCTGCGCGTCCATCGCGTGGATCACGCTGTGGCCGACCGGGAAGTACAGGATGCCGTCGATCGCCAGCGGCGTGGCCAGGCCGTTCATCGTCACCGGCAGGTCGTACGACCAGGCCAGGCCCAGCCGCGCGATGTTGCCGTCGTTGATCTGTTCGAGGGGGCTGTAGTGGTTCTCGCTGGAATCGCCGCCGAAGCTGCTCCAGTCGGCGCCGGCGACGGACCCGGAGGCACGGCCGGCGTCCGCGGCCGGCTCGTCGGCACAGCCGGTCAAGGCGGAAAGGACGAACATGGAGACGGTCAACGCCGCCGTACCGATCACTCTCTTGTACAGGCCTGACACTGGATGGCACTCCCTCTTGCTGGCTGGCTGGACGGAACCTCGGCCCCGCTGACGTGGTGGCAACCCATGGGAGTGGCCGGCCTGGCGGCGGATCGCGCTCGCCGGCGAAAACCGGCTTGCAGGACCATCGACACCGCGGACTTCCTCCCAGGCTCCGCAGATCCCCGCCATCGGCAAGCGAAGGACAGGGCGGTTACTTTTTATACCATTGTGCAGTTTCTTTCCACACCGTCCAACGACATCCGTCGCGGCGCCCGGCGCCGGCCCGTCCGCCCCGGCATGACGCAGGCCCCGTTGGTCCGGCCCGCAAATGCCCGCAGCGGCGGGTCGGCCCCACGCGGTGGCCGCGCCTGGTTTCCGGGTCGGAGCCACGCCTCCGACGCCTCGTGTCCGCGCGCCGGATGCCGGCAACGTCGCCCCGGCCTGCTGTTCTCGAGCGGCGGTTTCCACCATTCGATGCTTGACGCGACGCCAGGGCCGTCATCCGCCGATGGTCCGGTCGGTCGGCCAGTAGCGCCGCTTGAGCGACTTCTTGTTGATCTTGCCCATGGCGTTGCGACCGATGTCGTCGTGGAATTCATATGAACGCGGGCACTTGTAGCCGGCCAGGTGCTGCCGGCAGAACTGGTTCAGGACTTCCGGCGCCACCGGAAAATCCGCGTGCCTGGGCACGACCAGCGCCTTGACCTCCTCGCCCATCTCCTTGTTCGGCACGCCGATGACGACCGCGTCGGCGACTTCCGGATGCTGCAGCAGCACCTGCTCGACCTCGGCCGGATAGATGTTCACGCCGCCGCTGACGATCATGTCGGAGACGCGGTCGGTGATGTACAGATAGCCCTCGTCGTCGACATGGCCGACCTCGCCCAGCGTGAACACGCCCGGCGCAACGTGCGCCTCGGCGGTCTTGGCCGGATCGTTGCGGTAGACGATGCCGCGGCCGGTGGCGTCGCGGAAATAGACCTGGCCGGTGCGGTTGGGGCCGAGCTCGCTTCCGTCCTCGGACAGGATCACCACTTCGAACGGGGCGACCGCACGTCCGACCGAGCCCGGCCTGCGCAACCACTCCTCGGACGTGATCATGTTGGTGGTGCCGGCTTCGGTACCGCCATAGGCTTCGACCAGTACCGGCCCGAACCATTCGATCATCCGGCGCTTGACGTCCGCCGGGCAGGCGGCACCGGTATGCGCCATCCGTTTCATCGACGACACGTCGTAGCGCGCACGCACCTCGTCGGGCAATGCCAGCAGGCGCTGGAAATGCGTCGGCACCATCACCGTGGCTTCGATCCGTTCGTCGTGGATCGTCTTCAACAGGCGCTCGGGATCGAACGCGTCCATCGTCATCAGCGGGCAGCCGCCCAGCAGTGCGCGCACCATCGTCAGCGGACCGGTGTGGTACAGCGGGCCTGCCACCACGCCCGGCCCCTGCGGCAGCAGCGCCGAACGCTCGCGCTGCTTCGCGACGTACCCGGCAACGGTCTCGGCCGGCGGAAAATACGCCGGCGGCGTTTCCGTCGCCTTCGGCGTGCCGGTGGTGCCGGAGGTGTAGTGCAGGTGCGGCAGCGGCTTCATGCCGGTCGGCGCCGGCTGTGCGGACGATGCGGCCAGCCATGCCTCCCAGGCGATCACGCCGGGCGTCGGCGGACAACGCCAGCCGATGACCGTGCCGATGCCGACGCGGCTCGCGGCTTCGAGGCCGACATCGAGCGTGTCCGGACCGACGAACGCCACGCGCGCGCCCGAATCGTCGAGGATGTAGACCAGCTCGTCCACGGTGAGGTGGTAGTTGACCGGTACGCTGGACGCGCCTGCGAGCAGGCAGCCGGCATACGCGACCACGGTTTCGGCGCAGTTGCCCGCGAACACCGCCACCCGGCGCTGCTCGCCCAGGTCCAGCGACAGCAACGCATTGGCCAGGCGGTCGAGCAGCGGATCAAGATCCGCCCATGAGAGCCGCACGCGCTCGTCCGCCAGCGCCAGCGCGCGCAGGCGTTCCGGGGAGTACCCCGAGACAACCAGGGACATGTTCTGTTTCCCTCCTGCTGTTACGTTTTCGGTATTTTCGGGCTGCGGCACTGGCGACCGGGGTCCGCGATGGCGGTTTCGGCTCGCAGGATCGACGGGCCGAGATAACGCAGCGACAGGCGCATTGCGACCAGCGCGATGGCGAAGCAACTCACGATCACGATCATCAACGAGGTCCCCAGGCGGGCCTCGTCCTTGAACACGAAGTCGGTGAGCGCACCGACCAGCGCCGGACCGGCGCCCATGCCCAGCGTGGTGAACACGAACAGGAACATCGCGATCAGTTGCCCGCGGATCGCATTTGGCGCCAGCAGCGCGATGATCGACGAGACATAGACCATGAACGGCACGGTGATGAACTGGACCAGGCAGTACAGGCCGAGGAAGACCCAAGGATCGGAAACCACGAACAGCAGCACCACCGCCGGCGCCAGCAGGTACATCAGCCAGCTGTAGAAGCGCATGTGCGCGTCCTTCATGCCGCGTCCGAACAGGCGGTCGACGATGCGGCCGTTGACCACCAGCCAGACCGCGGAGGCGATGTTCATCACACTCAGCGCCGGGCCGTACTGCATCGGCGCCCAGCCGAAGTGCCGCGAGAGGTAGGTCGGCACCCACGAGGTCAGGCTGTAGCCGCACAGCGCCAGCGCCGAGAAACACACAAGCATCAAGCCGATCAGGCGCCAGTTGGCGCGCAGGAAGATGCGCAGCAGTCCTTCGTCGCCGCCGTTCGCGACCGCGACGCCGCGACGCGGCGGTTCGCGGAAGGTGAACACCAGCGCAGCCAGCACCACGCCCGGCAGGCCGACCATCACCATCACCCGCTGCCACGCCTCGAGGTCGCCCAGCAGCGACCAGCTGATCCCGCGCGCATGCAGCGACTCGGCGTAGGTGATCGCCACCGCGCCCAGGCCGAACGCCGCCGCCGACCCGACCTTGCCGCCCATCTGGAAGGTCGACGCGGCGGCCGTCAGCCGGTCGCGCGGGAATTCGTCGGCCAGCAGCGAGTACGCCGCGGGGATCAGGCAGGCCTCGCCGACGCCGACCATGACCCGCGCCACCAGCAGGCCCTCGAACGATTGCGCCAGGCCGCACGCGGCCGTGGCCAGGCCCCAGACCGTCACCCCGAAGAACACGATCCAGCGCCGCGGCCAGCGGTCGACCGCCCAGCCCAGCGGAAGACCGAACAGCGCGTAGAACACCGCAAATGCCGGACCGAGCAGCAGGCTCATCTGGAAATCGGTCAGAGCCAGGTCGAGCTTGATCGGCTCGACCAGCATGCTGATGATCAGCCGGTCCAGCCACGAGAACACGTACAGGGCGAACAGCACCGACACCATCCACCAGCTGCTGAATCCCACCCGGCTCCGCACCGGCGCCGCACCTTTCGACTCGTAGGACATCCGCAGCCCCTCCCAAGGCCGGCACCGCGCCGGCGTTGCCGGCACGGGCGTGATTCAGACGGAATCAACTCAAGACAGCATCAATTCAAAACGGCATCAACGCAGCGGCTTGCCTGTGTACTCTTCGATCTTCAACTTGCCCAACTGCGCCATGTGGACTTCATCGGGACCGTCGGTCAGGCGCACGTAGCGGTTGGTCAGGAACAGGCCTGCGATCGGCGTATCGCCGCTGACGCCCTTGCCGCCGTGCGCCTGCAACGCGCGGTCGCCAACCAGTTGCGCCATCTTCGGCGCGACGATCTTGATCGCCGCGATCAGGTCCCTGGCGACCTTGTTGCCATGTCGGTCCATCGCATCGGCCGCCTTCAACGTCAGCAGGCGCGCCTGTTCGATCTCGCAGAACGAAAGCGCCACGTCCTGGCGGATGCTGCCCTGCTGCGACAGCTTGCGGCCGAACGCGACCCGCTCCTCCACCCGGTGCGCCATGTACTCGAGCATCCGTTGCGCCTGCCCGATCGACCGCATGCAGTGGTGGATGCGCCCCGGACCGAGGCGGCCCTGGGCGATCTCGAAACCGCGCCCTTCGCCGAGGATGAGGTTCTCCTTCGGCACCCGCACGTCGTTGAAGCGCAGCTCGGCATGCCCGCCTGGCGAGTGGTACTGGCCGAACACGCTCAGCGGCCGCACGATCTCCACGCCCGGCGTGTGGTGCGGCACCAGGATCATCGAATGACGCTGGTGCCTGGCCCCTTCCTCGAAGGTCCTGCCGAACACGATCAGCAGCTTGCAGCGCGGATCCATCGCACCGGAAATCCACCACTTGCGTCCGTTGACGACGTAGTCGTCGCCGTCGGCGACGATGCTCGTCTCGATGTTGGTCGCGTCCGACGACGCCACCTGCGGCTCGGTCATCACGTAGGCCGAGCGGATCGCGCCGTCGAGCAGCGGCCTGAGCCAGCGTTCCTGCTGTGCGGGCGTGCCGTACTTGGCCAGTACTTCCATGTTGCCGGTGTCGGGCGCATTGCAGTTGAAGAATTCTGAGCCGCCGCCGACCCGGCCCATCAGCTCGGCCAGCGGCGCGTACTCCAGATTGGTCAGGCCCGGGCTCCAGGGCGCGTACTCGTGCGGCAGGAACAGGTTCCACAGCCCGGCATCGCGTGCGGCCTGCTTGACCTTCTCCACGCCGGGCCACGGTTGCCAGAGATTGGCCGGATCGTGCAGCCAGGCCTCACGCTGCCTCTCGATCGGATAGACATGCTCGTCGAGGAACGCCTCCAGCCTGGCGATCAGGTCCTTGACCTTGGCGGAATATTCGAAGTCCATCGGACGCTTCCTCCCGGAAAAACGGTTGCAGATCTGGCACCGGGATCACTGCTGCGCAAATCACCGGTGCGGTGTTCTGGTGTCGCGACACTAGAGGGTCAGGCCGCCATCGACGACGATGGTCTGCCCGGTGACGTAGGCCGACAGCGGCGAGGCCAGGAACAGCGCAACCCCGGCCATGTCCGCGGGCAGGCCGAACCTGCCCAGCGGAATCTTCGACAGTGCGCGTTCGCGGCGTTGCGGATGTTCGGTGGTGATCGCGGTCAGCTTGGTCTCGACCATGCCCGGCGCGATGCCGTTGACGCGGATCCCGCGCGGCGCCCAGGCCTGGCCCAGGGTCCGGGTCAGGCTGACCGCACCGGCCTTGGACGCGGCGTAGGCCGGCGTGCCCACGGTCGCCATGTAGGCGGCGATCGAGCTGACCACGATCACGCTGCCGCGGCTGCTTTCCAACTGCTGCTCGAAGCGGCGCGCGCAATGCAGCACGCTGTCGAGGTTGATCGCCATCACCTCGTCCCAGCCGACGCGCTCGAATTCCTGGCGTTTGTACAGCACCGTGCCCTGCGACAGCACCAGTACATCGAGGGTGTCGAACGGCAGCGGTGCCGCCGCGATCGCATCCGGATCGGACACGTCCACCTGCGTGTAGCCGAGTCCCTCCAGATCCGACCCCGCGCTACCGGCGTAGTCCTGCGCACCGGCGCGCGTTCCCCAGACATGCACCTGCGCGCCGCGCGTGTGGAATTCGTGCGCGATGCCGTTGCCGATGCCGCTGGAGCCCCCGACCACCAGCACGGTCCTGCCGCTGAAATCCAGTTCGAGATCCACTTCGCTCATCCTTCCATCCCCTTCGCTCAGGCCGCGTCCAGCCAACGCAACGCGCGTTTGAACAATCCGACCGCCCGTGCGTGCAGCAGGTCCCCGGTATCGCGCGGCGCCTGCCCGGCGCAGGCGCGCGCATGGGTGCCTTCCAGCAGGATGCCGAGCTTGTAACAGGCCAATATCCCGTACCAGCCGATCGCCGTCAGGTCGCGTGTACTGTGCTTGCGGTAACGGGCGACCAGTTCGTCCGCGGTCGGGAACCCGATCCACGGCTTGACGCTGGAGGTTTCGGCGAACGCGGGATCGGGCCAGGTCGCCAGCACCCAGCCCAGGTCGACCAGCGGGTCGCCGATGGTCGCCAGCTCCCAGTCGATGATCGCCGCCAGCTCCGGGCCGTCATGGCGATACATCACGTTGGCCAGGTGGTAGTCGCCATGCTGAATGCCCGGCTCGAACGTCACCGGGCGATGCGCGTCCAGCCAGTCGGCCACACGCTCGACACCCGGCAATCCCGCGATCCCGGTCCAGCCGGGCAGCTTGGCATAACCGTCCAGATGGGAACGCCAGCGCGATACCTGACGCTCCAGAAAGCCCTCGGGCCGACCGAAATCGGACAGGCCCAACGCCACATGGTCCAGCGCTCCGAGCCTGGCGATGCCTTCCACCAGCGCCAGCCCCATGCGGTGCTGGATCGCGGCCGAACCCGCGTGCAGTTCCGGCAGGCCGCCGGTCGGATTGAAGCCGTCGACCGGCTCCATCAGGTAGAACGCCGCACCGAGCACCGCGGTATCTGCGCAGGCGGCGATCAGGCGCGGATGCGGAACGTCGGTCCCGGCCAGCGCGGCGAGCACGCGCGCCTCCCGGCGCATGGCCTCGTTGGAACTGTCGCGCAGGTGCATCGGGGGGCGCCGCAACACGTAGCCGATACCGGAGCGATCGAAGCGCAGCAGGATGTTCTGGGTGCCGCCAGGCAGGCGCTGCACGTTCTGCAACGGGCCCGTTCCGAGTCCTTGCGCGTCCATCCAGACGGTCAGTGCGGCGATGTCGAGATGTCGATCAGGGGGTGGCGTTGCCTGGTTCACACGGAGTAGCATCCCGATTAATTCAGATGGATAATGCACTCGTTCAATCTTCTCCGCAATGGTATTTTTGCACCCATGGTCAGATTAGGTCCGAAGCAGAACGGTTCTGCCGCCGCCTACATCAAGCGCGTGGCGCGGCGCCTGTTCGCCGAACGCGGGGTCGACGGCGTCACCGTCCGCACCATCGCCGAGGCCGCGGGACAGAAGAACCACGGCGCGGTGGGCTACCACTTCGGTTCCAAGGAAGCGCTGGTCCGCGAGATCGTGCTCGATGGCGCGGTGCTGATCGACCGTCGCCGCCAGGGCGCTCTCGACCGGCTCGAACACGACGGCGGGCCGCACGACATCCGCGAGGTGGTGGACGTACTGATCCATTCGGCGCTGAACATGGACGAGGATGAGGACGGCGACGGCCGGGGGGACGGCGAAGACACCTATATCCGCTTCATCACCATGCTCGGCATGACCCATCGCGAGCTGTTCCTGGACGCGCTGGAAGGCCGCTGGAACGCCGGCTACCTGCGTTGCCTGGAGCACCTGCGCCGGCTGATGCCGCCGATGCCGCCCGCGCTCAAGAACCAGCGCTTCGTTTTCATGGGCGCCTACCTGAGCTCGATCCTGTCGATGCGCGAAGCGGCGATGACCGATCCGCTGCGCACGCATCCGGTCTGGTCCTCGCCGCGCACGATCGAACACCTCGCGGTGACGCTGAGCGCGCTGCTGCAGGCGCCGGCCCCCGCCGCACATGATGTCGACGACGACCAGCGCATCGCCGGCAGCGATGCCGGCAGCGAAATGATTCCGCGACCGGAGGCCTGGTGAAACGGTACTGTCGAGTCCGGCGTCGAATGGCCACCCACCGTCCCCCCGGACGGTCGTAAGCACGCGGCAGACATGTCGGAAGAAGGGTTGGGAGGCCAGTGATGCAGCATCGAAGCGATTTCCGCGAAGATAACGACGCCATGCTCAAGGCCGCGCTGCTGGCGGCGCCGCAGCATGCGCTGCTGGCCGAGGCCACGCGCCTGCGCGACCAGGGCCACGGCCGCCTGCAGGGCTATTCGCCCAAGGTGTTCATCCCGCTGACCCAGCTGTGCCGCGATCGCTGCCACTACTGCACGTTCTCGCGTCCGCCCGGCCGCGACCACAAGGCGTTCCTCGCGCCGGACGAAGTCCTGGCCATCGCCCGCGCCGGCCGGCGCGCCGGTTGCGTCGAGGCGCTGTTCACGCTCGGCGAGAAGCCCGAGCTGCGCTACCCGCACGTGCGCGAGGAACTGGCCCGGCTCGGCCATGGCAGCACGCTGTCGTACCTGGCGGCGATGTGCGAGCGCGTGCTCGACGAAACCGGCCTGCTGCCGCACGTCAACGCCGGCACCATGGACCGCGAGGACATGGCGATGCTGCGCGGGGTGTCGGTCTCACAGGGACTGATGCTGGAAACCACCGCCGACCGCCTCGGCGAACGCGGCGGTCCGCACTACCTGTCGCCGGACAAGGTGCCGGCGCTGCGGCTGGAGACGATCCGGCTGGCCGGCGAGCTGGCGGTGCCGTTCACCAGCGGCATCCTGATCGGCATCGGCGAGACCCGCGGCGAACGCATCGATGCGCTGTTCGCGTTGCGCGACCTGCATGCCCGCTACGGGCATCTTCAGGAAATCATCGTGCAGAACTTCCGCGCCAAGCCGCGCACGCCGATGGCGCGCCACGCCGAACCCGGCCTCGATGAGCTGCTGTGGACGCTGGCCGCGGCACGCATCGTGTTCGGCCCGCAGATGAACCTGCAGGCGCCGCCGAACCTCAGTCCGGAGGTGTTCCCGCGACTGCTCGGCGCCGGCATCAACGACTGGGGCGGGATTTCGCCGGTCACCCTCGACCACGTCAATCCCGAAGCGTCGTGGCCGCAGATCGAGCGCCTGCGCGCGGCCACCGCCACCGAAGGCCGCATCCTGGTCGAGCGGCTGCCGGTCTACCCGGCCTACGTCCGCGATTGCACGCGCTGGCAGGATCCGGCCGTCGCCGCCCGCGTGCTGCAAGCCAGCGACGCCAGCGGCTGGCTGCGCGACGACGCCTGGAATCCGGGCGCCGACCTGCTGCCGACGCTGCGTGCACCGGCGGCGGGACTGGCCCCGGATCCGGCCATCGAGGCATTGCTGGCGCGCGTCGCCGGCGGCGAGGCGCTGGACGAGGACGCCATCGCACGCCTGTTCGAGGCCCGCGACGTGGACGTGGAGCTGATCTGCGCCGAGGCCGACCGGCTGCGCCGGGCCGAGTGCGGCGACACCGTGACCTACGTGGTCAACCGCAACATCAACTACACCAACATCTGCAGCTACAAATGCGGGTTCTGCGCCTTCTCCAAGGGCAGCACCGACGATGCGCTGCGCGGCAAGCCCTACGACCTGGACCTGGCCGAAGTGATCCGACGCAGCCTCGAAGCGCAGGCGCGCGGCGCCACCGAGGTCTGCCTGCAGGGCGGCATCCACCCGCACTACACCGGCGACACCTATCTCAACCTCGCGCGCGCGATCCGCGCCGCGGCGCCGGACCTGCACATCCACGCCTTCTCGCCGCTGGAAGTCGCGCAGGGCGCGGCTACGCTCGGCCTGACGGTGGAAGACTTCCTGCGCAGGCTCAAGGACGCCGGACTCGACACCCTGCCCGGCACCGCCGCCGAGATCCTCGACGACGAGGTGCGCGCGATCCTGTGTGCCGACAAGCTCGACACCGCGCAATGGCTGCACGTGATCGAATCGGCGCACCGGATCGGCTTCCGGACCACCGCCACGATCATGTTCGGCCACGTCGACAACCCGCGGCACTGGGCGCGGCATCTGTTGCGCATCCGTGCGCTGCAGGCGCGTACCGGCGGTTTCACCGAGTTCGTGCCACTGCCGTTCGTGCACCGCGAGGCGCCGATCGCACTGCGCGGGCGCGCCCGCAAGGGACCGACCTTCCGCGAGGTCCGGCTGATGCATGCCATCGCCCGGCTGGTCCTGCACCCGCTGATCCGCAACATCCAGCTGTCGTGGGTCAAGCTCGGTCCGGCCGGCGCGCGCATCTGCCTGGACGGCGGGGTCAACGACCTCGGCGGCACGCTGATGAACGAGAGCATCTCGCGCGCTGCCGGCGCACGGCACGGCCAGGAAATGCCGCCGGAAGCGATGGAGGCGCTGATCCTGTCTGCCGGCCGCACCCCGCGGCAACGCAACACCCTCTATGGCGCCGTCGCGCCGGAACAGCACGCACGCGCATTTGCCGCCGCACCGCTGGCGCCGCTGGTGCAGACGCCGCCACGCACCCGCAAGACGTCATCCCGCCCGGCCCAGGCCGGACACCCAACCCGTGAGATCCCCGTCGATGTCCAATCCCTCCCCGTCGAAGCCGTCGCCGTTGAATCCTGAGCTCCCGGTCATCGCCGTGCTCGGCGGCGCCGGCAAGCAGGGCAGCGGCCTTGCCCTGCGCTGGGCCCATGCCGGCCATCGGGTCGTCATCGGCAGCCGCACGCCCGAGCGCGCGGCCGCCGTCGCCGCCGAACTCAACGCCCTGCTCGGCGAGGAGCGCGTGCAGGGCAGCGACAACCGCGACGCTGCGCACCAGGCCGGCATCGTGGTACTGGCGGTGCCGTTCGCGGCACAGCGCGCCACCGCCGAGGAAGTCCGCGACGCGCTCGACGGCAAGCTGCTGATCGACGTCACCGTGCCGCTGGTGCCGCCGAAGGTCGGCCGCGTGCAACTGCCCGATGGCAAGTCCGCGGTCGAGGCCATCCAGGTCCTGCTCGGCGATGCGACCCGCGTGGTCTCGGCGTTCCAGAACGTCTCCGCTCACCACCTCAGGAAGATCGGCCACGAGATCGACTGCGACGTGCTGGTCTGCGCCGACGACAAGGCCGCCGGCGAGCAGGTGGTCGAACTGGCGCACGCCATCGGCATCCGCGCCTGGTACGCCGGCCCGCTGGCCAACTCGGTGGTCGCCGAAGGCCTGACCTCGGTGCTGATCTCGCTGAACCAGCGCTACAAGGTGCCGGGCGCCGGCATCCGCATCACCGGCATCGGCTGACGGTCCCGCCATGGCCCCGCTCGCGCAGCTGTCGCTGACCGCGCTGCCCGGCATCCCCCGGGTCCGCGCCGGCGACGACCTGGCCGCCGTGCTCGGCGACGCGCTCGATGCCGCCGCGCTGCTGCCGGCCGCCGGCGACGTGCTGGTCCTGGCGCAGAAGATCGTGTCCAAGGCCGAAGGCCGGCAGATCGCGCTGGCCACGGTCACGCCGTCGCAGGCCGCGCTGGAGCTGGCCGCGCGCACCGGCAAGGACCCGCGCCTGGTCGAGCTGATCCTGTCGGAGACCGACGAGGTCATGCGCGTGCGCGACGGACTGCTGATCGTCCGCCACCGCCGCGGCTGGGTGCTGGCCAACGCCGGCATCGACCAGTCCAACATCGAAGGCGAAGACCAGGCGCTGCGGTTGCCGCGCGATCCGGATGCGTCGTGCGCGGCGCTGCGCGAACGCCTGCGCGAACGCTACGGCGTCGACATCGCGGTGATGGTGATCGACAGCTTCGGCCGCGCCTGGCGCAACGGCACCATCGGCACGGCGATCGGCGCCAGCGGCCTGCCGGGCCTGCGCGACCTGCGTGGCCGTCCGGACCTGTTCGGCCGCCCGCTGCTGACTTCCGAACTCGGCCATGCCGACGAGATTGCCGCCGCCGCCTCGCTGCTGATGGGCCAGGCCGACGACGGCCTGCCGGCCGTACTGTTGCGCGGGCTGCCGCGGCCGGAACGCGACGGCAATGCCGCCGAACTGGTGCGCAGCCGCGCACAGGACCTTTTCCCGTGAGCCGCGTCCCATGAGCCGCGACGGACACTTCCTCGCGCTCGCCGGCGGCGTCGGCGGCGCCAAGCTCGCCAACGGTCTGACCCAGGTGCTGGCAGCGGATGCGCTGACCATCGTCGTCAACACCGGCGACGACTTCGAGCATCTCGGCCTGCATGTCAGTCCCGACATCGACAGCGTGACCTATGCGCTGGCCGGGCTGAACGACCCGGTCCGCGGCTGGGGGCTGGCCGGCGAAAGCTGGAACGCGATGCGCGCGGTCGCGCGGCTCGGCGGGCCGGACTGGTTCGCGCTCGGCGACCACGACCTCGCCACCCACCTGCTGCGCAGCCAGCGCTTGCGCGCCGGCGAGACGCTGTCGCAGGTCACCGCGGCCTTCGCCCGCCGGCTCGGCATCGGTCACCGCATCGTGCCGATGAGCGACGACCCGGTGCGCAGCGTCGTCGACACCGACGAAGGCCCGCTGCCGTTCCAGGATTACTTCGTCCGTCGCCGCTGCGAGCCCGCGTTCCGCGGCATCGGCTTCGACGGCATCGCCGATGCGCGACCGGCCGTCGGTTTCCTCGATGCGCTGGCTGATCCGCAACTGCGCGCCATCGTGCTGTGCCCGTCCAACCCGCTGCTGAGCTTGCGCCCGATCCTGTCGCTGCCGGGCGTCGACGAGCGCCTGCGTGCGCGCCGCGTTCCGGTGGTCGCGGTGTCGCCGTTCGTCGGCGGCGATGCGGTCAAGGGACCGGCCGCCAAGATCCTGCGCGAACTCGGCGTGCCGGTCACCCCGGAAGGCCTGCTGTCCTTCTACGACGGCCTGGTCGATGCGCTGGTGGTCGACGCCTGCGACGCGGATTGGGCCAGTTGCAGCCGGTTGTCGGCGCTGGCCACCGATACCCTGATGCGCGACCCCGGGGACCAGGCACGGTTGGCTCGCGAAGTCCTCGCCTTCATCGACGACCTCCCAGGCCGGAGCGCAGGCGCATGAACCTGCGCGTGCTGATTCCGGTTCGGTCGTTCGAGGACGGCAAGCAACGGCTGTCCTCACGGCTGTCCCCGCTCCAACGGCAGGTGCTGAACGCGCGCCTGTGCCGGCACCTGTTCGGCGTGGTCCTGGCGGTGGTGCCCGCGCGCCACTGCATCGTCGTCAGCCGCTCGCAGGAAGTGCTGGAACTTGCACGCCGTCAAGGCATGCAGGCGCTGCTGGAAGACGCGCCGGGCGGGCTCAACCCGGCGCTGGAACAGGCCGCGGCGCTGGCCGCCGCGCAGGGCGCCGACGCGGTGCTGTCGTTGAGCTGCGACCTGCCGCTGTTGCAGGCCGACGATCTGCACGCGCTGATCGCACGCATCGCGCCGCGCCGCGTGACGCTGGGCTCGGACCACACCTGCACCGGCACCAATGCGCTGCTGGTGTCGCCACCGGGCGCGATCGCCTACCGCTATGGTCCCGACAGCCGCGCCCTGCATCGCGAAGCCGCCTGCGCGGCCGGCCTGGCCTTCGAGGCGATCCACCGTCCCGGCATCGCAACCGATGTCGATACGCCCGCTGACCTGGACGCGCTGGGCGCGCAGTCCGGGGCCTGGACGGCAGAGACGGACGGGGCGGCTCCCGCCCCGGCCCTCCCCAGCCTGCGGGTGAGAGGGCTCGTATCGTGCGTCGGGACATAGGCGAGCTCGGAATCCCTGTATCCACTCCCTCCCCGCAGGCTGGGGAGGGCTGGAGTGGCGCCCGACGCGAGGGCTCCTTCAGCGGATCACAGCCCCGGCAGCAGCTCGCGCAGCGGCATCCCCTCGTCAGCCAGCCGGGCGGGATCCGGAGATGCACGCGAGACCACCAGCTTCCTGGCGACCATGAACTCCTGCGCGCGACCGACCGTCTCCGCCGCGATCAGTCGCCCGTCGCGCAGATGGAAGACCGAGACATCCCGTCCCGAGGCCGGATCCCCGCGCACTACGCTGCGGTCGGCCTCGACCGCCATGCCGACCATCTGCAGCTTGAGCGCGTATTGCTCGGACCAGAACCACGGCACCATGTCGTAGGGCTCCTCGCGACCGAGCAGGTTGCGGGCCACGCAGCGCGCCTGCTCCATCGCGTTCTGCACCGACTCCAGGCGCACATGTCCGCCCAGGAAAGGGCTGGGGTGGCGGGTGCAATCGCCGGCCGCGAAGATCGCCGGATCGCCGGTGCGCCCGCAGGCGTCGACCACGATGCCGTCATCGACCTCGAGCCCGGCCTCGCGCGCGAGCGCCGTCGCGGGAACCAGGCCGATACCGACGACCACCAGGTCGGCCGCGATCGTCCCGCCCCCGGCCAGCCGCACCCGCGCGATCACGCCACGCTCGCCCTCCAGCGCGGCCACCGACGCGCCGGTGCGCAGGTCGACGCCGGCCTCGCGATGGATGCGTTCGAAGAAGGTCGATACCGGCGTCGAGGCCACCCGCGCCAGGACCCGCGGCTGCGCTTCGAGCAGCGTGACTTCCAGGTCCTGCTGACGCAGCGCCGCGGCCACCTCCAGGCCGACGAAACCACCGCCGACGATCGCCGCGCGCCGTCCCGGCGCACATTGCGCGCGGACGCGGTCGGCATCGGCGATCGTGCGCAAGGTAAAGACGTTGCGCAGTTCCGAGCCCGCGACCGGCAACGGCCGTGCGCCGCCGCCCGTGGCCAGGACCAGCGCGCCATAATCGAGCGATCGGCCGTCGTCGAGCCGCAGCCGCCGCGGCGCACGCTCGATCGCTGTCGCCCGGCGGCCGCCGATGAACTCGATCCCCGCCGCGCGCAGGCGTTCGGCCGCCATCACCCACAGCGCCTCCGGCGTGGACCGCCCCAACAGGTAGTCCTTCGACAGCGGCGGCCGCCGGTACGGTGGATGCGACTCCTCGCCGACCAGGGTCACGCGCCCCGTGTAGTTCTGCCTGCGCAGCTCCAGCGCCGCCTCGCAGCCGGCCTGGCCGGCACCGACCACGACCACGCTTGCCGGCATTTCGCTCATGCGCCGGCTTCCAGCGCGCGGCGCATGCGCGAACGCCCGAATGCGAACAGCAGCACGGCTGGCAGCAGCACGATGAACACGGTCAGCACCAGGGAATCGCCCACCCGCATCTCGTCGGCCAGCAGCCGGTCGGTGATCCAGCCCACCAGCGTCGGGCCCAGCGCCATCCCGACCAGCCCGGTGGTCAGCACGTACACCGCCGACACGCGCCCGCGCAGCGCCTGCGGCGTGACCACCTGCACGACCGCGGGCCCCATGCTGGCGGTCGACATGATCAGCGTCATGTAGGCCGCGAATCCGGCGCAGGCCAGCCATGCGCTGCCGGACAGGAACCCGGCGATGGCGCACGGCGCCGCCAGCAGCACCGTCAGCATGCACCAGTGCAGATGCGCATCCCGGCGCCCGCGGCGGAACAGCCGGTCGACCACCCAGCCATGCAGTGGCAGCGAGCATGCCGCGCCGATCTGGATCAGGCCCAGCGCCACGCCCGTCCGCGCCGGCTCCCAGCCGTGGACGCGCATGAAGTAGCTCGGTGCCCACAACTGGAAGCCGATCGTCACCGCATAGGCCGCCCCGAAGCCAAGGAAGATCGAAGCGAACAGGCCGCGGCGCCGGGCCAGGAAGCGCAGCGCCTCGCCGTAGCCGATCGAGGCGGCGGCCGGTCGCGCGCGGCGCCCGGGCTCGCGGAACCAGAACACCATGAATGCCATCGCCACGCCGGGCAGGCCGGTGATCAGGAAGACCTGCTGCCAGGGCTCGAGCACGCCCAGCAGCGGCAGATGCAGATCGCCGGCGCGCATCACCGCGGCGACCAGCGGGCCGCCGAGCAGGAACACGATACCCGCGCCCATGACCCCGCCCATCACGAAGATGGACATCGCCATCCCCACCCGCTGCGGCGGGAAACTGTCGCCGATGATCGAATAGGCGCCGGTGCCGAAGCCCGACTCGCCCGCGCCCACGACTGCGCGCGCGGCGAACAGCGCGGTGAAGTTCTTCGCCAGCCCGCAGGCCGCCGCCGCCAGGCTCCAGACCATCACCGACACGAACAGCACGCCGCGGCGGCTGAAGCGATCCAGCGCGATGCCGGCCGGGATCGCGCACAGGCAGAACAGCAGCGCGAACGCCGGCCCCTGCAGCAGGCTCATCTGCAGGTCGCTGAGCCCGAGGCTGGCTTTGATCGGTTCGACCATCAGCGCGATGATGTAGCGGTCGGTCAGCGACAGGATGTACAGCAGGAACAGCACCGCAACCGTCAGCCAGCCGGTCAGCGGCGGCGGATAGTCGACCGCATCCGCATCCGCCGCCACGGCCGGCGGCGGTCCTGCATGGGCTCGCGTTGCGTCGGTCATTCGGTCTCTCCTTCCGATGCCGGCCCGCGATCGACCCGGCCCCCTGATTCGTTGCCCCGACCCGCAGGTCTGTCGCGCCCAGGTCGCTGCAGGCGCTTGAGGGCGGATCGGGGCGGCATCGTGAAGGGCATGGTTCCTAGAACTGGCTGCGCGGAAGGCCGACGCTGAGTCCGTCCAGCGCCGCCGTGACGACGATCTGGCAGGCCAGCCGGCTGTCGTCGCGCACGTCGATCGCGAACTCCAGTGCGCTTTCCTCCTCCTCCCCGCGCGGCGGCAACCGCGCCCGCCACTCAGCCGGCACGTAGACGTGGCAGGTCGCGCAGGCGCAGGCGCCGCCGCAGTCGGCGAGGATGCCGGAGACGCCGTTGCCGACCGCGGCTTCCATCAACGAGCGGCCTTCATCGGCCTCGACGTCGCGCCGCCCGCCGTCGTGGGCGATGAACGTCACCCTCGGCACGGCGTCAGCTCCCTTCCGCCGCCGCGTCCCCGGCCTCGATCGCCAGTGCGCGCTCCGGGCATGCACGCACCGCGCGCTGCGCCAGCGCTTCCTGCCCTGCAGGTACCACGATGTCGCCGGGCCGGACATAGCCGCTGTCGTCCAGATCGAACAGGTCCGGCGCCAGCGCATGGCAGCGCGCATGCCCCTGGCAGCGCAGATGCTCCACCCTGACCTTCATCGCGCATCCTCCGCCGGGTCGGCCGCGGCGTCCGGATCCCACGCCAGTTGCAGGTCCTCGATGCCGAACACGTAGCCGCCGTAGGTGATCGGCGCCGTTCCTTCGCGGATCCGGAAGGTCGGGATCCGCGCAAGGAACTCCTGCAGGCCGATGATCAGCTCGCGGCGCGCCAGGTGCGATCCCAGGCAGCGGTGCGGTCCGTAGGCGAAGGCGGTGTGGCGGTTGCTCTCGCGCGCCAGGTCGATGCGCTCGGGGTCCGGGAACTCCTGCGGATCGCGATTGGCGAGCATGGTCGGACACGAGACGTAGTCTCCGGCCTTGATCGTCAGGCCGCCCAGCTCGAAGTCGCGCACCGCGCGGCGCACCGGCGAGATCGTCGAATAGGCGCGGAACAGTTCCTCGACCGCCGGCTTGATCAGCTCCGGATCCTCGCGCAGGCGGCGCTGGTCGTCCCGGTGCAGGGCCAGGTGGTTCAGATCGAAGCCGATCGCGGCGGCGACCGTGTCCAGCCCGGCCTCGAACAGCAGCACCGCGATGCCCAGCACCTCGCGATCGTTCAGCGCACGATCCTGCACCTTCGCACCCAGCAGGAAGCTGACGAAATCGTCGGTGGGCGCGCGCTTGCGCTCCTCGATCAGGCCCCGCATGAAATCGACCACGGTCCGCATCGCTCCGCGACGCTCTTCCAGGTTGCCGTGGAACTGCTGGTCGGCCCAGCCCAGGAACTCGTCGCGACGGTCGTCCGACAGGCCGAGGAACTGCAGGAACACGCCGACGGCGAACGGGAACGCGAAGTCGTTCATGACCTCGCAGCCCCCCCTGTCGCGGAAGCTTTCGATCAGGCCGACCGCACGCGACCGCGCGCGCGCTTCCAACTCGTCGACCCGTCTCGGCGAGAGCAGCGGATTGAGCAATGCGCGATACATCTGGTGGTCGGGCGGATCGATCTCCAGCGGGATCATCGGCAGGTCCTCGCCGAGCGCGGCCTTGAAGATGAAGCGGTTGCTGGAAAAGGTCTCGGCGTTCTGCAGGATCGTGCGCTGGTCCTCGGCCCGGGTGACGACCCAGGCGCCGCGACCGTCGTAGGTGGCCGACGGGGCATAGAACACCGGCGGGGCGCCGGCCAACAGCCTGCTCAGCGCCGCCTGGGGATCGCCGCCGGGGGTGCGTTCCATGCCCGGCGAGGTCCAGTAGCTGAAGTCGCGCACCAGCTCCGGAGGGACATGGTCCGGAAAGACATGGTCCGGGTCGGGGCCGGTGGACTGCGTCGTCACTATCCGCTGCTCCTGTGTGGGTGCCGGGATCCGGCGGCGTCGTATTCGAAGAACGGCATCGCGCGGCGATACGGCGGATCGGGCGCGGACGGATTCCAATCGCCCACTTGGCCATCGGGCATCCCGGGCATCCCGGGCACGGGATCTTTGTACAACAACTGTTTTATCAAAAGCAACAATAATTTGCATTGTAGTGCACAATTATTCGCGCGCGCATGCCGTCGGCGGCTTCTCCTGCAGCGAGGATGCGCTACAGTTTCCGGCTTCCCGCATCCTGCCTCCGGCCCCCATGCCCATCACGATCGACAGCGATGCCCGCCGTGCAACCGTCGTGGCCGCTGCCGCCGACCTGATCGCCGAGAGCGGCCTCGGCGCCATGACCTTCCGTAGCCTGGCCGCGCGGCTGAGCTGCAGCACCACCGTCATCAGCCACTACTTCCACGACAAGAACGAGCTGCTGTTGGCGATCTACCATGCGATCACCAGCGAAGCGGCCGCGTTGCGCGACCGGCATGTCGCCTCCAGCGGCCGCTCACCGGTGCAGGCACTCGACGTCCTGCTGCCGATCGCTGGCGCGCAGCGGCGCATCTGGATGGTCTGGCTGTGCTTCTGGACCGCGGCGCTGTTCGATGCCGACATGCTCGAGCAGCACCGGCTCGGCCTGGCCGGCACCCGCACCCGGTTGCTGGAGTATTTGCTCGGCACCGGTCTCGGCCGCCACCGTGCCGAGCGCGCGGCCGAGGACATCTGCAAGGCGCTGTTCGGGATCGCGATGCAGGCGCTGTTCGATCCCGGCTACTGGACGCCGGCGCGTCAGCAGGCGGCGTTCCGGCGCCAGTTGGAAGGGCTGTCGCTGGCGGACTGATCCGCACCGTGGTCACCACGGCGAGCGCACGCTCTACCCCGGGGCCACGTCCCCGACGGTTCCGCCAGAGCATTTTCGATTCGGGTGTCGAGAGCCGCGGGAACGACGCGGATGCGAATGTTTGAACAGATTCGCTCCAGCGTCTTGCCGAAGCAGGTGCGCCCGCCCCGATCAGGCGCGCTCGAACACCGCCGCAAGACCCTGACCGCCGCCGATGCACATCGTCTCCAGGCCGAAGCGGCCGTCGCGGCGATGCAGTTCGCGTACCAGGTTGGCGAGGATGCGGCCGCCGGTGGCGCCGATCGGATGGCCCAGCGAAATGCCGGACCCGTTGACGTTGAGTTTGTCCCGGTCGTCCCAGCCCCAGCCCTTGAGTACGGCGAGTACCTGCGGCGCGAAGGCTTCGTTGAGTTCGACAAGATCGATGTCCTTCCAGCTCAGGCCGGTCCGTGCGAACAGCCGCTCCACCGCCGGTACCGGGCCGATGCCCATGCGCGAGGGCTCGCAACCGGCCGCAGCCCACGAGTGGAACCACGCCATCGGTTCCAGCCCAAGTTCGGCCAGCTTGTCCTCGGCCACGACCAGGCAGGCGGCGGCGGCATCGTTCTGCTGGCTGGCGTTGCCGGCGGTGACCACGCCGCCCTTCTCGATCGCGCGCAACGCGCCCAGGGTCTCCATCGAGGCATCCGCGCGGAAGCCCTCGTCCCTGGCGAACACGATCGGATCGCCGCGCCTCTGCGGCACCGGTACCGGCACCAGTTCGTCGTCGAACTTGCCGTCGGCCCAGGCCCGGGTCGCGCGCTGGTGGCTCATCACCGCGAACTCGTCGCACTGTTCGCGGGTGATCCCATAGTCCTTGGCGAGGTTCTCGGCGGTCTCGATCATGCCGGTGATCACGCCGAACCGCGCGATCGGCTGCGACATCACCCGGCCGCGGGTCAGCCGGTCGTGCATCGTCACCGAGCCCGAGCGCGCGCCACCGCGCATGTCGGTGCTGTAGTACTCGACATTGCTCATGCTCTCCACGCCACCGGCGACCACCACGTCGGCGGCGCCGGTCTGCACCATCATCGCCGCATCGATCACCGCCTGCAGGCCGCTGCCGCAGCGGCGGTCGAGCTGGTAGCCGGGCACCGAGATCGGCAGGCCCGCGGCCAGCGCCGACCACCGCGCGATGCACGGTGCTTCGCCGTTGCCGTAGCCCTGCGCGAACACGACATCGTCGATGCGCTCCGGATCGACCCCGCTGCGCTCGACCAGCGCCTTGAGGATCACCGCACCCAGCTCGCCTGCCTGCAGCCCGGCGAGCGATCCCATGAACTTGCCGACCGCGGTGCGCAGCGGCGAAACGATGGCGACTTTGCGCATGATCTCCGATTCCAGTGTGAGTGCCGGCGCGACGGCGCCGTGACGGGTTGAGGGAAGGGGCGAATGGACAGGAAGTGAATCAGCCGGCGTCGAGGCCGCGCAGCATGTCCCGGGCGATGATGATCTGCTGGATCTGCGAGGTGCCCTCGTAGATGCGCAGCAGGCGCACGTCGCGGTAGAAGCGTTCGACCTTGTACTCGGCCATGTAGCCGGCGCCGCCGTGGATCTGCACCGCGCGGTCGGCCACGCGGCCCACCGCCTCGGTCGAGAAGTACTTCAGTGCCGAGGCCTCCAGGCCGATCTTCTCGCCGCGGTCGAACTTGGCCGCGACCGACTGCATCAACGCCTCGGTCGCCAGCGCATCGGCCTTGCTGTCGGCCAGCAGCGCCTGCACCAGCTGGAAGCCGGCGATCGGCTGGCCGAACTGGCGGCGCTCGGCGGCATAGCGCAGGCTCATGTCGATCAGCCGGTCGCACATGCCCATCGCCACCGCGGCGATGTGGATGCGGCCGCGGTCGAGCACCTTCATCGCGGTCTTGAA
This sequence comes from Luteimonas saliphila, assembly GCF_016774335.1. Taxonomy (GTDB): domain Bacteria; phylum Pseudomonadota; class Gammaproteobacteria; order Xanthomonadales; family Xanthomonadaceae; genus Luteimonas; species Luteimonas saliphila. Next base: position 25,460 of record NZ_JAETWA010000035.1, on the reverse strand, counting down.
TCCGCGCCCGGGCACGCCGCCGATGATGTTCGCGGCCGGCACCACGCAATCGTCGAAGATCACGTCGCAGGTCACCGAGCCCTTCTGGCCCATCTTCTTGTCCGGCTTGCCGAAGCTGATGCCGGGGGTGTCGGCAGGCACGATGAACGCGGAAATCCCGCCGGCACCCTTCACGTCCGGCTCGCTGCGCGCCATCAGCGTGAACATGCCCGCGCGCGACGCATTGGTGATGAAGCGCTTGGTGCCGGTGATGCGATAGACGTCGCCGTCGCGACGCGCCACGGTCTGCAGCGAGGCCGCGTCGGAGCCGGCATCGGGTTCGGTCAGCGCGAAGCTCGCACCGACCTCTCCGCTGGCCATGCGCGGCAGCCACGCCTGCTTCTGTTCCTCGGTGCCGTCGATGACAATGCCCTGCGAACCGATGCCGACCGTGGTGCCGATCACCGAGCGGAACACCACCGAGGCGCGGGTCAGTTCGCGGATGATCGCGGCCTCCTCGGACATGCTCAGGCCGATGCCGCCATAGGCCTCGGGCACCGACAGTCCGAACAATCCCAGTTCGCGCATTTCCTGCACGATCCCGGCGGGGACCTCGTCGTCGTGCTCGACCTTGTCCTCGGCCGGGATCAACCGTTCGTGGACGAAGCGCCGCACCGATTCGCGCAGCAGTTCGAAAGTCTCGTTGTCCATCCGTGTCTCCTGGGAATCGGCAGCGGTTCAGAACGCAACGGTGGCCGTCATCGCGACCTCGCCATCGCAGCGCAGCGCGCGGTACTCGCCTTCGGCTTCGCCCGCGGCCAGCCGGACCGGCTGCGATGCGAACAGCGGCGCCTGGGCGCGGAACGCGAACGCCGAAGGCGCGCGGCCGGCATGATCGCGGGCGTGGGCGAACAGCTTCGCCGCGGTGAGCGGGCCGTGCACGACCAGGCCGGGATACCCCTCGGGCCCGGTCGCGTACGCACGGTCGTAATGGATGCGATGGGAATTGAAGGTCACCGCGGAAAAGCGGAACAGGTCGACCGGCCCCGGGCGCCAGGCATCGGCGACTTGCGCTTCCGGCGCTTCGACGATGGCCGGTACCGGATCCCCGGCATCGCGATAGACGACGGTCTGGCGCTCCTCGACCCGGACCCGGCCGGCCTGCGCGATGCGGCGCTCGACCTCGACGAACACCAGGGTGCCGCTGCGCCCCCCGCGATGCTTCACATCGGCGATGGTGCTGGTCAGGGTGGCGTTCTCGTCGATCAGCACGGGTGCCGGGAAGCGCATCGACGACGACGCGAACATCCGCCGCGGCAGCGACACCGGCGGCAGGAACCCTCCGCGCTTCGGGTGTCCGTCCTCGCCGATCTCCGAAGCCGCAGCGACCGGCAGGAACCACGCCCAGTGTGCGAGCGCCGGCAATGACGTTTCGACGTCGAGCGACTCGCCGGTCGCGGCGGCGTAACGGCGCAGGCTTTCCACGTCGAGCCGCTGCGCGCGCACTTCCTCGCGGCCGATCCAGCTCCGCCAGAGCGTCAGGTCCCGTTCGCTCACTGCCGTGCTCACGGGTTCGCTCCGGAAACGATGCCGCGATCGTGCAGCTGTCCGATCTCGCCGCTGGACAATCCCAGCAGATCGGCCAGTACCTCGTCGGTGTGCTGGCCCAGTCGCGGCGCCGGCCGCACCGCGCCACGCGGCTGCCCGACCAGTGTCGCCGCCGGACCGGAGGCCAGGTAGCGCAGCCCGCTCGGATTGAGGATCTGCTGGAACAGCGGATTGGCGGTGAACAGGCGTTCGTCCTGCGTGGCGGCCGCGTGCAGACCGCGATAGCGTGCCCAGGTCACGCCGCCGGCATCGAAGGCCGGCTGCAACGCGGCCAGGTCGCGCGTGGCGAAGGCCGCCTCGAACAACGGAAACAGGCGCGCGCGGTGTTCGAAGCGCAGGCCTTCGTCGTCCTCGAACGACACGCCGAGTCCGGCTTCCAGCGATGCGACCGGCGCCTGCAGGTCCAGCACCTTCAGCAGCCCGCTCCATTGCCGCGGCGTGATCGCCACCACCATGACCCGCTGGCCGTCGGCGGTGACGAAATCGCGGCCGAACGCGCCGAACAGGTCGTTGCCCATGCGCGGCCGGTCATGGCCTGCGAGCAGCGCCTCGGCCAGCATGCCGGTGTGGCTGAGGCTGGACGCCACCAGATCCGACAGCGGAATGCGCACCTCGCGCCCGTCACCGCTGCTACGACGCTCGCGCTCGGCGGCCAGCAGCGCGAACGCGGCGTAGGCGCCGCCGAGCAGGTCCCAAGCCGGCAGCACGTGATTGACCGGCCCCGCGGCATCGACCGGACCGGTCATCTGCGGCACGCCGGCGGCGGCATTGACCGTGTAGTCGACCGCGGGCGAGCCGTCGGCCCAGCCCATCACCCGCACGCAGACGATGTCGTCGCGCACGGCCTTGAGCCTGTCATGCGACAGGAAGCCCTCGACAGGGTAGTTGGTGACGAACAACCCGCCGTTGTCGCCGGGCGCCGCCGCCAGCTGCAGCGCAAGCTCGCGCCCCTGCGGCGAGGACAGGTCGATCGCGACCGATTTCTTGCCCTTGTTCAGACCTTCCCAGTACAGGCTGCCGCCATTGGGGGCCAGCGGCCAGCGGCGGAAATCCGGGCCGCCGCCGATGTTGTCGAAGCGAATCACCTCCGCGCCCATCTGCGCCAGGTGCAGGCCGCAGGACGGACCGGCGATGAACGCCGCACCCTCCACCACGCGCAAGCCTTTCAGCAGTTCATACATGCGCGCCTCCTGAACGACGTCGCGAAGCGACACGAACGCCCCTCTCCAGTACATGCGCTCATGCCAGCTTCACCATCATCCGCCCGAGGTTGTCGCCGCTGAACAGGCCGAAGAACGCATCCAGCGCATGATCGATGCCTGCGTGCACGGTTTCTGCCTGCTTGAGCAGGCCATCGCGGTACCAGCCGGTGACATCGGCAAGAAACTCCCGCTCGCGGTGCAGGTGGTCGAGCACGATGAAGCCTTCCATGCGGATCCGCTTGACCACCGCCTGCATCAGGTTGCGCGGCGCGGTCGGCGCATCGGTGGTGTTGTACTGCGAGATCATCCCGCACAGCGCGAAGCGCGCATGCGCGTTGGCGATCGCCAACGCGGCATGCAGGTGTTCGCCGCCGACGTTGTCGAAATAGACGTCGATGCCCTCCGGCGCGACCCTCGCCAATGCCTTGGTCAGGTTCGGCTCGGCCTTGTAGTCGATCGCGGCATCGACCCCGATCACCTCGCGCAGGAACGCGGTCTTGCGTTCGCCGCCTGCCGACGCGATCACCCTGTGGCCCTTGAGCCTGGCGATCTGGCAGACGATCGAGCCGACCCCGCCGGAGCCCGCGGACACGAACACCACGTCGTCGGGCTTGAGCGCGGCGATCTGCAGCAGGCCGATCCAGGCGGTCAGGCCCGTGGTTCCGCCGATACCCAGATGCGCCTGCTCGGGCAACACGGTGCAGTCGCGATGCTTCAACGCCGATGCCGGCGCATTGAAGACCTCGCGCCAGCCCAGCCGCGACCAAACCACGTCGCCCGGCGCGAACGCCGGATCGCCGGAGACGACCACGCGGCCGATCGCCGGGCCTTCCATCGCCGCGTCCAGCGCGAACGGCGGCACGTAGCTCCTGGCCTCGCTCATGCGCCCGCGCATCGCCGGGTCCACCGCCATCCACAGGTTGCGGACCTGGACTTCGCCCGGCTCCGGCGCAGGCACGTCGATCGTGGCCAGCTCGAAGTCCTCCCGTACCGGCATGCCCTCCGGCCGACGCTTCAACCGTACTTCACGTGACGCCGTCATGTCGTCCCACTCCTTCCGGACCCGCCGTGCATCCACGGCGGGCGCTGGCTGTCCTGATGATCTGTGTGTGCTGATCTGCCTGCCTTGACCCGCGGTCCCGATCAGTACCCGCGCAGCACGCCGTAGCGTTCCCGGTGGAAGGCGGCATCGCCATAGCTCAGGTCGGCGCTGCGCGCGCGCTTGAAATACAGCCCGGCATCGTGCTCCTCGGTCATGCCGATGCCGCCATGCAACTGGATCGCCTCGGCGGCGACGAGACGAAAGGTATCGCCGGCCAGCGCCTTGGCCAGCGATACCCTGGCCGGACTGTCGGCATCGTCCTCGTCGAGCGCGCGCAACGCGGCCTCGACCGCGGAACGGGTCAGCTCCAGTTCGCCGTACAGCCCTGCGGCACGATGCTGCAAGGCCTGGAACGCGCCGATGAGCTGGCCGAACTGGACGCGCGTCTTCAGATGGTCGAGCGTGGTCTCGAACGCCTGCTGCGCGGCGCCGAGCATCTCCATCGCCGTGCAGGCGCGGGCACGGTCGAGCGCGCGGTCGAGCAGCGGTCCGGCTCCACCCGGCGCACCCAGCACTCCCGCATCGGAAACCTGTACGCCATCGAATGCGACGATGGCCGCGCCGCGGGTATCGATTTCGTGCAGCCGCGTACGGCGCAGACCATCCGCCGAAGCTTCGACCAGAAACAGGCCGATGCCGCCATCGTGGCCGTCGCCGTCGCTGATCCGCGCCGCGACCACCAGCAGGTCGGCGGCCAGCCCGTAGCAGACCGGGCGCTTGCTGCCGTCCAGTCGCCAGCCGTCGGCATTGCGGATGGCGGTAGTGGTGATCGCCTGCGGGGCATGGCGGTCGCCCTCGTCCAGCGCCAGCGTCGCGAGCACGCGACCTTCCGCAATTCCCGGCAGCCAGCGCCGTTGCTGTTGCGCCGATCCGCCCAGCGCCAGCACACTGGCCGAGGCCACCGCCGTCGCCACCAGCGGCGAGGCCACCAGTTGCCGGCCCAGTTGCTCGAGCACCAGGCCCATGCCCAGGCAGCCGAAGGCGCTGCCGCCGTACTCCTCCGGCACCAGGATGCCGGTCCAGCCCATCTGCACCATGCCCTCGTACAGCTCCGGCTCGTAACCGGTGCCCGTATCGTGTTCGCGCAGCCGGCGCAGCCTGGCCAGCGGAGCACTCTCGCGCACCCAGTCCGACGCCGCGTCGCGCAGCATGCCTTGTTCTTCGCTCAGCTTCGCCATCGTCCCTGTCCCCCGCTCAGCGCCCGGCCATGTCCGGCAGGCCCAGGACCCGCTTTGCGATGATGTTGTTCTGCACTTCGTGGCTGCCGCCGTAGATCGAGTAGGCACGGCTGTGCAACCAGGCGCGGGTGGCTTCGATCTCCTCTTCGGAGAAGCCCTCCCCTTCCCAGCCCAGGCCCTGGTTGCCGAGCAGGTCCGCCACCAGTTCGGCGCGCGCCTGCGACACCGACGCGCCGAGGTTCTTGAGCACCGAGACCGCGGTGCTGACGCCGCCGCCGGCCGACTCCTCGGCCACGCGACGGAAGGTCTGCGAATAGGCCTCGGTGCGCATGGCGTTGGCGATCAGCCGCTGGCGCAGCCAGGGATCGTCGATGCGCCCGCACTCATCGACCCCGAGCCGCGCCCTGGCCATCCCGGCCAGCCCCGGCAACTCGGTCCGATTGCCGGCCAGGCTGTCGCGCTCGTGTTGCAGCAGGTGCTTGGCGATCTCCCAGCCGCGGTTGATCTCGCCGACCATGTTCGTCCTGGGGACGCGCACGTCGGTCAGGAACACTTCGCAGAAGTGCCGGGTACCGCTGATCAGCACGATGGGGCGCACTTCCACGCCTCGCGAACGCATGTCGATCAGAAGAAAGCTGATGCCGCCCTGCTTGCGGCTGGTATCGGTGCGCACCAGGCAGAAGCACCAGTCGGCCTGATGGGCGTTGGAGGTCCAGATCTTCTGGCCGTTGACCACCCAGGTGCCGCCATCGTCCACGCAGCGGGTCTGCAGCGAGGCCAGATCCGAGCCGGCTCCGGGTTCGGAGAAGCCCTGGCACCAGCGCACCTCGCCACGTGCGATCGGCGGCAGGAAACGGGCCTTCTGTTCCTCGCTGGCGTATTCGAGCAGGGTCGGCCCCAGCATCATCTGGCCATAGCTGCGATTGGGATTGAACGCCCCGATCCGCGCCATCTCGCGGGTCAGGATCTTGTCCTGCGCCCGGGTCAGACCGCCCCCACCGTACTCCACCGGCCAGGTCGGCGCCCCCCAGCCCTTGTCCACCATCCGCTTCAGCCAGGTCTGGAAATCGCGATCCGAAGCCGCGACTTCGGCATCGTTGATGTAGGGATGGGGATTCCTGTAGGCCAGCGACGGCGGGAAGTTCTCCGCGAGCCAGGCCGCGACATCCGAGGCAAACGCTTCGTCCTGTGATCTGCCGACATCGTTCAAGGGACATTCTCCAGTCAACCCGACCACGCCGCGCGGCGCCCTGGCCACCCTAAAAATGCATATTAGACTACTTTTCAGGCGATGCATACTCCGCTGGCGAAGCAAATTCCCATGCAGTGCACAATTGGCCCGCTGACGCCCGCCGCGATCGGTGCCACAATCGCCTGCCGACGCAGGGGTACGGTGGTCTCGCGCATTCGCCCACCGGCCTGCCATCGCCACGACGCAAGGAGAAGCAAGCTTGGCTCGCATCGAACCGGACAAAGGCTTGATCTATTCCAGCCCCGCGATCCATGCCCGGCGGCGACGCATCCTCGACGAGACCCGCAAACTGATCGCCGAGCGCGGCCTGTCCGGCTTCAGCATGGACGAGATCTGCCGCCGCGCCGACGTCGCCAAGCGCACCCTGTACAACGCGTTCCAGACCAAGGAGCGCATGATCGCGATCGCGATCCACGAGTACTTCGACCGCTACGTCTCGAAGATCCCGTACAGCGCGCCGTCCGGATCCCTGCAGGGCACGACCGAGCGCCTGGTGTTCGTGCTCCAGCGCAACCGCCAGATCCGCAACTACATCACCGCGATCATGTCGGTCTATTTCAGTCCGGATGCGGATCCCGCGATCTGGGAAACGATGCATTCGATGGCGGTCAAATCGAACCAGGAATGGATCCAGTCGTTGAAGGGCAAGCGCCAGTTGCAACCCTGGATCGACCCCGACCAGCTGGCCGACGACGTGGTACGGATCGAGTACGCGATCATCTTCGACTGGTGCCGGGGCCACATTTCCGACGATGAGATCGTGCTGCACCTGCTGACCGGCCACCTGACCTGCATGGCCGGCGCCACCCGAGGCGCGGCACGCAGGCAGATCGAGGAAAAGCTGCTGGAGTTCCACACCTCGGGGATTCCCGCCCCTGTTGCGCTGGAACCCGCGGCCAAGGCAGCCGGGGCCGCAAGATCGATCAAGCCCGCCCAGGCCGCCAAAACCGCGGCGCGGAGACATACGGCCAAGCGCGCAACCGGCAAGGACTGAAGCCCAAGGCCGTGAGGTTGATATCTGTGGTTGCACGCATGCGCCGATATTAACCTGTCGTGTAATATCGAAGTCTTTCCGCACGGGCGAGCGCCATGACGAACATGCCGACGCAACTGGACTGCGGCGTCGACCGCCTGCTGGTCGACACCCCGCGCGACGGCATCGTACTGGTCACGCTGAACCGGCCCGAGGCGCGCAACGCGGTGTCGTTCGAGATGTGGCAGGGCTTCTCGGCCCTGCTCGACCAGCTCGAACGCGACACGCCCGCGCGCGCGTTGGTGCTGACCGGTGCCGGCCCGCTGTTCTCGACCGGTGGCGACATGAAGATCCCGCCCGCCCGCGGCGAGGGCGCTCTGTCGCCCGCCGCGCGCCTGGAATGGGGCCAGCGCACGATCGCGCGCCTGCGCCGCCTGCCGATTCCGGTGATCGCCGCCGTAGAGGGCGGCGCATGGGGCATCGGCTGGAGCCTGGCGCTGGCCTGCGACCTGGTCTTCGCCGCCGACGACGCCCGCTTCGGCGCTCCGTTCGTCCGCTTCGGCCTTGCTCCGGATGGCGGCTCCTGCTGGCTGCTGGCCCGTCAGCTCGGCCGCCACCGCGCCGCCGAACTGCTGCTGTCGGGCCGCGACATCGATGCCACCGAAGCGCTGTCGCTGGGCCTGGTCAGCAGGGTCTGCGCGGCCGGCAACGTACTCGACGCCGCGCTGGACTTCGCCGACCGCCTCGGCGACGGCAATCGCCACGCGGTCGAGTTGACGCGCCGCCTGCTGCACGCGGCCGACGACGGCGGCTCGCTCGAGGCCAGCCATGCACTGGAACTGGCCTACTGCAGCATCCTGCAGAAAGGCGACGAGCTCGAACGCGCGCGCGCAGCCTTCGCCGCACGCTCGGCGGCGAAGCGGAAGACCTGAGATCCATCCCGGAAAAACACCGATGCAATTCGACATGCGCGCGCTGCCGTTGCTGGCGCGCTACAAGATCATCAACTCGACCGTGACCCCGCGGCCGATCGCCTGGGTCACCACGCTGTCTCCCGACGGCGTCGGCAATACCGCGCCCTACAGCTTCTTCAACGCGGTCGGCGACGATCCGCCGATGCTGGTGCTGGGGCTGCTCAAGCACCCGGTGACCGGCCAGATGAAGGACACCGCGCGCAACATCATGGCCACCGGGGAATTCGTGGTGAATCTGGTGTCGGAATCCGATGCCGAGCGGATGAACCTTTGCAGCGTCGATGCTCCGGCCGAGGTGGACGAGGCGGCCAGGGCGGGGCTGGAGATGCTGCCCAGCAGCGCGGTCAAGCCGCCGCGGATCGCATCCAGTCCGGTCGGGTTCGAATGCCGCAAGCTGGCGGCGCTCGACATCGGCCCACGCCAGACCGTGGTGCTGGGCGAGATCCTGGTCGCGCATATCCCCGACGAGTTCGTCCTCGACCCGGAGAAGCTCTACCTCGACACCCCGGCGATGAAGCTGATCGGCCGCCTGCACGGCAGCGGCTGGTACACTCGCGCCAGCGGCGACATGTTCAAAATGGAGCGGCCGGTGGGATTTCCCGACGAAGCCTAGAGCGGTCGCCGCCGCCGTCCTGCCCTCGACGCCCGCGCGCCAGCAGCCGCCGCGCCCGCTCGGCGACCGGCGGATCGATCATGCGGCCATCGAGCGAGACCACCGCGGTGCCGTGCGCGCGACCATCCCAGGCATCGAGGATGCGCTGCGCCTGCGCAAGTGCGTCGGTATCCACGCCGAAGCCTTCGTTGGCGAGGCCGACCTGCAGCGGATGGATGCAGATCGCACCGTTGACGCCCCAGGCGGCCCCCGCCGCCACCGCCGCGGCATAGGCACCGGTATCGCGGAAGCTGGCGATCGACAACGGCACCGCCAGCGCCATCTGTCCGCGCACCGATGCGGCCAACGCGATCTGCCGGCTCGGCAACTCCAGCACCGCGGGCGTCGGCGCGACGCCCAGGCCGACGCAGAAATCCTCGGTACCCAGGGCCAATGCGATCACCCGTGGAGCCGCCGCCAGCGCCTGCAGCACCGTCAGCGCCGCGGCACTTTCGACCAGGGCCACGATGCCGGTCGTGCCGGCATCGACATCGTGCCCGGCTTCGAACTCGCCGAGCAGTTCGTCGATCACGCGCAGGCGTGCGCTGTCCTCGGCCTTGGGCACCATCACCGCATCTACGCCGGCCGCCACCGCCGCGTCGAGATCGGCGAACGCATCGCGCCAGCCGCCGTTGATCCGCACCACCACGCCTGCCCCGGCATCGCGCAGCGCCCTCGCGGCAGCCGGCAGCGCCCGTCGCGCCGCCGTTTTCGCCACGGGCGCCACCCCGTCTTCCAGGTCGAGGATCACCGCATCGGCGCCGACGCCGCAGGCCTTCGCGCAACGCTTCGCGTCGTCGGCGGGGACGAACAGCAGCGAACGCCAGGCGGGGATGGAGTGCGTCATCAGAACGACTTCGGCAGGCCGAGCACGTGGGTGGCCACGTGGCTCAGGATCAGGTTGGTCGAGATCGGCGCGACCTGGTACAGGCGGGTCTCGCGGAACTTGCGCTCGATATCGTACTCCTCGGCGAAGCCGAAGCCGCCGTGGGTCTGCACGCACATGTCGGCCGCATACCATGACGCTTCCGAGGCCAGCATCTTGGCCATGTTGGCCTCGGTGCCGAACGGCTTGTCGGCCTCGCACAGGCGCCAGGCATGCTCGACCATGCGCGCCGCCGCCGACAACTGGACATAGGCGCGTGCGATCGGAAACTGCACCGCCTGGTTCTGTCCGATCGGACGGCCGAACACCGAACGCTCCTTGGCGTATGCGCTGGCGCGGTCGATGAAGAAGCGGCCGTCGCCGATGCATTCGGCGGCGATCAGCACGCGCTCGGTGTTCATGCCGTCGATGATGTAGGAAAAGCCCTCGCCCTCCTCGCCGATCAGGTTTTCGGCCGGCACCTTGAGATCGTCGAAGAACAGCTCGGTGGTGGCGTGGTTGAGCATGGTGCGGATCGGGCGGATGGTCAGGCCGTTGCCGACCGCTTCGCGCATGTCCACCAGCAGCACGCTCAGTCCGTGGGTGCTCTTGGCCAGCTGGTCGCGGGGCGTCGTGCGCACCAGCAGCACCATCAGGTCCGAATGCTCGGCGCGGCTGATCCAGATCTTCTGCCCGCTGACCCGGTAGTGGTCACCGTCGCGGCGCGCGAACGTGCTGATGCGGGTGGTATCGGTCCCGCTGGTCGGCTCGGTGACGCCGAACGCCTGCAGGCGCAGTTCGCCCGATGCGATGCCCGGCAGGTAGCGCTGCTTCTGTTCCGGCGAACCATGCCGCAGCAGCGTACCCATCGTGTACATCTGCGCATGGCAGGCGCCGCCGTTGCAGCCGGAGCGGTGGATCTCCTCCAGGATCGCCGCGGTGGCGCCGAGGCCGAGACCGGAGCCGCCGTGTTCCTCGGGGATCAGCGCGCCGAGGAAACCGGTTTCGGTCAGCGTCTGCACGAACTCCTTCGGATACGCGCGTTCGCGGTCGAGCGCGCTCCAGTAGCTGCCGGGAAACTGCGCGCAGATGCGCCGGACCGATTCGCGGATGTCCGCGAAAATCTCCTGTTCTGACATCCTCTCCACCTCTGTTGGTGTGGATGGCGCCAGCAGCGGCCGACGCGATTCGCATGTGCGCGCTTTCCGTCGACGCGCTTTCCATCGAGCCTACTCAGGCCTTGCGGCGGCGCGGCTCGACGACCTGTGCCGCGGCGATCTCCGCCTCGCTGAGTCCGATCGTCGACAGCACGTCCTGGGTATGCGCGCCCAGCGTCGGGGCCGGCTCGACCACTTCGCTGTGCCGGCCGTCGATGATCGCGGGATAGCGCAGGTAGGTGAACGGCCCGGCGATCGGGTGCTCGCCGCCGACGAGGATGCCGCGGGCGCGGTTGTGCGGGTCTTCCGGCACCTGGTCGAGCGTATTGGCGACCGACATCGGAATGTTCTTCTCCAGTGCCAGCGCGGTCCATTCCTCCGCGGTGCGGGTGCGGAAGATGTCGGCCAGCACCGCGCGCATCTCCGGCTTGTCGACGCCGTAATCGACCGACAACTCGCTGTTGATCCTGTCGCGCAGGTCCCCGCGCCCGATCGCATCGCAGAAGTTGCGCCAGAACTTGGGCTCGATGGCACAGAACATCATGTTGCGGCCGTCCTTCGCCTCGTACAGCGCGTAGTAGACCGAGCCGTTGGGCCAGCCTTCGTTGGGCTGCCCGCGCGGCGCCATCCCGGTCAGGTCGGTGATACGGTCGTAGTTGAGGTTGGTCACCGCCGCCAGCCACGAGGTGGCGAGGTTGGCGTCGGAAGCGGCGACGTCGATGAAGGCGCCCTGCCCGGTCCGCTGCCGTCGCCACAGCGCGGCCAGGCCGGCCATCACCGCGAACGGTGCGCCCGGCCCGCCCTTGATGCCGCCGAACAGGTCGTGTTCGTTGCCGGAGCGCTCGACGAAGCCGTGCTCGTCCTTGCGCGCGTGCAGGCCGCCGGCCACCGCCACCATCGAATAGCCGTGGGCGCCGAGGCGCGCGTATGGCCCGGTCATGCCGAATCCGGTGTTGGCCATGTAGATGATGTCGGGCTTGATCGTCTTCTGCGCTTCGTAACCGATCCCCATCGCCTCGCAGGCGCCGCCGCGCAGACCGTCGGCGAAGATGTCCACGGTCTTGAGCAGTTCGAAGAACGCACGCTTGCCCGCCTCGGAGTTGACGTTGATCGTCACGCTCTTCTTGTTCTTGTTGACTTGCAGGTGCGCGGGACTGTGGCGCGGCACGATGGTGCCGAGGATGTCGCGGATGTAGTCGCCCTTGCCGGGCTCCTCGACCTTGATGACCTCGGCGCCGAGGTCGCTGAGCAGCATGCCCAGGTGGTCGCCGTTGACCAGGATGCCGAACTCCAGCACCCGCACGCCCTTGAGCAGATCGAACATGGTCCCGTTCCTCAGTCCTGCGCGCCGTCGAGCATCTCCGCCAGCCGCTTGAGCGCATCGATGTGCTCGCCGGCATCGGCGCCGGGCAGGCTGAAGTTGATGTGGTGCACGCCGAAGTCGCGACGCACGCGGATCTCGTCGAGCAGGGCGTCGCGGCCGAGGCCGCTCACGTCCATGGCCATCTCCATGACGATCTTCGACGGATCGCGGCCGGCCTCCACCGCCGCGCGTTCCATCGTCTCCACCGCCGCGCGGCCTTCCGGGCCCGGCTTGAAGATCGGCAGCCAGCCGTCGGCCAGGCGGCCGACGCGCTCGAGCACCACGTCCGGCGGGATCGGCGCGATCTTGCGGCCCAGCCCGAAGAACAGCGGGATCGGGCGCTGCAACGGTCGCGGCGACAAGCTGACGTCGACGAACTTGTGCCACTGCCCGTCGTAGCTGACGTCGCTCTCGGTCCACAGCCGGCGCAGCACGTCGATCTGCTCCTCGAAGCGCTTGCCGCGGTCGTGGAAGTTGGCCCCCATCGCGTCGAATTCCAGCGGGTTGTAGCCCACCGCCACGCCGAGGGTCAGCCGGCCGCCGGACAGGATGTCGACCTCGGCCGCCTGCTTGGCCACCAGTACGGTTTGCCGCTGCGGCAGGCCGAGCACGCCGGTGACGAAATGGATCTTCGTGGTGATCGCCGACAGATAGGCCATCAGCGTGAACACCTCGCGGATGATGCTCTTGTCGGTATACGGGGTCTGGGCGATGCCGCCATGGCGCTCGGCGACGATCCCGACCACATGGTCGAGCAGGCGCAGGCGCTCGAAGCCGAACTGCTCGGACAGCTTGACGAACTCGAACAGCGGTTCGAGTTCCGGCCCGAACGACGGAAAGCGATACAGATTGGTGCCGAACCCGATACCCGTGATCATCCTGCGTCCCTCCCGGCCAGAATTAGTTCACTTGGATAATGCACTTGACGAGAAGCTTTGACAATGAGATTTTGACCTGCATTGAAATTTTGTTCCGGCCACCGCTTCCGCCGTGGCCGGCATGCCGGGACCGCCACCCGCCGGGTGCGGGCGGTCCGCCGAGGGAGACGAGGAAGATGAGCGAAGCCTATATCGTGGCCGTGGCCCGCAGCGCCGGTGGACGCAAGGGCGGCAGGCTGGCCGGCCTGCATCCGGTGGACCTGGGTGGCGCAGTGCTGCGCGGCCTGGTCGAGCGCGCCGGTATCGACCCGGCCCTGGTCGAGGACGTGGTGATGGGCTGCGTCGGCCCGGCCGGCGAACAGGGCGCCAACGTCGCCCGCAACGCGGTGCTGGCCGGCGGCCTGCCCGAGAGCGTCCCCGGGACCACGGTCGACCGCCAGTGCGGGTCGTCGCAGCAGGCGCTGCATTTCGCCGCGGCCACGGTGATGTCCGGGGCGATGGACGTGGTGGTCGCCGCCGGCGTGGAGAGCATGACCCGCGTGCCGATGGGCCTGCCGTGGACGCTGGCCGCCAAGCACGGCTTCGGCAGCTATCGCAGTCCCGGTCTGGAAGCACGCTACCCGGATACCCCGTTCAGCCAGTTCCGCGGTGCCGAACTGATGGCCGACAAATACGGCTTCCAGCGCCCCGAACTGGACGCCTTCGCGCTCGAAAGCCACCGCCGTGCGATCGCCGCGACCGAAGCCGGCCATTTCGGCGCCGAGATCGTCCCGCTGCAGATCGCGCTGGAGGACGGCGGCATGGTCGGGCACGCCGTCGACGAAGGCATCCGCTTCGAGGCCAGCCTGGAAGCGATCTCCCAGGTCAAGCTGCTGCAGGAGGGCGGCCGCACCACCGCCGCCAACGCCAGCCAGATCTGCGACGGCGCCGCTGCGCTGTTGATCGCCAACGAGCGCGGTCTGAAAGCCCTGGGCGTGGAACCGCTGGCACGCGTGCACCAGATGACCGTGCTCGGCCACGACCCGGTGATCATGCTCGAAGCACCGATCCCGGCCACCGAAAAAGCGCTTGTGCGCGCCGGCCTGTCGATCGCCGACATCGACCTGTACGAGATCAACGAGGCTTTCGCCCCGGTGCCGCTGGCCTGGCTGAAGGCGCTGGGCGCCGACCCGGCACGGCTCAACGTGCACGGCGGCGCGATCGCGCTCGGCCATCCGCTCGGCGCCAGCGGCGCCCGGCTGATGACCACCCTGGTGCGCGCGCTGCACACCCACGGCAAGCGCTACGGCCTGCAGGCGATGTGTGAGGCCGGCGGCATGGCCAACGTGACGATCGTCGAGCGGCTTTGAACGGGCGCACGATGACCATGCGCCGCTCTACGGCAACGCCCTTTCCACGGATGCGTCCCCAAGATCATGGCTGAAGCAACACCCTCCTCCCCCGGCCCATCCGCCGCGCCCCGGGCGCTGGACGGCATCAAGGTGCTCGATGTCTCGCGGGTGCTCGCCGGCCCCTGGTGTACCCAGATCCTGGCCGATTTCGGCGCCGACGTGATCAAGATCGAGAGCATCGGCAAGGGCGACGACACCCGCCGATGGGGCCCGCCCGACCTGCCATCGGAACCGGGCTGGGAGCATTCGCGCGAGAGCGCGTACTACCTCTCGTGCAACCGCAACAAGCGTTCGGTGGCGATCGACCTGGCCATGCCCCAGGGTGCCGCGCTGGTGCGCCGGCTCGCCGCCCGGGCCGACGTACTGGTCGAGAACTTCAAGGTCGGCGGGCTGAAGAAGTTCGGCCTCGACTACGACGGCCTGCACGCGGTCAATCCGCGCCTGGTCTACTGCTCGGTCACCGGTTTCGGCCAGACCGGCCCCTATGCCGATCGCCCCGGCTACGACTTCGTCGCCCAGGCGATGGGCGGGATGATGAGCATCACCGGCGAAAAGGACGGCCCGCCGATCAAGCCCGGCGTGGCGATGGCCGACCTGTCCACCGGCATGTACGCGGCGGTCAGCGTGCTGATCGCGCTACGTCACGCCGAACGCACCGGCGAAGGCCAGCACATCGACTGCTCGCTGCTCGACACCCAGATCGCCACCCTCGCCAACCAGGGCCTGAGCTACCTGGTCGGCGGCGTATCGCCGGGCCGGCTCGGCAATGCGCATCCGACCGTCGTCCCATACCGCGTATTCGACGCCGCCGACGGCTCCATCGTGGTCGCGGTCGGCAACGACAGCCAGTTCCACACCCTGTGCGTCGCGCTCGGGACACCGGAACTGGCCGCCGATCCGCGCTATGTCGGCAACCACCAGCGCGTGATCCATCGCGACACCCTCGAAGCCACGTTGCAGGCGGCGATCGGCAGGCGGACCGTCGACGCGCTGATCGCCACCCTGTGCGCGCGCGGCGTGCCCTGCGGTCCGGTCAACACCATCGGCCAGATCTTCGCCGACCCGTTCGTCGAAGCGCGCGGCGTGGTCCATCGCTTCCAGCGCGCCGACGGGGTGGAAATCCCGTCGGTCGCCTTCCCCGGCAAGTTCTCGCACACGCCGGCCAGCTTCGACCGCCCGCCGCCGCATGTCGGTGAGCACACCGGCGAGGTGCTCGGCCAGTGGCTGGGACTGGACGACGATGAACGCGAGCGGCTCCGGCAGGGCGGCGCGATCGCGGGCTGAGCATCGGGCGGCCGCCCGATGCGCGTGGCGGCACCGACGACCAAGCACGCACCGACAGAACAAGAGCAAGGGAGACAGGCACCATGAAACTCGGCAACGACATCGCCGCCATCGTCACCGGCGGCGCCTCCGGGCTCGGCGAAGCCACCGCGCGCGCACTCGCCGCACAAGGCGTCAAGGTCGCGGTGTTCGACATGAACGCCGATACCGGCGAAGCGGTCGCCGCCGCGATCGGCGGCGTGTTCTGCCAGGCCAACGTCACCGACGAGGCCGGCATCGACGCCGCCTTCGCCAAGGCCCGCGCCGCGCACGGACAGGAACGCATCCTGGTCAACTGCGCCGGCACCGGCAACGTGGTCAAGACCGCCAGCCGCGACAAGACCACCGGCGAAACCAGGCACTTCCCGATCGACGCCTTCGACCGCATCGTGCAGATCAACCTGGTCGGCACCTTCCGCTGCATCGCCAAGTCGGCGCAGGGCATGCTCGGTCTCCCACCGCTCGAGGACGGCGAGCGCGGGGTGATCGTCAACACCTCCAGCATCGCCGCGCACGACGGCCAGGTCGGCCAGGCCGCCTACGCCGCGTCCAAGGGCGGGCTGACCTCGCTCACCCTGACCGTCGCCCGCGACCTGATGAACGACGGCATCCGCGTCAACGGCATCCTGCCGGGCATCTTCGATACTCCCCTGATGAGCCGCGCCAGCGAAGCGGTCAAGCAGTCGCTGGCCGCCAACGTGCCGTTCCCCAGGCGCTTCGGCCGGCCCGGCGAATTCGCCGCGCTGGCGCTGTCGATCATCGCCAACACCTACCTCAACGGCGAGAACATCCGCCTCGATGGCGCGATCCGGATGGCGCCGCGCTGATGCGCGTCCGCCAGGTTTCACGCCAGGGATAAAATGCACTAACGTGCAATAATTGAATCGCAAGGTGTGAATCGCGTCATTCAATCGCCATCGCCACGGATCCGGATGCGCAGGGTGCGCATCCGCGGGAGGGAAACAGCATGCCCACCAGCGCAGACCAGGACGCCGGCAACGCGCAGTACGTCGAATACGAAACCCGCGGCAGCACCGCCTGGATCTGGCTGGCACGCCCGCAATACGGCAACGCGCAGAACTACCGCCTGCTCAACCAGCTCGACGCCTGCTTCCGGCGCGCGGTCGAAGACGACGCGGTCAAGGTCATCGTGCTCGGCGCGCGCGGCAAGCATTTCTCCGCCGGCCACGACATCGGGACCCCGGAGAAGGATCGCCACCTGCCGCGCGAGCGCGTGCTGCTTTGGCCCGACCACCTGAGCCGCGACGGCGCCGAGGCGCAGTACGTGCTGGAACAGGACGCCTACCTCGGCCTGTGCCGGCGCTGGCAGGACATTCCCAAGCCGGCCATCGCGATGGTCCAGGGCGCCTGCATTGCCGGCGGGCTGATGCTGGCCAACGTCTGCGACATCATCGTGGCCTCCGACGACGCCTTCTTCCAGGATCCGGTGGTGCGGATGGGCGTGCCGGGGGTCGAGTATTGCGCGCACATGATCGACCTGCCGCCGAAGATCGCCCGCGAGTTCATGTACCTGGGCCTGCGCATGGGCGCTGAACGCGCTGCCGGCTTCGGCATGGTCAACCGGGTGGTGCCGCGCGACCGGCTGGAAGCCGAGGTCGCCGCGATCGCCGAGCAGGTTGCCCAGCAACCGCCGTTCGGGCTGACCCTGACCAAGCAGGCGATGAACTTCATCGAGGACCAGCGCGGCAAGCGCGCCTCGATGGACGCGATCTTCCACATGCATCACCTCGCCCACGCCCACAACCAGGTCGTCAGCGGCAATCTCGTGGCCGGCCTCGATGCCAAGGCGATGGCCAGAGCCAACAAGGCCGACACCGGGAAGGCCGGCATCGACGAGGCGGACGCCGGCGACGGGACTCCGCAGGCATGAGCGCAGCTCTCGTCCTCGCCGATCTGCCAGCGCTGCTGCACCAGGCCGCCGCCGCGACGCGCGGTTTCGTCGACGGCGCACGCGCCACGGTCGCGGCGCAGGTCGGCCGCGACGGCCGCATCGATCGCGACCTGGCCGACCGCCAGCAGCACATCGTCCACGGGCTGGGCTGGTACGCCGCCTATGCCGAGCTGCTGACCCAGCTGGCCGAGTGGGCGCAGCGCCTGGACGACGATGGCGCACTCTCCGAGACCGACGCGCTACTGGGCCAGTTGCTGGCCGGCGAGTACGCCGCACAACTGGCTGGCGGCATCGCCATGAGCCAGGGCGAGACCATCCGTCCTCAGGAGTTCGGCGACGCCGGCCTGCTTGCCATCCTGCAGGCACCGGCGCTGCTAACGCTGGCGCGCGACGGCACGACCCAGCCGGTCAAGAACCGCATCGCCGAGCTGCTGGCAGCGGCACGCGGACGCGCCACGCTCGAGAACACCGGGCTGGACGAGGTCTTCGAATCCATCCGCGACCAGTTCCACGCCTTCGGCGAGAAGAAGATCGTGCCGTTCGCGCACGATTGGCACCTGAAGGACGAACTGATCCCGATCGAGCTGGTACGGGAACTCGGCGAGATGGGCGTGTTCGGCCTGACCATTCCAGAGCAGTACGGCGGCCACGGCATGGGCAAGACCGCGATGTGCGTGGTCTCGGAGGAACTGTCGCGGGCATGGATCGGCGTGGGTTCGCTGGCCACGCGCTCGGAGATCGCCGGCGAGCTGATCCTCAGCGGCGGCAGCGAGGAGCAGAAGCGGCAGTGGCTGCCGCCGATCGCCAGCGCGCAGATCCTGCCGACCGCGGTGTTCACCGAACCCAACACCGGCTCCGACCTCGGCGCGCTGCGCACGCGTGCGAGCGCCGACGGCGACGATTACCTGGTCACCGGCGCCAAGACCTGGATCACCCACGCCGCCCGCGCCGACCTGATGACCCTGCTGGTGCGCACCGATGCCGACAGCGACGACTACCGCGGCCTGTCGATGCTGCTGGCGCCCAAGCCACGCGGCACCGAGGACGATCCGTTCCCGGCCCCGGGCATGGGCGGCGGCGAGATCCGGGTGATCGGCTATCGCGGCATGAAGGAGTACGAGATCGGCTTCGACGGTTTCCGCGTGCCGCGCTCGCACCTGCTCGGCGGCCGCGAGGGTCAGGGCTTCAAGCAGTTGATGGCAACCTTCGAGAGCGCGCGCATCCAGACCGCCGCGCGCGCGATCGGCGTCGCCCAGGCCTCGCTGGAGACCGGGCTTGCCTACGCATTGGACCGCAGACAGTTCGGCCGGCCGATCTTCGCGTTCCCGCGGGTCGCCAACAAGCTGGTGATGATGGCGGCGGAGCTGCTCGGCGTGCGCCAGCTGACCTACCATGCCGCGCGTCAGAAGGACGCCGGCAAGCGCTGCGACCTGGAGGCGGGCATGGCCAAGCTGCTGGCCGCGCGCGTGGCCTGGGCGGCGGCCGACAACGCGCTGCAGATCCATGGCGGCAACGGTTTTGCCGAGGAATACGTCGTCAGCCGCCTGCTCGCCGATGCGCGCATCCTCAACATCTTCGAGGGCGCGGGCGAGATCCAGGCGCAGGTGATCGCGCGCCGCCTGCTCGATGGCAACGGGCGGGAGGGCTGATATGGCACAAGGTCCACTGACGGGCGTCAGGATCGTCGAATTCGCCGGCATCGGCCCGGGGCCGTTCTGCGGCATGCTGCTGTCGGACCTGGGCGCCGACATCGTGCGCATCGACCGTCCCGGCGCCGCTGGCGGGCAGCCGACCGATGTCACCGCGCGCGGCCGGCGTTCGGTGGCGCTGGATCTCAAGCGTGCCGAATCGATCGAGGTCTGCCTGCGCCTGCTCGAACGCGCCGACGCGCTGATCGAGGGCTTCCGCCCCGGCGTGATGGAGCGGCTGGGCCTTGGCCCCGACGAGGTCCATGCACGCAACCCGAAGCTGGTCTACGGCCGCATGACCGGCTGGGGCCAGACCGGCCCGCTGGCGCACGCGGCCGGGCACGACATCAACTACATCGCCATCTCCGGAGCGCTGCATGCGATAGGTCCGGCCGAAGCGCCGACGCCGCCGCTGAACGTGGTCGGCGACTTCGGCGGCGGCTCGCTGTACCTGGCGATGGGCCTGCTGGCCGGCATCGTGCATGTGCGCGGCGGCGGCCAGGGCCAGGTGGTCGACTGCGCGGTCAGCGACGGCGCGGCCTCGCTGATGTCGATGTTCTACGGCCTGCGCAAGACCGGTCGCTGGAAGGACCAACGCCAGGTCAACGCACTCGACGGCGGCGCGCATTTCTACAACGGCTACCGCTGCGCCGACGGCCTGTTCATCGCGCTCGGCCCGATCGAACCGCAGTTCTATGCGCTGCTGCTGGACAAGGCCGGCATCGACGACCCGCTGTTCGCACAGCAGATGCAGCGCGAGCACTGGCCGGAACTGCGCGATCGCCTGGCCCGCGTCATCGAGCAGCGATCGCAGGCCGAGTGGTGCGCGCTGCTGGAAGGCAGCGATGCCTGTTTCGCACCGGTACTGGGACTGGCCGACGCCCCCCGGCATCCGCACAACCGGGCCCGCGACACCTTCGTCGAGGTCGCCGGCGTCGTCCAGCCCGCCCCCGCACCGCGTTTCTCGGCGACGCCGGGACGCATCCAGTCGCCGCCGCCGGCGATCGGCGCGCACAACCGCGAAGCGCTCGCGGATTGGGGCTTTTCCGCCGCCGAACTCGATGCGCTGCAGCGCGGCGGCCTCGTCTGATGGCCCGGCCCGTCGACCGCAGATCCACTGCATCCATTCCATCGATCACATCCGCAGTCTTCCCGGGAGGACGACATGCAAGACCATGATCCCAAGCATCGCCGACAGGCCGTCGCCACCCTGCTGGCAGTGCCGGTCGCGTTCGCGGCCGGCGCACTGGCCGCCCCCGCACAGGCGCGCACGCCAGCGCCGGCTACGCTGGAGGCGCGCCTGGCCGGCCTGGAAGCGCGCGAACAGATCACCGAAATCCTGTACCGCTATGCCCGCGGCTGGGACCGGCTGGACGAGGAAGCGCTGCGCTCGTGCTTCTTCGACGACGCCGCGCACCAGCACGGCGGTTTCAAGGGTCTGTCGCAGGAGTTCATCACCGTCGCATTGCCGATGGTCGCCAAGGTCAGGAGTACGACCCACGCGATCTCCAACGTGATGATCGAGTTGGCCGGCGACGTCGCGATCAGCGAGTGCTACTTCTCCGCCCACCACCGCCGCGCCACCGCCGACGGCAGCGACGAGGAGGACTACTTCCTCGACGGCCGCTACATCGACCGCTTCGAGAAGCGCGACGGCGTCTGGAAGATCGCCTCGCGCCGCGGACTCAACAGCATGGAACGGGTCGAGCCGCGCGCGGACCGTACCTTCGCCAGCGCCAGGCCCGACAGCTTCGGCCAGCGCAAGCCCGACGATCCGCTCTATACGGCGCTCGAATCGCTGCGCGGCACGAAATGACCCTGTCGCGATGACGTCCCCGGATGACACGCGCCGGGACGACATGACCCCGGCATGAGATTGCCGGCATCCCGCCGGTCGCATCGTCTCTTTCTCCCCACTTTTTTCCTGCCATGCACCAGCCATGCATCCGCCGTGCCGACGGAGCCAAGCCAATGACCCCGGAACACCCGCTGTCGGAGCACCTGCTGTCGACCCACGGCCCACGCGAATCGATGGAGTACGACGTGGTCGTCGTCGGTGCCGGCCCGGGCGGACTGGCGACGGCGATCCGGCTCAAGCAGCTGGCGGCAGAACAGGGACGGGAGGTGTCGGTGTGCGTGCTGGAAAAAGGCTCCGAGCCGGGCGCGCACATCCTGTCGGGTGCGATCATGGACCCGAAGGCGCTGTCGGAACTGTTCCCCGACTGGAAAGAGCGCGGCGCGCCCTTGCACCAGCCGGTGACCGGCGACCAGATCCTGTTCCTGACCCGCACCGGCGCCATCGCCACGCCGCAGGCCTTCATTCCCGACAGCCTGAACAACCACGGCAACTACATCATCAGCCTGGGCAGCGTGGTGCGCTGGCTCGGCACACAGGCCGAGGCGCTGGGCGTGGAGATCTTCCCCGGTTTCGCCGCCGCCGAGGTGCTGTACGACGACGGTGGCGCCGTGCGTGGCGTGGCCACCGGCAACATGGGCATCGGCAAGGACGGCGAGCCCACCGACCAGTTCCAGCTCGGCATGGAACTGCATGCGAAGTACACGATCTTCGCCGAGGGCTCGCGCGGGCATCTGGGCCGCGAACTGATCGCGAAGTACCGCCTCGATGAAGGCCGCGACCCGCAGTCCTACGGCATCGGCATCAAGGAACTGTGGCAGGTGGCACCCGAGAAGGCGCAGCCCGGCCTGGTGGTGCATACCGCCGGCTGGCCGATGCGCAGCGACACCTACGGCGGCTCGTTCCTGTACCACCTGGAGGACGGCAGGGTCGCGGTCGGCTTCGTGGTCGGGCTGGACTACAGGAACCCGTGGCTGAGCCCGTTCGAGGAGTTCCAGCGCTTCAAGACCCATCCATCGATCCGGGTCCATCTCGAGGGCGGCAAGCGGATCGGCTATGGCGCCCGCGCGATCACCGCCGGCGGCATCGGTGCCCTGCCCAGGCTGGTGTTTCCCGGAGGCGCGCTGGTCGGCTGCGAGGCCGGCACCCTCAATGCCAGCCGAATCAAGGGCAGCCATGCCGCGATCAAGACCGGCATGCTGGCCGCCGAGGCCGCCTTCACGGCACTGGGCGAAGGGCGTGCGCGCGACGAGCTGTCGGCCTATCCCGAGGCGTTCGCACGCAGCTGGCTGCATGACGAGCTGCAGGCCTCGAAGAACTTCAAGGCCTGGTTCAAGAAGGGGCTGTGGGTGGCCACGCTGATGAACGGCATCGAGCAGTGGCTGTTGCCCAGGCTCGGCATCCGCACGCCGCCATGGACGCTGCGCCGCAAGACCTCCGACCATGCCGCGCTGGAACCGGCGGCCAGGCACGAGAAGATCGTCTACCCCAGGCCGGACGGCGTGCTGACGTTCGACCGGCTGAGCTCGGTCTACCTGAGCAGCACCAACCACGACGAGGACCAGCCCGGCCACCTGACGCTGAAGAATCCCGGGATCCCGGTGGCGGTGAACCTGGCCGAGTACGCCGGCCCGGAAGCGCGCTACTGCCCGGCGGGAGTCTACGAGTACGTGGGCGAAGCCGAAGGCCACCCGAGGCTGCAGATCAACGCCCAGAACTGCGTGCACTGCAAGACCTGCGACATCAAGGATCCAACCCAGAACATCGTCTGGGTGACGCCGCAGGGCGGTGGCGGGCCCAACTACGCCGGCATGTAATCCCCTTTCCTCCACGACCGGACTCCACCCATGAGCCTGCGCGACATCTTCATCCTCGGTACCGCGCGTACCGCGATCGGCCGCTTCGGCGGCACCCTCAAGGACATCCCGCCCGCGCAGCTGGGTGCCACCGCGATCCGTGCCGCGCTGCAGCGCGCCGGCGTCGCGCCGGAGCAGGTCGGCCATGTAGTGATGGGACACGTGATTCCCGGCGAACCGCGCGACGCCTACCTGAGCCGGATCGCCGCGGTCGAGGCCGGCATCCCGCACGAAACGCCGGCGCTCAACGTCAACCGGTTGTGCGGCTCGGGCCTGCAGGCGATCGTCTCGGCGGCGCAGACCGTCGCGCTCGGCGATGCCGGGATCGCGGTCGCCGGCGGTGCCGAGTCGATGAGCCGCGGCGCCTACTTCAGCACCGCCTCGCGCTGGGGCGCGCGGCTGGGCGACAGCACGCTGGTCGATGCCACCAACGGTGTGCTGCACGATCCGTTCGGACGCATCCACATGGGCATCACCGCCGAGAACGTCGCCACGCGCCACGGCGTTTCCCGCGAGGAGCAGGACGCGCTGGCGCTGGAAAGCAACCGGCGCGCCGCCGGTGCCATCGAGGCCGGACATTTCCGCGATCAGATCGTTCCGGTCGAGATCCGCTCGCGCAAGGGCAGCGTGTCGTTCGACACCGACGAACACGTCCGCGGCGATGCCAGCCTCGAGCAGCTGGCGGCGATGAAGCCGGTGTTCAAACCCGACGGAACCGTCACCGCGGGCAACGCCTCCGGCCTCAACGACGGCGCGGCCGCGGTGGTGCTGGGCAGCGCCGACGCCGCGCGCACGCACGGCCTGACGCCGCTGGCGCGGCTGGTCGCCTACGCGCACACCGGCGTGGATCCGGCCTACATGGGCATCGGCCCGGTCAGCGCGACCCGGCTGGCGCTTGCGCGGGCCGGCCTGCAGGTGGCCGACCTGGACGTGATCGAGGCCAACGAGGCCTTCGCCGCGCAGGCCTGCGCGGTGGCCAGGGAGCTGGATTTCGACCCGGCGAAGGTCAATCCGAACGGTTCGGGCATTTCGCTCGGCCATCCGATCGGCGCCACTGGCGCGATCATCACCGTCAAGGCCATCGCCGAGCTGCATCGTATCCAGGGCCGCTACGCACTGGTGACGATGTGCATCGGCGGCGGACAAGGTATCGCGGCGATCTTCGAGCGCGCCTGAGAAGGGGATCACGACATGTCCGTTGCGGTGTTGGCATTGAAGGAAAGCGCGCCAGGCGAACGACGCGTGGCATTGACGCCGGAAACGGCGAGAAAGCTGGTGGCGGCCGGCGTCACGGTCCGCGTCCAGCGCGGGCTGGGCGAGTTCGCCCGCTTCCCAGACCAGGCCTATGCCGACGCTGGTGCCCACCTCGTCGACGGCGACGTGCGCGAGGAGGCCGACGTGGTGCTGTGCGTGCAGCCGCCGGCAGCCGAGGCGATCGCGCGGATGAAGCAGGGGGCGGTGCTGGTCGGCGCGCTGCAGCCGCAGGCCGACGAGGCGCGCGCGGAGGCGATCCGTTCGCGCGGGATCGTCGCGTTCCCGCTCGAGCGCCTGCCACGGACCACCCGCGCCCAGGCGATGGACATCCTCAGCTCGCAGGCCGGCATCGCCGGCTACAAGGCGGTGCTGATCGCGGCGCAGCTCGCGCCGCGCTACTTCCCGATGCTGACCACCGCCGCCGGCACGATCCGGCCGTCGAAGGTCCTCATCGTCGGCGCCGGCGTCGCCGGCCTGCAGGCGGTGGCCACGGCGCGCCGCCTGGGCGCGCAGGTGGAGTGCTTCGACGTGCGCCCGGAAACGCGCGAGCAGATCGAATCGCTGGGCGGCAAGTTCCTCGACCTGGGCGTGAGCGCCGCGGGCGAGGGCGGCTACGCGCGCCAGCTCACCGACGAGGAACGCGCGCTGCAGCAGCAGAAGCTCGCCGAGCATCTCAAGGGGATCGACGTCGTCGTCTGCACCGCCGCGGTTCCGGGCCGGCCGGCGCCGAAGATCGTCAGTGCGGCGATGGTGGCGGGCATGAAGCCCGGCAGCGTGATCGTCGATCTGGCCGCCGAGACCGGCGGCAACTGCGAGCTCACCCGGCGCGGCCAGACGTTCGAGACCGACAACGGCGTGGTCGTCGCCGGCCCGCTCGACCTCGCCAGCCAGGGTGCGCTGCACGCCAGCGAGATGTTCGCGCGCAACGTCTACAACTTCGTCTCGTTGCTGCTCAGGGACGGCGCACTCGCGTTCGACTGGGACGACGAACTGCTGGC
>NZ_JAETWA010000034.1 GCF_016774335.1 Luteimonas saliphila | reverse complement strand
CGGGCTCAATGCCCGCCGTCGAGCGCCTTGAGTTCGCTCACCAGCGCGCTGGCCATCTCCGCGCCGTCGCCGTACAGC
The DNA here is from genome assembly GCF_016774335.1 of Luteimonas saliphila. Classification (GTDB taxonomy): domain Bacteria; phylum Pseudomonadota; class Gammaproteobacteria; order Xanthomonadales; family Xanthomonadaceae; genus Luteimonas; species Luteimonas saliphila. The sequence goes on along the minus strand of NZ_JAETWA010000034.1, from coordinate 4,211 downwards.
ATGCGCGTGTTGTCGGCGTAGAACAGCGCGTTCTCGATGCCGGCGAACCCGGTGCCCCTGCCGCGCTTGATGACGATGGTGTTCTTCGAGTTCACCACGTCCAGGATCGGCATGCCGTAGATCGGGCTGGCCGGGTCGGTCTTGGCCACCGGGTTGACCACGTCGTTGGCGCCGATCACCAGCGAGACGTCGGTGTTGGCGAACTCCGGGTTGATGTCGTCCATGTCGGCGATCAGGTCGTAGGGCACGCCGGCCTCGGCCAGCAGCACGTTCATGTGCCCCGGCATGCGCCCGGCCACCGGGTGGATCGCGAACTTCACCTTGACCCCGCGCTCGAGCAGCCGCTGCGTCAGCTCCCAGATCTTGTGCTGCGCCTGGGCCACGGCCATGCCGTAGCCGGGCACGATCACCACGCGTTCGGCGAAGGCCATCATCGCCGCGACGTCGGCGGCCTCGATCGGCTTCTGAGAGCCGCTGATCTCGGCCGCCGAAGCCCCGCCGCCGCCGAAGTTGGAGAACAGCACGCTCTTGATCGAGCGGTTCATCGCCTTGGCCATCAGCCGCGTCAGCAGGATGCCCGCCGCGCCCACCATCATGCCGGCGATGATCAGCGCCTCGTTGCCCAGCACGTAGCCTTCGAACGCGACCGCCAGGCCGGTCAGCGCGTTGTACAGCGAGATCACCACCGGCATGTCGGCGCCGCCGATGGGCAGGGTCATCAGCACGCCCAGCGCCAGCGCCACCAGGAAGAACGCGACGATCCAGGGCGCGCCCAGCGACCACACCACCAGCCCGCCCAGCACGATGGCCGCGGCGAACACCAGGAAATTGAACGCCTGCATGCCCGGGAACGCGTAGCGCTTGTCCATGCGCCCGTCGAGCTTGGCCCAGGCGATGATCGAACCCGACAGCGCCACCGAACCGATCAGCCCGCCCAGCACCGCCAGCACCAGCGGGACCGGCCCGCTCGCCTGGCCCGCGGCCGACCAGCGCAGCAGTTCCACGCCGCCGATGGCCGCCGCCGAGCCGCCGCCGAGGCCGTTGTACAGCGCCACCATCTGCGGCATGTCGGTGATCGCGACCCGCTTGCCCGAGATCCACGCGATCGCGGTCCCGATCGCCGTGGCGGCCAGGATCAGCGGGATGTTGTGCAGGTCGGGCAGGAAGAACGTGGCGAGGGTGGCGATGACCATGCCCAGCCCGGCCCAGCGGATGCCGCTGCGCGCGGTCCTGGGTGAGGCCATGCGTTGCAGGCCGAGCAGGAACAACGTGGCCGCGATCAGGTAACTGGTCTTGACCAGCAGGTCGAGGAGGTCGGCGCCGCTCATGCCCCGGGCTCCCTGGACGGAGACGGCTTCGACGACTTGAACATCTCCAGCATCCGCTCGGTCACCACGTAGCCGCCGGCGGCGTTGCCCGCGCCCATCAGCACCGCGACGAAACCGATCGCCTTCTCCAGCGGGGTGTCGGCATGGCCCAGCACCACCATCGCCCCGATCAGCACGATGCCGTGGATGAAGTTGCTGCCCGACATCAGCGGCGTGTGCAGGATCACCGGTACCCGCGAGATGATCACGTGGCCGGCGATGGCCGCCAGCATGAAGATGTACAAGGCCACGAACCCGTCGATCATCCCCCACTCCCCGGCTGCGCTGCGGATGTCCCGCATCATAACCGGGGCTGAACCGCGCCAGCGCCGGTCAACCGTCGCCGTCGCCGGGCGTTGACGACAGGGAGCTGCGGAGTCTCGGGTGCAACCAGGCGGATGGACGGCGGAATCGACATGAGGCTGGCCGGCGCGGAGCGCGCGCGGGCCTCCATGGGCGGCACACCGGGTACGCTGGCCGCCGTGGACGCCAACGCCCCCGATGCCGCGCCGCGACCGGCCCGCCCGCCGACGCTGGAAGAGTTCCTGGGCGGCATCTCGGCGCGGGCGTTCCGCTTCGCCGAGCTGGGCCTGCGCCACCGCGAGGACGCGCTGGATGCGGTCCAGGATGCGATGGCGAAGATGCTCGGTTACCGCGACCGCCCCGCGGAGGAATGGACGCCGCTTTTCTGGTCGGTCCTGCGCAGCCGGATCATCGACGTGCAGCGCCGGCGCACGTTCCGTCTGTCGTGGCTCACGGATGCGCGCGATGCCGAGGGCGGGGAGATCGACTGGGCCGACGAGGCCACGCCGGACCCGTCGCGCGCCCACGACGGCCGCGAGGCCTGGAACCGGCTGGCGCACGCACTGCGCGCGTTGCCGGCGCGCCAGCGCGAGGCGTTCACGCTGCGGGTGCTGGAAGACATGGACGTGGCGGCGACCGCGAAGATCATGGGCTGCGGCGAGGGATCGGTGAAAACCCACCTGTTCCGCGCACGCGAGGCCCTGCAGAAGCAACTGGAGGAGTTCCGATGAACAACGACCGTGACCATGGCCGTCTCGACCAGGCGCTTCGCGCCCGCTATGCCGAGGCGGTGTCGCAGGTGTCCGGCGCGACCATGGCGCAGTTGCATCGCCGCCGCCACGCGGCGCTGGCCGACGCGCCCTCGCGCGGATCGCGCTGGCGGTTGCCCGCGGCGGCGTTCGCGTCGTTGCTGGTGGTCGCGGGCGGCCTGGGCATCGGCCTGCGCATGTCCGGCGAAGCGCCGCCTGCCGCCGCGGAAACGCCGGTCGCGGTCGCTGCGGCGGGGACCGGCATCGAGGGCGCGCTCGACGACCTCGACCAGAACCCCGACTTCTACGTCTGGCTCGCCTCCGGCGACGCCGACCTGCTCGCGATGGAGTAAGCCATGTCGTCCCGCGTCTTCCTGCTCGTGCTCACCCTCGCTGCCGCCCCGCTCGCCGCGCTGGCGCAGTCTGCCGCGCCCGCACCGCTCCCGGCCTGGGAGCAGCTCACGCCCGCGCAGCGCGAGCTGCTGCTCGCCCCCGTGCGCGAGCGCTGGAACGACAGCCCGCCCGGCAAACGCCAGCACATGCTCGAGCATGCCCAGCGCTGGCAGGCCATGACCCCGGAACAGCGCAAACACGCCCGCCACGGCATGAAGCGCTGGCGCGACATGCCGCCGGAGAGGCGCGAACAGGCACGCGCGCTGTTCGAGCACACCCGCGACCTGCCGGAAGCCGAACGCAGGGCGACGATCGAACGCTGGAAGGCGATGACGCCCGAGCAGCGCAAGGCCTGGGTGGAGGCGCATCCGCCGAAGGATCCGCCGCAGCCGCGCGTGCCCTGAGCCCCCAGTGGCAGCCCCGTCGGTCGCGCCCCTGCCGGACCCCGCAACGAGCCCAGCCACCCGGCCATGCCGGTGGACCCGGCCTCCGAGGGCCGGGCTGGACCGGCAGACCCGCAACCCTGTCCTTGATCCTTCGCGGAATGGATGGTGCCGCGGGCTCAGACCGCCGCAGCGCGCTCCGGCCACACCGTCTTCGCCAGCAGTTCGTCGTCCCAGTCGAACGCGAGTGCGCCGTCCCTGAGCAGCAACGAGACGAAGTTGTAGACGTTGCGCGCGAACATCTCGCTGGCGTGCAGCGCACCCTGGCTGGCGAGGTCGAGCGGGCCGGCGACGACCACGCCGTTGTCGGTCTCGAACGTCTGGCCGCGCCGGGTGAGCTCGCAGTTGCCGCCGGTCTCGGCGGCCAGATCGACGATCACGCTGCCGGGCTTCATGCCCGCCACCATCGCCGCACTGACGATCTTCGGCGCCGGCCGGCCCGGAACCGCGGCGGTGCAGACGACGACGTCGATCCCCTTGAGATGCTCGGCGAGCTTCTGCTGCTGCAGCGCGCGTTCCTCGTCGGTGAGCTGGCGCGCGTAGCCGCCCTCGCCCGCGGCGCTCACGCCCAGGTCGAGGAACTTGCCGCCCAGCGATTCGATCTGCTCGCGCGTTTCCGGGCGCACGTCGAAGCACTCCACCTGCGCGCCCAGGCGGCGCGCCGTGGCCACCGCCTGCAGGCCGGCGACGCCGGCGCCGACGATGAGGACCTTCGACGGCCGGATCGTGCCGGCGGCGGTGGTCAGCATCGGGAAGTAGCGCGGCGCGAGCTGCGCCGCGATCAGCACCGCCTTGTAGCCGGCGATGCCGGCCTGCGAGCTGAGGATGTCCATCGCCTGGGCGCGGGTGGTCCGTGGCAGGCGCTCGAGCGGGAACGCGACGATCCCGCGCGAACGGATCGCCTCCGCGCGCGCCTCGTCGGCCTGCGGCTGCAGCGCGCCGACCAGCACCGCCCC
>NZ_JAETWA010000033.1 GCF_016774335.1 Luteimonas saliphila | reverse complement strand
CGTTAGGCCGCTATGGCAACAGTGTCGCTACTGAAATGGTTATTTCGCTGGGCTGTTGCTGGCCTCGCCGCGGCTGTGGTTCTTCTAGCAATCTTTTCCGTCGCGCCTAGTTCGTGGCATCAGTACCTTGAGGCTTGGTTCGTGTTCCTGTTCCCTCCCTCAATCATTCTTATGGCCGCGGAGGCCTGCCAGAGCTGGTTCACTTGGTGCTCGGCTCAGTACATGCTGCTGGCAAGCCTTCTCAACGTTCTGCTCTACGCTGTGGTCGGAGCCATTCTCTGGTTGCCGGCGCGGATGCTATCGCCGGTTCTTGGTCGCGGGCGCGCGGCCTAACAATTCATTCAAGCCGACGCCGCTTCGCGGCGCGGCTTAATTCAGGCGTTAGGCCGCTATGGACACATACTTGGTTCTCGTAATGGCGCTTTTGGGCAGTCAGCCGGCTGCACCACCACCGCCTACCAGCCCCATCTGCACCGCCGCGGCCGGAGATGTGGCCAAGGCGGTCACTTGGCTTCGAGGCGATTACGGAGTGCTTGGCTCACGCAGCGGTCAGCCGTATACCGGCCAGCTCACCTTGTCCGGCACCGAAGACGCGGACTCGCTAGACGTAGCAGGCACGGTTAATGGCTCGCTCCGCCAAGGCGCTGCGCGGCACGTTCACTGCGGGCCAGATCGTGTCAAGCAGTTGGAGGTCGCGCTGGCATCGGGTCAAGTGCTCTACTGTGTGCTGCACAATGACTATGACAATTTCAACCGAATGTCGTGCTCGCGTAGTCTCAGTGATCCCAACGGGGATCATGAGCTGTGGGTTCAACGGTACGCGCCCTAACAATTCATTCAAGCCGAACCCGCTTCGCGGGTCGGCTTAATTCAGGCGTTAGGCGCCTATGCAGGTCAATCGCATGCCAAGTCCACAATACTTGATTGCCCATGCCTGCTTTGACTGCCGCAAGAGCTTCAAGGTCGCACCCCGCCCAGACTCAGTTGCCGTCTGCCCAAGCTGCGGCGGAACAATCTATGAGATGGGTCGCTCGTTCAAAGCGCCTCCCGCCAAAGATCTTGAGCAATGGACAAAGGTCCAGGCCCTCTTCGTAGCTGGCTTCCGGTCCTTTAGCTATCGCAGCACTTCCGGACCGTCACTGCCTGATAGGCTAGCGGACGTTGAGGCGTTCATCCGAGACAACCCGGCGCACCCACTCCGAGTGGCGGCGCCTAACAATTCATTCAAGCCGAACCCGCTTCGCGGGTCGGCTTAATTCAGGCGTTAGGCCTCAGGAGCGTCATGCCCATAGTCGACGACCTTGCTGAGTTGGGGAGTGGCCCTCCATGGCCTTTGCGGCCTTGGTACTTCATGCTTAGCCGTCGGCGCCGCGCCGCGATGCTGCAACACTGGCGCAAAGATGGTCGCACCGGTGTGCTATTGGGAGGCGCGTCGCTCGTGGTCGTGGCGATGGCCGAGGTTTTGCTTGTGCTGGTAGCTACTCAGGGTTGGTGGGGCACGTGAGGCCTAACAATGCGTTCAAGCCGACGCCGCTTCGTTACGCAAACCACATGGCAGGTACAGCTTGCCATGTGGTTTGCTGCACTACACGGCGCGGCTTAACTTAGGCGTTAGCCCCCAATGCGAACATCCCTAGCACTTCTCTTTCTTCTGCTCTTAAGTCCTGGCGCGACGGCCAAGTGTGGCGCAAAGTTCTACGTATTCTCCGGCTCGGTGGAGGACGCAAACGGAGTCCCCTTGCCCAATGCCCTTGTTGGTGTCTCGTGGATAGAGAACTCCGTTCCAAACGGACCCGCCATGACACTCACAGACGGACTGGGCAACTACTCAATCCCCGTTAGGTTTGACACGTTCTCGGGCTACTCATTCTTTAGCGGTGACAAGTGTAAAGGTCGTCTTTCTCTGGTCTCCATCATGGCTTACACAGGCACTCACCGCTCTCAACCCGACTTCATTGATGTAGGCAAATCGCATCAGGTCGCTGTTCCTCCACTTCGGGTCAAGTATGAGATTGACTTTGAGCCGATCTGGCCAGATGAGGTTGGGGGCTAACAATTCATTCAAGCCGAAGCCGCTTCGCGGCTCGGCTTAATTCAGGCGTTAGG
>NZ_JAETWA010000032.1 GCF_016774335.1 Luteimonas saliphila | reverse complement strand
GTCGGCAACCTTGCCTGCGCAACCGCCTCGGCCGCGGGTCGCCGCGGCGTTCGCGGCTGAAGCCGCTCCTACGCATTGGCGTCTGCCTCCCCGGCACACCCGCTACCGTAGGAGCGCCTTCAGGCGCGACCGCTGGCTCGACACGCCTGAGGTCATCCCCCGAGCAGGCGCACCGCGGCGCGCTACCAGTGCACGCCGCGCATCATCGCCGCGAACGCGATCTGCTCCTGGCTCGGCGTCTCGTCCTTGAGCGCAGCGCGGTCGCCCCTGGCCGCGGCCGAATCCGGGAACAGTTCGAACGCGGTGCTCATGATCACCTCGTAGGCCTTGGGCGCGACCGCGTTGAGCAGCGCCGAGAAGATGCCCAGGCGCGTGGCGATCCGGGTCGGGCGTTCGACGATCCCCTTCACAACCAGGTCCGCGGCCTCCTCCGGGGTCAGCGTCGGCACGCTGTCGTACATCTTGGTCGGCGCGATCATCGGCGTCTTCACCAGCGGCATGTTGATCGTGGTGAAGCTGATGCCCTTGCCCGACAGCTCGCCCTGCGCGCATCGGCTGAACGCATCCAGCGCCGCCTTCGAGGCCACGTAGGCCGAGAACCGCGGCGAACTGGCCAGCACGCCGATCGAGCTGATGTTGATGATGTGGCCCTTGCGCCGTTTGGTCATCACCGGCATGAAGCCCATGATCAGGCGCAGGCTGCCGAAGTAGTTGAGCTGCATGGTGCGTTCGAAATCGTGGAAGCGGTCGTAGCTGAGCTCGATCGAGCGCCGGATCGAGCGCCCGGCGTTGTTCACCAGCACGTCGACGTGGCCGTGCTCTTCCAGTATCTTCGCCACCAAGCGGTCGCAGTCGGCCATGTCCGCCAGGTCCGCGGTGTAGGCGAACACCTTGCCGCCCGCGGCCTTCATCTCGTCGCGCGCCTTGAACAGTTCCTCCTCGCCGCGCGCGACGATCACCGTCACCGCACCGGCCTCGGCCACGCGCTTCGCGGTGGACAACCCGATCCCCGACGAGCCGCCGGTGATCACCACCACCTTGTTGCGCACCTTGCCCTTGAGCGTGCGGTCGATGAACAGGTCCGGGTCGAGGTGGCGCTCCCAGTAGTCCCACAGCCGCCAGGCGTACGATTCCAGCGGCGGGACCGAGATGCCGCTGCCCTTGAGCGCGCGCTCGGTCTCGCGGCTGTCGAAGCGTGTGGGATAGGTGACGAACTTCAGCACCTGCTTCGGAATCCGGAAGTCGCGAAGCAGCATGCCGACGAAACGCTTCACCGGCGGCAAGTTGCCGACCGCGCCGCGGATCGCCGACGGCACGAAGGCGAACATGCGCGCGTCGATGCGCATGGTCATCTCCGGCGCGTGGCCGGCGCGGCAGAAGGCATTGAGCACCTCGCCCACGCGCAGCGGCTCGGGATCGGTGAGGTGGAAGGTGTGGCCGTCGAGCCGCGGCTTGTGCGCGATGTGGTCCATCGCATCGGCCACGAAATCCACCGGCACGATGTTGATGCGTCCGCCCTCGATGCCCAGCACGGGCATCCACGGCGGCAGCATCTGCCGCAGTTTCTTGATCAGGGTGAAGAAGTAGTAGGGCCCGTCGATCTTGTCGATCTCGCCGGTCTGCGAATGGCCCACCACCATGGCCGGCCGGTACACGCGCCACTTCAGCCGCGCCTCGTTGCGCACCAGGCGCTCGGCCTCGTGCTTGGTGCGCAGGTAGGGATCGTCCAGCCCTTCGGCCTCGTCGAACATGTCCTCGCGGAAGATGCCCGGATACAGCCCCGCCACCGCGATCGAGCTCGCATGGTGGAAGCAACCGGCCTCGAGCGCGGCGGCGAGGTCGAGCGCGTGCTGCGTGCCCTCGATGTTCGCCGCCCGCTGCGCCTCCGCGCCCGCGGTCAGGTCGTAGATCGCGGCGAGGTGGAAGAAGTGCTTCACCTTGCCCTTGAGCGCGCGCACTTGCGCGGCGGAGAGGCCGCAGTTGGCCGCGGTCATGTCGCCCGCCACCGGCAGCACCCGCTTGCGGTCCCAGCCCATCTGTTTCGCGATCGCCTCGAACTTCTTCTGCGACCCCTCGCGCACCAGCACGTGGATCGTGCCCTTGCGCCGGAGCAGCTTGCCCACGAGGTAGCGGCCGATGAAGCCGGTGGCGCCGGTGACGAAATAGCCCATGTCGTTCGCTCCGTGTCGATCGTCGGCGCGTTCGGCGCCCTCCCGCGCGCTACGGTGCCAGAGCGCGTGCGGCGCGACAATCCACGGCGTATTGACCGCTCCGGAGGCGCGTGGTGTCATGGCACCGGACTATCAGGGAGGGGGCGAGATGGCCAAGGCCACGCTGACGTTCGAACAGGCCGCGCAGGACGTGCAGACCCTGGCCGAACGCCCCGACAACGAGACCCTTCTGCGCCTCTACGCCCTCTACAAGCAGGGTTCGGAAGGCGATGTCAGCGGCGAGAAACCCGGCTTCTTCGACTTCGTCGGCACCGCCAAGTACGAGGCCTGGAGCAGGCTCAAGGGCACCCCGCGCGATGTTGCACAGCAGCAGTACATCGAGCTGGTCGCCAAGCTCAAGGGCTGAGCGCGCGCCGACCACGATGGCCCGCGATACGCGCCAGCGCATCCTCGACTGCGCGCTCGCCATGTTCAACGCGCAGGGCGAGCCCACCGTCACCACCAACCACATCGCCGACGAGCTGGAGATCAGCCCCGGCAACCTGTACTACCACTTCCGCAACAAGGACGACATCATCGAGCACCTGTTCGCGCGCTACGAGGCGCGCATGGACGAGGTGCTCAACCCGCCCGACGGTCGCCTGCCCGGCCTGGAGGACATCTGGCTGCAACTGCACCTGGTGTTCGAGTGCATCTGGGACTACCGCTTCCTCTACCGCGACCTGCTCGAGATCCTCAGCCGCAACCGGCGCCTGCGCATCCGCTTCGCACGCATCCTCAAGCGCGCCGACGACCGCGCCCACGCGGTGATGCGCGGGCTCTCGCAGGCCGACGTGATCCGCGCCGCGCCGGCCGAGATCGATGCCGCCGCCACCAACCTGCTGGTGCTGGCCACCTTCTGGCTCAACTACGCCGCGATCCGCGGCGACCGCGACGAGCAGAAGGCGATCCGCGACGGCATCGTGCAGGTGATGATGCTGATCGCCCCGTTCCTGCGCGACGCCGAGCGCGTGCACCTCAACCAGCTGATCCGCGCCTATACCGACTGATCCCCCGGAGCCGACATGGCCAAGACCGCCTGGACCCCGTTTCCCCTCGATGCCAAGCCCTACGCCCACACCGGTGATGCATTGAAGAAGGCCTGGCCGCGGCTGCATGCCGGCGACCTCGAGCCCTTCCCCGACGGCAAGCGCGCCGCCGCCCTGCTCGCGGCGGCCGGCAAGGCCGCGCCGAAAGGGCTCGATGCCGATGCGCTCGCCGCGCAACTGCAGGACGCCTGGCGCGCCTTCCACCGCGGCGACTTCAAGGCCGCCTTCGACGCCGGCGAGGCGCTGGGCCCGGTCGGCGCCTCGGTGGCGGTCAAGGCCATCGGCATCTACGCCACCTACCTCGTCGACGACGAGGCCGGGAAGCTCAAGCGCTTCGAGCAGGCCGCGAAACTCGCCGAAGCCGCGGCCAAGGCCCTGCCCGACGAGGCCAACAGCCACTACCGCCTCGCCTTCGCCCTGGGCCGCTACAGCCAGGGCCTGAGCATCGCCAAGGCGCTCAAGCAGGGCATCGCCGGCAAGGTCCGCGAGGCGCTCGACACCGCGCTGGAACTCGCCCCGAAGCATGCCGAAGCGCACACCGCCCTGGCCCTGTACCACGCCGAGATCATCGGCAAGATCGGCGCCATGATCGGCGGCCTCACCTACGGCGCCAAGGCCGCCGAGGCCGAGGCCCACATCAGGACCGCGCTCAAGCTCACCCCGGCCTCGCCCATCGCCCACATCGAATACGGCAACGTGCTGATGCTGCTGCACGGCGACCGCAAGGAGGATGAGGCGGCCGCGGCGTACGAGAAGGCCGCCGCGCTCAAGCCGGCCGATGCCATGGAAGCGCTGGATGCGACCTGGGCGCGGGAGCAGTTGGAGTAGCGGGCGCAGCGAACCGCGCCGAAGCCGGGCTGTACTTCAGCCGGGCGTGGTGCGTGGCCGGAAGAACGAGCCTCGTGCCATCTTCCCCTCCCGGCTCCCGTCTGACTGCCGTCCGTCCGCCCTGGACCCGACCCCGCGAACATGCGCAATGTGGCCTTGGGCACCCGGGCAGCGATCCAGGCGCGGCACGGTACTGGCCGAAACGCGGCTTGGCAGGCCGCCTGACACCGGCCGGGCTTGCCGCCCCTGCACCCCGCAACGTAGAATTCGCGTCCCGTCTCCGCCCCCGCGCACCCGCGCCGCGGAAACGCCGCGCGCCCGGCCAACCCGGTTCCGCGTATCCGGGCGGTTAGCTCAGCGGTAGAGCATTGCCTTCACACGGCAAGGGTCGCAGGTTCGAACCCTGCACCGCCCACCACAACGCAGCGATTGCGTGCCAGAGGCGGGCCGGAAAACTGCGGCCAACGCCCACCTCCGCGGATCGATGGTCCGCCGTGACTGCCACACCCGTATGGTCCGTTCCCTCGCCATGAGGCGTCGGCCCAAGTGGAACTACCGGCTTCGTGCGATTGATGGCGCGCGGCTCGTCGAGTGCTGGACGGAGGAACCGCTAGCTTCACTTCCCTCCATGCAGGCCAGCTTCTCGCATTCGCGTATCCAAGATCCAGGTTACGGCTGTCGCCCTTCCAGGTCATAGTTGATTGCGGGATGCCGCGTCGCGAAGGTTCATCTTCGCCTCCGGTACAATTGCCGCACGGCCACGCACTCTCGGCCGTCCCGTTCCTTGGGGAGTAGCCTGCTTCCGGTTCCGGAAGCGCATCCGTCAACATGCTTGGCCTGAACCGGCCGTGGCGGATGCACCTGTCGGTTGGCGAGACCAGCGAGCCCGGCACGCCACTTCGGTGGGGCGCGCGCCCGGCTTGTTGCCTCTCAGCCCCGCCGCGGTACGGCGATGCATCCCCTCTCGATCCTCCTGCTGGGCCTGGCCATGTCGGCCGACGCGTTCGCGGCTGCCGTCGGCAAGGGCGCGGCGATGGCGCGGCCGCGCTGGCGCGATGCGCTGCGCACCGGCCTGATCTTCGGGATCGTGGAAGCGATCACGCCGATCGTCGGCTGGGCGCTGGGCTCGGCCGCTTCGAGCATGATCGAGGCCTGGGACCACTGGATCGCGTTCGGGCTGCTGTCGGCACTCGGGCTGCACATGATCTGGAAGGCCTTCCACGCCGGGTCGGATGGTGAGCGCGCCGGTTCCGGAAGCGGCGTCTGGACGATTGCGCTTGCGGGGCTTGCGACCAGCATCGATGCACTGGCGGTCGGCATGGGCCTGGCGTTCGTCGACGTCAATATCCTGGTCGTGGCTGCCGCCATCGGGCTCTGCACATTCGGCATGGTGACGGCGGGGGTGATGGCCGGGCGCGTGCTGGGCAGGCTGATCGGCAAGCGTGCGGAGATCGCGGGCGGCGTGATCCTGATCCTGGTGGGTGCGCTGATCGTGTATGAGCACGTGTTCGCGGCACAGTGATTCCGCGGAAGTTGCGGTGAAGCGCCGGCGATGCGACGTGGAGGGAACCCGCCGCGCGGATCGTCGGTTCACGGCTCGCGCGGTGTCCGCACCTGCGTCGCTTCGCCGGGCCCTCATCCGGCGCTTCGCGCCACCTTCTCCCGGAGGGAGAAGGGTGCGGGGAGCGAGGTGCTTATGGCACCGGGTGCTCTCGCTCCGGACTTGGCGCGCGCGATCCGGCAGGCGATCGGGCTGTCGATCCGCCCGTTGCGGAATTCGCGCCGTGCGTCACGGATTGGATCTTCAGCAAGCCGATTCCTGCCATGCAGGCCGAGCACGATGTCCGCTGCCATCGACCCTTGCCGTTGTCTGCTGTGAACACGGATCGTGTTCGCCTGCACCCGCGAGGGTCGGGTGGCACGATCCGGGGCCGGCATCCGGTCATGCGTGATCCGCGCTGGTTGCGGATCACGCAGTCGCAGGATGCGGCGCCCCAGCCAAGACGACTCAGGGGGATTGACCGCGCAGCAAGCGCAGGCCTGCTTGCGTGATCCGTGGACGGCTGCTCGCCGCCACGGCACGCAACGGGACGTGCGGAGGACGAATGAAGCCGGAGCCGTTCCCCCCCTTCGAGCCCCCCGGCTTCCACCGCGACCGCGCGGCCGACGCCGACCGCCCGCCGCAGGGACTGCTCGGCGCCTCGCCGGCGTTCGAACGCATGGTCGCCGACATCCGCATGCTCGCGCGCACCGACGCGCCGGCGCTGCTGGACGGCGAAACCGGCTCCGGCAAGGAACTCGCCGCCCGTGCCATCCACTACCTGGGCGAACGCCGCAGCCGGCCGTTCGTGCCGGTGAACTGCGGGGCTATTCCCGAAGCGCTGTTCGAATCCGAACTGTTCGGCCACGTGCGCGGCGCCTTCACCGATGCGCGTGCGCCGCGCAACGGACTGGTGTGCCATGCCGAGGGCGGCACCCTGTTCCTGGACGAGATCGACACCCTGCCGCCCAAGGGCCAGGTGGTACTGCTGCGCTTCCTGCAGGATCGCCGCTACCGCGTGCTCGGGCAGTCGCAGGAAACCGTGTCCGACGCCCGCATCCTCGCCGCCAGCAATCGCTGTCTCGAAGACGAGGCCGCAGCCGGCCGCTTCCGCAGCGACCTGCTCTACCGGCTCAACATCCTGCGACTGCGCGTGCCGCCGCTGCGCGAACGCGGCGACGACGTGCCGCTGCTGTGCCGCCATTTCGCGCGGATCTACGCCAGCCGCTACGGCCTGCCCTGCCCCGAATTCGCGCCGCAGGCATTGGCGCGGCTGCAGGCACAACCCTGGCCGGGCAACGTGCGCGAACTGGAGAACGCGGTGCATCGCATGGTGCTGCACGGCGTCGCGGAGCAGCCGGAGGCGTATGCCGCCGATCCCGCGCGGGCCACGACGGCAGGCGACAGGCCAGCGAGCTTCCGCGACGCCAAGGCCGAGGCGATCGCGGCCTTCGAGCGCCGCTACCTGTGCAACGTGATGGCGCATACCGGCGGCAACGTGAGCGCCGCGGCGCGGCTGGCGCAGACCGACCGCCGCGCACTCGGTCGCCTGCTGAAGAAGCATGGCGTCGACTGCGACCGCTACCGGAACGGCTGAGGCGGAATGCAGCGCATGGATCGCGCACACCACCCACGACACGATGCCCCGCGCCAGGGTGCGACGCTCCTGCCGCATGGGTGGGGTTGCGATGTCCCACCCTCCCCACGCACCCGCCACGCCGCGCGGCGCTGCGTGTTTGCGCTTCCATCCGCCCGGCGCACCTGCGATGCCATGCACCCATGCCGCATCCCGCCCGCACCGCAACCCGTTGATCCGAAACGGCATCGCACGCTGGCACGCTGCTTGCGCCCGAACACGCCGGGCACGTCATCGATGGATGGGGCCATGCCGGCCGGCGAACGCGGACGCACGCGAGACCTGCAGCGCGCATTGCGCGGCTATCTGGTGCGGCATCCGGGCGCCGCCGACGGCATCGCCGGCATCCGCCTGTGGTGGTTGCCCGCGCACCTGCAGGGCGTGAGCGACCGCGAGTTGCGCGGCGCGCTCGACCAACTGGTCAGGGACAACGAGATGCAACGCACCGCCCTGTTCGACGGCAGCGAGCTCTATGCCTCGCTCGCGACCGTCGCGCCTCCCGTCCATCGCGACACGCGGCCCCTGCCGACCCGCCACTGAATCCCGGCGATCCCCGCACCACCGAGTCCAGGAGCAGTTCCATGCCACAACCCCTCACCTACCCCGGCGTCTACATCGAGGAAGTCTCCAGCGGCGTCCGCACGATCACCGGGGTAGCGACCTCGATCGCGCTGTTCATCGGCTGGGCCGCGCGCGGCCCGGTGGACCGTGCCGTGCGCATCACCTCGTTCGCCGACTACGAACGCCGCTTCGGCGGCCTCGACCAGCGCACCCTGCTCGGCTACTCGGTGCGCCAGTTCTTCGACAACGGTGGCGGCGATGCCTACGTGTTGCGGCTGGCGGCCAGCGGCCTGGAGGACGAGGACGACGACGGTCTCAACGCAGACAGCGCCAGCGGCAGCGCCGAGGGCCTGACGGTCACCGCCAGCTCGCCCGGGGAATGGGCCAACGACGTACGCGTGCGCGTGACCCGCCGGGTCGGCGTGGACGCCGCCGATCCGGTCGGCCAACGCTTCAAGCTGGAGGTGATCGACCATCCCACCGAGGACGCGGTGGTGGAGGTATTCGAGAACCTGTCGATGGACCCGACCGATGCACGCTTCGCCGAGGACGTGGTGAACGGGCGGTCGCTGTTCATCACGGTCGAGGCCGATGGCGATCCGCCGGATGACGCGGTCGTCATCGAGCTCGACGGCGGCGCCGACGGCGTGGCCTGGACCGCCGACGACGCCGATTTCCGCACCACGCTGCTGGCCAGCTTCGGCATCGGCACGCCCACCGACCGCATCGACCTGTTCAACCTGGTGTGCGTGCCCGGGCTGATCGACGCATCGACCATCCAGACCCTTCAAGGTCGCTGCCGCGAACGCCGCGCGTTCCTGATCGTCGATGCCCCCGAAGGCGAGACGGTCGAGAACATGATGAACGACGGTCTCGATGGCCTCACCGGCGCGGATGCCAACTACTCCGCCCTGTACTACCCCTGGGTGCGTGCACCCGATCCGCTCAAGCAGGGCACGCCGCGCGCGTTCCCGCCCTGCGGCTTCGTCGCCGGCGTGTATGCGCGTACCGATGCCAGCCGCGGCGTGTGGAAGGCGCCTGCGGGGATCGACGCCGGCATAAACGGCGCCTCGGCGCTGGAAGTGGCGATGAGCGATGCCGAGAACGGCCAGCTCAACCCGCAGGGCATCAATTGCCTGCGCGCACTGCCGGTGTACGGCTCGGTGGTCTGGGGCGCACGCACCCTGCACGGCCACAACGACCGCGCCTCGGAATGGAAGTACGTGCCGGTGCGACGCATGGCGCTGTTCCTCGAGGAAAGCCTGTACCGCGGCACGCAGTGGGTGGTGTTCGAGCCCAACGACGAACCGCTGTGGGCGCAGATCCGCCTGAACATCGGCGCGTTCCTGCAGAACCTGTTCCGCCAGGGCGCGTTCCAGGGGCGCACGCCGCGCGAGGCCTACTTCGTCAAGTGCGACCGCGAAACCACGACCCAGACCGACATCAACATGGGCATCGTCAACATCCACGTCGGCTTCGCGCCGCTGAAGCCGGCCGAGTTCGTGGTCATCCGGGTGCAGCAGATCGCCGGCGACATCCCAGTCTGAGGAGCGGACCATGGCACAGTTTTCCGTCAACCCCACGCGCTTCGATCCCTACAAGAACTTCAAGTTCCGGCTGAAGTGGGACGGGCGCTACGTCGCCGGCATCAGCAAGTGCTCCGCGCTCAAGCGCAGCACCGAGGTGGTCGAACACCGTGAGGGCGGCGACCCGAGCACGTCGCGCAAGTCGCCCGGGCGCAGCAAGTACGAGGCGCTCACGCTCGAGCGCGGCGTGACCCACGACCCCGAGTTCGAGAAGTGGGCGAACAAGATCTGGAACTACGGCTCCGGGCTCGGCATGGAGGTGTCGCTCGCGGATTTCCGCAAGGACCTGATCCTCGAGGTCTACAACGAGGCCGGCCAGGTGGTGCTGGCGTACCGCATCTACCGTTGCTGGGTGTCGGAGTACCAGGCGCTGCCGGATCTGGACGCGAACGCGAATGCGGTCGCGATCCAGACCCTGAAGCTCGAGAACGAGGGCTGGGAACGCGACTACGAAGTCGCCGAGCCGTCCGAGCCGGTCTTCAGCGAGCCGGCCTGATGGCGCAGGACGCGCAATTGTTGGAGCTGTGGCAAGCCGCCGTCGGCGCTCGCGCCGCGGTGCGCGAACGGGCGCTGCTCGGACAGGCGCCGCATTCGCTGCCCGAGCGCAACCGGCTGGCACTGCAGCGCTACATGGAGCTGTTCGGTGTCGACGCCGAGCTGATCGGCCGCTGCGCGCAGTGCGGCACGGCCGTGGAGTTCACCATCGATGCGCGCCACTGCGTCGCGGCGTTGCCCGCCCCCGGGACGCACGCGGCAGACGACGACTCGCAATGGCACGCGCTCGACGGGCGCGACGACGTCCCGCGCTTCCGCCTGCCGACACCGGAAGACCTGTACGCCCTGGAAGGCATCGATGAGCCCGAGGCCTTCGCCGACGCCCTGCTTGCGCGCTGCGTGGAGGGCGATCTGCCTGCCACGGCCGAAGCACGCGAGGCGATCGGCGCGCGGATGCAGGCGCTGATGCCCGGCGCGACGCTGGATTTCTCGCTGCGATGCCCGGACTGCCCGCACGCTTGGGACGCGCCACTCGATCCGGTGGACCTGCTGTGGCGCGTGTTGCGCGCCCGGGCCGAGCGGCTGTTGTCGGACGTGGCGCTGATCGCGCAACGCTTCGGCTGGTGCGAGCGCGACATCCTCGCGCTCGGTCCGGTGCGTCGCGCCGCGTACCTGCAACTGGCAGGAGGTTGACGCGGCATGTCCGGATTCCTGCGCCGGCTCTCGCCACGGCATGCGGATGCCTTGCGCCCAGCGGCACCGCTGCGCGCGCTCGCGTCCGACCGGGCAGAGCCCCCGCTATCGGCGCCGGAGGACCCGGCGGATGTCATGGACAGGGATACCGTCGCCCCGGCCGCCGCGCACGCCGTGGGCATCGAAACGCCATCGCGTACCACCGCGACGAACGCCTCCGCGCGGAGCCCGGTCACCGGTCCGGCTCACGTCATGTCCGTCGCATCGGGACCGTCCGTGAACGCGCCGACACCCGGCCAATGGGCCGAACCCGTGCGCGCCGCGCCGACGAGGTCCCGTGCGCCCGAGTTCGATGCCGTCACGAACGGGTCCGCCTACGAAAGAACCGCCATCGAAGCGCACACCGGGAGCGCGCTACCTCAGCCGCCGGCGCCGACGGCGTTTCCACAAACGTCCGATCCCACCCCACGCGCGCCGCTGTCGTCCCCCATCGATGTCCGTCCGCAGGCGCATGCGCCGCCTCCGTTGTCGGCGAGCACCGTCGCTCGGCTCGAAACCGCGGCTGCCGCCTCGACACCACCCACGATCCACCTCCACATCGACCGCATCGAGGTGCGCGCTGCCGCCCGTCCCGCCACGCCGCCCAAGACGCGGCCGCGTGCCTTGCCCGAACCGCAGAGCCTCCACGACTACCTGCAAGGAAAGCAGCGCGGATGAGTTCGCCGCTCGCCATCGGTGCGGTCAGCGCGGTGCTGCGCAACCTGCTCGACGACGCCATGATCAGCAGCGTCGCGCCCGCGCTCGGCACCACCATCACCGTCACCGCGGTCGCGCCCGACACCATCGACCTCGACGACGAGCAGATGGCGCCACGGCTCAACCTGTTCCTGCACCAGGTCACGCCCAACGCCGCCTGGCGCAACACCGCCCTCCCCTCGCGCAACGGCGCGGGCGAGCGCATGAGCAACGGGCCTCTGGCGCTGGACCTGCACTACCTGGTCACCGCCTATGGTCGCGCCGATTTCCAGGCCGAGATCCTGCTCGGCTACGCGATGCATGTGCTGCACGAGCGTCCGTGGCTGGACCGCGGCTCGATCCGCGACGCGCTTTCGCCTGGTCCGCTCGATCTCGGCATGTTCCCGCCGCAGATCCAGGCGCTGTCGCAGTCCGACCTCGCGGACCAGTTGGAGGCGATCAAGATCACGCCTGCCGCGCTGGGCATCGACGAGATGAGCAAGCTGTGGTCGGCGATCCAGACGCACTACCGGCCGTCCGCGGCCTACCAGGTGTCGGTGGTACTGATCGAAGGCACGCGCCCGGGCGTGTCGCCGCTGCCGGTGCTCTCGCGTGGTCGCGTGGATCCCGCGACCCAGCGCGATGCCGGCGTGCTGGTGAACCCGGACCTGCTGCCCTCGGTGCCGACCCTCATGCAGGCCGTGCCGCCGAACATGCAGAAGACGGCGCGGCTGGGCGATACGATCGAGGTGTCGGGCATCCGCCTGGCCGGCGCGAATCCTCGCGTGCGCCTGCTGCACCGCCTCCGCGAGGCGCCGCTCGAACTGCCCGCTGCGCTCGACGCCGACGGCCGCGGCCTGAACTTCGACCTGCCCGCCGATGCCGCCGCGCAGGCCGACCTGCCGGCAGGCACCTGGCAGGTGACCCTGTCGCTCACTCCCGCCGGTGAAAGCGAACCGCGCGAGACCAACGCGATTCCCCTGCTGCTCAGTGCCCGGCCGATGATCGAGGCCAGCGGCCCACCGCTGGGCCTGCCGGCGATCTCGATCGTGCGCAGCGCGGATCCATCGCGCGTGCGCGTCACGCTCGCCTCGCAACCGCGGGTGCGGCCGCAACAGCAGGCCGTGCTGATGCTCGGCACGCGCCAGTGCAATGCCAATCCACGCGCCGCGGCAGGCGATCCGCTGGTGTTCGACTTCCCCGCCACGCTGGCGGCGGACGACCACTACCTGCGCCTGCGCGTGGATGGCGTCGACAGCGAACTGGTGCTGCAGGCGCCCGACCAGGCGCCGGCGTTCGATCCCGACATGCTGGTCACGGTGCCACCATGACTGTCGCCCTCGCTGCCGGCTCCACCGTCGCCTGGAGCGAGCGCAACCAGCGCTGGCTGGTGTCGCGTTTCGCCGCGCTGCGCGAACGCATCTCCGGTGTTGGCGGAACACCGTTCCGCGACACGCTCGAGGATGAAGATCCCGACTTCGCCCCGGCGCTGCAACGCTGCGCGGAGCTGTTCGGCCTGAGCCGGTTCGAGCGCGACCTGCTGCTGCTGTGCGCCGGGGTGGCGCTCGATGCCGGCCTGTCCGAGGCGGCGGCGCGCGCGGGCGGGCATGCGCTGGGGCGGCCGACGTTCCCGTTGGCGATGTCCCTGCTCGAGGCGCCGCACTGGGACGCACTGTCGCCGCAGGCACCGCTGCGCCACTGGCAGTTGCTGCACGTCGAGGGCGCGCTGCCGACCGAGGCCGGCCTGCGCATCGACGAACGCATGCTGCACTACCTCTCCGGCGTGGCCGCGATCGACGAGCGCCTCGATGGCTTGGTCGAACTGGTGGCGCCACCCGTCGCCGAAGCCGAACCCGCACCCTGGATCGCGCAGGTAATCTCGACCTTCGCCACGGGCGACGACTGCGTGCAACTGCAACGCACTGGCGAGGCGCCGGGGCGCGACGACGTGCTGCAGTTGCTCGCGGCCACCGTCCGCCACGGTCTGTGGGTGCGCGACCTGCCCGAGGACCCCGCCGCGCTGGCGCTGACGCTGCGGCTGGTGGATCGCGAGGCCGCGCTGTCCGCCGCGCTAGTGGTCCTCGACCTGCGCGGGCCGGCGCCAAGGCTCGACCGCATCGGGCCGCAGTTGCGCAGCCCGGTACTCGTGCTCGCCTCCGCCGATGCCGACATCGGCGCCACCCCCGATCTGCGCGTGCGCGCGGTGTGGCTTCCTGCCGCCACGCCGGCATCGCGCGCACTTGAACTCGCCATGCGCTCGCGCCGGTTCGGCGCGTCGCTGCCGATGGAAGCGCTGGAGACCGCGGTGGCCGACGCCTGCGAACAGTTCGCACCGGGTTCCCCCCGTGCCATGGACGATGCCGCACGCGCGATCGCCGAAGCGGGCGACACCGTCGACGCCCGCCGACGCGCCTGGACCGCGCTGCGCGAGCACAGCCGCGAAGGTCTGGACCGGCTCGCGCAGCGGATCGAGTCGACCACGACGCTCGACGACCTCGTGCTGCCGCCGGCGCAGGCCGGCCTGCTCGCCGACATCGGCCGCCAGTTGCAGCAGCGCCGGCGGGTCTATCGCGACTGGGGCTTCGCGGGCAAGGGCACGCGCGGCCTCGGCATCGCCGCGCTGTTCACCGGCGAGAGCGGCACCGGCAAGACCATGGCCGCAGAGGCGATCGCCAATGCCGCCGGGCTCGACCTCTACCGCATCGACCTCGCCGGCACAGTCAGCAAGTACATCGGCGAGACCGAGAAGAACCTGCGGCGCATCTTCGATGCCGCCGAAGCCAGCGGCGCCGTGTTGTTGTTCGACGAGGCCGATGCGCTGTTCGGCAAGCGCAGCGAGGTCAAGGACAGCCACGACCGCTACGCCAACATCGAGACCGCCTACCTGCTGCAGCGGATCGAGGCCTATCGCGGCCTGGCCATCCTCACCACCAACATGAAGAGCGCGATCGACAAGGCGTTCCTGCGCCGGATCCGCTTCGTGGTGCAGTTCCCGTTCCCCGACGAAGCCGCACGCACCGCGCTGTGGCGCCGCCAGTTCCCGGCGCAGGCGCCGTTGCACGACGACATCCGCTGGCCCTCGCTGGCGCGCATGCCGCTGGCGGGCGGCAACATCCGCGCGGTGGCGCTCAACGCCGCCTTCCTGGCCGCGCACGAAAACGTGCCGATCGCGCAACGCCACCTCGCCGCCGCCGCGCATGCCGAGCTGGCCAAGCTCGAGCGCAGCCTGGGTCCGCAGGGCGGAGCGAACGCATGAGCGACACGCCCGCCACCGCGCTGCACCTGCATATCGGCCGGCTGGTGGTCGATGCAGACGCACTCGGCGCCGACGGCCTGCCGCGCGACGTCGACGCGATGCTGCACGGGGCCCTGTCGGAACGGCTCGGGATACCGGCCGGCACGCCGGCGCCAGCCCGCGCGGCATGGATCGCGCCGGTGGCCGATGCGCTGGCAACGCAAGTCGCATCCGCCATGCCGGGGCGCACGCGATGAGCCACGTGCACGCCCCCGTCGCCACCACGCCCGCCAGTGAGGCGCGCCGGGTGCAACGCGCCTGCCAGTGCGGCAGTTGCGAGAAGTGCCGCAAGAAGAAGGTCCAGCGCAAGGCGCACGCCGACACCGCGCCGGCCCAGGCACTTTCGCCCGCCGCCTTCGAATCGGGCGGAAGCCCGCTCCCACATGTGCTGCGTGCAAGCCTCGAGCCGAGGTTCGGCACCGACTTCTCGGCCGTGCGCATCCACGACGACGCGACCAGCCACCGCGCCGCGCGCGCGCTGCACGCCAATGCCTTCACCTGGGGCCAGCACATCCACTTCGGTGCCGGCCGTTATCGCCCCGACCACGAGCACGGCCTGCACCTGCTCGCGCACGAACTGACCCACACCGTGCAGCAGCGCGGCAGCGCACCGGTGGCGGCGACCGACGCGATCGAGGTCGACGCCCCGGACACACCGCTCGAACGCGAAGCCGATGCGGCGGCCGATGCGGTCGTCGCCGGGCACATGGCATCGCCGCGCCCCATCACGACCGCAACCGGGCTCGTGCAGCGCGACGCGATCCCCGGCAATGCCGAGAGCGACCTGCCCGATGGCAGCGGCGGCGGCGTGCGCATCCGTCGCACCATGCGCGAACAACCCTGCGACCGTGCCCGGCCCGTACCCCGGACGGAGTCCACCCCGCGCGACCGCATCTTCGAGTGGGACGACGAAGCGCATGCGTTACGGATGCGCTACACGATCTGCCGTGGCCGGGTACGACTGTCGACGCGAGGCGAGATCGACTATTCCCAGGTGGTCGATGCCGGCGAACGCCTGCTCGAGACGCTGCGCGACGACCCGTCCCGCGGCGCCGACCTGCCCGAGCTCGGGCGGACGGCGATCGACGAGGCGCGCCTCAGCGGGACCGGCGAGGTCACGCTGACGGTCGACGGCATCCTGCAGGCGACCGTGGGCACCGATGCGACCGGCGGCACCGCCGGCCAGGAGATCCGCGTACGGGGACAGCTGAAGATCACGCCAGATGGCGTCAGCTTCACCATCACCGGCTTCGTCGACGCCTCGCGCACGCCAACGCTCAGCGCCGAGCAATACGCGCTGAACCTGCGCGTGGGCACGCGCTGGTTCGCGATCAACCTCGGCTATACCCGGGACGACCGTACGCCCGACGGAGCCGCCACGGAGTCGCGCCAGCGGCTGCGCATCGGCGCAGAGATCCCGCTGCCCGACATCGGCCCGCTGCGCGACCTGCAACTGCGTCCGGGCGTGGACATCGACCTGGACACCGGCACGCCCGGCCTGGCGCCGGGGCTGGTGTTCGAGGGTCGTTTCGGCGGTCCCGACCGCACGCCGCGCGTGGACTGCTTCGAATGCCGCTGTCCGCCGCCGCTACCCGCATACACCTGCACGCCGTACGGCACGCGCGAGGTGGTCGACACGCCCGCCGATACCCAGCGATCGACGCTGTTGTACGACTACGACAAGGCGCTGCCCGCCGACGCCATTCGCTTCGGTGAACAGGCCGATCGGGTCGCCCGGCTGGCAGGACAGGGGTATGCAGTGCGTTCGCTCGCCGGCTACGCCTCGCCCGAGGGCACGGTCGCGTACAACCAGGCACTGGCCCAGCGGCGCGCGGACCATGCGCATGCCGAGATTTCGGGCCGCCTGCCTGCAGGCGCGACGCCCCTGCCGACCGCCATCGGCGTCGGCGAGCTGCTCGGCGAATCCTCGACGGTGCCGGGAAGCGAAGCCCGCAATGCGCAACTGACCAGCGAGCTCCGCGGGCGCCTGTCCGCCCTCGGCCCGGATGAAAGGCTGGAGCTGCTCGGCGTCGACGGCGAACGCCGCGACGATCCGGTGCAGCGCCAGCGGGCGCTCGACGATATCGACGCCTTCGTCCAGGGGCGCGACGCGCGCGGCAGGCGGATCGCCGGGCGCGCTCGCTGGGAACTCGTGTTCCCGTTCCTGCGCCGGGTCGAGGTGGAACTGCACCGCGATGCCGCCACCCATCTCGAACGCGTCGACCGGCCGGAGGAGCGCGGCGGTTGCGACCCCGCGCAACGCGCCCACATCGACCGCGAGCACCCGATCCCGCCCGCCGGCCGCCTGCCCACCCGATCGTGCGAAGAAAAATGAAATCCCGCGACCATCTCCAGGCACCCGCGAACACGGCACGGCGACAACAGTCGTCCGATGTCCGGCGCGCCCTGTCCACGTCTTCCAGCACGCTGCCCGCGCCACTCGATGCCGATCTCACCCGTCACTACGGGTGTGATTTCGGCAACGTCCGCATCCATGCCGACGCCGAGGCTGGCGTCACCGCGCTCGCGCTGGGCGCCGAAGCCTACACGGTCGGCCGCGACATCGTGTTCGCACCGGGTGCCTACCGGCCCGAAAGCCCCGACGGCCGTCGACTGATCGCGCACGAAGCAGCGCACGTCGTACAGCAGGGCGCCCGCCCGGCGCCGGGCGGCCCACTGTCGCTCGATCGACCGGACTCTTCCGCGGAGCACGACGCGGAACAGGCCTCGGCCCGGTTCGGTGGCCGGGACCCGGCGCCGGCGACACTCAGCCGCCAGGCATCGCCCCGGGTGCAACGTTCCCTGCTGGGCTCGATCCTCGGCGGCGTCGCCGGGCTCGGCGCCGGGCTCGCGCTCGGGTCGGTGCTGGGGCCGCTGGGCATGGTCGTCGGCGGCATCGTCGGCCTCGTCGCCGGCGCGGCGATCGGGGACGCGGCTTCGCGTCGGAGCCGCGACCTCACCGGCACCGAGAAGGCTGACCTCCACGAGATCTACCGCGATTCGGTGGACTACGACAAGGTCAGCATCACCCGTGGCAGCGCTTTCTCGATCGGTGCCGCGCGCACCATCGGCAACACCATCCACCTGCAGGACGGTTACTTCGTCGGCGACACGATGGATCTGACCGACGCGGGCCAACTGGTCCTGGCCCATGAGATGGGCCACGTCTGGCAGTACCAGAACGGCGGACTCGACTACATCCCCTCCAGCCTGATCCCGCAACTCAAGGCCTGGATCGGAGGAGGCGACCGCAATGCCGCCTACGACTGGCGCAGCGCAGTCGGCAAGGGTCTGGCGTGGGCGGACTGGAACGCCGAACAGCAGGCCGAGTGCCTTTCGGACTACAACGAGGCCCTGCGTCGGCTGAAGTCCAATGTCTATTCCGGCGACGCGAGCGGCGCGGCGCAGCGGCTTCAGGATCTGCAGACGTTGAGCATGGCGCAGCCCTACGTCGACCTGGTGCGCGCGGGCATCGGCGCACCCGGATCGCGCCGCCGCAGCACGGCGGCACCCGCGGGTGCGGGTGGCGGGCCATGAGCCTCTCCTTCTCCCCCAGACTCATCAAGGGCGGCCTCGTCATCCTCCCGCCCGGCGGCACCGGCGCGCCGACGCGGACCATCGCGCTGCAGTACAACCCGGACTCGCTGGCGCGCAGCTACCAGGTGCAGGGCGCGGGCGGGGATGGCGGTGGCGAGCGCGCGCAGCCGTTCCGGCTCAAGGGGCCGGCGGTGGAAACGCTGCGGCTCGAGGCGGAGATCGATGCCACCGACCGGCTCGAGTTTCCCGCGCAGCATGCCGACACCGTCGAACACGGCATCGCGCCGCAGCTCGCCGCGCTGGAATCGCTGGTGCACCCGTCCACCGGGGACTTGCAGGCGCTCGATTCGCTCGCCGCCAGCGGCGTGCTCGAGATCGTGCCGGCGGAGGCACCGCTGGTGCTGTTCGTCTGGGGCCGCAACCGCATCTCGCCGGTGCGGGTGACGGAACTGTCGATCACCGAGGAAGCCTTCGACGCCGCGCTCAATCCGCTGCGCGCGAAGGTGAGCCTGTCGCTGCGGGTGCTGTCCACCGACGATCTCGGCTTCCGCCACCGCGGCGGCGCGCTGTTCCTCAACCACCTGCGCGCGCGCGAGTCGCTGGCGGCGAAGTCGCCTGCGGCGACGCTGCAGGCACTCGGCATCGACGCCCTGCCCTGAGGACCGCCATGAACGATCCCATCCAGTTGCTGATCGACGCCGGCGCGATCCCCAGCGATCCGTTCGATCCGTTGAGCCGTTATCGCGGCGTGCCGCTGGCGTTGCACGTGCCGTCGCCCGGCGCCGAGCCGATCCCGCATGTCGCGCGACGCTTCATCCCGCAGCGGCACTCGATCGCGGTCGCGGTCGAGGCGGTGGTGGAAGCGGTGGACCGGCCCGACCTGCTCGCCGCGCGCACGCTCGGCAGCCCGCTGTCGTACTGGCGGATCGCCGACGCGAACGCGGTCACCGATCCGTTCGAACTCACCGACGTACCGGGTGCGCGCGTCGCGATTCCTTCCGGAGGCTACTGAACGTGGACCCGCGCGGCATCAAGCTGACCCTGCTGATGGGCCCGGTGCCGGTGGCGGCGCCGCGCGAGGTGGTCGAAGCGCTGGTGTCGGCCAAGGTCGAGGCCGGCTCGGGCGACGTGCAGGGCGGATTCGAACTCACCTTCGAACTGCCGGCGCGCTCGCCACTGCGCACGCTGTTCCTGGTCAGCGGTGGCGGTGGCGGCGTGCCGCTGATGCGCGTGGTGCTGGTGGTGACGATCAACGGCGGCGACGAGGTGATCGTCGACGGCATGGCCACCCACGTCGACACCGTGCCCGGCGAGGGTGGCGTGGCCAGGCTCGTCGTGCGCGGCAAGGACCTGTCGGCGCTGATGGACGTGATCGAGATTCCCGGCCTGCCGTTCCCGGCGATGCCGCCGTCGGCGCGGGTGCTGCTGATCCTGGCCAAGTACGCCGCGCTCGGCGTGATTCCGCTGGTGATCCCCAGCATCGTCGACGAGCCGCCGCTGCCCACCGACCGCATCCCCACCCAGCAGGGCTCGGATTACGCCTACGTCAAGCGCCTCGCAGCAGAGGCCGGCTACGTGTTCTACCTCGAACCGGGGCCCGCGCCGGGCACCAGCTTCGCCTACTGGGGGCCGGAGATCCGCGTCGGCGAACCGCAGCCCGCGCTGACCACCGGCATGGACGCGATGACCAACGTCGAGCAGATCAGCTTCAACTTCGACCGCGAGCGCAAGAAGATGCCGATCGTCTATTTCCAGGAAGGCAACAGCAAGGTCGGGATCCCGGTGCCAATCCCGGACATCACCCCGCTCAATCCGCCGCTGGGCGCGGTGCCGCCGCTGCCGCCGAGGATCGAGAAGCTCACCGACACCGCGCACATGAGCGTCGCCGGCGCGCTGGCCAAGGGCCTGGCGTTCGCGGGGCAAAACAGCGATTCGGTGTTCGGCAGCGGCCAGCTCGACGTCTCGCGCTACGGGCGCCTGCTGAAGTCTCGGCGGCTCGTGGGCGTACGCGGCGCCGGCCTGCCGTTCGACGGCCTGTACTACGTCAAGAGCGTCAGCCACCGGATCGAGCGCGGCTCGTACAAGCAGGGCTTCTCGCTGGCGCGCAACGGGCTGATCTCCACGGTTCCGGCGGTACCGGTATGAGCGGCGAACGCTACTACGGCAAGTTCCGCGGCTCGGTGCGCAACAACATCGATCCGCTGATGAAGGGTCGGCTGATGGTCGAAGTGCCCGACGTCGGCGGCAACCTGCTCAGCAGCTGGGCGATGCCGTGCCTGCCGGTGGCGGGCATGAACATGGGCATGTTCACCGTGCCGCCGATGGGCGCGGGGGTGTGGGTGGAATTCGAGCGCGGCGATCCGGATTTCCCGGTGTGGGTCGGCGGCTTCTATGCCGAGGCCGACGTGCCGGTGATGGCGCGCATGGTGCCCCCGGGGGTCTCCGGCATCACCCTGCAGACGCTGGCCAAGAACGGCCTGGTCATCAGCGACGTGCCCGGCCCCACCGGCGGCATCCTGATCCAGACCAGCACCGGCGCGATGATCTCGGTCAGCGATGTCGGCATCGTGATTTCCAACGGCAAGGGCGCCACGATCAACATGACCGGCCCCACCGTCGACATCAACCTCGGCGCGTTGACGGTGGTGTGAGATGCCGATGCCCGTCCTTCACCTCGGCGCCACCGTCCTGTGCATGCACGCGGGCAACGCGGTGCCGACGATGCCGTTCCCGCGGGTCAGCGTGTCGGCGCAGCCGGTGGTGCAGGTGACCACGCCCTACGTGATTGCAGGCTGCACCCAGGCCAGCGTGCCGGCGCCGTTCTGCGCCACCGGACAGTGGGTCGTCGGTGCCACCCGCGTGCTCGCCGGTGGGCTGCCGCTCGCGATCGTCGGCGGTACCGCGCTGTGCGTCGCCACCGGCACCGGGATGCAGGCGGTCGCCAGCCAGACCCGCGTGCTGGCGACCTGAGGAGCGCGACATGGCCCATCTCGACTTCCCCTATCGCTTCGACGGCAGCGGCCGCACCGCCGGCACCGATGATGCCGACCATGTGCGCGACCTGATCGCACAGGTGCTGCTGACCGCGCCGGGCGAACGGGTGATGCGGCCGGACTTCGGCGCCGGCCTGCTGCAACTGGTGTTCGAGCCCAACAGCGTCGCGATCGCGGCGACCGCGCAGATGCTGGTGCAGTCCTCGCTGCAGCAGCACCTCTCGCACCTGATCGCGGTCGACGCGGTGCGCATCGGCAACGACGACGGCGCGTTGCGCGTCGACGTCGACTACCGCCTGCTGCGCGACGGCAGCGCCGCCAGCGCCGCGATCGACATTCCCGGAGGCGGCGCGCCATGAGGTACCACTGCTGCGATCCGCGCCGGCTCGAGGTGCTGCGCCGCTCCGGCAGCGACAACGCGATCGACTTCGTCGAAGTCCTCGACCGCGCCGCGCCTCCGGGCGTGCCACGCCAGCGCACGCTGTTCATGCGCCTGCTGCGCGACGGGTTCGCGCTCTCGCCGGAGAACCTGCGCATCGACGGCGGCGAACGCATCGCCAGCGTCGGCGTCGCCTGGTGCGCAGCGGCGGACGACCTGCCGGCCGAGGCGGAAGCAGGCCTGGCGGACGGCGTCGACGATCCCGCGCGCACCCTGGTCGTGCGCACCGACAGCGAAGGCGATTTCTCGCGCTACACACTGGCACTGGTGGCCAACTCCGGCGACGACGCACCGCCACCCGGCTTCGACCCGCTGCTGTCGCGGATCGAGTTCTCGTTCAAGGTCGAATGCCCGTCGGATTTCGACTGCGCGCAGTCGCTGCCCTGCCCGGCCGAGGCGACCGCCGCACCCGACATCGATTATCTCGCCCGGGACTACCCCGGCTTCCGCCGCCTGATGCTCGACCGCATGGACCTGCTGGTGCCCGGCTGGCGCGAGCGCTCGGCGGCGGACCTCGGCGTCACCCTGGTCGAACTGCTCGCCTATGCCGCCGACAACCTGTCCTACCGCCAGGACGCGGTGGCGAACGAGGCCTACCTGTCCACCGCGCGCCGCCGCAGTTCGGTGCGCCGCCACGCGCGCCTGGTCGATTACCACCTGCACGATGGCTGCAACGCACGCACCTGGGTGCAGGTGCGGCTCGCCGAAGGCAACGGCGACGTGGTGCTGGCGCGCGGCACGCGGCTGCTGACGCGGGTGCCCGGCGTCGGCGCGGTGATCGAACCCGGCAGCCGCGATGCGCGCCAGGCGATGGCCGCGGCGCCCGTGGTCTTCGAAACGGCGCATACGGCCACCCTGCATGCCGACTGCAACGAACTGGGGTTCTACACCTGGGGGGACGCCGGCTGCTGCCTGCCACGCGGTGCCACCGCTGCGACGCTACGTGGGCGCCCGCCACTGGCGCCCGGCGACGTGCTGGTGTTCGTCGAAACGCGCAGCCCGACGACGCTGTCCGAACACGATGCCGATCGCAGCCACCGCTGGGCGGTGCGGCTGACCGTGGTCGACGACACCGCCATCGATCCATCCGGCGGTCTGTTCGAAGAGCCCGCGGTCGATGAACCGCGCGAAGTCACCCGCATCGAGTGGGCGCCAGCCGACGCGCTGCCGTTCCCGCTGTGCCTCGGCGTCGAGTCGCATCCGGAACTGGTGTTCGCGGTCGCACGCGGCAACATCGTGCTCGCCGACCACGGCCACACGCTGCCGGACGAGGCGCTTCCCGTCGTGCCCGATACGGTGCGCCGCTACGCGCCGGGCGCGCGGCAAGTCGATCGCTGCGGCGCGCGCGAACAGGTGCCCGTACCCGTACGCTACCGGCCCTGGCTGGCGTCGCAGCCGGTCACGCAGGGGTTCGAACTGGCGGCCCTGCTGGCCACGCCACCGGACGACAGGGACCATCCGTTCTGGCCTGCGAGCCAGCTGTTGCCGCTCGATCCACGGCATGCGCTGCCGCGGATCGCCCTGCTGGAAGATGTCCCGCAGTCGCCGCCGTGGTCCCCGCGCCGCGACCTGCTCGGCAGCGACGCCGCCGCGCCGCACTTCGTGGTCGAGACCGAGCACGACGGCCGTACCCGCCTGCGCTTCGGCGACGACCGCCACGGCCAGCGTCCCAATCCCGGCACCCGCCTGCACGCACGCTATCGCGTGGGCAACGGCGTGGCCGGCAACATCGGCGCCGATGCGCTCGCGCACCTCGTGTTCGATCCGGCCCTGTATGCCGATGATCCCGGCGCGCTGCCCGACCCGACCGCCATCGTCGGGATCGGCAATCCGATGCCGGCCACCGGCGGCACCGCGCCCGAGGACGTGGAAGCCGCGCGCCGCGACGCGCCGCACGCGTTCCGCACCCAGGAACGCGCGGTCACCGCCGCCGACTACGCCGCCGTCAGCGAGCGCAGCGCCGAGGTCGACCGCGCCGCGGCGACCTTCCGCTGGACCGGCAGCTGGTACAGCGTGTTCGTCAGCGCCGACCGGCCCGGCGACGCGGCGGTCGACGCAGCGTTCCACACCCGCCTGCGCCGTCACCTCGAACGCTACCGCATGGCCGGCTACGACGTCGCCGTCGACGCGCCGCGGATGGTGCCGCTCGACCTCGCACTGCACGTCTGCGTGAAGCCCGGCTATTTCCGCAGCGACGTGCTGGCTGCAGTGGAACGCACGCTGGGCGCGCGCATGCACACCGACGGCAGCCGTGGCCTGTTCCATCCCGACCATTTCAGTTTCGGCGACCCGGTGTACCTGAGCGCCGTCGTCGCCGCCGCGCAGGCGGTGACGGGCGTGGCCTCGGTGCGCGTCGACCGCTTCCGCCGCCTGGTCAACGGCAGCCACGCCTCGCTCGAGGAAGGCGTGATCCGGCTCGACCGGCTCGAGATCGCCCAGCTTGCGAACAATCCCAACTTCCGCGAACGCGGAAAGCTGTCGCTGTCGGCGGGAGGCGGACAATGAGCGCACTGCGTCCTGATGCGAAGGCCGGCAGCGTCGCGCTGCCGCCGGGCAGCGAGGCCTGTGGCTGCTGCGAGGGCATCGACGCCGCCACCCCGCAGGCGCACGCGAACCGCCACGGGCTGGATGCCGTGGCCTACCGGATCGGTCGCCATCCCGATTTCCGTTCGAGCCTGGTCGACGGCCTGTCCGACTCGAGCCTGTTGCCCGATCCGCCGGATCCGGACAGCAGCCCGCTGTCGAACCTGCTCACCCGCGACCGCGACGATTTCACCCTCGGCCTGATCGACGCCTTCGCCTGCAGCGCCGACGTGCTCGCGTTCTACCAGGAGCGCATCGCCAACGAATCCTGGCTGCGCACCGCGACCGAACGCGTCTCGCTGCAGGAGATGGGCCGGCTGATCGGCTACCGCCTGCGGCCCGGAATCGCTGCAGAAACGTGGCTGGCCTTCACCCTGGAACCGCCGCGCGAGCCGCCACCGGGCGCTCCGCGGGAACCGGGGATGTTCGTCACCGGCATCCCGGCCGAGGTGCGGCTCGATGCCGGACTCAAGGTGCAGAGCGTGCCCGGGCCGGACGAGAAGCCGCAGACGTTCGAGACGGTGGAAGCGATCGCCGCGCGTCCGGAGTGGAGCGCGATGCGCCCCTGGCTGTCGCGTCCGCGGCTGCCGGCGATGGGCGACCGATCGCTGTGGCTGCAGGGCGTCGCCACCGGCCTGAAGCCCGGCGATGCGCTGCTGGTCGTCGGCAGCGAATTCGACGCCAACCCCGCCAGCAACCGCTGGGATTTCCGCATCCTGAGCGAAGTTCTGCCCGAACCGGAACACGACCGCACCCGGGTGTCGTGGAAACGCAGCCTGGGTTCGCTGTCGCCCGCGATGTCGCCCGCCGGCAACGACGTGCGCGTGTACGCACTGCGGCAGCGCGCGTCGGTGTTCGGACACAACGCGCCGATGTGGCGGACGATGCCGCTGGAGTTCCGCAACGCTTACAAAGGCCAGGCGCCGGTCTTCCTCAGGTCCGCGCATCGCATCGTCGGCGACGCCGAATACCACGATGCGGGCGGCTTCGAGCACGCCGGATTCTCCGCCACGCTCTCGATCGCGCACGAGGAGTGGCCCGATTTCATGGCCTCGCCCGCGGGTCCGACCGCGAACGGCGGCCACGTCGACCTCGACGCCGCCTATCCAGCGATCGCTCCCGGCGGTTACGCCGTGCTCGCCTACGGCGCCTACGACGCCGCAACCGAACCCGCGCCCGGCGACACTTATGTCGAGCTGTACCGTGTCGACGGCGCGAGCGAAGTCGCACGTGCGGAATTCGCGTTGTCGGGCAAGTCCACCCGGTTGCGCCTGGCGGGTGACCAGTACAGTCGCTTCAACGACAAGGTGCGCACGCTGAAGGTGTTCGCGCAGTCCGAGCCGCTCGCGCTGGCACAGGCGCCGGTCACCACGGCGGTCTCCGGCGACGCCATCCCGGTCGCCGTGGCGCCGGACGGGCTCCAGGCCGGCCGCCGCATCATCGTCCAGGGCATCACCGCCAGCGGCCAGCGCATCGTCCATCGCGCCACGCTCGCCGCCGCGGCGCGCAGCGACGGCGGCGGCGCCCTGCTCGACATCGACCCGCCGCTGCCCGCCGCGCTGCGACGCGATTCGGTCACCGTGCTCGCCAACGTCGCCGCCGCGCGGCACGGCGAAACCGTCGCCCAGGTGCTGGGGTCCGGCAGCGCCAGCGAGACGCACCAGTGCTTCGAGCTCAAGCAGGCGCCGCTTACCTGGCGCGCGGCCGCGAACGAACTCGGCGCCGCCAGCGAACTGACCGTGCGCGTCGGCGGCATCGAGTGGAAGCAACGCGACTCCCTGTATGACGCGAAACCGGGCGACCACGCCTACACGCTGCGCACCGACGAGGCCGGCCGTGACTGGCTGCAGTTCGGCGACGGCGAGCGCGGCGCGCGCCTGCCCAGCGGCAGCCAGAACGTGCGCGCCAGTTACCGCAAGGGCACCGGCGCCGAAGGCAACGTGCGCGCCGAAGCGCTGACCCAGCTGATGACGCGACCGCTCGGGGTGAAAGGCGTCGCCAACCCCGGGGCCGCGGAAGGCGGCACCGATCCGGAACCGGCCGCGCATGCGCGCAGCTCGATCCCGCTCGGCACGCGCACCCTGGGCCGGGTGGTGTCGGTGCTCGACTACGCCGACTTCGCGCGCGCCTACGCCGGCATCGCCAAGGCGCAGGCGCAGGTGCTGCAGCTCGCGCACGGACCGGTGATCGCGATCACCGTCGCCGGGCAGGACGGCGCGCGGCTCGCCGAGACCAACCCGGTGTGGGCCAACCTGCGCGACGCGCTCGCCGCCAGCGGCGACCCGCATGTCTCCGTGCGCCTGATGGGCTATGAGCCCGGCACCTTCCGGATCGGGTTGAAGGTGAAGTGCGATCCGGCCTTCGAGTCCGCCGCGGTGCTCGCCGCGGTCGACGCCGCCCTGCGCGACGCGTTCTCGTTCGACCGCCGCGAACTCGGGCAGCCGGTGCAGCAGTCCGAAGTGGTGTCGGTGGCGCACGCGGTACCGGGCGTGGTCGCGATCGACCTCGACCTGCTCTACGGCGGCACATCGCCCGGCGCCCAGACCGGGCGCTCGCGTCAGGTGCGGCTGCTGGCCTCGCGGATGCGGGTCGCCGGCGGCCTGCCGCGACCGGCCGAACTGCTGGTCCTGCACCCGGACCCATTGGCGCACCTGGAGACCATGCCATGAGCCTCGACGCGCAGCGCCTCTACGACCTGCTACCGGCCGTCCATCGCATCCGTGACGATGCCCTGGGTGAGCCGCTGCGGGCACTCGTGGCGCTGTTCGCGCGCGAGCTCGAGGCGCTGGAGGAAGACGTCGAGCAGCTCTACGACGACCAGTTCATCGAGACCTGCGCCGACTGGGTGGTGCCCTACATCGGCGACTTGATCGGCTACCGCCCACTCGCCGGCATCGCGGCCGACGTGTCCTCGCCGCGCGCGGAGGTGGCCAACACGATCGCCTACCGCCGCCGCAAGGGCACCGCGCTGATGCTGGAGCAACTGGCGCGCGACCTGCTCGGCCGGCCCGCGCACGTCGCCGAGTTCTTCGAGCAGCTGGCGACCACCCAGTACATGAAGCACCTGCGCCCGCATGCCGTGGCCAGCGCCGACCTGCGCTCGCAGCCGGCGATGCACACGCTCGGCGGCGCCTTCAACACCACCGCCCACACCCCCGACCTGCGCGCGCCCCAGGCCACGGCCGAACTCGGCGGCGGCCGCTACAACATTCCCAACATCGGCATCTTCGTGTGGCGCCTGCTGGCGTTGCCGCTCAGCGGCATCCCGCTGGTGCCGCACCCGGGCGACGCCGGCGGCACCCGCTTCCGGCTCAACCCGCTCGGCGCCGACCTGGCGCTGTTCCGGCAACCGCGCAGCGAGGATTCGATCGCCACCCTCAGCGCGCCGGTGCATGTGACCGCGCCCCTGGACGTGCGCGGCATGGCCGCGGCGGTGCGCGCGGCGCAGGACGCGGCCGATCCCGCCACGGTCGCCCACGACTACCGCCTCGGCGACAGCCTGGTGCTGCTGCGCCCGGGCGCCGAGGCCGACAGCTGGGAAC
Organism: Luteimonas saliphila; assembly: GCF_016774335.1. Taxonomy (GTDB): domain Bacteria; phylum Pseudomonadota; class Gammaproteobacteria; order Xanthomonadales; family Xanthomonadaceae; genus Luteimonas; species Luteimonas saliphila. The sequence continues at coordinate 9,638 of NZ_JAETWA010000032.1, read as the reverse complement.
CGGTGCCGGTGGCGGAGATCGTGATCGCCGACCTGCGCGACCTGCCGGGCAGCGACTGGAACCACCAGGACACGATTCCCGACGACCGCATCGCGATCGATCCCGAACGCGGCCGCGTGGTGCTGGGCGCGAACATCGAGGCCCCGCTGCGCGCCAGCTTCCACCACGGCTTCGCACGCATGCTCGGCGGCGGCGAGTACGAACGCGTGCCCGAGGGCGAGGCGCTCGCGCTGCAGCAGGAAGTCACGGCCGGCGAAGCGCTGCAGCCGCACCTGGATGCGATCGCCGCGGGCGGCCGCCTGCGCATCGGCGACAGCCTCAGCTACACCGCCCCCGCGACGCTGCAGGTGGACGCGCCCGCCGATCCCGACGACGACGCCACGGTGGTCGTCGCGGCCCGCAACGGCGCGCGCCCGCTGCTCGCCGCCCCCGGCGACATCACCCTCGACATCGGCGCCGGCGCGCACCTGGTGCTCGACGGCCTGGTGATCTCCGGCGGCGCGCTGGTGCTGCCCGACGCGGGCGACGATGCCACCCGCACCCTCGTCCTGCGCCACTGCACCCTGGTGCCGGGCCTGTCGCTGCTGCCCGATGGCAGCGCAGCCTCGCCCGGCGTGCCCAGCCTGGTGATCGAACATCCGTTCGCCAACGTCCAGCTCGAACACTGCATCACCGGCGGCCTGCGCGTGGTGGCGGGTGCGGAGGTCGAACTGGTCGACTGCATCGTCGATGCCGGCGCACCGACTGCCGTCGCCTACGCCGCACCGGACGACGTCTCCGCCGGTGGGGCCCTCACCGTGCGTGCCAGCACCCTGGTGGGCAAGCTCCACGCACGCACGATCGAACTGGCCACCGATACGATCTTCCATGCCGCGCTGAGCGAGGGCGACGACTGGCTCGCCCCCGTGCGCGCGCAGCGCACGCAACACGGCTGCGTGCGCTTCTGCTGGCTGCCGCCGGATTCGATCGCGCCGCGCCGCTATCGCTGCCTGCCCGACGAGGCGCGCCCGCGCGTGCGCCCGCACTTCAATGCGCTGCGCTACGGGCAGCCGGCGTACATGCAGCTGCGCGCCAGCACGCCCGCGGCGATCCTGCGCGGCGCCAGCGACGAGGGCGAGATCGGCGTGATGCACGCCCTCGCCCAGCCGCAGCGCGAAGCCAACCTGCGCATCCGCCTCGACGAATACCTGCGCCATGGATTGTGCGCAGGCCTGTTCCACGTCACCTGAACCTGCCTTCGCTGGAGTCGCCCCATGGCCACCGATCTGTCCCGCATCCGCCACGACCCGCTGCTCGACTGGTCCGGCGTGCAACTCAAGCAGGGCGGCGTGCTGCTCGATGCCGATGCCAACGAGCTGGTCGCCGTGCTCGACCGGCGCCTGCGTGCGCTCGCCAGCGACGTGCTCGGCCGCTCCACCGTATCGCAGACCACGCCCGACGCCTTCCGCATCACCGCGGCCGGCGGCGGCCTGCAAATCGGCCGCGGGCGCATGTACGTCGACGGCCTGCTCGCCGAGAACCACGGCGGCGGCGAGGCCGCGTTCGATCCGCTGCTGGCCGAACCCAACGCCGTCGATCCGCTCGACTACACGGCGCAGCCCTACCTGCCCTCGCCGCCCGACCTGCCCACCGCCGGCCGCCGCCTGGTCTATCTCGACGTGTGGAACCGCGAGGTCACCGCGCTCGAGAATCCGTCCCTGGTCGAAAGCGCGGTGGGCGTGGATGCCAGCTCGCGCCTGCAGACGGTGTGGCAGGTGCGGGTGCTGGATTCGCAACTCGACGCCGGCGCCAGCTGCGCCACCCCCGACGGCGAACTGCCAGGCTGGAGCGCGCTCACCGCCCCCAGCGAAGGCCGCCTGACCACCGGCACCTATGAGGTGCCGCCGCTCAGCGACCCCTGCGAGCTGCCACCCACCGGCGGCTACCGCGGCCTCGAGAACCAGCTCTACCGCGTCGAGATCCACGACCCCGGACTGCCCGGCGGCGGCGCCACCTTCAAGTGGTCGCGCGAGAACGCCAGCGTCGGCGCGCGCGTGGCCGCGTACATCTCGGCGAGCGAGCTGGAACTCGAAACCCTCGGCCGCGACGAGGTGCTGGGCCTGCGCGACGGCGACTGGGTGGAGATCCTCGACGACGTGCGCGAGTTCGCGCAGGCGTCCGGCGAGATCCGCCGCATCTCGATCGACGATCCCGGCAACCGCCGCATCAGCTTCGCCCCCGCGCTGCCCGCCGGCATGCTGCCGCCCGCCTTTCCCGACGACGCCCTGCCCGCCCAGCGCAACCTGCGCGTGCGCCGCTGGGACCAGGGTGGCAAGGTGTTCCGCGTCACCGGCACCGGCACCACCGCGCAACTGCAGGACCTCGATGCACCGGGTTCGACCGGACTGATCGACGTGCCCGCCGCCGGCACCGAGCTGATCCTGGAAAACGGCGTCACCGTGTCCTTCGCCAGCGCCGGCACGAATGGTTTCAAGCGCGGCGACTGGTGGACCTTCGCCGCCCGCACCGCCGATGCCAGCGTGGAACCGCTCGACGCCGCACCGCCGCGCGGCACCCACCACCACTACGCACGCCTGGGCATCTGGGACATCGCCTCCGGCAGCGTCAGCGACTGCCGCACGCCGTGGCCACCCGGCGGCGGCGACGATTGCGGTTGCAGCCAGTGCGTCACCCCCGAATCGCATGCCAGCGGCCAGCTCACCATCCAGGCCGCCGTCGACCGCCTGCGCGACCGCGGCGGCACCGTGTGCCTCACCCCGGGCAACTACGCCCTGGGCGAGCCGGTGTTCCTGCGCGGCGCGCGCGCGATCACCATCCGCGGCCAGGGCGCGACCACCATCGTCACCGCCGCCGGGTCGGCCTTCGTGGTCGAGGCCGGCATGGCGATCTGCATCGAGAAGCTCTCGGTGCTCTCCGCCGGCCTGGAATCGGCGATCCGCATCCAGACCGCGCTCGGCGTCACCCTGCGCGAGCTGATCGTGTTCGCCTTCGACGGCATCCGCGACCGCCGCAGCGCCGCGGTGGCGCTGTCGGGCCTGTGCGCGGGGATCACGCTCCGCGACAACCTGTTCGTCGCCCCCGATGGCGTCCGCACCGAGACCGCCAACGAAGGCGGCCCCGCCTTCGCCCTGCTCGGCGCGCTGGCGATCGAACACAACATCCTCGCCTGCCAGCGCAACGGCATCGTCTTCGACGGCAGCGTCGGCCACCTGTGGGACAGCCGCATCGGCGACAACCAGTTCACCGGCTGCCCCTCGCACGGCATCCGGGTGCTCGGCCTGGCCACCGCGGGCAGCTCCCTGCGCGTGGAAGGCAACAACCTCGGCCTCACCGGCCACGGCATCGTCTGCGGCACCGGCAACACCTGGATCGACAGCAACCGCGTGCACGGCACCGGCGACACCCCGCATGTGGACGGCAACGACGGCATCGCCCTGGTGCCCGGGCTGGACCGCGCCGGCGCGGCGCAGGTGCACGTGCTGGCCAACCAGGTCAGCGGCTTCCGCAACACCGGCATCGCCATCCGCGCGCGCATCGGCGACCTGATCGCCAAGCTCAACGTGGTGCGCGACTGCGGCAACGGCATCGTGATGGCCGAAGACGCCGAATCGGACTCCGCCAGCATCGAGAACAACCACGTGCGCGACATCACCGGCGCGCCCGGCGATGCCGACCGCGCGATCGTCGCCGGCATCTCGGTGCTGCGCACCGCCGCCGCCACCATCGCCGGCAACCAGGTGCGCGACATCGCCCGCAACGCGCAGCAGCGCATCTCGCTGTCGGCCGGCATCGTCGCCACCGGCGTCACCCGCTCGCGCATCCACGGCAACGAGGTGAGCGGCATCGGCCCGGTGGGCGACTTCAACGGCGCCGGCGTGGGCCTGCTGGTACAGGCCCCGCTCGACCGCACCGAGATCGCCCACAACCAGGTGCAGCGCGACGACCAGACCCAGGCCGGCAGCGGCGCCTGGTACGCCCTGCTGGTGGGCGGCGTGGCCTCGCGCGGGGTCAACGACGCCGGCGTCGTAGCCGACCTCGACCTCACCGCCGCCGCCGCGGCCGTGCACCACACCGTCAACGTCTCCACCGTGCGCCTCGACACGCGCCGCACCCTGGTGCTGTCCGGCGACCGCGCCTACATCGCCACCGCCGCCACCGACCTGCTCGCCGCCTCGGTGCTGGCGCGCGGCTCGGTGGCCACCGTGATCGGCAACATGCTGCTCGCGCGCGGCGGCTCGGTGGCGGTGGAAGTGCGCGCCGGCGGCGAGATCATGTTCAGCGACAACTGCTGCGAACTGTTCGACAACGCGCAGAACCCCGCCGTGCGCCTGGTCGCCCCGGTGCTGGTGCTCAACGCCAACCGCGTGCGCAGCGTCACCAAGCCCACCGTGCAGTTGGTCAGCCAGTCCGTGGCCGCCCTCGGCAACATCACCACGAACGGCATCGAACCGCTGCCCTCGCAGTGGCACCCGTTCAACATCAACGCCTGAAGGAGCCTCCCATGCGATTCCTCGTGATCAAGCAGGACACCTCGCTGCAGGCGCTCACCGCCCAGTTGGTGAAGGAGGGCGACCACGCCCCCGCCGCGCTCGACCGCCTGCGCGCCCTCAACCCCCACCTCGACCTGCAGCGCGTGGGCAAGGGCGCCGTGCTGCTGCTGCCCGACTCGCCCGGCTACCAGGCCGAAGGCAAAAAGGCCGGCGACGACGGCTTCGACCTCTTCGCCAAAGAGGTGACCACCGCCCTGCGCGACGGCACCACCCGCGCCACCGACGCCCTGGCCGCGAACGAAGCGCAGGAGAAAGAGTTCAACAAGCTGTTCAAGAGCGCCGCGATCCGAAAGCTGTCCGACGAGGACACGGCGCTGCGCGGACGGCTGGACACGGTGGCCACCCGCGCAAGCTCGGCGGCGAAGGTGTCGAAGGAGGTGGCGCCGCAGTTGGAGGCGTTGAAGAAGGGGGCGGCGGAGGAGTTGAAGAAGTTGCGGGGGTTGTTGGGGTGAAAGGTCCGGGCTATGCCAAGCCGGCTAAGAAGTGGTCCCGGAAATTTGAACAGTCCGATAGGTGGATGTCCTGCTCACTGAGGCGATGATGATCGCCATACGAGGAGCAGATCATGGCAAGACGACCCCGCCGCAATCACTCACCGGCCTTCAAGGGCAAAGTGGCGCTGGCCGCCGTGCGCGGCGACAGGACGCTGGCCGAACTGGCCCAGCAGTTCGACGTCCACCCCAACCAGATCACGCAGTGGCGCAGCCAGTTGCTGGACAACGCGGTCGGCGTGTTCGGTGCGCCGACTGAAGCGGGTCCACCACCGGTGGATCTGAAGGCGTTGCACGCCAAGATCGGGGAATTGACGTTGGAGAACGATTTTTTAGAAGGCGCGCTCACCAAAGCGGGTTTGCTGAGCGCAAAGCGATGATCGACCGCAGCCATCCCTTGCCATTGAGCCGGCAGGCCGAGGCGGTGGGCATCGGCCGGGGGAGCGTGTACTACCTGCCACGGCCGGTGCCACCGGAGGATCTGACGCTGATGCGCCGCATCGATGAGCTGCACCTGGAACTGCCGTTTGCCGGCAGCCGGATGCTGCGCGACCTGTTGAAACAGGAAGGCGTTGCCGTCGGCCGCAAGCACGTGGCCACGTTGATGCGGCGGATGGGCATCGAAGCGCTGTACCGCAAGCCCAACACCAGCCGCAAGCACCCCCGGCACAAGATCTACCCGTACCTGCTGCGAGGCCTGAAGATCGACCGGCCCAACCAGGTCTGGGCCATGGACATCAGCTACCTCCCGATGGCCCGGGGCTTCGTCTATCTGGCCGCTGTGCTCGACTGGTACAGCCGTCGGGTGCTGGCCTGGCGGGTCTCGATCACGATGGACACGGACTTCTGCATCGAGGCGGTCGAGGAGGCCATCGTGCGCCACGGCACGCCGGAGATCTTCAATACCGACCAGGGCAGCCAGTTCACCGGCCAGGCCTTCACTGATCTATTGAAGCGGCACGAGATCGCCATCAGCATGGACGGCAAGGGCTGCTGGCGCGACAACGTGTTCATCGAACGGCTGTGGAAGTCGGTCAAGTACGAGGAGGTCTATCTGCACGCCTACGACAGCGTCAGCCATGCCAGGGCATCGTTGGCTCGCTACTTCGACTTCTACAATCATCGTAGACCGCACACTGCGCTTGATCGGAAGACGCCCGATCAGGTCTACTTCAACCAACCGCTGCCTCTGCCGAAGGCCGCTTGAACCGGCAGGCGATCCACTTATCGAACCCGGCTAGGCTGTTCAAACGAGTGGGGCCAGCTCTGTACCTGCCGAAGCGCACTAGTCTGGCGCGCACCAACCAGGCCATTGAGATCGCGTCACGCATAACTCAACACACGAGCGAGGAAGCGACGTGGCTACAAGACCTCGATCGAAAGCTTACACAAACTCTCAGGGGTGTTGCACTTGGCGTGTTAATTTACCAGTGATCAGCAGGGGGGCGAGACTTTAATCTTGTATTGCTGTTACAACGTCACGCTCCAGGTAGACGTACCGACCAAGCCCGTAAACCCATTGCTCTTGATCAGCGCTCCGCAAAGCCGTCCTGTTTACGCTTTCTGGTGCACCCCAACTCATCAGGAGCTGCTCTGCGTTCATTCCAACGTACGCGCGAGAATCCCTAATCGCACCCCATGCTCTCTCCGACCACTTATAAATCGATCTCGGATCTTGGTCGAAGAACTTGCCATCGAAGGTCGAACCTCGAAGGCTGAGACTATGAGAGTTTAACGATGTCATTTGGAGGTCAATGAATCCCTCCACACCATCGTCTGTGGCAACAATTAATCGGCTTGGCGCTCTTGAGTTTTGGCTAGCAACAATTTGTCTTACCGTGACGCCGGAGAATCTTGGCACACTAACACTGGAAGTGTTACCCGCCTCGTCTAGGACACCCAAACCTGACGTATTGAGCCAGAGACGCTTGCCCAGGTATGAACGACGAGCTTCATCAATGTCTCTTAGGAAAGCAATATCATCAAATCCAGATTGGCCATATGAGTGAATGTCAAACATAGAGCCGTCATCCATTCGGACTCGGACCGCCCTGTGACTGTGCTCATCCGCTACTACAGCTTGGACAACGCCAGTTTTCCCGACGCCTTCTTCGTATTTGATTCCTCTTCGTCCGGCACGCTCTGAGGGCTTGATGAATTGATATCCATACTCCTGATGTGCCTTGGGCTTTGGCAGAATCATTAGCCTTTCGCCAATCAAGCACTGTGCCGCTACTCTACGGGCCGTGAGGTCGCTGCATTCTTCTGCGGCTTTCGTGGGCCTTCCAATGGCCCCGGATCTCACGTAATCACCACTAGTTGCTTGAAGTAGGACAGCAATCGCTAGCGCAAGCTCCTTCATCGGGGTTCCTTAAGACTGGCCAAATTGTAGAACGAGCGCCCAACACCTTATGTCTGAATTAGCCGATCCGAGAAGCGGATTCGGCTTGAATGAACTTTTAGGCCATCTGCGGGACAGTGACGCCGTTGGCCTTTAGTACGTCTAATATTACGGTTGAGCGATAAAAGTATGACAAACCCGAGTGCTGTCCGAGATCAGCTTGTAGGTGTCCCGCATTGATGCCTACCAACTTTCCGATGCGGGAGCCATCTTTCCCCATGAAACGTTTGGCTGGAGCGTATACCGGACTGCCAGATGCACCGCCATGCGAAAAGACTTCATAGGCAATGCAGTGCCCAGCTGGTTTGCTGTTGAGAGAGAACTCAAACCGCGGATCGGAAGCAATCCTGCCACCACGAACAAGCGGACGCTCGGAAAGCTTGTCATGCTCGTTGGGGAAGCCCGCAAACGCAACGACATCAAATGGCTTGAGTGCCCTTACATAACCATCGTCGGCGAGATCTTCCAACGCGTAATGGTAAAAGATCTTGAGGCTTGCCATGTTCTCAACTGGCTCGCAGCGAGGATTGATAATGACCGCGACATCATCGAGTGGATCTTTAGGCACGCTAATCACAGCATCCGGATCAAGTGCAAAGCGATAAATTGAATCGTCGTCTCGCCTGCCAGTGACCAGAACTCTGACAAGCTTGAAACTCTTGTATTTGCTTGTGGAATCTTTGTAGGCCAGGTCAATGACATGGCGATTTGTGACCAATGCAAAGCCTTCGACGCCGACAGCGACGACAAATGCTGTTCCCTGCACGGCCTTAGTCGTTCCGATTTCATCAGCAAAGGATGCGACAACCTTGTAGGCGCTGTAGAGAAATTCTTTCGGTAGATCAGAGAACATGAGGATGGCCTAGTGCCTGAATTTAGCCGCCCCGCAAAGCGGGTTCGGCCTGACTGGATTGTTGGGCGCCAAATGCCTCAGGCTTGATGCTCGTGTGCGGCATATGAAGATCCTTCTTATCGCCGTTGTTGAGCTGAACCGTGGCACGGAAGCCAAGATCGTTGTCAGGCCCTGTCGTGCGGATCAGCGAGATGATCTCACCAGGCCCCCAGAGTGCGTGCACGATTCTTACCCCAATATCAAACGACGTCTCGCCAATGGAGGTTAGCTCAACTGTCCAAGCATCAGCGCCCGGAACGAGCCTAATCGCATCCTCCTTGGCTTTTCGCATTGCCTCATCTTTTGTTTCTGCAGCAACCTCGACCTCAACATGCTGTCGAAGCTCAACATTTGCTTTGAAGTATTTGGTCACGTGGATGCCTCAATTGGTGCCTAACGTCAGAACTAAGCCGACTCCAAGCGCGTAGCGATTGGGGTTCGGCTTGAATGAATTGTTAGGCCGTGGTCAAAGACGCTATACGTCAATGGTGTGAGTCCGACGTCCCCCCGGTTTTGAGTAGCGCGGCGATTTGGAGTCCAATCCCCCAGAGCAAGGAGATTGGACGTGAAGAAGCGCTTTTCCGAAGAGCAGATCATCGGCTTCCTGCGTGAGGCCGAGGCGGGGCTGCCGGTCAAGGAGCTATGCCGCAAGCACGGCTTCAGCGAGGCCTCCTACTACCTGTGGCGCAGCAAGTTCGGCGGCATGAGCGTGCCCGACGCCAAGCGCCTGAAGGAGCTCGAGACGGAGAACACCCGGCTGAAGAAGCTGCTGGCCGAGCAGGTGCTCGAGAACGAGGTGATCAAGGACGTCCTGCGAAAAAAGTGGTGAGCGCACCGGCCCGTCGGGAGCAGGTGCGTTACATGGTGAGCAAGGGTTTGAGCGAGCGCCGGGCGCTGGCGGTGGTGCGGATGAGCGCCAGCGCGCTGCGTTATGCACCGCGTCCGGACAGGAACGTGGAGGTCCGAGCGAGCATCCTGGCCCTGGCGCAGCGACACAAGCGCTACGGCGTCGGAATGATCCACCTCAAGCTTCGCCAGGAGGGACAGTTCGTGAACTACAAGCGTGTCGAGCGGCTGTATCGGCAAGAGCGGCTGCAGGTGCGCCGTCGCAAGCGCAAGAAGGTACTGGTGGGTGAGCGACAGCCGTTGCTGCGACCGACCCGGGCCAACGAGGTCTGGTCGATGGACTTCGTGTTCGACCGGACGGCCGACGGCCGGGTGATCAAGTGCCTGGTGATCGTGGACGATGCCACGCACGAACCGGTGGCGATCGAGGTCGAGCGGGCGATCTGTGGAAACGGCGT
>NZ_JAETWA010000031.1 GCF_016774335.1 Luteimonas saliphila | reverse complement strand
GCGGGCACGCCGTCGGGCCCCCTGCTGTCATTTCGACCGGAGGGAGAAATCCCGGAGGCGGAGTAGATCTCTCCCTGCGGTCGAGATGACAGGGGTGTGGAGCGGATCTCTCCCTGCGGTCGAGATGACAGGGGGGCGGAGCAGATCTCTCCCTGCAACGCGGCGCGCGGCAAGCCGACGATGCGGTTGCCGCAACCCGAGGCGACGCGCTGCGGCCGATCAGTGATTCCCGGCGAACAGCTCCCGCCCGATCAGCATCCGCCGGATCTCGTTGGTGCCGGCGCCGATCGCGTACAGCTTCGCATCGCGCAGGATGCGCCCGGTCGCGTACTCGTTGATGTAGCCGTTGCCGCCCAGCGCCTGGATCGCCTCCAGCGCCACCTGCACCGCGGCCTCGGACGCATGCAGCAGGCAGCTCGCGGCATCGATGCGCGAGCGGTGCCCGGCGTCGTAGTCGCGCGCCACCTGGTAGGCGAAGGCGCGGCTCGACTGCAGTGCGGTGTACATGTCGGCGATCTTCGCCTGCATGATCCCGAAGCTGCCGATCGGCTGGCCGAACTGGCGGCGGTCGCGCACGTAGGGCAGGGCGATGTCGAGCGCGGCCTGCATCAGGCCCAGCGGCCCGCCGCTCAGCACCAGGCGTTCGGTATTGAGTCCGCTCATCAGCACCTTGACGCCGTTGTTGACCTCGCCGAGCACGTTCTCCGCCGGGATCTCGCAATCCTTGAACACCAGCTCGCAGGTGTTGGAACCACGCATGCCGAGCTTGTCGAGCTTCTGCGCGGTGGAGAAGCCCTTGAAGCCGCGCTCGACGATGAAGGCGGTCATGCACTTCGATCCCAGCTCGCGGCTGGCGGTGCGCATGTACACCACCAGTATGTCGGCCTCGGGGCCGTTGGTGATCCACATCTTGTTGCCGTTGGCGATCCAGGTGTCGCCCTTGAGCTCGGCGCGGCAGGACATCGAACCCACCACGTCCGAGCCCGCGCCCGGCTCGCTCATCGCCAGCGCGCCTTTCCGTTCGCCGCTGCACAGCCTGGGCAGGTACTTCTCGCGCTGGGCCTGGTTGCCGTTGGCGTAGAGATTGGACACGCACAGGTTGGAATGCGCGCCGTAGCTCAGGCCCACCGAACCGGACGCGCGCGAGATCTCCTCCATCGCCACCAGGTGGGCGAGGTAGCCCATCTCGCTGCCGCCGAACTCGCCCGGCACGGTCATGCCCAGCAGCCCCAGCTCGCCGAGCTTGGCCCACAGCTCCTGCGGGAAGGCGTTGTCCTCGTCGATCGCGGCCGCGCGCGGCGCGATTTCGGACTCGGCGAAGCGGCGCACCGCCTCGCGCAGGCTGTCGATGTCCTCGCCGAGGGGGAAAGTCCGCATGCCGCGCTCCGTCTGGATTGGTTTCACATGCTACAACGCGACCGCTTCGGCGCGCCCATCCGCCTTCGGCACCTTGCGTAGCCCGGATAAGGCCAAAGGCCGCATCCGGGGTAGGGGACGGTTCCACCGCGATAGGGAGATTCACCCCGGGTGCGCTTCGCTTACCCGGGCTACGGATTGCGCTTGGTGCGCCTTCGGCACCTTCCCCCACGTAGCCCGGATAAGGCCGCAGGCCGCATCCGGGATGTGGGGTCGGCCGCGACGAAAGGTGGCCTTCCCGGTACGGAATTGGCGGGCGCTCGCATCGCGCCTTCGGCGCGCCCTCATCCGCCCCTTCGGGGCACCTTCTCCCGTGGAACGGGAGAAGGGAGAGCGGGGTGGCGGTACGTTGGGCGAATTCCCCGGGTGCGCTTCGCTTACCCGGGCTACGGCGTTGCGCGGAACTCAGAGTCCGCGCACGCGGCCCTGGAAGCGTGGGGTGCTGCGGCCCATCGGGAGCTTGAGCTTGCCGATGGTCTGGATGCGTTCCTCGGCCAGGCGGTCGGCGGCCTGGTAGGTCGGGATCCGGTCGCGTTCGGCGATCTCGAAGATGCGGGCGAGGTTGTGGTAGATCGTGCGCATCATCCGCATCGCGCGTTCGCGGTTGTAGCCGTCGATCTCGAGCGAGATGTTCATCACCCCACCCGCGTTCACCGCGTAGTCGGGCGCGTACAGGATGCCGCGCCGCGCGATCTCGTCGCCGATCGCGTTGTTGGCCAGCTGGTTGTTCGCCGCGCCGCAGATCACCTTCGCCTTGAGCCGCGGCAGGGTGTTCTCGTTGACCGTGCCGCCCAGCGCGCAGGGCGAATACACATCCGCCGGCACGTCGTAGATCTCGTCCAGGCCCACGGCCACGGCGCCGAGCTCGCTCACCGCGCGCTCGACCAGCGCCTGGTTGATGTCGGTGACGAAGATCTTCGCACCACGCTCCTTGAGCAGCTTGGCGAACTCCATGCCCACGTGGCCCAGGCCCTGCACCGCGTAGGCGTACTTGCCGACCTCCTCGTCGCCGAACTTGCGGTTGAGCGCGGCCATCAGCCCCTGCAGCGTGCCGTAGGCGGTGAACGGGGAGGGATCGCCGGAGCCGCCGTGCACCTGGTGCACGCCGGTGACGAACTGGGTCTCGCGATAGACGTATTCCATGTCGTTGACGTCGATGCCCACGTCCTCGGCGGTGATGTAGCGCCCGCCCTGCGAGTCGACGAACTGGCCGAACGCGCGGAACAGCGCTTCGGACTTGTCCTTGGCCGGGTCGCCGATGATCACCGCCTTGCCGCCGCCCAGGTTCAGGCCGGCCACCGCGTTCTTGTAGGTCATGCCGCGCGACAGCCGCAGCACGTCGTCGAGCGCGTCCTGCTCGGTCTTGTACGGCCACATCCGGGTGCCGCCCAGGGCCGGGCCGAGCACGGTGTTGTGGATCGCGATGATGGCCTTCAGGCCCACGTCCGGGTTGTGGCAGAACACGACCTGTTCGTGGCCGTAGCTCGCAAGCTTCTCGAAAATCATGGATAAAACTCCGTCGAGGGGCACCGCGCGTGCTGCGTGCGGGGCCTCTGATCAGGTGGCAAGTGATTGATTCGGCTGGAATGTGGCCCGGAAGCGGGCACGGGTGGCGTGACAGGCGCGGCATTCTACGCCCCTCGTCCGCGAATTGCCCGTGACGCCCGCAGCCGGGGCCGAAACCGGGGTCAGAGTCGACTTTCCCCGGGCTCGCCTCGGCCGGCGCGACAATCGTGGGAAAGTCGACTCCGACCCCGGTTTCGCCGGTTTCGCTACAACTGCGACTCCAGCGGCAGCCAGCCGACCACCCGCGCCAGCCCGCGTTCCCACATCGACGTTTCCGGCTCGTGCTCCAGCACCACCGGCGGCTCCACCGCGCGATCCAGCCAGCGCAGGCGGTCCTCGCCGTCCAGGTACACCCAGTAGCTGTGGTCGGGCCCCGACAGGCGCAGGTATTCGTCGCGCAGCGCCACCGCCAGCCCCGGATCGTCAAACAGCACGCCCATCTCGGTGTTGAGCTCGATCGAGCGCGGATCGATGTTGAACGAGCCGATGAAGCCATAGCGATCGTCCACCACGATCGCCTTGGTGTGCAGGCTGGCGCCGCTGCTGCCGAACAGGCTGGCGTCGGACTGCGTCGCCTGCGGGCGCATCTCGTACAGCTTCACCCCGGTCTCGAGCAGCGCCTCGCGGTAGTTGGCGTAGCCGCCGTGCACCGCGAGCACGTCGTTGGCGGCCAGCGAGTTGGTGATCACGCCCACGTGCGCGCCACGCTGGCGCACCAGCGTCGCGAGCGCGGCCACGCCCTCGTCGCCCGGCACGAAGTAGGGCGACACCAGCAGCGCCTTGTGTTGCGTGCGGCGCAGCTTCTCGACCAGTTCCACCACCAGGCCCTCGGTGCGCGCCTGGCTCTTCCACTTCAGCGGCGGATCCGAGAGCACCCGGATGCGGTCGGACCAGTGCGGCGTGAGTTCCTGGGCGAAGTAGGCGCGCACGCTCGGCGACAGGTCTACCTGGTCGAGATAGCGACGCGCGGTCGCGCTGCGGGCCTCCTCCTTGATCGACCCGAGCACCGCCTCGAGCGTGCGCCGCGGCTTGCGGTTGAGCTGCGCGATCGGCACCACCGCCTCGCTGTTCCAGAACGTGTCGAAGATCGCGCTGGCCTGTTCCACCGCCGGGCCGAACAGCAGCACGTCGAGGTCGCGGAAATTGGTTTCGTCGTGCGCGGCGAAATACTCCAGCCCCACGTTGCGACCGCCCACCACCGCCACCCGCCCGTCGGCGATCCAGGCCTTGTTGTGCATGCGGTAGGTGACGCTGAACATGCGTTGCACCATCTCCAGCACGCGCGCCACACCGTCGCGGTTGCGGAACGGGTTGTACACCCGGATCTCGATGTTCTCGTGCGCGTCCAGCGCCAGTAGCGCCGCGTCGTGCCCGGAGGTGTTGATGTCGTCGAGCAGCAGGCGCACGCGCACGCCGCGCTCGGCCGCCTTCCACGCCTCGTACATCAGCAGGTGGCCGGTGAGGTCATCGTGCCAGATGTAGTACTGCAGGTCGAGGCTGCGTCCGGCCTGGCGCGCCGACAGCGCCCGCGCCGCGAACGCATCCAGCCCGTCGGGGACCATGATCGCGCCGGTCTTGCCCGGGTTGCGCGCCAGCAGCGGTTCGAGTTCGCGATCGAGCGCGGTCTGCCCCGGCACGATCGCCAGCGCATGGCCCTTGCTGCCGGTGGCCGGCGGCATCAGGTGGTCGGCCAGCAGCACGCCGCTGAGCACCAGCGCCGCCAGCGAGAACAGGCCCCAGGCCAGGATGCGCTTGATGCGCTGCTTCACGGTGAGCGGCGGACGCTTCGGGCGCCGCGCGCGGGGCGAACGTTTCGAGGATGGGTTGCGAGTCATGCCGGGCAGTTTGGCATTTCGTTCGGCGGGTGGGGGCGTAGCCCGGGTAAGCAAAGCGCACCCGGGGCCCCGCGCGAAAGATCCACGCCACCGCCGGCCCTCACCCCAACCCTCTCCCGCAAGCGGGAGAGGGAGCGGAGGCGCGGAGAGGAAAGGGAGCGCGAGAGGGAAAGGGAGCGGGAGGGGGAACGGGAAAGGGAGGGGGAACGGGAAAGGGAGGGGGAACGGGAAAGGGAGGGGGAACGGGAAAGGGAGGGGGAACGGGAAAGGGAACGGGAAGGAGCAGGCGCGCAAACAGAGCGGGAGCGACCCGCTCCTCCCTTCTCCCGCTTGCGGGAGAAGGTGCCCCGAAGGGGCGGATGAGGGCGCGCCGAAGGCGCGACCCGTAGCCCGGGTAAGCGAAGCGCACCCGGGATTCGCCGTTGCGTCGCGACCGAACCCCCACCCCGGATGCGGCCTGCGGCCTTATCCGGGCTACGAAGGGCGCAAACCGCACCGCGCTACAATCGGTTCCAACTGAAATCAAGCCGGAACCGCGCCATGGCCACGCCCGCCGACCGCCTCCCCGACGCCAGGCCCGACACCACCCCGCTGCGCTTCGTCACCGCCGCCAGCCTGTTCGACGGCCACGACGCCGCCATCAACATCATGCGCCGCCTGATCCAGGCCCAGGGCGCCGAGGTGGTGCACCTGGGCCACAACCGCAGCGTCGAGGACGTGGTGCGCGCCGCCCTGCAGGAAGACGCCGACGCCATCGCCCTGTCCAGCTACCAGGGCGGCCACGTCGAATACTTCAAGTACATGGTCGACATGCTGCGCGAACGCGGCGCCGGCCACATCCGCGTCTTCGGCGGCGGCGGCGGCACCATCACCCCCGAGGAGATCCGCGAACTCGAAGCCTACGGCGTCGAACGCATCTACCACCCCAACGACGGCATGAAGATGGGCCTCGTCGAGATGATCGAGGACGTCGTCAGGCGCGCGGAGCAAAACCGCGAAAACCGGGGTCAGAGTCGACTTTCCGCCTGGAATCCCCAGCCGCCAAAGGGCACGGGGAAAGTCGACTCTGACCCCGGTTTTCCGTCCCTCGACGACGAGATCGCCATCGGCCGCATGCTCAGCGCCATCGAGGATGGCGCTTTCTCCGAGGCCGAACTGGCCCTGCAGCGCAAGGGCTGGGCGAAGCCCCGCTCTTCCGAATCCCCAATCCCCAATTCCCAATCCCACCGGCACGCGGCGCCGGTCATCGGCATCACCGGCACCGGCGGCGCCGGCAAGAGTTCCGTCACCGACGAACTGCTCAACCGCTTCCTCGCCAGCTTCCCGAAGATGCGCATCGCGGTGATCAGCGTCGATCCCACCCGCCGCCGCAGCGGCGGCGCACTGCTGGGCGACCGCATCCGCATGAACTCCCTGCGCAGCCACCGCGTCTACATGCGCTCGATGGCCACCCGCCGGCAGAACGTGGCGACCAACGCGGTGCTCAAGGACTGCATCGGCTTCCTCAAGGGCCTGGGTTTCGACCTTGTGATCGTCGAGACCGCCGGCATCGGCCAGAGCGATTCGGAGATCGTCGACCTCGTCGACTTCCCCGTCTACGTGATGACCAGCGACTACGGCGCCGCCAGCCAGCTCGAGAAGATCGACATGATCGATTTCGCCGAGCTGATCGTGCTCAACAAGTACGACAAGCGCGGCGCCGAAGACGCCCTGCGCGACGTGCGCAAGCAGTGGAAGCGCAACCGCACCGCCTTCCAGACGCCCGACGAAGATGTGCCCGCGTACCCCACCATCGCCAGCCAGTTCAACGACCCCGGCATCAGCTGGATGTTCGTCAACCTGTGCCGCCTGCTGCGCGCCAAACTCCATCCCGCAGCCGCCGCCCCCCCTGTAGGAGCGGCTTCAGCCGCGACCGCTCCCCCCACGCACGCCCCCACCACCCCACACACCCCGAAACCCGCCTCCGGCACCACCCCCGCCGCCGCCAACGACGCGTCCGTGGTTGCAGATGCGTCGGGACCGGGCCTTCATGCCAAGGGCATCGCGGCTGAAGCCGCTCCTGCGGGAAGGTCGGGTGGGGGGGAAGTGCGATGCGACTGGCAGCCGCAGCTCGACACCACCCTCAAGGAACCCCGCGCCACCGTCCTCATCCCCGGCGCCCGCGTGCGCTACCTGGCCGAGATCGCCGAACAGGGCAGGGCGATCAACGCTTCCATTGAAAAGCAGGCAGAAGCCGCCGACCGCGCCCAGTCCTTCTGGCAGTCCCTGAAGGAACTCGAAGACCCCCAGCTTCCCCACCAACTCGCCCTCTACCCCCCCGAATCCCTCACCCCCCACCCTGTAGGAGCGGCTTCAGCCGCGCCCCCCCGTCAATCCGGCGACACCGAGCGTCCGCCCCCCACGCGAGACCCGGTCGCGGCTGAAGCCGCTCCTACGGAGGCAGGCGACGCGGTGGTCGACCGAACCCTGATCACCCTCCGCCAACGCTACAACGACGCCGTCCAGGCCCTCACCCCCGAAAACCTCCGCAACCTGCGCGACTGGCCCGCCCGCCTCAAATCCATCACCGACGACGTCACCGAATACGAAGTCCGCGGCAAAAAGATCCGCGTCGAAAACTACCGCGACTCCCTCAGCCACCAGAAAATCCCCAAGATCGCCGCCCCCACCTACAGATCCTGGGGCGAACTGCTCACCTTCCTGGCCAAGGAAAACCTCCCCGGCAGCTACCCCTACACCGGCGGCGTCTACCCCTACCGCCGCACCGGCGAAGACCCCATCCGCATGTTCGCCGGCGAGGGCACGCCCGAGCGCACCAACCGCCGCTTCCATTACCTCAGCGCCGGCCAGCCCGCCGCCCGCCTGTCCACCGCCTTCGACAGCGTCACCCTCTACGGCGAAGACCCGGCCGAACGCCCCGACATCTTCGGCAAGATCGGCAACTCCGGCGTCAACATCCCCACGCTCGACGACATGAAGAAGCTCTACTCCGGCTTCGACCTGTGCGCGCCCACCACCAGCGTGTCGATGACCATCAACGGCCCGGCGCCGATCATCCTCGCGCTGTTCATGAACACCGCCGTCGACCAGCAGATCGAGAAACACCTCAAGGCCGACGACGCCCGCTGGACCGAAGCCCAGCGCAAGATCGACGCCTTCTTCGACGGCAAGCCGCGCCCCGGCTACCACGGCGACCTCCCGCCCACCAACGACGGCCTGGGCCTCGCCTTCCTCGGCATGACCGGCGACCAGCTGGTTGAACCTGAGGTCTACGCCCGAATCAAGGCGGAGACGCTGGCCACCGTGCGCGGCACCGTCCAGGCCGACATCCTCAAAGAGGACCAGGCCCAGAACACCTGCATCTTCAGCACCGAGTTCGCGCTGCGCATGATGGGCGACATCCAGCAGTACTTCGTCGATCACAAGGTGCGCAACTTCTACTCGGTGAGCATCTCCGGCTACCACATCGCCGAGGCCGGGGCGAACCCCATCAGCCAGCTCGCCTTCACCCTGAGTAATGGTTTTACCATCGTCGAGTACTACCTGGCGCGCGGCATGAAGATCGACGACTTCGCGCCCAACCTGAGCTTCTTCTTCTCCAACGGCATGGACCCGGAGTACACCGTCATCGGCCGCGTGGCCCGCCGCATCTGGGCACGCGCCATGCGCGAGCGCTACGGCGCCGGCAGCCGCAGCCAGATGATGAAGTACCACATCCAGACCAGCGGCCGCAGCCTGCACGCGCAGGAGATCCAGTTCAACGACATCCGCACCACGCTGCAGGCGCTCTACGCCCTGTTCGACAACTGCAACAGCCTGCACACCAACGCCTTCGACGAGGCCATCACCACGCCCACCGAAGACAGCGTGCGCCGCGCCGTGGCCATCCAGATGATCATCAACAAGGAGCTGGGGCTGAACTTCTGTGAAAACCCCTGGCAGGGCAGCTTCATCGTCGACCAGCTCACCGACCTGGTGGAAGAGGCCGTCTACAGGGAGTTCGAAGCCATCAGCGAGCGCGGCGGCGTGCTGGGCGCCATGGACACCATGTACCAGCGCGGCAAGATCCAGGAAGAGTCGCTCTATTACGAGCACAAGAAGCACGACGGCAGCCTGCCGCTGGTGGGCGTGAACACCTTCCTGCCCAAGCAGCACGCGGGCGAAGTGGCCACCGAGATCGAACTGATCCGCTCGACGCCGGAAGAAAAGGCCCAGCAGATCGGTAACGTCAGAAACTGGCAGCAGGGCCGCAACCCGCTGGCGCCCGAAGGCGAAACCCTGCACGCCCACGTGGTGGAAGACGACGCAGCCGCCGCCACCGAGCCCCACGACGGCCACGGACTGGCGTATCTTCAGGACACGGCGCGGCGGCGGGGGAATGTATTCGCGGCGCTGATGGACGCGGTGAAGACGCATAGCCTGGGGCAGATCAGCCATGCGTTGTATGACGTGGGTGGGGAATACAGAAGGAATATGTGATCAGATCAAGGAGGGGGCATGCTTGATTCGCAGGAAGTTCAGACGCTTAAGAACCTCATTCGAGATAGCTTTCGAATCAGAGAGAACCAGGACCCTGTCTACGTTGATCTTGGTGGCAATCTTCAGCGCTTTTCGAGCGCGCAACACCAAGTGCTGTTTGGTCGTCGCGGCTCCGGAAAGTCATGTTTACAAGTCCACTTTCTTCGGCAGGCTGCAAACAATAGGGATCCGCTCGCAATCTACATAGGTGTCGACGAGATCAAGAGGCTGGGTTTCCCTGACGTACTTATCCGGATACTCCTTGAGGTCTTTCAGCGCCTGCCGGGAGCTAAAGGAAAGTTTTTTGGTCTCTTGAAGACGCCTCAAAGCAAGATCATAAAAGATCTGAGTGTCCTCTTGGATAATCCGGAGGACGCTGATGTAAGTCAGAAAGATTCGCGCGGCTCCGAGGGTGGTCTCGACCTCGCGCCAGCCGTGGGCGCTCCGCGGATCGGCTTGAAGGCGAGCCGCGGTCGAGAAACTACTACAACTTTCAAAAGCAAGAAGCTGGACCATCTTGAGCGTCATCTGCAGAACTATAAGAGTGCAATTCGAACCTCAATCAAAGGCACTTGGCCTACGGTATTTATCCTTCTTGACGACTTCTATCTAATAAAAAAAGATCTCCAGCCGCACGTCATCGACTATTTGCATCGGCTTTTGCGGGGAACCGATGCCTATTTGAAGGTTGGTACGATACGTCATCGTACGCAATTGAGAGTTCATGAGGGCCAGACTATCGGCGTCGAGCTGGGCCAAGACGTCGAAGAGATTAGCTTGGACAAGACGTTCGAGGACTTCGAGGGAACGAATTCATACCTGCATTCAATGTTATCGGAAATGGGCAATGCGGGTCATGTCAACATGGACGTCGCGGGTTTGTTTAACAGTGACGCACCTAGAGCGCTAACGTTAGCGTCCGGCGGTGTCCCTAGAGACTTCCTGAATATTTTCGTCGACGCGATTGATCTCTCCGTTAGAGCCGGAAAACGGGATCGACTAACCCCAACTTTCATATACAAATCTGCTGCGCAACATTCTTATAAAAGTAAGCTTGCCAATATTCAGGAGGAGGCTGGTTACGATGCTGAAAAACTAGGCAGGGTGTATGCGGACTTAGTAGCGTTCTGCCTAAAGGATAAGAAGAAGACCGCATTTCTTATCAGCATCGAAGACGCCAGGCAGCATCCCGACCAACACGAACTACTACAACAGTTGATGGACTTCAAGCTTCTTCACGTCATTTCGCAGAACACCTCAGCAGCGTCCGGACGGCAGGGGAGGTATGTCGCTTATACGCTCGATTTTTCCATATTCATGGAGCCAAGGCGCCGGGGAATAGAGATTGTTGAGTTCTGGAAGGTCGATGATCAACGGCGACCAATTGGTGTTCGTGAGTCACCAGACTATCCCCTCGCACGGGCGGCGGATGCTGCCGCTAATGCGGATTCGTCGCCAGTTGAAGAGATTGTTGATTCTGTAGAAGCAGAGCTTGAGGTTGATGTTCCGGAGACTGGTGCGCCCGATTGAGCTTGCATAGGCGATCGGTACGCCAACGCAGGAGCATCCGACTGCTAGTCGACTCACGCTGTCAAGAGAATAGTGGGTGCTGAGCGATGGATAGCCACAACTACTTTCGCCGCTCATGTGAGCGATCACATCGGTCATGGCGCCATTGCTGTCAGTCGTTCTGACGTGAGGCGTCTGGCTTATTACTCCGTTGAGTGAAATGTCGAACGATCAAGAGCGGCTTCTAATTACTAGTCGTGACCCAAAGCGGCCGTACGGTGCTCGCGTCACGTTCCAAGTCCTGCACGGCGGGAATATTGGGAACTTGGAGCATGTATCGCTGCTTCTCGAATCGGGAGCAGTTGCTACGATTTGTCCTGCCAGAAGTAGTTCTTGGGAAGGAGGGCGGCGTTTTAATGTTCTCTTGGAAGGATTCCCTACTGCCGCGGCTGCTGAGGAAGCGGGATTGCGTTTGGCTCAAGCTCTACTAATCGCGGCTGTCAGCATGAACTTTGGGTTGGTGCTCAACTACCATACGCATGAACCTGCCGTCGTGTTTGATCGATATCGACCTTCGGGTGCGTCGATGTCAGGCGAGGGGCACCAGAGTTGGGGGCAATCCATTGTGGTCGACGAGATAGTCGACGCTTATAGTGTGCGCTCACTCGATCGCGCCGTATTTCTATCAATGGAATTGTACTGCGCTGGGCTTCTGGATCTAAATGAGCGTACGCGCTTCATCACGCTCGTTTCAGCACTCGAGCCACTTGCCAAGCAAGAGGGTCTTGGACCGGCGGTGGACGCGTTCGTTGAAGAGGCGGTCTCTTTGCTCCGAGGCCAGACCGGAATCTGCGCCGAGTTGCTTCTTTCGCTGCAAGGGAGGTTGTTACAGCTGAAGAAAACGTCTGTACGGCAGGCGTTGTTTCGTCTCTCAGACACGTGGTTTCCTGGCAACAGAGATATTAGAGCGGCGATCGATCGAGCGTACAGTTTACGTAGTCAACTTCTTCATGAGGGTGCACTATCCGATCCTGACACTGACTTGATGACCGAAGCATCTCTAATCGCAGGCGTTCTACGAGAAATGTACGCAAAGATTTGTGGAAGAGAGCTTCGGTCCTAGGAAGGAGACGCCGTTAAGAGTCGACTTTAGTTTGCCCTTTAACAGAAAAAGAAAGAGATAAGGGCTGTTCCAACGCGACTCTGTTTCACAATTGCACAATCACAGCTCGCTACCGCGACGAGATTTCGTGCGGGCCTCTAGGTCGGATTTTTCCGAAGGTGATCCGGACCGATAACGGCAAGGAATTCTGCGGCAAGGCGATGGTCGCCTGGGCCCATGAGCGCGGGATCCAGCTCCGGCTGATCGAGCCGGGCAAGCCGAACCAGAACGCCTACGTCGAATCGTTCAACGGCCGGCTGCGCGACGAATGCTTCAACGAGCACCTGTTCACCAGCCTGCTCCACGCACGCACGGTGATCGAGACCTGGCGGCGCGAGTACTGCGAAGAACGACCCAAGAAAGCACTTGGTGGCCTGACGCCAGCCGCCTATGCCAAGCAGCTAGCTGAATCCGCTACAGTGACCCGGACTCCAGATCAGACCGCTACTGAAAGCGGGGGGACGTCGGACTTTACAGCTTCACGTGGTACGGCTCAGTCGGGGGGCAGATCACCAGCCAGAATAAACGGTGGAAGCCGCTCTGACCGGCCTCCAGGAACAGTGTTGAATATCTACTCTCTGCTTACAACTGGCTTACAGATTACGTTGAATCGACTCATGCAGTCATAGCAATAGTCGCCCCTATCATGATCTTGGCCCACGACTCCTGAGACGTAGTAGCCCGCTGGGCAAGAGCTTTCCGCGACCCAGCCGTTCTTGTTTCCACCTATGCGAGGTTGGGGTTGCTTTTCATTCTCACTGGCTGTGCCAATTCGCAGGAGTTGTGCCTCGACAATAGCAAGTCGGTCTTGCAGGATTCGATTTTCAGATGTGATCCTGCTACTAAGTTCCTCAATCTTCGATGAGTAGGCCGGAACTGTTACCGAGTTGGATACGCCCTTCGAGGTGTCGAGGGAAATTGTGACAGTCTTCTGTGGCGGCTTCGTACATGAGAATGTGAATTCGTTGGTATCTACTTTCGCACCTGAACCAAACGGCGCACCATTTCTATGACAGGAGAATGACCCGGCTGGAGTAATATCAGTTACCACCATTGGACCCGTATCTGGCGTGTATCTTTTCCCCGTTACGGTGAAGTCTGAGAAGTTCTCCTGCGGCGTGACATCGATGTAAATACCTTTCTGATTCGCCGCCAACCACGCTGCTGTATGCATTTTATGGCACTCAAGCCATGTATTTGCCAATACCGCGCTTACTTTGCTCACGTTCGCGGAAAACGCAGACCGGTAGGCTGCATTAAAGTAGTTTGCTTCGCAGTAACTGCTGTACTTCTCTCGAAAGCTCGATCGCTTGCTTTCGGTGCTGCCGCTCAACCCAATAATTGCTTCTGCCACGGGAATATCGATTCCAAGACCAGCTGCGCTGCTGTTGAAGTTTTCGTGACTCTCGAATTTCACATCACACAGGCGCCTCTGAAATAGTTCAAATTGTTCTTGCTCGGTCATTATTGAGTAATTGTCTCTAATGCCCGTTGAGATCGCCGCGTTGCACATTTGTGCTTGTTGGGCATTAGATGAACCGCAGATTGAAGCCACAAGGATCGTGCCAACGGCCTGAATCGTTCGCATCTTGTTCTCCTAGGCTAGCGCCTGCTGGGGTTTTCTGCAGGCGGTTTCTACAACGATGAGACTGGGGCGGGTCGGCCACGGATTGGAGGTTTATTGACATAGAGGGCTCGGAGCCCTTTCGGGCCAATGGAACGTGTTCTCGATGCCCGGCCCTCGATTCCCAAGGATTAGCCTGAGACCGTACTAGGGGGCTGTACGAGGGAGAGAATTTGGTCAGGTCAGCGAGCGGAAGAGAGGGCAGCTCGACTAATCCTAAGCGGCTTTCAGGTTTTCCCTACGAACGTTCGCGCTTTCCCCCGACACCCATCCCGCCGCCCCTTGGCACTGTGCACGGGCCCGGCGCGCGCCGGGCACCCACTCACATGGAATGCAAAGGAGCCTGCCGTGACCCAGAACCTACTGTCGCTCACCCTGTCCGACGAGGACGTTGCCGCCGTCAACGCGGCGCTGTCCGACCTGGAATCCCGCCTGTCCGGCCTGCTGGCGCTGGACAACGCCACCCGCCGCCAGATCACCAAGATGGGCGACAAATCCGAGGCCTTCGTGCGCCAGACCCTCAACGTTCTGGAGCAGAACCCCGACATCGTGCCGCCGGCGCTGGGCCTGCCCGAGGCCCAGGCCGACCTGGTGGCGATGGACCGCCTGCGCCCGGTGCTCAGCCGCCTGCACCGCCTGACCGAGCGCGTGGCCGACTCGGAAATGGCGCTGGGCAGCGACCTGATGAACACCGCGCTCGAAGGCTACGGCCTGCTCAAGGTCTCCGGCCGCAACCGCGGCCTGGAAGGCGCCGCCGAAGCCTTGGGGCCCGCTTCACCCGCAGCAATCGTCGGCCCAGCGCTACTCCGGCCGAGTGAGGCGCTGGCTCCGGGGGCGGGCAGGGCCCGCTCCCAGTACTGCAACGCCCCCAAAGCCCCGTCCGCTGGGCTTTTTTCGGGGCCGGCCGCCTGATTTCGCCAGCCGGCCGGCTTCGGAAGCCGGTGCTCCGGCCGAATCATCCCGCCCGCCGAGCAGATTAGGCGGCTCGCCGCTCGAAACACCCTGCCACCCGGCCAAATGTCCCGGCCGGTGGGCAAAATCAGCAGGCGCGCGGACCAGATAAGCCCGCGCGCCGGGCGAAACGGTTCGTAGTCCGGCAGAGAAGGCCCGTCCGCCGAGCAAATGAGCCTGTCGGCGGGCTTCGGAAGCCAAGGCTTAGGCCGTTTATGGGCGGCGTGCACGTTCAACTGCCCGGCGGACAGACCAGATGCGTAGGCGCGGCGCCCAGATCACACTCTTAGAGACGGACAAGCCCAAGTCCGCGTGCCTGCTGGCCTCGCCGAACCGTCACCCACAGCAGAGGCGGCCGACCGCACAAGTCAGAAAAGCTACGACTTTGCGCAGGCCACAACACTGATATACCAGCGCGACACGCTGCCATCGTTTGCCACGGACATGACCAAGCCTGGAAGTGCTGTTTCCAAAGTTGCCTCAACGCGTTTTGCTTGGTCCGACTCGGGGTGTCCAGTATCTGAGACGACTGTAACCCCATTTGCAAGCTTATCGCCATTCGGATAGATCTGCTCTCTCGACCGAAGTCTGCCAATGGAAGGCTGCGAAGCCAGCTGCTTGACGACTTCGTCTCTTAGAGCAATCGATGCTCCGTTCGCGTTGCATGCGAAGACGTCCACGTCTAGCAACTCTGGTCTAACGTTTCCAATGATCTCGGATTTCTCTTTGATGTCTGCTTGGAGAAAATCGAGTCTACGATTCACGAACTCTTGTTCACCAGCGGGCAACGTTGGAATTGCCGCCCGTATGGCAGCATAACTATCCAATTGTCCGCGCCTCACACCGACTCCATAAACCTTGGCAATCAGCTCAACATCGCCGGCCGATATCGTGGTATTTTGGGGTGCGTAGCACCGGCTATCCTCTCCTCTCAAGTAATAAACAGGAGGAAATGAGTAGAGCATGATTGAGTTTGGGTTGAACCCTGTCCTTACGTCGCCAGCGAAGTAACCTCGGCTTCTCATATTGTAATCAATAACAGATTTTTCCCAGAAGTTTGGATACCCGCCTAGCTTCTCGTACACGACCGGCCAGTTGAACTCAGCTTCGCACGATCCGTCAGGTTCTTGGTGCTCGTGATGTAGGCCCAGAGCATGGCCGAACTCATGCAGCACTACTCTGCGGAATGTGGGGTCATCGATCGTTGAGACATTGAATCTGGCCAAGTTCAAGCTCTGCTGTGTCTGCCGGGCATACACAAGACTATCTTGTCCCACATAGGACCAGTAGCCAGGCATTGAGTAGCCAACGCGTATGTGGTAGATCGAGCCAGCTCCGCATAGCTGCGGATTATTTCGATCACCAAAATCAAACTTGATGGTTGTGCCTGCCAACTCCCATGCCGACGCGACGCTCACGATGCGCCTTCGCAGCTCTCGGCTGCCTTCAAAAAAGCAGACGCGAATAGGTTCATCGTGGCTCCACGCCTTGGAGGCATCAAGAATTCCGCGCTCGATGGCTCCACCTTCAGCAAGTTGGTCCGTGGAAGTTTCGTAACCGTCGACCAGTATTTCTCGGAGAATAAAATCAGGCATAAGTTCTACTTCTTCATGCGCCTGTCCATTCGCATTCGAGAATATTGCTAGAAACGAAGTAGCTAACAAGATTCGAACGGTCCTGCTATCCATAGATGATTCCTCACTGTTCTGCAAAAGAGCAGGCTGATATAACCTCGGCGTAAGTTCCTGCCGCTATGACGAGATGGTATTCACTGTCCTTCAGCTCCCATTGGGGCGACTTCGAAATTTCCCGAATCTGGCACAGATTGTTTGCTTCTTCCCTTCGTTCAAGAATTGGCTCGTCGCATTCTGAACAACGGTGACAGGTTGACTTACTCTCTGGATTCGCTCTGCGCGGGCGGCGTGCGGGTCTGAGGTCGGCGATCAGCAGCGCCGGCTTGTTCGGGCTCTCAGCCGCTGTTGCGCCGGGAGGCTATTTGGCGACCTCCACGCTGAACATCGTTCCGGCCCCTACGGCGTCGTTGGCGAAGAACGTAGCCTTGGAAGATGCCTTGGCCGGTGCCGCGGCGCTGACTTCCACCTTGTAGCCACCGATGTCTGTAGATCCGATGCTTGCCCCGATGCCTGAATCGGACGATGAAACCGCTACGACCGAGTACGGTGGTATACCGCCCGTAATCGGGATCGACAGGGTCTTGCCAAGCTCTATCTTCTGCGTGCCCTGCTGGGCCAGCTGCAATCCGAACGGTAGTAACGTATTGGCGCGTCCAAGTGTGCAGAACGACACCTTGTTGGCACTGCCATTGCCACCGGACAGCGACTCAAGCGCGCTCAGGTGGGCTTCGGCGTTTCGTAGGGACCGATCATATGCTGCGCCAGCCAACAAGAAGCGGCCGGAAGCCTGACGATATGCGATCACCTTCGCTGCATTGACCTTGCAGCTTGGTTTGGGAGCTTCCCTTACGCGATCAACTAGCGGGATGATTCCATTGATCAATAGCGCCGCTGCCGTTCCTGCGTCGGGGTCTCCGTCTGCGGAATCGTCCGCTGCCGGCGCCGTACTTGGCGTTGAAGGCTTGAGAGCGGCCAGCAGTTTGGCAAGTTCACTGGGGTCGGGTTGCTCGCGGGAGAGCTGTCCATTGACGGCGTCTGCTATCGCAGTGGTGGCCGTAGTCAGGTCGCCCGCGGCTGAAGCCGCGCTCAGCGCCAGCATGCTTCGGCGCTCCGCTACGTCCTGTTCCCGCTTGGCAAACTTGTACTTGTCCGCGGTGGCAACTGAATCCACCAGTTCCATCAAGGATTCGACGTCATCTTTAACCTGGCCACAATTCTCCAGAGATCCAACCTGGACTCTCGCTTCGGCTTCGCCAATCCGGGCTCTGTCGAATTCCTCTGCCGTGTTCAGATCGGGCAATTTCTTCAGCTCGTCACTGATCAAAATCTTTCGACGAGTCACGCCGATCGCACACCCTATGGCTTCCGAACCTGACCAGTAAATAGCTTCTCGAGGTTTGCGATACAGGTACTGCTGTGCCCCGTAAAGGGAGGCGCCGCCTGTCGTCAGTGCAGTCACCTGGGCTTGATTGCCGCCGCGAATTCCGCTGTAGCCCGCCAATCCGGCAATCTGGAGTAGTGTCGCGCCGCCCGCATTGTTCATCATTGCGTACCTGCCGGCTTTGTCAGCCATGTTTCGCCGAGTGCACTCTGCGAAATCCAGCGCAAAATCCTCATTTTTTCGATTCTTCCCGATATCTCCACACACGCCATAATATCTCTCGCCGTCGCGCGGCATATCGCTTCTGACGTAAGGGTTCACTACGCAGCCGGCCAGCAGGAATCCCAGCCCGACGACACCATAGCGCTGAAAAGAAGGGTAGCGACGAGCGTCCATGTGTACTCCCCTAAGCCTATTGCATTGACCGACGGCCGAGTTTCTGAAAGGCGGATGCGGCTCGCCGCTGACCGCCACTGAGTTGCACAACGAGATGACACACTCCAGGATGGCTATCCACGGGTACTGGCGGCCGCGGTGCCGATGGACTTCCAGTGCTCTCCTACATAGTCGGAGTGCGGCTTCCTTGTTTCCTTCCCCGCTCCGTTGTTCGATCTCTCGTGTTCGTTGACAGCGCAATCAGCAAAGCGCGAAGGGAACGTCGACATGATTCGCTCCAGTTATCCGTATTGCGGATGAGATTTACTGGGGTTCAGGTGCTGCCAAAATGGGCCGCAGGGAATTAAGTTCGAGAGAATCAGTTCCGTGTGGTTCCCTTCGACCCCTTTCCCTTGGGGTCGGTAGGGGCTTCGGGGTTTGGGTCAGGCAGATGGTCTCTGGAACCGGCCCTTGTCCCCCGAGCCAGAGCAGCGGTCGGATTCTTCTGAAACTATCGGGGCGGCAGCCCGGTGATCGCGAACTGTTTCGTGACGCCCGGCATTCCCCGTGCCGTGTGACACTGATCACACAACGGAGTGGAAGGAGCAATAGTCGAAGCCGCCAACGCGTCGTCAGATCCACTTGCCGTGGGCCAGAAAATCGAAACTTCCATGGCCTGAAAAGGGCCCGGGCAGCGTTCCTGTACAGAATCGCAGCAGATTCGCTTACCAGGCCAGTACCGCTGTCCACCGTCCAGGGGAAGGATTGGAGGGTTCGCCGTGAGTCATATGCATGTCCGCATCCGGCAATGCAGGCGACTGGTGGGGCTTTCCCAGTCAGGACTGGCGACGGCCACGGGTGTGCGGCGCAGTGCCGTCGCCCAGTGGGAGAAGCCGTCCCAAGGGACGTCGCCGAGCATTGGGCACCTGGTCGATATCGCTCTGGCTGCCGGCGTGTCCTTCGAGTGGCTGGCCACCGGTCGTGGGCCGATGCGGTTGGACGGGTTGGACCTGACCCCGACCGCGCTCACGCAGGATTTTGCGATGGATGAGCTGGAGAGCCGTGTTCTCAGTTCGATTCGCCGACTGACGCGGCGCAACCGTGAGATCGCCTGTCGCATTATCGAGATCATGGCGACTTGACCTCGGAGTGAACTAAAGGGGACGGAAGCAACTAATCGTTCGCTCGGGCCACCCCGGAACCACGTCGCTCCCCCCTCGGCCGCAACCATGCAGGCTGCCGCGCGTCACCGAAAACCCCACCGAGCACAGGTACTGGTTGTTGATCACGTACTCGATGCCGCCGCGGATCGTGGCGAACAGTTCTTGCCACCCCGGCGGGCTCCGGCTAGAGTGTTGACAAAGTCAACATAGAAGGGCGGGGCGATGGATGTGGTCCAGGAGGTCCGGCAATTCAACCGCTTCTACACCCGCCTCGTCGGTCTGCTGGACGAGCATCTGCCCGACAGCGGCCTGTCGCTGCCGGAAGGCCGGGTGCTGTACGAGCTGGCCACCGCGGGCGGGCAGGCGGCGGCCGATCTCACGCGCACGCTCGGGATGGACAAGGCCCAGCTCAGCCGGGTGGTGCGCACGCTCACCGGCCGCGGACTGCTGGCCAGCGAAGTCGACCCCGCGCACGGCAAGCGCCGGCTGCTGTCGCTGACGCCGGCCGGGCGCGACGCGTTCGCGGCACTGGACGCAGGCACCCGTCGACGCATGGCCTCGGTGCTGCAACCGCTGGCCGGCGATCGCCAACAAGCGCTGGTAACCTCGATGCACGCCATCCAGGGCGCGTTCGATGCGCAGCAGGCATTGCCGGTGGAGGTCACGCTGCGGGCACCGGTGCCTGGCGACCTGGGCTGGGTGATCCATCGACAAGCGGTGCTCTATGCACGCGAGTACGGCTGGGACTGGACCTACGAAGCGCTTATCGCGCGGATCCTGGGCGACTACGCCACCGGCTTCGACGCGACCCGCGAGGACGGCTGGATCGCCGAGCGCGGCGGCGAGGTGGTGGGTTCGATCTTCCTGATGAAGGGCGACACCCCCGACGTCGCGCGGCTGCGCCTGCTCTATGTCGAACCGCATGCCCGCGGCTTGGGCGTGGGCCGGCGCCTGGTCGACACCTGCATCGCCCGCGCCCGGCAACTCGGCTACCGGCAGCTCACGCTGTGGACCAACGATGTCCTGGTCTCGGCCCGCCGCATCTACGAGGCCGCGGGCTTCCGCCTGACCGCACAGGAGCCGCATCGCTCGTTCGGGCGGGATCTGGTGGGGCAGACGTGGGAGCTGGCGTTGTAGGGCGGGGACGGGAGGCCCGGTGCAGCGCTGTTTCCCCGAACGTTCGCCCATCGCAAGGCGGAGCGCGCCGCGCCTGCCTTCGCCGCATGGAGTCAACGCCGCGGGCGTCCCCGTAGCCCGGATAAGCGAAGCGCATCCGGGAATGCCGGCAAGCCCCCATCACACGCGCGCGCCGGGTGCGCTTCCCTTGTCCGCGTATGTATCCCTGAGTGGGATGCGCTTCGCTGACCCGGATGCGCTTCGCTTATCCGGGCTACGGTGCTACTGGTACGTCCAGTAGGGGGCAGGTCAGAGGAGGCAGGGCAGGCGGTTGTTGCCGCGCCGCATGATGTGTTGCGCGATGCCCGGGAGATCGATGCGGGGACAGCGAGCCATGTTCGTCTGCATGGTGTGCGGCCATCCGACCGTCCGCTGGCCCGTGGCCCGGGATCGTGTCGGAAATGTAGACCCGACCCCGTGACCCTCCGCAATCCCGTCCTCGAAGGCTTCCACCCCGGTTCTGTCGATCGTGCAGGTGGGCGGCGGTCGTGGCATTGTCCCCATGCCGCCCCGGGTTGCGTTGCGGCAGGCATCGGCAGACGCCGATCGAAGGGAGAACACCGGTGGACCGACGTCGCGTTGCCGCGCTGTCCAGCCTCCTGCTTGGCGGTCTTTGTGGAGCCGCGTACTCCGCCGGACTGGCCGCATCCGAAGCGGTGACGCCTACCTTCGAAGCCGCGCCCTGTGGTTTCGAGGAGGCAACGGATGCGACGCCCCCGCAGGATGCGGTGTGCGGCTGGGTGCGCGTTGGCGCGCGCCGGGACGGCACCGACCACCGCAGCTTGCGACTCTGGGTCGTCCGGCTTCCCGCTGTCCGGTCCACCGGCCTGCCGCCGGTGATCCGCGTCCTGGGCGGCCCGGAACCCATGCGCCTGGCCTACCTCGGCGGCGCGCGGACGACACGCCTGCGCCAGCGACACGACGTGGTGTTCTTCGACTATCGCGGACTGGGCCGCTCCGAACCGCGGCTCTCGTGCCGGGTGGACGCGGTCAGCGGCGACACCACCGACGCCAGGCTCGCATCCAAGCTGCGCCAGTACGCCGAGTGCCACCGGCAACTGGAAGACGCCGGCGCCGATCTCGATGCCATCGCCAGCCGCGAGAACGCAAGGGACATCGACGACATCGCGCGCGCGCTCGGCTACGCGAGCTATTACACCCACGGCGGGTCGTACGGCAGCGTCACCACGCTGGAACTGATCCGGTCGCGTCCCGAGGGCCTGCGCGCGGCGGTGATCGGCACCCCGCTGCCACCGAACTCGCCGCTGCACGATACGGTCGGCAGCTTTGCGTCGGCCCTGGCGAGGATCCAGGACCACTGCAACCGCACGCCGTCGTGCGCCAGGCGCCATCCCGACCTGGCGGGCACGCTGGCGAAGGCGATGGACCGCATCGACCGCACGCCACTGCACCACGACGGACGCCGGCTGCTGCCATCCGACCTGTTCAACGCACTGTGGTCGCTGATGGCGATGGACGACTATGTGTGGGTGCCGTCCGCCATCGAGTTCGCCGCACACGGCGATGCCGGCGCGCTGGCGCCCTGGATCGGCGCCAACTCCGTCGGCTGGGACTTCTTCCTGCCCGAGCCGGGCGACGCCTTCTCCATCGTCAACGCGACGGTCAACTGCCAGGACATCGCCAGGGGCCGTCCGATCGCCGACGACATGCGCGCCGCCGCCGAACGTCATCCCCATCTCGCCCGGGCGATCCTGCCAGCAGACGCATTCGACCGGCTGTGCGCAGCCTGGCGCCCGTCTCCGGTGCCGGCCGACGCCCGTGATCCAGTGTCCAGCGACCTGCCCGTGCTGCTCTTCAGCCTGCACTTCGATCCGGTGACGCCTCCGGAAGATGCGCGGCTCGCGAAGGCCTCGCTGCCGAACGCCATCCTGCTGGAGCATCCGGGTGGCACGCATGTCTCGCGGGTGCTCGACACCTGCCTGGTCGAAATGGAGGCGGCGTTCCTGGCTGATCCCGACGCCCCGCTGGACAGCGCCTGCACGGCGCAATGGCAGCCCGCGGAGTTCGTGCTCGACGCCTTCGACGCGTATCTGGATGCCATCGAAGCGGCCCCCTGATGGCAGCGCCGGGGGAAAAGGTGTCAGGGACAATTGCCGACGCAGCAGTGAGGCGTTCTCCGACGTGGTGTTGCGCCGGAGTCTGATGGAGCCAGGTGGCGTGGCGAGCGACGCTAGGGGCATGGCCCGCCCACCTCGATTCGACTTTGCAGGTGTCGCGCAGCATGTGGTGCAGCGCGGCAACAATCGCTTGCCGTGCTTCCTGGACGATGACGATCGCCAGCGGTATCTGCAATGCCTACGGCAGGGACTGGCCAGGTTCGACTGCCAGTTGCACGCCTATGTGCTGATGAGCAACCACGTGCACTTGCTGCTGACGCCTGCCAGCGCTGGCGCGGTGTCCCGGCTGATGCATACGTTCGCACGCAATTACACCGGGCTGTTCAATGGACGACATGGCCGCACGGGGACGCTGTGGGAAGGGCGGTTCAAGGCTTGTCTTGTGGACTCGGGCCGCTATTTCCTGGCCTGCAGCCGGTACATCGAGCTCAACCCGGTGCGGGCATGGATGGTGGCACAGCCGGGCGACTATCCTTGGTCGAGTCATGGTGCGAACGCCGGCTACCGGGAGGATCCGTTGGTCACTCCGCATCCTGAGTATCTGGCGCTGGGGGCGAATCGGCCAGCTCGCGCTGATGTCTACCGGGCACTGGTTGCTGAGACGCTGGACGAGGTGCTGGTGGCCGAGATTCGCGCGCACCTGCAGCAGCAGAAGGTGCTGGGTTCGGACCGGTTCCAGGCATGGGTGGCGAAGCGCACCGGCAAGTTTGCTGGGCTGCGTGGCCGCGGGCGGCCGTCAGCCAATGAGAATTGTCCCTGACACCTTTTGGACCTTTTCCATGACTCCCGCCACGTGCACGGACACTGCTGCCGGGATGGAATAGCCGTTCGCCGCCCGGAGTTCCACCATGGACCGCACCCGCCTGCTCGTCGCCGCGCTCGGCGCCGCCACCCTGTTGCCACTGACGGTCAGTGCCGAGCCCGACTGGCCCGAGCGCCTGCGCGATGACGCCACCGCATTCCACGCGGCGGTGCAGGCCAGCCACCCCGGCCCGGTCGATCCCGGCAATCCGCAGTTTGCCGCGCACCTCGATGCGGGCCTGGACCGGGCTTTGGCGCGCGCCGACGAGGTGACCGACTTCGCCGGTTACTGGTGGGCGATGCGCGAATTCCAGGCCGGCTTCGACGATGGCCACGTCCAGCTCTCGAGCAATGACGGCGCGCCCGAGCTGCCCACGCGCTGGCCCGGCTTCCTGACGCGCTGGTCGGGAACCGGGCACGTGGTCGCCACCCGGCTGGATGCACCGGACCTGCCGCCGGTGGGCGCGCGCCTGGTGGCCTGCGACGGCATCGCTGCCGATGCCATGGCGGTGGATCGCATCGGACGGGTCCGCGGCCGCTGGCATCTCGAAGCGCAGCGGGTCAGCCATGGCGGCCGCCTGTTCCTGGATGCCGGTGATCCCTGGGCGCAGCCGCCCACGCATTGCAGCTTCGCGTACGACGGGCGCGAGCACGACGTGGCCCTGGCCTGGCGCACGCTGGATGCCGACACCCTGTCGACCCACTTCGCAGCCACCCGCGCGCTCCACGGCACCACCACCGGCGTGCGCGCGCCGCGGCCCGGCCAGCTGTGGATCGCGGCCGCCAGCTTCGATGCCGACGACGACGCACTGACTGCGCTGCTGCGCGCACTCGACGACGCCACGCGTGTGGGGGAGGCGCGGCACGTGGTGCTCGACCTGCGCGGCAACGGCGGCGGCTCCTCGCACTGGAGCCGCGAGATCGCGCGGCGGTTGTGGGGCGACGCCGCGCTCGCCGCGCTGCCGCCGACCGAGAGCCGGGTCGACTGGCGCGTGGATGCGGCCAACCTCGAGGCGATCCGCGAGTTCGGCGGCATGCTGCGTGCGCAGCCGGAACCGGATGCCGAACTGCTGCACTGGGTGGAGGTGATCGATCGCGGCATGTCCGAAGCGCTCGCCCGCGGTGACGAGCTGTGGCGGCATCCGGCCGATGCGGAGAAACCCGACACGCCCGTCGACATGCGTCCGCGCGCGCTGGCCGCGGATGCACCGGTGTACGTGCTGGCCGACGCCGGCTGCGCCTCGGCGTGCCTGGATGCGCTGGACCTGTGGCTGCCACTGGGTGCGATCCACGTCGGCGGCGAAACCTCGGCCGATACCGTATACATGGACATCCGCCAGCAGCCGCTTCCCAGCGGCCTGGCCACGGCGTCGATCCCGATGAAGGTCTATCGCGGACGCAGCCGCGGTCACAACGAGCCTTACCGGCCCTCGCACGTCTGGACAGGCGACTTCGCCGACGAATCCGCGTTGTCGGCGTGGATCGCCAGCCTGGCTGGTCCTGCAGCTGAGGCCAGCACCCGGTAAGAGAAAAAGGTATCGGGGTGGAGTGACCCCGGTTTTGCATTGAAGCGTCCGGGGCTTGCGTACGGGACAACCAACCCGAATCTCTCGCCTAGCGCCCCGTGTCTTCCTGGCTGGCGACGATGCGGCAGGCATCGCCACCGACCACGGCTTGCGCCTCGGCATCGGTGGCGACGACCCGTGGACGCTGCGCGTGGTCGAGGGACGTGAGGTCGAGCACGCCGTCGGGATCCACCAGCACCACCATGCGGCGGCCGGCGTGCAGGCGTCGCAGGTTCTCCAGCAGCATGCGCGTGGCGACATCGTTGAGCGAATGGGTGTGCAACAGGGAGAGGATCACCGCGGTGGCTTCGCGATGGCGGCCGCCACCGGCATCGTTGGCCTCGCCGAGGTCGTGCGCCAGTGCGCGCGTCAACAGTTCGGCGCCGCCAAACCGCACCGCGCCACGCAGTTCGTAGACCGGCACGATGGCATCGCCCGAGCGGCCCTTGCCGCCGGCCAGCGTCACCACCAGCTTGCGCACGACCGCGCGGCCGATCTGGCTGACATCCATCATGTGCAGGCCCATGTCGCGCGAGAGGCGTTCGCAGACGGCCACGCCACGTGCGCTGTTGCCGTGCGCATCGAGTTTCGGCGAGAACACGGCAAGCCCCAGCTGGCCGGGCAGGGCACCGATGATGCCGCCCGCCACGCCGCTCTTGGCCGGGATGCCGACGTTGGACACCCAGTCGCCCGCGGCGTCGTACATGCCGCAGGTGGTCATCACCGACAGCACCTGGCGTACGCCGGCGCGATCGATCACCTGGCGGCCGGTGAGCGGCTGCACGCCGGCGTTGGCCAGGGTGGCGGCCATCAGGGCGAGATCGCGCACGGTGACGCTCACGGCGCACTGGCGCACGTAGCCATCGACGATGGTCTCGGGCTCGGCGTGGATGATGCCGCCGGCGCGCAGCATGTGCGCCAGCCCGCGGTTGCGGTGCGCGTCGCGCAGTTCCGCCTCGTACACGGCTTCGTCGTAGCCGAGTTCGCGACCGGCCATCGCCGACATCAGCGCGCGCAGGCGCTCCACGCGCTGCGGGCCGCTGGCATCGGGGCCGGCGACCAGTGCATGCGTGGCGAGCGCGCCGGCGTTGATCATCGGATTCATCGGCCGATGGGTGCCGTCCTCGAGCGAGAGCTCGTTGAAGGCATCGCCCGACGGTTCGACGCCGATCCGGGCCAGCACCGCGTCCAGGCCCACGTCTTCGATGGCGGCCGCATAGGCGAACGGCTTGGAGATCGACTGGATCGAGAACGCCACGTCGCTGTCGCCCGCCGCATAGACTTCGCCATCAACGGTGGCCAGCGCCACGGCGAGCCGCGAAGTGTCGGCCTTGGCCAGCACTTTGATGTAGTCGGCGGGCGCGCCATCGTCGATCGAGCGCACGGCATCGAGCACGTCGGCGAGGTAGTCGGGTACGGGAGATCGCATGGGTGGTCCGGATAAGGGAATACTGGGGACGGAGGGGACTAATCCGTTTTGTCGCGCCTTGGGGCGGCGAACAGATGGCAGGCCGTAATCCCCAGGACGTTCTCCGGCAAATCCTCGCAGTCGGAGGGGAGGCTTACGGCGTCCTCGCGCTTTCGCCGTTACTCCGCCAACAGGTTCAGCAAGCTGCGGCGCCGGGTGGGTGATGACGCACGGAAACGGGTGAGGAGGGCGACTTCCTGCTCGTTCTGCGCCGTCCTTGCGGGCTCGCTCGCCCCTTCGCTGACATACAGGCGCGCTTCGCCCTGGTGCGTCCGTGCGGCAAACGTATCGTCGACCAGGTAGTCCAGGGTCAGTCCGTCGGAGGCGTATAGCCGGCGGATCTTCGCGAGGTGGGCCAGGCTCGGCTGGGCGCGGCCAGTCTCCCATTTTGAGACGGTGGCCTTGCTTACTTCGAGTTCGAAGCCCACGCGCTCCTGCGACCACCCCCGCGCGTCGCGGAACTGTTTCAGCCGTGTACCGAAGGAACTGCTCATTGCGGGCATTTTCGAGGGCAAGGAAACATCTGTCGTTTCTGCACGGTTGACATCCAGTGTATCTTTATTGGATACTTTCGAGGTCGCGAGAATGGAAACCTGCGGCTTGCTCGGCTGGAGATTCCGCGTCGTGGGGCGTGCGCCGGCGAAGGGCGGGGACCAGACCCGCTCCAGGACCGGTGCGGCATGCTACGACCCTCCGGATGTCTTCCTGCGGCTCCGTGCGGTTTCGAATCTCCCGATGTCTCACCCGCTGCATGGCGGCGGGTGGTCCTTTCATGGAACGAGGAGGCGACGATGTCGAAGTACGAACTGGACGAGATGGACACCACCGGCTATTTCCTGCCCGAGGAGAGCCACTTCCGGCTGAAGAAGCTGCACGCACACATGGAATTCCTGTCGCAGCTGGCGCAGCCGCGCAGGCACGACGAGGAGGAGACGGGCTTTGGCCCCGAGATCAGCGGGGACGAAATGGCCGTGTGCCTGGAACTGCTGGCCGAGCAGGCCGAGCGCGTGCTGGACGAGGTGACGTGGCCGGCAGAGCGGGTGGTGGATGACGAGCAGTCGCAGGCACGCGACGAGGACGACCTGAAGGACGCGGAGGAGGCCGAGGAGCCCGAGGAGCCCTTGGCCGCCGAGGCGCGGGACGACGATGAGACTGGAGAGGCGCCGCCGACGAGGGCCCGGGATGACGTTCACGGGGCGGGCGAGGCGAGCACCGCCGTCGATGCCGACGCGGAAACCACCGCCGCCCCTCTCGTCATCGGCATGACGATGGACCAGCTGGACGCCCTCAACCGCCTGCACGACCGGCTGCATGCCTATGGCGACATGGTCCTGGGCCTCGAGCGGATGAACCTGGCCGACGGCACGCCCACCGTCCTCGGCGAGGTGATCTTCGAAGACGCCGAGGCCGCCAGCAAGCTCATGGACCAGGTGGCCGGGCAGCAGCTTCCCGACGAGCTCCGTGGGAAGCGCCGCGTCCGCGAATCGCACGCGGTCTATGGCCTGCCCACCGGCCACGGGACCACGTTCGACGCACCCATGCCGAAGCTGCCACCGCCTGGGCCTGCGGTCTGGCACTCACCGGGAGCCACCTTGCACTGAGCGGGCAGGGTGCGGTGCCGGGCTTCGCCGTGAGGCCCGGCAGCGCGCCCGCCCTGCATCGACCCGCTTAACGCACCGCCGGCCAGAATGTCTCTCGCCGCCTGGACCGGAGAGGATGCCGTGACTCGTCCCGCGCTCGAGATTCGCAGTGCCGCGCCCGATGAAATGCCGCGCGTCGTCTCGACGATCGTGGCTGCCTTCGTCGCAGACCCGCCCGCGCGATTCGCCTGGCCTTCGGCGCATGACTACCTGCAGGCCATGCCCGTGGCCACGCGCGAATTCGCAGGTGCCTGTTTCGAACATGGGACGGCCTATGCGTCCGCCGATCTCAGCGGCGTTGCGCTCTGGCTGCCGCCGGGCGTGGCGCCAGGCGGGGAACGCCTGGCCACGATGTTCCGTGAGACGGCCAAGCCCGAGCACCTGGACGACCTCCTCGCCGCGTTCGCAAGGATGGAGCAATGCCACCCATCGGAACCGCACTGGTATCTGCCGCAGATCGGCGTCGATCCGAGTGCCCAGGGTAGGGGCATTGGCGCGGCGTTGATGCGGCATGCCCTCGCGCGCTGCGACCGGGAACAGGCCGTGGCCTACCTGGAAGCGTCCAAGCCCGACAACGTTCCCTTCTACGCGCAGCATGGGTTCGAGGCGGTCGGCGAGATCCGGGTGGGCAGGGCGCCACCGGTGACGCCTATGCTGCGCAGGCCCCGGTAGAAAAAGGTATCGACCTGAGGGAGGAAGAGGGCGGCCAGGGGGGCGGCAGGAACTCTTTCCGTGGCGCTGTGCGAGCCGGGCTGTCACAAGCGCCCCGTGACCCCCATCCAAGGCATGGAAGACGTCCAGTCTACACAGGGGCGGAGACGGGGGGTCAGGCTGGAGTCTTCTCGCCCCGCGTCGGCACACTCCACGGCGCATCAGGAACTTCCCTTGAGCCACGTCATCCACATTCGGCACGATCACCGGGCACCACGCGCGCATGGACACTCGATTTCTGACTTTCATGGAATTCCAGAGCGTTTATTTCTACCGATTCATTACCCTCGCCATTTTCGCGACAAGCGGTGTTCTTCTGCTGTTCGCCTTGCCCGAGATGAAGCGCACCGAGATATCGGTGATTGCGCCGTTGCTTCTCATCCTGTGGGGGCGCTTTGCTGTTGAGTATGTTCGGGTGAAGAAATCTGACCCCGCGTTCATCCATGACGATGCGCTGGTGATGTCCGGCGTCGGACGCCGCCGGCAGATTCCCTTGACCCGCATTCGTTCGGTCAGCTCCAAACACAGCGTGTTCATGGTGCGCCGCTATCGCTCATGGACGGATCACCTGGCGTTTCTGCAGGTCACATTGACCAACGGCGAGCGCATCTACACCCTGGTCGAGAGCAAGGTGTTCGAGTTCCCGGCAGGCAAGAGAACGCTGGGCGCGATGCAGGCCGCTGTTCTTGCAGCCAAGACGAAGAAGCCCGCACGAAAACAGGGGTCCGAATGACGGAATTGGAAGAGACGGAGTGCCGCCGGCGCTAGGCCTGCCCGAGGCGTAGGCCGA
Source organism: Luteimonas saliphila (assembly GCF_016774335.1). Lineage (GTDB taxonomy): Bacteria > Pseudomonadota > Gammaproteobacteria > Xanthomonadales > Xanthomonadaceae > Luteimonas > Luteimonas saliphila. The sequence goes on along the minus strand of NZ_JAETWA010000031.1, from coordinate 131,040 downwards.
CCTGGTAGCGATTGACTGCCTGCGCCCGGTGCTCAGCCGTCTGCCCCTGCAACCTGCTAGGCGACGATTTGACTGGCAAAGTATTCGCGCTGGGCTGGGTAATAGTTGGCGAAATCCGGTAGCGGCTGCCCGCCGTGCGCGGCTATCAGCATGTCGAGGTAATACTCCCAGCCGGGGCCGGTGTCGCCCACCAGTCCGGGATCGGTCAGGTGCTGCACGAAACGAAGCTGGGTCGTGTCGCCACGCTGCTCCAACGTCAGCTCCAGACGCCAGTCGCCGTGATCGTCTTTCATGCACACCGCCAAGTGCGCCGGTGGTCGGCAGCTCTCGATCAACACCCGACAGGGCGACGCGTCTTTCTCGAAACCCAGCTGGAGCATCACGTACTTGCCCGGCCCCGCTTCGCCACTCCAGCGCCCGAACCAGCGCGCCAAGCGGTCGGGCTCGCTAACGCTGGCCCACACGTCCTCGATCGGCGCATGAAAGCTGCGTTCGATCACCAGGTCTGCGCCGGCTGCCGTGGGAAAAACTCGACCTGTGGGGCGAACGCTCATGCTGGTTCCTAGTTCCCTTGATGATTCATCGGCCGGGCTGGTTCGTGACATTCTTGCCGACGAGCTGGGCGATCTTTGCAGATGCCGTATGCGATTGACAACACCGATCAAACCTTAGGAAACGTCCACTTCACCCCGGGTTTTGCGTTGGCTGGAGAACGCTATCGCTGGCCACACGTTTCCAACGGAGCAATACCCATGCGCCTGGCAATCGCCCTGTATGCCTTGTCCGCCCTGCTGTGCCTGATGCCCGCCTTGCCTGCCCACGCCGACTGGAAGGCGGCGAATCCCGCGGTGGAGGAGGCCGCCCGGCAGCCCCGCATCGCCGCGGCCATCGCGGCCGCCATGCGGCTCGACCGCGCCATCCTGGCGCACGACGTCGATGTATTCAGCGCGATGTTCACCGACGATGCGGTGGTGAACAATCCCTTCAACCGCATCGCGCGCAAGGCCGATGCCGTGTCCAACTTCAACACTGGCCTGATCGACTACACCACGCTCGACCGCTCCATTGAATACGCGGCCACCCGCGGCGCGCACGACGTGGTGCTGATGGGCGAGGAGCACCTGACGCCGGTCGGCAAGGCCGGGGTCGCCGGCAAGCGGGTCAAGCGGCGCACCACCGAGGTGTGGACCGACGAGAGCGGCGAATGGAAACTGGCGCTCAGGCAGGCGACGATCTACCTGGCCAAGTAGGGGGCAATCGCCAGGTCGAGGCGCCCCCGGCTCCCGGTGCCGGGCGGGGTGCATGCTCGCGTAAGTCGACCGGAAGGAGTGCCGTGGACAGAGTGCTTGTGGTCGCCTTGATGGTGCTGGGCGCGATCCCCGGCGTGGCCGCGTCTCAGGCAGGCCTGGATGGGCCTGCAGCGCAGATCGATGGCCGGTTCGATGTCGGCGGGCGCGCGATCCGGCTGGCCTGCCGCGGGCACGGCGCGCCGACAGTGGTGGTCGATGCCGGCCTGGGCACCGCGCCGGTGGAGGATCCGGGCTGGCAGGCGATCGCGGACAGGGTCGCGCCGGTCACGCGCATCTGCCTGCAGGATCGCGCCGGGCTGGGTGCCAGCGATCCTGCGCCGGAGGGCGTGCGCACCAGCCTCCATGCCGCCACCGACCTGCACGCCGCGCTGCGGGCAGCCGGCATTGCGCCGCCCTACCTGCTGGCGGCGCATTCGATCGGCGGGCTGCATGCGCAGGTGTTCGCGAGCCGGTATCCGTCCGAGACGGCGGGCCTGGTGCTGATTTCGACGACCCATCCGGACCAGGTCGGGCGCTGGCTCGCGCAGCTGCCGCCCGAGGCGACGGGCGAGGAGGTTGCGATCACCGACGCGCGTGCCTTCCTCACCCGCATGGCGAACGACCCGTCCGCCAACGAGGAACGGCTCGAATTCAACCCCAGCGCCGCCATGGCACGTGCGCTCGTGTCGCTGGGCGACAAGCCGGTGATCATCGCGACGCACAGCCCGCGCTTCCGCATGGTGCCTGGTCTGTCCGAGCCGCTCGCCCTGCGGCTGGAGGCGCAGACGCAGGACATGCAGAGCCAGTTGCTTGGGCTGTCGTCGAACGCGGTGCAGAACATCGCCGCCGAGGCGGGGCATGGATTGCCGCATGAGGCGCCCGCATTCGTAGTCGACAACATTCTGCAGGGTGTAGCGGCGGTGCGTGCGCAGGGCGGGGAGGCCGATGCTTCGACGCCGGGAGGCGGGGATGCGGCGACGTTCAGAGCGTTCCCGAAACCTGGAGCCGGTCGGCGCGAGTGACAGAAGGACTCGCCGCGCCGAGATTCCCTGCACCCTTCGCGAGGCGGCGTACAGGCAGCGCTTTGGTGCGATGGATGGGCGGTAGCCGGGACGTCAGCCGCTTATGGAAATTGAAGCGCGAACGGCGTGCTTGCGGCCCCGGGTGCGCTTTGCTTACCCGGGCTACGGATGATGCGTGCGCCGCGTCAATCCGTCGGCAGCCGCGCCCGGACCCGCGACGTCGCTTGCGCGAGTACGCGGTGGATGTCGGCAAACGTCGTGTCGGGCAGGTTGTTGAAATCCATCAGTCGATAGTCCAGCTCACGGCCGCGCGTGGCTTGGACCTCCTGGAGCGCTACCCTGCGGTGATCGGCGATCCGCGAGGAATCGTGCGAGCCGTAGACATCGGCGGACGCACGCTGAAGTGCGCAGAACAGGCTCCGCTTATCCGTCGCTTCATCGTCGACGCAACGACGATCATCGTCGCGGTTCCAGGCGGCCTCGCGGTCGAGCAGTTCGGCCGCGCGTTCCAGCGTTCGCAGATCATTGATGGAGACGGGCAGGTCCCGGACTTCGTACTGCGCCGGATCGCCGAACTTGTCGCGCGATTGAAGTGAGGACGCGGCCTGCGGTTGCGGCGATGCGCACGCCACGAGGCAACACGCGAGAGGCAAGAGCGACGTGATACGGGATATCCGGAGGTTCAATCGCGTGGCCTGTGTTTGTCGCGGGATGAAATGCAGCGGTCCGTGCAGGCCGTTCCACGCCTTCGAGGGTCCGGATCGGAACCCCGGGACGTCCCCGATGTGGGCTGACCGGGTCGGGTTCACTCGCCCGTCCGAGGCGGTTCTCGCGGTCGACATGCGGGCGCTTGGCGCCATCGGATCTCCGAGTCTTCGCGGCCATGGCGGACGGTAGTTCCAGCGCAGAGGTGTCAGGGACATCCGCGTTCGAAATGGCCTGCGTCCTACGTCGCTGGCCTTTCCCGCTCGCACGCATCCACCAGCCAGTCCCGGAACGCGCGCATGGCCGGGCCCGGCGTGCGGGTCTTCAGGCGCGTGAGCCAGTAGCGCCCGGTGTCGATGCCTTCCGCGAACGGTGCGACCAGCGATCCGTCTTGCAGCGCATCGGCGAACATGGCCGGCGGCAGCAGGGCGACCCCGGCGCCCGCCCTCGCGGCGGCGGCCATCGTGACCGACGAGTCGAACACCGGCCCGGTGAGGGGCGGGCAGGCGAGGTGGACCGCGGCGAACCAGCGCGGCCACTCGTCGGTGCGATACGAGCGCAGTAGCGTGGCGCCCGCCAGCGCCGCCGGCGAGTAGTCGCGCTCGGCCAGGCGCGGGGCGAGCATCGGAGTCAGCGGCGCGGTGAGCAGCGGATCGGCTTCAACCCCATGCCACGCGCCATCGCCGAAACGGATCGCGTAGTCGAGCCCCTCGCCGGCGAGGTCGATGCGGTTGTTGTGGGTGCGCAGCCGCACGTCGACGAAGGGATGCGCGGCGGTGAACGCGTCCAGGCGGGGCAGTAGCCAGCCGATGGCGAACGTGCCCACCACGCCGAGCGTCAGCGGCTCGCGCGGATGGCCGCTGGCATAGCGGTCGAGCATCGCCGCCATGCGGTCGAAGCTGTCGACGAGCATGGGCACGAGCGCGGCGCCCTCGTCGGTCAGTGCCAGTCCGCGCGGCAGGCGGTGGAACAGCCGCACGCCAAGCAGTTCTTCCAGTCGGTTGACCTGGTGGCTCACCGCCGCCTGTCCGACGCACAGTTCCAGCCCGGCACGGGTGAAGCTCAGGTGCCGAGCCGAGGCCTCGAAGGCGCGCAGGGCGTTGAGCGGCAGTTGCGCGCGATCCAGGGAAGCCTCCGATTTTTCTATTGGCTCGTCCGAGAAATGATCGATTGTGGGGACATCGACCAGGTCGCAGTCTAGAGCCCTCCGACCAGCGAGGACGACGATGGGACTTTACGAAATGATAGCGGTGAATCACGCGCGCGGTGGCGGCCGCCTACACGCCCGGTCGGTGTCGACGTCCGTGGCATCCGCCGCCCCCGGTGGCACAGAGCACGATGGAGCCGCGCCATGATCGGTCGGCGCAACTTCATGCTCGGCGCGATCGCGGCGCTGTGCGCGCCGGCCCTTGCCGGCTCGCGAGAGACGGTGGCCGATCCGGTCGCGCGCCTGCAGGCGCTGGAACAGCAGGCGGGCGGGCGGCTCGGCGCGTTCGTGCTCGACACCGGCAGCGGACGCAGCTTCGGCCTGCGCAGCGACGAGCGCTTCTGCCATTGCTCGACGTTCAAGCTCTCGCTCGCCGCCATGGCCCTGCACGAGGCCGATGCCGGCCGCATCGATCTCGACGAGCTGCTGGCCTTCGGCCGCGCAGATCTCCAGTTCCACTCGCCGGTGGTCGAGGCCAACCTCGACAAGGGCGCGCTGCCGATCCTTGCGCTGGCTGAGGCCATCCAGGTGACGAGCGACAACGCCGCGGCCAACGTACTCATGCGCCGGCTGGGCGGCCCGGAGGCGCTGACCCGGTTCTGGCGCGGGATCGGCGACGAGGTGAGCCGCATCGACGGCTACGAGCCCGAGATCAACGTCATCCCGCCGGGCACGCAGGAGAACAGCACCACGCCCCGGGCGATGGCCGGGACCCTGCAGCGGATCGTGCTCGGCGATGTGCTCGCCGCCGGCAGCCGCGAGCGCCTGCGCGGCTGGATGGGCGCCACGCGCACAGGGATGCGGCGCATTCGCGCGGGCCTGCCGCCCGGCTGGCGCGGGCTCGACAAGACCGGCACGGGCATGCGTGCCGGTGTCGGCAACAAAACCAATGACGTGGCGATCGTGTTTCCACCCGGCGCACGCGCGCCGCTGGTTGTCACCGCCTACTTCGAACATCCCGTGTATTCCGAGCGCATCCGGTCCGCGGACGAAGCCGTGCTGAAGGGCGTGGGCGAGGCGGCGGCGGCCTGGGTGGGGTGATGGCGGGCGCTCCGCGCGAAGCGACGCGCGCGGAACCTGCTCCACGGTCCGGGCAGTGCAGGCCATGTCGAGCTGCATGAGCTGCGACCATTGAGGAGTCGGCACCCGCGCGGATCTAGACGGTCGCGGAAACCAGGGTCTGCCCGGTGAGGAGTTCTACGAGCGCCTGCACGGCGTAGTTGCCCCGCGCGCCGTTTGTGAAGATCACCAGGCCGCGCCGTCGCTCGGCGTCGCCCAGCACGAAGGAGCGGAAGATTCCGCCGTTGTTGCCCTCGTGGTAGAACCAGCGCCCGTCCTGCGTGTCTTCCAGTCCCCAGCCCAGGCCGCCGCTCAGCGTCGGTGCGTCCTTGTCGATCGCCGTTTCCAGCATGGCGCTGCGGCTGCTTTCCGAAAGCCGCCAGGCGTCCGGCCGTGGCGTGCGGAACATCAGGCAGACGAACTTGGCGTAGTCCTCGACCGTGCACGCCAGGCTGCCGGCGGCGTTGGGAAACGTGTTCCCCGGCAACCGCAGCGTTGCCAGGTCGAGCGCCGCGACCTGTGGATTGTCGTGCGGACGCATTTCCGCCAGTGCGCTGCGCACGTCGTCATAGGTCCAGTCGGTGACCGGCTTGCCCCACCGGGCCGCGACCGCCTCGTAGCGCTTCCCGAGTTCACGACGTAGCTGCAGCGGCGCGACGCGGGCAACACCCGTGCTTTCGTCGATGTCGTGGCCATCGACCTGATAGCGGGCGCGCAGCGGCGTCCATGCGAAGGTGCTGCGGCGCATGCCCGCCGGCCGCAGCACCAGTCGTTGCATCAGGGCGTCGAGCCCCTCGCCAAGGCGCGTCTCGACCACGCGTTGCAGCCAGAAGAAGGCTTCGCCCGAATAGCGCCAGCGCGTCTCCGGCGGAAACTGGGGCGTCAGGTCGCCGCCCACAGGCCCGCGCCAGTTGGGTAGCCCGCTGCCGTGGGCCAGCACGTGGCGGGCGGTCACCTGGCGCAGCCACGGATGGTCCGGAAAGTCGTCGGGATACAGCGTGTCCGCGAGCGGCGCGTCCAGGTCGATCCGCTCCAGCTCCGCCAGCTTCATCACCGCGTAGGCGAACACGGGCTTGCTGAGCGATGCCGCCTCGAACATCGATGCGTCCGTCACCGGCGCACCGGTGGCGACGCTCGCCAATCCATGCGCATGGACGCTTGCGACGACGCCGTCGTCGATCACGGCGAGCGCCATGCCGGGCAGCGCGTTGACGCGCATGATCTCCGGAGCCGCGTCGTCGACCGCCGCAGCGGCAATCCATGCCTTGCGATCGGACGCGGCCCCGGCCAGCCGCGATGCGCAGGAGGAAAGCGACCATGTCGCGCCCAGCGCCAATGCCGTGCGCAACACGTCGCGACGACCGGTGGCGACTGCCATGTTCACGCGCCTGGTCATCCCGACCTTCCGCCATCGGGTCCGTTGGGGCCACCGGTGAACCGCGCCCGCCATTCGGACGGTCGCAGGCCGGTGCGGCGCAGGAACGCACGCGAGAAGGCGTCGACGTCCGCGTAGCCGCAATGCACGGCGATTTCACCGATCGCACGGCGCCCACACAGCAGGCGCTGCGCTTCCTGCACACGGATGCGCGCGATCAGGTCGGCGACGCCGCAGCCGTAGCGCCTGGCGATGCGCCGCTGCAGCTGGCGCGGGCTCATGTGCGCCTGTTGCGCCAGCACCTCCAGCCGATGGTCGGCGGCAGGTCGGGCCAACATCGCCGTCACCAGCTCGCCGATCCGGTCCGCTTCGCCGGCCTGCAACTCCAGCGGCGACGAATACTGGGCCTGTCCGCCGCTACGCCGCATGTACATCACCAGCTCGCGGGCCGTCGCCAGCGCCACGGCGTGGCCATGGTCTTCTTCGACCAGCGACAGGCACAGGTCGATGCCGGCGGTGATACCGGCGGAACTGCCGATCCCGTCGGCGACCACGAACAGCGAGCGCGCATCCACGTCCACGTCCGGATAGCGGCGCGCCAGGTCCTCCGCGAAGCGCCAATGGGTGGCCACCCGCCGCCCGCTCGCCAGGCCCGACTCGCACAACGCGTAGGCACCGGTGCAGACGGAGACGATGCGCCGGCAACGCGGCCGTGCCCGCGCGAGTGCGCGACTGGCATCCGCGAGGATCTTCGGACGTCGCAGGCCCGCGCCTCCGGGTACCAGCAGGGTATCGACCACAAGCCGTTCCGGCAGCGCGGCGTCGGGGACCAGCGCGATGCCGGATTCCGAACGGACCGGCGCGCCGCCGATGCCATAGGTCCGCAGCCGGTAGCGCGGCATCGCGGTACCCACCGTGTTCGCCGTGGCGAACACTTCGGTGGGGCCAGCCACGTCCATGAGCGTGACGCCATCGAAGAGCAGCAGGCCGATCGTGCGGGCCGGCGCAGGGCGGGGCGGCGTATGCATGGGCAGATCATAGCCGGGGCCGGCATGTCGCAAACGCCATAGATCCGGCAGAACGCGCCATAGCGGACGGCAGGAGGAAGAGCAGTAGAAGGGACGGGGTAGGAGCCGGGTCGGTCGATCTCCCGCTCCTCTTTCAACGGGCAGCGATGGGGACCGGCCCACTCCGTCCGGCGGTGAGAAAAACTTGTCCATTGACGAGGTCGCAATCCTCCGGACCGCCAAACCCGCTTTGGCGAGCGCTGAGCCCGGTCGCGACAATTTCCGACGAACGGTCGACTCAGCCTGCCCGATTCGGGAAGCCGCGTGCGTTGTGATTAGTGCAGATAGCCGAACAGAGCAGCCGAAGGAATGTTCGACTGACTCCTTCTGCCATAGGGCGGGACCCCATTCGAGAGGATTCGGTCATGCAGGACGCAGTAGCCGTGGTATCCGAGCGTCGCGCTGGATCCGCTGCGCGGGACAGACGTTCAAGCTCCTCGGGTGGTCGTGGGGGACCCGAGAGACTCGCCATCGCCAGAATCCCGTCCTGCCGCCCTGGTCACTGATCCAGCAGAAGTGGTGATGCCTCATGTCCGTTCCGCCCGGTGCAGGTGTGCGAGCTCCATCGACGGCCGCGAAGTTCAAGCGGAGGAGAGAGCTGGTCGATACGGCGCTCGGCGCGCTCGAGCGCCTGATGGCCATGTTCAAGATCGAGCGATACGTCTACCTGCTACTGACGATGTTCGCCTTTCTTCTTCTCTTGTATGCGGCGTACATGTTGATAACCAACAAACCGGGGAACACGGAGGTACTGGTCGCGTTGTTCGGTAGTTCCGGGATGATTGCCATGTCATCCGCGCGAATCATCTACTTCTTCAATCGCTCGTTCAAGCTGATCGAGCAATTGATCGAGGATGGCGGCGATGGATGAAAAGCGTATCGAGCATGCATTGTCGAAGCTGCGCCGTTCATCGGCAATGTCGATGTTGATGATCGGCGCCGGTGCCGTTTTCCTGGTGGGCGCGTTGTACTACAGCGCCACCAGGCTCACACCCCTCGAACAGAAGATTCAGGCACTGCAGGCCTCCGAGGCCGAGATGTCGCGCAGGATCACCGTACTCAACGGGGAGCTCGAGCAGAAGCGAAGAGAGTTGGAAGAGGTGGAGGACCGACTCCAGAAGCTGGATGAGGCGCTTCCTCTCCTTCAAGCCGGGACCCGGCATCTGATGAGCCGCGAGTATCCCGAGGCAATCAAGAGTTACCAGGACTTCCTGGCGGTGTCTCCGGACAGCTCCGAAGCCCACAATTTCCTGGGTTACGCGGAGTTCCGGTATGCAAGGTCCCTGGAAGATCCGTCTGCCGCAAAAGGGCACTACGACCGGGCCAGAGCGAGCTTGGAAAAGGCGGTCGCCCTCCAGGAGGGCACTTCCGGAAGGTACCGCTGGGCGCAGTACAACCTTGCCTTGTTGCATTTCCAGCTCGGCGACAAGGAAGCCGCGCTTCAGGCGGTAGCCGGAACACTATCCGGATCGCCGGCCATGGTGGAGATGCTTTGCAAGGACGGACAGTTCCGCTCGATGCGTCTGGACGAGGAGATTGGAGCGCGCTTCGTCGAGATCGTCGACGCCGTTGCGATCGCCAAGGGGCTGTCGACGTGCTGGGTGACGCAGGCCAGACGCTAGCCAGCGAGTACTCGGAGCGAGGACGAGGGTCGAACGATAATCCCCCATTTTCTTGCAGTCGCAAGAAGTGGAGCTATGCGGCCATTGCCAACTTTCTGTAGTGACCTAGCGGTTTCTGCACAGGTCAGGCCGCTAGAGCATACGCGTCAGCGGGTGCCTTCACTCCCGAGGCCCGGTGTGGATGGCGATGGTCGTAGAACTGGATCCAGTCGTCGATCGCACGCCTGGCATCGGTGGCCGGTCAGCCTTCCTCGGGCGACAAGGGCCACTGGCTGCGCATATCCGCGGGCTGGATCGAGATCGGACGACCGGCATCATCCACCTTGGCCCGCCGCGAGCGGTACATTCCTTCGTCGGATACGTCGACCACGAACGGCAGCTTGAGCAGGCCGACTCCGACGTAGGTCACCTGTCCCCCGTCGCCGATGCGACCGATCCATTCCTTGCCGCCCAGCATGGCCGAATGCAGTCGCAGTTGTCCGGCCTGGCCGGTCGGTCTGATCGCGATCGTCCCCGCAACCTTGCCCTGGCTGTTGTGCCATTCCTCTCTGATTTCTTCGCCCGGCCGGTTCCAGTGCCATGCCAGCTGATAGCTGCCGGCCCTCGGCACGGTACGGCGCCCGATCAAACGAGCGTATACGCCCCAGACCGCCGGGTCGGGCTGATCGGCTTCGGGGGACGACCTTGCGCCCGCATCCATCTGCGTTGCCTCCGCGGGCTCCGCCGGCTGCAGTGGGCCACTGCGCATCGCCTCTGGCGCAGTCTTCTCCGCAGCCGCCGCGGGCTCCGCCGACTCCGGCTCGGCAGAGGCTGCCACGATGACCGCATCCTCCAGCCCGGGCCCGGGCCCGGACTCGTCGTCGTATACGTAGGTGATGCGCGGCTCCTGGCCGGTCAGTGTGAGCCCATAGGCAACGCCGGGCGTCGCACTGGTGATGCCGACCAGGTAGATCCCGTCCGCGGGCAGCGTGTGCGACAGGGTCACTTCGCCGTACCCGTCGACCCATGCGATCTCCACGCCGGCGGTGTCGTAGAGCGCCACTGCTCCGAAGGCATCCGGCAGCGACAGCACCAGCCTGACCCGGGTGGCGTGCGTGGCGGCAAACGCATGGAACGCGCCGCCCCCGCTGGAGGCGGTGCCCTGGATGTGCTGGTCGAGTCGGATCGGTGGCGGAGACTGCGCCAGCGCAGTGGCAGACAGAAGGCTCAGGACGACGAGCCACCCGGCCAGCACCACATGCCGGATCATTGCATGCTCCCGCGGCGCTTCGCCCGTTCGATCACCTCGCGCAACATTGCGTCCAGCTCCGCGTCGCGGCGGGCGATCTCGGCCAGCTTGCCGGCCATGGCGGCGGCACGCTGCCGCTCGCTGGCCAGTGCCCTGGCGGCGAGAACCTCCGGGGACTCGACGGGCGGATCGGCGTCCTCGATCACCAGGAATGCGCCAGTCGGCAGCTGCTCCTTCGGTTGTTCGGGGGTGGGCTCGCCGGGCCAGTCCACGACGGCGTAATCGTAGTAGCCGTGCTGCTCGCGCACGAAGTCGGCATTGCTGCTGGCCAGGCAGTCGGGCAGGTACGAGCCCCCGGGTATCGGCATCGAGTTCTCCGTGAGCCACTCCGCGAACCTGGAGCCGGTCTTCCTCTCATCGACGCGTTCGACATGCGTAGACCGGATTGGCGTGACGTAGAACCCCTTGGGGTAGTTGTACGGGTCCCTCACGAAACAGAAGTAGAACGTCTCCGCCCACACGGGCGAGGCGACAGAGATGGCCAACATCATGAGTGCGGCACTGGCACGCCTCGGCATGGATCGACCGGCCATGACTCCCCCTGTCCCGGCATTCCGATCGCCAAACGTTAGCAGAGACCCCGACACCGCGTAAGGCCCCGGCCAAGGGGACGCCGATTCGATCCGCCAGCGCGGGAAAAGCCGTCAGGGACTGAGGTATCCGCGCGTCCTGATGCCGGCACGCGCATCTGATTGGGCACTGTGGGCAGCGGAGAGCGCAGCCGAACAATCCGGCGGGCTAGGGACTGCATGTGTCAGGAACAATTGTCGATCGGTGCCGAGGAGTTCTCCGACGCTGCGCAGTTCCCCGTTATACGAATAAGATGCCTGCGAAACAGGGCGCCAGGGACAATCACCGCGCGCATGTACATGCGGAGGCGCGCCGCAGGGCGCGCCTCTGCCATGCCTTCAGCCACGGAACCGGAGATCGCTTCTCCGTGTCCGCGGGTTACAGAAGTGCTCGATGTCGATTCGAGTGCTCTTCTATCGGATCACGATGCTTCAACGGCCCACATGCGTGAATGCACGCAGATCATAGTGGGAGACGCGGATGTTCTTCGACAGCTGGCAAGGGGTATTTCGGGTGCTCGCGGTAGGCACGCTTGCCTACCTGGCGCTGCTGATATGGCTGCGGATGACAGGCAAGCGCACGGTCTCGAAGTGGAACGCGTTCGATCTGATCGTCACCATCGCGCTGGGATCAACCTTGGCGACCGTGCTGCTGACGAGGCAGGTGGCGCTTGTGGAGGGCGTGGCCGGGATGGGCCTGCTGATCATGCTGCAGTATTTGATCACCTGGACCTCGGTCCGAGTGGGCTGGGTGCGCCGTGCGGTCAAGAACGCACCGACCCTGCTGTTGCGGAACGGACAGCCGTGCGCGGAGACGATGCGCCGGCAGCGCGTGACAGTAGGAGAGCTGCGCGCCGCGGCGAGAGCGGCGGGCCAGGCGTCGCTCGAACGCGTGGATGCCATCGTGCTCGAGACCGACGGCAACTTCAGCGTCATCACCTCCGGCTGGGATGGCTCACGCGATGCGCTGGCAGACGTGGAGAGCAGGGCTGGCACACACGTCACTTGACGTGGGTCCAGCTTGTGGACTTGCGCGCGACTTCAAACCATAGAAGACGCGCCGTCGGGTAGGAAAATGAGCTGACTCCATTGCGACACCTTGGTCTGCCTGTAAAGAGTTCTTGACAGCCCCCTGGCCTGCCTGTAAAAGGTTCTTTACAGGCAGGAGTGTCCCATCTTGGAAAACCACCTGAAGCGGATGCGCGAAGACCGAGGCTGGAGCCAGGGCGAGCTGGCCCGGCGGCTCGGGGTCTCGCGCCAAACGATCAACGCGGTCGAGGCTGACAAGTACGACCCCAGCCTGCCGCTGGCGCTGCGCATGGCGAAGCTGTTCGGCGTCAACGTGCCCGAACTGTTCGTCGACCACTGGGAACCCGAGGAGGCGTAATGGACATGGCACAGACCAAACCACCGAAGTGGCGGAAGGTGGCGATTTCCGCCGCCGTGGGCGCGGTGCTCGGCGTTCTCGGCATGATGGCGCTCGACCCCCTGCTCGATAGCGGCGCGCTCGGCAGTGCGGGCGCTTCCGAACTGATCGCTGCGACCGTCGGTCTGCTCTACCTGGTCATGGCCCTGTGCATCGCGGTCGGCGTGGCAAGTCCTGGCCTTGGGGCCCGGTTTCTGAACATGGAGGACGCGGACGAACTGCGGGACCAACGCCGGCTGCTGGCCTATGCGGCGTCCTCCATGGTCGCGATGGGCGGCGCGCTGATCGTGCTGGCACTGGCGAGTCCGGGAGGCGTCGTACCGCAACCCACAGCGCTCCTGGTCGCGGTCGCGTTGTTCGGCGCAAGCGTGCCCCTGACATTCCTGCAATGGCGGCACATGGACGAGTTGATGCGCAACGTGTCGAACGAAGCCGGCAATCTGGCGTTCCACCTGCTCCTGCTCGCGGGCGGCGGCTGGGCGATGCTGGCGCATCTTGGTTTCGCGCGGGCGCCCGCGACGCTCGACTGGCTGTCTATGTTCTTCGGGCTTGTGTTGCTGGCTGCGTTCATCGCCACCGCGCGCCGAGGCATGCTCGTCCCGCACTGAATGGCGCGCATCTTCGAATCACAACGCCAAGCCTGCTTCATCCGGCAGCGGACCTTGGAGCAGGGCCCAAGATGCCTGGTATGCGATGGCACGACGCGACAGAGGCATCGATGATCATCAGATACTTTCTCGTTCTTTCGGTGGCGTCACTCTCGTTACGTCTGGACCGACATCTGGATCAAGCGCGATGGCCGTTGGCAACTGATCGCCGCGCAGGATGCTGCCGCGCCCGTCGAAGATGCCAGCCCGTGACAGGAGTGCCTGTCGTTTCGTTCTGTCGGGAAAAATCGCGCCAACAACGGGGTCAGATCCACTTGCTGCAATCCATCGGCTGATGGCAGCTTCTGCGGCACGCTTGCAGGCCTGAGGTGGCGATGCGACGCACCTTCGCCTGTGCCATGGTGCGGAAGTCGCCGTGACGGCCAGGCATCCGACGATGCTACTGTCGAACTCTTCCTACACACCCCTGCGCATTGCCACGATACCCATCCCCTCCGCGTCTTGCTCCGTGCACGGGCCCGGGGCGCCCCAGGAAAGGTGTCAGGCACCGAATCCGCGAGTGCACATGCGGAGGCGCGCAGCAGGGCGCGCCTCCGCCGTGTCTTCAGCCACGGACCAGGCTCAGGCCGTACTGGCTCAGTATCGGGTTGATCCGGTCGAAGAACGTGCGCCGCTGCGATGCGGGCAGGCTGCAGTTGCTGTTGCTGCCCGCGGCGCGGTTGCCGCCGGAGGTCACGCCCTGGGCCTGCCCGGCACCGGTGATCCAGGAGCCGCCCGAATCGCCGCCGCCGGCGCAGGCGTTGGACTGGGTGAGTCCGAACACGGCGCCTTCGGCGTAGTTCACGGTGACGTTCTTGGCGGTGATGGTGCCGCACCGGTAGCCGGTGGTGCGTCCGGACCGGCACAGCGAGGCGCCGGTCGCGGCCTCGGTGCTGCCGCGGACCACGACGTTGCCGCCGCTCCAGTTGCTGACCCACGGCTGCAGCGTATGCGCGCTGCCCACCTGCACCCAGGCGCGATCGTTGCCGGGGAAATTGGACTGTGCGAACGAGCCGACGTTTTCGTTGCCCACGCGCACGCTGTTGCCGGCGTTGCCGCAATGGCCGGCGGTGGCGAAGCCCTTGGTGCCGCCGCGCGTCACCGAGAACCCGACCGAGCACAGGTACTGGTTGTTGATCACGTACTCGATGCCACCACGGATCGTGGCGAACAGTTCCGGCTGGCCGACCATGGTCTCGAACCGGATGGTGGCGGCGTCGGCGCTGCTGCGCGCGACCAGGTCGATGCCCTTGGCCACCGCGTCGGGCGCGACCGCGACGACCACGCTGTTGCTCTGCGGATCCACGTGCCAGGCGTGGACGCCCTGAAGTACTGCGATGCCCTTTGGCGATTGCCGCACCAGGTCGTCGAGCGCGGTCTTGGTCGCCTCCAGCGCCTTGAGGCTGTGGCGCACGTTGCGCACCTCGATCTCACCGGGCAGCGCGGCTTTCGCCGCCGACAGGCCGCTGGCGGCCACGACAAAGACGAAGCTGCCGTCGTCGCGCCGTTCGATCCAGCTGCCGGCATAGTCGTCGCCGAGTTGTCGCCTGGCGAGCGCCTCGTTGCGTTCGGCCAGGCGCTCGGTACTCAGGTACTGCGCGGCCTGCGTCGGCGCGATGCCGAGATCGCGCTCGATCGCGGCCTTGAGCGCAGGATCGAACGCATCGCTCGCCGACACGGTGGCGGCGGACAGCAGTGCGGCGGAAGCCGCGGTAGCCAGCGACAACAGCAGGGCGCGTCCGAGCCTGCTGCGACGGGGGGACAGGAAGTCCTTCATGAACAATCTCCTTCGACTTGCGAGGTGGGAAACGACCGCGGGGGCGGTCGCTGCACGGCACGTTGGGGGAAGTCGTCGCAACCGTCGACGTCGCGGCGACCAGCGCAGTCAAGCGCAATCCCGAACATGAATTCGTGTCCCGGCTCACAGCCGCGAGACGTGTACGGCGTTGTCATCGCCATGTCGTTCGAATCTTTCCGCGAAGGCCATGCGCGACACGACGCGAATGCGGTGCTTCACGAGACGTCGACACGGAAAGTGCCTGTTCAAAGCAAAAAACTTAGGGAACCGATGGAACCGCGTACTCCGACCGCATGCCGGTCACCTCTCGGCCTTACCCTTGGCCGCGACGCCCCCGTTTTCAGTGCCGGTCTGATCTGGAGTCCGGCTCTGCTGTAGCCGCGTGGGCCAGCTGGCGACCAATGACTGCTGGCGTCAGGCCACCGAGTGCTTTCCTGGGTCGTGCAACGAAGCGTATCAGGGGGTATGCGGGACGACCTTGGACACTGACCCTTTCCTCCATTTCCGCGCCACTCAGTACCCGCGCTGCTTCTCGATGCGAGTGTCGAGCACGGTCTTGAGTTTGTCGCATGCACCACGAATCGCTTTTTCCATATCCTGGTCCTCATGGCTGGCGCCCAGCGGGTCATCGTTCTCGAGTCGGGCCTCCAAGGCGCAACGCTTGTCGTTCGGCCCACCCTTGGTGGAGTTGCTGTCCGACAGGAAGACCTCGATCCGGCTCAGGCGGGAGGAGAAGCGACCCAACGACTGCTCCAGCATCGCAGTGACACGCGATTCCAGCGCGTCGGTGCCGTCGATGTGGTTGTCGGTGTTCAACTGGATCTGCAACATTCGGCCTCTCCATTCACTTGCGATGGGACCCAGCGTACCCCGGACTACCGCTGGTGGAGCGTGAAGCACAGACTAGGGGACGGAGGGGATTAACCGCCCGCCGCGTCCGCCAGGCGGTCGCCTCGCGGCCCTTCCGGCGGCCGCACCGCAGCGGGGCGGTCGAGTGCTTTTTCGACCATCGCCTGGAAGCGGGGCGCGCCAAGGGCCTTCTCCTGCGTCATGTAGGCGCGGATGCGCGCGACTTCTTCGGCTTCGGGCGGCGCCTGGAGCCAGGTGCGGCAGGCCGTGGCGCGGCTGGCCGGATCGGCGCCAAGCGCCAGGTAGACCGGATGCGGCGCGATCAGCGGATCCTGCGCGATGCGCAGGCACTCGACCGCAGCGCCGTAGCCCGGATAAGCGCAGCGCATCCGGGGATTCGAATTCCGGTTGGACCGGATCCCGGTGACCCCGGATGCGCTCGCATGCCCCGGATGCGCTGCGCTTATCCGGGCTACGGGTGTGGTGCCGGAGGAGGGTCAGGTCGGTGCTGGAGGGGCGGGGAGCCTGGCTTGTCCCGGATGCGCTGCGCTTATCCGGGCTACGGTGGGAGCGGAGGACGGCGGACGGGTTGGGGCTTCGTGGCCGGTGCGCCGCCAGGCGGCCGCTCAGCGCGCGTCCTTCACTACCTCGCCGCCCTTCATCACGAACGGCACCTGCTCGAGCAGTTGGACGTTTTCGGTGGGATCGCCCGGCACGGCGACCAGGTCGGCCCAGCGGCCTGGTTCCAGCACGCCGACGTCGTCGCGGCCCAGGGCCTCGGCCGCATGCAGCGTGGCGCTGCGGATCGCCTCCACCGGGCGCATGCCGTAGCGGACCATGGTCGCCAGCTGGCGACCGTTCTGGCCATGCGGGTACACGCCGGTGTCGGTGCCGTAGGCGATCTTCGCCCCGGCCTGGTGGGCGCGGCGGAAGTTCTCGCGCTGGATGTCCCCCACTTCTCGATCCTTGCGCAGGTTGTCCTCGAGCACGCCGTTCTTCGCGCCTTCGGCCTGCGTGTAATCCGTGTTGTAGATGTCGAACACCAGCCAGGTGCCGTGCTGTTTCGCCAGACGGATGCCTTCCTCGTCGATCAGGCTGACATGCTCGATGGTGTCGATGCCGGCGCGGATCGCATCCTTGATGCCCGAGCTGCCGTGCGCGTGCGCGGCGACCTTCAGGCCCCACTGGTGCGCTTCGTCCGCGGCGGCGGTCATCTCGGCCAGGCTCATCTGTTGCTGCCCCGGCTCGGTGTTGCGCGAGAACACGCCCCCGGTGGCGCAGACCTTGATCACCTTCGCGCCGTACTTGCGCAGCTCGCGCACGCGCTTGCGCACCTCGTCGGGCGTGTCGGCGTTGTACGGGTTGCGCGATTCGAACGAAGGCGGGAAGAACGTCGAGTCGCAGTGCCCGCCGGTGGCGCCGAAGGAGTAGCCCGCCGGCACCACGCGCGGGCCGGGGATCTTGCCTTCATCGATGGCCTGGGCCAGGCCGACGTCGTTCCAGGCATCCGAGCCCAGGTTGCGCACGGTGGTGAAGCCGGCTTCCAGCGTGTCGCGCGCATGCCTGACCGCCAGCATCGACCAGAAGCGGTCGTTGAACTGGTAGCCGGTGTAGCCGCCGTAGGAGGGGTCGCTGTCGAGGTGGGTGTGCAGGTCGATCAGGCCCGGCACCAGGGTCATGCCCGGCAGGTCGACATGGCGCGCGCCGGCGGGCACGCGGGCGGGCGCGCCCCGGCCGACCTCGACGATGCGACCGTCGCGCACCAGCAGCGCCGGCGACTCCACGAGCCGACCGCTGCGCACGTCGAGCATCCGCGCGGCGGTGACCAGCACCGTGCCGCCTTCGCCTGCCGTCGCGGTCTCCGCCGGCGCCGCCATGGCCCATCCGGACACCACCAGTGCCGAGGCGAGCAGCCAGCCGCCACCCTTGCGATTCCCAACTGCCATCCCGCGCGCTCCCCGTGTGTGATTGCGGCTGAGTGTAGAACGCAACCAGGGGGACGCAACCAGGGGGACGAATTTGGAGCCTGGCCGAACTGGCCGACCGCGTGCGTGTCTAGAGCAATTCGATCAACGCCATCGAGAACGGCCGGTTCGACCCGTCGTTGCCCCTCGCGTTCCGCATCGCCGACGCTTTCGGCCTCAGCGTCGAGGAGGTGTTCGACAAGACGGACGCGTGAAGGGCGCAGGATGGTGCCGGGGAAACATTCCGGCGCCCGGTACCCGTGCGGCCCCCTGGCGGGGAGGGATGTCCCGATTCCGTCCATCCCCGGTTAAACCTGCGACGGCTCCCGTGCATCCATGGCTTCACACTGCCTGGAGAGGAGCTCCCGATGCGCCTGCCCGTTCCATACCGGATCGCCTTCGTCGCTACGCTGATGTGCCTGTCGGTCCTGGCCGCGGCGGCAACGCCCGCCCCGGCCGGCGCACCGGGGCGGGTGATGCTGATCGGCATGTTCCATTTCGCCAACCCGGGCCGGGACATGGTCAAGAGCCGGGTCGTCGACGTGATGGCGCCGGCGAACCAGGCCTACCTCGAAGCCCTGGCCGTGCGGCTGGCGGCATTCGGTCCCACCGACGTGCTCGCCGAGTGCAGCCCGGCCGACCAGGCGAAGTACGACCAGCGGTTCCGGGAGTACCAGGCCGGACGCTTCGACCTGCCCTCGAACGAGACCTACCAGATCGGGTTCCGGGTGGCGAAGCGGGCCGGGCTGCGCGGCGTGACCTGTTTCGACGAAAGCGGGGTCGGCTGGAACGCGCAGCCGCTGTTCGAGTACATGGAACGTCACGACCCGCGGGCGAAGCGCGACTTCGAGGCGCGGATCCAGGCGGTATCCGCCGACCACGATCGCGAACAGTCCACGCTGTCGTTGCCGCAACTGCTGCACCTGGCGAACGATCCGTCCCGCGATGCAGCCAACAAGGCCTTGTACCTGCGCACCAACGCGGTCGGCGCGGGCGACGGTTTCGCCGGCGCCGATGCCTCGGCGAGCTGGTGGCATCGCAACTTCCGCATGTACGCCAACCTGCAGGCGGCGGCCGCGCCCGGGCGTCGCGTGATCGCGCTGGGGGGACAGGGCCACACGGCGATCCTCAAGGACCTGCTGGCCGGGGACGACCGCCGGACCGCGGAAGACGTACGGCCCTACCTCGACGACGAGCGAACGGCGGAGATCGCCGACTCCTCCCCCTCGTCCGCTCGGAATTGAGTGCTACGGTCGCTGTCGTCCGGTGGGCAAAACGTGCAAGGGACATCCCCGGCAAAAAAGCAGATATGGCGTCGGGGACGACGGCTGCCGGCGACGACGAGGATCCTGCGGATGGGGTTGCATCGGAGCGATTGCGCTGAGCGCGTCCGCCGAGCGCGATGGCGGGTGGACGCCTGGGCATGGCCGCAACCCGGCTCCCTGGATTGTTCCTGACGCCGTTGCCGGGGTGAATCGTCCCCGGCATCCTTGGCACGACAGTTTGGCTCCACCGGTTTCCCTGGTTCGTCCGTTGCCCACCGTCCGAATGAAGCCATCGCTGGGAAGTCAGGACATGATCCGCGAAGAAGCCCGCAAGGTCCTGTTGTGCTTCTGCCTGTTGCTGCCCGCATTCACGGCACACGCCGCGGGAGTGAGGGAGGTCGTCGTTCCTGCGGACCCGCTCGGGCCCGAGATTGCGGCGCGCCTCTGGACGCCCTGTTCGGCGCCGCCCGGGCCGATCGTGGTGGAGAGCGAGGCCGGCCCGTTGACGATACAGGCGGTCGAGGACTGCGTCGTCGCGGGCGGGAACCTGCCCCTGATCGTTGTCTCGCACGGCATGTTCGGAGACGTGTTCAGCCACCACGACACCGCGGCGTTCCTGGCGGATGCCGGCTTCGCCGTCGTTACGCTCAATCACAGCCTGGATTCCGTGCATTCGATCAGGAACAAGTCGGCCGACGACATCTCGTCCTTCCTTGTCCGGCCCGTCGACATCGAACGCACCATCACGTTCCTGCTGGGTCGGTCGCAGACCTCCGTGGAGATCGACCCTCGGCGGATAGGATTCTTCGGTTTCTCGCGTGGCGGCTACACGGGCCTCGTCCTGGCCGGGGCCGTTCCCGACTTCAGTGCGCCGCCGTTTCCGTGTCCCGAAGAATTCCTGATGTGCAGGCAGATTCGCGACAACGACATACCCGAGCACGGTTCCGGCCACGAACCGCGCATCCGGGCCTTCGCCATCGCCGATCCGGTCAGCTTCTTCCCCGACGAGTCCAGCCTGCGCAATGCGAAGGCCCCGATCCAGTTGTGGAGTTCCGAGCACGGGGGCATGGGCGTCGAACCCGGGAACGTGGCCTCGGTTGCGAAGAGTCTGCCCAGCCCACCCGAGTTCCATCGTCCGGCCAACTCCGGGCATTTTTCCTTCCTGTTTCCGTGCCCGGAGGAGGTCGCGGCGGCGGCGCCCTTCTTGTGCACCGATCCGCCGGGCTTCGATCGCGCGGACTTCCACCGAAAGTTCAATGCGCAGGTCCTGGAATTCTTCAGCAGGAACCTGCCCGCTCAGGGGGCCATCGCTCCAGCGGCCGCGACGGCCGGGGGAGACAGCGGGCGATAGCGGGACGGAGACAAGGGTGTCGGGAGCCTCGTGCCGCCTGCCGGCTCGATGTTGTTCCCGGACAGGACGGTCGCCACCTGCTGTCCGGCGAAATGGGCCGGGTAGGCCCGGATGGCGGCGATCCCCACCGCGCCCGCGGGTTCCAGCACGATCCCGGCGCAGTCGTGCGCCAGGACCATCGCACGCGCGATGTCTTCCTCGTCGACCAGCAGGACATCGTCGACGATGCCGTGCATGTCGTCCACGGCATCCGCGATGGGCACCCGCACCGCGATCCCATCGGCCATCGTCTCCGCGGCGGTGGTCTCGACAACGCGCCCGCCGCGCCAGGAGCGCGCCATGCTCGGGGCCGCGGCGGCGCACACGCCGATGACGCGCGTGGCGGGCGAAGCTGCCTTGGTCCAGCGCCCGATGCCGTTGAGCAGTGCGCCGTTGCCCAACGGCACCACGAGACTGTCGAAGTGCCGGTTGCGCGCCAGCAGCTCGATCGCGATGGTGGCGTGTCCCTCGCTGATCTCGGGTTCCTGGCCGTCTTCCACCATCCGCATTCCCGCCCGGGCAGCGAAGGCTTTCGCAGCGGCCTTGGCCTCGTCGAAGTCCGTGCCGTGCAGCCGGACTTCCGCGCCCAGCGCCCGCATGCGGGCGATCTTCAGCGGGTTCGCGTTATGGGCGGCGTACACCACGATCGGGAGCCCATGGAGGCTGCAGACGTAGGCCATGGCCTGGCCCCAGTTGCCGGCACTGGCGCAGACGACGCCTTCGCGTTCGCCGCGCCGGAGCATCTCGCTCACCACGAACGCCGCGCCCCGGGCCTTGAAGCTGCGGATGGGGTTCGCGAACTCGAGCTTGAGCGTCAGCCGGCACCCGAGTGCCTCCGACAGCGGCTCGTACTCGAACTGGGGCGAGTTCGCGAATTCCGGCGGGATGTCCCGGGCGGCGCGCGCGATGCGGGCGAGGCTGAGGCGATGGCGGGGCCTGGCCTGTGCCACGAGCGAGGCGTGTTCGGCGATCGGCCGGATCGGGTCGACATCCGAGGCCCGCGTGGTCATCAGCACGCCGTCGAGGTGATCGATCTCGTGCTGGACGAGCTCGGCCATGTCGGGGGGGCAGGTGCCGCCATTCGATTCGCTGCCCACGCTCGTCGTGGTAGGCGAGACTGACGCTGCGATGCCGCAGTACGCGGACGACCGGTCTGGGACGCTCAGGCAATCGTCCCAGACTTCCTGCATCTCGCTGCTGCGCCAGGTGATCTCCGGGTTGATCAGCGCGAATGGCGTCGCTCCCAGGTGCATGGCCACGATCCGCTTCGGGATTCCCACCTGCGGCGCCGCGATGGCCCGGCCATAGCCGCTTCGGGCGCGGAACTCGGCGAGCGTCGCATGCATGGCCTGCAGCTCGTCCGCGAGGCCGGGATCGGGGAACGACACCGCGGTGCACGGTGCTTCGAGTACGGGATTGCCCAGGGTCAGGACCGGGCGTGATGCGTTGGCGGCTGTCTTGTCCATGCGCGCAGTCTGCCCGTTCCGACCCAGGGAATCGCAGCGAAACCGGGCGCCCGAATGCGGCGAAACCGCGCAAGAAACCGGGGTCAGGTTCGACTTTCTCATGCTTCGGCGAGCGGCAGCGATGCCTTTCGCGGCCGACCCCTCTTACCCGGTCCCACAGTCCGGCCCAGCTGCGCTTCGATGGACGTGCGAACGCGGTCCGGACCATACAGCTGCTGGCGCCGCAGGTGCAGACGGATCGCATCCGTCTCGGCGGCATCCACGCGTTCCATCACCAGGGCGCGCCAGGCGCGATGCCTGGTCTGCGGGTCCGGCCCCAGCGCCAGCCAGGCACGATGCGGGTGCAGCAACGGATCATCGGCAGGCGACGTGTTGCTCCGGTGGCTCGACCACCGGTAGCGCGCAGGATCTTCGACCATCCCGGCGCGCAGCGGGTTGAGTTCGATGTAGCGCTGGCAGCGCAACAGGTAGGCATCCTCCAGGACCGGGCACGACCTGTAGCGCCCTTCCCAGAGGGTGCCGGTACGGTGGTAGCGGTCGTTGACGTAGCGCACGTAGCACCGGCCCAGCGCCTGCATCATGCGGCCCACGCCCCCCGCCGCCATCGGCGTCGCCAGCAGGTGGACGTGGTTGGTCATCAGCACGTAGGCGTGGATGCTGCAGTACTCGCGCCGCGCGATGTCGCGCAGGTCCTGCAGGTAGCGGATGCGGTCGAGATCGGTGAAGAAGCAGGGCTGGCGGTCGTTGCCGCGCTGGACGATGTGTTGCGGGATGCCGGGCAGGTCGATACGGGGCTGGCGGGCCATGATCGCGTCCTTGCGATGACGGGGGTCCAGACTGCGACGGTCGAGTGCCTGCGGCGATCGGCGACCGCCGCACCCGGGCGTAGGAAAATTCCACTCTGACCCCGGTTCTGGTCCAGGGTTGATCTCGGGGAAGGATCCGTTGCAGAGTGGGGACGATGTCCTCGCCCCCCAAGCTGAAAACGGGATCCGGGCCGGTTGCGGCGTCGCCTGCGGTCGTGGGCACGTGGTGCCTGGTGTCGTATGAAGTGGAGGTCGCGTCCACGGGCGAGCGGTTCCCGGCGATGGGCGACCGCCCGACGGGCTACACGATCTTCAGCCGCGAGGGCCGCGTGTGGTTCATGCTGACCGGCGATGGCCGCCTGCCGGGCGACAGCGACCGCGAGATGGCGCAGTTGCTCGAGACCCTCATCGCGTATACCGGTCGCTACCGGATCGAGGGCGACGACTGGGTCACGGCGGTCGACGTGGCCTGGAACCCGGCCTGGGTCGGCACCGAGCAACGTCGCCAGTTCGCGCTCGACGGCGACCGGCTGCAGGTGCTCACGCCCTGGCGGGTGATGCCGAACTGGGCGGACAAGGGCGAGACGCGCAGCATCATCACCTTCGAACGCGTTGCCGAGGGCCGATGACGCGATCGTCGGGCGCAATCGTGTACGGCACGGGTGATGGGGTGTTGTCCGGAGGGATCGGACCGGTTCCAGGCGTAGGTGGCGCAATGCGCGCGCAGGTTTGCAGGGCTGCGCCGCAGCCGTCGGCTGTCAGCCGGCGTCGATTGTCGCTGGCGCCCTTTGGCACGTCTTCAGGCTCGACGGAGGGCTGCCCAGGACGCGGACGAAGCTGCGCCGCATGCGCTCGGCATTGTCGAAGCCGTGCAGCTTCGCGACGCGATGAATGGAGCGGGCCCCGCTCTCCAGTGCGGCGCGTGCCGCATCCACCCTCAGCCGCTCCACGGCCTTTGCAGGGGCGATGCCGATTTCCGCGGTGAACAGACGCGAGAAGTGTCGTGGACTCATGCAGCAGTGGTTCGCAAGCTCGGTCACGCTCAGCCGGCGCTGCAGGTGCGTGCGCATGTAATCCAGCAGCGCAGCGAATCGCCCTTCGGCACGTTCGATGTCCAGGAGCGGGGAGAACTGGGACTGGCCGCCCGGACGCCGGTGGTAGACGACGAGCTGTTGCGCGGTCTTGCGCGCGATGTCTTCTCCCACGTCCTCGCCGATCAGCGCGAGCGCCAGGTCGATGCCCGCCGTGATGCCGGGTGACGTCCAGATATTGCCTGCCTTCACGAATATCCGGTTGGCGTCCAGCCGCACCTGCGGGAAGCGCCTGGAGAAATCCGCGCCGTGGCTCCAGTGCGTGGTGGCGCACAGGCCATCCAGCAGCCCTGCCGACGCGAGGACGTAAGCGCCGGAACAGATGCTGACTACGCGTCGCGCGCGCCTGGCGCAGGCCCGCACGAAGCGCAGCGTGGCGGGGCAGCGGGCGGCGGCCACGGAGCCGAATCCTCCCACGACGATGAGCGTGTCGACGTGGGCCGGCGTGCCGAACGGATCCGCCTGCAGGATGACGCCGGCCGAACTGGGAACCGGTCCCGGTGTCCCTGCCACCAGCCCCCACGCGTAGAACCCGGCGGCATGTCGCTGCGCGATCTCGAACGCGGCGAGCGGACCGGTCGCATCCAGCAGCTGGAAATCGGGGTAGACCAGCATGGCGATGCGGTGGGCCATGGCACGAAACGATGGAAAGTTGTCGGTCGTGCCGGGAGCGTATCAGGCATGCTGGATGGGTCAATCCGGGGGAGACCCACGGGATCGCGATGGGCACCCGCCTCGCCATGGCGGGGCGCGGTACCCGCAGGTCACGCTGCGGAGCGGGCGCGACGCCGACATGTGGCGCGCGTTCACAGGGCAGGGGTAGATAGCCCCCCCCATCGTGCCATCGACATTTCCCCGACCGACACGCCCAGAAACCGACAGGTATCCAATGGAACGACCGAGACGATGGAGTTTCCCTGCACTGGCGATGGCGCTCGTCGCCCCGGCATCGATCTCGTTTGCCGGGGACCAGGTTCCGCCGGCGCCCGCGCACTGGCCCACGACGCACTGGGAGATGTCGTCCCCCGAGGCGCAGGGTATGAGCTCGGCGGATCTTGCGGACGGATTGCAGTTCGCCCTGGCGAAGAATCTCAACGTCCACAGCGTTACCGTCGTGAGGAACGGCGTGATCGTGCTGGATGCCTACTTCCATCCCTATGCACCGGAGGTCCGCCACGACGTTGCGTCGGTGACCAAGAGCGTCGTCTCCATGCTGGTCGGCCTTGCGACGGACCGGGGCCTTCTCCAGGGGCCGGAGCAGAGCCTCGTCTCTTCACTGCCCACCGACGTCACGGCGGGCGCAACCGACGTCGCGAAGACGATCCGGCTCGGCGATCTGCTTTCGATGCGGTCGGGTTTCGACTGCGGCTTCAAGCGTGGCGAACCGGAGCTTCGGGCCATGCGTGGCACGGAGGACTGGGCGGCCCATGCGCTGCGACTGCCGACGCTGGCGCAGCCCGGGACGCGCTTCGGTTACTGCAGTCCCAATTTCCACCTGCTTTCGGCAGCGATTTCATCGGGTACGCGAATGTCCGCCCTGGACTTCGCGCGCCAGCACCTGTTCGGGCCGCTGGGGATCACAGACGTGCACTGGCCGGCGGACGCGCGGGGCATCAGCCACGGCTGGGGCGACCTGCAGCTGCGGCCGACGGATATGGCGAAGCTCGGCCTGCTGATGCTCAACGAAGGACGCTGGGCCGACCACCATGTGCTGTCGGAAGCCTGGGTCGAGACGTCGGTCGCGCACCATTTCCGGGCCAACGAAGACAACGACTACGGGTTGGGCTGGTGGATGCCCCACCGCTTGCCGGGCTTGTTCGAAGCGGTCGGGCGCGGCGGTCAGCGCATCAGCATATCGCCTGGGAACAACATGGTGGTGGTCACCACGGGTGGTGGTTTCGAACCGTTCGACATCGGCCAGTACATTCTGAAATCGGTGCGCTCGAATGCTCCGCTCCCGCCGGATCCCGCCAACCAGAGCAGGCTCGACGAGGCGCTGCGCCGGATTGCGGCCGCTCCCGCCCATCGCTCGCCCGCATCAGCGACGGTACCCGGGCGCCTGTCGGGTCGCGTGTACGAACTGGAGGAGAACGCGCTCGGCCTGCGCTCGTTCGCGGTCGAGTTCAAGGCTCGCGGCGCAAACGCGCTGACCCTCGGACTCGCAAACGGTGACACGCTCGTCCAGCCTCTCGGGCTGGACGGCCGGTATCGCATAACGACTGTGGAGGGAGGTGCGATCTCGGCCGGGCGCGCAGAATGGTTCGAGGACGGGCGCCTGCGGATCGAGCTCAACCGCCTGAGCCGGATCAACCGCTTCGTCCTTGACGTCGTGTTCCGGGATCGGGATCTGGAACTCGTCGTCTGGGAGCCGACGGAGTTCGGCACGTTGAGGGTGCGAGGCACCGCGCGGAAGCAGCGATAGCGCTCGGATTTGCGAGCGCGCGCGAGTACGCGCACGTACCCCCGGCCAGCATGCCGCACCGTGCCGGTGCCGTCCTGGGTTTCACCAGTCCGTCGACGCGTAATCCTTGAGGAACTGGCCCCAGACGTGGTTGCCCATGTTGGTGCCGTCGATGATCGGGTCGACGATGCGTGCCGCGCCGTCGACGATGTCGGGCGGCGGGTGGAAGCGCTCCTCGATGATCTTGCGCGCGGCGATCTCGGCCGGGTCCTCGTCGGTCACCCAAGCGGCTGTTCGATCCCGTCGCCGAGGGCCGTGGCGTGGATCCATCGAGGGCGTCGCCCTGGGCGGGGCGGTCACGGTGCTGGCCTACGGGACCGACACGCCAGGCGCCGGTCCACGTCTTCATGTCCATCCGTACGACGAGACGTTCATCGTCATCGAAGGACGGGCCAGGTTCTTCGTCGGGGAAGCGACCATCGATGTCGCCGCCGGCGAAGTCGTCCTCGGTCCCGCGGGCGTTCCGCATCGATTCGAGAATCTCGGACCGGGCCGCCTGCAGACGATCGACATTCATCACTCGCCGTGCTGGATCCAGACCGATCTGGACTGGATGGCTCGCTGGTTTCATGCGGAGATCCGGCGGGGCCGACCGGGGGGGCGGTTGGGCGATTGTGTACCCGGATGCGCTGCGCTTATCCGGGCTACGGGGCTGGATCCGGACCGATCGGGACTGGACTGGCATCGGGTCGAGAAAGGTGCCCGGGACGATGTCCGGACGGCTCGCAGGGGAACAACGGGTCGGAAACTACGGGCTGTGAGGCGGGCTTCCGCGGCCGGCATTCGTGCCGGCGGGGTCGGCTACCCGGGGCGGGGCGTCTGTCTTGCCTTGCGCGCTGCGCCTCACGCCTCGAGTCCGAGCCTGAATCCGAAGACCGGCAGGTTGTCCTGGAGAAAGTCCAGATCACCGGAACGCACGAAGCCGAGCTTCTCGTAGAGCCGCCAGGCAACGGTCATCGCCTGCGTGGTGTGCAGGATGACCTGCGAATGCCCCCGTTCACGCGCCCGTTGGATGCACGCCAGGGTGAGCGCCTTGCCCGCCCCCGAGCCACGGAACGCCGGGTCGACGCCGAGCAGGCGGATTCCCGCGGCGTCCCTGATCGACGTGGCGCTGCCCCCCGAGCCGTACTGGGCCATATCGTCGAAGTAGACGATCCCGCCGACCAGACGGCCGTCTCCGGAGAGCGCGACGAGCACGTGGGTGGAGGGCTTCTCGCTCAACCGGCCGATGTCGGCCAGCATCTCGTAGTAGCGCGGCTGCTCCGCCGGCGTGGGAAATCCTTCGAGGCTGGAGTACACCCCGACCATCAGCCGGCCCAGCGCCTCGAACTCGCTGGAGTGAACATCCCGGATTGTCAGCTTCATCGTCATTGGGATGTCCCCGCCACGGGCACTGCGCCACGGCGGGGCCAAGCTTAACGGGGGACCGCGGTCACGCAAGGGGGGCGGATGCCGGGCCCGATCGCTCCGCAGCCCGCTTCGAATCTCACCAATCCGTCGGCGCATAGTCCTTGAGGAACTGGCCCCAGACGTGGTGGCCGGTATTGATGCCGTCGATGATCGGGTCGACGATGCGTGCCGCGCCGTCGACGATGTCGAGCGGCGGGTGGAAGCGCTCCTCGATGATCTTGCGTGCGGCGATCTCCACCGGATCCTCGTCGGTCACCCAGCCGGTGTCGACGGCGTTCATGTGGATGCCGTCGCCGTGGTAATCGGCGGCCGCCGTGCGCGTCATCATGTTCAGCGCGGCCTTGGCCATGTTGGTGTGCGGGTGCTTGGTGGTCTTGAAGTTGCGGTAGAACTGGCCCTCGACCGCCGAGACGTTGACGATGTGCCTGTCGCGCGTGGGCGGCTGGCCGTCGGGGGTGCGCAGCATCAGCGCCTTCAGGCGCGCGTTGAGGATGAAGGGCGCCACCGCGTTGACCAGCTGCGTCTCCAGCAGCTCCACCGCGGGCACTTCGTCCATCTGCAGGCGCCAGGAATTGCGTCCGCGCAGGTCCACCTGCTGCAGGTCCTGGTCGACGCGTCCTTCCGGGAACAGGTGCGCCTGGCCGAGCAGTTCGTCGGCCAGCAGCGGCACCTGCGACAGTTCCGCCGCACGTGCCAGCCCCGCGGGCCTGGCTCCGGACGTCCCGTTCACCAGCGACTGGCTGCCGCCCGGCAGCAGGTCCGCCGCACGCAGGCCTTCGTAGCCGCCCACCAGCCTGCGCACGTGCTCGGGCAGGGTATGCAGCGCGGCGGTTTCGCCGGCCATCATGTGCGCGTAGAACGCCGGCGGACGGCGCACGGTCTGGCAGGCGTTGTTGACGATGAAGTCGAGCCGGTCGCGGGTGGCGAGCAGTTCGGCGCAGAACGCTTCGACGCTGGGGGTGTGCCGCAGATCGAGGCCGAAGATCTCGAGGCGGTGGCCCCACTGTTCGAAATCCGGTTCCTGCGCGTAGCGTTGCGCCGAATCGCGCGGGAAGCGCGTGGTCACGATCAGCGCGCAGCCGGCGCGCAGCAGCTTCAGGCCGGCCTGGTAACCGATCTTCACCCGCCCGCCGGTGAGCAGGGCGACGCGGCCGGTGAGGTCCGCGGTTTCGGTGCGCTTGCGGAAGTTGAGCTCGGCGCAGGTCGTGCACAGCTGGTCGTAGAAATGGTGGACGCGGGTGTACTTGCGCTTGCAGACATAGCAGTGCAGCAGTTCCGGCGACTCGCCATGCGAGACCGGATCGGCCGCATTGTTGCGAGGATCGTGCTGTCCGGGCGGCTGCGGCGGGAAATAGTTGGGAGTGGTGAACACCGGCTTGCGGCGCAGGGTGCGGATGCCGGTCCGGTCGAGCAACGCTTCTGTCGCGCGCGCCTTCTCGCGTGCGCGTTCGCGTGCCTCGTTCTTGGCCTGCTTGCGGCGCGCGCGCGGTTCCGGGTGATGCACCAGCGCGACCGCCTGCAGCAGGCGGATGCGGTCGGCCGGGTCCAGCGCGTCGAGCAGGCTGCGGTCGTCGCGGATCGCTTCGAGTACCTCGAGGGCGATGCGGGCACGTTCGGACAGGGAGGCATCGCCGTGGGCGGCGGCGCGGAGTCGGCTGGTCATGGGTGGGCAACGGAAACTGGATCGGGCCGTGCGATCGCGACCCGGAGGGACGCTTGCGCGGGAGGCGGGGCAGGGCCCGCCGGGGACGACATGGTAAGGCATGTGCCGGGGGCCCCGGAGGATGGCGGGCCGGGGCGAGGCGAATGCCGCCAAGCCGCACCTGCTCCGACGTGTAGCGCTCGGGAATCAGCCGTTTCCCGGAGATGACGCACCGGCGCCGGTGATACGGGCCGGATGCCTGCGCGCGCGTGTCGGCAAGGCATGGCGCGGCGCCGGTCGGGCGCCCTTCCTTCTTCCACGACTATCATTGCCCGCGGCCGCCGCCGATAAATGTGCCTGCTGGACGCGTGTCTGGGACGGTGCGGCGCTGCCCTCGCCAGTCCCGGGACTTCACCCGCCAGATCGGATCGTCGTCATGAAGACAACAGCGAGTCCGCGAACGAAGGAACCCGTGCGTCGTTCCGAGCGTACAGGGAGCGCGTTGTCGACGTCGCCCGCGCCCTTCGACGGGCCGGCCCGGAATCGCACCTCTCCGCGCGGGCTCGAGCAGTTCATTGCCGGGGACACCCT
This sequence comes from Luteimonas saliphila, assembly GCF_016774335.1. Taxonomy (GTDB): domain Bacteria; phylum Pseudomonadota; class Gammaproteobacteria; order Xanthomonadales; family Xanthomonadaceae; genus Luteimonas; species Luteimonas saliphila. The sequence continues at coordinate 101,031 of NZ_JAETWA010000031.1, read as the reverse complement.
GGCGAGCAGCGACGGTCCGGCGTGGGCCGATCTGCTGGTGAAGGTCTACTCGCGCCAGTCTCTCCAGGCGCCGTTCCTTGTCCCGGCGGTGGCCGAACCCTTCGTCGTCTGGATCGTGTCCGGGGAGGCCATCGTCGAAGAGCGGGAACTGGAGGGCGACTGGGTCGCCAGCCGCGTCCAGGTCGGCGACTTCTTCCTGACCCGGACCCAGTCGCCGTACGAGATGCGCTGGCGCGCGGTCGGCGCCGACCCGTTCGAGGTCATGCACCTGTATCTGTCCGTCCCGCTGTTCGAGCGGGTCGCTCGCGAGATGCTCGGTTGCCCGGTGCCTCCCGTCTTGCGCGACGTCTCCGGCGGCAGGGATCCGCAGCTGTCGCACCTGCTGGCCCTGGTCCACGGGGAACTGGTTGGCGAAGACATCGGCAGCGAGCTGTTCGTCCAGGGCATCGCCCAGGCCATCGCGGTCCACCTGATCCGTCACTACGCGTTGCACGGGACCGCGGACGACCGGCACGCGGCGCTGCCCCGCTTCAAGTTGCGGCGCGTCATCGCCCATCTCGAGGCGCATCTGGCCGAGCCGTTCGATCTGGCACGAACGGCGGACGCGGCCGGCATGAGCAGGTTTCATTTCAGCCGCCAGTTCAAACGCGCCACCGGGCTCTCTCCGTCCCGCTACTTCATTCGCGAGCGCATCGCTCGCGCGCAGCAGCTCCTGCAGGAAACCGACGCGAGCGTCATCGAGATCGGCATGGCGGTGGGCTACTCGAGTCCGGGCCACTTCGCCCAGGTCTTCCGGCGCGAGACCGGCGTCTCGCCGAGCCACTACCGCCAGGGCTAGGCGCTCCGCCGTTTCTTACGTTCGAGCAAGACCGCGACAGGTCGCGCAAGGGCCCGTGAGAAAGCGGGCCGTGGATGGCTTAGCGTCCTCCTTGTGATCCGAAGGCCCATCACGGTGGTGGGCCGCACGACAAGGAGTGATGACAATGCGCAATCTGGACGGAAAGATCGCACTGGTCACCGGCGCATCGAGCGGCATCGGCGCGGCGACCGCGGCAAGGCTCGCCGCAGCGGGCGCGAAGGTGGGCATCGCCGCCCGCCGGGTGGAGAAGCTCGAAGCCCTGAAGGCCGGCATCGAACGAGAGGGCGGTAAGGCGCTGGTCATCGAGATGGACGTCGTGGACCCGGCTTCGGTCGAAGCGGGCGTCGCCAAGCTCGTCGACTCGCTTGGACCGATCGACATCCTCGTCAACAATGCCGGCCTGATGCCGCTGTCCGATATCGACCGCTTCAAGGTCGACGAGTGGCACCGGATGGTGGACGTGAACGTGAAGGGCCTGCTCAATACCACCGCCGCCGTCCTGCCCGGGATGATCGAGCGCCATTGCGGCCACATCTTCAACATGTCGTCGATCGCCGGCCGCAAGGTCTTCAAGGGTCTGTCGGTCTACTGCGCCACGAAGCACGCGGTGACGGCGTTCTCCGACGGCCTGCGGATGGAGGTCGGACAGAAGCACAACATCCGCGTCACCTGCATCCAGCCCGGCGCGGTCGCCACCGAGCTCTACGACCACATCACCGACCCCGGCTATCGCCGGCAGATGGACGAACTCGCCAGCCAGATGACCTTCCTCAAGGGCGAGGACATCGGCGACACCATCGTGTTCGCGGCGCAGGCGCCGGCCCACGTCGATGTCGCGGAGCTGTTCGTTCTGCCGACCGAACAGGGCTGGTGAAGGACACGATGGCCCCGTCTGCCTTGGCGCCGATGGTCGCCCTGGCGGCCGTGGGCTTGGGGAAGGTGGCCGAAGGGTAGGTCGCCTTCCGCCGACGTGCTCGGCGCCGGATGCGGGCGGAATCGCGCTCGGCTCGCGCTCCGGCTCCCGACCCGACCCGACCCGTCTTTGGCGAACGCAGAGTAGTCGGCAGTAGCCGGCCTGGGCCCGGCTCTGGTTCAATCGGCATCACGCCCGGGCCAGGGCGCACCGGGGAAAGCATCATGCTGCGTCGCGTCGTGGTCATCGCATCGCTCGTCCTGACGGGGCCGCTGCACGCACAGCCGGCCGGGGACGGGGCGAAGCTGGCGGAGTTCAAGGCATTCGCGCAGGCATACCGTGCCGAGCGCGGGATCCTCAGCCTGTCGTACGCCATCGCCAGTGACGGACGCATCGTCGCGGCCGAGGGCTTCGGCTGGCAGGACCACGACGCCGAGGAGCCGACCACGCCGGACACCAGCTACCTGGTCGCCTCGATCACCAAGACCTTCAGCGCGGCCACCCTGCTTGCGATGGAGGCCGATGGCCTGCTCGACCTGGACGATGCGTTCTCCGAGCTGTCGGACTGGCAGGATCGCTGTCGGTGGCTGGCCACCAGCGGCAACATCTTCGGTGGTGGGGTTGCGCTGGACGATGGCTACGTGCCGCCGAGGATCGACTGCGGTGCCCGCATCAGCGTGCGCGACGTGCTGCAGATGCGGGTACTCGGCACGCCAGGCAGCAACTTCCTCTACAACCCGATCGTGTTCGGGCGCTTGTCGAACTGGGTGGAGGAGAGGACCGGGCAGCCGTTCGACCACTGGGTGCGGCGTTACGTGCTCGACAAGGCGGAGCTCGAAGACATCGCCGCCGGCTGGCGCGACGCACATGGCGCGATGGCGCTGGTTCACCTGGCGCCACCGTTCCGGCTCGCGAAGGACGAGGCGGACGGGCTGGCGCCGTCGCCGCTGCCGAATCCCGAGATGAATGCCTCCAGCGGCATCATCGCCAGCGCCCGTAGTCTGGCCGAGTACTCGCTGGCGCTCGACCAGGAACGCATCCTGCCCAGGGCGCTACTGGGACAGATGTGGACGCCGCCGACCGATCCCGACGGCAGGCCGGCCGGCTATGCCTACGGCTGGTGGACACAGCAGTGGCGGGGCCAGCAACTGGTCTGGCACGGCGGCTGGTGGCCCGATGCGTACGCCGGCCTGCTACTTAAAGTCCCCGGCAAGGGCCTGACCCTGGTGGCGCTAGGCAACACCGACGGACTGCACTGGGGCAACCGCCTGCAGGTGGCGGAAGTGGAGAAGAGCCCGCTGGCGTTGAAGTTCCTGGAGCTGTTCGCCGCGGACTGACGCCGGGCCGGCGGAACGGAATGGTCCAGAGAACCCCTTGTCCCGTTGCGCCTGCCCTGGCGAGCGAGGAAACGACTGACGCGGGTGGGACCTTGCTTCGCGATGCCGTGGGCGACCCGGCGCCGCGGGGTGCCTCGAGGCATGCGAGGAAGTCAGCGTTCGGAGCATCGGCGGGCGGGGCGCCTGCGCCTGACTCCGGCCGGCCAGGCGCAGCGCGCCCGGCATTCCGACGTCGCCCGGCACCGGTGCCGCGCACGCGAGCCATCCCGCCTCCGCGCGCGGGAAGGGGTTCCAGCGCGCGTGGCGGTCACGTCCGGGGGATCGAAGCCGGCTTTCACGTGCAGGGTTGTCCAGGCGCCGACGGCTTCGTAGCGGTGGTCGTCGCCCTGGCCTCGGGCGCCGGACGCGTCCGCAGCCTGGCTCCATCACGGGAGCCGTGGCGAGGATCGGGTGCTGCCGTGTCGTCGCGACCGGCGGCGTGCACGGGGGCAGGGGCCGACGACTGGTCCCGTTTCGCGATTTCGGCGCGTGCCGGTTCCGACGACCTGATCAGTCTCTGTGCTTGCAGCCGTCCCCACATGTCGGCCTGGTCCTGTGCATCCCATGGGGTCTGCGCGAAGGCGGGAGGGCTGGCCGCCAGCACCGTGGCACACAGGCACAGGGCGGTTGCGGACAATCGTGAGGACGCATTCTTGGTGGGCATGGGGGTGACCTCCTTGACGGGTCGGGTGCGTGGCGTATGCCACGGCGCCGATTGGAGGCCGGAGACGACATGCCGTCCATGTGGAGAAGCTAGGGTTTCGCTACGGATTCGCTACGGCGAATGTGCTGGACCTACACGGCTGTAAAGGCCGGGTGCAGATCGAGCGGCGGGACGTTGTCCCCTACGGCATTGCCCCGGCGGCGGAGGTGAAGGAACTCGCGGGATGGCAGGGTGGCGTGGCGGGTAGCGCCAGGCCATTGCCGCCGACCGCGATGCCCGGTCGTACCGGCGGCAGGCCGCGTCCCTTCCGCGACCCGCCGCGAGTCAAGGGCCTTCGCCCCACTGGTTGATCCCGTCGTTCTCCACCACCGATGGCGGAGCGGCCGCCGCCGCGAGCGCCAGCATCGCCCTGCCCACGTTGGCGGTACTGGTCATCTGCCGCGGCAACAGCCGCACACCGAGTCCCATGACGGGCGCAGCCAGGCGATAGAACGGCCGCATCCAGGCATGCGGGCTGCGCTCACCGTGCGCGGGCGCGATGCCGCCGGGTCTCAGCATCACGGTGCTGATCGGCAGGGCGCGCAGCGCAACTTCCGTTTCGCCCTTCACGCGCAGGGGCATGACGCGGCTGGCCGGGTCCGAATGCGCGCCGGAGATGTAGAGCAGGCGCGAGCCGGGATTGCGCTGCGCGAACGCGCGCGCCACATGCACGGTGAGCTCGAGGGTGACGTGCCGGTACCTGTCTTCCGGCGTTCCCAGCGGTGGCGCGCCCGCACAGTAGAAGCAGGCATCGAACGGCGCGAGGCGATCGAGCACGGGAGTCAGCTCGTCGAACCGCTCCACCACCAGGTCTTCCACGCGTAGATCGGGGTGTGCGAGCGCGTTGCGACCGAGCACCGCGACCTTCGACACGTCCGGATGCGCCAGCGCTTCCACCAGCACGCCCTGTCCGACCAGCCCGGTCGCGCCTGTCATCACGATGCGCATGGCTGCCTCGAATGGATCAAAGGCGTTCGAGTCTAGCCCTCGGTCGGTGTGCGAGACGTGGACAGCCGGCCGCGGGATGGGGCGCAAGACATGTCGGGACGATTCACGGAGGAGCGAAGCGCCCGGCGATTGCCGGCAGCCCGGCAGGCGGATGACCTGCCCATAGGCAAGGCCCCCGCAGCCGTCCTGTCGTCGATCGCGCTCTGCCGGCGTTTCCGGCATCCTGCGGTGGCGACCTCAGTTCGCGTCGCCACGCCCGTCGACGGGCAGATTCTCGAACAGCAGCAATCGCGGATGGTCCCTCGCGGACCCGGGTGGGGGCGCGGGGCGCGTGTCTTCATTGACCGACATGCCCAGCAGTTCCTGCAGCAGATCCATGCGGAACGCACCGGCGACGATGTCGGGCCGGCCGTCGCCATTGATGTCGGCCAGTCGCAGCGAGGTCAGCCCGGCCGGCTCGCTGGCGATGCCATGCGCGGTGAAGTTCTGCTCGCCGTCGTTCTCGTACCACACGAGGGTGTGGCGACCCGGATCGCGCCAGTAATTGATCCAGCTGCTGGCCACCACGTCGAGGTCGCCGTCGCCATCGAGGTCGCCGACCGCCGTTGCGACCGCGCCATAGAACCGGCCGATGTCGCGGAAGGCGAACCGCATGCCGCCCAGGTTCTCCAGCCACTGCACGCCGTGGTAGGGCTTGGGATCGGTCTGCAGGTCGAAGGCGTCGCCGTTGGTGAACAGCAGGTCGATGTCGCCATCCTGGTCCAGGTCCACCGGTCGCAGGGAGGTCGAGCCGAACATCGGATGCGGGGCGCGCGCGAGCTCGGTGGCCTCGAACGCGCCTCCGCCCAGATTGCGGAACGCCATCACCACCTCGTGTTCCTGGGCGATCAGGCTGACCAGGTCCAGCCGGCCGTCGCCGTCGAGGTCCACGGCGTCGATGCCGAGCGCGCCGGCCAGCGACGTCAGGTTGTGCCGGTACAGGGCGCCGTCGCGGTTCTCCAGCCACAGGATGCCGCCGATGTCGTTCATGCCGAACACGGCCACCGCCAGGTCGATGTCGCCGTCGCCGTCGAGGTCGGCGGCGCGCACGTCGGTGACCCGCCCCAGGCCTTCGGCGAGGGTGCGGGGAAGGAACGTGCCGGAAGGCTCCCCGAGCAGCACGACCACCTTGCCGACGGGCTTGCCGGACGGGGCCATCTCGCCCAGTTCGGCCACCACCACGTCCAGCCGGCCGTCGCCGTCGAGGTCGACGACCTGGGCGTGGGCCGGCGCCACCAGTTCGGCCAGCGCGCGTTCGCGCCATTGGCCGTCTTCGCGCCACAGCCGCAGCACCTCGCGGCGGCCGGCGTCGGACACCAGCAGGTCGGTCGGTGCGACGGTCAGGCCCGGCGCGACGTGGGTGACCAGCGGGACTTGGGCCGGTGCGCCGAGAATCGAAGCGCGAAACCGCAGCGGCGAAGGCGCCGGCGCCAGGTACGGCAGGCGCGGCAGTTCGGCCGGGGCGCTTCCGTAGTAGAACGCCTTGATGTGGGGCAGCACCTCGGCGGGGATGAACGTCTGGCCGCGCATCTTTTCCGAGAGCTCGGCCATGGTCTGCACCGCGGCCGGCCAGTCGCGCTTGGGCATGAGGTTCGGCGGCGGAACCGCATGGCAGGCGCCGCAATACCGGTTCACCAGTCCGAGGGCCTCGTCGAGCGTGACGGGGGCGGGCGGCGACGCATCCTGCGCGTGGCCCGGCGCGGCGGGCAGCATGGCGAGCCATGCCAGGGCCAGCAGCGACAGGCCGATGCCGGCGCTCACGACCGCCCGCGCGGTGCCGGGGCGGGAGTTCATTGCAGGTCCCATCGCAGCGCCAGGCGCAGCCGGCGTCCCGGCGTGTCCAGTCCGATCGCTTCCTCTCCTCGTGCATCGGTTGCGTCGTCGAGCGCGAGCAGCACGGTCGCCGGTCCCCACTGTCGGCGCAATGCCAGGTCGAACGTGGTCATCGCGGCCAGCCAGCGGCCACCCGTGGGAATGGACGAGTCGAAGCGGCGCCCGAGGTGGTGCAGGCGCAGCGACAGTTCGTGCTGCCCCAGCGGCAGCGTCAGGTCGGCACCGGCCTGCAGGCGCGGCCGATAGCGCAGGACGACGCCGCCCAACGGATCGCGCACGCGCATCCAGGCGCCGTCCAGTCCCAGCCGCCAGTCGTTGCCGAACCGGCGTCCGCTGCGCCACTCCACGCCGTCGGCCTCGATGCGCGCGCGGTTGACCAGCTGTGGCGGCGGCCCGCCATCGAAATCCACCAGGTCGCGGTAGCGCGCACCGAACAGGGTGATCCGGCTCGGCCAGGCCGCGTCGCCGGCGGTGGCGTAGTGGAGCTCGCGATGTTCGGCGCGCTCGAGCCGCAGCCCGGGATTGCCGACCAGCGGATGGCCCAGCGCGTAGAAGCTCGGCGGCCTGGAACTGCGCGAGAACGAAGCGCCCCAGTGCGCGCCCGAGGCGCCGACCTGCCGCTGCAGCGACAGTATCGGCTGGCTGGCGTGGTCGGCACCGGCGCCGGCATCGCGGCGGCGCTCCTGGCGCAGTCCGCCCTGCGCGGTCCAGCTGCCGTGTCGCCAGCGCAGTTCGGCGAACGCGGCGTCGGTGGTGCGCTGCATCGCGAACGCGACCGGCGCCTGGAAGAAGCCGTAGTCGATCCGGCCGTCGTAGCGGCCGTGTTCGCGCTGGTGCAGCACGCCGGCGCCGAATTCGCCGACGCCGCCGAGCGGCCGTCGCCAGGTCGCCTGCAGCTCGTCGCGGCGGTAGTCGGTTTGCGCGGCCAGCGCGGGCAACCCGATCGGGTCGCGCGCACCGCCGGCCACGCCGGGCGAATCCTCGTCGCCCTCGCGCGAGAACCTCGCCCACCGCGCCTCGATCTCGCCCACCGCCGGCCGATACCGGGCCTGCAGCGAGACCTGGCGGGCACGCGCGTGGCGATCGTCCAGTTCACGCAGCACCGCGTAACGCGGACCGCCGCTGTCGTCGGGGAAACCCCGGCCCTCGCTGTCGCTGTAGCCGAACGCCGCACGCAGCGAGAGCGCGGGCAGCACTTCGCGTTCCCCGGCCGCATCGAATGCGCGCACGCCCTGGAAGCCGTGTCGGCCATCGCCGTCCTCGCGGTCGCTGGCAGCCAGGCTCCAGCCGCCGCCGGAGAGGCCGGCGTGGCGCGATCGCAGGCCGTCGCCTCCGATCGCGACGCTGGCGCTGGCGCCTTCCGCGGCGCGCCGGGTGTGGAGGTGGACCAGTCCGGCGATCGCCTCGGCATGGGCGACGCTGGCGCTGCCGCGCACGATCTCGATGCGCTCGATCCGCTCCAGCGACAGGGTGTTGAGGTCGACCGCGCTGCCGCGCGAGGACAGCGGGTCGTTCTGGCGCACGCCGTCGACCAGGATCACGACGTGGCTGGGATCGGCGCCGCGCAGGTACAGCGCGCCGTAGCCACCGCCGCGGGCGCTGCGATCCACCATCAGCCCGGCCTGGGCGGCCAGCACCTCGGCCACGCTGCGGCCGCGCCACGCTTCGAGTCGCTCCGGGCCGAGCACGGTGATGTTCTGCCCGGCGTCGTTCGCGGCGGTGGGCAGGATCGAGGCGGTGACCCGCAGGGTATCCAGGTCCCGTGTGGGGGGCGTAATCGCGGGTCCCGGCGCCTGCGCCCACGGCGTTCCCGCCGGGCACAGGGCCAGCGCGGCGATCCACGCCAATGGCCTCCAAGGCAGCGGCGCCCCGGACGGTCGAGTCGCCATGCCGGATCGCATGGGGCTCGTGGTCATCCGCGCGAGCGTTGCGTGTGCAGGAAAGCGGGAACTTGCCATGGACGGACTCTATCGCGCCGCGCGCGCCGATCGCGCTGACACAGGTCGATTTCGAAGTGGCATGCCTGTGCAAGGCGCTCGCGGACCCGGGGCGCCGAGGTGCGATGGGCGCGATCCCGACCCCGATTTCCGCGACAATGGCCACCCCGTCGTCGCGTTCGTGCCCCATGCTTCCACTGCGTGTCGCGCTGCTTTTCCTGCTGATCGCGGCCAACACCGTGCTGCACGTCGTGCCTCTGCTGGCGGTGGCGCTGGTCAAGGCGGCGCTGCCGTTCGATCGCCTGCGCAAGGCCGGCAATCCGTTGCTCGCTGGGCTGGCGGAAAGCTGGATCGGGGTGAACGGCTGGATGGCGGACCGCTTCCTGCGCACGCGCGTCCATGTGCAGGAGGACGCGGCGCTGCAGGCCGATGGCCACTACCTGGTGCTGGCCAACCACCAGAGCTGGGTGGACATCGTGGTGCTGCAGAAGGTCTTCAACCGGCGCATCCCGCTCCTGCGCTTCTTCCTGAAGCGGCAGCTGATCTGGGTGCCGCTGCTGGGGCTGGCGTGGTGGGCGCTGGACTTCCCGTTCATGGGGCGCCACACGCCGAAGCAGGTCGCGCGCCGTCCCGAACTGGCCAGGCGCGACATCGAAGCCACGCGCCGGGCCTGCGCGAAGTTCCGAGAGATTCCGGTGGCGATCATGAACTTCGTCGAGGGCACGCGGTTCACCCCCGCCAAGCACGCCAGGCAGGATTCGCCGTACCGGCACCTGCTCAAGCCAAAGTCGGGCGGCGTGGCGTTCGTGCTCGATGCGATGGGCGAGGGCCTGCACGCGATCCTCGACGTCACCATCGCCTATCCCGGCGGACGGCCGACGATGGTGGACCTGCTGGCGAACCGCGTCCCTGCGGTCCACGTGCGCGTGCGCCAGCGCCCGATCCCGGTGGAACTGGTGGAAGGCGACTACCAGAACGACCGCGCCTTCCGCATCCGCTTCCAGCAGTGGATGAACGGCTTGTGGCGGGAGAAGGATGCGGACATGGCGCGCCTGATGGGGGATGACCAGGGCCGGGGCCGGAGTTCGCATCCGTCGGTGCACGCGGATCAGGTCGGTTCGGGATAGGAGCATCCACCTGACCCCTCGGCCGTACGCCAGCAGGCGCCCGGGCGATGGTCTCCTCAGCTGACGATGCAACGCCTCCAAGGCCGATCGACACGGCCCGGCAGACCATTCCGGGACAGCGCGCGGAGCAGGATAGACTTGCCGCCTGTCGCTGGCGCAGACCGTGGTTCTGCCTGCGTCGCCATCGTGCCGATCCCGTTCCGCATGGATACCGCGTCGATATGAACTTCCCCTCCAGGCTCGGTGCCGCGCTGCTCGGTCTCGCGACCGCCGCGGCCATCGGCTGCGGTTCGTCGCCGGCCGCCGATGCGCCGGAGGCCACAGGCCCCGTGGTGCACCTTGTCCCCGTGCCGCAGTCGATCGACATCTTCCCCGGCGCGTTGCGGCTTTCGGACGCGGTGAAGCTGGAGTCGGATGCGGCCGCGCCGCATGCGAGGCGCGCGTTGGAGGAGGCGCTTGCTGGATCGGGCATCGGCATCGACGACGCGGCGACGACGCGCATCCGGTTGCAGCTGACGGACGACACGGCGCTGGGCGAGGAAGGCTATCACCTGGTGGTGGCCGACGACGTCCAGCTGAGTGCCCGCACCGATGTCGGCCTGCTGCATGCGGTGCAAAGCCTGCGGCAGTTGCTGCCGGCGCAGCCTCAACCCGGCTACCGCCTGCCGCGCGTCGCGATCACCGATGCGCCGGCGTACCCGTGGCGCGGCCTCTCGCTGGACGTGGCTCGGAGCTTCCTGTCTGTCGGATATCTGGAAAAGACCATCGACCGGATGGCGTTCTTCAAGTTGAACCGGCTGCACCTGCACCTGACCGACGACCAGGGCTGGCGCATCGAGATCGGGCGCTATCCGAAGTTGACCCAGATCGGTGGCGCGAGCGCGGTCGAAGGCGGGCGCAGCGGCCATTACACGCAGGCGCAGCTGAGGCACCTGGTGGCCTATGCGCAGGCGCGCGGGATCACGATCGTGCCGGAGATCGACCTGCCCGGGCATGTGCAGGCTGCGCTGGCCTCGTACAACGAACTGGCCTGCGACGACGTGGAGAACCTGTCGCCGTATTCGGGACGGGAAGTGGGTTTCAGCGTGCTGTGCCTGGACAAACCCGAGGTGGTCTACCCCTTCGTACGCCATGTGCTTGAGGAAGTGCTGGCGATCTTCCCGTCGCGGGAGATCCACATCGGCGGCGACGAGATCGAGCATCCGCTGTACGCCGACTTCGTGGCCCGCGCGGCGGCGATGGTGCAGGGGATGGGGCGCACTCCCATCGTCTGGGAGGAGGGTTCGGTGGCCGATACCAGCCCCGATGTCGTCCTGCAGTTGTGGAACGACAACTACGACATCGCCCCGGCGGTCGAGGAGGGACACCCGCTGATCCTGTCGCCCTGTTCGTACTTCTACGTCGACCACGGCAATTACGCCGGACAGTCGCAGACCTACGACTGGTGTCGCGAGGAGGGCGTGCCGCTGGCACGGCTCTACGCGTTCGATCCGGCCGCGTTCGGGACCGCGATCGGCATCGAGGCGGCGTTGTGGACGGAGCTGGTGCACACCGATGCGGCCGCGGACAATCGCCTGTGGCCGCGTCTCGCCGCGTCCGCGGAGCTCGCGTGGAGCCCGGCGGAGCGGCGCAGCTATGAAGGGTTCCGGCAACGCATGGGCGCGTTGCGACCGCATATGGATGCGCTGGGAATCGGCTACCACCCCGAGCCGGACCTGGGCTGGGCGGATGCGGGTGCCCGGACCGTACCGCAGGGGGCGCCCGCGGGACCATCATCCGACTGACGGCACGCAGGTTCACGCGCGTTCGACAGTGCGCGCTCGACCATTCCGCGACGTCGTGCGGAGGGAGGATGCCATGCATCTCCAGGATCGGATCGCGACACTGGAACGCGAGGTCCGCAGGCTGCGGGCGGTCGCTCTGCTCTGCGTGGCCTGTGTCGCGGCCCTGTTGCTCGCCGGGGCCGTGGATCGCCCGGCCGATGCCCGCTTCGGCACGCTCGACGTGGAGCGCATCAACGTACGCGAACCCGATGGCACCCCGCGCCTGGTCATCGCCGGTAGCGCTCGCTTCCCCGGACCGATGAAGCAGGGAACAGAGTCCGATCCCGGCAATCGCAAGGTCGCGCCGGCGGGCCTCGTGCTCCTGTCCAGGGACGGGTCCGAAGCGGGCGGCCTGGCGATCGCGGAGGATGCGAAGGGCAAGCTGTCCGCGCTGCTGTTCGACTACGACATGGCTCCGGTCACCACGGAGGCGACCGGCATCTACCGTCGCATCGGCAGCGACGGTTCCGCGTTCTCCGCATGGATGATCCAGGACCCGCCGTCCGCCGACGCCGACCCGGCCACGGTGTGGGAGACCGATCGCTCGCGCATCCGGTTGCAGAACCCGGGACAGGACGCGGAAGTGCTGCTCACCGACACCGCGGCCAACGAACGCATCCGTCTCCGCGTCACCAGAGGCGGCGATGCGTATATCGAGATCCTCGACGCGGATGGCGAGGTGGTGTTCAGGGCGCCGGAGCAGCGCTGAGGATTGCCGTGGGCCGCGCATGCCGGCAGACGATTGCGGGGCCGATGCCGCCGAGGCGGTCCCTCCTCGACGCCTTGTGCCGCATCCCCCGCCGCCGTGCGGCCAACCCGGGACCCGCGGCGCGGCACGCTCAGTTGATGTCCTTCCAGAACTCCTCGAGCATCTCGCGCAGCGTGGTGGCCTCGAACTGGGCGACGATGTCGTTGCGCAGCGCAACGCGTCGTGCTCGCGGGTGACCTGCTGGCGGTAACCTGCATGCATCTGCTGCAGATCCGGATCGTTGCGGATCCGCTGGGCGGACCAGGTGTTCTGGAAGTCGGCCAGGTTGCCCTGCGCCTGCCGGTAGGCCCGCGCGGCCTGGACGACCTGGTGCGCTTCAGGCGAGACCGGGACCGACACGGAGGCCGGCTCTGGCGCGGCGAGCGCCTCGGGTGTCGGATCCTGTGTCGCCGGCGAGACTTGCGGTGGCCATGTGGTTGGCCGGACGCCATCGGGCTGGAACATGTGCAGCTCCTGCGACACGGGGGACATGGCAGAAAAGCGATGCGTACGCCGCCTGCCGGGTCCTTCCCCGATGAATCCGAACGCAGCTCGACGACACTCCCGAGTCTAGGTCGGATCACCCGCCGGCGATGCGCGCAACTCGTCGGTTGAACGCGACGACCTGGTTGGGCTGGATCGACGGGCGCATCGGGCAACGACCGCCGTCGCCTCGATTTCGAACAGCATGCCGTCGAGCGCCAGGCGCGACACCGGCACCAGCGTGCACGCCGGCTTGCGCGCATCGCCCCAGAGGCGCGACAACTCGCGGCCGAAGGTCTCGAGCTTCCCCATGTCGTGATCGACGACCAGCACCTGCAGGCGCGCCACGTCGCGTGGTCCGGCACCGGCGGCCGCCAGGGCCACGACCATGTTGTCGACCGCCTGGCGTACCTGCGCGGCGAAGTCCGCCGCCAGCGCGCCGTCGGCATCCTCGCCGCCCTGGCCCGAGGCCAGGACCAGACGCGAGCCGGGTGCCACGATCGCGACGTGGGAGTAGCCGTTGGGTTCCGGGTCGTAGAGCCCGGGGGGATTGATCAGCTGGAGCAGGGACATGCGCTTTCTCCTTGGAGGATGGATGAGACAGACTCAGCAATTGCGACGGAGCGGGGTCATGCCATGGCATGCTATTCGGCGCCATATCTGCTGGACAAACGAAAATTTCTGTCCGTATGAGTGAATCAGGAGCATCTGTCAGGCAACCCAGGCGTTTGCCTCCGCTGGTGGCATTGCGCGCTTTCGAAGCCGCCGCGGCGCACGGCAGCTTCCGCGATGCCGCGCAGGAACTGTCGGTCACGCCTACCGCGATCAGCCATCAGGTTCGGGCGCTCGAAGAGGCGTTGGGCTATCCCCTGTTCATGCGTCTCACGCGCCGGGTCGCACTGACATCGGAAGGCAAGCGCCTGGCGGCCGCGTTGCAGGACGGTTTCGACCTGATCGAGGACGCAGTGCGTCGCGCGCGAACGCCGCACCCGGCCAATACGGTGACACTGACCGCAACGACCGCTTTCATCGCCCGGTGGTTGCTGCCGCGCGTGGCCGCGTTCCGTGAAGCCTGTCCCGACATCGACCTGCGACTGCATGCGACCGAGCAGGTGGTGGATCTGGTGCGTGGCGATGCGGACATCGCGGTGCGTGCCGGCAGTGGCGACTGGCCGGGCCTCGTAGACATGCCGTTGCTGGCGGATCGTTATGCGCCGATGTGCAGTCCACGGCTGAAGTTGCGTCGTCCCGAGGATCTGAAGCCGGAAATGTTGATCGGGTTCGACTGGCAGCCCCACGCGCGCTCGCCCGGCACGTGGCCGCGCTGGTTCCGCAAGGTGGGCCTGCCGCGCATGGCCCTGGCGGGTCGCCGGGGCGGGCTGGTGTTCTCGGACGAATCGCATGCCATTGCCGCGACGCTGGCCGGCCATGGCGTGGCGCTGCTGAGCCTGACGTTGATGGAAGCGGAACTCCGGGACGGTTTGCTGCGGCAGCCGTTCGGTCCGGAACTGGACACCGGACGCTTCCACCTGGCCGTTGCGCGGGGCCGCGAATCGGAACCGGCATTGCGACGGGTATGGGAATGGATTGCAGACCAGGCGCGAAACGGATCGAGGACCAGCCTCGGCGGATGACGCGCCGCCGGATGCGCTGGTTCCCCTGCCACGTCGCGACGACCGCTACCGGATCACGTCGCGACCACCTTCGGGATGTCCGCTGGCGCGGCCGTCCTGCGGCCTGAGCCGCAGCTGCCGGTTTCGGCACACATCGATGTCGCGGTAGAGCAGGACGCGGCCATCCCGGAATTCGAAGCGAAGATCCTGCACGCAGCCGTGATCGGCCGTGTCCAGCCACACGGTGGTCTCGGTATTGCCGCCGCGCAGCGGCTTGCCGATGTCGATCGGACGGAAGTCGTCGCTGCGGGCCCGGGCAACGGACAACGCGGTCACGCTGTCGTGGGTGGCGTTGAACAGCGAGAAGTAGTGGCCGGCGCTGCGTCCGGGGTTCGCTTCGGCGGCGGAGGCGGTGAGCAGGGCGGCCAGGGCAATGGCGTGCTTGAACGGCATGGGGCTTCTCCGGATGCAGGGACATGTCCGGCGCGGGCGTTGGTGCGCATGCGGGCCGGTGCCTGCATCAGGCGCGATCGCGGGCGCAGGAGATAGCGGTTCTGGACGAATCGTAGTGACGGGTGCGCGAGTCGTAGCGGTCGTGTCGCCGGGCTTTGCCATGTGCGGCGATACGCATACGATGCGGACGTCCCCAACGGCAGGTGTGCGATGCAGGTCCGCCTCGGCAGCACCGAAATCGGCCTTTACCGCTACCTCGGCCTGTGGACCCTGGTCGCGTTCGTGTTCGCCGTGCAGGGCGTCGTGCACGACGCGCTCGACGGCCGCTTGTGGCCACCGCCGACCTACCTGCGATGGGCGCTGATCCAGTGGCTCCCTTGGGCGGCACTGGCGCCGCTGGTGTTCCGGATCGCCGAGCGGCACCCGGTCCAGGGCCCGCGCAGCCTGCGGGCGCTGGCGACCCACGCCGCCGCGAGCCTCGGCGTGACGGTGCTGGCGCTGGTGATGGGGGCGCTGGCATCCACCTGGTTCGAACCCAGCGGCTTCGGCGAGCAGTTCCGCCACTTCCTAGCCAAGCACGCCGCCACCGGCATGCTCACCTACTGGGCACTGCTGGCGATCCGCCAGGCGCTGCATTTCCGCGCCGAGCAGAGCCGGCGCGAACTCGAAGCGAGCCACCTGGCGGCGGAACTGGCGCAGTCGCGCCTGCGGGTGCTGCGCACGCAGTTGCAGCCGCACTTCCTGTTCAACACGCTGCATGCGATCTCCACCCTGCTGTCCGAGGACGTGCTCTCGGCGGAGGACATGCTGCTGCGGCTGAGCGAGCTGCTGCGCGCGTTCCTCGAGGATTACGACGGGCAGGAGGTGAGCCTGCGCCAGGAACTGGTGCTGCTGGACCTCTACCTCGGCATCCAGCGCGTGCGCTTCAAGGACCGCCTGACCACGCGCATCTACATCGCGCCCGACACGATGGACTGCGCGGTGCCCAGCCTGATCCTGCAGCCGATCGTCGAGAACGCGATCCGCCACGGCATCGGCGAGCGCGTCGGTGCGGACTGCATCGAGATCGAAAGCCGACGCGAGGGCGACAGCCTCTGCCTGGAAGTGCGCAACCGCAACAGCTCGCTCGAAGGCCGCGGCGAATCGCCGTCGGGGCACGGCATCGGGTTGTCGAACACGCGCCTGCGATTGCAGGAACTCTACGGCGACGCCGCGCAGGTGCGCCTGGACACGACCTGGCCGCAGGGCGTGGCCTGTCGCATCCGGCTGCCGTTCCGCCCGCTCGACGACCTGGAGGACGCACCGGAAGTGACGCCGGCATGAGGATCTCCGCCCTGGTGGTGGACGACGAACCGATCGCGCGGCATGCGATCGTGCGCCTGCTGCGCGAGGATGCCGACATCGAGCTGGCAGGCGAATGCAGCGACGGGGTGTCCGCGGTCGAAGCGATCCGCAGCGGCTCGCCGGACCTGGTGTTCCTGGACATCCAGATGCCCGCCATCACCGGACTCGACGTCGTGGCGACGATCGGCGCCGCGCGGATGCCGGCCACCGTGTTCGTGACCGCCTACGAGCAGTTCGCGGTGCGCGCGTTCGATGCGAATGCGGTCGACTACCTGGTCAAGCCCTTCGCCCGTGAGCGGTTCGCAGACGCCCTGCGACGGGTGAAGGCGCGGTTGTCCGCCGCGCGGGGCGCCGATTCCGATCAGGCCGCGCGCATCGCCCAGGCGCTGCAGGAATTGCGCCAGCGCGACCACTACCTGCGCCGCATCCCGGTGCGCGAGGACGAGCGCGTGGTGCTGCTGGACGTGGAGGACATCGTCTGGATCCGCGCCAACCGCAACACCGTGCAGTTGCACGCGCATGGCAAGGTGCACGAACTGCGCGAGACCATGGCGGCGCTGTCCACGCGCCTGGATCCGGGCCGCTTCGCGCGCGTGCATCGTTCGGCGATCGTCAACATCGACCGGATCCGGTCGATCGATCCGTGGTTCAACGGCCACCACGTGGTGACGATGGACAACGGGCAGCAACTGCGGATGAGCCGCTACCAGCACGAGACGTTCCTGCGGCTGGCGACCCTGCGTCGCGAGGGGTGAGGGGCGAGGGGTGAGGGGCGAGGGGTGAGGCCTGGCGGTGGAGCGCGGCCCGGGCGGTCCGAACCGGAGATGGACTGCAACGCGGCGACGGGTCAGGATTGCCACATACGTTGGGCAATGGCAGCGCACCCGCCGTCTTCACGCACCCGTATCGGCGCCACCATTATCCAGTTTCCCCCGATCGAGCGAGGTCACTCCGATGGCATTGTCGTTGCGCTGCGAATGCGGGCAGGTGGAAGGGGCGGTGGAGCCGGGGCCGGCGTATACCCGGGCCACGTGCTACTGCCGCGATTGCCGGGCGTATGCGCGCTGGCTGGAGCGCCCCGGGCTGATGGATGCGCGCGGCGGCACCGACATCGTGGCGATCAACCCGCGGGCCGTGCGCTTCACCGCCGGCGTCGACCGCGTGGCGTGCATGTCGTTGAGCCCCGGGGGGCTGCTGCGCTGGTATGCCTCGTGCTGCCGGACCCCGCTCGGCAACACGCCGCGCGACGGCAGGATCGCCTACGTCGGCCTGCCTGCCGCCAGCCTCGCGCCCCCTGCGGCCGTGGACGCGGCATTCGGGCCTGCCGGCCGCACGCTGATCAATACCGGATCGGCGCAGGGCGAGGTGAAGGCAACGCCGGTCGCCTTCCTGGTCGACGGCCTGCGCATCGTCGCGGGCATCCTGGGTGCACGACTGCGCCGGCAGCGGCCTTCGCTGTTCTTCGATGCCGAAGGACAGCCGATTCGCGCGCCCGCAGTGCTGGCTCAGGCGGAGCGGGCCTCGCTCTACGATCGCGGGTGACGCGAAGCAGGACCCGGTTCCTGCGACCGGAACCGGAGCCGGAAGCGTTCCCGCCACGTGAGGCAGGGATGTCCGCGGCGGAAGGTCGGGCGGCCGACCGGGTTTCCAGTTCCCTTGCCGGAGGATCCGCTCAGCGCTCGCTCGTCAGGGTACCCCGCTTGACGGCGTACATCGCGCGGTCGGCGTGGGCGAGCAGGGAGGCCGCGTCATCGCCGTCGCCCGGAAAGCAGGCAACGCCTACGCTGGCGTCGAGCTGGAACGGTCGATCGGCCACGCGGTCGACCTGTCGCAGCCTGGCGCGCAGGGCGTCGGCGACACGGCGGGCGGCATTGGCGTCCCTGCATCCGGGCAGCAGCACCACGAACTCGTCGCCGCCGACCCGCGCCGCCACGTCGCCGTGCCGCAGGCCCTGCCTCAGCCGGCCGGCGACGTCCTGCAGCAGGCGGTCGCCGGCGTCGTGGCCACCCAGGTCGTTGGCTGCCTTGAAGCCGTCGAGATCGAGATAGAGCAGCGCAAGGCGGTCGCCGGTTGCGCGCGCATGCGAGAGCGCCCTCGTCAGCGCATGCTGCAGGCGGTGGCGGTTGGGCAGCCCGGTCAGCGTGTCGTGACTGGCCAGATGCTCCAGTTCCTCCTCGGCGCGCCGCAGCTCGGTGACCTCGCGCCCCACGCCGATGCGGATGCGATGGTCCGGATGCCAGCGGGCCGACCACTGCATGTCCACGAGATGGCCGCGCTTGTGGACGTAGCGGTTGCGGAAGTGACGCTGGATCGCGCCTGCGGTGACTTCCGCGGCCTGGCGGATGGTGTCCTGGCGATCGTCGGGATGGACGAAGTCGAACGCCTGCCGCCCCAGCACCTCCGCGGGCCGGTAGCCGAGGATGCGCTCGAAGCTGGCGCTCACGTACAGATAGCGGCCGTCCTCGTCGACGACGCATACGGCATCCGGCAGCAGGTCGAGCACATCGGCAAGCGGGGGCAGGGTCGGATTCATCGTCGGGCAGGCGGTCGGTCGCGAACAGCATGACAGGGTCCGCCCGCGGCGGCTGGAACGCAGGGCATGCCAGGCGACGCGCCTGCGCATCGGAATCGACCGGGCGTGGCTGGACCCGACCTGCCGACGCATTCCGGTTCGGGCATGCCGCCGGTGAACAGGCCCCGGCGACGCCCGCCCCGCCTGTCGCACGCACGGGGACTCGCCTTCGGCGCGTTCGCGCACACGGCGAGGGGCGTCCGGTTCCTGGCCTGGTCGAGAGATCGCTCATGACCAACGGCAGGTTGCGCGTAGTGGCGGGCGTTCGACAGCATGGTGGCCTCGCCCCCGGGAGCCCGTGATGACGAACCTTCGCAATGCGTGCCTGCTGGCCGGGCTGCTGTTCTCCGCCGCATCCGCGCGCGCCGGGGAGGACGTGCCGACCCGCGAACACCTCGTGCCGCCCGGTGCGGAGCGCGCCTACCACGCCTGGCACTACACGCCGGTGGTCAAGGTGAAGGACATGGTGATCGTCTCGGGCATCCCGGCCGCGGGACCGGGCAGCTACGAAGACAAGGTGCGGCGGATGTTCGACTCCCTGAAGCGGCAACTGGAACTGGCGGGCAGCAGCCTGGCCGACGTGGTGGAGCTGACCAGCTTCCACACCGGACCGACCGATGCCGCGAGCTTCCAGGCCGAGTTCGCGAAGTTCGGACCGATTCACCACGAGTATTTTCCGTCGCACTATCCCGCGTGGAGCGCGGTCGGAACCTCGGCGTTGCTGGCGGAGGGTGCGGTGGTCGAACTGCGTGCGGTCGCGATCATCGGTTCCGGGCGCGCGCCGAAGGCCGACGTTCCTCTCCCGACGCCCTGACAGCGCGGCAGATCGCAGGACGCGGAGATCCATGGGAGCCCAGCTGCATGTGCGTGGCTTCAAGGTCGTGGTCCGGACGCGGCAGAAGCTTGCGTCGCGCCTCGAGGCAAGCCTCCGGGTGCCTCAGTCCGCCCGCGGCACGCGCCTGTCCGGATCCACGTCGCGGGCCAGCGTCCATACGATGTGGC
The DNA here is from genome assembly GCF_016774335.1 of Luteimonas saliphila. GTDB lineage: Bacteria > Pseudomonadota > Gammaproteobacteria > Xanthomonadales > Xanthomonadaceae > Luteimonas > Luteimonas saliphila. Next base: position 81,258 of record NZ_JAETWA010000031.1, on the reverse strand, counting down.
GGCCCTGCGGATCCCGGCTGAGATGGAAATACGCCGGGGCGTGCCGGGCGATCTTCCGGTGTTCTGTGTTTCCGTCCGCTCCCTCGCCGGCAACGGGCACGATATACAGGCCGGAGGCGTCGATCGTACGGCGCGCCTGGCTGTCGGCAAGGTCGCCGATCTCGAGGATCATCCCGCCGCGCTCCAGCAGCGCATCCTCGAACTCCACCAGCAGGTCGACCCTGGCCGGGGCCTTTCCGGGCAGGGCCAGAGTGCCGCCCGCGATGCGCAGGTCCGCCCAGTCGCGCCCGTTCTCGGGCAGTTGCTCGTACGCGGCGCGCGGCAGGCCCGCATGCGTCCCGGTGGCGATGGCGTCCAGCGCGCCCGCCAGGGCGAGGAAATTGAGCTTGCGCAGCCGCTGCTTCTGCAGATCGCCCTCGATGCCGCCGGACTCGATCAGGATGGTGGACACGCCGGCCTGCGCGGTGAGATCGCCGAACGCCCGCGGGTTGAACGTGTCGTCCCACCTGGCGATGTAGCCGGCGATGTAGGGCTCGAGCACGGCGCGGATCGCCACGGACACCTCGATGGCGCGCGCCCGCGAGTCGTCGACCTCGCGGGCGACGTTGTAGGGCGGCGCGAGCAGCGCGATGGCGGTGCCGCGGCTGCTGTCGCCGACGCGGGTGCCCACGTCCTGGTCGTGCAGGTTGAATCCGAAGTGGGGCTCGAGCCGCTCGCGCAGGTCGTGCAGCGCGCGGCCCTCGGGCGAGGCCAGCGCACGGGCATCGCGGTTGATGTCGATGCCCTGCGCATTGCGACGCTGGAAGCGCGCCGCGCCGTCGGGATTCACGATCGGCAGGAGGTGCAGGGTGGTGCCCCGGCGCAACCGCTGCACCAGCGGATGCCGCGGATGTTCGCCGAGGAGCCGGAACAGGTCGGCGATCGCCATCGACGCCGTGCTCTCGTCGCCATGCATCTGCGACCACAGCAGCACACGCGTGTCGCCGCGGCCCCAGGAGACGTGCTGCAGCGGGCGCCCCTCGGCGCCCCGGCCGATCACCCGGGTGTCGAAACCGCCGGCCCTGGTCGCCAGACGACCGGCGAGATTCCACCAGTGTTCCGGCGAGAACCGTCGGTCTTCCAGCCCCGCGACCCGGATGCGCCGGTCGTACAGCGCGTCCAGCGCACCCAGCCAGGGCGGGGCGGGCGGCAGCAACACGTCCGCGGCCGCGGGCGGCGGTGGCGGGGCCTCCCGGGCCGCGGACACCTGCGGCGACAGCAATGACAACGCGGACAGAGACAACGCGAGGAGTCGGCGCATGGGACGATGGTCCGCGGCGGAACGTCGCATGCTCCGAGGCACTCCCGGCATTGTCAAACGAAGCCGGTGGCAAGGGGAGACTGGTGTTGCACGAGCGGTGACCCGCGGTCCAGGCATGCTTGCCGGTGGCGATCGGCAATCGGCGAATGGCGGGTTCGGCCCTCGTCCGCATCGCGTGGCGTTTCCCGCGGCATGGGCGCGGTCCACCATCTCCCGCCGGCGCGGGCGCGTGACCTGCATGGGCCCCGCACAGGTATTGCGGGTTTCGTTCGCGGTGGGCCTGGTCCGGAGCCGTCGATTCTTGCAGCGCCTTGCGCCTGTGGAAGGCCCGATTCCCTCCAGACGGCAAAAAAAATGGGCCGACGCCGCAGCGCCATCCCACCAGCACTTTATATCCCACGCACGGGCTTGCGGCAAGGCCGGCGCGATGGTGCACAGTCGCCCACCTTCCTGGACTGGACCCGTGCGGAGGTGGCTGTGCGAAAGGGCTTGAGCGCAGCGGCGGCAATGGACGCGGACGTCATCGTGGTCGGCGCCGGGCCGACAGGCACGATGCTGGCAAGCGAGCTGAGGCTGCACGGCGTGCGCGTGATGGTGCTGGAGAAGGACACCACGCCATCCCCGGTGGCGCGGGCGCTCGGACTGCATGCGCGCAGCCTCGAGATCCTCGACCAGCGCGGACTGCTGGACCGGTTCCTCGCGCTCGGCCAACGCTATCCGGTCGGCGGCTTCTTCGCCGCCATCGACAAGTCCGCACCCGAAGGACTCGACTGCGCGCATGCCTACGTGCTGGGCATCCCGCAGACCGTCACCGATCGCCTGCTGGAAGCGCGCGCCGCCGAACTGGGCGCGGACATCCGGCGTGGTGGCGAAGTGGCCGCCTTGGAGCAGGACGAGGCCGGCGTCACCGTGCAGTTGGCGGATGGCGCCTGCCTGCGCGCGTGCTACCTGGTCGGCTGCGATGGCGGCCGCAGCACGGTACGCAAGCGTCTGGGCGTGGGGTTTCCGGGCGAGCCGTCGCGGGTCGACACCTTGCTCGGCGAGATGCAGCTCGCCGAGCCGTGGGAGGCGATCGCCCCGGTGGTGGGCGAGATCCGCAAGACCGAGAAACGGTTCGGCATCAGGCCGCTCGAAGACGGCGCCTTCGGCGTGGTGCTGCCCGCCGGGGGCGTGGCGCAGGATCGCGCCACGCCGCCGACGCTCGACGAGTTCAGGCGGCAGCTGACGCGGGTCGCCGGCAGCGATTTCGGCGCGCATTCGCCGCGCTGGTTGTCGCGCTTCGGCGACGGCACGCGGCTGGCCGAGCGCTATCGGGTGGGCCGCGTGCTGCTGGCCGGCGATGCCGCGCACATCCATCCACCCGTGGGCGGACAGGGGCTCAACCTCGGCGTGCAGGACGCCTTCAACCTGGGCTGGAAACTGGCTGCGCAGGTCAGGGGCTGGGCGCCGACGGGATTGCTGGACAGCTACGAGGCCGAACGCAGGCCGGTGGCCGCCCATGTGCTCGACCACACCCGCGCGCAGATGCACCTGCTCTCGACCGAGCCCGGTCCGCAGGCGGTGCGCAGGTTGCTGTCGGAACTGATGGACTTCGATGTGGTGAACCGCCATCTCACCGGCAAGATCATGGCGATCGACATCCGCTACGACCTGGGCGACGGACATCCGTTGCAGGGCCGGCGCCTGCGCGACATCGCGCTGGGGAGCGGGAGGCTGTACGCGCGCATGCATCGCGGGCGCGGCGTGCTGCTCGACCGGACGGACGCGCTGTCGACGGCAGGCTGGGCGGAGCGCGTGGACCACCTGGTCGACACCAGCGAGGCGCTGGACGTGTCCGCGGTGCTGCTGCGTCCCGATGGCCACGTGGCCTGGGCAGGCGACGATCCGCACGCGCTGCGCGCCGCGCTGGCCAGGTGGTTCGGTGCGCCGGTGCCGGCATCGGGAACGGCCTGAAGGCCGGGTGGGATGTCGCGTTCAAGCGGTCACCCGGGGGTGCGGGATTGCGTCACAGCCCGACACCGCTCATTGCCTGTCGCGCCGCCCGGCGGCATACGGCAGCACGAACATGTACAGGCCGCTGGCCATCAGCAGCAACAGCGGCGGCAATGGCGCGTAGACCACCCAGGCGGGCGGCTCGCCGAAGGCCATGGCGACGAAGTTGGCGACGACGGTCGCGGTGAAGGCGATGGCCAGCCAGCGATGGAATTGCCGGATCCACGCGCTCATCGCGATGCCGCCTGGATCATCTTCCAGCCGTTGCCGGACGGATCGCGGAAGGTGGCGTCCACGTTGCCGTAGCGGTCCACCGGCTCCTGCGTGAACTCGACCCCGAGCGCGTGCAGCCGCGCGTAGTCGCCGCGACAGTCGTCGACGTGCAGGACCAGCGGCGGCATGGCGCCCTTGGCGACGATTTCCTGCAACGCCTGTGCGGTCGCCACGTCGTGCACCGGCGGCCCCGGCAGGAACAGGCCGAGCTGGAACGACGGCTGTTCCGGATGCTGCACCGTCAGCCAGCGATAGTCGCCGTTGCGCGCGTCGGTGTGGACGCGGAACCCGAGCTTGTCGACATAGAACCGCAGCGCCTCCTCCTGGTCGCGGACGTACAGCCCGACCACCCCGATGCCCTTGCTCATGCGACCTCCGGTCGTTTGGACGCGGGGATGCTATCGCCGGCCTCCCGGCGCCGCTTCTCCGAAACTGCGGTGGTGAGGGCGGGGCGCTGGGCGGCGGCGAGGTAGCAGGGCGGCACCCGGTCCAGCGGATGCGCCGCCGCCTGCTGCCGCGCGCGCAGTTCGCCCGGACTCTCGCCGGTGATGTCGCGGAAGGTGCGGCCGAAGGTGCCCAGGCTTTGCCAGCCGGTCTGGAAGGCGATGTCGGTGATCGGCAGGTCGGTATCGCGCAGCAGGGTCGTGGCCCGTTCGATCCGCCGCGTGAGCAGGTAGCGGTGCGGCGGCACGCCGAAGGCGTCCTTGAACGATCGCGCGAAGTGCGCCTCGGACACGCCGCTCACCCGCGCCAGCCGCCGCACCGGCCAGGCCTCGTGGGAGGCGGCGTCCATGCGGTCCTTGGCGCGCAACAGGCGGCGCAGCAGGCGTGGATCCTGGCTTGTGCGTGCTTGCACGGGATCGATCGCCGAAGCGTGGGCTGCGGGTGGCTGGCGGGGCGTGCGCATCGGGGCGTAGTTTGCATCCGTCTCCATGGGGGTGCATCTCCCTGGCGACCACCGATTCGGCGACGGCAACCCGGCAATGTGGGACCGCCTGATCCGTCGCGCCCCGCCTCTCCGCAAGGCCGCGTAGCGCGTGTCCGCGATGGGTGCCGTGCGTCGTTGTGATGCTGTAGGGGGCGCGCAAAGGGGGTTGGCAGGGTTCACAACGAGGGAGGACGTCATGAAGATCCGGATCGGAGTTGCACTGGTGGCGCTGGCCATGGCCTCGTCGCCGGTCCCGGCGCAGGAACTGGTGTTGGCGGCAGGTTCGCACTGCCAGCCCACGCAACCCGCCTACGCGTCATCGTTGAGCTATGCCGACGGCGCGGTGACCAACAGCGGCGCGAGACGGGTGCAGGTGACCTGTCCGCTGCCCTCGGTGGTACCCGGCCATGCCATGGTGGGCGCGAGCGTGGCCCAGCTCGACTTCGACGAACAGTGGGGGCGCCGCTGCCTGTTCCACAATCTGTGGCCCGGCCTGGCGCCTCGGGCCGGCGTATTGAACGGACTGCCGGCTAGCCCCTGGATCGGCATCGCCGAGCTCGACGTGGACAGCAGCGAGTTCGTTCCGCATTCGGTGATCTGCCCGCTGTTGCCCGGGCAGACGCTGTACGCGCTGACGGTCGAAATCGAGCCGTTGTGAGTCCCGGAAGGCGGGCGTGAGCCCGCCCTACGGCCCGGGGACGCCGGTCAGTTCGGCGCTCAGTTCGACGAGGCGCGCACGCGCCTCGGAATCGCCTGCCTGCTCGTCGAAGGGCGCGGCCGGTCGGCCGTCCACGTAGAAGGCGCCAGGCTGCAGCGCCGTCGCGGTGACCAGTCCCATCACGTGGTCGCGTCCTTCGGCGACGGTGGTGCGGGCGGGTACGCCGATGCCCTTGACCATGGTGGTGTCCATCAGCGTGGCCGGGTGCACGGAGATCATGGTGACGCCGCGTGCGGCGAACGCTGGGGCGAGTTCCATGGTCATCATGACCTGCGACAGCTTGCTCTGTCCGTAACCGCGGTGGTGGGCGTCGGGCCGTTCCAGCATGACGTCGTCGAAATCGATCGCGTGTGCGCTGATCGAGGAGACGTTGATGACCCGCGACGGCGCCGCAGCTTCCAGATTGGGCAGCAGCCGGTTCGCCAGGATCCAGCCGGCGAGGTAGTTGACGACGAACTGCAGTTCGTGGCCGTCTTCGCTGGCGCTGCGGCGCGGGGCCTGACGGATGGCGATGCCGGCGTTGTTCACCAGCAGGTCGAGCCTGGCGTACTCGCCTGCGATCGTGTCGGCGAACTGGCGTACCGCTTGCAGCGAGGAGAAGTCGGCGGCGACGAACCGTGCCGAGCCCTTGCCCGATCGCGTGATCTCGTCCACCACGGCCTGGCCGCGTTCGGCATTGCGGCCGTGCACGATGACGTGGGCGCCGTCGGCCGCAAGCGAGAGGGCAAGTTCGCGCCCGAGTCCGTCGGTCGACCCGGTGACGAGCGCGGTCTTGCCGGTGTAGGACAGCGGCTCGTCCGGTACCTGCGCCTGGCCCGGCGGGGCCGCGAGCAGGAAGGACAAGGCGAAAGCGACCATCGCGATGCGCATGACGAATCTCCTGTCGGGCAGGAAGCCAGCATAGGCGATAACGAGGCTGGCGACCGGGTCCGCTGCGACGCACCCCGGCCACCCGCTAGACTGCATCGCATCCCCCAGCCGCATGTTGGATCGATGATCAACAACGACGTCCTGCGCAGCATCCGCTACATGCTCGACCTGAGCGAGCAGAAGGTGATCGACATTGCCGGGCTGGCAAGCCCCGCATTCGTCCTGGGCAGGGATGAAGTGCGTGCGATGCTGCTGAAGGAGGATGAGCCCGGATACGTGCCCTGCAGCGACGAGGTGCTGGCGCACGTGCTCGACGGGCTGATCGTGCACCTGCGCGGGCGCGAGGAGGGCAGGCCGGTCCGGCCGGTCGAGAAGCGCGTCAGCAACAACGTGGTGCTGAAGAAGTTGCGGGTGGCGTTCGAACTGACCGACGCCGACATGCACCGGATCTTCGTCGACCCGGGCTTCCCGGTGACCAAGCCCGAGCTCTCGGCGCTGTTCCGCCAAGCCGGGCACCGCAACTTCCGCCCCTGTGGCGACCAGTTGCTGCGCAATTTCCTGAAAGGGCTGACGCTGCGGCTGCGCGGCGCCCAGGCCTGACCCGGCCGCAGGCATCCGGCCGTTCGCGCGGCGGGTTTCGGACCCGAAGCGCACGGGGCCCTGCACGTTCTTCATCGCCGCGCTGACGGTCGAACGCGAACGGCCGGACCTGATGGCGGCGGTCCGCAAGTGGCTGCTGGCCGAACCCGGCGTCCAGCAGATCTATTACGTCACCGGCGACGCCGATTTCGTGGTCGTGCTGTCGGCGCCCGATGTCGATGCCTATCACGCGCTGATGTCGCGCCTGATGGCCGATTGCCCGGGCGTCACGCGTTTCGCGACCAACGTGGCGCTCGATGTGATCAAGCGCGGGCTGACGATTCCGGTGCCCGAGTAGCGCGCCAGCCCCCGGGGAGGCTCGGGATTTCCGCGTGGTGACGCCCCTGTCGGCGGGCGACAGCGCGCCGCGCGGACGATGACGCCGCCATGCCCAGTCGCCACACCGCTTGCGCACGGACGAACCGGCGTGCCCTTGCGCTCGGGCCTGCGGCTCGCGCTGCGGGAACGCGACCTTGCGCCGGCGTTCCCGTGATTTTCACGCCGCCCGCCTAAGCTGTCGACGATGAAGCAGCTGTCCGACACCTTCTGGAACATCCGCGGCGTGCACCGGGTCGCCGGCGTGCTCGACATCGGCACCCAGATGTCGCTGGTGCGACGCGACGATGGTCGCTTCGTGGTCATCGACGGGTGCCCGCTCGACGATGCGCAGCGCGATGCGCTGCTGGCGTTGACCGGCAACGGCGAACGCGTGGCGGCCGTGGTCCACGTGCATCCGTTCCACACCCTGCATGTGGAGGCGATGCAGCGCTTGTTTCCCGGGGCCACGCTCCATGGCACCGCGCGCCATCGCCGGCTCGCGCCGTCGCTGCCATGGTCGGCCACCCCGGTGGAGGCGTGGGGTGAGGATCACCCGCTTGCCGAACTGTTCGATCTCTCGGTACCCGGCGGCGTGGCCTTCGTGTGCGCGGACGAACGCGTGCACGTCGCTTCGGTACTGGTGCGGCATCGACGCGACGGCATCGTGCATGTCGACGACACGCTGAACGTACTGGCGGCACCGGGCCTCCTGCGCGGTCTGCTGCCGCAGTCTTCGCTGCGCATGCATCCATTGCTGGCGCGCGCGCTCAAGCCGGAGGCCGGGGCCGCCGATGCGTATGCCGCGTGGGCGCGCACGCTGGCCTCGCGCTGGGCGGACACACGCATCGTGTGCGCTGCGCACTCCGCGCTGCGACGATTCCCGGAGGGCGGCTTCGCCGATGAAGTGGAAGCGGCGCTGGAGCGCGTTTCGCGTGCCCTGGATCGTCACCGCGTCCGCTACGGCTAGGACCGCGGCGGATCCGCCGGCGACGCCACCATCGGGGCGCCGGGTTCCGGCCGGTGGTGTCGACCAGTCCACCCGGCGAACGTGGTCGTCCTCGCCGACAGCGTGCTCGCGGTAGCGGGCGACGGCTAGGGCTTCGCCGCCCCTTGCACATACGGACCCGCCACGGCGCCGACGAACCCGCCGGCGACCACCGTGGTCGGTATGCCTGCGTCCGCTTCGCCGAGCAGGGTGGTGAACGCCTCGCCGTCGGCGCTTTGGCGAACGCGGGTCGGTCCGGGTCCGCGATGCGGACGACGGCGATGTCGAACCCGGGCCCGTGCACGGGCGGGACCAGCGCGTGCACCGACACCGGGTCGCCGCGATCGCGCTCGCCGGTGAACCAGCGCGAGAGCGCGTCGCTCAGCAACGCAACGCCGACGATGCCGAAGATCCACAGCGTCGCCTCTCGCGCGCCGCGGCGCAGGCGCTCGCGCCAGCGGACGAAGCGCGCGTCCGTGCGCTGGCCCAGCAGCACGTGCAGCGCGAGCAAGGCCAGGGGTGGCGCCACGAACACCAGGTTGTAACCCGCGAGCAGTGGCAGCCACTGCGCGGGCGACAGTCTCGCCTCGACCATCAGCGCGAGCGCCGCGAAGTAGGGCAGCGCGGTCGCCAGTTCCAGCAGCGTCACCGTCATCCCGAGGAGCACGAAGGCGGCCAGTCCTCCACTACCCGGCAGCGGCGGTTCGCGCGCCTGGTGCGCGTCGGACGGCGCGAAGATCGCATAGGCCAGCAGTCCAGCGCCCAGCAGCGCCTGCGCGGCCATCGCCAGCGGATGGTCGAGCACCACGGCCAGGGTGTCGTGCGCTGCGGTGGCGCCCAGCATGATCGCGATACCCAGGCCGAGGTAGGCCACCACGATCCCGGCAACGTAGGCCAGCAGGCGCGGCCTGGCATGCGGCTGCGCCAGCAGCCACAGCGCCACCACGAGGGCCGACGGATTCAGGCTGTCGAGCAACGCCAGGATCAACAGCGATGGCAGGAGGTGGTCCATGGCGGCGCGGTCAGGGTGGCAAGGCGCGGAGCGTAGCGCATGCGTCCCGGTGCCCGGCCGACGGTCGCAGGCGTTGCAGTCGACCCGTCTGCGGGGCGACGCGCGGCTAGAACCACAGGTCGCGCACGCATCGGCCGTCCGAGGGCAGGTCGTCGAAACTGTCGAGTCCGTCGAAATGGTCGATCGGCAGGTGCGCCACCGTGTCCGGTTCGGCCAGCCGCACGTTGACCGCGATCCGCCGCCGCCCGCCGTCCTCCAGCCGCACGCCTCGCCAGCACACCACGCAGGCGCAGGTCGGGCAGAAATGGATCTCGAGCGCGGGATCGGCCTTGCCTACGCGGGTGTACACGCGGGTGTCGCCGTGGATGGCGATGCGTCCGTGCTCGAAATCGTAGGCCCACAGCGCGCCGTAGCGACGGCACAGGGTGCAGTTGCAGGAGGTGACCGGGCCGGGGTCGCCCGAGACGCGCCAGCCGGCGCCGCCGCAGTGGCATCGACCGGACAACACGTCAGGAGCCAAGGCCTGGTCCGGCAGACGGAACGGGTGCGAAGGTCGGCGGCATCGGCATGTCTCCCGTCCGGCGGGGAGCCGCCGGCGCGGCAGGACGATAGCATCGCGCGGCTGGCATCGCTCCAGGCTATTCCGCTGCTGGCGCAGGCGCGGTGTTGCGATCCTCCATCGATGCCGCGATCAGCGTCGCCACGCCGCGCGGATCCTCCTGCTGCGCGACATGCCCGCCGGGGAAGGTGCGGATGGTCCAGCCCCGCGCACGCGCATTGCGCCAGCTCCTGTCGGTCTTCGCGCGTTCTTCCGCCGACTGGTCCTTCGGCACGAAGGCGACATAGGTCACCGGCAGCGCCAGCGCGGCGGGATTGCGGTACGACACCGGCTGGTTGAAGCACCTGATCGACTGCCTGACGCTGTAAGGCGGCTTCGCGCCCGGTTCGACCCAGGGCACCTGCATGAAACCGTCCCTGAAGCGCTCCGGATCCTGCGGAAAATCGCTGCCGAACAGGTCCCAGATCGATTGCCCGTCCTCGGGCACCGCGGCGTCGAGGAACACGACATGGCGCAGCCGCTCCGGAATGCGGTCCATCACCCCGGTGATCACCATGCCGCCGTAACTGTGGCCGGTGAGCACGACGTCGTGCAGGTCCTCGAACAGGATCAGGTTGACGACGTCGTCGATGTGGGTCTGCAGGTCGATCTCGGTGCTGTTGAGGTGCTCGCGCTCGCCCAGGCCGGTGAGGGTGGAGCGGTAGACGGTGTGTCCGTCCTCGACGAGGAACTGGCCGGTGCGTTTCCATTCCCAGCCGCCGGCGGTAGCACCATGGACGAGCACGAAGGTCTGCCTGTCGGCGGCGGCCAGGGGCGCGGCGACACAGCCCAGCAGCAGGGCGCCGAGGAGCATTGCGATGATGCGGTATGGAAGCGGGCTCATGGTGGTCTCGCAGCGTGGACGGAAGCGCTGCCGGCAGGGTGCCATGCGCGACGGCGCCTGCGGGTGTCGAATGTGCCTGCGATTCCGTAAATCCATTGCGGTATGCCGGTACGGAATCGGTCGGCATGCCGAGGGATTCGTCGCCGCACCACGGAGTGAATAACGAAGCTGTCGTAGTTCGGCTCGACGGCGCGCGCGCAGGCTCCGTACCATGCCGGGCACGAAGTCCGATCCGCGCGGATCGGGCCAACGAGCCTGCCCGGGATACGCCCGATCTCCTCCGCCGACGACCCGCCACCTAGCCGCCTGCAACTGCCGCCCGGCCCCTGGGCGACGGTGCTCGAAGCCCTGTGCGCGCACTTCCCCGCGGTGGACGAAGCCACCTGGCGCGACCGGTTCGCCCGTGGACGGGTGCTGGATGCGGACGGATGCGCGCTCGACGTCTCGGCCGCGTACCGCGTCGGCGCCGAGGTCCGCTATTTCCGCGAGGTCGCCGATGAGCAAGGGATTCCGTTCGCCGAAACCGTGATCCACGCCGACGCGCACCTGGTGGTGGCCTGCAAGCCGCACTTCCTCTCGGTGGCGCCGACGGGCGCGTACGTGCGCGAAACCCTGCTGACGCGACTGGTGCGCCGTTTCGACAATCCCTCCCTGGTGCCGCTGCACCGCATCGACCGGGACACGGCCGGGCTGGTGATGTTCTCGGCCGATCCCGGCAGTCGCGCGGCCTACCACGCGCTGTTCCGCGAACGGCGCATCCGCAAGCACTACCTCGCGATCGCGCCGCCGTTGCCGGATCTCGCGTTTCCGCATGTGCACCGCAGCCGGCTGGAACGGGGCGAGCCGTTCTTCCGCATGCGCGAGGTGCCGGGCGAGCCCAACAGCGAGACGCGGATCGAGGTGGTCGCGCGCGGCGCGCACGCCTGGACCTACCGGCTGGAGCCGGTCACCGGGCGCAAGCACCAGTTGCGCGTGCACCTGGCGGCGCTCGGCGCGCCGATCCTGCACGACCGCCTCTATCCGGTGTTGCAGCAACAGCGGCCGGACGACCATGCCCGGCCGCTGCGACTGTTCGCCCACGCGCTGGCCTTCGACGATCCACTCGACGGGGCGTCCCGGCGTTTCGTGGCGACGCCGCATTTCGCGGTCGCGCCCACGCCGCCGGAATAGCGGAGGCGGCTCCGGGCCAAGGTTGCGGACAGGAACGGACAGGTCGGGATGCAGACTCCCGGTCACGGGACACTGCCGCTGCCGACAGTCCGGTACGATCCCCGCCTCGTTCACGCATCACCGCAGGACTGCCGTGTCTTCGATCATTTCGATCCGCAACCTCAGCAAGACCTACCAGTCGGGCTTCCAGGCCCTCAAGTCGGTCGACCTGGAGATCCGCAAGGGCGAGATCCTCGCGCTGCTGGGCCCCAACGGCGCCGGCAAGACCACCCTGATCAGCATCGTCTGCGGCATCGTCAATCCCAGTCAGGGCACGGTGACCGCCGACGGCCACGACATCGTGCGCGACTACCGCGCCGCGCGGGCGAAGATCGGCCTGGTGCCGCAGGAACTGTCCACCGACGCGTTCGAGACGGTGTGGGCGACGGTGAAGTTCAGCCGCGGCCTGTTCGGCAAGGCGCCGGATCCGGCGTACCTGGAGAAGGTGCTGCGCGACCTGTCGCTGTGGGACAAGAAGGACAGCAAGATCATGACCCTGTCCGGCGGCATGAAGCGCCGCGTGCTGATCGCCAAGGCGCTGTCGCACGAGCCGACCATCCTGTTCCTGGACGAACCCACCGCCGGCGTCGACGTGGAGCTGCGCCGCGACATGTGGGAGATGGTCCGCAAGCTGCGCGAGAAGGGAGTGACCATCATCCTGACCACGCACTACATCGAGGAGGCCGAGGAGATGGCCGACCGCATCGGCGTGATCGACAAGGGCGAGCTGGTACTGGTGGAGGACAAGCAAGTGCTGATGCGCAAGCTGGGCAAGAAGCAGCTGACGCTCGCGCTGCAGGAGCCGTTGCACCGTATCCCCGACGAGTTGTCCCCGCTGGCGCTGGAACTGGGCGACGAAGGCCGTACCCTGGTCTACACCTTCGATTCGCAGACCGACCAGACCGGCATCGCCGCGCTGCTGCGGCAGCTGGGCGAACTGGGCATCGATTTCAAGGACCTGCATTCGAGCGAGAGTTCGCTGGAGGAGATCTTCGTCGGCCTGGTGCATGCCGGCGGCCGGGAGGCACGCGCATGAACTGGCACGCGATCCGCGCGATCTACCGCTTCGAGATGGCGCGCACCTTCCGCACCATCACCCAGTCCATCGCCTCGCCGGTGCTGTCGACCTCGCTGTACTTCGTGGTGTTCGGCGCGGCCATCGGCTCGCGCATGGGCGAGATCGACGGCGTGTCGTACGGGGCGTTCATCATCCCCGGCCTGATCATGCTGTCGCTGTTGAACGAAAGCATCTCCAACGCCTCGTTCGGCATCTACATGCCCAAGTGGGCGGGCACGATCTACGAACTGCTCTCCGCGCCGGTGTCGTATGTCGAGGTGGTGATCGGCTACGTCGGGGCGGCGGCGACCAAGTCGCTGATGCTGGGCGTGCTGATCCTGGTGACGGCGCGCGTGTTCGTGCCCTACGAGATCGCGCATCCGCTGTGGATGCTGGCCTTCCTGCTGCTGACCGCGGTCACCTTCAGCCTGTTCGGTTTCATCATCGGCCTATGGGCCGACGACTTCCAGAAGCTGCAGGTGATCCCGCTGATGATCGTGACCCCGCTGACCTTCCTGGGCGGTGCGTTCTACTCGATCAGCATGCTGCCGCCGGTCTGGCAGAAGATCACCCTGTTCAATCCGGTGGTCTACCTGATCAGCGGCTTCCGCTGGAGTTTCTACGGCGTCTCGGACGTCGGCGTGGGCATCAGCATGGCGGCGATCCTGGGCTTCCTCGCCTTGTGCCTGGGCGCGGTGTGGTGGATCTTCAGGACGGGGTGGAAGCTCAAGGCCTGAGCCCGCGCGACCGGAGGTTCCGACGGGACTTCGGTCGAGCCTCCATCGTCCCGTGGATCGAGGGCGAACGGTCTGCCCGGTGTCCGCTCTTCGCCCTGCGCGCCGGAAGCCAGGGACCCGGCGGCGCGCCGGTCCTTGACGGCTGACGCGGCCTTACAGGCCGCTGCATACAGTGGGCGCATCCGCACCGCAGATGGAAGCCCGCATGCGCAAGCCCCCGTCGAATCCGCACGACCTGAGTCGCCACGACCTGGACGATGTCCTCGGTACGATCGACGAGGAGGTGCGGCAGCGTTTCGGCGAGGGCAAGGTGGCCGACTACATCCCCTCGCTGGCCGACGTGCCCAGGGACCGCTTCGGCATGGCCCTGGCCTTGCCGGACGGCAAGATCCACGAAGCGGGCGATTCGCGCGAGCGCTTCTCGATCCAGAGCGTGTCCACGGTGTACACCCTGACGCTGGCGCTGGAGGCGATCGGCGACCAGCTGTGGAAGCGGGTGGATCGCGAGCCGTCGGGCGATCCGTTCAATTCGCTGGTGCAGCTGGAGTACGAGAAGGGGATCCCGCGCAATCCCTTCATGAACGCCGGTGCGTTGATCTCCGCCGACGTGATCCTGTCGAACTTCGAGGATGCGGAGGCGACGCTGCTCGGGTTCATGCGCGCGCGCTCGGGCAATCCCGACGTGGGCACGGACGAGGTGGTGGCGGAGTCCGAGCGCGAGAGCGGCTACCGCAACGTGGCCGTGGCCAACTTCATCCGCAGCTTCGGCAACCTGGACAACGACGTGCAGAACGTCCTGGACTTCTACTATCTGCAGTGCTCGCTGCGCATGGATTGCGTGGACCTGGCGCGCAGCGTGCGCTACCTGGCCGATGCCGGCCATTGCGCATCGTCGGACGTGCAGGTGACGACGGCCGAGGGCGCCACGCGCATCAATTCGCTGATGATGACCGCGGGCACCTACGATGCCGCGGGCGATTTCGCGTTCTACGTCGGGCTGCCCGCCAAGAGCGGGGTGGGCGGCGGCATCGTCGCGGTGGTGCCGCACGTGATGGGCCTGTGCGTGTGGTCGCCCGGGCTGGACGAGAAGGGCAATTCGCTGCTCGGGCGCCATGCGCTGCACCGCTTCACCCGGATGACCGGGCTGTCGGTGTTCTGAGCGCACGCAGGGCACAGGTTCGCCCGGCCGTGCCGTTATCGTCGCAATACGGGCACATCGCGGCACCGGAGGGCTTCCATGTTCTTGCAGCGGTTTTTCGGGGAGAAGACGCCGGATCCGCGGCCTTGCGCGAATTGCCAGGGCGACCAGCGTCTGGATTTCGAGATCAGGATGGCGTTCCAGCCCGTGGTCGACGCGCGGGACCGCTCCATCTACGGCTATGAAGCGCTGGTGCGCACCGCCGACGGCGGTGGCGCGGCCGAGGTGCTGGCGCGGGTCCGGCCGGAGCAGTTGTACCGTTTCGACCAGACCTGCCGGGTCAAGGCGATCGTCACGGCGGCGGAGCTCGGCCTGCGGCAGCGGCTGTTCGTCAACTTCTTCCCCAATGCGGTCTACCAGCCCGCCACCTGCATCCGGCTGACGCTGCTTGCGGCGCAGATGACCGGTTTTCCCACCGAACGCCTCGTATTCGAAGCCGCAGAGTCCGAGCAGGTCCGGGACCATGCGCATGTCTCGCGCATCTTCAACGACTACCGCAGTCGCGGCTTCCAGACCGCGATCGACGACTTCGGCGCGGGCTACGCAGGCCTGCCCAGCCTGATCGCCTTCCAGCCGGACCTGATCAAGCTGGACATGGGGCTGATCCGCGGGATCGACGCCGACCCGGTGCGTCGGGCCATCGTCTCCGGCATCGCCCGGATCGGCAGCGGCATCGGCTCGACGTTGCTGGCCGAAGGCGTCGAGACGGCGGCCGAGTACCGGACCCTGCGGTCGATCGGAATCGACCTGTTCCAAGGCTATCTGTTCGGCAGGCCGGCGCTGGAACGGCTGGAACCGGTAGCCGATGCGACGTGGGCGAGCCTGGCGGAATAGCCGCGCCGCATAGCCGTTCCGCCTTTGCGTGGTCCGGATCTTGCGTTTCCGCGACGGCTGGCGCGCCGGTCCCTTTGCTTCGTGGACAATGGAGGGCGCGGTTAACATACCATCTATATGGATGGTGATAGGATGGCATATACCATCCAGTAGCTGCAGTCCATGTCCGACACACGTCCGCGTGTCCTCGCCGAAAGCGAAAAGATCACCATCAACCTCGGCGTCGTCGACCTGGGACAGATCGACCTGCTGGTGCAGGAAGGCTTCTACTCCAACCGCACCGACCTGATCCGCACCGCCATCCGCAACCAGCTCGCGACGCATGGCGACGCGCTGCGGAACACGGTGGCGCGCCGCACCCTGGTGGTCGGCCTGCAGGATTACGGTCGCTCCGAGCTGGAGGCCGCACGCGATGCGGGCGAGCGCCTGCGGATCCAGGCCCTGGGCCTGGTGCGGATCGCGGAAGACGTCACCCCGGAACTGGCGCGCGAGGCGATCGAATCGATCGCCGTGCTCGGCGTGCTCCAGGCAAGCCCGAAGGTCAAGGCCGCACTGGCCGGCCGCATCCACTGATCAGGAATTCCATGAAACCCAGCAACGACACCATGCGCCGGGCGATGCGCCAGATGCAGGCCGGCGACCTTCACGCGGCCACGCGCACCCTGCAACATGCGTTCGGCGGCCATGCCGCCCCGGCGCCACCGCCCGCCCGGCGCGAGGACCGCAGTGGCGACCTGGGCACGTCGGACGCGACCATCGAGGGCGAGTTCCGCGTGATCGAGGCCGGCCTGGCGCCCGCGGCCAGCGCGGCGACCGACGCCGACGCCGACGCCGGTGCCGCATCCGCACCCCGCGATGCATCCGCTGCCCGTGAAGATGCGTGCGCCACACCGTCCGCGGGTGGCGCCCGCAGCCGGACGGCGTCGCGCTCGCGCATGTGGCCAGCTACCGCGACGATGTCCCCGGGCGCCAGCGCCGGTGTGCAGCGCACCTTCCGGCCCTCGCATGGCGGCGAGGGCAGGACCAGCGACCTGCCGATGCATCGTTTCTCCAGCGACGCGGGCGAGCTGCAGTACGGACTGTACGTTCCCCCAGGTCTCGATCCGTCGGGTGCGCCGTTGCTGGTGATGCTGCACGGATGCACCCAGACGCCGGAAGACTTCGCCCGCGGCACGCGCATGAACCAGCTCGCGGCCACACACGGGTATGTCGTCGCCTGGCCCGCGCAGGCGGTCCAGCGCAACCAGAACCGGTGCTGGAACTGGTTCCGCGGCAGCGACCAGCAGCGCGGGCAGGGCGAGCCGGCCATGCTCGCCGCACTCACCCGCCACCTGGTGGCCAGCCACCGGCTCGACCCGAACCGGGTCTACGTGGCCGGCCTGTCCGCGAGGGGCGCCATGGCCGCGGTGCTCGCCAGCACGCATCCGGACGTCTATGCCGCCATCGGCGTGCACTCCGGCCTGCCGATCGGGCTGGCCAGCGACGTGCCCTCGGCCTTCGCCGCCATGCGCAAGGGCGGAACATCCCGATCGCGCCCGCCTGCGGCAGGTGGCGCGCCCGTGCCTGCGATCGTCTTCCACGGCGACAGCGATACCACCGTGCACCCGTCGAACGGGCAGGGCGTGGTCGAACACAGCCTGGGCGCGGGGAACGGTGTCGCCGCCATTGCCAGCACGATCGAACGCGATACCGCACCGGGCGGACGCCGTTCGACCCGCACGATCCACCGCACTGCCGACGGCCGGATCGCGGCCGAACACTGGATCGTCCACGGCTCCGGGCACGCCTGGTCGGGCGGAGACGCGTCGGGAAGCTATACCGATCCGCAGGGTCCCGATGCGTCGGCGCAGATGCTGCGGTTCTTCGACGGTTGCAGGCGCGCCGGACGCTGAAGGTCTGCCAGGATGCGCCGACCCCGTTCGCCGATGCGGCCCGGGCGGCACGGAAGGTTCCCGCGAAGCGCTTAGAGTAGTCGCCATCCCGGGACGGACGCGCCGATGCCGACCAGGCAACTTCCCCGCGAGCCCCTCGAATGCAGCGATCCGGACACCGGCCTGCGCAGCGACGAGGTCGCCGAGCGCCGCCGGCGTTTCGGCGAGAACGACGTGGCCGAGACGGCGCCGCGTCGCTGGTGGACGGTGGCTGCCGCGTCCGCGCGCGACCCGATGCTGTGGTTCCTGCTGGTCGTGAGCCTGCTGTTCCTGGCGCTCGGCGATCGCACCGAGGCGATCGTGCTGCTGGTCGCGATCGTGCCCCTGCTGGGCATGGACGCCTGGTTGCACCGGCGGACCCAGGCATCCACCGAAGGCCTGGCCAGCCGACTGGCCGCCGAGGCGCGGGTGCTGCGCGACGGCAGCTGGCGGGTGCTCCCGGCGCGCGAGCTGGTATCGGGCGACGTGGTGGAAATCGCCGCCGGCGACTGGGTTCCGGCAGACGGCCTGTTGCTGGCCGGCAGCGATCCGCAGTTCGACGAATCCTCGCTCACCGGCGAGTCGCTTCCGGTCCGCAAGCGCGTGCTCGACGTCTCCGGCGTGCTGCCCGCCAGCGTCGATGCAGGGCACTGGGCCCATGCCGGCACCCGGTTGCTGACCGGCGAGGCACGGCTGTGGATCGTGCATACCGGCGCGCATACCCGCTACGGCGAGATCGTGCGCCTGGCCCGCGCCGGCGGCCAGGCGCGCACCCCGCTGCAACGCTCGGTGGCGCGGCTGGTGCGCTGGATGCTGGTGGCCGCGCTCGCGTTCTGCCTGGTACTCGCGGCGGTGCGGTTGGCCCAGGGGCATGGCCCGGTCGACACGCTGATCAGCGCCCTGACCCTCGCGGTCGCCGCGCTCCCGGAGGAATTCCCGGTCGTGTTCACCCTGTTCCTCGGGGTGGGCGTCTATCGACTGGCGCAACGCCAGGCGCTGGTGCGGCGCGCGGTGGCGGTGGAGAACATCGGCCGGGTCAGCGCGATCTGCTCCGACAAGACCGGCACGCTCACCGAGGGCGAACTGCGGCTGGTGGAAACGGTCCCCGCCGACGCGATGGAGGCAGCCGCGCTGCTGGCGCTGGCGGCGCGCGCCTCTGGGGCCGCCGGACACGACCCGATGGACCGGGCGATCCGCGATGCCGCTTCGCCGGTGGTGGGGAACGAAGCGCGTCTGGCCACGTTCCCCTTCACCGAGGAGCGCCGCCGCGAAACCGCCCTGCTTCGCGACGGCGATGGCGTGCTCGCCGTGGTCAAGGGCGCACCTGAGACGGTGATGGCGATGTGCGCCGCCGGCCCCGACGGCGTCGCGGCCTGGCGCGAACGGCTCGATGCACTGGCCGGTCGCGGCTACAAGGTGATCGCCTGCGCGCGCCAGGCGCTTGCGGACGACCATGACCCGGCGCTCGAACCGCAGTCGGGCTACGCGCTGGCCGGGCTGCTGGCCTTCGGCGATCCGTTGCGCGAAGGCGTGCGCGAGTCGGTGCAGGCCTGCCTGGCCGCCGGCATCCGGGTGGTCATGGTGACCGGCGACCACCCGCTGACCGCAGGTGCCATCGCCCGCGACATCGGCCTCGGCGGCCGTTCGCCGCAGGTGTTGAACCTCGAGGAACGCCAGGACGAACCGCTCGATGCCAACGAGCTGGCGCAAGCCGACGTGATCGCGCGCGCCGCACCGGGGCAGAAGCTGCAGTTGGTGCAGGCGCTGCAGGCACGCGGCCACACCGTGGCGGTGACCGGCGACGGCGTCAACGACGTGCCCGCGCTGCAGACCGCCGACATCGGCATCGCGATGGGGGAACGCGGTACCCGCAGCGCCCGCGAGGCGGCCGCCATCGTGCTGCTGGACGACAACTTTCGCACTCTGGTCAACGCCATCGCCGAGGGCCGCCAGCTGTTCGCAAACCTGCAGCGTGGCTTCGCCTACCTGCTGCTGGTGCACCTGCCGCTGGTGCTGTCGGCGGCGCTGGTGCCGCTGGCGGGTTTCCCGTTGCTGTACCTGCCGATCCACATCGTCTGGCTGGAGCTCATCATCCACCCCACCGCGATGCTGGGGTTCCAGCAGCGCAGCGGCACGCGGCTGCGACGACGTGCCCCCGCGTCCGGACCGGTGCGCTTCTTTTCCCGGCGCGCCTGGTGGGCGCTGTGGCTGGCGGCCACGGTCGCCACCTGCGCGGTCCTGGCCGGATACCGGGTCGGCAGCCTCGCCGGGGCGCCAGTGGATCCGGCCGCGGTGGCGCGTTCGCTGGCGCTGGCGGTGCTGATCCTGTGCAGCGTGGTGTTCCTGGCGGTGCTCACCGGCCTGCGCGACAGGATGCCGCGGCTCATTGCCGTGGCGGGCCTTGCGAGCGTCGCGCTGATCCAGGTGCCGGCGTTTTCCGGGCTGCTCGAGGTGCAGCCGCTGTCGCCCTCGGGACTGGGCCTGGCCGCCACGCTCGCTGGCCTGGTGTGGCTGGCGACGTTGCCGCTTCGCTGGACGCTGGACGGTGAGGAGGGTCGCCCACGGACGGTTTCCCGGCGCAGACCGGGGCCGGCCGCGCACCAGGACGGCGACGCTGCGTCGCCGTGAGTGCGGCGATGCGGGCACGGAAGCTCTCGTGGCCACGCGCCTTGTGCTGGCGCGCAGGCGAGTGCTGCGGGCCAGCGGGCGCGCGCATCCGGCACCAGGCGCCCGGTGTTCCGGGGCGTCGAAGATGCCAGGAGCAGGCGGCCGGAAATCCAGGCGCGTTCACGCGGGCGACTCGAGCAGCACCGGATCATCGATCGCGACGCGGCCTGGCGCAACGGTCGAGCCGTAGACGCCGAGGCATCCCTGGCGCTCGCGCGCCACGGTGCGGAGGATTTCTGGATTGCGCCGGGTCGTCACGGGGTCGATGGTGATGACGACGCAGCGGCCATCGCGCTTGTCGACGCGCATGCGCATGCCGCCCACGTGCAGCACGCTGCCCACCCAGTCGTCCTCTGCGAAGGGTGTGCCATCTGCGGCCTCCACCAGGATGTTCGGGCGGAAGCGCCCGACGTCGAGCGCCTCGCCCACCGCCTCGCCGAGCCGGCCGATCGTCCGGGTGGTGATGAGGGACAAGGGAAACGTGTCGAAAACGCCGCGGTCCTGCCGGATCACCCGTGCGCCTTCCGGAGACAGCTCGGACGCTAGGGCCGGGTCCGCGACGTCGAACGTCGTTCCCGAGGGCGTCCGCACGACGGTCCGTGACCTGTCCGGCCGGTCCGGCTCGACGAACGACGGGCGATAGTGGTTCATGTCTGCGCGCTCGCGCAGCGTGAGCCAGGGAAATCCACTGTGGGGGACGCCGTTGCGCATGAACGCCCATCGCCGATCGCCGGTGAACCCGTGCCAGGACACATCGACTTCGGCCAGCGCTTCGGCCGCCATCGACTTCACCGGGTAACGCCACAACCCGACGACGCGACCGACCGGCCTGCCATTGCGGGAACCATGCATAGCGCATCCTCTTTCGCAAAGAGGCGCCCTTGCCATCCGAACCAGCGTCGAGCGTGACGGGATGGAATCCGCTGCAGCGCCCCTCGACGCAGGGTCTGCGCTGCCGGCGGCAGCGCGACGGAGATAACGTGCGCAGCACACCAGAGGCCGCGTGCGCCTGTCAAGCTCGTTCCAACGCGCGACTTCCGCACCTCGAAGAACATGGTGTCCGGTCTGCCCCGGATTCCGGTCGTTCCTGCGTTCGCCCGTTGCTCGCAGCGAGCATCCAGTTCCCCTTGGAGGCATACTCCGGTGACGCGACCGTCGGCAGACGGGTCGCTACCTGGCAGGACATTCGATCGACCCCGCACAGCGGCGCAGATCGAACGGTGGGGGCGCCATGGTGCCGATCCACCTCGGAGCGTCGCCTGCAAAGCGCTGCTCGCCCCGGCCGCGTCGTCGTGCTGCCTGCCCCGCGCCGCCCGGACTGCCGATTCTTCCACGCCGAGACCGCTCCGCGGCCCGGCCTGCTCCAGGGATTTGCCGGATCGATGGACCATCAGCTCGTGATCAAGTTCTGGAGGAAATCGCTGGAAGGCGAAGATTTCCTCGCCACCATCGAAGACGAACTGAAGGCGGCCCTGGGTGATGCCGCGGCGCTCGACGGGTTCGACGTGAGCGCCAAGGAAATCAACCTGTTCATGCTGACGGCCGACCCCCGGCACGCCTTCCGGCGCGTCAAGGCGGTGCTGGAGCGACTGGGCGTGTTGCACAGCGTTTCGGCGGCGTATCGCCTGGTGGGGGGCGCGCGTTTCACCTCCCTCTGGCCGCTGCGCGCAAGCCGCAAGTTCACCCTGCCGTAGCGGATGCGAGCGAGCGGCCTGCGAACAGGGCGGGCTCGGGCTGAGCCATGATTCCGTGACTCAGAACGCCACGACGCCCTGCACCTGCACGTACCGGTACGAATAGCTGTCCGCGCCGCCGTCGGCGACGACCGGCGTGTCGGAGTAGCCGGCGTCGAGGCGCAACCAGGCATTGTTGCGGCGCGGCGTTTCCAGGCCGAACTGCAGCATGCGGGCACGCTTCCAGTCCTCGCCCGCGCTGCGCTGCCGGCCCATGCCCGCCACTGCGCGCCACTGGTAGCCGCCGACGAAACGGCGCCAGCCCAGCACGCCCATCGCCTCGCCATACCAGGATGGCGAGAAATAGTCGGCTTCGCGCGGATCGCTGTCGTGGAAATAACGCGTGCGCAACTGCAGGCTGAGCCCCTGGTCCGGGACCAGCGCGTGGACGAGGTTGGCGCGCAGGTGGGTACGCAGGTTGCTGCCGGTACCGAAGTCCTGCGCGCCGCCGAGCACGGTGGTGCTCCAGCGATCGCCCATCGGCAGGTCGATCGCGGCGCCGGCGAAGGTCTGGACCCAGCCATTGGCGACGCCGCCGCGGGTCTCGAGCACGTCGCGCTCGATGAAGAACTCCTTGCGCCGCGCATCCTTGCTGTGGATCGAGCCGCGGCCGACGAGGTCGTGCCCGTTGCTGCCGATATCGCCCTGCCACGACCACCCGCGCAGGTCGCCCGCGCCGGACAGGTACGCACGATCCTCGCTGTCCGACCAATCGTCGCCGGAGAAGCGGGCGCGTTCCACCTTCAGCCCCCACCAGTGATCCGGATCGCGATGCGACACGTCCCAGCCGAGTGCGAGTTTCCGCGTTTCGTTGCCCTCGGCATCCGAACTGACCCATGCGTCCGCGCGCACGGCCTTGCCGGCCGCGTCGTCCTCCTGCGCGAGCGCCGGCATCGCCAGGACCAGTCCCAGCGCGACGACCAGGGCGCGCGGGCTCATTTCGTACCCCAGGTCTTGCGCAGCCGGAACAGCTCGGCGGCATAGCCCATCACGCAGACCGGCTGCAGGATCATGGTGTAGCCCAGCGAATAGAAGAGGAAGCCGCCCAGGTTGCGGCGCACGCGCAGATCCTGGGATTTGAACATGCGCCGTTGCACGTGGAAGATCACGAGGTTCCAGATCGCGGCCAACGGCAGCACCAGCAACGTCATGATGCCGGCGATCCAGTAGTAGCCGAACAGCGCCAGCACGATGCCGGGCAGGAACGCCAGCGTGTAGACCAGGTCCAGCGGCAGGAACAGCAGGTTCCACCAGATGAACAGCGTGGTCATGCGCGGCTTGAACAGCAGCGGCCAGTGCCGGGCGAAGGCTTCCATCAGCCCGCGCGACCAGCGCTGGCGCTGGCGCGAGAACTGCCCGAGGCGGGTGGGGACCTTGGTGAACAGGCAGGCGTCCTCGCAATAGCCGATGCGCGCGCCGGTTTCGAGCAGCGCCCACGACACCACGATGTCCTCGCCCACGCATTCGGGCCAGCCGCCGACCTGCTGCAGCGCCTCGCGCGTGTACAGCGAGAACGCGCCCTGCGCGACCAGCGTGCCGTGGTACATGCTCTGCATGCGCTTGACCGCGGCGATGCCGTGGAAGTAGTCCCACTCCTGGCTGCGGGCGAGCCAGTTCTCGCGCGAGTTGCGTACCAGCACCGCACCGGCGACGGCGACCGTGCCGGGCGGATCGGAGAGGAACCGCTCGACGATCTTGCGCAGGGCGTCGGAACGCAGGTAGGAGTCGCCATCCACGGTGATCACCAGCGCCTGCGTGGTTTCGGCCAGCCCGCGGTTGAGCGCCTTCGACTTGCCGCCGTTGCGCGGTTGCGCCAGCACCCGGATCGACAGGCCTTCCCTGGCCAGGCGGGCGGCGGCGTCGCGGGCGAGGGCGAGGCTGTCGTCGGTGGAACCATCGTCGATCACCACGACCTCGACCAGGCCGGGATATTCCTGGCGGGCGAGGCTGTCCAAGGTATCGACGATGTTCCCGGATTCGTTGTAGCTGGCCACCAGCACGCAGACATCCGGCAGGGTTTCGAACGCGCGTCGCACGGGCCGGCGATCGGACAGGATCGAACCCACCAGGAACGCGTTCATGAAACCGGGCACATAGGCGATGAAGGCGATGACGAAGACCGCCAGCCCGAAGCCCAGCGGCTTCGACAACTCGTCCAGCCAGGGCTGGGACAGCTTCACCGACAGCCCCATCCACGCCACCGCGAACAGGAGGATCAGCGCGTACTTGACGCGCAGGGGGACGTAGAAGCGGCGCCGAGGCGGCGGGGCCGGTGCAGGCGCGAGGCTGCCCACCGCAGCGGCGACGCTGATCGGGGCGGCGATGTCGTCGTCGTCGGCGACGTGGTGCGGGGGGCTGGCGTGATCCACTTGGCGATCCGGAGGAAACTTGAGCGCAAACGGAGCAAGACCCGTGCCAACTACTGCCGCACGCCGGCGCGGCTCCCGCATTAACGCCCGGCGTGTCGGTGACTGGATGCGTCAACTAGTGACGCGTATCACGTTATAGGGCCCGGAAATCCCCGTTCCTGAAGCACCATCGCCGGAGACGCCCGATCAGCAGGAAGGCAGGGCCCGTTCGCGAATCCACGCCAGCCGGAAAGACTGCGCGCTGCAGCGCAGCCGGCGCCTATGCGGCGGCGACCGCCTCGATCTCCAGCAGCCAGCGGCTGTCGTAGATCCCGGCGATGACGATCGTCAGCGCCGGCGAGCGGTCGCCGAGGATGGATTGCCGCAGGCCGCCGCTCTGCGCGATCAGCGCCCGGTCCGACAGGAAGATGGTGATCTTGACGAGGTTGTCGAACGTCATCGCGGCGGCATGCAGCTGTGCTTCCACATTGCGCCAGGCAAGACGGTACTGCGAGGGGTAGTCGTCGGGAATGCGGCCGTCGGCGTCCTCGGGCACCTGGCCGCTGACGAAGAGCCAGCGGGAGGCAGCGGAAACGAGGCTGGCCTGCGCATAGGCCAGACCGGTGGGCGCGATCGGTTCGATGGTCATCTCGGTCGGATTCGAACGGGAGGGAAGCGGCATCGCGAAGGCCATCGGGGCGGCGATGCAGGGCAGCACGTCACGTCGTCGCATGGGAAAAAAGGATGGCCGCGGGTGCCCTATGATGCCGCCTGACGTTTCGACGGCGCCCGGGCATTCGTCCGGCGACGCCCGTCAAATGGACGGCCCCGTGGATGCCATCGACCGACGCCTGCTGGAACTCCTGCGCGAGGACGCGAGCCGCCCGCTGAAGACGCTGGCGGCGGAAGTCGGCCTCTCGCGCAGCAGCGTCCGCGACCGCATCGTGCGCATGCAGGCGCAGGGCGTGATCCGCCGCTACACCATCGAAACGCCGGCGCAGGACGGCGCGTTGTCCGCGATCTGCATGCTGCGCCTGTTGCGCACGCCGGACATGCGGGTGGTGGAATCGGTGACCGCAATGCCCGAAGTGGTGCGTTGCGATGCGCTGTCGGGCGAGATCGACCTGCTGGTCGAGGTGGCTGCCGCGGATGCGGCGGCGCTCAACGAGACCCGTGACCGCATCGCCGCTCTGCCTGGCGTGGTCGAGGTGACGACATCGGTGGTGCTGACGCGCTACTGAAGTCGCGCAGCCGATGCGGGAAGCGCGTTCCGGTCGGCGGACCGACATCGCCAGCCGATGTTGCTCGCCCGTGTCCGAAGCCGCGCCCGTACCCGCCACCCCGACCTGCGGACGTCAGCCCCGTCGCGCCGCCTCGATCGCGGCGATGTCGATCTTGCGCATGGTCATCATCGCGTCGAACGCACGCTTGGCCGCATCGCGGTCGGGATCGGTGATCGCCTCGACCAGGACGCGCGGGGTGATCTGCCACGACAGGCCCCACTTGTCCTTGCACCAGCCGCAGGCGCTTTCCTCGCCGCCGTTGCCGACGATAGCGTCCCACAGGCGGTCGGTCTCGGCCTGGTCCTCGGTGGCAACCTGGAACGAGAACGCCTCGCTGTGCTTGAAGGTCGGGCCGCCATTCAGCCCGATGCAGGGGATGCCCAGCACGGTGAACTCGACCGTCAGCTCGTCGCCCTGCTTGCCGGAGGGAAAGTCGCCCGGGGCGTAGTGGACGGCGACGACCCTGCTGTCGGGAAAGGTCTCGGCATAGAAGGTCGCGGCTTCGAGTGCAGTGCCGTCGTACCAGAGGCAGATCGTGTTCTTGTGCGTCATCTTCATGCTCCGTGGTGGATGGCGGGCGATTCGCGCGCCTGTCCCTTGACGAGGCGGGGACGCGGAATTCGACAACCCTGCGGACGCCGCGGCGTCGCAGGGTTCACCGTTCAGCGCATGGTGTAGCTCGCGTTGCCCAGGCCGGTGCCGATGGTCAGCACCGCCCAGCGCCGCGCCTTGCGCATGCGGCGCAGTTCGCTCAGGCCCTGCACCACGGCATCGTTGTGCATCACCACGGAGGGCGGCGTACCCGCGACCGGGTCGAGTCGGGCGCCCAGCGCCCGTGGCAGGTGGAAGGGCTGTTCCCAGTCGCCGGGGAGGTTCTGCGCGCCGGCCGACAGGCTGCCGTCGGCCTCCACCTGCCCCGGGCAGGCGATGCCCACGAACGGTGCGAGCCGGATGTCCAGGGTCCGGGCGAACGCGGACAGGCCGTTGAGCATCGCCGCCAGGCGTGCGACCGCTTCGTCGCGCCCGGGTCCATCCCCGGCGTGTCGCCACTTCAGGCTTTCGAGCACGCGCGCCTTGCCGCCGTGCCGATCCTTGTGCAACCGGTGCTGGACGATGCCGCAGCGGATGTTGGTGCCGCCCACGTCCACGGCCAGGAACGCGTCGTGGGCGCGCGCATCGTCCGGGAGCAGGGGCACCCAGCCGAGCAGGCCGCCTTCGTCCGGATCGTGGCGCAACGGGTGCAGGGTCGCGCCGGTGTCCGCCAGTTCGAGCAGGCGCATGGCGCGGCGGATGGCCAGGTCGCCGGTTTCGTGCTCGGGAAAGCCGCCGCCCAGCACGATCCGTTCCACTGCGCGCCACTGCGGCTGCGCCAGGAACACCTGCACGACGTAGGCGAGGCGGCGCGCGTACTCCTCCACGGCCAGGTGGATCGCGTGGGCGGCATCGGGATCGCCGCCGACCAGGGCCAGG
Organism: Luteimonas saliphila; assembly: GCF_016774335.1. Lineage (GTDB taxonomy): Bacteria > Pseudomonadota > Gammaproteobacteria > Xanthomonadales > Xanthomonadaceae > Luteimonas > Luteimonas saliphila. The sequence continues at coordinate 54,335 of NZ_JAETWA010000031.1, read as the reverse complement.
TCGATCGCGTCCTTGGCCACTTCGGCCGCGGGCGTCTTGCCGAACGGGTCCTTGCCGGTCAGGTGGTGCGCGCGTGCGACGTCCAGCAGTGCGCGGAACGCGGTCTGGCTGGCGCGGTCGCCCAGAAAGCCATCGCCTTCGGGATCGCGCAGGCGCAGGTTGTAGTGACCGATGTCGAGGCCGGGCAGGGAGGTCGCCCCGTGCCGGCCGCGGTCGTCCCGCGCGGAGTCGAGTTGCTGGTTGGCCTTGCGTGCCATCGGCGGAAGCCCCGCGGGAAGAGGACTCCACGCTAGCCGGACACCGGTGAGGTCACGGTGGAGGGGAGAGGATCCGCGCGAGCCGGGCGCGCGCTTCATCCCGCTTTCCGCAATTTCAGAACCGCTCCCCCACCGGCAGGTAGCGCCACGCACCCGCCGGCATCTTCGCCAGCGACACCTTGCCGATGCGCAGGCGCCGGATCGACACCACGCCCAGCCCGACCTGCGCGCACATGTCGCGCAGCTGTCCGCCCTGCACCCCCTTGATCGCGAACCGCAGGCGGATCTCGTTCTGCCAGCTGACCTTGCACGGCGGCAGCTCACGGCCGCCATAGGACAGGCCATGCTTGAGCCTGTGCAGGCCGTAGGGCGCGATCTCGCCGCTGACCTCGACCACGAATTCCTGCTCGATTTCATCGCCGTCCTCGGTGAGCCGGCGCCACACACGGCCATCCTGGGTCAGCACCATCAACCCGCTGGCATCATGGTCGAGCGGCACCAGCGGCGTGAGCCGATGGAAGTGGCGCTGGAGCAGGCGCACGCCGGACGCATCCGCCTCCCATCGCGTCGCGGGCTCCACCAATGCAGAGGCGGGCCGGGGCCCGCTGATCGTGTCGTAGCCGGCCGGCTTGTGCAGCAGGATCGTCGCCGGCTCGACGGCTTCGAGCCGCGCCGCCGGATCGAGTTCGACGGCTTCGCCCCTCACCGGATGCTGCGGATCTTCCACCACGCGTCCGTCCACCCGGACCCAGCCGCCCTTCACGTACTGCTCGGCCTCGCCGCGGGAGCAGCGCGCCAGGTCGGCCACGCGCCTGGACAGTCGAACCGGATCGGACATGAATCGGGGCCACGGGAATCGGGACAGGCAGTGTAGCGATCAGGCACTCTGTCGCCCCGGATTCCAGCCGGCGGCGCGGCTTCGGCCCGCGCGTCGCACCGTTTTCCCCCTCGAGATGCCATGAAAACCCCTGCAGGTCTGCAAGCGCTGATCGACGACGGCGTGATCGACGAGGTGATGCGCCCGCTCAAGAGCGGCAAGGAAGCCGCGGTGTACGTGGTGCGCGCGGGCGAGGAGATCCGCTGCGCCAAGGTCTACAAGGACATGGCGCAGCGCAGTTTCCAGCAGCGCGTGCAATACCAGGAGGGGCGCAAGGTGCGCGGCAGCCGCGAGGCGCGCGCGATCGGCAAGGCCAGCAAGTACGGGCGTCGGCAGCAGGAAGCCGAGTGGAAGAACACCGAGGTCGACGCGCTGTACCGGTTGCGCGACGCCGGCGTGCGCGTGCCCGAACCTCACGGGTATTTCCACGGCGTACTGGTGATGGAACTGGTGGTCGACGCCGACGGCCACTCCGCGCCGCGGCTGGGCGAGGTGGAGCTGTCGCACGACCAGGCCTGCGGCTTCCATCGTTTCCTGGTGCGGCAGGTGGTGAAGATGCTGTGCGTCGGCCTGATCCATGGCGACCTGTCGGCCTACAACGTGCTGGTCGCGCCCGATGGCCCGGTACTGATCGACTTCCCGCAGGTGGTGAGCGCCGCCGGCAACAACGCCGCGCGCAGCATGCTGCTGCGCGACGTCAACAACCTCACCGCGTGCCTGGGCGCGTTCGCGCCGGAATTGCTGGAGACCTGGTACGGCGAAGAGATGTGGGCGCTGTTCGAGGCCGGCGAACTGCGGCCGGACACCGAGCTGAACGGCGTGTTCGCCCACGACGAATCGGAGATCGACGTCGATGGCGTGCGCCATGCGATCAACGATGCGCGCGAGGAAGCGTTGATCCGCCAGCAGGGACGCGAAGCTGCCGAGGAAGATCCGGGCTGACGTCCCGCGGAGCCGGCAGAAAGGCTGTCGGCCCTTTGCGGGACACCGGAGGCTGCGCGGTCTTGCCTTGGGCCGGTAGCGCGGAGATGCCGCGAAGGTCGCCTGTCGGGCTGCGGCCAGTTACGTCGGCAAGGGTGTCAGGCCCGGTACGGCGAAAGCAACCGCGCCGGGCAGTGCCGGCGAGCTTCCGCCCGACAGGTGGACGATCACGAGCCCTTGCGTTCCAGCATGCCGTGCATCTTCATCCACGACACCCAGGCCTCGAACCAACCGGTGCTGGTGGTGTCCTTCGGGTACATGCCGAAGCCGTGGCCGCCGCGTTCGTAGTAGTGGAACTCGACCGGTCGCCCGGCCTTCTGCCAGCTCTCGATCAGGCCGAAGCCGCTGTTGGAGAACAGCCCGTCGTCCGCGGCGAGCGCCACGAACAGCGGCGGCGCATCGCCCGGCACCTGCAGCGGGGCGATCGGGCCGTAGATGTTGCCGATGAAGGCCGGCCTGGCGTCCTCGCCGGACAGCGCGCTGACCATGGTCAGCATCGCGCCGGCGGAAAAGCCGACCATGCCGATGCGGTCGGGATCCACGCGCCATTCGTCGGCGCGGCTGCGGACCAGCGCGAACGCCGCGCGCGAGTCCTGCAACTGCGGGGCGAGCATGGCCGCCGACTCCGGCGAACCGGGATCGCGCGGCGGACGCGGGCCCGCCAGCATCTCGCGGATCGACCGCGCGAAACCGTCGAGGTCGGCGGGCGTCTGGTTCAGGCGGTACTTGAGCACGAACGCCGCCACGCCGCGATCGGCCAGCGCGCGCGCCACGTCCCAGCCTTCGTTCTCCATCGACAGCGAACGGAAGCCGCCGCCCGGCGCGACGATCACGGCGGTGCCGGTCGCCTTGTCAGGGTCCGGCAGGAACGCCGTGAGCGTGGCCTGCGTGACGTTGCGCGCGAACACGCTGCCGTACTGGCGATGCCAGGATTCCGCATTCCCCGCATCGGGCAGCGGCCCGGTGCCGAGTGCGATGGCGTCGGGCTGGGCCGGAACGTCGATGGGCGTCATCGTCTCGTCCAGCGCGAACGCAGGCAGCGACAGCATGCCCAGCAGCGCGACGAGCGCGATGGGCGCGCCCCTGCGCGTGGCGCGGACGACGGCATGCAGCAAACGTGTCTTGGGTGTCATCGGAGAGCTCCGGCAGGGCAGGGTGAAGGCGTGCGGTGTCGCTGCAGCGGCCGAGGAGAGGGCACGTGGACGGACGCGTCGGCGGTCGATCCGGAAACGCATCGGAGCGACCACCACTTGCGCAGGGCAGCGAGTCGCGACGCGAGCATCAGCGTGCCACCGGACGCAGGCGGTCGATCGCGAAGGCGGCTTCCCGGCCCGCCACGCCGGTGCCTGGCTGGCCGGATCCGACGAACACGCGATAGCGCCCGGGCATCACCTGGCGCCTGCCCTCGGCGTCCACGGCGCTGAGGTCGCGCGGATCGAGTTCGAAGCGCAGCGTGCGGCGCTCGCCGGCGGCCAGATGCACGCGCCGGTACCCGCGCAGCGCGATGCGCGGCACGCCTTCGATGTCGGGGAAATCGAGGTAGAGCTGGGCGACCTCGTCTCCGGCGCGCTCCCCGCTGTTGCGCACTTCGATGGTCACGACCAGCCCTTCGGCAGCGCCCTCGGGATTCGGCTCGAGTTGCAGCGTCGCGTAGTCGAAGCGGGTGTAGCTCAGGCCATGGCCGAACGGATAGACCGGCGTGCCTTCGAAGTAGCGGTAGGTGCGACCACGCATGTCGTAGTCGCCGAACGGCGGCAGGTCGTCGACCGACCGGTAGAAGGTCAGCGGCAGGCGCCCGCCCGGATTGACGTGGCCGGCCAGGACGTTGCCGACCGCCAGCCCGCCCGACTGTCCGGGGTACCAGGCCTCGATGATCGCGTCGGCATGCTGCTTCGCCCACGCCAGGTTGACCGGGCTGCCGTTCATCAGCACCACCACCAGCGGCTTGCCGGTGGCCTTTGCGGCCTCGAGGAAGGCCTGCTGGTCGGGCAGCAGGTCGAGCGAGGTCTTGTCGCCGCCCTTGAACCCGGGCACTTCGATCGGCGCTTCCTCCGCCTCGAGGTCGGAGGTGAGGCCCACCACCGCGACCAGCACGTCGCTCTCAGCGGCCGCGACGCGCAGGTCGTCCCCGGGCGTGTCGGAGACGCGCTTCCACACCATGCCGATGCCGGTGAGGATCCGCGCCTGTGTGGTGACCCTGATCGGATAGCGCCGGCCGCCTTCCAGCCGCACGGTCCTCATCGTCGGCAGGCTGTTCCAGGACGCCTTGCTCAGGTCGACGAAGGGCTGGCCGTCGAACTGCAACTCGCCGTTGAAGCCGCCGAGGCCGAGGCGGTAGGTGCCCGATTCCGGCGGCACCAGGTAACCGGTCCACTCGACCCGGTGCACGTCGCGCACCTGTGCAAGGTCGAGGCTGCGCGAGTTCACGTCGCGCTCGATCCGGGTGACGACGGGGTCTTCATCGAAGCCGGTGTCGCGGATCCAGGCATCGAGCTCACCGGGCGCGAAGCGCACCGGCGGTACCTTTGCGGCGTTGTAGTAGCGGGCGAGCAGGCCGGGCTCCCCGTCCGGCGTGAGCAGGGCGCTGGTGGGCACCGGGTCGCCGTCGGTATGCGATTCGCCGTACGGCACGTGGCGCACCCGCGCATCGGGCAGCGCGCGCCTGAGCCCTTCGAACACCGAGATCGGCGGTGCGGACTGCGGCGAGGAGTAGTTGCCGCGCAGCACGCGGGTCGCGTCGCCGAGCGGGCCGATCACCGCCACCCGCGCATCCGCGCGCAGCGGCAGGAGGCCGTCGTTCTTGAGCAGCACCAGGCTCTTCTCGGCGGCCTCCAGCGCCAGGGCCGCGTGCGCAGGCGCGCCGACGTCCTCCGGCGACACGCTTTCGGTGGACAGCGGCCGCAGGCCCGGCAGGTCGCCGGTGCGGTAGCGCGCGGCGAACAGCCGGACCAGGGCGCGATCGATGTCGGCCATGGTCAGCAGGCCGCGCCGCAACGCCTCGCGATAGGGCTCGGCCAGGCCATCGGTATCGGTGAGCGTGGCGCCGCTGCATTCGTTGTCGACGCCCGCGCGCATCGCCGCGGCGACGGCGCTCGCCGCATCGGGCGCGAAATGATGCTGGGCGCGGATGTCGTTGACCGCATCGCAGTCCGACACCACGTAGCCCTTGAACGACCATGCGCCGCGCAGCACGTCGCCGAGCAGCAGGTCGCTGGCGCAGGCCGGCTGCCCGTCGACGCGGTTGTAGGCGCACATGATCGAATCCGCGCCGCCCTCGACGACCGCGGCGCGGAACGCCGGCAGGTAGGTGTCCTCGAGATCGCGGCGCGACACGTAGACGTTGGCGTGGTGCCGGGTCGATTCCGGGCCGCTGTGCACGGCATAGTGCTTGGGCGTGGCGACCACGTCGATCCACTCCGGATGCATGCCCTGCATGCCCTGCACATACGCCACGCCCATGCGCGCGGCGAGGAAGGGATCCTCGCCATAGGTTTCCTGGCCCCGACCCCAGCGCGGATCGCGGAAGATGTTGATGTTCGGCGACCAGGTATTGAGTCCGGTCCCGATCCGGCCGGTGCGCCCGGTTTCGCGCGCGAGCGCGTGCAGTCCGCGAACCTCGGTGCTGATCGCGCCGGCGACGCGCCGCACGAGATCCTCGTCGAACGTGGCCGCCAGGCCGATCGGCTCGGCGAAGTTGGTGGTGGGAATCGTTCCGAGCGCCCCGTGCAGCGACTCGGTCCACCAGTTGTAGCGCGGCACGCCCAGCCTCGGGATGGCGGGCGCGGTGTTGAGCAACTGCGGCAGCTTCTCGTCCACACGCATGCGCGCGACCAGGGCCGCGGCCAGTGCCTCGGCCTTGCCAGAGTCATGGTTCGGCTGCGGCGATGGCTGCTGCGCGGACAGGGGCAGGGTGGCGAGCAATCCAAGTGCCAGCGCGAACACGCGCGTGCGGTTCACCGATGCGTGCATCGTGTTCTCCTGTCGTCCGCCCTGCGGGCGCGCGACCGGGCGTCGCGCACTCGTGGATGTCGGGCAAGGCCCGGACGGCCATGCGAGAGCGCATGCTGCCAAAACGGCGGGTTCAAGAACGGTATGGGTCGATTCGTTTTTCGGCATACCTGCATCCGCGCGCGGAATGCTGCTCGACCCGATGCGGCAAGGCATGACCATCGGACCTCCCGGCTGCCGTGCCGGCGCGGCAGAATCCATTCGTCCCCATCGCCTGGATGCCCATGCGCCGCCTCGTCTGGTCGATCCTCGCTTGCCTGTTCTGTTCGCCGGCCATTGCAACGGCTACTCCCGGGGCGGAGCCGGCATGCGCGCCCGCGCCCGCAGGCCCGCCGCGCGTGCGCGAGGTCGAGCTCGCCGGCGTCCCGGCGATCATCCGTGTGCCCGCCCGCATCGCGTCGCCGCCCGTCGTGCTCTGGCACGGCTTCGGTCCGCCCGCCAGCGAAGAAGCGCTGATGGACCTGCTGCCGCTGGACGAGGTGCCCGCGGTGAAGGTCTACCTGGGGCTGCCGCTGTTCGGCAAGCGCGCACCCGCGGATCCCGCCGAGCTGGCGCGACGTCAGGCGGAAGACCTGGCGACGGGCGTGTTCGAACCGGTGGTGCTGGGCGCGGGGCGCGAGCTGCCCGGGATCGCCGGTGCAATGCGCGAGCTCGGTTGCCTCGCGCCGGGCCAAGGCATCGCCGTGTTCGGCTTTTCCGCAGGTGGTGCGGCGGCGCTGTATGCGCTCGCGCAGCGCGAGGTGCCGGTGTCGGCGGCGGTCGTGCTGAACACCTCGACCGGGCTCGGTGCGTCGGTCGGCGCATACGAGCGCGCCACGAGGACGCGGTTCGCCTGGACGCCCGAGGCCCGCGCGCTCGCCCGCGTATCGGACGCCACCCGGCGTGCCGCGGAGATCGCGCAGGGCGAACCGCCACCGGCACTGCTGATCGTGCATGGCGCGGCGGATACCATGCTGGACGATGCCGGCGTGCGGCAACTGCATCGCGCCCTCGCGCCGCACTACACCGGCCGCAACGTGGAGCGCCTGCAACTGGAGGTCGTCCCGGACCTGGCGCACGCCATACGCTCGGCCGACGACATCTCGGCCGTGCGTGGACTGGTCGGCAGTTGGTTCCTGCGCTTCGCCGGGGATGCGACCGAGGCCGCACCCCGCACCACGACCGGACCGGGTGGGCTGGCGCAGCACGGGACGTAGAGGGGCGCCGATGCGACCGCAGACCACCGGCGCACCGGGGTCAGGCGTACTCGTCCGACCCCTGCACCCACAGGAACGACTGCAGGTCGATCATGTCGCGCGGGCGCAGGTCCGCGAGGTCCTGCCTCACCAGCCCGGCGAAGGCAAGCAGGCTGGCGTAGGTCTCCCACGATGGCCGCGAGCGATAGGGCAGTTCGAAACCATAGACGCGGGCTGCGGCGCGCATGGTGTTGGGTTTCATGAACATGTGCCTCGTCGGCTGGGCGATGAAGCCGAAGACGGTGACCAGGGGCCAGGTCAGTACCCGCGTCTGCCGGCGTGGCAGGGCGTCGATCGCGGCGACCCATTGCTCGAAACGGCGTTCCATGCTGCCGCGTCCGTGCAGGTATTCGTACAGGCCGTGCGCGAAGTCGTGTGCGCCCTGCGGCGAGCGCAGGGCGTCGCGCAGCGCCATCTTCTCGAACGAGAACAGCATGCTGTGGCGCGAACGCTGCTCGACGCGCACCGCGCGCGCGGCCGCTTCCGCCGCCTGCCGGTCGCGCAGCAGATCGCGAAAGGTATCCCGGGACAGCGCGTCCAGCCAGCGCCGGTGCGTTTCCAGCTTGTAGTCGCGCTCCCATTCCAGGTAGGCAGGATCGCGGAAGCCGCCCGGAAACCGCCGCAGGAACTTGCGTCGGCAGCGCAGCGCACCCGGAAGTCCGGACGAGGGAGTCGGCGCGGCGGGACGCGTGCGGGTCATGGCGCTGTTCTAGCACCCGCCGCTGCAACAGCGTGTTCACGTCGACGCAGGGAAGCCGTTCGCCGATACCGACGGAGGTCTGTGGGAAGGCGAGTGGGTCGCGGGCCCGTAGTCGCGTTCGGCGCAGATCGCCCCGGGCGTGGACGGGCGGATCGCCCTGGCGGCGCCACGATTGCGATCGGCGCGCCAACCGCAACATGAACGAGCCGTGCGCGAAGTGCGGCGAAGTGCGTGGCGTACACGCCGCCATGTCGCAGGCATCGCTAGCCTTGGACGCATCCGTTGCCGCGCGATGCGCGCTCACTCCCCGAGAACCCGATGAATTCCTGTCCCATCCGGCGTCGCAGCGACGCCACCACGACTCCCGGTGCGTTCGCCGACCCGAAGCCCGATGCCCGGGGGGGCGTCCTGGCGGCCGAATTTCTCGAGTTCGTCGGCTCGGCCGAGTTTCCCTGCGTCGGCTCGAAGGCGGCGCTGGCGCGCGATGCGATCCAGGCGCACGAGTTCGCGCGCATCGGCGACCGCGCCAACGACGCGTCCCTGCTCGACGCGCTGCGGGAGTTCGCGACAATGGTGGACGCGGCCGATCCCGACGACAGCACGGTGCATTCGCTCGTTGCGATCTTCGATGGCCCCCGGGACACCGACGAGCGGCGGTTCGAGGCCATGCTGTGGTCGCAGATTCAGCGCCTCCACGACCTCGATGCGCGCCGCGGCACGCGCTGGGCGCCGGACGTCGGCCGCGACCCCGACGATCCGAAGTTCAGCCTGAGCCTGGCGGGACATCCCTTCTTCGTGATCGGACTGCATCCGGGGGCATCGCGCCTGGCGCGGCGCTTCGCCTCGCCGGCGCTCGTGTTCAACTCGCACCGGCAGTTCCAGAGGCTGCGCGCAGACGGACGCTACGCCAAGATGCAGGCGGCCACCCGCGAACGCGACACGGCGCTGCAGGGGTCGATCAACCCCAACCTGGCCGACTTCGGCACCGCCCCCGAGACCCGGCAGTACAGCGGCCGCGCAGTGGAGCCGGACTGGACATGCCCGTTCCGGGTCAGGAAGTCGGGGTGAGCGGGCAGCCTTCCTGCGACCGGATACCGCCGTGCTCCGGGCGGGCGGTGGAACTGGAGCGCGGCGACGAACTGGTCGTGATCGATCCCATGGGCCAGCAGGTCAGCGATCTCACCGCGTTCTCGCGCGAGGATCTTGCCGAGTACCTGTCCTCCGGCCGATCGATCGACTACGCGTCGAAGCTGTGGCTCAGCACCGGCGATGTGCTGTATTCGAATCGCAGTCGCCCCATGTTCACCATCATCGAAGACACTTGCGGGCGCCACGACTTCACGTTGACCCCGTGCTCGAAGCGGATGTTCGAGATCCTCTACGGCGAAACCGAGGGCCGTCCCGGGTGCGAGGGCAACCTCGCCGCCGCGCTCGCGCCCTACGGGATCGACAGCGACCGCATCCCGATCGCGTTCAACATCTTCATGCACGTCACCGTGGACGGTGCGACCGGCGCGGTCGCGGTGCTCCCTCCGCTGAGCCGTGCGGGGGACTTCATCCGGCTGCGCGCGGAAATGCCGCTGGTGGTCGCGATGACGGCGTGCTCGGCCGGGCAGTCGAACAACTTCAGCTACAAGCCGATCGATTTCCGGGTGGAACGCAAGGCCTGATGAACGCAAAGCCTGATGAACGCAAGGCCTGATCGCGCCACCAGGACGCATCGCACGACCGCACGGCGCACCCGCCGCGGATCGTGCGCCTGCCGCGGGTGCCGGCGGCCCTACAGCATCGCCAGCTCGACGTTGCGCAGGGTGCCGCCGTACTGGTTGCGCAGGCGCACCTTCCGCTCCAGGTCGGCGATCACGTGGCTGCTGAAGTCGACGCCGGTCAGTTCCTCGGCCATGTTGACGCCGCCAGGGGTGTCGACGTTCACTTCCATCAGCTTGTCGCCGACGATGTCGAGGCCGGCGAAGTACATCCCGTCGCGGATGAGCTTGGGCGCGACGATCTCCGCCAGGCGCAGGGCGTCGGCGTCGGGCTCGGCGATCTCGATCTTGCCGCCGGCGCTGATGTTGCTGCGGGCGTCGCCGCTGTCGTTGTAGCGACGGAAACACGCATACCGCCCGTCGACCCGCAACGGCCGGCCATTGAGCGTGAGCAGGCGCAGGTCGCCTTCGGCAGCCCTGGGCAGGTACTCCTGCACGATCGCGTAGCCGTCGCGGATCACCGCATCGATCATCTGGTTGAGGTTGGCGCCGCCGTCGCCATTGACCACGAATACTCCCTGGCCGCCGGAACCCTGCAGCGGCTTGATCACGCCGCGACCGTCATGTGCATTGATGAAGGACTTGATCTCGTCGGCATCGCGGGTGATGCAGGTGACCGGGCGCACGTCCTCGGGAAAATGCTGGAAATAGGTCTTGTTCGAAGCGTCGGTCAGGTGGGTCGGGTCGTTGAGCACGATCACCCCTCGGCGGGTCACCAGTTGCGCGAACAGCAGGGCGCTGTTCGGCGCCCAGGGCCGGTCGACCACCTCTTCGGCCGGATCGCTGCGCAGCATCAGCACGTCGAGCGCCTCGACGTCGATCCGCTCGACGTCCGCGCCTTCGCCCTGGATCTCGGCCAGCAGCGCGTCGTCGTCGGCATAGCGGTCGCCGCGCGGCACGTGCGCCCGCGCGCGGACCGTGCCGTTGGCGTCGTAGATGAAGTCTGCCAGCCCGATCAGCGCCACTTGGTGTCCCTGGTTGAGGGCCACGCGCGCCAGGCGGATGGTGGTGTAGTTGTTCTTCTCGGTCGCGACGTCGTTGACGACGAAACCGAGGCGCATCGGTGCGCCACTCATGCGGGAAGTTCCTGGGCTGGGGTCTGGGGCGGATGGACGTGGTAGAGCGCGTCGACGCCGAGCGTCCGGCAGCGTGCGAGCGCCCGCTCGAAATCGTCCGCGGCGGTGTAGCGCGGCAGCAGCGCGGGCGGCGCGACCCAGCCGGCCTCCGCCAGTTGCTGCAGCACCACCCGGTGCGAGAGTGCGAACTTGCCGGCGAACAGCGGCTCGAACGCGCCGCCGCCGCGCAGGTCGTCGAGCAGGTCGCGCAGCCCCCGCAGGTACACCGCATCCTTGGTCAGGCCGCCGCCACGGCAGGCGCGGACCGCGACGTCGAAGGCGTCGTCCGTGGCGAAGCCGTGGGTCTCGTGGAGGCTGGCGAAGATCGCGGGGATCTGCGCGCCGTGGATCGCCATGTCGGCCGCGACCACGCGCGCGGCCAGGATCCGCAAGCGTTCGCCGGGCAGGTAGCCGGAGAGGTACTCGGCCAGCACGCCCAGACCCTCCTGCAGGGCGTCGTACTGCGCCAGGCCCACCGCCAGTTGCCGCAACGGCTGGCGCGCGCCGTTGTAGCGCGTGACCACATGGGTGCCGACCTCATGCTGCACCAGTGGCTGCACGCGCGCCCGCGGCAGGCGCAGCTCGGCATCGAGGTAGAGCCGGCCGTGGGAGACCATCATCAGCGAGCCGACGTCGGCGTCGACCCGGATCTCCAGTCCGAAGTCCGGCGCCTGCGTCCGGTACCAGGCCACCTCGTCCTCGACGGCGGCGACCACTTCGTCCACGCCGCTGTCGGCCGGCAGCGGGTCGCTGGCGGCGACTTCGGCGAGGATCCGGTTCGCCAGTTCCAGCAGGCCGGCCTCCACGCCGCCGAACAGGTCGATGCTCGCGGCGACGAAGCCATCGGTGCCGCGCAGGCGCAGCAGTTCGATCGTACGGTCCAGATAGCGCTGCTTCTCCGACAGTACGCCGGCCAGCAATGGCGATTCCACGCGCTCCATCGGCAGCGCCAGAAGCCGCCGCCGCATGGCATCGAGGTCGAGCAGGGGCTCGGCGTAGCGCAACGCGGACACGCGGGTGCGGCCGCTGGCGTCGAACTCTTCCCACAGTCCATCGGTGCCCAGCGGATTGAGTGCGAGCAACCAGTCCAGATCCGCGTCGATCGAGGCGAGCGCCGCATCGACCTCGCCCGCGACCGGCGGCAACGCCCGGACGGCGGGCGCGGCGGCATCGGGGCTCACCGCCGCCTCCCGAACAGGGGCCGGACCGCGTCGACGGCCCCGTGCAGGCCGTCGCGCAGCGCATGCAGCGCGCCGATGTCCGCATGGCCCGACCATTCGTCCATGAAGATCTTCTTGTACTCGGGCGAGATCGTGCACACCCGCTCGCCCCACCGGGCGTAGACCCATTCGGGGAAGTGGCCGCCGGTGGGAAAGCGCACGTTCGCTCGCACGTCGGGCGCGCGCCCGTGCACCGGCGCCGCCCGCAGCGCGTCGGCGAAGCGTTCGGCCGCCGCGCCCCAGCGTGCGGGATCGACCGTGGTGAGGCCCAGTTCGATGTCGGGATTGTCCGCCTGCGGTTGCGGCGCGGCGTCGGCGCCGTCCCTGCGATGGTTGTAGCTGTGGAGATCGATCAGCAGCACCGCTTCCCAGCGTTCGAGCATGCGATCCAGCAACTCGGCCACCATGGCGTAGAAGCGGTCCCACAGCACCAGCGAACGCTCGATTTCCGCATCGGGCAGGGGGGCGTGCCACGCTTCCAGGCCCCAGCAGTGCTCGGGCCGCACATAGACCGCGCCGTCGCGCGGGCGGTTGAGGTCGACCTCGAAGCGCGACGTGGGCACGCGGATGCGCACGTCGCCGGCGGTGGTCAACAACCCGGTGAGCGGATCCTCCTCGCGCAGCCGTTGCTGCGGCGAAAGCGCCAGCCATTGCCGCAGCGAGGGGCGGATGGCATGGCCGTCGTGGATCGCCGTCGCCACCACGGGCCCATCGGCCAAGGAGATGTCCCACGCCCGCGCGGATGGCGTGGGGACGAACATGTCCTGCGGCGTGAAGAAAGCGGGTGGCCGGTCGTGCGTCTCGCGTCCGATCATGGCGGGAATGCTGTCATCGGTACAATGATCGTGCCGTGATGGACCAGCGACGCCACGCCAGGCGCGCGTTGCACTGCGTCCCGAAGGCCTGCGGACCCTTGCGCCATGCACCGGACCGTCGCCGTCCCGTGTCGAAACCCGTCGGCGATCGGCAATGGCGGCAGCCGGGCCGCGCCTGCGTCGCGCCGATCTTCCCGCCGGGCCGACTACAATCGCGCCTCTTTCCCTCCGGCAGACCGATGGCGCCCAATTCGACGATCTACAAGGTGGAGCTGCAGGTCAGCGACATGGACCGGCACTACTACGCCAGCCACAACCTCACGCTCGCACAGCATCCGTCCGAGACGCCGGCGCGGCTGATGGTGCGGCTGATCGCCTTCGCGCTGTTCGCCGACGAGCGCCTGGAATTCGGGCGCGGGCTGAGCAGCGACGAGGATGCCGACCTGTGGCAACGCGACTACACCGGCGACATCGAGCGTTGGATCGACCTGGGACAGCCGGACGAGAGCCGGATCCGCAAGGCCTGCGCCCGTGCGCGTCAGGTGGTGGTGGTGAACTACAGCGGCAACGGCGCGGAGATCTGGTGGAACAGGATCGCTTCGGCGCTGACGCGGTTGAGGAACCTGACGGTGCTCGACCTCGACCCGGATGCCGTCGAGGCGACGGTGGGCCTGCTCGAGCGCGGCATGCGCCTGACCGCGATGATCCAGGACGGCGAGCTGCAGCTCATGAGCGAACATGCCAACGTGGCGATGACGCCACGCGTGCGCGTGAAACCCGCCTGACCCCGACGCCGGCGGCCAACTGACGACGCCGGCGACAACCGGTCTCGACGCGCGCTGTCCCGGCCGAGCCTCGTGCCAACGCCAGTGGTGTCGGGGAGGCGCGGCAGCCGGTCCGGACTTCGCGGCTGCAAGGCTTTCATTCTCCGGCGTTCTGGTGCGCTGCAGAACGACGCGCCAGGCGCACACCGCGGAAGCGTCGAGCCTGGCGCGGATGGGCTCCGTTCACGCCGGCGCGGCCGCCGGTCCGCTAGTGTGGCGGCGATTGCGTCCCGGGCATGCTTCCTTGCCTGTGGTCGTGCCCGTTGCGATACGGGTATGCGACGCACCCACGCAGCCACGCAGCCACGCCCCGAATGCGAACACACCGCGAGATGTGGAAGACCAGGCTCAAAGGCGATTTCCATCTCGCGATCATCGTGATGTTCGGCGCGATCACCGCCCTGGGCATCACGCCATTCGCGGTCTATCGCTTCTTGAGCGGGCAACCGCTGGTCGCGCTGGTCGACATGGTGATCGTAGTCGGCATCGTCGCCAGTTCGGCCTATGCGTGGCGCACAGGGCGAACGCCGGGTGCGGCGCTCATCGCGTCGGTCACGTACTCGATCGGCTGCGTCGCGGTGGCGCACCTTGCCGGGCTGTCCGGTCTGTTCTGGGTCTATCCGGTCCTGGTCGCGAACTTTCTCCTCGTCGGCCGCTGGCCGGCTCTCGTGGTCTCCACGCTCGCGATCGCGGCGATCATCGCGAGTGATGCCGCCCTGGTCAGCTCCCTGCAGAAGGTCATGTTCGGGGTGACCGCCGCGGTCGTCAGCCTGTTCTCGTTCGTATTCTCGTCGCGTGCGGAGCTGCAGCGGTCGCAGCTCGAGGCGGTCGCGCTGCACGACCCGCTCACCGGCGCGGGCAATCGTCGCGGCCTGGAGACGGAACTGGAGATCGCGATGGCATCGAGCATGCGCAGCGGCACGCCGCTGGGCTTCGTAGTCTTCGACCTCGACCGTTTCAAGCTGGTCAACGACGACTTCGGCCACGAAGCCGGAGACGACGTGCTCGTCCAGGTGTCCGAACTGGTGCGCAGTTCCACGCGCAAGGACGATCGCTTCTTCCGGCTCGGCGGCGAGGAATTCGGTCTGCTGTGCCCCGGCGCCAGCCCGGACGCGTTGTGGAACATCGCGGAAAAGCTGCGGGTTTCGGTGGAGCGCGAGGTGCGGTGCCACGGACGCAGTATCACCGTTTCGCTCGGCGCCGCGCCCTTCCGTCCCGGCGAATCGGCCGGCGACTGGCTGGCCCGCGCCGACGCCGCCATGTACCGCGCCAAGCGCAGCGGACGCAACCGCACCGTGATCGAGGATCGATCCGGGCCGGACGACGGCGCGCCCGTGCCGGGGCCTCTGGTTCCCGGCCGGGCGGAGGGGTGAGGAACCGTTCCCGCGTCCGCGACGGATCGGCGATCGGCTGCGGTGCGGAACGCATCCGTCGCCTCGCGTTGCGCCCGGCGGATTGTTGCGCGTGACCGGTGCTAATCTGGTCCGGAACCGGGTCCGACAGGCAGCCACACATGCACAGGCGGGACTTCCTCGGCAACGCTGCGTTGGCGGCCGCCCTGCTTCCACTTGCCGCCGTGCGCAGCGCGAGCGCGGCGCCGCACGCACGCCTGCTGCCGGTGCCGCTTGCGCCCGGCGATACCGTATGCCTGGTCAGCCCGTCGTCCGCAGTCGACGACAGCTTCGATCTGCAGCTCGCGCGCGAGGCAATGGAGGCGCTGGGCTTCAGGGTGAAGACCGGCGCGCACTACGCGGCGCGCCGCGGTCACCTCGCCGGCACCGATGCGCAGCGTGCCGGCGACATCAACGCCGCCTTCGCCGACCGGGACGTCAAGGCCATCGTCTGCGCGCGCGGCGGCTCCGGCGCGGCGCGCCTGCTGCCGCTGCTGGATTACGACGCGATCCGCGCCAACCCCAAGGCGCTGCTCGGCTATTCCGACGTCACCGCGCTGCACAGCGCCATCCATGCACGGACCGGCCTGGTGACCTTCCACGGCCCCATCGGCGCCGGCAGCTGGAACCGGTTCAACGTCGACCAGTTCCGGCGCGTGTTCTTCGAGCGCGAACTGATGCGCTACGAAAACCTGGTCGAGGCCGGCGACGAACTGGTGCCGCGCAAGAACCGTACGGTCACCATCACCGGCGGCAAGGCGCGCGGTGAACTGGTGGGCGGCAACCTGACGGTGCTCACGGCCATCGCCGGCTCGCCGTACGTGCCCGACTTCGGCGGCAGGATCCTGTTCCTGGAGGATGTGTCCGAGGCGCCCTATCGGGTCGACCGCATGCTGACCACGCTCAAGCTGATGGGCGCGCTCGACCGGATCGCCGGCTTCATCTTCGGCGAGTGCACCGACTGCGACCCCGGCGACGGCTACGGCTCGTTGACCCTGTCGCAGATCCTCGACGACCATATCAGGCCGCTGGGCGTTCCGGCCTATCGCGGCGCGATGATCGGCCACATCCGCCAGCAGTTCATCGTGCCGGTCGGGGGGCGGGTGGAACTGGACGCCGATGCCGGCACGTTCCGGCTGCTCGAACCGGTGTTCCAGCCCGCGTAATCGGGCCGGGTACGCGTACGCCCGTCGCAAGCGGCGTGCCGTCGGGGATGGGGGCGCGGCAGGGGGAGAAAAGCGGATGCCATGCGCGGGGACCGCGAGGCACGGAGGGCCATCGCATTGGCCCGCCGACGCCCGCCCTGTGGTCTCCGCGGGCCGGGTCCATGCGGACCTCGCAATTACTCCAGGGTCAACACGATCAGCGACTTGGCGGGCAGGGTGGCGGTCAATCTCCCGTCCGAGACGCGCGCGCCTTCGAACGCCACCGGGTGGACGTTGTCCGGATCGTCGAAGGTGTTGTGCGCGTCGATCGCGTCCGCGGTGAGCACTTGCCCGGTCGCGCGGGTCGCCTGCGTGCCGTGGAGCGCGAGCGAGACGTTCATCGCCGCGTCCGGATCGATGTTCACCAGCGCGACATGCAGCTTGCCGTCGCGGCCGCGCGCGGCGGTGCCGTCCACGGCCTCGAGGCTGCCGTAGGCGGGCGAGTCCAGTTGCAGCGGCAGCGAGGTGGCGCCCTGGAACGGCCGGTACATCCGGAACGCATGGTAGGTGGGCGTACGCAGCATCTTCGCGCCGTCGGTGAGGATCATCGCCTGCAGCACGTTGACCATCTGCGCGATGCCCGCGGCGCGCAGACGCCGGGCGTTGCGATGGAAGATATTGAGGTTGACCGCCGCCACCAGGCCGTCGCGGATGCTGTTCTGCTGCTGCAACCAGCCGCCTGGCGAGCCGGGCGTCGGGTCGTACCAGGTGCCCCATTCGCCTATCACCAGCGCCTTCTCCGCCTCCGGATCGAACTCGTCCATGATCGCGGACTGTTCCCGGATCATCGGCTCGATCATGTAGGTGCGCTCGAACGTGGCCCGCCATTGCGCCTGGTCGAAGCCGGTCGCCGGGCCCTTCGCGCTCCAGTCGCCGGTGGGCAGGGTGTAGTAGTGCATCGAGAATGCGTCGAGGTGCTCGCCGGCGAGTTCCATCGTGGTGCGGGTCCATTCCGCGCTGGTCGCGTCGGGGCCGGAGGCGATCATCGTCGTGCCGCCATGCGGGGCGATGAAGCCCGAGTACTGGCGGAACAGGTCGGCGAAGGTCTCCGCGCGCATGCGGCCGCCGCAGCCGTTGGGTTCGTTGCCGATGCCGAGGAAGTCGATCTTCCACGGTTCCTCGCGGCCGTTGCGGCGGCGCTCCTGCGCGAGCGCCGAATTGGTGGGCGAGGTGATGTATTCCACCCACTGCGCGGCCTCGCGCGGGGTGCCGGTGCCGACGTTGACGTTGAGGAAGGTCCTGGCGCCGAGCAGTTCCGCGAATTCGAAGAACTCGTGGGTGCCGACGGCGTTGTGTTCTTCCTTGTTGCCCCACCAGCGGTTGAGGGTGACCGGGCGCCGGTCGCGCGGGCCGATGCCGGTGCGCCAGTCGTAGATGTCGGCGTAGCAGCCGCCCGGCCAGCGCAGCACCGGGACCTGCAGTTCCTTCAGCGCCGCCAGCACGTCGTTGCGGAAGCCGCGGGTATTGGGGATGTCCGAATCCGGGCCGACCCAGACGCCGCCGTCGACGCCGGTGCCGAGCTGCTCCATGAACTGGCCGTAGAGTTCCGGCGCGATCACCGGACCGGGTTTGTCGGCCTGGACGGTGCCGGTGACGGTGGCGGCGAACAGGTGCGGGGAGGCGGAGAGCAGGGCGCAGCAGGCGACGGCGCGCAGGGAATTCAGGACGGTCATGGGCGTTTGGCGTTCCTTGGGCTGGCTGTGTTCGCGTCGGGCATTTCGTGCGCGCGATGCGCGCAGGCGTGCCCGGCAGCGGGTGGGATCGGAGTCTGTCGAAAAGCCCTTGCCGAGTCGAATCCCGCGCGGCATCGGGGTAGTACGCGGATGGGCCGGGACGCAACGGTCGGTCCGCGTGCAGCGCCGGTACCAGGACCCCGGTGCGTCGAAACGCCCGATCCCAAGGGCGTTGGCGGCGGCAGGTGGGCATCGGCTTCGGGCGGGCGATCGTTGCCGCGCACGAGGGCGACATATGCGGTCGGGTATGCACCACTGCCGTTTCCGATATGGCGGGCGCCGGTCGTGCGCACGCGCTCGCGGCCTGGCCCGTACGCAGACGTCCCGGTCAGGACTCCGGATCGACGCCGCGCCCCGGCGCCCGGGAATCGCCCGTCGCTTGGCCAGGGCCGCTGCGCGGTCCGGCCACCCGGCAGCGCATCCGGGCGGCCGCCCGGATGCGCGCGGCAAGCCGCGCACGCGATCCGCGCTCACCGGGCCGTGAGTCGCGCGCAGAACATCCATGTCTTGCTGGCGTGGTCCCAGGGGACCGGGGCGCAGATCGTCGCCGCTCCGATCGCGATGGCCCGATGGCCCGCTGGCGAGCGCGACCGCAGCCGGCGCTCCTGCGGCATCGCGGTCCGCGCGGTCGAGTGGACGCGAGGGTGTACGCGATGCCCGACGCGGGATCGCGCGCTGCGCTCTCGACGACAGGTGCCTGGTCCGGCGGATTCCGGATCAACGGGCATCGCCCGCGGTCCGGAAGTGGGCCCGCGCGGGGGCGCTCGATCGGTACCGGTCCATCCCGGACCGCCGAAGCACGCAGCACAGGCACCTTGTTTCCCGCTGCGCCGATGATGCGCCCGTGTCGGGCTGCCACCGCCGTACGGGCATGGTCCTGTGCTAATGTCGGCCTGTTCCGCGGCGCCGGAGGCGGCGTGTACGTCGGGGTGGTTGTCATGGGGTCACTGCATCGCGCCGGGTCGCGTTCGCGAGGTGACGATGCCTGGTCGATTCAGGGGGAAAGAACATGTCGAAACTGCTTGATCTGATGCGCAAGCTTGGCAGCGATGCGGCGCTGGCCGCGGAGTACGACAAGGACCCGGAGGCGGTGATGCAGCGCGCCGGCCTGGCCGACGCCGAGCGCAGGGCGATGGCGGAGAAGGACTACGCTGCGATCAAGAAGCTCACGGGGCTGACGGACGGACAGTTCGCCACCAACCACAGCATCAAGTGCTACGAGTAATCGCCTTCGCGGCAACGTCCGTCGCAAGCGCATGTATCGGCTGATTCCGCTCGCAGTCCTGCTGCTGGCATTGGTCGGCATGCCGTCGTTGGCCGCGGACGCGCTGGAGGCGCAGGTCAGCGAGATCGAGGCGCTTGCGGTCACCGCGCACTGGCGGGAATCGAACGCGAAAATCGAAGCGCTGGCATCGCGGTCCGGTGCGCTCACCACGGAGCAGCGCCAGCGCATCGAGTATGTCCGCCTGCGCAACCTGGCGCTCGCCGGGCGGCTGACGGAGGCGCTGGAGGGCCTGGCAGCGCTGCTGGCGGAGGAGATGCCCGCAGCGCTGCGCATACGCATCTACGGTACGGCCATCAACGTGGCCGCCAATATCGAGGACTGGTCGCG
This sequence comes from Luteimonas saliphila, assembly GCF_016774335.1. Classification (GTDB taxonomy): domain Bacteria; phylum Pseudomonadota; class Gammaproteobacteria; order Xanthomonadales; family Xanthomonadaceae; genus Luteimonas; species Luteimonas saliphila. The sequence goes on along the minus strand of NZ_JAETWA010000031.1, from coordinate 34,596 downwards.
GGCCTTCACCTGGCTTAACGAGGGCCTGTCGTACCTGCCCGAGGCGCCCGAGCAATCGCACACCCTGCTCGGAACCGCCAGCTACCTGCATACCCTCGTCGGGGAAACGGAGAAGGCGCGCGACATGGCGCTGCGCGCCGTCGAGGCGGTCGAGGCGAGGGACGATGCCCGGGGCCTGTGCGTGGCCCTGTCGGAAATGGCCCTGGCCGAGGACCACGCCGGCAACTTCAGTGCCGCGGAAGGCTGGCGGCGCCGGCAGATCGAAGCCTGCACCCGTGCCGGCGACCCGGTTTTCACAGCGGTCGGCAGGTACGGCGTCGCCAAGATGGCGATGAGGCAGGGCCGGCATGAAGAGGCCTGGGGCTGGGCCCGGCAGGCGCTCTCGGAGTTCGAGGCCGCGGGCTACGCGGCCGGCGCCTGGAGCACGCGCCTGGTCATTGCCGAAAGCCTGATCGTGTCGAACCGGGATCTCGACCACGCCAGCGCCTTGCTGTTCGACACCCTGCGCTACTACCGCGAACACGAATCCAACCTCGCCATCGCCGAGACCGAGCACCTGCTGGCCAGACTGGCCGAACGGCGCGGCGACCTCGTCACGGCCCTGGCGCATCTCAAGCAGGCCATGTCGGCCTCGGCGGCCGCCGAGGCCGATGCCCGTGCGCGGCGCCTGACCTACCTGCAGGTCGAATTCGACACGCGGATGAAGGAACAACAGATCGCATTGCTCGAAGCCGAGCGGGAGCTGGCTGCCCTGCAGGTCACTGCCACCAAGCGGCGGCAGTGGCTGCTCGCCGCGGGCGTGGTCGCCCTGCTGGCCACGGCATTGCTGCTCACCGTGCTGCTGCGCCGCTCATTCCGGGAACGGCGCCGCTATCGCTGGCAGTCCGAGCACGACAGCCTGACCCGCCTGCACAACTACCAGCACGTGCGCAGGCTCGGCGAAGTAGCGTTCGCCCGCGCGCGCGGGAACGGGCGGCCGTTTACCGCGATCGTCGCCGACATCGACCGGTTCAAGGAGGTCAACGATCGCCACGGCCACGCCGCGGGAGACGAGGCGCTGCGTTCGCTGGGGACCTGGATCCGCGAGATCGTCGGCGAGCAGGGCATCGCCGGGCGCAGCGGCGGCGACGAATTCACCATCCTGCTCGAGGCGGAGGCCGCGCAGGCGCGAGGCCTGCTGCAACGCCTGCGCGACCGGATCGAGCCGATCAGCGTGTTCGGGCAGACCGTGCATTTCAGCATCAGCTCGGGCGTCTGCCAGGCCAACGGCCATGCCGCCACGCTCGAACAGCTGATCCATGAGGCCGACCAGGCGCTGTACCGCGCCAAGTACGAAGGCCGGGACCGGGTGGTGTGCGCGAACGAGGAGGCGGCCGAATCGGCGGCGGGTGCGGGCCTGGTGGTGGTCGGCAGCGGCATCGAATTCGGGCGCCACGTCAACGAGCGCTGCCTGTCGGAGATCCGCGAGGCGCAGGTGGTGTTCTGCCTGACCGATCCGTTCGCGCTGGCGATGATCCAGAACTTCCGCCCCGACGCGATCAACCTCGGCGCGCACTACGCCGAGGGCAAGGACCGGCGCCAGACCTATCGCGAGATCGATGCGGCGATCATGGACCAGGTGCGCGACGGCAAGCGCGTGTGCGCGGTGTTCTACGGCCATCCGGGCGTGTTCGCCGACGTCCCCCACGCTGTGGTGCGCAAGGCGCGCGCGGAAGGGATCCCGGCGCGCATGGAGCCGGGGATCTCCGCCGAAGCCTGCCTGTACGCCGACCTCGGCATCGATCCGGGCCGTCGCGGCGTGCAGTCGATGGAGGCGACCCACTTCCTCCACTACGATCGCCAGCCCGACACCGCCGGGCTGGTGCTGCTGTGGCAGGTGGCGCTGTCGGGCGACCTGTCCTGCACCCGTTTCCACGCCGAGCGCGAGGGCCTGCAGGCGCTGGTCGACAAGCTGCTGCGCTGGTATCCGCCCGGGCACGAGGTGATCCTTTACGAAGCCGCGCGGCTGCCGATCGAAACCGCGCGCGCGGAGCGCCTCGCCCTGCGTGACCTGCCCACCGCGCACTACGAGGAATACACCACACTGGTCATCCCGCCGCTGGGCGAGCTGCGCGGCGACCCCGGCGCACCGGGCGTGGAGCCGTCGCTGGCGGATGCGCTGGCCGGGAACGATTGAAGCGGGCGGGTTCGCTTCGCGCGGTTTCCCGAGCGGACCTCCGACGACGGCCGGCGCGTGCGTCTCAGGCTTGCGGAACCCGCGCCCCTCGTCTGCGAACCGCGAGCGAACGTGCGACACGGATCGCCTCGCCCGCGTGTGCGACAGTGACGCGATCGGCCTTCCAGCCCGAGGAGTCCCCATGCCGCGATACCCCTGTCATGCACGCTTTCAGGCAGCCCTCTGCCTGGCCCTGTCGGCCGCGGGCTGCGGCACCGCGCCCGATGCGGCGCCCGATGCGGCGCCCGATGCCGGGTCCGCGTCCGGCGACCCGGTCCCGGTCGAGGGCATGATCGTGTCGATCGATACCCGGCCGTGGACCTACGACGGCAACGCGATCGTGATGATCGACGTGCCCGGACGTGGCTCGGTCTCGGTCCACCTGCCGGCGCGCTGGAACCTGTGCGAAGCGCCGCCGGTGGCCGTCGAGGCGCTCGCCGCCGGAATGCGGGTGCGCGCAACGGGAGCGTCGACCGGCCCGGACGAACTGGTCGTGTGCGAACGCGCGTCGCACGGCATCGTGCCGCTGCGCTGATCCCGGACGCCGGGCCCTTGACCTCCGGTCAGCGGTGACGCTCCTCCGGATGCACGGGACGGATGCGGATGTCGCAGGGGCCGCACTTCGTCGGCCCCGGAGTGCGGCCGGGTCTGGGCCGATCGCCGCCGCCCGCGCCCGGACCGCAGGAATGGGGGCAGGGGACTGCCGCGGCACGCGGATGCAGTCCCGACCGACCGCGCCGGCGAAGGACATCGATGTCGACCCCGGCGCCGGTCATCGACGGGGGACGGCCAGGCGCAGGTCGCTTTCCCGGGCGATCATCTCGGAGAACAGGAGCCGGGACTGGTCCGGGGACAGGTCGAAGCCCCCTCCCTCGAAGTCCGAGGACAGCGCAACCAGGTCGGTCGCGGTCGCGTCCGCGTGGGCGAACAGCGAGAGGACCGGCACGTCCCCCGGCGGACGACGCAGGAAGTACACGCCGGCGTCCGCGGGCGCCCAGCTGCCGCCATCGCGGGGGTCGAGCCCGGCGAACAGGAGGGTCTCCTCAGCGCGTCCGGCCCGGGTCCGCCAGTCCGTCCGCGGCAGCGACCAGAGGCCGGGCACGTCGGGCTTGCTGTAGAGCAGGTGGCGGCCGTCGGCCGACTCGCGTGGATGGGCACCGGGCCCGGCGGTCACCGCGATCGCATCGCCACCATTGGCAGGCAACGCATGGACGCGCCATTCGCCACTGCGGTTGGACTCGAAATAGAGCCAGGCGCCGTCGCGCGACCACGCCGGATTGCGGTTGTCGCCGGGACCGTCGACGATCCGCTGCGGGGTGCCGCCTTCCGGGGAGACGGTGAAGATCGCGGTCCTGCCCTCGGGGCTGGCGTCGAAGGCGATCAGCGCACCGTCGGGCGACCACGCGGGATTGTCGACGAACATCCCCTCGAACGCGGCGATCTGCACCGCGCCGCTGCCGTCGCGCTGGCTGACCCATACCCCGTGCGGTCCGCTGCGGTTGGAAATGAAGGCGATGCGTTCACCGTCGGGCGACCAGGCCGGGTTCGAATCCCAGCGGGTCGAATGGAGCAGGCGCCCGGCGTCGGCGTCGGCCTGCCCGGACAGGTCGATCCGGCGCAGCTGCGAGCGGTGCATCCACTGTTCGAAGGCGATTGCGTCGACGCCCGGCGCGGTCGCCGGTTGGTGGACGTCTTCGTTGCCCAGCCCCACCGCCTCCAGCGCGCCGCTGTCCGGATCCGCAGACCACAGCGCGTACGTCCCGGAGCGGGTCGAGGTGAACAGGATCCGGCCGCCATCGGGCGACCATGCCAGGCCGTTGATCTTGCGGTTGTCGAAGGTCAGGCGGGTCGCCTCGCCGCCATCGGCGCGGACCCGATAGACGTCCTTGGCGACCTCGTTGACGCCGCGGACGAACACGATCGTACGGCCGTCATGGGAGAAGCGCGGGTCGGTGTCGCCCAGCGTTCCCGCGTCGGGCGTCGACAGGATCCGGCGTTCGCCGCCCTCGAGCGTGGCCACGACGATGCGGTACGGCTCGCTTGCACCCTGGCGCCCGGCGTAGGCGACACGAGTGCCGTCCGGAGACAGGCTCATGCCACGGATCTCGCGCATCGTTCCGTCGCGCAGCACCCGGGTGACGCCGCCACCGAGCGCGGACACGCGCATGAGCGAAATGCCGGTGTCGTCGGTGCGCGCGAACAGCAGGGCGCGCCCGTCCGCGGTCCACAGCGGATGGCGCTCGTCGACCGGGCTGTCGGTGAGGTTGAGCACCTCCTCGCTGCCGATCGTCTTGACGTAGACGTCGAAGGCGCCGCCGCCATCCCAGATGAAGGCGACCCGGCTGCCATCGGGCGACAGCGCGGGTTCGAGTTCACGACCGACGAAGCTGGTGAGCGGCCGGACGTCGTGCGCCAAGGCGGGCGCGGTGGCGGACCCGGACGGCGCGCGAGGGAGCAGCAGCCACGCCGCCAGCGACAGCGCCGCGACGCCTGCCAGCGCCAGGACGATCGGCGTCGTGCGTCGGCGGACCTCCGGCGCTGCCTCCGGTTCGGCGGGGTCGGCCGCGGCCGGTGTCGGGCCGGCGGGTTCGGTTGCGTCGGGCGACGCGCCCGGTGCGGGCGCCGCGAGAGCGGCAGCCACCCTGGCCGGTGCGATCGGTGCGATCAGGCGGTAGCCGCCCTTGCGGATCGTCTCGATGTAACGCGGCGCCTGCGGATCGTCGTCGAAGATCTTGCGCAGCTCCGAGACCGCGCGGTTGAGCAGGTAGTCGTCGGCGATGGTGCCGGCCCAGACGGTGTCGAGGAACGTGTCCCGCGAGATCACGGTCCCCGGCCGCTCCGCCATCAGCACCAGCACCTGCATGACCTTGGGTTCGACCTGGGCGACGCGGCCGCGGATCGAGATGCGGTTGAGCGTGGGCTGGACCAGCGCTTCGCCGGCACTGAAGTTCAAGGCCCCGGCGCGGCCCGGACGCTCCGCCGGCGATACCTCGATCTTTCCGATGGCCGTCTGTTCGCTCACCCGTTCCACCACCCGATGCCGGGCTCCTCCGCGACGCCCGACGGGCGCCTGCACCGAATCTATAGCAAAACCCTAGGGTTCCTCCATCCAGAAGGACCGGGCATCCAGGTTCTCCTGCCCGGGTCGCGGCGGCTCGCCGCTGCCCAGGAGGACCTGCCATGCCTGTTGCCCGTACCCGAACCCTGGCCCTTGTCGCGGTTGCGCCGCTGCTGGCGCTCGCCGCCGGCACGTCGATCGCGGCCTCGCCTGACGGCTCGGCGCTCTACCAGCGCAATTGCGCGTCCTGCCACGGCGCCGACCGGCAGGGGACGGGCCTGGGGCCGGCGCTCTCCGCGCGGACCTATCGCTATGGCGGCACGCGTGGCGACATCGAGCGGGCCATCCACATCGGCGTGCCCTCGCAGGGGATGCCGGCCTTCGGCGGGATCCTGGCCGCGGAGGAGATCACCGCGATCGCGGCGTACCTGCCCGCGCGCGAAGGACAGGCGGAGCCGGAACCGGACGAAGATGAACAGGCCGCCGCCGAGGAACCGCCCCGCGAGTTCGATGCCGTCCCCGGCGTGGTCGACACGCTGGACTACGCGGTGCGGGTGGAGGTGTTCGCCGACGGGCTCGAGACGGTCTGGGCGATGGCCTTCCTCGACGCCGACACCGTGCTGGTCAGCGAGCGGCCGGGCCGGCTCCGGATCGTCCGCGACGGCGTGCTGCAGCCGCAGCCGGTGGCCGGCATCCCGCCCGTCTATGTCCACAGCCACCGCTGGAACCAGGCGGGGCTGTTCGACATCGCGGTGGATCCGGAGTACGGCAGCAACGGCTGGATCTACCTCAGCTACAGCCATCCGCTCGACACCACCGGTCCCGAGGGCGGCCCGCTGGCGATGACCCGGGTGGTGCGCGGGCGCCTGCGCGGCAACGACTGGGTCGACCAGCAGGTGGTGTACGAAGCCGACCACGACCACTACGGCGAGCCGTTCTGGCACTTCGGCGGACGCATGGCGTTCGACCGCGAGGGGCGACTGCATTTCTCGGTCGGCGACCGCGGCGTGCAGGAGCTCTCGCGCGAACCGGGACGGCCGAGCGGCAAGATCCATCGCATGCTGCCGGACGGAACGCCGGCACCCGGCAACCCGTTCCAGGGCCGCGAAGATGCGCTGGCCTCCGTCTACAGCCTCGGCCACCGCAATCCGCAGGGCATGGCGTTCGAACCGGCCACGGGGCGCCTGTGGGCGACCGAACACGGTCCGCGCGGCGGCGATGAGCTGAACATCGTCCGCCGGGGCGGAGACTACGGCTGGCCGGTGGTCACGCATGGCATCAACTACGACGGCACCGTGCTGACGCCGCACCAGCGTGCCGATGGCGTGGAGCAGCCGGCGTGGTACTGGCGGCCCTCGATCGGCGTCTCGGGTCTGGCGTTCTACGCCGGCAACCAGTTCCCGCTGTGGCAGGGCAAGGCCCTGGTCACCGCGCTCTCGCCGCGCCAGTTGCGCCTGCTCACCATCGACGGCGATCGCGTCCAGCACGAGGAAATCCTGGTGACCACCCAGGGGCGTCCCTACGAACCCGTGGTCGGGCCGGACGGGGCGATCTACCTGGTCACCGACAACCCCGGCCAGATCCTCCGGCTCACGGCGCAGGAGGAGCGTCGGCAATAAGCGCCGCGCGACATCCGTCCCGCGGCCCACCTTTCCGAGGAGATCCCATGAAACACGTCTTCACCTGCCTGATCGCCATCGCCTTCGCCTGCTCCAGCCCGGGCGTTGCGGCGCAAGGCACGCGCGCCGTGCTCGAATCGGCCACCGCGGACGCCATCCGCAACCACTGTCTCGCACACGCGGCAGCCGCGGGCTTCACCGTCGCCGTCGCCGTGTTCGACCACGGCGGCGACCTGGTGAGCTTCGCCAGGCACGACGGCGCGACGCCGGCCACCACGGCGGTCGCGCACTGGAAAGGCCGTTCGGCCGCCGTGTACCTCAATCCCACGGCCGACACCGGGACCTGGAACATGCCGACCGCGCCGATGATCGCCACGATCGGTGGCGGCATGCCGCTGTTCACGCGCGACGGCATCGGCATCGGCGGCGTCGGCGTATCCGGCGCGCCGCCGGAGTTCGACGCCGAATGCGGAACGCTTGCCGCGCAGGCGGCCGGATTGGCGGTGGCGCCGCCGGGCGGGTGATGCGCGCGACGCGGACGGCAGGGCAGACGACGGGCGACCGGGAACGCAGCCGCCTGCGGCTGCCGCTGGCGACCGGCCAGGGTGTGGCCGCAGCTGCCGACGCACACGCCCGCCCCGAGGATCGGAACCTCGGGGAAGACCTGCACCGAACGGATGCGACCGAACCGGCAGCGGTCGCGCCGGACCAACCCGCCGGGATCGCAAAGCGCGATCGGGTCCGGCATCGAATCCAGCAGGACGACGACGCATGCGCTCCAACATCTCCTCGGGGTCCGAGCTCGAATCGAGCATCGGCTTCTCGCGCGCGGTCCGCATAGGCAACCTGCTGGCCGTGGCCAGCACCGCCCCGGTCGCCGCTGATGGGTCGGTGGCCGCACCGGGCGATGTCTACGGGCAGACCCGGCGATGCCTGCAGATCATCGCCGCGGCGATGGGAGCTGCAGGCCTCGGCATGGGCGACGTGATCCGCACCCGGATCATGCTGACCGACATCGACACCTGGCGCGATGCCGCGAAGGCGCACAGGGAGTTGTTCTGCAGGAGCAAGCCGGCGTGCACGTTCGTCGAAGTGTCCCGCTTCATCGACCCGCGCTGGCTGGTCGAAGTCGAGGCGGACGGCGTGTTCGGCGGCGCCGCCACGACCCCGGGGGCGGAGACGGCAAGGTCCCGGCCAATGGCATCGCTCGACGACGCGTGACATCGCGGGCCGCCGTGGTGGCCGCATCCCATGGGTCGCGTCGCGGCCCGTCCTGGTGCTAGAGTTGGTAGCGCTAACATGCATCGCTACGCCTGGTTGCATGCTCCGCATCCGACAGTTTCTGGGAGGAATGCATGTCGATGTCGCACCCTGTCCGCCTCGCGTTCCGTATCCGGATGTCCCGACTCTGCCGGATCGCCCTGTGCGCCTTCGGTGCGATGCTCGCCGCACCGGGTGCGGCGCAGCCCTCCGGCGGCCCCTACGGTCCGGTCGCGCAGTCCTACGAGGTACCTGCACAAGGGAACGTCTACTACGTGGCCCCGAATGGCGTTATGGACGCGACGGGCACCGCGCCTGCGCAGCCGACCACGCTCGAGTCCGCGATCGCGCGCGTGGTCACCGGCGACACCATCGTCCTGCGCGGCGGCACCTACCGTACCGGCGGCCTGCAGCTCAACCAGGGCATCACCCTGCAGCCGTACCGGGACGAGCGACCGGTCCTGAAGGGCACCCGCGTGGCGAGCGACTGGGAGGAACTGCGCGACGGCGTCTGGCGCACGAAATGGACCACGCTGTTCCCGGCGCAGCCGCTTGCCTGGTGGCGGCGCGAGCGCGAGGGCATGCGCACGCCGCTGCACCGCTTCAACAACGACATGGTGTTCGTCGACGGCAAGCCGCTGCTGTCGCAGGGCTGGGCCGGCGAACTGGGCGAGGAGGGCTACTACATCGACTACGAACAGGGTTACGTCTACATCGGCGTCGATCCGGCTGACCGGCTGGTGGAGATCACCGCGCACGACATCGCCCTGCATCGGCCATCGCGTGCCGTGCACGGGAAGGAATCGGATGGCAAGGGCCCGACGATCCGCGGGCTCACCTTCACCCAGTACGCGTTCCGCGCCATCGACATCGAGGGCAAGAAGCCTTCGACGGGGCCGAACGAGGAACCGACCGACGACCCGGTAGGCCCGTCCGACCCCGCGGACCACGGCAAGGAAGTGGTCGGCACCACGCTCGAGAACGTGACCATCAGCTTCACCTCGCGCGTGGCCGGCTACTTCCGCGGCGACGGGCTGGTGATCCGCAACTCGCTCATCAGCGACACCGGCACCGAGGGCATCTACGTGATCGGCTCGTCGGACGTGCTGCTGGAGCGCAACATCATCCGCCGCAACAACATCGAGCGGCTGACCGGCTACTACCCGGCGGCGGTGAAGATCTTCAACCAGTCGTACCGGGTCACGGTGCGCGACAACCTGGTGATCGAGCACCCGCATTCCAACGGCGTCTGGTACGACGTGGGCAACATCGACGGCGTGTTCGCCAACAACCACGTCGAAGGCACGCAGATCGGATTCTTCTTCGAGATCTCCAGGGGCGTGGTGGTGGCGGGCAACGTGTTCGTGGACAACGAGCAGGGCATCCGCGTGCTCAACAGCGCCGATGCGCGCGTCTACCACAACACCTTCCTCGACTCGCCGGTGCTGTTCGACCGCAACGAGCGCAGCGCCCAGGGCGACCACTTCGGCTGGCATCCGCAGACCGGCCCGGACGTGGACGAGCGCGAGGGACACGTGTTCGAGGGCAACCTGCTGGCGGCGAGCGCCGGTTTCGACGCGCCGCTGCTGCGCTTCGAGCAGCCGGCCGCGATGTGCGGCTCGCTGAAGCGGCCGATGACCACGCGCGTGGACGGCAATGTCTACGTCCGCGCGGAGCCGGGCGGCGAGCCGTTGCTGCTGTGGAGCCCCGCGCGCGGCAGGGATTGCGAGGCGCGCTTCGCGACGGTGCAGGACTTCCGCAAGGCCACGGGACTCGGCACGCGCGACGTGTTGCTGGACGGGTATGCGGGAGCGCTGTTCCGCAGCGTCGAGTTGCGCCGCTTCGAACTGGCGGGGCGTCCGCCCGGGGTGGAGGAGGTGGCGGTGACGCCCGAGGCGCTCGAGGCGCTCGGCTGGCGCGCAGGGAAGACGTTGCCCGGGGCGGTTCCGGCGGCCGACTGACCCTCGGCGCGACCATGGTCGCTACCGGGTTCGCCGATCCGGTGCCACGGCCCTCTCACATCGGATCGACGCGCGCCCTGCGAGAATCCCGGCTTGCCACGAGGAGCCGCTGCGATGTCCGACCATCCCGTGACCGGCGAGGTCTCCAACAGCAAGCTGGCCGCGGTCTTCGCCAGCCGCGACGCCGCGCGCGACGCGGCCGCGTCCATGATCGCGGAACTCGACGTGCAGCCGGCCCAGGTCAAGATGGTCACGCCCGAAAGTGCGGACGTGGACATCAAGCTGGAGCCGGAAGGCGGCGGCATCTGGCGCACGATCGTGGTCGCGCATGTGCGGCTTGGCATCGCGGGCGCGGTGGTCGGCCTGATCCTGTTCGGGATCCTGATGTGGGTGGGCGTGCCTTTCGTCGTGCAGTCGCCCTGGGCGGCCGGCCTGGCGGCGCTGGGGTTCGGCGCGACCGCCGGGCTGCTGGTCGGCGGACTGGTGTCGTTGCGCCCCGACCACGACCGCTACATCCAGGCTACGCGCGATGCGATGGACGAGGGCGGGACGACGATCGTGGTCCATGCATTGTCGGCGGAACAACAGGCGCGCGCCGCGGAGTTCCTCACCCGTCGCGGCGCCGAGGTGACGCAGACGCTCTGAGATCGCCGTCCGCGCCGCCCGGCACGCTGCGTTCGCCCCTCCTGGACTGCAACGTCGCATCGCACCATGTGGATGGCGCGCGCCCGACGTCTTCGCCCATGCGGCTCGTTGCGGCGATCGCGCGCACGCGCAGGACAGGCGAACGCCGCGCTGGATCGAGGTTTCGACAGAGCACAGGTGCGCCGCGCCAGTGCGTCGCGATCCACCTGCCCGCCGCCGGCGGGTGGCGCGTCGGGCGGCCGCAGCCGTGCGGCGGAACATGCATCCCACGGCCGGTCTTTGTGCGCGGCCCGACCGCTACCATGCGCCTGGTGTCCGGCCCAGGCGATCGTGATGTCCAAACCGCAACGCGACCCGTATCCCGACGCCCTGCGCGCCTGCGCGCTGCTGGTGGTGGTCTTGGGGCACTGGATCGCGACCCTGCCGCGGCTGCAGGACGGACAACTGGTCGACACCGGCCATCTGCTGGCGAGCTGGGAGGCGGCCGGCCCGCTCACCTGGCTGGTGCAGGTGGTGCCGCTGTTCGTCTTCGTCTCGGCCGCGGTCAGCAGCGAGGGCGTGGCGCGGCGTGTGGCCGATGGCGGTCAGTGGAACTGGTGGGCGACGCGCGCGCTGTCGCTGGCACGGCCCACGGTGACCTACCTCGCGGTGCTGGTGGCGCTGGCGGCGGTATCGCTGCTGTCGGGCGGGCGACTGCTGGGCGTGTTCAACCAGTCGCTCACCATCCACCTGTGGTTCCTGGCGATGCTGCTGACGGTGCAGGCGCTGTTGCCGTGGTGCCTGCGGCTCGACGCGCGTTTCGGCCTCGGCGCGGTACTGGCGCTGGTGGCGCTGGCGGCAGGACTCGACCTGGCGCGCGCGGGCGCGTCGTCGCTGGACGACCTGCGCCGGCTGGGCGCGCTCGTCGACGCGCGCCCGGCCGGAGTCGCCTGGCTCAACATGCTGGTGGTGTGGCTGCTGCCGCAACAGCTCGGCATCGCCTGGAAGCGTGGACGCTTCCATGGCGTGGGCGTGGGAGCGGGCTTTCTCGCGCTGGGCGCTGCATGGCTGGCGCTGGCGTTGGCCAGCGGCTATCCGGTGGCCATGGTGGGCGTGGCGCTGGCCGGCAACAACATGTTGCCGCCGACGTTGGCACTGGTCGGGGTGATGTGGCTTCAGGTGGGCGCCGTGCTGCTGTTCGAACCGCTGGCGCGTCGCCTGCTGGCCGGCCACGCGCCGGCACGCGCCATCGCGGTGCTCGGCGCGCTCGGCATGCCGCTGTACCTGTGGCACAAGCTGGCGGAACTTCCCGCGGCGTGGCTGGGCGAGCGGCTCGGTCTGCCGATCGATGCGGGTCTGCCGGGCGAGCCGGGCTTCTGGGCCGGGCGTGCCGGCTGGATCGCCCTGTGCCTGCTGATGGTCGCGCCGGTGATCGCGCTCGTGCTGCGCTTCGAGTTGCGTCGCGACCGCGACGTGCCGGCCGTGGACGATGCCACGCGTGTGATCGTCGGCGGCGTCGCGCTCTACGCCGCGCTCGCGGCCGCCCTGGTCTGGGGCGTGTGGCCGGGCGCGGCGATCGCGCTGCCGGCGGTGTTGCTGGCATCCTGGCAACTGCGGCGGCGCTCCGCCGCGGCACGCGACTGAAGCGTCGAGGAGGCGCATGGACACCGGGTTTGACTTCGCGCGGATGATGCGCCCGCGCGCCCTGCGAAATCCGTTGCGGCCGTTGCGATGGCCGACGGCCTGTCTGCTGCTCATGCTGCTCGTGTTGAACGGGTGCCAGTCGGTGGAGGTGGGGCCGCCGTTGCGGGTGATGAGCTTCAACGTGCGCGTGCCGGTCGACGCGGACGGCCCGGACCGCTGGGAGCTGCGCCGCGAAGCGATGGTGCGCACGATCCGCGAAGCGGACCCGGACCTGATCGGCACCCAGGAACTGGTTCGCGGGCAGGGCGAGTTCCTGGCGGAGCGCCTGCCGCAGTACGACTGGTTCGGGCGCGACCGGCGCGGTGGACGGGACGACGAACAGATGGCCGTGTTCTACCGGCGCGATGCGCTGCGCCTGCTCGAATCCGGCCATTTCTGGCTGTCGGACACGCCCGAAGCGGTCGGCAGCATCAGCTGGGGACATCCGTATCCGCGCATGGTCAGCTGGGGGCTGTTCGAGCGCCGCGCGGACCGGCTGCGGTTCTACCTGTTCAACACCCACCTGCCGTATCGCGCGGAGGACGAGGCGGCGCGGGTCCGCGGTGCGGAGCTGATCCTGCGGCGGCTGGCGGAGTTGCCGCCCGGCGTGCCGGTGATCCTGGTCGGCGACTTCAACGACGTGCCGGGCGGCGCCGTGCATCGCGCGCTCGCCGGCACCCTGCGCGACGCCTGGACACAGGCCCCGCTGCGCGAGGGTCCAGAAGGCACGTTCCACGGCTTCACCGGCGATGCGGGCAACCGCATCGACTGGGTGCTGCATCGCGGCCTGCGCGTCCGTCGCGCCCGGACGCTGGACCAGCCGGTGGACGGGCGCCTGCCTTCGGACCACTTCCCGGTGCTGGTCGATTTCGCGCCGCCCGCATCAGGTCGCGCGGAAGGCGACCACGATCCGCCGCGCTGAGCGGCGGCACCGGCACCCGACGCCGGGCCGGTGGGCGCACCGGATGCTCCCGCTCAGGCGGCCACCACGCGATCCCTGCCGGCGGCCTTGGCCCGGTACAGGGCCCCGTCCGCGGCGCGCACCCAGGCATCGAGCGTGGCGTCGTCGGCGGTGGCCTGCGCCACGCCGATGCTGAGCGTGCAGCGCAGGCCCGGTTCGGCATCGAACGTCTGCTGCGCGGCTTCCTGCCGGATCCGCTCGGCGACCTGCAACGCCCGGGCCGTGTCGGTGTCGACCAGCAGCACGGCGAATTCGTCTCCGCCGTAGCGCGCCGGCAGGTCCGCCTCGCGCACGCTCACGCGCAGCAGGTCGGCGATGCGCTTGAGCACGATGTCGCCCATGCCGTGCCCGTAGCGGTCGTTGATCGTCTTGAAGTTGTCGACGTCGAGCAGCAGCAGGGTCGCCGGGCGTCCGGAGCGGCGGAAGCGGGCCAGCTCCATCGAGGCCACCGCCTCGAAGTGCGGCCGGTTGGGCACCTGCATCGCCGGATCGGTGCGGTTGAGGCGCTCGAGCTCGCGGTTCTGGGCGAGGATCCGGCTCCTCAGGCGATGGGTCACCACGCTCAGGACGACCGCGTAGACGAACATGAAGGGTATGCACAGCAGCAGCGTGCGCTGCGACGTGATCGGCTGGAAGGGAAACCCCATGAGGGTCCAGACCAGTAGGAAGGCGCCCAGCAGCGCCAGTGTCGATCGCCGCACGAACGGCCAGCCGCCGGCCGCGATCTTGTCGGCGGTGGCCATGGTGACGAACAGGGCGGCGGGTGCGGTGCTGACCGCGATCGCCGCGACCCAGGCACCCGCGGATGCCGAATCCAGCGCCAGGCAGCGGAACTGCGCGGCGACCGGGTCGCGCGCGCGCCGGCTCGCGTGGGAGGCGATCTGCGGCCATGCCAGCGCATTGAGCGCGAGCAGCGCCCAGGCCCAGGGCGGCGCCCCGCGCTCGTCCAGCACCGATGCGATCGGCAGCGCGCTCAGCAGCGTGCCCAGCATGCGCATGCCGTGGATGCGCCGGACGAACTGCAGGTTCCGTGCTCGCGTTTCCCCGGCAATCGAGTCGTTCGGCATCGCCCGGATCGGTGGCGTCGGTCCCGGCATGGTAGCCCCGCGATGTCTGCGTAACCTGAAGATGCCACGGGTGGAGGACGGCACCTGTCACGGTTTCCGACAGCCGCCGCGATCGTGTCGAGGCCGTATCGCGCGAGCGGCGTCAACGTCGTCGCCCCGAAGGCGATACCGCGCGTTCGCCAGACAACGATCGACCGCAGCATCGCGGCCCGGAAGATTGTGCATATGCAGCAAGACCGGGCGTTCCGCGCCCGCTTGCACCAATGCCGCATTTGCGTCATCCGCGCGCAGTCGCTAAGGTGGTGGCGCGTCCACGCTTCGCACCGTGTATCCACCGGTGCCATTCCGGACCACCCTCACTACATCCACTCGTCCAAGGAGATCTTCCATGGAGATTACGCCTGCGCGCGTTGCCAGCATCCACTACACCCTGACCGACGACGACGGGCGGGTCATCGACCAGTCCTCCGAGACGCGGCCGCTGCGCTATTTCCACGGCGCCGGCAACATCATCCCCGGCCTGGAGAAGGCGCTGGCGGGCCGCCAGGCCGGCGATGCGCTCAAGGTCGACGTCAAGCCGGAAGAAGGTTACGGCGTGCGCAACGAGGGTCTGGTGCAGGACCTGCCGCGCGAATCCTTCAAGGGCGTGGACAAGGTCGAGCCGGGCATGCAGTTCGAGGCGCGTACCGAACGCGGGCCGTTGCTGGTGACGGTGGTGGCGGTCGACGACGACAGGGTGCGGATCGACGGCAACCATCCGCTGGCCGGGCAGACGCTGCACTTCGACGTGCGCGTGCTCGATGTGCGCGAGGCGACGGACGACGAGAAGCAGACCGGCCGCGCGGGCTCGCCGTAACCCGAAGGGGCGGCGTCAATCCGCGTCGAACGCGAAGATCGGTCCCTGGGGTACGATTCCGGTCGGATTGATGTGACGATGGCTCTGGTAGTAGTGGCGCTTGATGTGGTCGAAATCGACCGTCGGCGCCACCGCCGGATGCGCGTACAGCCGGCGCGTGTACCGCCACAGCGCCGGATAGTCGACCAGCCGCCGCAGGTTGCACTTGAAATGGCCGTGATACACCGCGTCGAAACGCAGCAGGGTGGTGAACAGCCGCCAGTCGGCCTCGGTCATGCGTTCGCCGCAGAGCCACTCCGCGCCCGATAGCCGCCGTTCCAGCCAGTCGAGCGTCTCGAACACGCCGCCCACCGCCTCGTCGTAGGCCGCCTGCTTCTTCGCGAAGCCGGCCTTGTACACGCCATTGTTGAGTCCGTCGTAGACGCGCGCGTTGACCGCGTCGATCTCGTCGCGCAGCGCCGGCGGCGAGTAGTCGCCCTCGTGCGCGCCGACGCTGTCGAAGGCGCTGTTGAACATGCGCAGGATGTCGGCCGATTCGTTGCTGACGATGCAGCCCCGGGCCTTGTCCCACAGTACCGGCACGGTGACCCGGCCGGTGTACGACGGGTTCGAGCGCACATAGAGTTGCCACAGCGTGTCCACGCCGAACAGCGGGTCGGGCACCACGCCGGGCCCGGGCTGGAAGGTCCAGCCGTCGTCGGCCATCAACCAGTGCGTGACCGACAGGCCGATCATGTCCTGCAGACCCTTGAGCTCGCGGAAGATCGCGGCGCGATGCGCCCAGGGGCAGGCGCGGGCGATGTAGAGGTGGTAGCGGCCGGGTTCGGCACGGAAACCGCCTTCGCTGGTCGGTCCGGGACCGCCATCGGCCGTGATCCAGTTGCGGAACGCCGCGTCCGGGCGCTTCAGGCGTCCGCTGCCGTCGGTCAGCGCGTCCTCGTCGTTACTCCAGCAGCCCTCGACCAGCATGCCCATGGCGTGCGCCTCCTTCGGCTGCGTCGCGTCTCGGTCGCCAGTATGTCGTCGCCGACGTCAACCCCGCGTGCCCGGGAAGACCGACGCCGTCCGTCCGACGACGCGCTCGCATCGCACCCGGCGGATCTAAAGTGCGTGGAACCCGTCGCCGGAGTCCCGCCATGCCCTTGCAGACTCTCCTGCTGGCCCTGTTGCTGCCGGCTTCGCTGCCGCTCGCCGCGGCGCCCCCCGCGGCTGCGATGGAGAAGCCTGCAGGCCACGACGCCGCGCTGGCGGCACGCGTCGGCGCGGACGAACGCGGCATGCGCCGCTACGTGCTGGTGATCCTCAGGACCGGCACGCGGCGCATGCCGGACGGCCCCCGGCGCGACGCGATGTTCGCCGGGCACTTCGCCAACATGAAGCGTCTCTCGGACGCAGGCCAGCTGGCGCTGGCCGGACCCTTCGTCGAGCATCCGGAGGGTTGGCGCGGGCTGTACGTATTCGCCGTGGACAGCCTCGACGAGGCGAAGGCGCTGGCGGAGACCGACCCGGTCGTGGTCGAGGGCGAAATGGTGCCCGAGTACCACGCGTGGTACGGCAGCGCGGCGTTGATGATGATCCCGCAGTGGCACGAACGCCTGGTACCTCCGGTCGAACCATAGGTGCGTACGGCCAGGCGGCCCGTCCGCCCGGGACCCGGTGCACCGCGGCCTCCTGCCCGCGCCGGCCGATGCCCCGGGCATACGCTCCGGCGCGTCCCCGGCAAGCGCCTCCGATTCAGCCGCGGCGAGCCGGATGCGCGTTGTAAGCCTGAGACGACGCCCGCGCTGCCGGCAGGAGCCGATCGCAGGTCCGCAGGCAACTCGGACGCCGTGTGCGCCATGCCATTTGGCCCGGGTGTCGACGCACATGCCTCGGTATCCTTGCCGCGAAAGAGACGCCCGTTACCGCGGTTTTTCAAAATCATTGGCTTGGAGCTTAAAGTTGAAGAAAAACATCATGTATGCGGCCTCGTTGCTGGCCTGCGCAGCGGCGGCGCCGCTGACCGCGCACGAACCGCCACAGTGTCTCGATGACGCCTGCCACCTCCAGGGGCGGGTCGCGATCGCGGGCGACGGCGGGTCCGGCGCCGGCGGGGAAACAATCGCCGCCAGGCGCTATGGCAGCTGGGGTTTCGACACCGCCGGCATGGACCGCAGCGCTTCGCCGGGCCACGACTTCTTCGCCTATGCCAGCGGCCAGTGGGCGAAGACCACCCGGATCCCGGCCGACCAGTCGAGCTACGGCAACTTCCGCGTACTGCGCGACTTGTCGGAAGCGCGTGTGCGTGCGTTGGTGGAGAGCTACCCGAAGGGCGACCCGGCGAGCGGCGGCGATGCCGCGAAGATCGCCTCGCTCTACCAGGGCTTCATGGACGAAGCGTCGGTCGAGGCGCTCGGCGGACAGCCGTTGCAGCCGTTCCTGTCGGAACTGAAGGCGACGCCGGACGAGGCCGCGCTGGCAGGCGTCATCGCCGCGCGCGGCGGCTTCGGCGGCGGCATGTTCAGCCTGTTCGTGTCGGACGACCAGCGCGATCCGGACCGCTACACCCTGTATCTGAGCCAGTCGGGCCTGGGCCTGGGCGACCGCGAGATGTACCTGCGCGAGAACTTCGCCCCGCAGCGCGAGCGTTACCTGAGCTATATCGCGCAACTGCTTGAACTCGCAGGTTGGAACGACCCGCAGGGCAATGCCGAAGCGGTGATGGCGCTGGAAACCCGGATCGCGCAGGCGCACTGGACCCGGGCCGAGAGCCGCGACCGCGACAAGACCTACAACCCCACGGCGCTCGCCGATTTCGACCGGGTCGCGCCGGGCTTCCCGTGGGCCGCGTACTTTGCCGCCTCCGGCGTCGACCAGGCCCCGGTGGCCGTGGTGCGCCAGGACAGCGCGATCCCGAAGATGGCCGCGATCTTCGCCGACGCCGACCTCGCCACCCTGCAGGCCTGGCAGGCCTTCCACGTCACCGACGGCATGGCGCCGCTGCTGTCGAACGCCTTCGCCAACGCGCACTACGAGTTCCGCGAGAAGTTCCTGTCCGGCCAGCCCGAACCGCGCGAGCGCTGGAAGCGCGGCGTGTCCTTCGTCGAAAGCGCGATGGGCGAGGCGATCGGCCGCGACTACGTGGCGCTGTATTTCCCGCCCGATGCCAAGGCCAAGATGGACGACCTGGTCGCCAACGTGAAGCTGGCGATGGGCGCGCGCCTGGACGCGCTGGACTGGATGAGCGCGGACACCAAGGCGGAGGCGCGCGCCAAGCTCGCCGGCTTCGGCCTGAAGATCGGCCATCCGGACGAGTGGCGCGACTACAGCGGCCTGGACGTGCGCCAGGGCGACCTGTTCGGCAACGCCATGCGCGCGCGCCTGTTCGAGTGGGAGTACCGTCGCGCGCGCCTGGGCAAGCAGGTGGACAAGGCCGAGTGGGGGATGACCCCGCAGACCGTCAACGCCTACTACAACTCGGTCAAGAACGAGATCGTGTTCCCGGCCGCGATCCTGCAGCCGCCGTTCTTCGACCCCGACGCCGACCCGGCGGTGAACTACGGCGCCATCGGCGGTGTGATCGGCCACGAGATCATCCACGGCTTCGACGACCAGGGCCGCAAGTCCGACGGCGAAGGCGTGCTGCGCGACTGGTGGACGGCCGGGGACGCGGCCAAGTTCGAGGCCCAGGCGGCGAAGCTCGGCGCCCAGTACGAGGCCTACGAGTTTCCGCAACTGCCGGGCATGCACATCAATGGCCGCACGGCGATGGGCGAGAACATCGGCGACCTGGGCGGGCTGAGCATCGCGCTGGAGGCCTACCGCCGCTCGCTCGACGGCAAGCCGGCGCCGGTGATCGACGGCTTCACCGGCGAACAGCGCCTGTTCCTGGGCTGGGCGCAGGTGTGGCGCACGCTGTGGCGCGACGATGCGCTGCGCCAGCAACTGGTCAACGGCACCCATTCGCCGGGGCACATCCGCGCCTTCGCGCCGCTGCGCAACATCGATGCCTGGTACGAGGCGTTCGGCGTGGGCGAAGGCGATGCGCTGTGGATCGCGCCTGAGGATCGCGTCCGCATCTGGTGACGCGCATGCCGCCAGTCCGGTCGGTGCCGGACTGGCGGGATTGCGTCGTGGACACGAGATCGCGACGGCGACACCTTCCCTTCTTCCCCGGTAGAAGGTGGCGCGAAGCGCCGGATGAGGGTGCGGCGGAGCGGAACGGGGCCGGAAATTTCGCCAGGCGTGAGGCGAGGGGCCGACAAGCCGACTGCTCCAGGGAACTCACCTGGCGAGTTCCCGGCGATGCCGGATATCTGCCCTCGAACTCAGGTCAGCGCGCCGGATTCCACCACGTGCACGCCCGGACGCCGCGCGATCGCCGCCTCCAGCAGTTGCGCCGCGATCGTGACCGCCGGATTGATCCGCCAGCCTCGCGGCAACACCGGATGCAGGGCCGCGAGCAGCCGTCCGGCCCATTGCTCGCCGGCGCGCGGCTGCGCACGTTCGCCACCGATCAGGCCCGGGCGCACGAAGGTGAGCGAGTCGAAGCCGATCGCGCACAGCGACTGCTCCAGCTCGCCCTTGGTCCGCGAGTAGAAGAACGGCGCGCGCGGATGCGCGCCCTTCGCCGAATTGAGCACGAAGCCGGGCACGCCGTCGCGATGGGCCAGGCGGGCGATGGCCAGCGGATAGTCGTGATCGACCCGGTGGAAGGCTTCGCGCGAGCCAGCGACGCGCATCGTGGTGCCCAGGGCACAGACCACGGCGTCGGCGCGCCACCAGCCCGGCGTCTGCGGCAGGTCGTCGAAATCGACGGTCGGCGCGCGCAGGCGCGGATGCGCCGGCAGGGGCGTGCGCGTGGGTGCGAGCACCGATCGCACGCGGGCATCGGCGAGTGCGAGCGCCAGCACGTGGCGGCCGACCAGGCCGGTGGCGCCGACGAGAACCAGTTGCATGCGCTTGTCTCCCGGGTGGCCGCCGGCACGATCATCGCGCAAGGCCGGCCTGCGCGACATCTCACATCAGCAGGCAGTCGATCGCGTCCAGCGCGATGTGGATCAGCAGCCCGGTACCGAACCAGCGCGTCCGTCGCGGGATGGCCAGCGCACCGTAGGCGAGGATCGCCGGCCAGGTATGCAGCGGATGGAAGCCGATGCTGCAGCGACCCGGCGCATACACCGGGTCGGCCAGCAGGTGGTCGATGTCGATCGCCCAGCCGGCCAGCATCCACAGCGCTGCCCGTTTCCACTGCGCGGGCCAGAACAGGCGGGCGACCGCCAGCGGCACCGCCGCGTGCAGCACCAGGTGGACCATGGCGCGCAGTTCGAGTTCGGGCATGGAGCGGTCGACCGTCGACGCCGGGAGGGCCGCACAGGATGGCGCGGCGGCTGGCGGCTGTCATGCACTTGCCACGCGGTGCATATCGTGGCGCCGGAAAGGCACCGCCGCCCGCATCGCCACCGGCGATTCCGTCGCAGCGTGCGCCCGCGCGCCATTCACAGCCACACGGCGACCACGGCGCGTCTGCGCCGCCCGGCCTCGACCTGCTTCACGCGTCCGCGCGATTGCCCTATCGTGCCGGCTCCCTTTCCGCAGGAACTTCCGATGATCCAGCGCATCGACGCAGGCCCGCGCATGTCCGAGGCCAGCATCCACAACGGCGTGGTCTACCTCGCCGGCCAGGTTCCCGAGACCGATGGCGCCGACATCGAGACCCAGACCCGGGAGGTGCTCGAAGCGATCGACGCGCTGCTGGCGCAGGCCGGCAGCGACAAGTCCCGGATCTTGCGCGCGCAGATCTTTCTGGCCGACATCGCCGATTTCGCGGGCATGAACCGCGCGTGGGACGCCTGGGTGGTCGCGGGCAATGCGCCGTCGCGCGCGACGGTCGAGGCGAGGCTGGCGCGGCCGGAGTGGAAGGTCGAGATCGTGGTGACCGCGGCCGTCTGAGTCCCCGCCGGACCGGCGGCCACCCGGCCGCCGGCTTTTCGTTCGCGCGATCTACTGCGCGGTGGGCGCGGGCGTCGCCAGTCCGCGTGCCCAGGCATCGTCGATGATCCTGCGGATCTTTCCATCGGCCACCTTCGCCGCCTGTTCGATCCGCGCGCCCAACGCTTCCATGTCCTTGCCGATGGCCTCCATCGGCTCCGCTTCGGCCTCCATCTCGCGCGCCAGCGCCTGCATCGGTGCGTGGCTGGCCTCGATGCGGCGGCCCTCGGCCTCCAGGATCGACGCGTGCCGGTCCATTTCCCGGTGCAGTGCCCGCTGGCGCGCATCGAGCGCTTCCATTTCCGACTGGAGCCGTTGCGGATCGCCCGCCTGCATGCGCCGGGCGAGCGCGGCCTGTTCCTGCGCGATGTCCTGCATCCGGCTCGAAAGCACCTGCATCTGCGCGCCCGCGGCCCGCATCTCGGCCGACTCCGTGCCGGCCTGCGCCTGCAACGGCTGCATGCGGGCGGACAGGGCCTGCATGCGGTCGCTGTGCGGCTGCATCCTGCCCTGGAGCATGCGCATCTGCGACTGGAGCGGTGCCATCGGCTGCCATGCGCCGCGGACGCGGGCGACGGTGTCGGTGTCACTCACGATCCAGGCCTTGCCGTCGCGACGGAACCACAGGAAATCGCCGTCGATGGCGCGCGACGCGAAGCCGATGGCGTCGGCATCGGCGACGTGCCCGGACATGGAGAAGCCGTCCTCGCCCTCGCGGACCAGCGCATATCCGTCCTCGCGATCGGCGCGGGCGCTCGTCCTGCGCGCCGCGTCCGTGGCCGCGGCCGGATCCGATGCGGGAGCGGGCAACGGGGCGGGGGATGGGCTCGCGGCGGCAGCGACCGCCTGCGCGATCGAGGCGGGCGTCGTGGCCAGCGCATCCACCTTGCCGGCGTGGACATAGAACGCGGCACCGGTGGCCAGCAGGACCAGTACCGGCAGCGCGAGCAGGCTGCCGGGGCTGCGGCGTTCGGGACGGACCAGTCGACGGATGCGGGACATGAGGTGACCTCCGTGCGCGGCTTGCGCGAATTGGACCAGGGGAAAAGACGATCGCGGCATCGCGATGCGATCGAGTTCGGCGAGCGCGACCGCCATCCGGCGCGGATCGCCGAGGGCGGCCGCGGCGAGATCGTCGGCGACGAGCTCACGCTCCTGGCGGATGCGGTGCGACAACCACCACACCACCGGGTGGTAGAACAACAGGACCTCGACCACGCCCTGCAGCAGGTTGACGAGGTAGTCGCGGCGGCGTACGTGGGCGAGTTCGTGCGCGAGCAGCGCTTCGAGCAGATCGACCGGCATGCGCGCGAGCACCGCCGCGGGCAGCAGCACGACCGGGCGCCACCAGCCCATGGTCGCCGGGCTGTCGCCCGCATCGACGATGCGCAGCGGAACCGGTCGCAGGCCGAGGCGCGAGGCGAGGGCATCCATGCGCGTCTGCCAGGCGGTTGCGGCAGGTGAACCGCCTTCGCGCAGCCGCTGCACCCACAGCAGTCCCATCGCCATGCGCAGCGACAGCAGCGCGCATCCCGCCGCCCAGAGCGCCACGATCCAGGAGAGCGTGGCAGGGGTCGCGGCCAGGCCCGCATCGGGCAGGGGCATCGCCATTCGCCACGTCCCGCCGTCCTGCGCGGTCATGGCCGCATGCGACAGGGCCGGCGCGCGCGCGTTGGCGATCGCGTCGAACACGTACCAGGCCGGCACAGCCGCGCACGCCAGCAGGGCGAGACACGCCACCCCATAGCGAACCTGCGGGCGCGCGCCGCGCAGGGCGACCAGCGCCAGCCACGCCAGCAGGCCGACCAGGGCGCCCTGCCACAGGAAATGCAGCAACGCCATGGCCAGCGCAGGCACGAGCTGCGCGGCGAACTCATTCATCCCGGGTCTCCTCGAGGAAGCGCTGGATTTCCTCGCGTTCGGCGTCGCTGACCCGGCCACCGCGCAAGGCCGCCATCACCAGGTCCTTGCCGGAGCCGGCGAAGGCCTTGTGGATCAGTTCGTCCAGCAACCGCGTCTGCAGCGGGCCACGCGCCTGCGCCGCGGCATAGACGTGCGAGCGCTGGCTTTCGTCGCGCCTGAGCAGGCCCTTGCCGTGCATCACCTGCAGCAAGCGCAGTACGGTCGCGTAGGTCGCATCGGGGCGCTCGCGCAGGCGCGCCTCGTGCACCTGCTTGACGGTGGACGGGCCCAGGCGCCAGAGCAGGCGCAGCAGGTCTAGCTCCGCGGCGGTGGGTCTGGGGAGTGGATTGCGGGCCATGCGGGACCTGTGTCCGGTGGGGGGCGACGATTGCCACGCTAACCCGTCTAGAACGGTTTGTCTAGACCACTTGGTCTGGATCTGGCCGTTCCAGGCTTGCCGTTTCTGGCGGCTTGCAACGCACGGGACGCCCGGGTGCGACCTTCGCGCCAGCGGTTGCAGCGCGCCGAAGACGGACCCAAGGGCGATATGTCACCGGCCGCGCGGGCGCTGGCCGTCCGCGACCTGGGTCGCGACGGCCATGCCGGGACTGGCCGCAGCGCAGCCCCCCGGACTTCCGGCATGGGCCGGCGCCTCCAGCGGGTGCTAGAACGCATGCACATCAAGGGGAACACCACCATGCGCACCTCCCGCCGCGACCTGTTCAAGCTCGGCGCGCTCGCCGCCGCGTCCACCGTGTTGCCCGCGATCGCCAACGCGTCGCCGACCGCCTCGACCGCGATCGAACGCGCGCAGCGCCCGCTGAAGATCCTGATCCTCGGCGGCACCGGCTTCACCGGCCCGTTCCAGGTGCAGTACGCGCTGGCCCGCGGCCACCAGGTGACGCTGTTCAACCGCGGCAAGCGCCCGTCGCCCGAATGGCCGGGCGAGGTGGAACAGCTGCACGGCGACCGCAACACCGGCGACCTTTCCGCGCTGGCGGGCCGCAAGTGGGATGTCTGCATCGACAACCCCACCTCGCTGCCGTTCTGGGTGCGCGACGCGGGCCAGGTGCTGAAGGACAACGTCGGGCACTACCTCTTCATCTCGACCATCTCGGTCTATGCCGATGGCTCGAAGGCCGGCATCGCCGAGGATGCACCGCTCGCGCCGTACCGCGGCGCCGACGCGATGGCCGAGACGCGCGAAAGCCTGATGGCCGACATCGCCAACCTCTACGGTCCGCTCAAGGCACTGAGCGAGGCCGAGGCGCGCCGCCAGTTCGGCCCGCGCACCACCATCGTGCGTCCGGGCTACATCGTCGGCCCGCGCGACGACACCGACCGCTTCACCTACTGGCCGCACCGCATCGCCCAGGGCGGCGAGGTGCTGGTGCCGGGCGACGGTCGCGATCCGGTACAGATCATCGACGGCCGCGACCTGGGCGAGTGGATGATCCGCCTGGCCGAGGCGGGCACGACGGGCACCTTCAATGCCTGCGGCCCCGACTATGCGCTGAGTACCGACGCGATGGTGCATGGCTGCCATGCCGTCACGGGCGGCCCGGTCGCCTTCACGCACGTGCCGGCCGATTTCCTGGAAGAGCAGCAGGTGGGCCTGCCGATCTGGGTATCGCGCACCCATGCGACCTATGGCGGCTACGGTGCGGTCGACAACACACGCGCGATCGCCGCGGGGCTTACGTTCCGCCCGCTCGCCACCACGGTCGAAGACCTGCTGGCGTGGTTCCGAAGCCTGCCCCCGGAGCGCCAGGCGAAACTCGAAGCCGGCATCAGCCGCGAGCGCGAGGCGGAACTGCTCAAGGCGTGGAAGGCGCGGACGGCGTAGGCGACCCCGCCAACAAGGACCTGCAGTGCCGCCCTGCAGGCTGCAGGGAGGACCTGAACAAGGCGGGATTGTCATTCCGAACGCAGTGAGAATCTAGGGGAAATCAAGCGCAGGGAAATCAAGCGCATGGCTTGACCGGCTTCGCTGTTGTGAAGCGCTTCTCGCTGCGCTCGAAATGACATTTATTTCAGACGCTGTCTAGCTGACGAACGGATCTGGTGTTCTGCAGCTCACCTGGCGGCGGAACATGCCCAAAGCCGCCGCCACGGGTTGCGAGCGGGCTTCAGCGCCAGACGCGCTCGCAGCGTCGTTCGACGACGCGATCGCCGCGCGCTTCCTGCCGATCGCCCTGCACCTTGCGGCCAACGGCACCACCGGCGATCGCGCCGCCCACCGTCGCCAGGTCGCGTCCCTTGCCGCTGCCGATCTGGCTGCCGACGACACCGCCGATCACCGCGCCTGCCGCGGTACCGGCGATGCGGTTGGGGTCCTTGCTGCCGCGCTCGACTTCGACGTCCTCGCAGACCACGCGGCTTCCATCGCTGAAACGACGGCCTTCGTCCTGCTCGCCGTAAGTCTGTGCCTGGGCGGCACCCATGGTGGCGAGCGCCAGCGTCGCAGTGGCGATCGCGTGGATCGGTCTGATGTTCATGCCGCGGCCTCCGGGTCGTGTTCGGGTGCGGCCCATGCTGGGGAAGGCGCTGCGAATCGCCGGTGAAATACCGCATCATCGGCGCGTGCGGTTCAGTTCCCGGACATGCCCGCGCGCATTGCGCATCGGCTGCTGGGGCGTGCGATGCATCGGTCGCAGACCGGCGTCCCTCACGCACGCTTGTGTGGGCGCGCGCGATCATCTGGCGCATGTCCACGGCCCCGCCACGCCGCCGCTACGGCGGATTGCTGTTCCTGCTGCTGATCGCACTGCTGGCGTGGACGTTGTCGTCCGACGCGATCCGGATCCCCGACCGGTGGAATCCCTGGGCGCCGCTGCGCATCGACGACGCCCCGAACCTGCTGACCCGCTTCAAGCTCGACCGCACCTCTGCCGACCGTGTCGCCTGCCGGGACGCGCTGGCGCAGGCCGTGCTGCGCCTGCAGCCGGTCGAGGACCGCAGCACGGGACCCGGCTGCGGCTTCGACAACGCGGTGCGCATCACGCGCACCAGCGTGGCGGTGGGCGAAGCGTTCACGCTGAGCTGCCGGGCGGCGCTTTCGCTGGCGATGTGGGAGCGGCACGCGCTGCAGCAGGCGGCGCAGGCGCACATGGGCGGTAGGGTCTCGAGGATCGAGCACTTCGGCTCGTATTCCTGCCGCAACCTCTACGGCCGGGAGGGCGGACGCCGCAGCCAGCACGCGACCGCCGACGCCTTCGACATCGCCGGCTTCGTATTCGAGGACGGACGCCGGATTCGCGTGCTCGGCGACTGGCAGGCGAACGAGGCCGGCTCGATCGCGACAGCGCCGCCCGGAGCCCCCGAGGTGTCGGCCGAAGCGTCGTTCCTGCGCGCGGCCCGCGATGGCGCCTGCGACTGGTTCGATGCGGTCTTGGGCCCGGACTACAACGCCGCGCATGCGGACCACTTCCATTTCGACCGCGGACCCGCGCGCATCTGCCGCTAGACAGGAGGTGCTCCGGCGATCACGTCGACCGGCGAACGCCTACTCGTCGCCGATCGCGCCCAGCGGAAAAAACTCCCGGAACGGGCGCGCCTCGTCGACCACACGCGCGAACGAGGGCCGTGCGAGCAGTCGCTTCCGATAGCCCAGCAGCGTCGTGTGTCGCTCGGGGATCGCATGCGTCCAGTAGGCGTAGAACAGGAACGGCGCGGCCGCGCAGTCGGCCAGGCTGAACCGTTCGCCTGCGGCCCAGGTGCGGCCGGCCAGGCGCTGGTCGAGCCAGGCGTAGGCGGTGTCGAGCATCGCGTTCGCCTCGGCCACGCCGTGCGCATCGCGCACCCCGGCAGGGCGCACTGCGTCGAACACGCACTTCTGCTGCGGCGTGGAGACGTAGTTGTCGAACACGCGATCCATCATCCGCACCTCGATCGCGGCGTCGGGATCGTCCGGGATCAGCGGCAATTCGCCGGGGTAGCGCCATTGCAGGTACTCGATGATCGTGCTGGCCTCGATCACGGTCCGCCCGCCATCGACCAGGATCGGGAAGCGCCGCATCGGCCAGCGCACGGCCAGCTCGCGCAAGTGTGCTTCCTCGTCGATGCGGCGGTACTCGAACGCGGTGTCGTGTTCGTACAGCGCCACCAGCACTTTCTGGCAGTAGGACGAGAAGGGATGGGCGTAGAGGATCGGCTTCATGCGGGGGCTCCGGGGCAGGATCCGTGGACGACGATCCGGGCGCCTGCGGATCGACATCCGGCCCCGTCGCCGCGCTCAGCCTTCGCCGCGCGGGTCGCCGATGGTGCGGAAGTAGTCGCGCAGGTTGCTGGGCCGGTATCCCGCATCGCGGTCCCAGCGCGTGAGCACGCTCGGATGCAGGGACTGGGTGGGATCACGCCGGGACGAGGTGCCGTCGGGCTGTTCGGTCGGCTCGGCAGCCACGCCGATCACCCGGTCGTTGCCGGGCGTGAGCCGGTATAGGCCCTTTTTCGACACGTGCAGCGCGGCCATCGGGTCGGGGCGCGGTGGATAGGTGGCATCGACGTCCGGATCGATGGCCAGGCCCGCGGAGGTGGCCTTGTCGCGCATCCACTGCAGGGCGATGTTCGACAGGCCGGATTCCTCGATCGGATAGCCGCCGCCGACGTCGCTGTGCACGCCGCAGAACCAGACCTGTTCGACCGTTTGCCCGGGCTTGGGCTTGTAGGCCCAGCGGGCCGCCTCGAACGGCGCCCGCCGTTCATCGATCGCCAGCGCCTGGCAGGCGTGCTGCACGATTCCGCTCAGTTCCACGTCGTGGAAGCGGTACTTGTCGGCGGTCAGCGCACGCAGGCCGCGCACCGGAATGCCGAGCGAACCGACCGTGTCCCATACCCCGACGAACCGGATCGGGACGGGGTCGCCCTGGGTCACCGAGCATTCCGTGCGGAAGCTGCGTGCGCGGTCCTCGTCGGGATGGCTGTCGTCGCAATACAGCGCGATCGCATCGCGATAGCGCAGCGCGTGGCGCAGCCGCAGGATCCCGCACTTGCGCACCATCCCAGCCAGGCTGCGCGCGGTGTACGCGCCGCGGCTGAAGCCGAACAGGAAGATCTCGTCGCCCGGCTCGTAGTTGAGCACCAGGAAGCGGTAGGCCGCGTACAGGTTGTCGTCCAGGCCCTTGCCGAAGGCGCCGCCGGTGAGCTTGTCGATCGACCCTCCGGTCCCCACGCCCTGGCCGTAATACACCACCTGCGACACGTCGCCGTGGCGCTGCGCGGTACGCAGCGCCAGCTTGATGACGTTGGTGGGGCAGGGCGCGCCCTCGTTGGCCTGGTCGGCACTGTTCCAGGTGCCGTCGCAGAAGATCGCGATCCGCTTCATCTCGCCGCCTGCAGGTGGGCGCGGGGGCGCCCTCGTTGCAGTCAACGTGGGGCCGCGCCACGGAAGGACAGCGGCGCGGCCCCGGCAGGGTGGAGCGGTCAGCCCGGCGGCGTCAGCCTGAGCAGTCGTCCGCCGGCACCATCTTCCAGCAGCCAGATCGCGCCATCCGGCCCCTGTTCCACCTCGCGGATGCGCTTGCCCATGGAATAGCGCCGGTACTCGGTCGCCTGCGTGCCATTGAAGCGCACCCGCACCAGCGCCTGCGAGGCCAGGCCACCGATGAAGGCATCGCCGCGGAAGGTGCGGAACAGGTTGCCCGAGTAGATGATCATCCCGGACGGGGCGATCACCGGCGTCCACCATTCCTTCGGCGCCTCGAACTCGGGACGGGTGCTGTGGTTCGGGATCGGCGTGCCGTCGTAGTGGTTGCCGTTGGAAACGATCGGCCAGCCGTAGTTGCGCCCGCGTAGGATCAGGTTGAGCTCGTCGCCGCCGGCCGGCCCCATCTCGTGCGACCACAGCCGACCCTCCGCGTCGAAGGCGATGCCGAGCGGGTTGCGATGCCCCAGCGTCCACACCTGCGCGGCGATGCCGCCCTGGGCGAAGAAGGGATTGTCGCTGGGCACGCTGCCGTCGTCGTTGAGGCGGATGATCTTGCCGAGGTTGACGCCCATGTCCTGGGCGGGCTCGAACTTCTGCCGGTCGCCGGAGGTGATCCACAGTTTGCGGCTCGAATCGAACGCGAGACGGTGGCTGAAGTGGCCCTGGCCGCTGACTTTCGGCGCCTGCTCCCAGATGCGGGTGATCTCGGTGAGGTTGCCGCCGTTGCCGGCATCCAGGTTCAGCCGCGCGCGGACCACGACCGCGCCGTAGATCGCGCCGCTCTGCTCGATGTAGCTCAGGTAGATGCGGCGGTTGCTGGCGTACTGCGGATGCAGGATCACGTCGCCGAGGCCGCCCTGGCCGCCGACTGCCACCGTGGGCACGCCGCTGATCGTGCCGACCTGGCCGGTGGCCAGGTTTACCAGTCGCAGCGCGCCACCTTTCTCGGTGACCAGCAGGCGGCCGTCGGGCAGGAAGGCCATCGCCCAGGGCTCGTTGAGCGTAACGACCGGTGTGCTTCGGAACGGCGGATCGGGTTCGATGACCTGGCGGCGCGGCCCACGGCCGCCGGTACCGCGTTCGGCCGCGACCGCACTCGCCGGTGCACGGACAGGGATGCGCGGGGGCGTTGTCGTCGCTGGCGCGACGGTCGCCTCGGCGGGGTTTGCGAGCGGGCGATGCGACACGGCCAGGCGGGGCGCGGAGGCCGCCGATTCGGCGTTCTCCGTCTTGTCGTTCTCGGTGGGGGGTTCGACGAAGACGTCGTCGCAGGCGGTGAGCAGCAGTGCGGAACAGGCGAAGGCGGCAAAGGACAGGCGCATCCGGGCTTCCTGTGGCGTGTGGGGGAGGTGGCCCTACGATACGCATGCGGGCACTTGACTCCAGTAGCGTCGGTCACGTTATGGGGATGTGATTCCCTGGAGCGCACGGCTGATGCGACGCCGGCACCATTGAACGGCAGGACTTTCGCAGTGCGACACGTCCCATGTCGTTGCGCTGCAACATCCTCGTGGCCCCCTGGTTCTCGCCGACCACCGTTACCAGGGGGTCACTGGCATTGAGCGAAGTCAACGACATGTCGCTTCAGGCGCGTAGAGTCGGCCGCAGGAGGCACGATGAAACGTCGACACGTAGTGGCTGGAGTGGGCGGCGTCGCCGTGTTGGCGGGCGCGGGCATCCTTGGCTGGCGTTCGCAGGTCGGCACCAGGGGCGGCTACGAGGCCTACACCGAACAGTTGCGGGCACCGCTGCCGGCGCAGGCGGGGATCGCGGATCTGGTCCGCTATGCCACGCTCGCCGCCAACAGCCACAACACCCAGCCGTGGCGGTTTCGGGTCGGGGAGCATTCGCTCGACATCCTGCCCGATCCGTCGCGGGCCACGCCCGTCGTCGATCCGGACGACCACCACCTGTACGTCAGCCTCGGCTGCGCGGCCGAGAACCTGGCCATTGCCGGTGCCGCGAGCGGACGGCCCGGCACGCTGGCGCCGCAAGCAGACGGCAGCATCCACTACGCCTGGTCCCCGGCACGATCGCACCATGAACCGCTGCTCGCTGCCATTGCGCGGCGGCAGTCCACGCGCGCGCTCTACGACGGCCGCTCCGTTCCCGCCACCGACCTCGAGGCGTTGCAACTCGCCGCCCGGATGCCGGGCGTGCGCATGCTCATCCTGACCGATCGCGCGCAGATCGATCGGGTGCGCGACCTGGTGGTCGCCGGCAACGATGCGCAGATGCGCGATCCCGCCTTCATGGCCGAACTCGAGGCCTGGTTGCGCTTCAGTCCGCGCAGCGCCATGGCGACGGGCGACGGCCTCTACTCGGGCGCCACCGGCAATCCGGCGCTGCCGGATGTCCTCGGCGGCCCCGCCTTCGATGCCTTCGTCACCGCCGAGGCCGAGAACGACAGGTACGCCAGGCACATCGATTCCTCGGCGGGCGTCGCGGTCTTCTTCGCCGAGCGCGAAGACAGGGCGCATTGGGTCGCCGTTGGCCGCGCCTGCCAGAGGTTCACGCTGACGGCGACCACGCTCGGCCTCAAGCACGCCTACATCAACCAGCCGATCGAGGTGGCACGGCTGCGCCCCGAACTGGCCACGCTCGTCGGCGCGCCCGGAATGCGGCTGGATCTCGTGCTGCGTTTCGGCTACGGGCCGACGCTACCGTACTCTCCCCGCCGTCCGGCGGCCGCCGTCCTGGTCTAGCGAAAACGGGAGACGGGCATGCGAAGGAGCGGAAAGGTGTCGTTGATCGTTATCGCCGTGCTGGCGCTCGTGCTGGCCTTGGCACTCGTTGGCTATCGGAGCGACATTCGGCAGGCGCGGGCCGCCGTCGAAGGCGCTCCGGTCGCGGCCACCTCCGCAGGGCCGATCGAGTATTCCGAAGCAGGCCGGGGCATGCCGGTGCTGTCGATCCACGGCGCCGGCGGCGGCTGGGACCAGGGCCTGGCCAATGTCGTCGACGTGTTCGACGCAGGGTTCCGGGTCATCGCCCCGTCGCGCTTCGGCTACCTGGGCACGCCGCTGCCCGACGATACCTCCGTGTCCGCGCAGGCCGATGCCCATGCGGCGCTGCTCTCGGCGCTGGCCGTGGACAGGGCCGTGGTGGTGGGTGTGTCCGCCGGCGCCCGCTCGGCGCTCGAACTGGCGTTGCGACATCCGGACCGGGTTTCGGCGCTGATCCTGATCGTGCCCGGCACCTATGCGCCCGACAGCCCGGTCGCGATCGAGGACAGCCGCGGCAGCGCGCTGGCGTTCCGGCTGGTCAATGCCGGCGCCGACTTCACCTGGTGGGCGGTGGAGAAGATCGCACCGTCGACGCTCGTGCGTTTCCTCGGGGTGGAGCCCGCGTTGCTGGACACGGCATCACCCGAAGAACGCGACGCCGTACTCGACGTTGTCCGCAATGTCCAGCCGCTTTCCCGGCGCGTGGCCGGGATCAACCTCGACAGCAAGCCGGACGCGGCCCGGCCGCCACTGGAACGCATCGCCGTGCCGGCATTGATCGTCACGGCCCGCGACGACCTGTTCAACACGCTACCCGCCGCCGAGTTCGCCGCCGACATGATCCCCGGCGCCGAGCTGGTCGCCTACGACACGGGCGGCCACCTGCTCGTCGGGCATGGGGAGGCGTTGAGACGGCTGGTGCGCGAGTTCCTCGCGCGGGCCGGGATCGCTGCCGAGTCCGTGGGCGGCGGTGGAGCGGGAGGGTAAGCCCCAGCGAATCAGGCCAGCACAGACGCCACGCAGGCTCCGGGTGCCGCCCCTGTGTCAGCGCCTTGTCGCTATCCGATCTCCCGTGCAGGGCGACCGGGAACCAGCGTGAGATCCCCTTTTCCCCAGCCTGAGCACCGGGAACCGGCACGGCTGCCAAATGCACTGGACCGTCACGCCCCGACTCCGAAGGCGTAAAACGCCAGCGACAGAAAGAACAGGCACCACCCGAGGACCTTGCCGATCCGGGCGAAGCGCCGATAGTCGATCTCGTTGTCCCGTCGATCGTAGTGGTCGACGACCACCGAAAGCAGCACGGCGCAGGCGCAGACCATGGCCGCATACATTGCCCAGGCTGCCGGCCCCTGCAGCGCAACGCCGGTGGGACCGCTGGTCCGCCTGCCCGGGATCAGAAGGTCGCCAGTGGTCAATCCGAGTACGCCGATGGCAATGATCACCACGGCGTAAAGCACACTGATGAAGCGTTCGCTTCCGGAAATGTGATTGGGCGTGTAGTCGGCGGCCATGGAGTTCACCGCTCGGGTTCAAGGCTGAACCGGACGCATGAAGTCGACCGCCTGACGTCGGAATCCAGCCGGCCCGCGAAGCGACACCGGCCTGGACCATCCGTCAGCACTCGGCAACTTGCCTGATCTCAGCCAGTTGTCCGGGTTTGCAGACCAGCTCGTACCTGGCGCCTGAGGAAAAGTCATGTGTGACCTTCGATCGGGGGCCAGCCGGGCACGAGTACCAGACTGTCCTGCGACCTGCGGGAAGCTCAACGCTGGCTCGCTTGTCGAGCGTTCCCGGATATCCGTCAACCGCATCGATGCCGTAGAGCGAGCCCGCCAGGACGTTGCCGTCCGGGTTGAAGCTCAACGTGGCGGAATCCGCCGCCCTTGCCTGCGTCATTGCAAGAGGAGATGCCATCAGGGCCACGACTGCCACCGCTGCCAGTGCCGATGCGTTCATCGCTTGTCTCCACAAGGGGGTTCGCGGACAGGATGTAACAGTTCGAGGCGAGGTTCGGTTCAGCAGAAGGTGAGGGGCCGGACAGACGGTATGAACGAAACGACGAGAGGCCGGTGAGGCCGCGCCAACGCAGGGCTGCGCCGCGCCGCGAAACGGGTTCGGCTGAAATGACCCGCTAGGCACCGTCGCCGCGCTCGAAGGCGTCGATCTTCGAACAGAGCGAATCGAACACCGGCGCCGCCCTGAACTCGCTGGCCAGGCGCCAGTAGCAGAACAGGACAAGACCCGCGAAGCCCAGCGCCAAAGCGACCAGGTCCGTATGGATGATGCCGTAGACACCGAAGCCGACGGCAGGCACAAGCGCTGCCGAATAGAACCATAGTCGGTGAAGGCGAGGCTCTTTCGCCGAGGCGACCTGCGCGACCAGCGCACGCTCTTCTTTCGTCAGGCCGAGTTTGCTGGTCATGTGGGGCTCGAATCCTGAGTTACGCCGCGAAGCGGCGTCGGCTCGAGTGAATCGTTGGGCGCGCCGCTAGTCACTTGAGCCACCCTCTCCCGATCCCGCGAAGTCGGACGGCGTCGGAACCCAGCCTTGCTGTGGCTGGCCACCGTCGCCAGGCGTGTACAGCAGGTCAAAGCCCCTGGTCGGATCATAGGGGCTTTGGCTGCGCACAAACAGTAGCAGGCCCACCACTCCGAAGACCGGCAACAGCCAGACAATGACGAGCTGGGACGCCAGGTGCCGTTTCGTGGGGTAGTGGCTTTTGGCGGCCACGATACTGACAATGACATTCAGCGCGAGAGCGGCGACGATCGGGATTGACCACCACATCACGTTCAACCGACGTCCCCCCGCTTTCAGTAGCGGTCTGATCTGGAGTCCGGGTTCACTGTAGCGGATTCAGCTAGCTGCTTGGCATAGGCGGCTGGCGTCAGGCCACCAAGTGCTTTCTTGGGTCGTTCTTCGCAGTACTCGCGGCGCCAGGTTTCGATCACCGTGCGTGCGTGGAGCAGGCTGGTGAACAGGTGCTCGTTGAGGCATTCGTCGCGCAGCCGGCCGTTGAACGATTCGACATAGGCGTTCTGGTTCGGCTTGCCCGGCTCGATCAAGCGGAGCTGGATCCCGCGCTCGTGCGCCCAGGCGACCATCGCCTTGCCGCAGAATTCCTTGCCGTTATCGGTCCGGATCACCTTCGGAAGACCCCGGCTGAGCGTAAGCCGATCCAGTACACGGCTGACGCCGTTTCCACAGATCGCCCGCTCGACCTCGATCGCCACCGGTTCGTGCGTGGCATCGTCCACGATCACCA
>NZ_JAETWA010000030.1 GCF_016774335.1 Luteimonas saliphila | reverse complement strand
CGGCGCCATGGCCCTGCAGCGCCCGGGTCGCGCCTGAAGGCGCTCCTACGGAGGAGCGCAGCGGTTTCAGGCGGGTCGCGACGGCGGCGTCGATCGCTGCGCATCCGACCACGTGGTGCCACCCCGGCGTCGGTCGCACCCAAGCGCGCGGACACGACGTCGAAGCCGCGACGCCGGCCCGTAGGAGCGGCTTCAGCCGCGACCCGCCGGTCCGGCGCCATGGCCCTGCAGCGCCCGGTCGCGCCTTAAGGTGCTCCTACGACGGAGACGGCAGTGGCGACAGGCGCACCACGATGTCGGCGTCGACGGCCGCCAAGTCGACCGCGTCGAGGGTCACCAGCCCGGCGGTGGCACGCTGCAGGATGCCACGCTGCACCTCGCTGCGCGCCAGCGCGGTGGCGTAGGGAATGCGCATGAAGCTGACCATCGCGTAATGCGGCACGAAGCGCCCGGGGTGGCGGTCCTGCAGCAGCAGCTCAAGCGCCCGCTGCAGTCGGTAGTCGCCATCGTCCACGCGGTCGCGCATCTCGATGTAGTTCTCCAGCGCCATGTGCTGGATGGCGGCGGCGTTGGGCATGCGTTCCGTCGCGAAGGCGGTGTACGCGTTGGCGAAGTCCACGCCAGGCGCCAGCTGGTCGGCCAGCGCGACGCAGTCCTCGAAGGCGCAGTTC
Organism: Luteimonas saliphila; assembly: GCF_016774335.1. GTDB lineage: Bacteria > Pseudomonadota > Gammaproteobacteria > Xanthomonadales > Xanthomonadaceae > Luteimonas > Luteimonas saliphila. The sequence continues at coordinate 180,332 of NZ_JAETWA010000030.1, read as the reverse complement.
ATGCCCTGGCCATGGAACGGGACCATCGCGTGCGCAGCGTCGCCGATCAGCACCGCGCGGCCCTGCAGATGCCAGCAATCGAGGTAGAGCGTGCCGAGCATGCCGACCGGATTGGCCTCGAAGTCCTCTTCCAGCCGTGGAATCAGCGGCACCGCGTCGGCGAACTGCGCCTCGAACAGCGCGCGCGCCGCATCGCCGTCGGGCACGGTGGCGAAGCTGGGATACGTGCCCTCGTGCGGCATGAACAGGGTGACGGTGAAGGTGCGCTCGTCGTTCGGCAGGGCGATACACATGTAGTGGCCACGTGGCCAGATGTGCAGCGCATTGGCTTCGATGCGGAAGCTGCCGCCGGGTCCGGGCGGGATCTCGAGTTCCTTGTAGCCATGGTCGAGCCACTCGGTGCGTTCGCCAAGATCCTGCACCCGCATCATCTGCGCGCGCAGGGTGGAGCCCGCGCCATCGGCGCCCACCAGGGTGTCGAAGCCGCGGCGCTCGTCGTGGTCGTCGCCGAGCACGCGCATCGTGCCGGCGACGAAGTCCACCTCCTCCAGCCGGCGGTCGAAATGCAGGGTCGCGCCCGCGGCCTCGGCCGCCTCGATCAGCACGATGTTGAGTTCGCCGCGGTTGATCGACCAGATCACCTCGCTGTCGTCGCGGCCGTAGCGCTGCAGCTCGGGCGCGCCGTCGAGCGGATGCACCATGCGCCCGCGCATCATCACCGCCTGGCGCATCACGCCGGGGTCGGCCTGCGCCTGCCTCAGGGCGTGCAAGCCGCGTTCGGCCAGTGCCAGGTTGATCGACCGCCCGCCGGCATAGCCATGCACGCGTGGATCGCCGCGACGCTCGAACACCTCCACCTGCCAGCCGCGCCGGGCGAGCAGGGTCGCGAGCAGGCTGCCGGCGAGCCCGGCGCCGATGATGGTGATGGTGCGGACGTCGCTCATGCGCCGGAGCTCCGCCACTGCTCCACCGCGCGCGCGAAGCGAAGCACGTCGGCGTGGGTGTTGTAGAGCGGCGCCGGGGAGATGCGGATCACGTCCGGCTCGCGCCAGTCGCCGACGATGCCCTGTTCACCGAGGAATTCGAACAGCGCCCGGCCCGCATCCCGGCCGGACAGGCCGCGCCCACCGGTGACGCGCAGCGAGAGCTGGCAGCCGCGCTGGGCGGGGTCGCGCGGGGTGAGCACCTGCAGCGTGTCGCGCAGGCGCGCATCGATCAGCGCTTCGAGGTAGCCGGTCAACCGTTCGGATTTCGCGCGCAGCGCCGGCATGCCGGCACGCGAGAACAGGTCGAGCGAGGCGCGCAACGGCGCCAGCGCCAGGATCGGCGGATTGCTCAGTTGCCAGCCGTCGGCGCCGGGCGTGGGCACGAACTCCGGCCCCATGCGGAACCGGCTGGCCTGCTCGTGGCCCCACCAGCCGGCGAAGCGCGGTCGCGCGGTGCGCGCGTGGCGTTCGTGCACGAAGCAGCCGGCCACCGCCCCCGGCCCGGCATTCATGTACTTGTAGTGGCACCACACCGCGAAGTCGGCGCCGCTGTCGTGCAACTGCAGCGGCAGGTTGCCGACGGCGTGCGCGAGGTCGAAGCCGACGAGCGCGCCGACTTCGTGCGCGATGCGTGCGATCTCCTTCAGGTCGAAGGCCTGGCCGGTGCGGTACTGCACGCCCGGCCACAGCACCAGCGCCAGGCGCTTGCCGTTGACGCGGATCGCGCGTTCGACCGCCTCCATCGAGAAGGTGCCGTCGGCGCCGTCCGGTTCCACCTCGATCAGCGTGTGCGCGGGCGGCAGTCCGCGGTACTTCAGTTGCGATTCGACCGCGTAGCGGTCGGACGGGAAGCTGCCGGCCTCGACCAGGATCGCGGTGCGTTCGATCGTCGGCTGGTAGAAGCTCACCATCATCAGGTGCAGGTTGGCGGTCAGCGAGTTCATGGCCACCACCTCGCAGGGCTGCGCGCCGACCACGTCCGACAGTGGATCGCGCACCAGTTCGTGGTAGGGCATCCATTGCGCCTGTCCGGTGAAGTGGCCTTCGACCGCCTCGGACGCCCACTTGTCCAGCACTTCCTCGACATAGGCGCGTACGCCCCCCGGCTGCAGGCCGAGCGAGTTGCCGCAGAAGTAGGCCTGCTCGCCGCCACCGTGGCGCGGCAGGAGGAACTCGTCACGCAGTCCGGCGAGCGGATCGGCGGAATCCAGGGCGCGGGCGCGGTCGTCGGAGTGCAGGTCGTCGGTCATGGCGTCATTGTAGGAGCGCCTTCAGGCGCGAACACGCCAGCCGGACGCCCGGCCGCGTCCCGCCGCGCCGCCGCGGGCTCCCGGTGTCGCTGACACGCGCCTGCCGCGATCGACGGGAGGTCGGGCATCGGGCTTCGCGCCTGAAGGCGCTCCTACGCGAAGCGGGCGACGGGCAAACCCAGCCATTCCAGCGCGGTACCGTGGTAGAGCCGTGCCCGCCCGGCCTCGTCGAGTTCGATCTGCTCGATGCCGGCGCCGGGCGTCTGTTCCCCCAGCGGGAACGGATAGTCGGTACCGAGCATCACCCGCCCGATGCCGCAGGTATCGAGCAGGTAGCGCAATGCACGCGGGTCGGCGACCCAGGAGTCGAAGTACAGCCGCTGCAGGTAGTCGCGCGGGTTGTGCGGATTGTCGGTGGCCACGAGGTCGGGCCGCATGTTGAAGCCGTGCTCGATGCGGCCGATGGTGTAGGGGAAGCTGCCGCCGCCGTGGGCCATGCAGATCTTCAGCGTCGGCAACCGCTCCAGCACGCCGCCGAACACCAGCGAGCAGGCTGCGCGCGACTGCTCGGCCGGCATGCCGACCAGCCACGGCAGCCAGTACTTGGGCATGGTGTCGGTGCCCATCATGTCCCAGGGATGCACCAGGATCGCGGCGCCGAGGTCGGCGGCCGCCTCGAAGAACGGGAACAGTTCCGGCGCGTCGAGGTTCCAGTGGGTGCCGTCCGGGCACTGCACGTGTGAGCCGATCTGCACGCCTTGCAGCCCGAGCTGGTCCATGCAGCGTTCCAGTTCCTGAACCGCCAGCCGCGGCGACTGCAGCGGCACCGTGCCGATGCCGGCGTAGTGGCGCGGGAAATCGCGACAGGTCGCCGCCATGTGGTCGTTGAGCGCCTGGTGCAGCTCAAGTGCATGCGCCGGCTTGGCCCAGTAGCTGAACATCACCGGCACCGTGCTGATCACCTGCACCTGTACGCCGAACCGCGCGTAGTCGTCGATGCGCTCCTGCGGATCCCAGGTCTTGGACCAGATCTCGCGAAAGAACCTGCCGTCCTTGTAGATGCGGTGGCGCCCATCCTCGGTGTGGTGGATCACCGGGAACCGCGCGTCGCCGTACCGGCGCGCCAGGTCGGGCCAGTCGCGCGGCAGGTAGTGGGCGTGGATGTCGATCTTGAGCATGCGCGGCGTCAGGTGATGTCCGCCTGCGAGTCGGCCTGCATCTCGTAACGCGTCGGCCTGGGGTTGAGATGGCCGCAGGCCTTGCACGTGCGCAGCTCGTTGCTGCGATAGAACGTTTCGAACACGCGGAAGAAATCCTGCTCGATGTCCTCGAGGTGGAAGTACTCCTCGTACACCTTCTCGTTGCAGTTCTCGCAGAACCACAGCAGTCCGTCGTCCTCGTGCGGCAGGCGCCTGCGCTCGATCACCAGGCCGATGGAACCCGCGGCGCGCTGCGGCGAATGCGGCACCTTCGGCGGCAGCAGGAAGGTCTCGCCGGCGCGGATCGGGATGTCGCGCACCTGTCCCCGCTCTCCATCGAAATCCTCCTGGATGCGCAATGTCATCTCGCCCTCGAGCTGGTGGAACCACTCGGGGCCTTCCTCCCAGTGGTAGTCGGTCCGCGCGTTGGGCCCGCCGACGACCATGACGATGAACTCGCCGTCGTAGATGCACTTGTTGCCGACCGGCGGCTTGAGCAGGTGGCGGTTGTCCTCGATCCAGCGCTTGAAGTCGATGGGGGCGGGGATCGGCATGTCCGGCTCCTCGATGCGGGCTGCCCGCGGGCGATGCGTGCATGTTACACATCCGTCGGCCGGCGCCGGATGAGTGCGGCCACGCCGCCGCGGTTAAGCTTGTCGCCACCAGTTTGAGCGGGCCTGCCGCATGTTCTCCGATTTCGCCCTGATCCTCGCGTTGGCGGCGGGCGTGGGCCTGCTGGCCGCCCGCCTGCGGCAGCCGACCATCGTCGCGTTCATCGTGGTCGGCATCCTGGTCGGCCCGGCGGCGCTGGGATGGGTCGGTCACAGCGACGCGATCGAGCTGCTGTCGCAGCTGGGTATCACCGTGCTGCTGTTCCTGGTGGGACTCAAGCTCGACCCGGCGCTGGTGCGCCAGCTGGGGCTGGTCGCGCTGGCCACCGGCCTCGGGCAGCTGGCCTTCACCATCGCGTTCGGCTTCCTGATCGCGCTGGCGCTGGGCATGGACCGGGTGACGGCGATCTACGTCGCGGTGGCGCTGACGTTCTCCAGCACGATCATCATCATCAAGCTGCTCGGCGACAAGCGCGAGCTGGATTCGCTGCACGGCCGCATCGCGACGGGCTTCCTGATCGTGCAGGACATCGCGGTGGTGGCCGCGATGATGGTCATCGGCGCGCTCGGGGTGGGCGAAGCGGCGGGCGCGGACGGCGGCGGCATGGACTGGCTGGCATGGACCGGCCAGCTGGTGGCGGGGGTCGTGGCGGTGTTCCTGCTGATCCGCTACGGCCTGCGCTGGGTGCTGCCGTGGATGGCGAGCACGCCGGAGCTGATGGTGGTGTTCTCGGTGGCGTGGGGCGTGGCGCTGGCCGCTTTCGGCGAGCACCTCGGGCTGAGCAAGGAGGTCGGCGCGTTCGTCGCCGGCTTCGCGCTCGCCGGCACGCCGTTCCGCGAAGCCGTCGGCGCGCGCCTGGCCGGGCTGCGCGACTTCCTGCTGCTGTTCTTCTTCGTGCACCTGGGATCGGGGCTGGTGTTCTCCGACCTCGGCAGCCAGTTGCCGGCGGCGCTGGCGCTGTCTGTGTTCGTGCTGGTGGGCAACCCGCTGATCGTGATGGCGATCATGGGCTTCATGGGCTATCGCCGTCGCACCGGATTCATGGCCGGCCTGACCGTGGCGCAGATCAGCGAGTTCTCGGTGATCTTCATCGCCATGGGCGTCGCGCTGGGGCACGTGGGATCGGCCGCGCTCAGCCTGGTGACCCTGGTGGGTCTGGTGACCATCGCGCTGTCGTCGTACATGATCCTGTACTCGCATCCGCTGTTCGAACGCGTGCAGCGCTGGCTGGGCGTATTCGAGCGTCGCGACCCGTGGCGGGAGCGGGGCGAGGATGCGTCCGGCACGCCGGTGCAGGTGGTGGTGTTCGGCGTCGGCCGTTACGGCGCACGGCTGATGTCCGCCCTGGCGCGCGATGGCGTGACGGCACTGGGGGTGGATTTCGACCCTGTCGCCGTGGCCGAAGCGCGTGCGCTGGGACTGGACGTGCACTTCGGCGATGCCGAGGACGCCGAATTCGCGCACTCCCTGCCGCTGGCCGGCGCCGACCTGGTGGTGGCGACGCTGGCCGATGCCCACAGCGTGACCCACCTGCGACGCGCCGTGCACGAGGCCGGCTTCGATGGCCGTTTCGTGGCTGCGGCGCGGATGGCGGGCGCGGCCGAGCACCTGCAGCGGCTGCAGGTGGACGTGGTGCTGGATCCCTTCGACGATGCCGCCGAGCAGGCGGCCGACACGCTGCGCGACCTGCTCAGTCCCGAAGCCGCGCCACGCACTTGAGCTCGATCGCGATCGGCGTGGGCAGCGCGGCGATGCCCAGCGTGGTGCGGCAGGGCGCGGTGTCGATGTCGGGGAAATGCTCGGCCCAGACCGCGTTGTAGCCGGCGAAGTCGCCCGCCATGTCGGTCAGGTAGACGGTCACGTCGATCAGGTCTTCCCAGCGTGCGCCGCTGGCTTCGAGCACGGCGCGGACGTTGGCGAACACCGCGTGCGTCTGCGCCGCGATGTCGTGTGCGACCAGGTGGCCGTGGCCGTCGTGCACGTTGCCGGGCACCTGGTCGGTGGCGGGATCGCGCGGGCCGATGCCCGACAGGAACAGCAGTTCGCCCACGCGGCGCGCGTGCGGGTAGCGGCCGACCGGCTTCGGCGCGGTGGGCGCGCGGATGCCGGCGGCTGGCATCAGCGGTCCTCCCGGTCGATCCGGATCCGCGCCAGCGCCGGCGCGTACTGGTCGACCAGCGCCTGTTCGCTGTCGACGTCGAGGCCCAGGTCGTGCACCCGCCCGTCGCGCAGCGTGTACACCCAGCCGTAGACGTGCACGTTCTGCCCGCGCGACCAGGCATCGCGCAGGATGGTGGTCTCGCAGACGTTGCCGACCTGCTCGAGCACGTTCAGCTCGCACAGCCGGTCGTGGCGCAGCCCTTCGTGCGCGATGTCCGCCAGCACGCCGTCGTGCTTGTTCGCCACGTCCTTGACGTGCCGGATCCAGTTGTCGGCCAGGCCCAGGCGCATGCCCTTGAGTGCCGCCAGCACGCCACCGCAGCCGTAGTGCCCGACGACGAGGATGTGCTCGACCTTGAGCACGTCGACCGCGAACTGGATCACCGACAGGCAGTTGAGGTCGGTGTGCACCACCACGTTGGCGATGTTGCGGTGGACGAACACCTCGCCCGGCGCCATGTCGACGATCTGGTTGGCGGGCACGCGCGAGTCGGAGCAGCCGATCCACAGGAACTTGGGCGTCTGCAGGCCGGACAGGCGCTGGAAGAAGGTCGGGTCCTCGGCCTCGATGCGCGCGGCCCAGGCTTCGTTCTTGTTCAGCAGTTCTCGCAGTCGGCTCATCGGCAGTGTCCGTGGGCGGTCGGCAGCATTATCGCAAAGCGATGCCGACATTCTTCGGTTCGGTGAAGAAGCGCATCGCCTCGAACCCGCCCTCGCGGCCGAGGCCGGACTGGCCGACGCCGCCGAAGGGCGTGCGCAGGTCGCGCATCAGCCAGGTGTTGATCCAGACGATGCCCACGCGCAGGGCCGCGGCGAGCCGGTGTGCGCGGTCGAGGTCGCGGGTCCAGACCGAGGCGGCGAGTCCGTAGTCCACCGCGTTGGCCAGGCGCAGCGCGTGGTCCTCGTCGTCGAACGGCTGCAGGGTGGCGATGGGGCCGAAGATCTCCTCGCGGTTGCTGGCGCAGTCCGGGCCGAGGCCTTCGACCAGGGTCGGCTCGACGAACCAGCCGGGCCGGTCGAGCGCATTGCCGCCGCACAGCACCTGCCCGCCCTCGTCGCGCGCACGCTGCAGCGCGGCCATCACCTTGTCGAAATGCGCGCGCGAGACCAGTGGTCCCAGCTCGGTGTCGGTATCGATCGGATCGCCGATGCGCAGCGTGCGCACGCGGTCGACGAAGGCCTCGCGGAACTCGACGAGGATCGTGCGTTCCACCAGGATGCGTGAGCCGCACAGGCAGATCTGGCCGCTGTTCTGGAACGCCGAACGCACCAGCGTGTCGAGCTGCGCCTGCCAGTCGCTGTCGGCGAACACGAGCGTCGCGTTCTTGCCGCCGAGCTCCAGCGACACCTTCTTCAGCAGCGGCGCGGCGAGTCCGGCGATGCGCTTGCCAACCGCGGTGCTGCCGGTGAACGAGATCGCCCGTACCGCCGGATGGGTCACGATCGCCTCGCCCACCTCCGGACCGGTGCCGTGGACGATGTTCAGCACGCCGGCCGGGAAGCCGATCTCCGCCGCGAGCTCGCCCAACATCGTCGCCGTCAGCGGCGTGACCTCGGACGGCTTGGCGACCACCGTGTTCCCCGCGGCCAGCGCCGGCGCGATCTTCCAGGTGAACAGGTACAGCGGCAGGTTCCACGGCGAGATCGTGCCGACCACGCCGAGCGGCTGGCGTAGGGTGTAGTTCAGGCCCGCCTGTCCGTGGTGCGATTCGCTCGCGAACTGGGTGGCCGCGTGCGCGAAGAAGCGCAGGTTGGCGATCGCGCGCGGGATCTCGACCTCGCGTGCGAGCCGGATCGGCTTGCCGCCGTCGCGCGCTTCGGACTGCGCGAACAGATCGAGCTTCGCCTCGAGCGCATCGGCCAGCCGCTCCAGCCAGCGCGCGCGCTCGTCGTTGGCCAGGCCCGACCAGCGCGGGAACGCCGTCGATGCCGCCGCGACCGCGGTCTCCACGTCCTGCGCATTCCCGGCCGCCGCCCGTGCGTGCGCCCGGCCGGAGGCCGGGTCGTGGACATCCAGCCACCCACCGCCCGAAGGCGGCTGCGGCGTGCCGTCGATCCAGTGGGACAGTTGCTGCATGGCCCATCTTAACCGGCGCGGCGCGGGCGGATGTCAGTCCGCGCCGCGGTTTCCCGATTCATCCGGAGATCCGATCCGGATCGAGACGGAATCGAACCATGCAATCCATCCGACGACTGGGAATGGCGCTGCTGCTGGCCGCGGGCGCCCTCACTTGTGCACAGGCACAGGCCTGCGCCCGACCGCTGCAGCAATCCGGACTCGTACAGATACCGGCCGGCATGATGAACGGTATCGCCACCGTACCCGTGCCGCTGGGGTATCGCTACGTCGTCCAGTACGTCTCGGCGAGCGTGCGCCTGCAGACCGAGTCCGAATACAGCGACTTCAATGTCGGCGTGTGGCAGGGCACCGCGCGCATCGACTACACGCTGCCGATCCTGCCCGGGTTCACGCCGCTCGATCGCAAGACGTCCGGACCGGTGAAGTTCCATGCCGATCCCGGGTCGCAGGTGCAGGTGAGCATCGTGCGCGGCGACGCGTCGGTCGCGGCCACCGGGCACTACGCGATCAGCGGCTGCCTCCGCAAGGCGAACTGACCGGTCAGATCGACTGCATCCGCCCGCCGTCGACCGCCAGCGAGACGCCATTGATATAGCCGGCGGCGGGCGAACACAGGAAAGCGATCACGCCGCCGGGTTCCTCCGGTTGCGCGAAGCGGCCGGCGGGCACGCTGGCGAGCATCGCGGCGGTGACCTCCTCGCGCGATTTTCCGCTGGCGGCGGTGCGGTCGCGCAAGATCTGTTCGATGCGCGTTGTGTCGGTGTAGCCGGGCAGCACGTTGTTGACGGTGATGCCGTGGGATCCAAGTTCGCGAGAGAGCGTCTTGGCCCAGCTGGCGACCGCGCCGCGGATCGTGTTCGATACGCCGAGCCCGGCGATCGGTTCGTACACCGAGGTCGAGACCACGTTGACGATCCGGCCCCAGCGCGCGTCGCGCATGCCGGGAACGATCGCCTGCGCGAGCGCGTGGTTGGCGAGCAGGTGCTTGCCGAAGGCGTCGAGGAAGGCCGCCTCGTCGGCGGCGAACGCGGGGCCGCCGGGCGGACCGCCAGTGTTGTTGACGAGGATCTGCACCGGCGCATCGGCCGCCAGCGCTTCCACCTTCAAGCGCAGTGCGTCGCGCTGCGACACGTCCGCGACGAGCGTGCGATGCCGCTGGCCATTCGCACAGGGAAGGGCGGCAACCACCGCCTCCAGCGCGTCCTGCCGGCGCGCAAGCACGGTGACGTCGGCGCCGAGCAGCGCCAGTTCGTGCGCCGTGGCGCGGCCGATGCCTTCGGACGCGCCGCAGACCAGGGCGTGGCGGCCGGAGAGGTCGAGGTCCATGGTGACTCCTTGTTCAGTCCGCGCGGGCGCGCATCATCGCCGCGACGGCGCGGGCGCCGGGATCGTCCATTTCGCCGAGCCTGGTGGCGACGACTTCGCGATTGGCGACGGGATGGTTCTGGCTGAGCTTGAACTTCAGTTCGATCCGCCCGGGGACGAAGCGGAAGCCCACGATCCCGCGCAACTGCCGGCGGTGGTCGTCGCGCTCCGGTTCGAACCGCCACGACTGGCCGACACCCGCCTCGAAACGGTCGCTCAGCCGCGACACCAGATCGCCCAGCGCGGACTCGTCCTCGAAGCGTTCGACGGTGCCGGACAGATGCGCGACCGCGTAGTTCCAGGTCGGCACGCGCGCTGCGGCCTCCTTGTCCGGATACCAGCTTGGCGAGACGTAGGCATGCGGCCCATGCACGATCATCAGCGCAGGACCGACGTGGCGGTTCTGCGGGTTCGGCCTGGCCCAGTGGCCCTCGATCGTCACCCGCCCGCCCTCGCGGCGATAGAGCACGGGCAGGTGCGAGGCGAACGGATGTCCGTCCTCGCCGGTGGTCACCAGCGTGACGAACGGGTCGGCGGCGAGCAGCGCGTCCAGGTGGGCGAGGTCGGTTTCGGCGAAGGCGCGTGGCGTGTACATGCGCGAATCTTATTGCATCGCGGCGGAGGGTACTTGGGCGCTCGCCCACGTTGTAGATCGCTGCGCGGGGTCGGTGGCGGGGCCGGCGGAACTGCGCTGCGAGGCGGACGGCAGGCCGATGCGCTGCCGTCATCCCCGCGCGGGCGGGGATCCAGCGCTTCTACATCCGTGCAGAGGTCGCCGTCAGCCCATCGCTGGCGGCAGGTGCAGATCCCTCGCTACGCTCGGGATGGCAGAGTTGAGGGTGTGGCGGGTGGCTCGGGTGTGGCAGGCGTGGCGGGGCGTGCCGGAAGTGCCGTGCGTGCCGTGCGTGCCGGGTGTGACAGGTGTGACAGGCGACAGGAGCACTTGGCCGGCCGAGGTGGCAGGGGGGACGTCCTGCGTCCTGCAGGGTGGCGCGTCGCGGAGCTCAGCGGGGGGCAACACGCCGCATCCGACCCGCGCAGGCGTACCGGCGTCAGGCGCGTCCACCCAGCAGTTGCACCATGCGCGGGCGCAGAGCTTCATCGCTGCCGGTCCCCGGTGGCGCGAGTTCCGCCAGCGAGAACCCGCGTTCCAGCGCGTCCTGCTCGTCGAGGCCCTCGAAGGCGACGAACTCGGCATCGAGCAGCATCGCGCGTGCGGTGTCCTCGCTGTCGTAGACTAGGGTGGCGCCATCGCTGTCGAAGACCTCGGCGGTGCCGGCTTCACGCACGCGCAGGCGCGCCCAGACGATGGTGCGTCCGAGCGAAGCCAGCCACCATTCCTCGAACACGTGGGAAGGCTGCCCGCTCACCGCAACACCACCGACCACAGCCACAGCAGCGCCGAAAACCCCAGCGCGCCGAGGATCACGAAGGCGGATACCCGCGCCGGCGTCGCCAGGCCGGTGAACTGCGCGTCGCGCACCGTGCGGTAGCGCCCGCCCAGCAGCCATCCCAGTGCCCCGGGATTGAGGAACGCGCCCTCGCCGAGCGACGCGTGCACCTGCGGATGCCGGTCGCGCAGGTGCACCAGCGACAGCGGCCAGAAGATCACGAACGCGGTGAGGCCACCGATGGCGATGCCGACGAAGCACAGGGCGAGGAAGAGGATCATTCGGGCGAGGGGATTCGGGATTGGGGATTCGGGATTGGGCAGCGACGGTGAATCGTGACTCGGCCGTGATGGTTGCTGATCAGCGAGAACGCGGATATTCGTGATGGCGGTTCTGGCGCCTGTCGGAAGATGGGTAGAGAGGATGACCGTCGGTTGCAGTCATGGTCATAGAGGCTGGTTTTTCCAATCCCGACTCCCGAATCCCCATTCCCGGTTCCATCAATACTCCGCATTCCCCGGCGCGCGCGGGTAGGGGATCGCGTCGCGGATGTTCGAAAGCCCGCACACGTACACGATCAGCCGCTCGAAACCGAGCCCGAAACCGGCGTGCGGCACCGTGCCGTAGCGGCGGAAGTCGCGGTACCAGGCATAGTGCTCGCGGTCGAGGCCGAACTGGTCCATGCGCGCGTCGAGCACGTCCAGCCGCTCCTCGCGCTGCGAGCCGCCGATGATCTCGCCGATGCCCGGGGCCAGCACGTCCATCGCTGCGACGGTCCTGCCATCGTCGTTCAGGCGCATGTAGAACGCCTTGATGTGCTCGGGATAGTTGGTCACCACCACCGGCCGGCCCACGTGTTCCTCGGTCAACCAGCGTTCGTGTTCGGTCTGCAGGTCCAGGCCCCATTCGACCGGGAAATCGAACTTCCTGCCGGACTTCTGCAGCAGGCCCACGGCGTCGGTGTAGTCGATCCGCTCGAACGGGGCGTTGATGAAGGCCTCGAGCCGCGTGATCGCGTCCTTCTGCACGCGCTCGGCGATGAAGGCCATGTCGTCTGCGCGTTCGTCGAGCACCGCGCGGAACAGGTATTTCAGGAACTCCTCGGCCACGCGCGCGTCCTCCGCCAGGTCGGCGAAGGCGATTTCCGGTTCGATCATCCAGAACTCGGCGAGGTGGCGGGTGGTGTTGCTGTTCTCGGCGCGGAAGGTCGGGCCGAAGGTGTAGACCTTGCTCATCGCCAGGCAGAAGGCCTCGACGTTGAGCTGCCCCGAGACGGACAGGAACACTTCCTTGCCGAAGAAGTCGCGGCCGAAGTCCACCGCGCCGTCCTTGCCTCGCGGCAGGTTGGCCAGGTCGAGCGTCGACACCCGGAACATCTGCCCGGCGCCCTCGGCATCGGACGTGGTGACGATCGGGGTGTTGATCCAGTAGTAGCCGTTCTCGTGGAAGTAGCGGTGCGCGGCCTGCGCCAGGCAGTGTCGGATGCGCGTCACCGCTCCGAACAGGTTGGTGCGCGGACGCAGGTGCGCGACCTCGCGCAGGAATTCGAGCGAGTGCGCCTTGGGCTGGATCGGATAGGTTTCGGGATCGTCGACCCAGCCGACCACCTCGATGTTCGAGGCCTGGATCTCGAAGCTCTGGCCCTGGCCCTGCGAGGCCACCAGGGTGCCGGTGGCGATGACCGAGCAGCCGGCGGTCAGGCGCTTGACCTCGCTTTCGTAGTTGCCCAGGGTGCTCGGCGCCACCACCTGGATCGGCGCGAAGCAGGACCCGTCGCTGACGTTCACGAATGACAGCCCGGCCTTGGAGTCGCGCCGGGTGCGCACCCAGCCGCGGACCGTGACTTCGCCGCCGGCGGGGATCCTGCCCGCGAGCGCGTGTTCGACGCTGGAAACCGTCATGCCTTGAATCCTGGGGAAAGGGGCCAATCTCCGGAACACACAGTTTAGCGCGGCCGCGCGTGCTCCCAGCCGCGTTTCAGGTTCCCCGCGCTAGAATCCAAGCCATGGCCATCCACCTCACCCCCGCCGCCGTCGACCGCGTCCGCCAGTTCCTGGCCAGCGAGCCGGACGCGCTGGGCCTGCGCTTCGGGGTCAGGCGCACCGGTTGTTCGGGTTGGGGCTACGAGGTGGAGCTGGCGCGCGACGAGCGCGTCGGCGACAGCGTCAGCGAGTTCGAGGGCGTGCGCATCTACGTCGATGCGACGAGCCAGCCGCTGGTCGACGGCACCACCATCGACTTCGTGCGTAAGGGCCTGAACCACGAGTTCGTGTTCGCCAATCCGAAGGCGGCCGCCGAATGCGGCTGCGGCGAGAGCTTCACCACCGACGCCGACAAGGCCGCCTGACAGCCCCCGTACCCTTCACGGGAGCCGTCTCCGCGCGGCCAGGCCTCTGTCCCTCGCCACGCGACCGCTTCGGCCCCGGGGCGATCGCGCCCCCACGACGTCGGGTCTGCCGCTCCCAGGCCTCGGGACGCCGCCGCGCCGGCCGTGCCACGGTTTCTCGCCGCCCGGTGCTCGGGACGAGGATCGCGATCCGGCCGGGAACGGGCGGACGATCCGTCGACGGGTCACCTCCTTGCCTGCAAGTCATTGATCCGCCATAATAGTTGGCTCCCTGCGGCCCGCCCGCCGGGAGCCCTTGCTCCACCGCGCCCGCGTCGGCGTCGGGGAGCTGTCCGGGGCCGTCCGCGAGGACGCCCGATACCCGAAAGGAAAAACCCATGCGTCACTACGAAATCGTGTTCCTGGTCCATCCGGACCAGAGCGAGCAGGTGCCGGCGATGATCGAGCGCTACAAGTCGCTGATCGAGACCGGCGAAGGCAAGATCCACCGCCTGGAAGACTGGGGCCGCCGCCAGCTCGCCTATCCGATCAACAACCTGGTCAAGGCCCACTACGTGCTGCTCAACATCGAGGCCGGCCAGGACGTGCTCAACGAGCTGGTCGAGGGCTTCCGTTTCAACGACGCGGTACTGCGCCACCTGGTGATGCGCCGCGACGAAGCCGACACCGAGCAGTCGCTGATCATGAAGAACAAGGACGAGAAGGGCGACAAGCCCGAGCGCGGCGAACGCCGCCGTCGCGATGACGAAGAGTCCCCGTCCACCGATACAGACAGCGACAGCGACGGCGACAAGGCCGCGCCCGCCGAAGCCGCCTGAGGAGCACGCACATGTCCAAGTTCTTCCGCCGCCGCAAGTTCTGCAAGTTCACCGCCGAGGGCGTCAAGGAGATCGACTACAAGGATCTCAACACCCTGCGCCAGAACCTCACCGAGAACGGCAAGATCGTGCCGAGCCGCATCACCGGCACCAAGTCGCGCTACCAGCGCCAGCTGGCGCTCGCGGTCAAGCGCGCGCGTTTCCTCGCGCTGATCCCGTACACCGACAACCACAACATCTGAGCCACCGGGCAGGGGCGCGCCGACGCGCTCCTGCCGGACTCCCGATCCGTCCGATTCGGACAGCAAGCGTTGCGGCGCGCAGTCGTCGCTAACGAATACGGAGACATCCCATGGAATTGATCCTGCTCCAACGCGTCACCAACCTCGGAGCCCTCGGCGACAAGGTCAGCGTCAAGCCCGGTTACGGCCGCAACTTCCTCGTACCCCAGGGCAAGGCCGTGCCGGCCACCGCGGCCAACCTCGCCGAGTTCGAGGCCAAGCGCGCCGACTACGAAGCCAAGGCCCAGGCCATCGCAGACGAGGCGCAGTCGCGCCTGGCGAAGCTGGAAGGCGCCAGCGTGACCCTGTACGCCAACGCCTCCACCGAGGGCAAGCTGTACGGCTCGGTCGGCCCGCGCGACATCGCCGAAGCGCTGACCAAGGCCGGCATGCCGGTCAACAAGTCGGAAGTGGTGATGGGCGAAGGTCCGCTGCGCAACACCGGCGAGTTCGAGGTCGTCGTGCACCTGCACGCCGACGCCGAAGCCACGGTCAAGGTCGTGGTCGAGCCCGAAGCGGCCTGATCGCGGGCACCGCACGCAGTCCCGACAGGCGCCGCGAGGCGCCTGTTTTTTTGGCTTTTAGCGGAACCTCGTAGCCGATACCGGAGTCTGCTGATGTGCTCCGTCCGTCGGGTCGCGATCAGAGGGCACTGCGTCTCCCATTTCATTGCGACCTGACGGGCCCCGCCGTGGCCGGCAGGCCTTCGCGGCGAATGTCCCCCGGCGTCCGCCTGCGACGCATGCCTCCTCCTTGATTTCGCCGCGAAGGCCTGCCGGCCTCGGCGGGGCTCGGCTTGCGGGCAGCTCCGGCGATCGAGTGTGGCGCGACGTTCCGGGTTCCGCTCCGGGAATCGCCATGATTCAGAACGTCGGGTGCGGATGTCCTTTGCGAAATCAAGGAGGAGGCGGGGGCCGCAGGCCCACGCCGGGGGACATTCGTACCCAAGGGCGTCCGCGCCCGACGCCGCGCGAGCCAGGCGGACGCAGTGCTTTATTCCTTGATGAGTGCGGAAAGTTTTCCATCCCGCGCACCGCGCAAGTTGCTCTGAAAGGTCTGGGCCGGGCCAGGGAAGCGGGGCATCCCAGCAGGATCGGGCCCGACTCGGCTGGCCGGCTTCGCGCACCGGCCGGGCGCGCCACTCCATGAAGCGCCAGATCCGAACCCACGTCGCGGCGATCTCGCCTGCTGCGACACGCCTGCGGTAGAAGCTGCCTTATCCACAGCTTGTTCCATCGCGAACCCACAGCCGCCGCCGTTACGATGAGCGCTCGAGAACAACAACAGGACCGCTTCCAAGGTCCGTCGCTGGGAGTCACACCGCTGATGTCCGCACGCCCCGGTTTCCGCCAGGAAGGCCGCCAAGACGCCCGTATCGAGCAACTGCGCCTGCCGCCGCAGTCGGTGGAGGCCGAACAGGCGGTCCTCGGCGGGTTGATGCTCGCGCCCGAGGCGTTCGACCGCATCGCCGACCTGCTCGCCGATGGCGACTTCTATCGCCGCGACCACCAGCTGATCTACCGCGCCATCCGCGAACTGGCCGAGAAGAACAAGCCCTTCGACGCGGTGACGCTGGGCGAATGGTTCGAATCGCAGGGGCTGGCCGAGCAGGTCGCGGGCGGCGCCTACCTGGTGGAACTGGTCAGCACCACGCCCTCCGCCGCGAACATCAAGGCCTATGCCGAGATCGTCCGCGACAAGGCGATCCTGCGCCAGCTGATCGAGGTCGGCACCGGCATCGTCAACGACGGATTCCAGCCCGAGGGCCGGGACAGCAGCGAGCTGCTGGCGAAGGCGGAGCAGGAGGTGTTCGCGATCGCCGAGCTGGGCGCGCGCGGCCGCCAGGACTTCACCCCGGTCAACAAGGCGATGCAGGAGGCGTTCGACGTCCTGCAGACGCGTTTCGCCAGCGGCGGGGGCATCACCGGCATGCCCACCGGCTACACCGAGTTCGACGAGATGACGGCGGGCCTGCAGCCGACCGACCTGCTGATCCTCGCCGCGCGACCGTCGATGGGCAAGACCACGCTGGCGCTGAACATGGCCGAGTACGCGGCGATGAAGACCAGGAAGGCGGTCGCGGTGTTCTCGATGGAAATGTCGGCCAGCCAGCTGGCGCTGCGCCTGATCTCGTCGGTCGGCCGGGTCAACGCCACGCGCCTGCGCACCGGGCAGCTGGAGGACGAGGACTGGAGCCGCGTGACCAGCGCGATCCGCCTGATCAAGGACGCCAAGATATTCATCGACGACACCCCGGCGCTGTCGCCCGACGTGCTGCGCGCCAAGGCGCGCCGGCTCAAGCGCGAGCACGACCTGGGCCTGATCGTGATCGACTACCTGCAGCTGATGGCGGTGCCGGGCAACAGCGAGAACCGCGCCACCGAGATCTCCGAGATCTCGCGCTCGCTCAAGGGCCTGGCGAAGGAACTCAACGTGCCGGTGATCGCGCTCTCGCAGCTCAACCGCTCGCTGGAAACGCGCACCGACAAGCGCCCGGTGATGGCCGACCTGCGCGAGTCGGGCGCGATCGAGCAGGACGCGGACGTGATCATCTTCATCTACCGCGACGAGTACTACAACAAGGAGAACTCGCCGGACAAGGGCCTGGCCGAGGTGATCATCGGCAAGCAGCGTAACGGCCCCACCGGCTCGCTCAAGCTCAAGTTCTTCGGCGAGTACACCCGCTTCGACAACCTCGCGCACGATTCGGTCGGCAGCTTCGAATAGGCCTGGCGCGCGCTCATGGCCGGCGCGCCGGCATGGTCGCCGTGCAGTCTTGGAGCAACGCCGTCACGTCGTCGGCAAACGATGCCATGACCTGCCGCACCAGAGAGACCTCCCGATCGCTGGCGTTATCCGGCACTGCGGCCAGCACGGCGACCTCGAACCGGTCCGGCACGCGGGAGAACAGGCGCGTCTCGGCGATCGTGCGGATGGCATCGGGCGAGTCGAAGAAGCGCATATCCAGTGGAAACGGGTTCTGGCCCTGTTCGGCGGAGCCATGGGTGACGTTCGTCAGCTGGCGCCGGATCACCGGCCCCATCGGGGACGGGGTCGTGTCGAACCGGTACAGGCCGGGGGTCGCGTCGGCGGCTGCTTGCGCGCGCGCCACCTGTTCGCGGTGCTCCTCGTCCGCGGTCATCCCGGCCGGCATGGTCGAGGACACGAGATAGATTTCGAACGGCTGGTCGTATTCCACCCTGGCCAGGGACACCGCATTGCCGTTGAGCAGGGCGCTCACGCGGCGCGTCGCATGCTCGGGCAACGGGAAGGTGGCGCAATAGACGTCCTTGAAACGGAACCTGCCGTCCCATTCCCCTGGCCGGACGTCGTACGCTGCGCCGTCGACGAACTCCGCGAAGCCCCCATCCCGGGCCTGGGCGATGCCGAGTGAGAGTGCGAGTGCCAAGCCAAGCGCCATGCACGGCGTGGCGGTGAATCCCTTCATGTTCCGGTCTCCTCCTGAGATCCTCGTGCCCAGCTTACCGCGTTTTCCGGTTCGTGTTCGAGGCGGTGCGTCGCGGCCGCACGAGGGCGGCTGTCGCTAGAATCCGGTTGCAGCCACGACATGGTGGCGATCCCGGACACCGGCGAGGATGTCGACCGCATGAGCGCGCCCTTCACCCAGCGGCCTACGCGCATCGTGGTCGACCTCGAAGCGATCGCGGGCAACCTGCGCAGCATCCAGGCGCACGTCGGCGTGCCGGTGATGCCGATCGTCAAGGCGAACGCCTATGGGCACGGCCTGGTGCAGGTGGCGCGCCACCTGCAGGCCGTCGGCGCAGACCGGATGGGCGTGGCCTTCGTGGAGGAGGGCGTCGCCCTGCGGCGGGCGGGCGTGAGCGTGCCGATCCTGGTGATGGGCGGGATCTTCGGGCACCAGGTCGGCCAGTTCCTCGCGCACGATCTCGACATCACCGTGTCGTCGCTGTCCAAGCTGCGCCAGGTGGAAGCGACTGCGGAAGCGGCGGGGCGCAGGGCGGCGATCCACCTGAAGATCGATACCGGCATGGAGCGGATCGGCGTGCACGGCTATTCGGCCGGGCCCTTCATCGAGGCCGCGGTGCGCTCGCGCTGGTGCGAGGTCCGCGGCGTGTATTCGCACCTGGCCTGCGCCGACGATCCGGATTCGCCGATGACCGCGCTGCAGCTCGAGCGTTTTCTCGAGGCCTGCGCGCATTTCGACCGGCTCGGCGCGCCGATGCCGCTGCGTCACCTCGCCAATTCCGGTGGGGTGCTGCATTTCCCGGATACGCACTTGGACATGGTGCGCCCGGGCATCCTGCTCTACGGCGTGTTGCCCGATCCCGCCTCGCGGCCGACGGTCGCGGTGCGGCCGGCGCTGTCGCTGGTCTCGCAGGTGGTGTATTTCAAGATCGTCCGCGCCGGCGCTCCGGTCGGCTACGGCGCGACCTGGACGGCGCCGCGCGATACCCGCCTGGTCACCGTGCCGATCGGCTACGGCGACGGCTGGCCGCGGGCGCTGTCGTCGCGCGGGCAGGTGCTCGTCCGCGGGCGACGCCATCCGCTCGTCGGCCGGGTGTGCATGGACCAGTTCATGGTCGACATCGGCGAGGACAGCGCGTTCAACGAGGACGAGGTGGTGCTGGTCGGCGAACAGGACGGCGGATCGATCACGGTCGAGGAGGTTGCGCGCACCGCCGGCACCATCCCCTACGAGATCCTCGTGCAGCTCAACGAACGCATCCCGCGCGAATACCGGGGCGCGATCCAGGTGTCGCCGGACCCACCCGCCCGCGATTGACGCGGACTCGACCCGGCGGCCTGATACTGGGCCATGGCCAATGCCCTCGTCTGGTTCCGAAACGACCTCCGGCTGGCCGACCAGCCGGCGCTGCAGGCGGCGTTGTCGGCGCGGCAGGTGCCGGTGTGCGTCTACATCCACGCGCCGGAGGAGGAGGGCAACTGGTCGCCTGGCGGGGCGTCCGATGCGTGGCGACAGCGATCGCTCGCGGCGCTGGATGCGCACCTGCGCGCGCGCGGTTCGCGCCTGCGGATCTTCCGTGGTCCGACTCTCCCGGTGCTGCAGGCGCTGGCCGCAACCTGCGATGCCGAGGCGGTGTACTGGACGCGCCGTTACGAGCCGGAGATCGAGCGCCGCGACACCGCGATCAAGCGCGCGCTGCGCGAGCAGGGCCTGCACGCGGAAAGCTTCAACGGCGCGCTGCTGTTCGAGCCATGGCAGCTGTCGACGAAGCAGGACGGCCCGTACCGCGTGTTCACGCCGTTCTGGCGCACGGCGCTGGCCGACTGGCGCACGCATCCGCTGACGGATGCGCCTACCGTGCTGCCGGATCTGGAAGACGATCCGCACGGCATCCCGCTCGATACCCTCAGGCTGCGGCCCGCGCGCGGCTGGGACGCGCCGTTCTGGCAGCACTGGACGCCGGGCGAGGCTGGTGCGCGCGAAGCCCTGGAGGTGTTCGTCGACGGCGCGCTGCGCGGATACCGCGACGGGCGCGATCGGCCCGATCGCGTCGGTACCTCGCGCCTGTCGCCGCACCTGCACTTCGGAGAGATCGCGCCGTGGAGGATCGTGGCGGCGCTGGAAACCGAACGCCGCGCGCAAACCGCCGCCGACATCGACGCCTTCGTGCGCGAACTGGGCTGGCGGGAGTTCGCCCACCACCTGCTGCACCATTTCCCCGCCAGCACCGATGCCAACTTCAACCCGCGCTTCGACGATTTCCGCTGGGCGAAGGCGGACCGTCGCGCACTCGAGGCCTGGCGTACGGGCCGCACAGGGGTGCCGATCGTCGATGCCGGCCTGCGCGAGCTGTGGCACACCGGCTGGATGCACAACCGCGTGCGCATGATCGTCGCCAGCTACCTGTGCAAGCACATGCGCCAGCACTGGCGCGAGGGCGCGCGCTGGTTCTGGGACACGCTGGTCGACGCCGACCTCGCCAACAACACCCTGGGTTGGCAATGGGTCGCGGGGACCGGCGCCGACGCCGCGCCGTACTTCCGTGTGTTCAACCCGGTGACACAGGCCGGGAAGTTCGATCCCGATGGCCGCTACGTGGCCCGCTGGGTGCCGGAGCTGGCCGGGCTGCCGACCCCGCTGCGGCATGCGCCCTGGACCGATCCGGCGAGCTTGCGACGGCTCGCCCCCGGCTATCCGGCAAAGCCCATCGCCGACCTCGCCGGCGGCCGCGATGCCGCGCTGACGGCCTATAGCGCAATGCGCCAACCCGGGCCAAATTGACGCTCGCGACGGTGCCGTGATTCACTCGGCCGACGCACGGGAGGGCGCATGGCCGCAACACACCCACAGCGCCGCGCGGCGCGACGCGAGCCGATGTCGAAGGTGGACACGGCGTGGCTGCGCATGGAGCGTCCCACCAATCCGATGATGATCACCGGCGTGCTGATGCTCGCCGAGCCGTTGACGATCGCGAAGCTGCGCAAGGTGGTGAAGACCCGCTTCCTGGCCTACTCGCGCTTCCGGCAGCGGGCGGTGGACGGCGCTGCCGGTGCGGCCTGGCAGGAAGACGAACACTTCGACCTGGACTGGCACGTACGGCTGTCCGCCCTGCCGGGCCGCGAGACGCGGCGCGGCGCGCGTGCAGAGGCGGCCGAGAAGCGCGCCCTGGAGCGGTTCGTCAGCCAGCTGGCGTCCACGCCGCTCGACGCGTCGCGCCCGCTGTGGCAGTTCCACCTGGTGGAGCGTTACCGGGGCGGCTCGGCGCTGGTCGCACGCATCCACCACAGTTACGCCGACGGCATCGCACTGGTGCAGGTGCTGCTGTCGCTGACCGATACCGCGCGCGATCCGGCCCCGGACAAGGCGCTCGCCCGCGCCTGGCTGCGGCAGGATGGTGCGCAGGTCGCGCGCCGCGTCGGCGCGGTCGAGCGCTACCGTCGGCTCGGCGGCAAGGTGCTGGGCAAGGGCATGGAGATGGTGCAGGACCCGGGCCTGGCCGCCATGCTCGCGCGCGAGGGCGGCGAGATCGCGCGCGAACTGCTGCAGGCACTGGCGCTGCCGGACGACCCGCCGTCGATCCTGCGCGGCTCGCTTGGCGTGAGCAAGCGCGTGGCCTGGGCCGAACCGCTGGACCTGGACGAGGTCAAGGCGGTCGGCCGCGCCTGCGACTGCACGGTCAACGACGTGCTGATGGCGGCCGCGGCCGGCGCGCTGCGCAGCTACATGCTCGCGCGCGGCGAGGCGGTCGACGGCATGCGTCTGCGTGCGACCGTGCCGGTCAACCTGCGTCCGCTGGAACACGCGAAGAAGCTGGGCAACCATTTCGGCCTGGTGTTCCTCGACCTGCCGGTCGGCGAGGGCAACCCGGTGCGCCGGCTGGAATGCGTGGCCGAATGCATGGACCGGCTGAAGGACTCGCGCCAGGCGGTGGTGGCCTACGGATTGCTGGCGGCACTGGGCATGGCCCCGCAGGCGCTGCAGGGGCCGGCACTGGACCTGTTGAGCCGCAAGGCCACCGCGGTGGCGACCAACGTTCCCGGCCCGCAGCAGCCGCTGTACATGGCCGGCAGCCGCGTCGCCGAGCTGATGTTCTGGGTGCCGCAGACCGGGTCGATCGGGCTCGGGATCTCGATCTTCAGCTATGACGGCCGCGTCCATTTCGGGCTGATCGCCGACGGTCGCCTGGTGCCGGATCCGGATGCGGTGATCGGCCGTTTCCGGCCCGAGTTCGAGAAGCTGCTGTACCTGGCGATGATGGGGGACTGGGAGCGGGCGTTGGCTTCGGTCGATGCGGACGGCCTGCTGGAGCGTGGCATGGCTGGATCCTGAACGAGACCGGACGCGCGACCTCAGCCGTGCCGATCCGTCACCCGCCGTTGGCGGAGCGCGTGGTTATCTGTCGACCCATTCATCCGCGCGGGCCCCTCCCGCGCCCCAGGAGACCGCACCATGCGCCACAAGAACGCGATCGCCGTATCGGCTGTCCTCGCCGGCTCGATGCTGCTCACCAGCTGCGCCAGCTACACCGGCCAGACCAACGCGCCGGATGACCCCAACCGCACCCGCAACAACGCCCTGATCGGTGCCGGCATCGGCGCCGTTGCGGGACTGCTCAGCGGCAGCGACGCCACCGAGCGGCGCCAGCGCGCCCTCGTCGGCGCCGGTGTCGGCGGACTGGCCGGTGGCGCTGTCGGCGCCTACCAGGACCGCCAGGAGGCCGAGCTGCGTCGCCAGACCGCCGGCACCGGAATCGACGTGGTCCGCGACGGCGACACCATCAAGCTCAACCTGCCCGATGGCGTGACCTTCGACTTCAACCGCACCGAGCTCAAGCCGCAGTTCTACCCGGCGCTCAACAACGTCGCCGCGACCCTGCGCGAGTACAACCAGACCATCGTCGAGGTCAGCGGCCACACCGACAACGTCGGTGGCGCGGCGGTGAACCAGCGCATCTCCGAGCAACGTGCGCAGAACGTCGCCACCTACCTGATCGGCCAGGGCCTGCAGCGCGAGCGCTTCGAGGTCGCCGGTTTCGGCTACCGCTACCCGGTGGCCGACAACAGCACCGAGCAGGGCCGCGCGCTGAACCGTCGCGTCGAGGTCCGGATCGTGCCGCTCAAGTCCTGATGCCGTCTGGAGAAAGGCGCGACGCGAACCGACAGCGTCCGCGACGCAACGAGTAGAACGCAACGAGAAAGAGGGCCGCGCAAGCGGCCCTTTTTTTGGGCTCCTCGCCCGGCCCAGGGGGAGGTCGGCGGGCGCGAGGCGAAACGGGGACTGTCGCCCGTCCGCTTGGCATTGTCCACGTTCGCGCGTCGTAGCGGGCCTGCCGGCTGCGGCGGGGCCGACGTGCATGCGCGTGCGTCTGGCGCCAAGTCCCGGACTTGCGCACTGCGCACCTCGTATCCATCGCGCCGACGCGTACGTATTCACGCGATGCGAATGCCGCGGTTGCTTCAATCCGGCGACATGCGATGCGCCACGCGCCTCGCGTGACGCACGCAACGCATGGATCCACGAGCCCAGACAACGCCCGCCAGCGTTTCCGGACGGCCGCGCCCGATCCTCGGCAGACGCGAGGCGTTCGCGGTCACCATCGGCATCGTGGTCGGCGCGGGCATCTTCCGCACGCCATCGCTGGTCGCAGGCGCCGCCCCCGGCGAGCTGGCCATGCTGCTGGCGTGGGTCGCGGGCGGCGTACTGTCGCTGATCGGCGCGTTGTGCTACGCCGAGCTCGCCACGGCCTATCCGCAGGCCGGTGGCGACTATGCCTACCTGCGCCGCGCCTACGGCACGCGTTTCGCGTTCCTCTACGCATGGGCCCGACTGACGGTCATCCAGACCGGGTCCATCGTGCTGCTGGCCTACGTGGTCGGAGACTACATGCGGCAGATCGTCGACCTCGGCGCGTGGTCCTCCTCGCTGTACGCCGCGGCCACGGTCGTGCTGCTGACCGTCTGCAACTGGCTGGGCGTGCGCCAGGGCACTGGCCTGCAGAACGTGCTGACCGTGGTCGAGGTCCCGGGCCTGTGCCTGGTGATCGCGGCCGGCCTGCTGTTCGCGCCGGATGTGCCCGCCCTGGCGGCCGCCGCCGATGCCGAGGGCGGTTCGCTCGGTCTGGTCCTGGTGTTCGTGCTGCTGACCTACGGTGGCTGGAACGAGGCGGTGTACCTGACCGCGGAGGTACGCGATGCGCGCCGCTGGATGCCGCGCATCCTGGGCCTGAGCCTGGTCGTGATCGCGGCGCTGTACGTGCTCGCCAACCTTGCCTACCTGCGGATACTCGGCATGGGCGGCATGGCGGCGTCCGACGCGGTGGCCGCGGACATGATGCGGGCGGTCTTCGGCGGACCGGGTGCGACCCTGATGAGCGCGATCGTGGTGGTCGCTGCGCTCACCTCGGCCAACGCCACCCTGATCACCGGCGCGCGCGGGGTGTACGCGGTGGGCCGCGACTTCCGCGCGCTCGCCGCCATCGGCCGCTGGGACGTGCGCCATGGCTCGCCGAGGGCGGCGGTGCTGCTGCAGGGCGGTCTGTCGCTGGGGCTGGTCGGCCTCGCCGCGACCGCGCTGGACGGGTTCAGGATGGCGGTGGAGTACACTGCGCCGGTGTTCTGGCTGTTCTTCCTGCTGGTGGGGATCGCGCTGTTCGTGCTGCGCCGACGCGACCCCGATACCGCGCGCCCGTTCCGGGTCCCGCTGTATCCGGTGCTGCCGTTGCTGTTCTGCGCGACCAGCGCCTTCCTGCTGTACGCCAGCCTCGCCCACACCGGGCTCGGCGCGCTGGTCGGCGTCGCCGTGCTGGCGATAGGCGCGCTGCTGCTACCGTTCCTCGACCCTCCGCACCCGCAACGGGAGTCTTCGCCATGACCATAACGAAGTCGTTTGCCGCACTGCTGATCTGCGCGCCGCTGTTGTCCGCCTGCGCCGAGAACTCGCCCGACGGCGTGCGCGCGTCGCATGCAACCGGCACCGCGCCGCCGGCCGAGGAAAACGCCGTTTCCGCTGCCGACGCCGCGGCGAGCGCCGAGGTCGAGGCAGCGGAGGACGATGCCGCACCGGGTCTGACCTATCGCGACTCCTATTCGCGGGAAGCGCGCCCGCCCGGCTATCGCGAACCCGACGTGGTCTACGTCCCGACCCCGCAGCCGGTGGTGGAGGCGATGCTGGAGCTGGCCGGCGTCGGCGCGGGCGACGTGCTCTACGACCTGGGCTCGGGCGACGGCCGCATTCCGATCGCTGCGGCACGCAGGTTCGGCATCCGCGCGGTCGGCATCGATATCGAGCCGGTGCGCATCCGCGAGGCGAACGCCAACGCCCGCGCCGCGGGCGTCACCGATCTCGTCAGCTTCCGCCAGGAGGACCTGTTCGAATCCGATTTCAGCGAGGCCACCGTGGTGACGCTGTACCTGCTTCCGAGCCTGAACCAGAAGCTGCGGCCGAGGCTGCTCGCGGAGCTCGAACCCGGCACCCGCATCGTCAGCCATGCCTTCGACATGGGCGATGACTGGCCGCCGGAGCAGACGCGACGCGTCGACAGCAGCGTGATCCACATGTGGACGGTACCGGAGCGCTGAGCCGCCTTGCCGGCGAGGCCCCGTCCGGCGGGCCGGAGCCCGTCGCATGCGACGAAAAACGCCGGAATCCCTCCTTCGGACTTCCGGCCTTTTCGCCTCGTCTCGCGCCGGCTGCTCGGTCCGGGACATTGCCGGATCCACTGTGTATTCAACCGAACGGCTCGTAACCTGGGGGCGGAGATCCACGATGGTGTGTAGGCGCGACAAGCTCCACGAAGTTGCCCGGGTGGGATGCGTTGCCACCCACGAGGATCGGGCTGGTGCCGGCGAGAAACAGGCTCGGGCGAGCGCCAGTTGCGGGATTGCCGCCCCCGACCCAGCCTCTGGCAGTCGAGAGCTTGACCCATACCGCGCGGGTCGCTGCATCGACCGCAAGCTGGATGACGATGCGTTGTCCGGGCGCGCCGGTCAGCGAGCCCACGTCGACCTTCGTGTCGAGCGGCAGACCATAGTTCGCGTAGGCCACGACTGACCACGCGGAGACCGCTTGTACCGACGCTCCTGGCCCACCGTACGCGCGGCCCGGATGCGCAGCGTCGCTCAGGCTGTCGGGAGAGCCGCCCCAGAGGGAAACGCCCGCAGCGTATTGTCCGCCGTGGAACACGACGGCCTCGATGTAGGCTCGCCCCGTGATCGGGGTCTCGACGAAGCCTGCGGCCACGATGTCCGGGCCCGTGGTCGTCAACCTTGTGCCGCGGCTGGTGACCCTCGCATTCGAGTTCGTGTAGTGGAACACCGGGCTGTCGCCGCGGATACTCTTGCGCGCCACCGCTGCGCCCGCGAGACCGTGCGATCCGGATTCCGACGCGACGGCCGTCGCAACCCCTTGGAAGAGGGGCGCGCCAAAAGGTTTGGAGCTCCCGCAGCCGCTCGATGTCAGCAGGGCGGCAATCAGTACCGCCGGCACGTTCATCACGGTCGGACCCGCGTCATGGATATCGCGTCATGATGCCAGCCGAGATGGCATCGGCCCGTTGCTCGCCGCGCGCGTCGTTGGCGGACGGGGTCGCAGAGCGACGGTCGGCTGGTGGCACGGCAGTACCCCGGAGGACCCGACGGGGATGGGCGCCCCGGTACGTCGCGGCGTGGTGGGGATCCAGGCGCGGGGCCGGTCGAAGGCGTTGAACGCGCTCAGTGGCGTGGATCATCGCGGCCGGCCTGCGCCGTGCGGCCGGACCCGTTTCCGCATTTCTGTTCGCACAGACGACTCGGGCCGCGACGAGGCGGCCCAAGCGTCTGTTCTTACAGGGTTTGTATGGTGGGGTGGCGGCTATCGAAAAGCGTGACCAAATACCTGAAATGCGCGAACTTTGCGCATCGATAGGAGGACTCGTGCCCCCATAAGTGCCCCCGGCGGGCGCTGGCTTCAGAGTGCGCGGCGCAACCTGCTTTGATGCTGCTTGCAAGTCGGCTAGGTACGCTCAGCATCCTTGACCGATGGAGCCTCCAATAAACACCCGCGAAGAAGTCGCCCTGAGCAGCTTCGAAGGCCTCGTGCCCGTCGACGTCTTCTCAGCGAGCGTAGCTCAGCGCGACTAAATGGTAGCCAGCTCGGGCGCGATATCCTGCGTCCGCCAGCAGCGCGCGGGTGACGCGGCCACACCTGCGGAGCTCCACCTCGCGCGTGCGCCCCTTTTAAGGGGCGCGGCTGGCACCTGGTTCGGGGAGGGCCAAAGGATGATTGTTGGAGTGCGCATTTGGGGGTCGCGAGCCTCCCAGGACGCCCCATTGCGATCGCAAGAAGCTCACCGATTCGGCGGCTGGATTTTTACGGAGAGCCGTGCTCAAACACCTTGAAACCGTGTTCAAAGCGGGTTTGAAGGCCTTGCAGAGAGAGTGATCGAACGCAGGGTGATTGTGGAGGGACGCATGTACTACGCGACTCCCTGCCAACGTGTTGACAACCCCTATCCCGGGACCTACAACTGATGCCGCTCGCTACACTGGAGCAACACGCCCGCAGCACTTCCGAAAAGAGAAGCCCCCACCTGGTTGCAGCCAGGCAGGGGCGGGTCCCACAACGCCGCGTTCATGTCGACGTACCGAATTGGAGAACCCGGTAACGGCGATCATGACCCATGCGGATCGGCATAAGCAACCGCCGATTCCTAGTTCCGGATGGGTGGTCCGCCCAGCGCGGCACCGAAAAACGGTGCATGCCATGAACGATCCTGAATCGTGTATTCCCGCCGAGAGGCAGGGAAAGGGAGTTCACGTGAATCGGTACCGACGTCGCAGGCTCGACAGCTTTGAGTGGGTCTGCGAGCACTGGCGATCCTGGCCACGCCAAGGCCGGCTGTTCGACTAGTCGAGCGACTGGGAAGCAGGGGGGGTGGTGTTTCACCACCCCCCTTTTTCCTCAGCCTGTAGCTTCCGCTTGCGCCTCACCCTCCGCACGCTCTCACCCCTTGATTTCTAGGGTGGTGCTCCATCTGCTGCTGAGTCCCATGGCGCGCCGAAAATTTGTCGATTACCGCGGCCACTCCCCCCCGCGGTCGCGGGTCAGGTGCTCAGGGGCCCCCGCTGGCCGACTTATCCACAGGGGCGCCGCCCTGTCGCACGAGGTGGCGCCGCGCGGTCGCGAGCCACTCGCGCCAGGCGGTTTCGCCGAAGATCAGTGTGGGCGCCGAGGGCCAAACCTCCTCGACTATCTCGACCTTGAGATAATCGTCGCTGAAGATCCATTTGTGCGTCGCCGTCGAGACCTTCTCGAGTATCTCGATGAGCCGGTTCGGCCGCGCTCGCATGCAAAACGATACGTCGCCCCGTTCTACGTGCAGTATCCAATGCGTCGGGTAGTAGCTCACCGTCAAGGTGCCATCGAGCGATCGCAGCTCGAGCTCATCGGGGATTGGGGGAAGCTGGATCACTTCGCTCATGTTCGCCGCCGCAGTTGGCTGCTGGCCGCTGATCGCGCGAGGGTGTCCAGGATGCGCTGCGTGGCCTCGACGCCTTCCGGCGTGGTCTCGAACTCCTCGCTGCCTGTCGGCAGTTCGACCCTGATGGTGACCAGCCTCGACCCGATGGCCGCACGCGTGGCGGTCGCGGCGCCGCCGGTCGCCTGGTCAGCTTCCCCTCGTGCTTCATCGAGAATGCGCTGCCGCTCCTGCAAGGCTTCCTCGCGCTTGCGCTTGAGCTCCTGGTCGACGCGCTCCTGCTTCTGGGCGAGCGCGCGGACGGCCTCGGCGTCGAGCAGGCTGTACTGCGCCCGCAGCTTCTCCATCCGATCTTCGAGCGGATCCATCTTCGCCAGCTGCTTGTCGAGTTCGTCGTTGACGCGGGCGAGGGCGGCGCGCTGCTCTTCGATCCGGGCCATCTGCCGGTTCCACGCCGGCAGCCACAGCTGGGTTCCGGCGAGCCGGTTGAGCGAGAATAGGGTCTGGACCGCCGCGTCCGACATTCCCTGCAGGGCGACCTTCAACCCCTGGGCGGCACCAGACGACTTCTGCATCGAGCTGCCCGCCTTCTGGCTGCTCTCGTCGACCCTGCCCGTCGCCTTGGCCGCGGATTCCGCGGCGCCGCCCAGGCCTCGATACTTGCCGACCTGCTCGTCGAGGGCGTCGTTGACGTCGAAGATGGCCTCCAGCACCGCCAGCTCCGCCTCGACGCGGGCTTTCGCCGCGGGCTCGCTCTCGGCCACTGCAGCGCGCGCGGTTGAGCTGTAGCGCTCAAGCGCGCGGCGTACATCCTCGATCGACGCCTCGCCCCGCCCGAAGGCCTCACGCACGATTTCGAAGCTGGTGCGCGCTGCGGCCGCGGTGCGCTGCAGGTCTGCCTGGGATTCGATGCCCAGGTCAGCGTAGGCGTTCCGGAGCTTCAAGCCGGCCGCCTTGGCCTTCTCCGCTGCGGCATCGACGACGGTGGCGGTGGCGGTCGCCGCGCTTCCCTGCGCGGTGAGGGCGGCGGTGGCGCCCTCGGCGGCGCCTTCCAGCTCTTGCTCCGCCCCCGCGAGGTCCGTTGCAGCTGCCGATAATTTGCCGATGCCAGACTCGGCGTCAGAGCCGGCGTCCGTCATGCTGCCACCCAGGCGCTTTGCCGCATCGGCGGTCTCGCCCATGTTGGTCAGCATTCGCCCGCCGAACTCATCCGCGACCGCGCCGAGGCCGCCGGCAAGGTGCTCGACGGATCCTTGTCCCTCCTCGATGATGCCGAAGAACTCGAGGATGGCGCGCGCCGGGCCGGTCAACGCGTCCTGCACCTGGAAGAAGACCGAGGCGATCTTGGCTACCGCAGCGGCGATGCCCAGGATTGCGGTCTGCACCGCGTTGAACACCACGGCGAAGGTCTGACCGATGAGCGTCACGGCCCCGACGATGATCTCAAGCTGATCCTTGAAGCCGTCGATCGTGTCGCCGGCATCATCCAGGGCCTCGCGGATCGACCGAGCCAGCTGGTGGAAGTCGATCTCCTCGAACAGTTCTCGCGCGGCGGCCGCACCCTCGATGAATGTCTCCTGCAATGCGACCTTGAGCTCTGCGAACTCCGGCGACTGAGCGAACTCTTCCAACTCGCCAGCGAGGGCGACCAGCTCGTTTCTCAGTGGCTCCAGCAGCGGCTCGACCAGCGAGCGCCTGGTCTGGTCGAAGGTGTCCCGGATCTGCTCGGCGGCGCCGCTGAGCGAGTTGCCCATCGTCTGGGCCGTCTCGTTCGCCGATCCGGCCGCGTTTCGCAGGTCGCCGTCGAGCTGACGCAGCGCGGCGCTGCCCGAGTTGACCAATGAAAGGATCGCCGGGCGTGCCGCGGCGTCGAGCTTCAGCAGTGCTTCCTGCCCCTCCTGGCCTTTCTTGCCGAGTTGCTCGACTACCTCTATGAAGTCGCTGGATTCGATACCGGCCTCGCGCAGCGCGCGCCCGAAGTCGCTGGCGGGATCGAGCATCTCGCTGAAGACGTTGCGCAGCGCGGTACCGGCACGCTCACCCCGGAAGCCTTGGTCGGCCAACGCGCCCAGAATGGCAACCGTGGTCTCAAGGTCGATCCCCAGCAGTTTGGCCAGGGGGGCGGCATACGACAACGCATTGCCCAGGCCCTCGACATCGGCGGTCGTGGCGTTCGCGGCCATGGCAAGCACGTCGGAGACACGCCCGGCGTTGTCGGCGGCCAGGCCGTACTGGGTGAGCGTGGTGGTGACGATCTCCGCCGCCTGAGCCACGCCGAGCCCGGCTGCCTGCGCGAGGTCGAGCGTGGCGGGCAGCGCGGCGATCGCAGTCTGAGCGCTACCGGTGGCTCGGGCGAGTTCGCCGAGACCCTGAGCGGCTTCCAGCGCGCTGAACCTGGTGGCGGCGCCGCCGGCCTCGGCTGCCTGTTTCATGGCGGCGAGTTCTTCCGCCGTCGCTCCGGTGACCGCCTTCACCTCGGTGAGGGCGTCTTCCAAGTCAGTCGCCGACCGCACCCCTCCCGCAAACAGCGTTGTGCCGCTGAGCGTGGCCAATCCCTTCAGCGCCACGGTGACCGCAGTGGAAATGGCGGTCAGCCGTAGTGCCAGGGCGCCGAGGGACTTGGCCGAACCGCCGGCCGCCTTGTCCAGGGTGCCCACGCCGCCGGCTGCAGCGCGCGTGTCCTTGCCTGCCTTGCGGGCTGAGCCGGCGACCGCCTCGCCGCGCTGCGCCACGCCGAGTAGCTCGCCCTGCAGCCTGTCGCTGGCGTCCGCCAGCTTCTCCGTATCGACGCCGGCGGCACGTAGGCTGGCCGACGTCTTCTGCAGCTCCACCTGCTGGCGGTTCTGCTGCTTTGACAGCTTCTCAACCTGGGCGGCAGCGCGCCCCAGCTCCCGCTGTAGCTTCGCCGTTGGGGTCTGCGTGCGGTCGGCCTCCGCCGCCAAGCCGGCCATGCGCGTGCGCGCGGAGTCCAGCGCCGTTCCCGTTTCGGTGAGCGACGCCTTGAGCCTGGTGAAATCCTTGATCTTGCTGGTGGTGTCCTGGAGCCGCTGCAGCTCGCCGACCAGCGCCTTCGCCTGGTCGGCGGACTTGTCACCGCTCTCGCCGAGCGCCGTCAGCTGGCCGGCGAGAGCGGTGAGCTCGCGGCCACCCTCGGTCTGAACGAGGAACCGCAGGACCTCTTCGTAGACGTTGCGCGTGGCCACTTAGTGCCAGCCCGCGAATCCTTCGCGCCTGTCGTCCGCGAGCGAGAGACAGTCCGGGGAATCGTGTTCCATGGAGAACGAGGTGATGCGGGTGGTGCCGTCCTCGGCTTCCACCAATGCCCACATGAGAACTGGCCGGGTGACCGTCCGCCCGCTCTCTTCGAAGACAGCCTTGTACTCGGGGCCCGGGGCCTGGGTGATGCTGATGATCTTGTCCATTGCAATCCCTAGGTGAAGTGGATGAATGCCGACTCACCCCCGACAGGACGTGCGGAATAAGCGATGAGGCCTAAGACACGTTTCTGTCGCAGAACGTCGGCTGCCGGTGTTGTTGGCGCCACCGCCGGCTGGGCGCTTGCTGGTGCGAGGGCACCACCATGGACTCGGTTGCTAGGCTGCGATGACCGCCTCGGGGTCCGCGTCGTTACGGCGGCGCACCGGCGAGCCGGCCTCCTCAGATGCGAGTACCGTGCGCTCTTCCTCGACCTCGAGATTGAACAGCGCGCGCTTCCACTCCTCGACCTGTTTGCGGAGGTCGACAGTGTCGACCGGACCCTCTCGCTCGGCGTACTGCGCCTCCAACGTGTCGCGAAACCGCTTCTTCATCGCCTCCGGATCCATCCAAGCCATGAATTCGAGGAGATCGCGTGCGTCATGGATCGGCAGCCTGAACAAGCCACCCGAATACATGAGGTCGGTCGTGTCGAGGCGAAAATCCTCTGCACGGCTGTCGACGTACTCCTCTGCAAGGCGGATCGCTTCCCCGAGTGGCCGCGGCGGCGTCGCGTTGTCACTGAGGCGCTGCTTCAGTTCGGCGATCTGGTCACGGAGCTTAGCGACCTTCTTCTGGTGGTCGGCCGCCATCACTTCTTCCTCTTGGCGTGCAGACCGGTGATCCATTCCGCCTGCTGGACAGCCGGCGCCTGTTGCAGCTGCACGAACTTGGCCGGTGCAGCGGAAGGCGGATTCGGGTTGGATGCCAGCCCGTCGTGGTAATCGGTGAGAAGGTGCCTGACTTCACCGGTCATCTCCTGGACTGGGGGTCCGGGGTCGGGCTTCGGACGGTTGTTGAGGACCGTGCGCATCTCGGCCGCGAGGGTGGCCAATGGCGACCAGTCCGCCTGCAGCTTGTCGTGGAGAATCTCGAGGATCTCGAGACGCTTCATTGTCAGCGCGAGCCGCTGCAACTCCTCAATCGTCTGCCGGCGGACCTCTTCTCTGATGTGTGGATCACTGTAGATCCCCCGGTGCAGTTCATTGAGGCGGGCGAGTTGAACGTGCCGCTGTTCCAGAAGGCCGCGCCGTTCTTCGGCCATGCGAAGGACGGCCCCGTTCGCAGCCTGGGCGCGGAGTTCCATCTCGATGACTTTCACCTCGTCGCGGTGCACGTCGGGAAGATCACCAGGCTCCAGGGCGGCGAGCGTGACGCTGCCGCGGCTCATTGCAGAGATCAGATCGGGTCGAATGTCCATGCGGCAATGCTCCGGCAGCGCGCGCAAGTCGTCGAGAGCGGAAAATTACCTTCCGTGACGTTCAGTGACCTTCCGTGCATCGGCGTTCCTGCTCGTCGATCCAATCCAACACGTCATCCACCCGGTACCACACCTGGCCGGCACGGAAGTGCGGGGGGCCCTTCCCTTGCGATCTCCAGTTCTTCAGCGTGTCGTGCTTAATGCCGATCAAGGCAGCGGCTCCGACCGTCGTCAGTCGGCCATCGGCCGTGACGTGCTGGTCGGCCAACCGCATCTCTGCCATTACCTGGCGGCCTCGCTCACTGACGCAACGGTTGCGGGTTCCGTCGCTCATCGTTCGGCGGGCGTGTCGTGGTGGCCCAGCGCGCGCAGTTCGCGGATCGCCTTCTCGTCGCGTGCCTCCCGGGTCATGGTGCTCACCTGGCTACAACTCCTCCAGGACGGCGTCGATCCAGTCGGCGACACTGGCGGGGTCGAAGGTCAGGCCCTTGTTGCTCACCTCGCCGACAAGGCGTGTGGCATCGCTGAAGGGCATGCGGGCGTAGTGCCAGCCCGTGTCGGCCTTCCCGCCGAAGATGTGCGTGCCTGGAAAGTAGGCGACCCGGAACAGCCCGCCGGGGCTGGCCAGTTCCACGGGAAACCCGAATGAGGGCGGATGCGGCATGGTCAGGCCCCCTTGGTGCGGCGCGGCGCGCGCTTCGCGGTGTTGGCCGCGGCGGACTGTCGCGCGAGGGGTGCCGCCAGCTCGAGCAACTCGGCAAGGCGAGTCAGGCCCTTCGGCGTTACCAGGACCTGCTCCACGATCCGTGGAGTGCCGTCGCTCCTCTCGACCGTCACCACGCGGTGCTTCAGTTGGCCACGGTCGAGCCGGGGCTGGAACGCCAGCCAGCTGCCGTGCTCGCTACTGCGGTAGATCCAGCCGTTCTGCTGCAGCCAGGCGAAGAAGGCCGCCGGCGGGATGCTCAGCGTCTTCGCGGCCGCGGTGATCGAGACGCTGCCCCGGGCCTCGGCGAGGCGATCGAACGCGGCGACGTGCGTCGACTGCTCGTCGAGCTTCTGGCGAAGCGCGATCTCCTGCTCCGTGCGGAACAGCAGCATCCCGCGCAGGGCGGCTGGGTCGTCGAGCGGCGCCAGTTGCGCGGCGACGCGAGCGGCGCGCTGGCTCTGCAGGAAGGTGTTCACGACGTGCAGGTGGAAGCGTGCGTCGATCCATGCCGCGTACGCCACAACCAGTTGCTCCGCGACATACGTTCCAGCGCGCGTGCCGCCGCGAGTCTTCGCCAAAGCCGGGATTCCGGCTTCCAGCTCCACCTCGCTGACCAGCTCCTGGGCTTGCTTGTTCGCCAGCCAGACCGAAGGCCTGTGCTTGGCCTTGCCTCCGCTGGCCCGGTGAAGATCGTTCAGTGAATAGCGGCCGTCAGCATCACGGCGAATCGTGGTGTCGGCGATCGAGAGCTGGTTCATGATTTCTCCAGAGCAGCTTTGAGTTCTTGCATCCGGCGGGCGTGCGCCCGGTCATAGATCTCCCGTTCGCGGGCGGTGTGTTCCTGCTCGTTGTTCCTCGCCCGCTTTCCCTGTTGCGAAGCAGCGAATTCAGGAGAGGTGTATTCAAAAG
Organism: Luteimonas saliphila; assembly: GCF_016774335.1. Taxonomy (GTDB): domain Bacteria; phylum Pseudomonadota; class Gammaproteobacteria; order Xanthomonadales; family Xanthomonadaceae; genus Luteimonas; species Luteimonas saliphila. The sequence goes on along the minus strand of NZ_JAETWA010000030.1, from coordinate 145,652 downwards.
CGAATTCCTGTCGCGCCGGCGTACCTAGTTGCTGCACGCCGGCATACCTAGTTGAAGGCACGCCGGCATACCTAGTCGGGTCGGAGTTGATGGCTGACTCTGGGCATGCGCGCATACCTAGTGCTAGGTATGCCGGCATACCTAGTTGGGCGCGGGCTTCGCGTTCATCGGGAGTCGGGACTCGCGGGCTGGCCATGACCACGTAACGGTTCGCTTTCCGTGGACCGGGGCGCAGGATCGTGATGTAGTCGAGCCGCTCCAGGTTCCGCAGACGCGCCTTGACGTTGGTCGTCGCCAAGCGCGCACGCTTGGCAATCAAGGCTGGGCCCGGGAACGCTTCGCCTACCTCATTGCAGTGCTCCAGAATCACCGCGAGCACGGCGACATCGCCGCGGCAAAGGCGCCAATCGCACGCGGCAGCGCGCAGCAATTGCACCTCGAGAACCGGGCTGATCCTTCCTGTATGATTCCGCTGCAGGTCGCCGCCAAGCTCTGCACTCGCGCCCCGGTCCGCCGGGGCGTTGTTCCTTTCAGCCATCGGGCGGTCCCCTTCGGAGAGCGTCTGCCAGGGCCAGGGCATGCTGTCGCGCGCCTTCGAGCGTCCGCGCCAGGTGATCGGCGGCGTCGGGGTTCGGGTAGCGATGCAACGTTTCGCATGCAGCAGCGAGATGCGCGCCGATCTCCGGCAGCTGTTCGCGAAGGTGGGCAGCGCAGGGCATGTTCCAGCGCGCGCCCGTGCCTGTCGCAGCGCGCGGCTGATGATCATGCGGTGCCACGGGCACGGGCGCGCTGCTCGTTCATCCACGCGACGACTTCCGCTTCGCACCACCGGGGCGAATGTGGACCCAGGTGGATCGGCTTGGGGAACGTTCCAGCCGCGATGCGGCGGTATCTTTCGGTCTTGCTCAGGCCGACGAGCCGGTCGGTCTCGGGGCCGGTGAGGAAGCGTGCGGGAGCGGGGTCCGCGGCGGCGTTCATTCAATGGTTTCCTTTTGGCGCCCTATGGGGCGGCTCGGGGAAACTATTGACGATCGGTGTAGCAGGAACCGGGACTAATTCGCTCCGATTCTGCTGAAGTTTTTCCGGGCACGCTCGCGATAGTCGGCGGGGATCGTGGTTCCATGCCTGGCACCGGTTACGGCGTCCACGAGAGAAGCGGCCAGTTCGAAGTCCACCGACACCGGGTAGCAGATCTTCGCCAGCAGCGCCGCCACCACCATTTCACATCGCCTGGCGCGGGCACGCGCTGAGCGCGGCTGCGCACATGCCCACGCGTCCCGTGTGCGCTCATTCAGCTTGTCAAAAGGGGCCAGCGGCGAGTAGTCAGCGCGGTCGCGCCTCCGCGTCGAGGCGAGCAACTGCGCGGCCAGCGCTTCAATCGGAGCCTCCAAGCCTGGCCGACCCGTTTCAAGTTCCATGGATCGAAGCGCCGCGGCCGCGCGAAGGAGATCGCGAGCCAACGCGGTTCGTCCAACACGCATCTCTGCCGGGCTACGGACTGGATTCCATACCGCTGCGGCCAGGAACTCGGCGCACAGGCGACCTCGGAGCTGGCCCCGGTCGACCGTCGACCAGACTTCCCGATCCAGCTGCTGGTCCACCCATCGGTACACCCGCACCATCCGCGCGTCGAGGATCAGGCGCCGAAGCTCCGCGCGTTGTCGCTCCTGCCTTCGCCCGCGGACCCGGCCGTCCACGTGCTTCCAGGCCGCCTGCCACGCAGGGCTGGTGCCGGCGCAGAACTCACTGGGGAACAGGTCCAAGTGCGTCACGGCGGCGCCTGCATACGTGCGCGATCGCGCGCTTCGACCCGCGCCCGAATCCATCCCGTGATCTCGTGTTCGAGCCACCACACGGTAGCGCTGTCGATGTCGTGCACGGCCGCCGGGAACGTACCAGCCGCCATCCGCTGGTAGATCGTCGTCCGGCTGAGACCGACACGGCGCTCCACCTCACGGCGGGGCAGGAGCACGAGGGGAGTTCCCCCCTCGTGCTGGTACGGCACGCCGCCTTCCACAATCCGCTCAGTAGGCATGGATTCCATCCGATGAATTTGCGTGCGCGGCCATGGTCAGACTTCCTCTCGCGCCGCCTTGAACCTCCCGAACTCTTCCAGGAGGCGCTCCTGTGCGACGTCTAGGTCCCGGCGTACATCTTCCAACGTCCGATGGAGGTGCGTGGCCGCCTCGCAGACGGACTGTACGTTGGCGCTGTCGTCCAGGCTCGCCATGAGCCTGACGACGGAGGTGGCCTGCTCGAGCTTCACCATCGGAATGGACAGCTCCTCGCCGACATTGATGGCGAGGGCGACGTCGGGGGGCGATATAATTTCGGTTGCCATGATCGTTCTCCTATCGAACGGTGGTGGAAGTCCGTCGTCGCTGTTACAGCAGCGGCGGCGGGCGCTTTACCGGCGTCGGCCGGATTTCTTGAACTCCAGTACCTTGCCGGTGTCGGCGCGGCGGTGGTCGAGATAGTCGGCCCAGGCCTGCATCATCTTGCGGCGCTCGACTAGGTGAGAGGTGCGGTTGTACGCACGGCCGTTCGGATCCTTCACCGCGTGCGCCAGCTGGTGCTCGATGAAGTCGGGCCTGAAGCCGAGGTCCTCGTCTAGGCGAGTGCGGGCCATCGCGCGAAACCCGTGGACGGTCATGGTGCCTTGCGCATATCCCATGCGCCGCAGCGCGGCGGTAAGGCCGTTGTCGCTCATCGGGCGCTTAGGGCTGCGGCCGCCGGGGAAGACATACCGGAAGTGGCCGGTTAGTGGCTGCAGCTCTTCCAGGATCGCCACGGCCTGCCGAGACAGCGGCACCAGGTGCGGCTGCCGCATCTTCATCTTGTGGGCGGGGATGTTCCACTCGGCGGCATCCATGTCGATCTCAACCCATTCCGCCTGCCGGAGCTCTCCGGGACGCACGAAGACCAGCGGCGCCAGTTGCAGCGCGCAGCGCGTGACGTGGCCGCCCTTGTAGCCGTCGATGGCGCGGAGCAGGGCACCGATGCCGTCGGGATCCACGATGGCGGCATGGTGCTTCTCGGGTGCCGGCGCGAGCGCGCCCTTGAGGTCGGAGACCGGATTGCGATCCGCCCGGCCGGTGGCGATCGCGTAGCGCATCACCTGGCCGCAGTTCTGCAGAACGCGGTGCGCGCTCTCGATCGCTCCGCGGTCCTCGATGCGCCGACCGACGCGCAGGAATTCGGGCGCGGTGAGTTCGGCGACGGGCCGGGCCCCGATGTACGGGAAGACGTCGTTGTCGAGCCACGCCACGACCTTCGCCTTGTAGCTTGGCACCCAGTCGCGTTTCTCCAGCCACTCGCGCGCAACGACCTCGAAGCTGTTGCCTGCGCGCTCCGCGCCGGCGAGCTTGGCGGCTCGCTTGTGCTCGCTGGGATCCACGCCGTTGGCAAGCAGCTTGCGCGCGGCGTCACGGCGCTCGCGCGCATCGGCAAGGCCCACGTCGGGATAGGTGCCGTGGGCGAGGCGCTTCTCCTTGCCACCGAACCGATACTTCTGGCGCCACAGCTTGCCCCCGGCCGGCGTGACCTCAAGATAGAGGCCGCCGCCGTCGAACAGACGTTGCACCTTGTCGGATGGGGAGACCTTGCGGACGGCGAGTTCAGTAAGCGGCATTGGGGGCATCCAGGCCGCGGCAGAGGCCGCGTGCCCCCAACGATGCCCCCGCCGCTGCGAGGATTGCAAGGGGTTCCGTGGAGTCCCACAGAAACAAAAAACCCGGAAGCCCTTGCGAATCAGGATCTTCCGGGTCTCTGTGGTACGCCTTGGAACAATAAATGGTGGAGGTGGCGGGAATCGAACCCGCGTCCGAAGGCACTCCATCCCCGGTCCTACATGCTTAGCTCGCCGTTGGATCTCGTCCCCTGGCAGCACGGCGTGCGAAGCGCGCCAGGGAACCAGCCTGTGAGTTCAACCACGGCAGACAGGCGGCCACCGCGGCTGGTTCCCGTAATGATGACCCTACATCCACGAGTACGGGCACAAGTGGGTTCGGGGCTTACGCCTTAAGCGGCGAGAGCGTAGTTGTCGTCGTTGGCAACTAAGTGTTTGCCGCTGGATTAACGAGGAAAGCTGCCCCCTCGGCATGCACCAGGTGATTTCGCGACCCCCGTCGAAGCCAGTGCACCCCCGGTGATCCTAGGAATGATGCGGGTTCTAGAGCATCGGTTGACCAAATCCTGACCGTTCAGACTATACACGCGACACCCTGAACGGCCCGGCCATTCTACTCGGACTGCCGCCGGCGCGTCTCCGCCTCCTGGCGTTTCTGGGCGGCGACCACCTGCACCTTGGCATAGCCCTCGGCGCCGAATACTTCCCTGACGGCCTCGCGCCAGGCCTCTTCCGCGTCCCATGCTTCGCGCATGCGCTGTTCGGGGGTGAGGACTGGGCCGCGGTCGGGCATCAGGGGTTCTCCAGGGCGTCGAGGATGCGGCGGAGTTCGTCGGCGGTGAAGGTGCCTTCGAGCCAGACGGTGCCGGCGTACTGCTCGGGACGGTGCGCCGGGCCGGGCTGGACGAAGCTGACGATCGCGCCCCACGGGCCGTATGCGACCAGCTCCTGCGTGGCCCACTGCTTCGCAGTGCCCCGGTATTCGGCAGGCATAGGGTCGTGGCTGAATGTCGCACCGAGGGTCGGCGCAAGCGCGGCATGCGGCATCGGGGGTGCTTCAGGTGGCATCAGGGGTTCTCCGGGACATCGAGGATGGGATCTATCGTACCGGCAGGGTGCCGGCGTTGGCCTGCTCGCACAGCGCGTTCGCCTGGTCGACGTCGGCGCAGAACACCGCCCCATCCGGACCGCTGAGCGCGCAGGTACCGCCGGCGTCCTCGACCTGCAGCAGCTTGTACGGGCCGACTTCCTCGACGTGATAGGGCGGGCCGCGGTTGATCCGGTTCAGGGCCCAGCCGTCGGTCCCGTCGGCGACCAGTGGCATCAGGGGTTCTCCAGGGCGTCGATCAGGGCGTTCACTCTATTCCGCCCCAGCACCGCCAGCACCGTCAGGACGCCTGCCTCGACGTCGATATGTTCGTAGTCTGCGAAGCCATCGTCGGCACCCCCCCAGAACGCCCGAGTGACCTCCGTCTCGCCCTTGGCAACGTACGACGCCCCGTCCACGGTGAAGGTGCGCGTGTTGCCTTCCGCCTCGGCGTTAAGTCGCGCCGCCACGCTGGTGATCGCCGACCTGGTCTCTGGGCTCAGGCCTGCGAGGATGTCGGTGGTGTCCATCAGGGGTTCTCCAGGGCGTCCGCCATTCGGTCGTGCTCGTCGGCTTGCTGCCGGTAGCCCTCGAAGGCGATGAAGGCGTCGTCGCAGCCGGAGTTGTAGCCGGCCCAGGCAATGGCGGCGGCGTCGCGGCAGCCTGCGGCCTGGCGCCGATGGTAGGCGATGACGTCGACCGGCGTCATGCGCCGCGCGGCGCCGACGAGGACAGGTGTTCCGTCCTAGGCCGCACGGCCGCCCAGTACAGGCTCCACATGTCGTTCCACGCGTCCTCCATCGTGTCGCCGCAGCCGGTGCAGCCCATGCGCCGACACCACCATTTCCCGTTCCAGAATCGCAATCTCGCTTTCATAGTCAGCCTCCGGTGCCGCTGGCCCAGACGGCCGCGACCTTGTCGCCCGCGTCGGGCACGATCGACGGGATCCAGCGGGCGTACTTCTTGGCCGTGATGGTCCAGTCGTGGTGGCCCATCTGCTTGGCCACCCACATGACGTTCTCGCCGGCGCTCAGCGCCTGGCTCGCGAAGGTGTGCCGCATCTGGTACGGGTACCGGTACCGGACCCCCGCCTTCACCAGTGCCCGGCGCCACTCGCCGGCGCGCAGCGATTGATCCGACCCCCACCGGGCCCCAGTGCGCGGGTCGTGGAACACGAACTCGCCGGCCAGGCCGGTGAGCGCGCGCTGCGCCTTCAATGCCTCGATCGCTGGCCTGACCAGCTCGACGGTCCTCCTGCCCGATTTCGTCTTGGGCACCTTCATCTTCCCCATGACCCACGCCCGGCGAACCTTCACGGTGCCGGCCTTCAAATCGACGTCGGACCAGCACAGGGCGATCAGCTCGGACGTGCGCAGCCCGGTGGCCAGCGCGAACTGGACGTAGTTCCGGATCTGCTCGAGGTCGCACGCACCGAGGATGGCGCGGACCTCCGCGGGGCTGAACGGGTCGACTTCCTCCGCCTCCACGGACGCGACACGGCGCTTCACCCGGAAGCCGGTGAGCGGGTTGGTCGCGATCAGCTCGTCGTGCACGGCTTCGTCCAGCGCGCCGCGCAGCGGGCCCAGGACGTTGTTGATCCGCTTCCCGCTCGTCTCCGGGCCGAAGCTGGCCACCAGGTCCTTCACCGCGGCGCGATCGAAGTCGCGCAGGCGCGCGCTGCCGATGCGCGGCACCAGCACGTTCTCCACGATCCGGCGGTAGCCGGTGTACGTGCTGTGCTCGAGCTCGCGCTCTTTCAGCTTCAGCCAGCGCTCGAGCACGGTGGCCATGTCGTCGAGCGTCGCCGGCCGATCGGCGACCTTGCGCGCGCGCTTGCTGTTCGGGAAGTGGGCGGCATAGTCGAACGTGCCCTTCGCGATTTCGGTGCGGATCTGGCCCAGGAGGTTCTCTGCCCAGCGGATGTTGCGCTGCGTCGGTTCCAGCTTCAGGCGTTCGCGGCAGCGCGCACCGCGGTAGTAGAAGTCGAGCTCGATGCTCGTCTCGGTTGCAGGTCGAACCCCGCCGGTGTTGCGCCCAGAACCCATTGCTCGTACCCCTCCATGTCCATCAGCACGCGCCCGTCCGGCGCCTTGCGGAACTCCCGGCCTTCCAGCCAATCGCCGCGCTTCATCTTCTGGCGCGCGGCCTCTTCGCTGTAGCCGGTCAGCTCCCCGAAGCGCTTGATCGTCACGAAGCGGGTCATCCCGGGCAACCCTCGCGTCGGGGGTCGGACTGGGCGGCGGTTAGCAGGTGGCGGTGCGCGTCCTCGGTGGCGAAGCCCTCCGGCCAAGCCATGCGGCCCCAGCTACAACCGTCGTCCCCGCGCACCATTGGCCATTTCGCGACGAAGCGGTCTGAGCAGTCCTCGCACTGGCAGATGCGCATTCGATAGCGCCTGGGCTGAAACAGGCTGTTGCCGCTATAGCCGCATAGCCCGTTCCCGAACGCTTCTTCGAGGTCCGACAGGATCTCGTCGGTCATTTCCCGGAAGTTCGGCCGGGTCGTCTCATGCAGGTCCAGGTCGCTGCCCCATGTGCTGCAGCAGCGGATGACCCAGTACGCCGGCCGCTGGTGGATGGTCGACAGCGCGAACAGCGCCCTGCCGTCGCCATAGACCTTCGGCAACACGCGCGGAGTGAACGTGATCGCGTCGGCTGGCGACCAGAGCTGCGCGCGCTCCGGCTTCTCGACCGCGGCGACCAGCCGTGCATGGATCGGGTCGGTGGCGGGATCGATCATGGCGCGTTCAGGCCGACCGCGGCCGCCTTGCGCCGCGCATAGGTCCGCTCGGCCAGCTCGCGCCACGTGATTTCGACCGCGCCGGCGGCGACGGCCAGCTTTCGCTTCGACAGTGCGATGTCGAAGTGCGATCGCGCCGTGCCCGGGTACTGGTGCCAGCGCCTGGCCACGCCGATCCGGTCGGCCATCGCGAGCAGCTCGTCCTCGGTGTCCGCGATCATGTGGCACATGACCAGGCGCCCGAAGGGCGCGCGCATGTCGTCGACGTAGACGGCCATCAGGAATCCGCCTCGAGCAGGGGGCTGAAGCGATCGGGCGGCTTGGGCCACGGGCGCTGACGCGGGTGCGCGTAGAGCGTCCAGTCGGCCGGCGCATCCGGCGCGCTGTCGCCCAGGTAGTCCGCGGCGACCGCGTACCGCCCGGTGTAGCCCGGATCCAGCGGCTTGCGGATGCGCACGGCGCGAACGCTCGCGATGCGCCACCATCCGCCGCACGCGTTGGTAGCGGTCATTCGGTGGACCACCTGGCCGACTTCCGGGGGCGCTTCGCGGATCCAGTCGACCGTCCACCGGGTGCCGCCGCGGCGCTTCACTCGCGCCTCCACGCGAACGGCGGCGCCGCCGGCAGGATCCACAGGTGCCGCAGGTTCCCCACGTTGACCACGTCGACGTCGGCCGGGTAGACCTCCACGGCGAAGCGATCGCCATAGCCGGCCTCGGCCTTCAGGCGCTGCAGCTCGTCCCACGAGATCCCGTCGTCCCAGCGTCCGTCGCCGCGCAGCGTGGTCCTGCTGGCGGACAGGCGGATGATGTCGCCGGGTTCGGCGAACTCCTGCACCAGGAACTGTCGCGAGCGCAGGGCGCGCACGAACTTCTCAGACTGGTGCGGCGGCAGGGATCCGCGCGGAATCTCTGCCAGCCGTTCCGGCCAGTCACGGTTCGCGCGCTCGAGCGCCTTGCGCTGCTGCCTGCTGGCGTGGATGCCTTCAGCCACGGCGCGCCTCGATGTACTGCCTGCACCAGGCCTCGAGCACGTCGAGCAGGTCCGGGTCGCCGTGGCTGACCAGCACCACCAGCAGCAGGAGGGCGACCCACGCCCAGGGGTCGAAGTCGTCGATGGTGCGCTTCATACTTCCCTCCACGTGAACGGGCGGAGTCGGTCCCTGAAGTCCGGCGGCAGGTGAGCGAAGCTGGTGGCCGGCACCATCAGCCCATAGCCCATGAACCGCTCCATCACCCACTGCGTGCCCGGGCCGCGGTCCTGTATCCAGCCGGCGGGGGCGGTGGCATGCGTTGCGCGGACGCGGCCGCCAGATTCGACGTGTTCGAGCAGGGTGCGGTAGGTGGCTTCGCTGGGGATCTCTGCGATGCGGTCGACGCCGAGATAGGCGAAGCGGCGACCGAGGATTGCGCGCTCGAAGTCTCGAGGCTCCACGCCGTAGGCGAACTCCACCCGTCCGCCCTGGTTGAGCGTGAGGGCCAAGCGGGAGAGGTTCGCCTTGGGCAGCATGCCCATGGCGTGCGCGATGTCGCCAGCTTGGTCGAGAAGGAGTCTGGCCTCCCGCGGGTGCGACGCGACGATCAGCGACCGCTCCGTGCCGAACGCGCCGACTAGCAGCGCCCACGTCTTGCCGGCGCCGTGCATGCCAGTGAACAGCGCTTCGGTGGCTTTGCAGCCGAGCCAGAGCTCTTGGGCGGGTGTGGCGATCATGGGGCGAGCTCCGAGAGAGCCTCACGCGGCACGTGGAAGATGCCGAGTTGACCCTTGTAGGAAATGAACTTGGGGATGGGTCGGCGGTCGGCGAGCACGAACCCGTACTCGCCCACGTACCACGCGCTGTCCATGCGATCGACGCAGTCGACGATCGTGGCGGCACCAACGAAGCCGCCGCGCTTGAATTCGTCGGGTAGGGCAATCTCGGGGTGTTCCTCGCGCACGCGCGCCAGGTCGTCGCGCTGCTCCGGGCCCCACTTCTTGCCGGCGTGGATCAGGATCGGGCCGCGATAGCCGGTGCGCCAATCGCGGTTCTCGACGTCCTTGGGGCCGTGGACGATCAGCCAGGCCCAGGGCTGCAGGATGCTGAGCGCTCTCACGCGGTCACCCGCTTGAACTCGACGACCCAGACCCACGGGTTGGCGTTCCAGGCGCCGGCGCCGTTGATCTGATCCCAGAGCGTGGGGAACAGCAGCGCGTCGGCCCCGGGCCCCAACGGCGATCCCATGCAGCCTTCCGCCTGCACGTCGGCCTCGCTGATGTCCTGCAGGCGCTCGACGCGGACGCCGGTGACCTCGAGCGTGATGCGGGATGCCCAGCGGGGCATGAACCGCGGAGACACGTTGCCGCGCGCCGCGGCCTTGGGCATGTTCCAGTCCTTGTCGCCGAACTCTTCGTCGTAAAACCACCGGTCCTGCTTGTCCGCCGCGTACCGCACGACCAGGTCCCAGGGTGAGTCGGCTGCCCGCGGGCGCCACGTCTCTTTCACCCACAGCCGGTCGCCGGCGAGTCCGTAGGGACTGCGAACGGTGGTGAACTGGTTGCCATCCCAGCCGCGCACTCCGACGGCAATCCTCGGCGGCCGGTCAGGGTGGGGCTGCGGCCTCACCAACCGCCGGGTCTGCGTCTTGCGGCCGGCGAGGATGGCGCGGACCATCGGTGCCGTGAACGGGATGGGGCGCTCACGCATGGCGGCGGTCCTGCCATTTCAGCCAGCACCAGCGTCCGGCGGCGTAGATCAGATTCAGCCCGATCGGCGCAGTGAAGCGCCCGCATGCTTCCTCCCAGCAGTAGCCCTGCCCGGGGACGTCGGCAATTTCGTCTAACTCCACGTGCCGTTGAAAGGGTAGGTAGATCGGCAGCTCGCGTAGCCTGATGCGCTCAGGAAGCGACCGCTCGATGGCAGCGGGAGCCTCGTACTCGACCCACCAGAGCGCGTCACGCGCAGCGCGGATCACCAGGTGCAGCCCGATGGGCGCGACCAGGTCGGGGTTCTCTTTGCGCCACGGACCCCAGCTCGCGTCGCGCAGCTTGTGGCGCATCCAGTCGGGGTGGTCCGGGGTCGCGACGAAGCCTTCGTGCTCGCACTCGCCGCCGCCGTGCTCCGGGCAGAAGAAGAGCCCGCAGCCATGCTCTCCACCGTAGGGCTCGTAGTCGCAGCAGACGTAGGCGAGCCCGCGATCGATGACCGCGGTGCACCCGGGGTGGTCGCAGTAGGCGGGCACGCCGTAGCCGACGTCGCGCTGCCACTTCTCGTCGTAGCCGATCGACCAGCCCATCAGTCGCGCTCCAACAGCACGGCCAGCGGCAGCCGCGTCGCGCAGTCCAGGCAGACCCACGCGTCGACCTCGTCCGACAGGGGCTGCGCGAGGTCGGGATCGGCGCCCATGATGTTCGCCATCACGGCGCCGGCCTGGCCGCCACCGAATTGGAGCTCGAGGCCGTGGGTCTGCTGGATTCCGCGCGGATCCAGCCCCCAGTAGCGCGCCTTCATGGCGAAGAAGGCGGGACCGGCGTGCGCGACGCCCTTGCCGCAGCCCTTGCAGGGTTTCACGTCCTTGCGCTTCATCACTGAACCTCCAGCCCATGGCTTACGAGTGCCCTAGTGATAAGCAGCACCAAGGCGCAGTCATGGGCGATTGCGACACGGCGCTCGACCGGGCCACTGGGCCCGGGCACGAGCTCGAACGGATTCAGTTGCAGCACCTGGCAGACGGTTTCAGCAGCACCGGCCAGGTCGGGCCGATCCGGCGGCGACCGCGCGCCTTGATAGTGCGGTGCCTCAAACATGGTGGATCTCCGGGAATGCGGTGTGCTCGACGCCGTCGAGGGTGCGGCCGGCGGCCTTCTTGCCGACTCGCACGACCGCCGCATCGCCGCGGCGGAAGTGGCCGTCGGCTTCTCGGCCGTCGCCGGTCAGGTAGCGGACGTGACCGCGGCGCAGGCCGCCGCCTTCATCGCCGCCGGCGCGCGCGCTGTGTGGCGCCCACTCCCCCCACTGCTTGAACAGGAAGGGGACGCCGGCGGCGGCGCACTGGTCGCGCAGCGCCCGCACCCAGCTCGGGTGCATGGGGCGCGCTTCCGTGCCGCTCTCGCCGCCGGCGATGACCCAGTGCAGATGCTGTTCACCCAGCGGCAGCAAGCCTTCTGGGCAAATGGTCGATAGGTGCATCGGGCACGAGCCCTTGCCCGCGCCGGTGGGGATGGCGAATGCATAGCTCAAGTCCACAGGGCCGAGCATCGGCTCGATCGACAGGAAGCGCACCGCGGCCGGGATCGCCAGCAGCTTCGGAATGTCGCGCGAGGCCTCGGCCTGGTTGCAGATGGTGGCGCCGAGCCAGACGTTCGCTGGCGGCCGGCCGCTCAGCCAGTCGTCGAAGAGCGCCCACTCGGCGTGGTAGCGCGCCCGCTGCTTCAGCTCTTCCAGCATGGCCGGCACGTTGCCGATGCGCTTCGTGAGCAGCAGCCAGTCGAGGTCGGGCGTCCGCAGGATCAGTTCGAACAGGTCGCGTCGCCACGTCGGGTCTACCTCGTTGTCGAACACGTCGGCGAGGCTGGCGCAGAACACGCGGCGGAGGGCGGCTTCGACCGTCTCGTAGCACGGCACCGGGACGCGGGACGTCGGCGTCGGGTAGGCCGGCAGCGGGTGGCCGGCCTTCTGGAAGGTGGCATCGTCGCCGCGGAGCCCGCATGTCGTGCATTGCCAGAAGCGGGACGCGTTCCACCGCAGCGGCAGCTTCCAGTTCCCGGGCGACGTGCGCTGGCGCGGCTGGCCAGCGCCCCACTCGATGCCGCCGGCGCGCGCTGGGGTGCTGACCGCGGCGTAGCAGTGGTCGCAAGCCGGCGACACGCGGGTGCAGCCGATCCACGGGTTGAAGGTGGAGTCGCACCACTCGATGGCGGTATGGTCAGCCACCGGGCGCCTCATTGCCTGCCTGACGGGCATAGGCGCGGCGCACTTCTTCGTTTCCAGCTTCTCGCCACTTCGAGCCGTGCTTCAGGTAGAGGCCAAGGCACCAGTGGATAACCGCGGCCTGCTCGTCCTCCGCGCGCCGCCTTATGTCGTGGCCGCACTGGCGAAGGGTGTTCGCCAGTTCAATGCAGGCGAAGTTGGGCCGACCAAGAATGTCGCGTAGCTCGTCATCCAGCGTCGGCAGAGTCGCCTGTCGCGACAGCGTGGCGATCCGCGGCAGGATGTCCCGCTCCATCGCTTGCATCGGGGAGTAGGGCTTGGCGCCGATGTCGAGCGCAGACGAAATCTCGAAGAACGCATTCTGGAACGGCGCCATTTCCTCCAGCCGCTCCCAGCACTCGCGCGCCTCCTGCTCCCACGTCACCGGCCAGAGCGGGCCGCAGCCGTTCGGGCAAGGCTCGGTGGTGTTGTCACCGGCGGTCGCGGTGCCGTCCCGCATGTTCAGATTGGTACGCACCAACCGGAACTTGCACTTCGCGCAGTGCATGACGCCGGGGACCACGTTGCCTGGCGCGACACGATCGACGTTCAGATTGAGCTCGTCGCCGGCTTCGAAGATCAGATCGTGGCAGCCGGGACGCCGCAGCGTTCCAGCGCATGGCGCCCGAAACCGGAATGTGGCGACGCTTGCCACCGCCCCATCTTCGATGCCGGGACGGAGCATGGCGCGCTCGACGGCGGTCAACTCCCGCGGCTCGAATACCGCTTCTATCTCCAGCCGCTGCTGTTCGTCAGACATGGCCGCGATCCTTCATGGCGAAGTAGACGCGCTGCGCCGCGCGCATGTCGGCCTCGGCGGTGTGGGCATCGTCGAACCCGGTACCGAGGTAGTGGCGGTGGGCGCTCTGCAGGTCCCCGGAACCCTTCCGCGCCAGCGCGGGCACCTTGGTCCTCGCGATCCGCTTCGTGCACTCGGCGGCGCCGGCCTTCCACGTGTCCGCCTCGGTGTCGCTCAAGTAGCGCTTCAGCGCGATGCGGATGATCCGCGCGTCGAAGCTCTCGACGTGGCCGACGCGCAGATCCGCGCAGCGCCACAGGTCCAGGAGGGTGAGCACCGCGTGCCGCTCGGAGACGCCGCAGGCGTTGCAGTGGTCGATGGTGAGCCCGTGCACGGCGGCTGATTCCGCGTCGACCGCCCAGTCCTCGACGCGGATGGTCAGGTTCACCGCGGCGAGGTCGCGCCGGGTGTCGGCGTCGGTGAGCGCCGCGGCGAGCTGCATCAGGTGCGGCTGGCGCGGGTCGCTCGACGGCTGGTCGAACAGCGGCATCCCGGACGTCTCGGTGTCGTAGAACAGGATCCGGTTCATGCCTTGGCAGTCCCGGCGACGCGCGAGGGCTCGCCCTCCTGGATGCGGTCGTAGACCTCCTGCCGGTGGACTTCGACGTCCTTCGGCGCGGTGATGCCGAGTCGGATCTGTCCGCCCTTGATGCCGAGCACGGTCACGTCGATCTGGTGCCCGATCTTCAGGGTTTCGCCGACACGCCGGGTGAGGATCAGCATTGCTTTGCCTCCTGCTGGTACTGCTCGTACGCGCGCTGGACGCGCTGGAAGGCCTCGGCGCTGCCGCCGGGCCGGTCGGGGTGGTGTTCGGAGCGCAGGCGCCGGTAGCTGCCCTCGGGATCCGCTGGATCGATGACCTCGCGCCAGTCGACGGCCGCGGGCCCGGCCAGGGCGGTGAACCCGGAGAAGGCGCGCTCGAGGATGGTGGCGCCGCCGTGGCGCTCGATCGCGCGCATCGCCTCGAGCGTGGCCGCGACCGCGGCCAGGTTGTCTGCCACGCCGACGTACCGGTCGATCGCCATGCAGCGAGGCGGATTGCCCGGGGTGGACGGATCGGACCAGTAGACGGCGATGCCGGGGTCTGCCGGCGTGCGCTGGCCGGAACGCGGGCGGCCATCGAGGCGGAGCTCGAGGTTCGAGCTGACGACCAGATCGTCGTCGTGCACGCCCATCATCCGGAGCTGCTGCAGCACGCGCTCCACGGCGTCGGCAATGGTCAGGTCGCGGCTGGACTGCCAGCTCGACTCGTACGTGGAGCCGTCGGCGCGCCGGTGCGTCGTCGACTTCCGCTCCTTCCGGTTGAACTTGCCGTGGGTGCGGTGCTCCGGTGCGGTCCGCTTCCAGCCGGCAGGCCAGGCGAGGGGGTAGGCGGGGATATGGCTGCTCACGACTCGGCTTCCTCGGTGCGGCGCTGCGGATAGGTGGCGACGTAGTCGCGCGGCGACATCTTCTTGCCGTCCACCAGGAAGCCCCACTTCCCGCGGTGCTGAAACAGGATCACCAACGTCCAGACGCCGGCCGCGTCGACCACCGAGACGTGGTGGTATTCGCCGAAGCGGATGGCCGCTGTGTCGCCAATGCCGCGGCAGGCGGGCGGCTGGCCGGGTCGTTCGTCGATGTACCAGCCCGAGAGAATGAAGGTGCGGAAGTCCCACGGGTGATCGTGGGGATGGTCTGCCAGGTCCGCACGCAGGATCTGGTGCACGCGGATGGATGGCAGCCGCGGAAACCGCTTCTCGCTCTGCCGGTCCCGCCCATCGTCGCCCTTTGGTGGGTAGCCGTTGAACAGCCACCAGCGGTTCATGTAGCCGGTCAGGTGGAAGTAGGGCGTGCGCTGGGCGCGGCGCATGAGCCACTGCGCAATCGGCCTGCTCGTGATGACGAGAGCGACGGCTTCCCAGAAAAATTGGGCCATACGTTGACGCATCAGTCGTACTCCGGGCCCGGGTCGTAGTCCCAAGCAATGTGGTCGGCGACCTCGCGCGGGCTCAGGCGGTTCAGTTCGATGAAGCGGGCCCGGCGGCGCTGCTGGCGCAGCAGGGTCGGGAGCTTCGACTTGCCGGGGTCGCGCACGGGGAACGCGACCTTCTCCAGCGTTTCGCGCCCGGCGGCTGTAATCACTTCGGCGCCCGCGCGCGGACGTTGCGGCGCCGGCGCGCAGCACGCTTGATCGCCGCGGCGCCGGAGCGCGTGCCGCCGTTCGTCGCCTTCGGGTTGCTGCCGTAGCGCTCGCTGAAAGAGCGCTCCGGGGATCCGACGAAAAGGGCATCGAGCGCCTGCCTGCTGGTGATCGCGATGGACCTCCCAGCGGAAGCGACGCTGGCGGCTACGCCGAACAGTGCGGCGACGAGTGCGGAACGGGGACGTGGTCCCATGACGTCAGGCCTTGAACGTGCCGATGGTGAGCACGGCCTTGCCGTCGAGCTCGCGGAACAACTCCGTCTTGAAGTCCTTGGCGATCTCTTGCTTCTCGAGGTCGAGCCGGATGATTCGCAGGCTCAGCAGCGGCTTGGACTCGTCTCCGCTCAGCAGCGCGAGGCGGACGCGGAACTCGCGCGAAGGCAGGCCCGTGTAGGGCTCGGTGCGGAACAGGAACCCACCCGGCAGGCCCTGCTTCGAGCTGGCCTCAACGTCCTCGAGCACACTGCGCGACTGCTTGAAATCGCCGACGTTGTTGTCCGTCTCCCGCTTCTGCGTGATCTTGACCTCGCGGATGGCAGCAAGCGCTGCGCTGAACGGCTTCGGGTCACCGGGGTCGGCACCGTAGGGGGACAGGTACTCCGCCCAGTCCTCGATCCAGTCGATCAGGGTGCGCTGGTCCAGGCGCTTGCCGTCGATCGCCAGCAGCGCCGCATAGGGCGCGGTGGCCTCAAGCGAGAGCGTCGCGGTGTGCTCGCCGTGTTCGGGCGCGGCGGTCGTGCCCAGGTCGTAGAACGCGGTCGCGGCGAGCTTGTCCGCGTCGATGAACACCTGAACGTCACTCTCGGCGGTCGGATCAGCGGCCTGGCGCAAGGTGTACTGCACGAGGTCGGCGAGACTGTTGGTCTGCAGGTGGCCACGGAAGCGGCGGCGCAGGTCGCGGTACTTCTCCAGGTCGTGAAGCTTGAAGTTGTCGGGGAGCGCGATCATGCCGGTGTCGGCGAGCCGCTCCTGCTTCCCGTTGTAGTCGCCGATGGCGGTCTGAAACAGGAGCTTGAGTGCATCGTGGTCCATGGTAGGCCTCGTAGGGTGAAAGGGTCAGGCGCGGCGGGGAGAGAGGCGCCAGTGGTTGGATCAGCCGAAATCGAACTTGCCCTGCTCTTCGGGCATGACGGCGAGCTTCCCGCCGCGGTGGACGTACAGCGGCGTCTCGGTCGAAGCCTCTTCGCTGGCCTTGCCACGCGTGGTCGGCTTGCTGAAGCTCAGGGTGTGCTTCATCGCCACCTGGCTCGACTCGCCGATGCGAGTGAGCTTCATCTTGATCGTGACCTCGCCTGCCTTGCCCTTGTCGCCGTACAGCGCGGTGCCCAGCGCCACGTCGGACAACGCCGCGTTGATCTGCTGCAGGAAGATGCCTGCATTGAGTTCGTCGAGCAGGCCGACGAAGTCGGTTTTGGGGGGCGCCGCGGACGAGCGCGGGGCATCGGTTTTCTGTTCGGTCATCGGGAATCTCCGTTGGTGTCGTCGAGCGGGGTAACGGTGGTGCCCTCGGGGGCGAAGTGCAGGCCGAAGCGATCGAGCGCCTCGCGCACGGCTTCGTCGCGGTCCTCGGCGTAGCTCTCGTGCGGGACCGAGATTCCCGGGATCTGCACGGTCCAGCCGCTCACGGCAGCCACCGCACGGCACGTGCTGCGTAGCCAGCGGCAGCGGCGGCGATGACGCCGACGATGGTCGCCAGCGCGGCGCGGGTGCCTTGTGTAGGCAGGTGGTGGCTCGCCTCGATCACTCGCCGCCGTTCGCGCGCTGGATCCGGCGCTGGCGTCAGCCTGGCGCGGCGCACGTCCTGGAAGCGCAAGTTCGGGCGGATGCCCTGCCGCCACGCATGCTGGTAGCTCTCTCCGAGCCGGTGGCGCAGCGAGTAGTGCGGCTCAATCACGCCTTTGCGGGCGAGCTCCACGCGCGCGCCGTAGTAGCGCTCGAAGCGGAGCCGGGTGCGCTGGTGGTCGAACAGGTCCTGCTCGAACGGGTTGCGCAGCAGGATGGCGTCGAGGTTGCCGCCGAGCAGGACGATGTTCATAGGTCGGCCGTGATCTGGTCGTGGTCCAGCACCAGCGTGTTCTGCGCTTCGATCCAGTCGCGGACGCGCTGGAGCTGCTTCGTCGGAAGGCTGAACATGGCGGTGCCCACGGCGAGGCGCGGGGTGCCGGACGAGAGCGTGACGCGCGCGCCGGTGCCGGGCTCGCCGATGACGGAGTAGCCGACCACGACAGGCACTGCTTCGTCGCCGATCCGGTACAGGGCCGCGACCCACTGGCCGTCATTGCCGCGGATCAGCGAGAGACGGAACGGCTTGAACTGGACTTCGATCGAGGCCTGCGCATTCATGCCGTGGTGGCCTCGTCGATCGGGGCCACCGCACCCAGGGCGTAGCCCTTGCCGCGCGCTGTAGCGATGGCGACGTGGGCGCAGGCGCGCGAGAGCTTCAGCCGTAGCCGGCCGACGAACACCTGCAGCACGTTGGAGTCGCGCGCGATGCCGGGCGTGCCGTACAGCGCCTCGTGCAGGTCCGCGACTGGCACCACTTCGCCGTTCGCCTCGACCAGGCGGCGGAGCAGCTTCAGTTCGAAGGCGGTCAGGGAGAGCTCGACGCCGCCGACGTAACCGCCGGTGTCGGTGACAGCGAGATTGCCGATGGTGGTCATGCAGAGAGCTCCGTGGTGAGCAGGGGTGCGCGCGCCGCGGGGGATGCGGTCGGTGCGTCACGGGTGGGAAGGGCGGCCAGCCATTCGGCCAGGCGTGTCAGCGACTTGTCGGGGAGATCGAAGCTGGCCGGGCCGAGCCAGACGCAGGCCGTCGACTGCTCGTCGCCGGCCGGCTCCAGCCGGGGCGTGACGCCCGCTTCCGCGCTGACGAACGCGACCATGTCCTTCGCCTGCATGCCGCGCTTGCGCTCCGCGGCGGACGGTGCGCGCCACAGGACCAGGCGGAAGCGGGCGGCGTAGTCGTCGTCGCGAGAGACGGAGAGCACCAGCCCGCGCCCCGCGGGGACGTAGATGTTTGCCATCAGAAGGGCCCGCCCTTGGCAGCGGCGCGGTCGCGGGCCTCGTCCCAGTCGCCGGGCAGGTCGCTGTGATCCCAGTCGATGGGATTGGGGAACGGGATCGAGCGCAGCACCAGCCGGTAGCCGTGGGCGAGCAGCAGCAGCTCCGGGTCGGTCAGGATGTCGTCGCGCTCGGGCGCGATGTCCTTCTCCTGCACCGGGACGTGCTCGGCCATCATCGAATGCTCGATGTCGGCGTTGCCGTGGATGATCGGCGAGGGGGGTGGATCCTTGTAGACGACTACCATCGGAGTGCCTCCCGGATCTTGTCCCACGTGTTCATGGTCTTGGCGGCAATCGCACCGGCGGTAACGAACAGCCAGGAGAGGGCGTCGTTGAGGCGGTCGGACCAGTTCATGCGGCCTCCTGGGCGAGCTCGCCCCGGTAGCGCTCGGCGCGCACATGCTCAGGCGCGTTGTAGCCGTGGGAGACGGTGCGCGCGCGCCACTCGTCGGCGACTTCGGCATCGGTGGCGTCGTCGCTGCAGTAGACGGTCGCGATGACGACCGCGCCGGCGAGGATCTTCCAGCAGGCCAGGCCGCCGGCTTCGTAGTGCTCGAGGGGCGCGTTCATGCGGCACCGCCTACGCGGGCGATGGCGGTGCGCACCTTCTTCCGTAGCGCTGCCTCGCTGTACATGTCGCTGACGCTGTACGGGACGCTGTTCGCGCGCAGCCACCGCTTCATAGCCCGCCTGCGGATAGCGGCCTTGCGAGCGATAGCCATGGGGCCCAGGCGAACTACCGCCAACACGTTGCCGGGCGCGGTCACCGCGCACCGCCTTCGTGGAAGGCGAGGTCAGCGATAACGCAGTGCGTGCGGGCCGAGCCGGCCACCGCAGGGGATACGGTGTCGGCCCGCACGCATGCGAGGGGGAGCTGGTAGGAGCCGGAGCGGATGCTGTCGACCGCGTCCAGCGAAGCCTGCCAGCGGTAGGTGTTGAGCCCGGCGCCGACGATGCGCGTCAGGGTGGGCCCGCAGTCGGGGACCATGCCCAGCTTGCGGAAGCGGTTGAGGGTGGCGTTCGCGATCGCCGCGCGCTGGTCCCAGTGGTCGCCGGTGGCGAGGGAGTAGGTCGCGACCGCGGCGCAGAGCCTGGTATCGGTGACGGTGGGGGCGCCGGCGTCCCCGGACGGCTCGGCGCGCAGGTTGGCCCCGGGGGGCGGGGTGCAGCCGATGACGATCATGGCGGCTGCGAGGTAGAGGCCCGCGCACTGCGCGAGGGTGAGGCGGTTGGTGCGGCTGAAGTCCTGTTTCATGCCCGTGCCCTGGTTCAAGGGCATTCAGATTAGGGCGCCCCTAATCCACATGTCAATAGGGGGAACCTAATTTTCTACGCGCAAGCTGAACCGACCCGACGAGCGGTTACCGGGTGGCGTAGATGAAGAGCAGGGCGACCAGGCCCGGTCCGAACGCGAGTACCGCCCAGGCGCCGCCAGTGTTCTCGGCAGCCCAATGACGCAAGGGTCCCTTGAAAATCAGCCAGAAGGCGAGGGCGTAGAGCACGACGACGCCCAGCAGGATCACGCCGTTCGAAGGCGCGTCGCTGGCCGGCGCAATATCGGGCTCACCGACGTACGTGGACGGGTTTTGTGCTGCGAGGTGGCGCACTGACGGACTCCGTTGTGTCTTGGGGCTGCTGCTGACTGAGCACGACACCGACCAGCTCATCGATCATCCTACGACCGACGTCGTCGGTGCCGCGATACCGATCGAGAAGGGCACGCTCTGCGGCTGAAAGACCCGGATCCGCGCTGCCGCCGTTTGCGCGCGCTGCCCGGCCGAAATAGAGCTGGTCGAAGCTGCTGCCATGGTCCTCGGCGATTCGGCGCGCCAGCGTGGCCTCGGCCCGGTGCTCCCCGTTGAGCCAGGCATTCGCAGTGACCGTGGAGACGCGGTACCGGTCGGCAAGGTAGCGCCCGGCGCCGCGGCGCGGGTGGCCGGCATCCTGAAGGATCGCGACCAGCCTGCGCCCGAAGGCCTCCATTTCCGCCGCGTTCCCCGCTGTTTTCGACCGCTTAGGCATTCCCTAATCATCCAGAAATGGGGGTTAGGTTTGCCCTATTGACCGAAGATTAGGACGCCCCTAATCTGTCGGGCATGGACACCCCCACCGCCCTTGATCGAGCGATCGCGGCTGTCGGTACCCAGCAAGCGCTGGCCGACGCCCTCGGGATCCGCTCCCCCTCCATCACCGAGTGGAAGAACCGCGCCGTCCCGGCCGAGCGCTGCCGCGCCATCGAGCAGGCCACGGGCGGGCAGGTGACCGTCCACGACTTGCGCCCCGACGTGTTCGGCCCGGCGCCTGCCGCGAATGACCAGGCGGTTGCCGAGCCTGAAGCGGAAGGCGACAGCCGGATCGAACCGTTCGAGGCGCCACCGTGACGCGCCGCAGCAATCCCCGACAACCCTCGCCCCCGGGATCGCCCCGGCGCCGCTCAAACGGAGCACCCCGCATGGCAAAGAAGACCAAGCCCGTGGCACGGAAGAAGGCTGCCGACCCGCTCGCGAAGCTGACCGCGCGCGTCGCAGAGCTGGAAAGGCGCGAGGCGGATCGCCGCAAGCTCGCCGCCCAGGTGGTGCGCAGCATGGAAACCGCCGTTAATTCCAGACCGAACGCGCCGAACGCGCCGAGCGTGTCGTCTGACGACGATGACATGCCCAGGCCGGCCACCCCCGAGCAGAGCGCGAAGCGCGCCGGACGCCTCGCCGCCGAGCTGCTGCAGGAGGACTACATGCGCCTGCGCGGCGTGCGCCGCGAGACGGTTCGGAAGTCGCTGGGCATGTCCCGACGCCCATGGCGCGACCTGCTGCCGCGGTGGGTGGTGCGCCTGCTCGATCGCTGCGGGGGGCTCTGACCATGTCCTTCATCGACGAGACATGGCTGCGCAAGGCGCACCGCGCGCTGAAGGAGACGCTCGACGTCGACCAGGCGACGAAGCGCGACATGATCCAGTTCCTGTTCGACGAGGGCTTCTGGGATCCGGGAACGCTGTCGTGGGATAGCGCGGTCGCGCGCTTCAACGACAACTGCAACCCGACGAAGCAGCAGTTCTGGAAGATCGGCGAGGTCTGGGCGCTGATGGTGCGCTTCCAGCGCCACGACCTGCTGGCAGGCATGGCCGAGAGCATGGGGTTCGAGCTGCGGCCCATCCCGACCGAGGAACGCCGCCAGGCGCTGCTGCTGGCGAACCTGCAGCGACTGGACAGCCTGACCGAAGAGCTCGCCGACACCCGGGCCCAGATCGAGCGCCTCGCCACGCTGCCGCCTGACCGCACGATCCCAGCGCTGCCCGGGCACAAGCCGCACTTCAGCATGGGCACCGAGCCCACGGACAAGGCGCGCACCGCGGTCGAGAGGATCGGCCCGCTGTGAGCAACCTGCCTTGGTTCCGGCTGTACGTGAAGCTGATCGACGACGACTGCATGCGCCTGCTGTCGTTCGAGGACCGCTGGCACTACGTGGCGCTGCAGTGCTGCAAGGGCATGGGTATACAGGACACCGAGACGGATCCGGTGCTCCTGCGCCGCCGGCTGGGCGTGAAGCTGGGTCTGGCGCCGAGCGAATTGGAGGCGCTGGCGCTGCGCCTGGGCGAGCTCGGACTGATCGACCCTGAAACGTTTCAGCCTGTTTCATGGAACGAACAGCAGTTCCAATCCGACAGCTCAACGGAGCGTGTCAGGGCCCATCGAGAGCGCGTCCGGAAGCAGCGCGAAGGGGTGAAAAAGCTAAGGCAATCAGGCCTTTTCGATACGGAACGGGAAGGAAACGTTTCAGTAACGCCCCCAGATACAGATACAGATACAGAAAAAGCTATTGCGCACCGCTGCGCGGCGCGCTTCCCAGATTTCTGGGAGGTGTACCCGAAGCGGGTGAGCCGGAAGCGGTGCGAGGAAGTCTGGATCGCACAGCGGCTCGACGCCCGCGCCGACGAGCTGATCGCCGACGTGCTCAACCGCAAGGCGAAGTGCGCGCGCTGGAAGGCGGGGTTCGCACCGGACCCGCTGACGTACCTCGAGGACGAGCGCTGGACCGACCAGATCCATACCGAGCCCGGCACAGCCACGGCGCCAGCAGCTCCACGTGGAACGGCGAAGCCGCGCGACACCCACGCCTACCCCGAATCACCGCTCGAGCACGCGCTGGCGCACATCCGCAATCAGCACGCGTTCGGTGCGTACGGCGAGGGCGAGGCTGCCGATGCGGAACGCGATCGCCTGATGGATGAAGCCCGCGCCAAGTACCCGCAGCCAAAGCCGGAGGAACAGGCGGCATGAACGAGAACATGCGCACCTACCGCCGGGAGCTCGCGCTCTACGCGCTGGCCAACAGCACCGAGCCGATGATGTCGGCGGAGCTGGCGGAGTTCATGTGCACGCTCGCCGAAGGGGAGGAACACGCCGCCCACTGCACGCAGGGGCTGGACGCCGCCGCGGTTGCCGGCGTGCTGAAGCGGTTGGAGAACGAGGGGCTGGTGGTGCAGGGCGAGCCGAAGCGCGACAAGCGCGCCGGCGTGCCCAGGCCGTCATGGCGCTACGCGCTGGGCCCGGCCGAGGCGAAGAGGGTGACCCTGCCAGAGCCACCACCGCGCGGAAGCCGCACGGCGACGCCGGAGCCTGCCCCCAACCCGTACGACGACCTGTCGAAGCCGCAGCTCTACGCGCTGCTGGAGGCCGGCGACGCCGCATTGCTCGAACTTGCCCGGGCCCAGCAGGAGAGCCTGCAGACGCTTCAGCGCACCGCCGATGTCTGCAGCCGCATCCGCCAGCGCCTGGTCGCCGCCGGGCTCGAGGACCGCCTGCCGTGAGCAAGGGCTCGCTTCGGTACCCCAAAGTCGAGGACATGCCGCCAGGCATGCGCGCGGCGTTCGAGTCTTCGATGAAGCTGCTCAACGACGTTGCCAGCATCAAGCTCGAGCACGTTGCCGACTTCACCCCGCAGGTGCTGGGCGTGGATCTGGCTGGCGATGTCGAGACGACCGTGAAAGGCGTGCACCGCGGCGACACCTTCACCATCACCGAGGTCGAGGAACGGCGTCGATCGAAGTACGGCGCGATCGTGACCTACGTCGACGGCATCCGCTTCGATTCGAAGCGCGAGGCGAACTACTACTCCGCGCTGAAGCTGCGCGTGGCCGCCGGCGAGGTCCTGTACTTCCTGCGCCAGGTGCCGATCCACCTGCCCGGCGGCACGAAGCTGGTGGTGGATTTCCTGATCGCCGAGGCCGACGGCCGGATCCGCTACGTCGACGTGAAGGGGCGCCAGACGCCGGTTTTCCGGCTGAAGAAGCGCGAGGTCGAGCACCACTACCCGATCGAGATTGAGCTCGCATGACCGAGATTCACGACCTCGCGCAGGTACGCGCCCGCCGCGCGCGCGCCGCTGGCCCGCCGAACCGGGATCCGGACTTCGTCGCCACCGGCTGGCTGCGAGGCGGCGAAATCGATTGGCTCCACACGTCGTTCCCGGGCTCCCCACCGCTCCACGTGCGCACGCTGAACCTGATCGACGCGGCTTGGCTGGTCGGGACCGATCCCACAGCGACCGGCGAGCGGCCCGCGTTCTGGTGGTTGGTCGACGACCACGGGCACCAGGTGTTCCTCACGAACCCGGGGCTGTTCGCCGTCTCGAGCTGGGCGCGTGCCTGGTGGTTCGTGCGTGCGTGGTGGCGGGTGACGCGCAAGTGCGCATCGGTGGCTTGGCGCATGTCGCGCGGCCAGACCAACGCGAAGGGGTAGGGAATGGCAGACGGAGTGGCACAGACACACCCTTCCCGCTGGCGCTTGGCCGGCATGGGGTTCCTGCAGGTCGTGTTCATTGCGATGAACACGGTTTTCATCACCCAGTCGGCGATGTTGAGCAACCTGCTCACCGCCTTCGCAATCTCGTGGATCTGGTCGTCCAACGTGAAGCGCATCGCGATCGGCGATGGGGTGGACCGGATCTTCTACGCAGGCGGCGCTGCGCTGGGGAGCGTCGTCGGCAGTCTGGTCGGGCACCTGGTGACCGGGGGTGCGCCTTGACCAGTCCGACACCGCTCTTGCGAATTTTGAGCCTGGGTGCCGGCGTGCAGTCGTCCACCATTGCCCTGATGATGGCGAACGGCGAGATTCCGCCAGCCGATCGGGCCATCTTCGCCGACACTCACGCGGAGCCGGCCGAAGTCTATCGGCACCTGGACCGGCTGCTGCCGCGCCTGCCATTCCCCACCGACGTGGTCAGCGCCGGCGACCTCGGTGCGGAGATTCTGGCCGCCACGGCCGGGGCCGGCAGGAACGATGCCCGGCCGCCGTTCTACGTGAAGAACCCGAATGGCTCCCGCGGGATCCTTCGCCGCCAGTGCACCGGCGACTACAAGATCGACGTGATCCGCAAGCGCGTGCGCGAGCTGCTGGGGGTCGAACGTGGCCGGCGCGTGCCCGCGGACGTGATGGTGACCCAGGTCATCGGCATATCGCTGGACGAAGCCGGTCGCATGAAGGTCAGCCAGGACAAGTGGCAGACCAACGAGTATCCGCTGGTCGACCGCCGCATCAGCCGCTGGGAATGCGAGCGGTGGCTGGCCAAGAACTGGTGCGAGCGGTTCGGCTACCCGATGCCGCCGAAGTCGGCATGCGTCTTTTGTCCATACCGTCGCAACGTGGAGTGGCGGCGCCTGCGCGACGAAGCGCCGGAGGACTTCCAACGTGCGGTGGACATCGACCGCGCGATCCGCTCCCCAGGCTATGGGCGGCTGGTCGGCGAGTGCTACGTCCACGATTCGATGGTCCCTCTGGAGCTGGTCGACCTGTCGACGGCGGCTGAAAACGGGCAGCCCAACCTCTGGGACGACGAGTGCGACGGGATGTGTGGCGTATGAACGCGCAGCCGCTGTACGTGATCTGCGCCGAGGCCTACGAGGGCAAGCGCTTCGCCGAGCGCAGCCTGATCCGCGCGCCGATGGTGGTGGTGACCGAGCTCGAGCAGCTCCGCACCGTGCCCGACGGCTTCGCCTTCCACGTCGTCAGCCCGCCGAGCCTCGAGCTCTGGGCGTACGTGGCCGAGCACGGGGGCGCCGATGTCGCGCCGCACAGCGCCCGGGTGCAGGCATGAAGCCGGCGGACATCCAGCGGTTCTTTCCGACCGAGCGCGCGCTGTGCGAGCTCTTCGTCCGGGAGTTCAATGAACAGCCCGGCTGGACGTGTTACCCGGAGACGGGCGGCTTCGACGTGCTGGTGGCGCACGAGACGGGGCGGCAGATCGGCGTCGAGGCGAAGCTGCGGCTGAACGCGAAAGTGGCGCAGCAGATCCTGCCCAGCCACGGAGAAGAACTGCACGGCAAGCACGGCCCGGACCACCGGCTGGTGATCGTGGCCAGCATCACCGAGGCCAACGCCGGCATCGCGCGCATGCTGGAAATGTTCGGCATCCCGGTCTGGTCGCCGCGCCTTACACACCACCGCAAGCCGGGCGCACGCTTCGAGTATGAATTGGTGCCGCGCTTCGACGTGGAGCAGCAGCTCCAGCAGGATGATCGATGCGCGACGGTCGACCGGTTCGGCTACCACTGGCACAACGCGCTGTTCGACTGGAACCCGCCGGCGCGGGTGCCGCTGCCCGACCTGCCGCCGCTGGTGGCCGCCGGCGTGCCGTGTCCGGTCCAGCTCACCCCATGGAAGCAGGCCGCGTTGCGCGTGCTGGCGCGCCTGCGCGTGCAGGGCAGCATCACCGCGAAGGAAATCGCCGCCGAGGGCTGCAGCCCGTCGAACTGGACGCAGCGCTGGCTGAAGTCCGGCGTACAGCGCGGCCAATGGGTCGAGACGGACCTGATCCCGAAGTTCGACCAGCAGCACCCGGAGCACTACGCCGCGGCTCTGGCCAGCGCGCGCGCTGTGCTGGACCTCGAAGCAGCCAAGGCGGAGGCGTCCACCTGATGGCCCGTTCTGCGACTGCCCACGCCGCACTGGATCCGGAAACGCTGCAGGGGGCGATCAAGCTGCGTGCGCACGCGCTGGACATCCCGTTGTCGGCGCTCGCGAAGTGTGCCGGGCTGAAGCCGAGCAGCATCCGGGCGAGGCTGTCCATCAGCCGCGGCAAGCGCGCGCTGCAGCCGTGGCAGGTAACGAAGATCGCCCAGGCGCTCGAGCTCGAGCCACCTGTCCTGCATCGCCTCGCGGCCCGGCATGAAGGCTGGCAGGTATGACGCAGGCGATCACCCAGGAGCTGTGCCAGCGCTGCGGCGCCTGCTGTTCGGCGGTGGTCGACGGCGAGCTGGTGTCCTGCCGCCACCTGGAGACGGAGGGCGACCGGTACCGCTGCGGGATCTACGCGACCAGGCCGCTGATCTGCCGCGACTTCGACTGCATGCGCGACGGCGAGCCCAGCCCGGCCATTGCCGCCCGCGTGGCTGCAGCGATGGGGGAGGGCGCCCCCGCATGATCCATGTCGGCGACTGCCTCGAGGTCATGCGCGCGCTGGAAGCCAACAGCTTCGACAGCATCGTGACGGACCCGCCCTATCACCTGACCACCGGCAAAAAGGGAGGAACGGGTGCAGCGTCCGACAATCCGAATAGCCCGGCAGGTCGCTCTCGTATCGGCACCGGCTTCATGGGCAAGGCCTGGGACGGCGGCGACGTGGCGCAGCGTGCGGAGACGTGGGCCGCAGTACTCCGGGTCGCAAAGCCTGGCGCCTGGCTGGCAGCGTTCAGCGGCACCCGGACATCGCACCGGATGGTGTGCGCGATCGAGGATGCCGGCTGGGAGATCCGCGATACGGCCATGTGGGTCTACGGGTCGGGCTTCCCGAAGTCGTACAACGGCGAGTGGGGCGGCACGGCGCTGAAGCCGGCATGGGAGCCGATCACGCTGGCGCGCAAGCCGCTGGAAGGGACCGTCGAGGCCAACTGGCGGAAGTGGGGCACCGGTGCGCTGAACATCGACGGGTGCCGCGTGCCGGTCGAGGACGAAGCCTACGCGCGCAACTGCTCGGGCGACCGTGGCCACGCCGGCACCCGTGACCACGAGCAGCGCGGCGCCACCGACCTCAAGCCGGGCGGAGCGAGCGCGAACGCAGCCGGCCGGTGGCCCGCGAACGTCATCCACGACGGCAGCGATGAGGTGTTGGCGTTGTTTCCGCAGGCGCCTGGGCAAATGGCGCGTGCGCGGAACGACGGCGAGGCGCAGAGCAATAGCACGTTCGGTGCACTGCGGCATGTGACCAAGGCGCCAGAGCCTCGCTCGGACACCGGCAGCGCGGCCCGGTTCTTCTACTGCGCGAAGGCCAGCCGCGCTGACCGCAACGACGGCTGCGATGGCATGGAAGCGCGTCCGCTGCTTTGGTCGTCCGGCACGCAGTCACCGGGCACCTTTCAGGCCGAGGGCACGCGCCGCGCCAGCGAGAACAATCACCCGACCGTAAAGCCGACCGACCTGATGCGATGGCTCTGCCGGCTGGTGACACCACCTGGTGGCCGAATCCTAGACCCGTTCGCAGGCAGCGGCAGCACAGGCCGCGGGGCGGTCGCTGATGGCTTCGCCTTCGAAGGCATCGAGCTGGACCCGGCCTATGCCGCGATCGCGCTGGCGCGCATCCGAGCGATGCAGCCGGGGCTGGCGCTCGGGCCGCTCACCATGAACGGAGGACTTCCCGCATGAGCATTCGAGCACGAGACAACCGCACGGTGGCGATCGACTTCGCCGCGGCGATGGAGGCGCGCGACCTGGGCGTCCAGCGCGCGGCAGAGCACGCCAATCGCGTCGAGAGTGAATGGACCGGCCAGGCGCTGGGCATGCTGATCGCGTTCGCGAGCGAGCAGTCCGGGCCGTTCCTGATAGAAGAGGCGCGAGCCTGGGCCGAGGCGCGCGGACTACCGGAGCCGCCAGACAAGCGGAGCTGGGGCTCGGTCGCGCGCAGCGCCGCGTCGAAGCGCCACATCGTGAAGGACGGGTTCGGCTCTGCGGCGTCATCGAACTGCAGCCCCAAGGTGCGCTGGCGGCGTGTGCAGGTAGCTGCGGCATGACGCCGGAGGAAATCGCCGAGAAGGTGCGCCGCTTCCCGGCCGAACTGAAGCCGAACCCGGCCTACGAGTACACACCACCGCGCGAGGTCGTCATCAACGGGATCCGTTGCGTCGAGCTCGATGGTGGGTTCATGGAGCTTGCGAAGTGGGGGAAGGACCGGAAGTGAATGAAGTGCTGCAACCCCCGCGCGAATGCTCTTGGTGCGGCGTCGATGCGGCGCGGGTCCGGCGCCTGCGCGGGATGCATGGCCCCGTCCACCTGGTCATGTGCATGGCCTGCGGCGCAGTCACGCCGGCGTTCGTGGCGCTGACCGTCGAGCAGTACGAGGCGCTTTCGCCGCCCCAGCTCGGCGTTCAGCACCTGCTGATGCCGAATCCCTCCAGCGACAAGGCGATCGACGCCGCGGTGCACCACTGGAATCACGCCCCGCTGATCGGCCCGGCGCCCCAGCGCGCGCCACCGCCGTCGGCGCGTCAGCAGCGGCGCACGCTCAAGGACGAGCGGGATCCGTTGGAGCTGCTGGCGCGCATGCTGGTGCCGAGCAGCTACCGCGTGCCGGTGGAAGGCCGCAGCTCGAGGCCGGGCCTCACGACGTCGGACGTGGCCGCGGCCGTGGGGTTCATGCGCTCGCGCCTGGGCAAGGCGGTGGCGATGGCGGTGGTGACCCGTGCCGACGAGCTCTCGATCGCTCGCCTGACCGACATGGCGCGCTGGCGCGTGCGCCGCGAGGTACTGCTGCAGCGGCCGGTGCCACTGAAGCTGAGCCGGGCTGCGGACCGCTGGAAGCTGCGGCTGGCGCTGTTCGATGCAGCGCACGAGCTGGTCTGGCCCGAGAAGCGGACGCCATACGGGGAGCTCGCGCGCCGCGCGAAGATGCGCAAGCGCGACTACATCGTGGTGCATCGATGCGCCACGCACGTCCTGCAGGAAGCGCTGAACGCGGCGCGGAGCGATCTGCGCGAGAAGCTGACGCGAGGCTGAGCGTGAACAAACCGGTGGAGATTGGAGACGCGATCATCGCCGAGTGGAACGGCAACGACATCGACGCATACGTCGTCGCCGTGCTTCCCGGGAGCAACGGCCGCCAGCGCATCACAATCGCATCGCCTTCGGCCAGCAATGGGATCTACTGGGTCATCCTGAGCACGGCCGTGGTCTACAACTTCGGGCCTGCAAAGCGCCGCCTCTTCGCACGCTGGCTCTCCGGGCATGGATCGAATGTCTGCCCGTACCGCCGCAGCTCCTGGTCGATAGCGCGTCAGTCCTGAGCGCGCAGGCGCTCTCGAATCTCCCACATCCGTGCTGTCATCGGCGGCCCGTTGGCAGCGATCCAGCGCTCCACGAAACGTTTCCCCTGCGCCAGGCTCGCTGCCGGGCCTTCTACGCGCTTGCCGCCGAGCAGTGTCACGTGTCCGTCGACGGTGACCGAGGCGACAGCGCCGTAGCGCAGGAACAGGACCGAGCCGGTGTCGGAGTCGGACCAGCGGAAGCTGCCCGGGAGCGTGCGTGCTGGGGAATGCTGGGGTGGCATGCAATCTCAGTCCGTGAGAACGGTCGGCGGGGCGGACTTCCATCGTTCCACATGTGGTCGGTGCGCTTCCACATGTGGAGGAATTCAGCGTTGTGTGGGTGGCGTGAAGCCCCACATGTGGCGCGGATTTGCGCGGGAACCCGGGACCCCCGTACAACGCCAGCGTGCGGTCGTGTCTCTGATGCGGCCGCGTCTGATGCGCGGTAGAGCAGTCCGGTAGCTCGGCGGTCTCATAAGCCGCAGGTCGTCCGTTCGAATCGGACCCGCGCTACCACCGATACACGCCAGCCGAAGCGCCGCGCTGGACCCTCCGCACCCACAGTGTGGTGCGTGAATCCGGCAGTCCACCGTCCCGGAACTCGGGGGCGGCAGGTAGGCAGCGAGAGGAAGGAGCCCCCGGTCAGGCACGTCCTGGCCGGGGGCTCACCGTTTTCTGGATCGGTAGTCACGCCCGCCGGTACCCGCTGCCTTCGATGGCTGGCCGTCGGGAGACGCGCCGCGGTGTCCGCGACCTCGCTGGTAACGCGACGAGGCCGTTCGGGGGACGCACGGCCGGCGTGCCGATCCGCCAGTTGGAGAGAGACATGGGCTTTGAGCTCGGAACCCGCAGCAGGCAGCGCCTGAATCTCGGCGTGCACCCAGACCTTTACCGCGTGGTGTCGCGCGCGATCGAGATCACGCCCATCGACTTCAGCGTGATCGAGGGCCGCCGCAGTGTCGAGCGCCAGCGAGAGCTGGTGGCGAAGGGTGCGAGCCAGACCATGAACAGTCGGCACATCACCGGCCATGCCGTGGACCTGGGCGCGTACGTCGCCGGCTCGGTGCAGTGGGAATGGGCCCTGTACCCGCCGATCGCCGATGCCATGCGCCGCGCCGCGCTCGAGCTCGGCATCCCGGTGCGCTGGGGCGGCGGGTGGTTCCTGCTGAACGACTGCAACAGCCTGCGCGGCATCGAGCTGAAGGTCGCCGCCTACACCGCGGCGCGACGCGCGCAGAAGCGCAAGGCATTCCTGGACGGCCCGCATTTCGAGCTGCCCGCCTCGCTGTACCCCTGACCAACCGGAGACACGCCATGAACACGATCCTGTTCACTTTGCTGCTGCTCGTCGCGGTCTTCGCCGCGGTGTTCTTCTTCAAGTTCAGCAAGAAGGGCACCGTCCCGCTGGCGGTTGCCTGGAAAAGCTACACCGGCTGGCTGAGCGCGGTCGGCCTCGTGCTGGGCGCCTACATCGTCGACCTGCTGCGCTATGTCGCGAGCTTCTGGGAACCGTTTCAGTCCCAGTTCGGGGAGCTGCTGGCGGCCGATTCTGCTGGCCAGGCGTTGCAGATCGTGAGCGCCATCTTCTTCGTGCTGCGCATGAAGGGGCAGGGCGCGCCCGAGCTGCGACTGCCGCCCATCCCCCGCAGCTCGTAAGACGCGTGGCGAGGGCGGGAAGCCGTGGCACCACACAAGCCCCTGCGCTGGTGGGAAGCACACACCGGCGTAATCGTGGCCCTAGCCATCGCCCTGGGCGGTGGCTGGTACGCGGAAGCACGCCGCAATGCCGAAGCCAATGCGCGCGCGTCTGTGATGCCGGATCGACGCGACCGCGAAATCGACGCGCTGGATCGGCGCGTCGCGGCCTTGGAGCGCCGGGACTGTGGCTGTGACAGACCTCGATGACCATTCGCTGCTACTGGCAGAAGTCCGCGCAGGCCGCCGCGCGATCGACATCGTGCAGGAGCTGTTCCCGTTCCAGCCAACGGCCAAGCCTGACGAGGTCGGCATCCTCCGTCTCGGCCACGGCCGTCCGATCCAGCGCCGGCCGGTGAGCACCGCGACCGCCCTACATTGGCTGAAGTCGGACATGGTCCACGTGCAACAGGTGTTGCGCGGTCGCGTGTTCGAGCTGCTGGCGCTGCACCCGGAAGCCTCGGATCGCCTGCCGTACCTGTACGCCGTCGGGGATCTGCTGGACGCTGAAACGTTGCGCGACGCCAACCCGCTGTGGGACGCGATGCGCAAGGGCGACTGGCGCACCGCGGCGACCGAGCTGATGGCCTGCCAGTGGGATCGTTACTACGGGTCGACCGCGGAGAAGCGCCGCGCGGTCATTGGCCTAGTGATGGCGATCGCCGCGCCCGACACGGCGCACTGAGCCGCCGCCATGTCCGTCACCGCTCGACTGTCCTCGTGGTGGGCGGCATGGAAGGTGGTCGCCATGCTCGCCGCGGCGCTGGCGGGCTCGCTGTACCTGAACTACTGGCAGCACCGCCGCGCGATCACCGCGCCGCTGCGCGACCAGGTGCACGCACTGGATACCGCCCTCGAGGACAGCGCTGCCCTTCATGCCGCGACGCGAGAGAGCGCCACCCGACTGGCCGCCGCCGCCGCGGCTGCTGCCGACCAGCTCGAGGGCGGCGCCCGCGACTACCGCAGGGCTCGCACCGAGCGCCCGCTCACCCATCCCCAATGCGCCCCGGGCCAAGCCCGTATGGACGCAGTCAACCGCGCCCTGGGCGCACCAATCGAAGGTGAACAATGAACAGTCAGTCCCACAGTTACACCGGCGAAGCCGGCGCCGCATCACCCGCACCGCAGTCGCCCATCGGTGCCGAAATGATTCGTCTGCGCGAAGGTACCGAGGAAGTGCACAACCTGCTCGACAGGCTCGAAGAGCGGTTGAGCCAGGTCCTCCGCCAGATTCCCCCGCACCCGGTCGGCGACGAACCGGGCAAGACGCTGCACGAATCCGCACTGCACGGGGCGCTGATGGGCCAAGCCACCGACGTCGTCCGCGTCAACTCGCGCATCGTGTCGATGCTGGACCGGCTGACGCTCTGATGCTCTCGCCAGAGCTCGAATCCGCGCAGATCGAGGCCATGCGCGCGGGGATCGTCGAAGCACGCTGCAAGGCCTTCATGTTCGTCAGCATCGGCGCGCTCGCGCTGGTTGTCGGCGTGTTCGTGGTGGCGCTCTGATGGACGCGCGCAGCACGAGCGTCACCCCCGAGGACATCGAGGCCGAGATCGCCAGCGAGCACTACTTCACGGCCGCGGAGGGCAGGCACTACGCACGCAAGATGGCGCTCGACGATGTCTGGCCGAAGATGGGCATGCGGCTGGCGGACATGAAGTACCGCGACGCCAAGGCCCGCGAGGTCGTCGCCGCGATGGATGCTGAGTCGCCGTGATCCGCCTCCTGTTCGCCGCGGTGCTGGTGCTGGTGCTTGCTGGTGCCACGTGCCAGCGCCGCGGCAACGCTCCAATCGGAGACGCGGACGCGATCTGCTACGACCCCTGCACGACCTCTCTCACCGATACCGGCGTCCGGTGGGAGGGAGATCCCGAGTCCGCGGAAACGTGGGACGCACTGGGCGAGCACACGACAGGCCAGCTCGCCGGCCGCCTGCTGCGCTGCGAACGCGCGCGGCAGGCCTGCACCGACTTCCTGGGCAGCCTGAAGAAGCGCGGCATCTACCGCGTGGAGGAATGACCCATGGGCATCGTCTTTGCCAAGGTGCCGACTGTCCGGATCGTGCGCGGCACGCGCTGGCAGGACCAGGTGCAGCTCACCGACGAGAACACCGGGGAGCCCGTCGACTTGGCCGGCATCGTGTCGCTCGTCATGTGCATCCGCGAGCAGGTCGACAGTCCGATCCTGCTTCAGCTCGAAGTCGGCTCCGGCCTCGCGATCGCGAACCCGGGGCTTGGCCTGATCGACATCGACGTGTCATCCGCGGACACGCTCAGCTTTCCCGAGAACGGCCACCAGCGGTGGAAGTACTCCTTCGACGCCCTGATCGAGCGCACAGCCGGCGAGTACGAGGCGGCGTTCGCGGGCCGCGTGACCGTTTTGCCATCCATCACCCGCACCTGGGACACCTAGCAGGAGAGCACCATGTCCGCATCCACCGCCTTCGCCACCGCCCTGCTGCAGCACATCCTGCAGAACGCCGGCCTCGCCAACGTCGGCGACGCCACCGGGCTGCTGCCCTCGTCCGCCGATGGCAACCTGTACATCAGCCTGCACACGGCCGACCCGGGCGCGGGTGGCAATCAGTCCACCAACGAGATTTCCTACACCAGCTACGCCCGCATCCCGGTGCCGCGCGACGATACCGAGTGGGAAGTCGCGGCCGGGGTGGGTACGAACCTCGCTGCGATCCTGTTCGCCGAGTCGACCGGCGGCACGGGCGGCACCGTGACGCACTTCGGCATCGGTAGCGCGTCGTCCGGCAACGGCAACCTGTTCCTGCGCGGCACGCTGGCCGCCAGCCGGGTCATCAGCACCGGTTCCGTGCCCGAGTTCCCCGCGGAGACGCTGGAAGTCACCGTCAGCTAAACCCGGGGTAGCCTGCCGTGCCTCGCTTCGGCAACGAAAACCCCGCGATCGCAGACACCGACCTGCCCGGCACCACCGGGCGGGCGTGGTTCACGCGCTTCACGCTGTCCGAGGCGGGGACGCTCAATCACGTCGCGATCTACTCGACCTCGACCGGCGGCGGGCTGGTCAAGGGGCTGGTCTACGCCGACAACGCGGGATCTCCGGGCGC
This sequence comes from Luteimonas saliphila, assembly GCF_016774335.1. Taxonomy (GTDB): domain Bacteria; phylum Pseudomonadota; class Gammaproteobacteria; order Xanthomonadales; family Xanthomonadaceae; genus Luteimonas; species Luteimonas saliphila. The sequence goes on along the minus strand of NZ_JAETWA010000030.1, from coordinate 111,145 downwards.
GCTGGTCGCCGTCGGCGCGGAGGTAGCCGTCATCAACGGCGACTTCGCGATTTCGACGTGCAACGGCGAGGCGCTGTCGCCGGGAAACTACTGGCTCGGCGCCACCACGGCCGATCACCTGTCCAACCTGCGCACGGACGACGAGGGCGGCACCGGCTGGTCGCAATGGGCCGGGCCTGACGAGGATGCGTACGACAACCCGCCGAACCCATGGAGCGGGGGCGGGTCATCCGGCTACAACATCGTCATCTACGCCGACTACAGCACCGGCGCGCCGGCCGAGACCCTGTCTGGCACCGCCTCGCTGGGGTTCACGACCACGGGCGCCCTGTCCGTGTCCGGCGTGGTCCCGCTGGCCGGTACCGCCAGCCTGAGCTTTGCGGTGGCCGGAGCGCTGGCGCAGAACACGTTCGGCAACACCTTCCCAGGCATCGGAGGTGTGTGGAGCGGCAACGAAGGCCGGATCATGGCCTCGAAGTTCGTGCTCTCCGAGCCGGCCGAGGTCACGCAGTATTTCCAGCACTTTGGGTACGGCGCCGACGACAGCGGCAGCGACCCGGGCGGCATCGACTGGATCGGCATCATCTTCGAGGACGTGGCCGGCGAGCCGGGCGACGTGATCGCGGTGTCGTCGGTCGCCACCACCACCGGCGCCGGCCGCTGGCAGAGCGCGCCGATGTCGGTCACGCTCGCCCCGGGCACGTACTGGCTGGGCACGCAGGCCAGCAGCTTCACCCTCACCATCAACTCGACCACACCGGCCGAGGGTGGAACGTCCGGGAACCTGCGCCGAGCCGAGGGGAGCTCGCTGGCGATCGCGCCGTCCGACCCGTGGCCGGGCACCGCCAGCAGCGCGAACGGCGACCTGTCGGCGTATGCCGTCTACATCGAGCCGGCCAACGAGGACGAGCTGACCGGATCCGCGGGCCTGAGCTTCACGACCGCGGGTGCGCTGACCACCCGGCTCCTGCTGTCGGGCGGCGCGAGCCTGTCGATCGACGCGACCGGAGCGCTCGCCACCAGCGCGGAGCTGTCCGGAGCGGCGTCCCTCGACTTCGCGGCCGCCGGCGCCCTGCGCACCCGGGTCACCATGGCCGGCAGCGCCAGTCTGGGCATCGCCGCCACCGGTGCGCTGCGCGCGCGTGCGCGCCTCGCGGGCCAGACCGGGCTGGCGTTCGCCGCGACCGGGCGCGTGGTCGACAAGGTGCGGCTGGCCGGCGCCGCCGGGCTCGCGTTCGGCGCCGCGGGCGACCTGCGCAGCGCGGGCGCGCTGTCCGGTACCGCCTCGCTGACCATCGCTGTGACCGCGAGCCTGCGCCAGCGCGCGCTGCTGCGCGGTACCGCCAGCCTCACCTTCGGCGCGCTGGTCAACAACCGGGACGCAGAGCCCGGCGTGCTGATCGCGCCTCGACCGCACGTTCCGCTGGGCGAGGTCGGCCGCCCGCAGGACCCGGTCGGACTGGCGCCGCGTCCGAGAAACACGCTGCTGATAGCAGCCCGAGAAGCATGAACAGAACAGAACAAAAACGAACAGCGCCGGCGAAGAGGGCCGCCAAGGCGACGAAGAAAGCTGCAGCCAAGAAGGTCGACGCGGCGGCGCTGCGCCTCGAGCAGTTCGTGTCCGCGTACCTGGTGCACTTCAACGGCGCCCGCGCCGCGCGCGAGGCAGGCTTCAGCCCGGGATCTGCGCGGCAGAAGGCATCCGAGCTGCTGGCCAGGCCGGACGTGCAGGAGCGCGTTCAGATCGCGCATGCCGCGTTCCTGGCGCGCAACGAGGCGACCAAGGACATGGTCCTGGCCCGGATGCTGGCCAAGGCCACCGCGGATCCGCGAGCGCTGACAGAGCTGCACCGCGGCTGCTGCCGCTACTGCTGGGGCAAGGGCTTCCGGTACCAGTTCACGCCCCAGGAGGATCGGGAACGGCGCGAGCAGCACGCCGGAGAGAACAAGGTGCGCAGGGCGGAGAAGAAGCCGCCGCTGCCATACAACGAAGAGGGCGGCGTCGGGTACAACCCGCGCACCGACCCGAACCCGCGGTGCCCGGAATGTTTCGGCGATGGCAAGGAACGCGTCGTGTTCAAGGACACGCGCGACCTGCCGCCGGACGCGGCGCTGCTGTTCGAGGGGGTCGAGGTCACGCAGCACGGCCTGAAGATCCGGATCACGTCGCCGACCGACGCGCTGCTGAACGTCGGCAAGCACCTGGGCATGTTCGCGCAGAAGGTGAAGCACGCCGGCGGCGACGAGGGCGATGCGCCGGTGGAGGTCGGCGTGGTGATGATCCCGGCGAAGGCCGCGGGCGGCGATGGAGACGGCTAACCCGCCTGTCGTTTGGACCCCGTCGGAGAAGCAGACGCAGTTCCTGACCTGCCCGGACTGGGAGGTCCTGTATGGCGGCGCCGCCGGCGGCGGCAAGTCGGACGCCATGCTGATCGATGCGTGGTGCCTGCAGCACAACGGAGCCAGCAACCCGAATCACCGCGCGGTCATCTTCCGCAAGTCGTTCACCGACCTGCGCGACCTGATCGACCGCGCGAACGACCTGTTCCCGCGGTTCATCCGGAAGATCCGCTACAACAAGACCGAGCACATCTTCACCACGCCGGCGGGCGCGAAGCTCGAGCTGGCCTACCTCGAGAACGAAGCCGACCGGTTCAAGTACCGCGGCCGCAACTGGAACTATCTGGGCTGGGAAGAGCTGACGCTGTGGCCTTCGGACGTGCCCTACGTCTACCTGATGACCCGCTGTCGCACCGTCGACCGCACGCTGCCCAAGTACATCCGCGCGACGACCAACCCCGACGGCCCGGGGCAGAGCTGGGTCATGCAGCGTTGGGGCATCGACGAGGAAGGCGGGCCCACCGTCCAAGCCTTTCAGCGGGAGTTCGAAGAGCTCGCCGAGGACGGGTCGATCGTCAAGGTCATGCGCACCGTGCGCCGCCGCTTCATCCCGGCGCGCCTGAGCGACAACCCGCACCTGGCCGGCACCGGCTACCGCGAGCAGTTCGCGGAGCTGCCACCTGACGATCGCGACGCCCTGCTGCTGGGCCGGTGGATCGGCAACCGGGTGCGCGGGGCCTGGTACCAGAAGGAAATGGCCAAGCTCCGGCAGGAGGGGCGGCTCACCAACGTGCCGCACATGGGCGGGACGACGGTCAACACCTTCTGGGACCTGGGCTTCAACGACACGACCTCGATCGTGTTCCACCAGTTCGCGGCGCTGCAGAACAGATTCCTGCACGCCTACGAGAACAGCGGCGAGAGCCTGGCCCACTACGCGGCGTACCTGCTGCAGATGAGCCAGGAGCGCGGCTACGTGTACGGCACGCACTACCTGCCGCACGACGCCGAGAACAAGTCGCTGCAGACCGGCAAGTCGGCGCTCGATGCCCTGCGCAAGCTGCTGCCGGGGCATCGGTTCGTGGTGGTGAAGCGCACCGAGCAGCTCAAGACGGGCATCGACCAGACCCGCGCGGCGTTCGCCAGCGCATGGATCGACTCGGACGAGTGCATCGGCTTGGTGGCGGCGCTCGACGCCTACCGGAAGAAGTGGGACCCGAAGCAGGAAGTGTTCCTCGACAACTCCCACGTGCACGACCGGTATTCGAACTACGCCGACGCGTTCAGGCAGTGGGGCCAGGGCTTCGTCATGCCCGCCAATTCCGGCAGCGGCAAGCGCCGCGCCAGCGGTTCAGACAACTGGAAAACAGCATGAGCAACGACAACCTCCCGGGCTTCAGAGCGATCGACCCGCTCAAGTCGGGGCCCAAGACCGCCGAAATGCTGCCTTCGGTCGAAGCGGCCGCGCTCGGCCTGAAGCGCTACAAGACCATCGGGCGCAAGGGCCCGCTGGCGATCGTGCTCACGCAGGCGATGAACCCGGAGACGCTCAAGGAAGAGCCAGCGATGCTGCTGGCCAACACCCGGGATCCGGTGAACCGGCACGCCTTCGTGCTGCTGTCGCAGCTCTTCCAGGCAGTCGACGTCGGCGCCGCGCGCGAGGTAGTGCGCGCCGCGCGCGAGCTCGCGCCGCGCCTGTTCGGCTTCGTGACCAAGTACGACGTCGACCTGATCTGCGACGCGCTGCTGGAGTTCGGCGAGGACCTGCAGAAGGCGCTCCCGGCCAAGCAACTCGGCACGCAGGACTGGCTGGCCGCGCTCGCCCAGGACGGGTTCACGATCCGCCACGATGGTAAGGCGGTGAACTGATGGCCCTCGAGCTCGAGTTCCAGCCGGCGCAGCGGAACGAGCCGTTCCCGCTCGACAACATCGGCGGGCTGGAGACGCGACAGGCCAAGCCGCTGCGCGGCAAGACCGCCAAGCAGCAGGAAGAAGAGGTCATCTCCACCCTGCAGAGCTGGTACTCCGACCAGGTGGATGCGCACCTGGACAACCGGCGCGAGCAGATCCTCGACGCCGACTACTACGACCTCGACCAGATCGACGAGCGCACGCGCCGCACGCTCGAGGCGCGCAACCAGGCCCCCCTCACCTTCGACCTGACGCATGCGGTGGTGGACTGGATCACCGGCACCGAGCGCCGCACTCGGCAGGACTGGAAGGTGCATCCGCGCGGGCCCGAGGACCTCGAGAGCGCGGAGGTCAAGACGCAGCTCCTGAAGTTCGTCTCTGACGCCAACCAGGCCACGTGGGAGCGCAGCCGGGCGTTCAAGGACGCGGTGAAGGTGGGCGTTGGCTGGGTCCGGGAGTTCGCCCAGATCGATCACGACCGGCTGCCCGTCTCCCTCCAGCACACCGACTGGAAGGCGGTGCGCTGGGACGAGTTCAGCCGCGCCGACGACCTGCGCGACTGCCGCGCGATCAACATCGACCGGTACATCGACCTCGATTACGGCATCGCCATGTTCCCGAATCAGGCGGAAGAGCTGCGGCGCGTGAGCCAGCAGTTCGTCGACGCCGCCATGGAGTACGTCGAGGACGACCTGGTGGTGCCGCAGATGTTCCATGGCCAGCGGATCCGGTCGGGCACGTTCAGCGGGTCCGTGCGGTCGGACAAGCGCCGCCGCTCGCGCCTGAAGCTGGTGGAGACGGAGTACCGGCGGGTGGTGGTGGAGAAGCGCGTGCGCGCGCTGACCAACGACTACCCCGAGCTGTCGAACATGATGTTCGACGAGAAGGACCCGGCGCTGCGCGACTACATCGACCGCAAGGTCATCACCGTCGACGACCGTCCGGTCGAGCGCATGTGGGTGGCGATCTGGGTGCCGGAAACCACGATCATGTGCCTCCACGAGCCGATCCCGTATCGGCACGGTCGGTTCAGCCTCACCCCGACCTGGTGCTACCGGCGCGACCGCGACGGCATGCCCTACGGCGTCATGCGCGGCCTGCGCGACCCCCAGGACGAGTACAACAAGCGCCGCTCCAAGACGTTGTTCGCGCTCAGCACGAACCGGGTCATGTACGAAGAGGACGCCATCGCCAATGGCGTCGACGAAGAGGACTTCCTGGCCGAGGTGCCCAAGCCGAACGCCCAGCTCAAGCTGGCGTCGGGCGCGCTGGCAGGGCAGAAGATCAAGATCGAGATGGGCGGCGAGATTGCCGCCGGGCATATCACGCTGATGGAAGGCGCGGCCCGGCACATGTTCGAGGCGTCGGGCGTGACCCGCGAGAACCTTGGACTCGACAGCGATGCGAAGTCGGGCAAGGCGATCATCGCCAAGCAGCAGCAGGGCGCGGTCGGCACGGCCGAAATCTTCGACAACAACCGGCGCGCGCTGCAGATTTCCGGGGAAAAGACCCTTTCGCTGACCGAGCAGTACGTCAGCATGCCCATGCAGATCCGGGTGGTCGGCCCCGAGGGCGTGCACTTCGTCGCAATCAACCAGCCCCAGGTGGACCCGCTCACCGGGGAGGTCGTGTTCAAGAACGACATCCTCGCCTCGCAAGCCGACTTCGTCGTGGAGAGCCAGAACCACCACGAGACGATCCGGATGGCGATGGCCGAGCAGTTGCTCGAGACGATCGGCAAGCTGGATCCGGCCGTCGGCCTGCAGTTGCTCGACCTGGCGATCGACCTGACCGACCTGCCGAACCGCGCCGAACTGGTCGCGCGCATCCGCCAGATCAACGGCGTCGGCCAGCCCACGCCCGAGCCTGATCCGGCAGCGGAACAGGCAGCGGCGGCCGAGCAGCAGGCGCAGCAGCAGGCCGCCGACGTCCAGAACCGGCGGCTTGAAGCCCAGACCGCCAAGGACCTCGCCACCGCGGACAACCTGCGGGCGAAGGCTCAGCAAATCGCGGTGCAGACGAAGGGCGAGGCGCTTGGCGTCGCCGGCGTGCTGCAGTCCGCGGTCCATCTCGCCCCCGCGGCCGACCGGCTCGCGGAATACCCACCACCCGTTGGAACCGGCCCCGGTGCCGGTATGGAGCCCCAGTGATGCAGAACGACCCGAACACCCCCGACCTCGAGCACGACGACGGCCTGACCGAACAGGAGCGCGCCGAGCTCGCGGCCGACACCGAATCCGGCGGTGCGCCGACTGGCGCCGCGGATCCTGCGGCTGCCCCCGCAGCCCCCGCAGCCCCGGCTGCACCAGCAGCAGCGCCGGCAGCAGCGCCGGCAGCACAGCCCGAGGCGGATCCGCACGAAGCTACGATGCGCGAGCTGGCCGAGACGCAGGCCAGGACCGCCGAGGCACTGGCCAAGGTGACCGATCGCCTCGCGCCGCAAGATCCCGCGCCGCAGGATCCGCCAGCGCCCGCCGCACCGGTGGAGCCCGACTGGGAAGCGGAGCGCAAGGCGCTGGCGCAGAAGCACGACGATGGCGACCTCGAGGACGACGAGTACGAGCGCGAGCGCGAGGCTCTGCTGGAGCGGCGGGCGGAATGGCGGGCCGAGCAGAAGGCCACCGCGCTGATGAACGAGTGGACGGAGAAGCAGCAGAAGGAAGCGCAGAGTCGAACCGAGGCGGATCTGAACCGGCAGTGGGACACGAGCATGGCCGCGTTCATGGGCGTGGAAGCCAACGCCAAGTTCTTGTCCGACCAGACGCGTGTCCACGCCTTCAACGCGGTGCTGGCCACGGTCGCGCAGGAGAAGCCGGGCGCGACGTACGCGGAAATGCTCAACGAGGCCCGCGACCGCACCATGAAGGCGTTCAACATGGCGCCGCCCGAGAAAACGCCCGCACAGATCGCCGCCGAGGCGGTCGCCGCGCGCAAGCAAACGGCCGCGCCACCGGACCTGTCGCGCGCGCCGGCAGCCGGCTTCGACAACGACCGCGCCGGCAACGAGTTTGCCCACCTGGATGACCTCGACGTCGACGAGCTCGAGAATCAGCTCGCGCGCATGCCGGAAGCGGACGTCGAGCGCTTCCTGGAGACGGCAGTCGGCGGCCTGCTGGACAACCCGAGGGGCTGACACGGCATGGCACTCCAGCTCGATCTATCACCCGGCGACGTGCTCCGCATCGGGACAGGTACCGTCCTGCGTGTAGAATCCAAATCGGGGAGCCGTACCCGGGTGAGCATCGAGTCGGACTATCGAGTCACCCGTGACCCAGCCAGGGTCAACGGCCACGCATCACCAGCGCCAGAGCGCGCGAGCGAGCCGCAAATCAAGCGGCCGCGGTAGCAGATCCCACGGCGCAAGAGTGCCGGCGCGCGACCAGCGCGTACCCAACCCCAGGCGCATGAGTGCCACACCGAAGAAGGAGAGCCGTAATGGCCCGCACCGTCTTTGGCGTTGGCGATCCCAGCGCCGTCAAGCGTTTTTCCGCAATGCTGTTCGTCGACAAGGCGCGCAAGTCCTACTGGGACAACCGCTTTGCCAAGAAGGGCAGGGATGCCGAGGTTCCGATCCAGATCCTGACCGAGTTGGAATCGGACGCCGGCGACACCATCAGCTTCGACCTGTTCGCCCAGCTCCGCGGCCGCGCCACCTACGGCGACGACCGCATCAAGGGCAAGGAAGAAGAGCTCAAGAAGTTCACCGACTCCCTGAGCATCGACCAGGTGCGTTCGAGCGTCTCGGCCGGTGGCCGCATGACGCGCAAGCGCGTGCTGCACGACCTGCGCATGCTGTGCCGCCGGCTCAGCTCCGACTGGTGGCAGCGCTGGAACGACGAGGCGATCAACGTCTACGCCGCCGGTGCTCGCGGTATCAACGATGACTTCATCGAGGACACCGAATGGGCCGGTTTCGCCGGCAACCCGCTGCAGCCGCCGGATGCGAACCACCAGTTGTACGGTGGCTCGGCGACGTCGAAGGCGAGCATGGTCAACACGGACTTCGTGAGCCTGACCCTGATCGATCGCCTGGTCGCGAAGGCCAAGACGATGGGCGGTGGCAGCAAGCGCCAGCCCAAGATCCGGCCGATCATGATCGATGGCGAGAACCGGTACGTGTACCTCATGTCGCCGGCCGACGAGTTCCGCCTGCGCGGCGGTACGTCGGTCGGGCAGTGGCTCGACATCCAGAAGGCGGCGGCCGCCGCGAACGGGAAGAACAACCCGATCTTCAAGGGCGGCCTGGGCATGTACAACAACGTGATCCTGCACGAACACCAGGGCGTGATCCGGTTCGACGACTACGGCGTCGGCGTGAACCTGCCCGCAGCGCGCAACCTGTTCATCGGCATGCAGGCGATGGTGCAGGCCTTCGGTTCGCCGGGTAACGGCCTGCGCATGGAGTGGAACGAGGAAACGGACGACCGCGGCAACGAAATCGTCATCACCACCGGCTGCATCAGCGGCGTGAAGGCGACCGTGTTCAACAACGAGCGCTACGGCTCGATCGCCGCGGACGTGTACTCGCCCGAAGTCGAATAACCGATCTGGGGCCGCGTCGGGCTGGCGATGCTGATCGCCAGCCCACCCAGTTCACCGTTCACACAGCACGATCCAAGAGGCTACCGCCATGACCGAATACGCCAACCCCGGCGTGAGCAAGAACGTCCGCGCCAGCGAGGATGCGGGCCAGCTCACCTACAACCGTTTCACCTTCGATTTCGCCGCGTCCTACGCGCCGGCGACGTTCACCAACGCGAGCTCCGACCGGATCCAGGTCGGCGAAGTCCCCGCCGGCGAAGTGCTGGTCCCGCACCTGTGCCGCATGGACATCCCGGAGCTCGACACCGCCGGCTCCCCGACCGGCGATTACTCGCTCGGCATCGCCGGTGCGGCGGCGTCCCTGCGGGCGTCCGCGGCATCGGAAACCCCCGTCGTGCTTACCGGAGAGGACTTCCTGGTGCCGGCGACGCCGATCGGAGCGCGCGACGTGCCGACGCCGATCTACCTGTCCGCAGTGGCCGCACACGCCACGATCGCGGCCACCGGCGTGCTGGTGTTCGAGCAGGTCACGCGTCCCTACGACGTGACGATCGACGGCTGATCGCAGTCTGGCCAGCCGCCACCTATGGCCGCCTTCGGGCGGCCTTTTTTCTGGAGCTCAGATGAAAATCCAATGCCTGATCCGGCGAGCGCAAGGCTCGCAGGTGTCGTTCGACGCAAACGACAAGTGGCCCGCGGGTCACTACCACTTCAAGCCCGAGAGCGATGCGCCCGGCGCGCCGCACGTCGCGGAAGTCACCGAGGAAATGCACCTGCATCGCCTCCTGTCGCAGCCCGACGTCTACCGCGTCGTGCCCGACGGCCAGGCCAAGGCCGACGTGCCGGCCAGCGGCGGCGTCGTCATCCCGCCGAAGCAGCCACCCGCGCCGCCGGCAGCGCCTCCAGCGGGCCCGCCCGCCGGCGACACCACCACGGCGCCACCGCCACCGCCTGCGGCTGACGTCGACGCCAAGGTGGTCGACGAGATCCGCGACCTGACGGTTCGCGAGCTCAAGGCCAAGGTCAACACCTACGACGCCGCCGCCCTGCGCGCTGCGCTGGCGATCGAGCGCGACCGCAAGGACGACAAGCCCCGCACGAGCTGGATTGCCGTGGTGGAAGCCCACCTTGGGGCTGAAGGCTGATGGAGCGCAAGGCGCTCAGGACGGAGTTGCGTCGGGATTACCTGGACGACGCGACTCCGCCCTACCTCTACGAGGACGACGCGCTCAACGGCTTCCTGAACGATGCGCAGCGCCAGGTGTGCCTGCGCAAGCGCGCGCTGATCGACAGCACATCGACGGTCACGCAGTTCGAGCTGCCGATCGGCGCACAGCGGGTGCGGCTGAACCCCGCGATCCTCGCCGTGCGCTTCGCGCGCCTCAACGACTGCCATCCGCTGACCGGCACCACCGCGAAGCGGCTGCTGAAGCGCGATCCCGACTGGGACATGTCCGATCCCGGCTCGCCGCGGTACTGGGTGCCGGACTACCAGGAGGGCTTTCTCTACTTCGACCGCCCGACTGACATCGCGCGCACGCTGAAGCTTAGCGTCTGGCGCATGCCGCTCGAGGCAGAGCAGATGGAAGATGACGGCGACTCGCCGATCATCGCCGAGCACTACCACCAGGACCTGCTGGACTGGGCCGCATACCGCGCCTTCAGCATGAAGGACAGCGAGCTCGGCGACGAAAAGCGCGCCGCGACGCACCTGCAGACGTTCGAGGCCAAGGTAGGCCGGCTGCCCAACATGACCGAGGTCCGGCTGTGGGGCATCCAGCCCGTCGTCGGCGTGCCGGCGGAGTTCATCTAGCCATGGCCGGCGTCCGCGACAAGGACCTGTGGAAGGCGGGCCCCTGGCCCGCGGGCATGCTCAACGCGGTGGACGAGGACGCGATGCCGCGCTCCGAGGACGGGCCCATGCTGGGCCTGCGCGAGGCCGACAACGTCGACATCCGCAACGACGGCACCCCGCGCCGCCGGCCAGGCAGCGAGCGCTTCTACGAGGCCACGCTCGCGCATTCGTACTGGTCGGATTCGCGCTGCCCGTTCGGCCTGTTCGTGGACGACGGCGCGCTGATGGTGGCATTTGGGCCCGGCGACGTCGAACCGCTCGGCGTGACGGTGGGCAACCTACCGTTGAGCTACGAGTGGATCAACGATCGCGTGTTCTACACCAACGCCACGGCCTGCGGCACGGTCGACATGGCGCTGCAGCGTTCGGACTGGGGCCCGGAGTGCCCGGCAGGGCAGCCGTCGCTGTCGCTGGCGCCCGGCCTTTCACTGCCCGCGGGCAGGTACCAGGTGGCGGTCACCTTCATCGACGCGCTCGGCCGCGAGTCGGGCACGCCGAAAGCAGCCGTGATCGACGTGCCCGAAGGCAACGGCATCGCGCTCGGCAGCATTCCGCAGCCGGCAGGCACCGCGATCATTGCGCTCTACCTGAGCGACGCGAACGACCAGGTCCTGCGGATGCACTCGACCCTTCTACAGGGCACGAGCACGCTGCTGGTGGGCACGCCGGCGGTCGGCCGCAAGCTCGAGACGCAGTTCCTGGTGCCGATGCCGGCCGGGCAGATCGTCGGGCTGTTCAACGGCCGGCAGTTCGTGGCCGACGGGCGCTACCTGCGCTGGTCGCCGCCCCTGCGCTATGGGCTGACCGACCCGCTGCGCAACGTGATCCGGTTCGGCGGCGACATCGAGCTGTTCGCGCCGACGGCCGAAGGCAAGGCATCGGGCGTGTATGTGGCGGCGGCGAAGCGCACTCACTTCCTGGAAGGCATGGACCCCGCGGCATGGGGCCAGAACATCCGCAAGGCCAGCGGCGCGTTGCCGGCGTCCTTCCGCAGGATCCCGGGCCCCGCGCTGGGCTTCGAGACGGCCGAGGACGTGCCTGTCTGGATCGCCAGAGACGGCCAGGTGTGCGTCGGCGGCATGGGCGGCGTGATCGTGAATCCGAATCAGGGGCGGCACGTGGTCGACGACGCATCGCGCGCCGCCGTGCTGTTCCGCGAGGGCGACGGCCTGCAGCAGTACATCGCCGCGCTGCGCAACCCGCGGCCGCAGGGGCTGGCTATTCGTGACCGCGCGATCGCGCACGTGATCTATGACGCCCGCGACGCGGCGCCGGACTAAGCGGGCCCGGTCTGCGCTCACGGACCAGCGCGCAGCGATCTGCAGGGCGTGCCCAAACGCGACCGGCCCCACCCCGTCACTAAAGCTCTTCTGCAGCGAGTGCGTGTGCTTGCTCGCTGTGAAGGTTCGGCTGGCCAGCGAGAGCTGTCCAAAAGGCAAGTGGTAACCCTCAACTGGAGCAGCAACATGAACCTGATCGGTGCCTTCATCCGTGATGTCCGCCGCGCGCTGCGCATGAATGCGCACGAGATTGCCGAGGACGGCAGCATGTATATCGCCAGCGCCCGCGCCTTCATCGGCGGCGCGTTCTCCCACCAGTACACGACGCCGGAAGGCATCGTCTTGCCCTGGACCTTCGACAAGCCCAACCGGGTGGTCAACGAGGGCCTGAACAAGGTGCTGAACCTGATCCCGGGCCACGCCACGTCGGCAGCGCTGTACATCGCTCCGTTCAGTGGCGACGTGGCGCCGCCGGCGACGTGGACCGGTGCGACCTGGGTGGCGGCCGCGACGGAGTTCACCGCCTACACCGAGTCGACACGCCGGCCATGGACGACCGTGGCGTCCACCGCGCAGAACTTGACCAACGCCGCGGCGCTGGCGGCCTCAACCATCACCTTCGCCGCGGGCGGCCCGTACACCGTGCGCGGCGCGGCGCTGGCCGAGGCGTCGGCGAAGTCGGCCGGTACCGGGATCCTGTTCGCCGCCTCGAGGTTCGACGCCGACCTGACCGGCATGGCCGCCGGCGGCAAGCTGGCGCTCGAGTACGCCCTGGCCGCGATCGACGAATCCGACGCGTGACAGCTCGCTACATCGACTGGACCCACATCCGGGTCAACGGCGACCGCCAAGCCGCGGCGCCGTACGTCGCGGACGGCAGGAAGCTGCTGGGCGAGGTCATGGAAGAGGCGGCGCGCAACGAGCTGGGCGTGCTGGCGATGCACCGCGAGCTCGAGGACGGCACGATCATCACCGCCGAGAAGCATGGCGAGATCCCGCGCATCACGATCACGCCCGCGCCGCCGGTCCCCACCATCCCGCCCCCGGTGGTACGCGACGACTTCGTGGTCTGGGCCCGCACCACGGCGCTGCCGGCGGGCATCGACGCGGACAGGCCGCAGCAGATACTGCGTCCGGCATGGACGACGTTCTTCAACGACTCCGGCGTCGACGGCTTCGAGGCCTTCCCCGGCGAGAAGGGCACCTACGGCGGCATGTTCCCGCAGGGGCTGCTGCTGGCCGGGAACATCGACTGGGTCCGGCCGAGCACAGGCGAGCGGCTGAGCTGGTACGGCCCGAGCAGCCGCTACTGGTACGACGACTGGCGCCTGCCGCGCGCGCAGTACGGCGTTCACGTGTTTCACCTGGGCCAGGTGCTGCTGGACGTGGAGGCCTACGCCAACGAACTCGACGAGCCGTTCGTCGAGCGCTGGGTGCTGGGTGCCGCAATGACGCAGACGCACCTGTACGTGGTCCTGGCCGACCTGCCGGAGAACATTTCCGTCGATTCACCGCCGGCGACAGCGAGCCAGTCGCCGGATTCGTGGTCGTCTCCGAGCATGCCGGCCGGTGCGATTTCGGTCGCGCTTCGCCGCTTCCTGCTGGTGCACAACCCGGCGACGCCCGACCCGATGCAATACACGGTGCCCGGGAACAGCCACGAGGAACTGTGGGCCGGGACCATCACGCGTGGCGTCGCGCCGTGGCACTTCAGCCCGGACGTGACCACCGCGGTTGCGCACATCGCGCCGGCAGCGCTCGAGCTCACCCAGCGCGGCGCCGGCGTGATCTATCCCAGCGAGTCGCACCTGCGCCACATGCTGGAGATCGAGGGCGCCGAGGCTGAGCTACTCACGGAAGTAGTGTCCCTGAGCGCGAACGCGCCGGCCGTCATTGCCGAGGACGGGGAGGCCACTCTCGCGATCGTGCGCAAGCCCTACAACGGGTTCGAGAACGCGCTGTTCTACCGGATCGGGGAGCACGACTACCTGGCCATGGCAGTCACCGAGGCGCCTGACACCCTGCGCTACGACCGTCGTCAGATTGTCTGGGCCGACCTGCGCGCGGGCACCTTGCTGCTGCTGGCCGACTCGATCCAGGCCGGCGAGTGGATGTTCGACCTGAGCTTCAGGCTGTGCAGCAACGGCACCGAGCAGGTGGCTTGGGGCGACGCCACTGCAGTGGTGACCCTCGGCAGCTACGACGCGGTGCGCTTCATGCTCAACGAGACGGCCACGCGCGCTGTAGCGCCGCTGGCGCTTGCCCACCTGAACGCGTACGGGGCGGTCGACGGGGGCTGGCCCGGGGGCGTGCACAACGCCCAGGTGTCGCTGCTCCACGCACACTACTGGCTGCCGTTCCGGATCTCGGCCACGGCCGGCCAGACGCGTTTCGCGTTTGCTGCTGGCGCATGGAGCAACCTGCAGAGCAAGGCCGCGGTCGCGCGCAACACCGGCGCGAACACCCAGGTGGACGGTCTGGGCCACACCACGTTGCCGGGCTTCGCGACGTACAAGGGCTACAGCGTCCTGAGCTACAGCACCAACGGCGGGATCAATGGCCGCCGGATCAAGCTCGACTACATCACCGGTTCGTCGCTCGGCGCTGTGACCGGGGTGCCCGGCGAGGACACCACCGAGAACACCATTCTCGGCAACGACGCGCGCTACCACCCCGTCTGGCTGCTCGGCGCGCGGCGCCGCGCGGCGTAGGAGCACCCATGTCCGTTCGCTTGTCCACCGGCTACCTCGCGCGCCGCAACGCTGGCGCTTCCTTCGCTTCCATCTTCGATGGGGGCTGCTTCGAGGTCCGCACCGGTACGCAGCCGACCAGCGCGGACCTGCCAGTGACCGGGGACCTGATCGGGCATATCACGCGCAACGGCGCGGTTTGGACACCCGGCAGCCCCACGGCTGGGCTGCGCTTCGACGCATCAGGCCGCCAGGTGATGAAGCGCCTCACAGACGCGTGGCGCCTGATCGGCAGCGCCACCGGAATAGCCGGCTGGGCGCGTCTGGTCGGCCCCGTCGCAGATCCCGGCACATCGAGCCTGTCCTTGCCACGCATCGACGGCGCGATTGACCTGATCGGCGCCCTGACCGACGCCCAGTTTTTCCTGCCAACCCTCGGCATCAGTGCCGACTTCTCGATCGACATCAACTACTGGTGGCTCGCAACGCCACCGCTGCCTGGAGAGTGACAAATGCGCATGACCCGCGGCCTTGCCGAACCCATGCTCGACGCCTTCAAGGCCGAGCTCGATGGTAGCTTCGGCTACGTGTTCTCCGGCCCCCTGCCTGCCGGCGCGGGCGACGCCCTCGACATGGTCAATGACCACACGCTGCTGTCCATCCTGACCGAGTCGGGCGACGGCACCACCGGTCTCACCTTCGACGTCCCCGACGACCATTCCATTGCGAAGAACCCCAGTGAGTCGTGGCGCGGACTCATCAGCTTCTCCGGCGCGCAAGCCGCTGAGTCCTCGCTGGCGCCCACCTTCATCCGCTGGTGTCCACCTGGCGACGACGGGCAGGGGGCGGCCGACACGCCGCGCCTGCAGTGCACCGCAGGCGGGCCCAACTCGACTGCGGTTGCGCGCCTGGCCAGCGATACGCTGACCGACAACGGCACCGCCGAAACTGGCCTGGCCGGGTTCACGTACTCCCTGGTGCCACTGCAGTAATGCTGCGCAAGGTGCCAGCGCCGGTTTTCATCCCGCCCGTGCCGGGCCGGCCAGGCGTGCCCGCGACCACAATCTGCACCCCGCCCTATTCGCCACCCCCGCCGTCCTATGGAGGCATCGGCGGGGGTGGCGGTGGCGGCAGTGGCGGGGGCGGCGGCACGACGGTCTGCAGCAGCGCCTGCATTGTGGTCGGTACCGAGTCCGATGGGAGCCCGGTCTACATGTGCGGCATACCCGTTTGTCGGAGGGTATGACGATGGCGCCCACGAAGGCCTCCATGGGCACCACGCGCTGGTACTCGCCCGACGGTACCAACTGGTCCGAGGACCGCAGGCTGGTGAACGGCATCAACCTGTGGCGCATCGGCACGCCTGCAGCGATCGAGGCGCTGGCCGGCAAGGTGATACGCGGATGGACCATCAAGGGGCAGGTGTTTGGCCCCATCCGGCGCGCCATCGAGATTGTCGGTCTGCAAGGCTGCAGCTACCCCCAGCCGTCACAGATCCTGACCGGGCTGAGCCGAACGTTCGACATGGTGCGAGCCGATACGGGACGACCGATCGGCGCGATTCCGCTCTTCGGCGATTTCAACGTCGTCGGCAGCCAGGAGTGGGTAGGGCTCTACAGCACCAATTTCGTGACCAGGCGTGAATCCGATTCCATCCCGTATCCGGTCCTGACGGAGTTCACCCTGCTGGTGAGCCCGAAGCCGCGATGGAAGGTCGAGGCACCTGCAGAGGTCGAGGTCGGCAGCATCGTCGAGGTCAAGGTGCACGTGGCGTACGCCGATGGCGAGAATATCGTCGGCCTGCTGCTGGCGATGCGCAGCGGCGCCGGCCGGACCGAAGTACGAGGCGCGACCAGTACCTTCGGTCCAAGCGCGACCGCGCTCACCAACGCCCAGGGTGTCGCCACCTTCCGCCTGCGCGGGCTTACCGGAGGCTCCGAGCACGTCTGGGTGAGCGATTCACCACACGTGAATCTGCGCGAGCCGCTCTACGACCCATCGCTCCCGGGGCAATTCAACATCAGCGTCCGCGACGTCGTCGTGGCGCTGCCGCCGGGTGAGTGCGTCGACATCCCCGCAGTGCCCGAGATTCCCGAGATTCCGGCGCGCATCGAGTTCGAGTCCACCTTCCAGTGGGACGCCGGAGGCAACAGCGTCGCCGAGCTCGACGGGGACCTGCACGTGGTGTTCGACCAGGGCTATGGGGTCGGTACGGTCCTCGGCTTCGCTGGCTCGCGCGACGACGTCGGCACCTACGCGCGCATTACCCATGCCTTCTACTTCCACGCCACCGCGGCCGGCCAGTTCCGCGTTGCGGTGATGGAGGCGGGCAAGACCGTCTCCAGCCCGATGCCGCATGTCGCGGCCGCGCAGTACGAGATTCGACGCGTCGGTGGTGCGGTCAGCTACCTGATCGACGACGTGGTCGTCTACCAGTCGCGCGTCTCCAGCACGGGCCCGGTCGTGGTCGGCACGGCGCTGTACGCGACGGGGGACAGCGCGCCATGAGGATCCAAACGGTCGGCTATCCCGCCGCGGTGCTCTTCGCCGCCTTCAACGATGGCGCGAACTACTTCCGGCTGCAGGTCAGCGGCTTCACTGGTCGCACCTTCCGCGTCGTTGACGCTGACATTGACACCGCGGGCTTCTACGACAACGTGCTGCTGCGGGGGGAGTCTGGATTCACCGGTACGCCGACGATCTATCTGTCCAACGGCACAGACCAGACGGCCGCGATTTTCAGTGGAGCCGTCAGCAGCGACGTCGAGATCCGCGTCGGCGGCGGACCAGACTGGGGAACGCAGCTCGGCAATTTCGCGTTGACGTTAGAGGTCGAAACCGGTGTCGCGACCGGCGAGTTCGTCCCACTGGCCGAGTCTGGTCTGTCCTATGCCGTGCTCACCACCGGCTCCCCGAACATCGAGGCCGAGGGCGGACCCGAGCCGCCTGCATCGTGCTTCTGGACCGACCTGGTCCGCGTCTCGCAAACGGGCTGTGAGCCCGCACCCTGACCGAGTAGCCGACCGTGCCCATCGTTTTCGAACAGCTAGCGGCAGTCGTTACCGAGGGCAACGTCGCCGGCAGGTCTGGCTTCACCGGAGGCGGCTACGGCCTGGGGCTTGAGTTCGGCGTTGCCGCGGGGGTGACCGGCTACGGCGGCAGCGCGGAGCTCTTCCAGGAGGACGACGACGTGGTGCCAGAGCTGCCGCCGATGGCGGCGGGCAGCACGGGCTACCGGATGCAGGCGACTGGCTTCGTCTACGAGCCAGGCATCGCGGATGGCGGCACAGGGTTCAGAGGGGCCGCGTTCGGGATCGACATGCTGGGCGTAGCCGGCGGCAGTGTTGGATACCGGGGCTCGGCGTACGAACTGCCTCCAATGGTGGCTTACGGGTTCTTCACCGAGCCTGCCCCCCTGATGGTCGCCTACGGCGGGATCCTGTTCCAGCAGATATTCGATGGCATCGTGCTCGGTGAAACCGTGCGCACGCGTCCGACCGTCCGTCTGCGCGAGGTGCTAGCGCTACTTGAGGTGCGGCGTGGGGTGTTCGAGGGCGAAGTCACCATCGCCGACGCCATTGCCCTGGGCGATGACCCGAACTGGCTGATCTATGCGGTCGCCGCGGACGTTGTGCTGCTGGGCACCTCGATCGAGACGCAGTCGCTGGCGATCGCGCGCGCGCTGGAACGGCTGATCCTGTCGGGGCAGGCGCGCAACCTGCCGGAAGCGATCGCCGCCTTGGTCGACGGGCTGGTGTTCAACGCCCTGGTGGAGGCCTATCACCACGGCCAGGCCGCCGAGACGCTGCTGCTGAGCAGCCACATCGAATCGCTCTACACCGCGTTCGCGCGGCTGCTGGACCGAGTGTTTCTGTCCGCGCCGGCGACTGGAACGCACACTGCGACCATCCTGGTGCAGGAGCGGCTGCTGCTGGGCGTCGACCTGAGTCACGCCGCCGAGCTGGTCGCGCTGATTCGCGACTCCATCGGCTTCTCGATGACCCTGTCGATCGACAACGGCGAGTACATCGCCTGGGTCATGAACACGCAGACCAAGGCGATGAGCCGGTACACGCAGTACCCGTTCAACAGCTTCGGCCAGCTCGGCGGGCGCTACGTCGGGTGCGCCAGCGACGGCCTGCACTGGCTCGATGCCGATACCGACAACGGCACACCGATCGACGCGCGGATCCGCCTTGGCCTGGACGCGCTGGGCAGCCGGCGCCTGAAGCGCATCCCGGAGGCCTTCGTCGGCTACACCAGCGACGGCACGCTGCTGCTATGGGTGGTGCGCGCCGACGAGGAAAGCGGGGAGCGCGAGGCCGCGATCTACCGGTTGTCGCCGCGTGCGGCTGGCAGCAAGCGCGAGAACCGCTTCAAGGTCGGGCGAGGCCTGCGGGCCGTCGACTTCGACTTCGTCATCGAGAACGTCGATGGCGCGAACTTCGACCTGAGCAGCATCGAGTTTCGCCCCCTCTACCTCGACCGCCGCACGCGCGGCTGATCCCTTCGGAGATCCAGAACAATGGCGACCTGGTGCCCCGATCTGTCCGGCGACCTTGCCGCGATCCTTGTGGACAACGCGCACACGCTGTTCATGAACCGTGGCACGCAGACGTACAACACCGCGATCAATGCGCTCAACGACCTGAGTGACATCCCGCTGTCGCCCTACGACTACACGGTCAGCTTCGATTTCGACCAGTCGCTGGCGCCGTTCATCCGACCTCGACGACCGACGCTCGACACAACCGACTTCACCCTCCAGCAGCCCCCGGATCCGGGGGCTGCACCGGGCTTTGTCGGAAACCCGCTCACCTTCACCACCGCGCCGGATCTGGACTTGCCCGAACCGGTGCTCACCTACGGGCCGCGTCCGAACACGCCGAACATTGCGCTACCGATCGCGCCGCCGCCGCCCGATTACATCGAAATGCCGATCGAGCCGGACTACGAGCTGCCACCGGTGCCGACGTTCGAGAGCCTGAACCTGCCGACCGTCCCGACGCTGGAACTGCCGGAGTTCGAGGGTGAGCGCCCGGTCTGGGTGGAGCCGCCGTTCGCCGAGACGTGGGCGTTCGACCCGCAGGCCTACGAGAGCGTGATGCTCGACCGCCTGGTCGCCGCGCTGGACCCGATGCTGCAGTCGAACCCTGCACTGCCGGAGCACATCGAATCGGCGATCTTCCAGAAGGGGCGCAGCCGCGCCGAGGTCGAGACGCAGCGCGAGGTCGACCAGGCCTACGCCGAGTTCGCCAACCGCGGCTTCTCCGAGCCGGCCGGCATGCTGTCCGCGCGCCTGCTCGAGATCCGCCAGGGTGGGCAGAACCGCATCGCCGAGTTCAACCGCGACGCGGTCATCAAGCAGTACGAGGAAACGCTGGCCAACCTGCGCTTCGCGATCGTGCAGGGGGCCGCGCTCGAGGGCGTGTTCATCCAGCTCCACATCGAGGACAACCGCAACGCCCTGCAGGCGGCAACGTTCCTGCGCGAGTCCGCGATCGCAGTCCTGAACGTCCGGCTGAGCGTGTTCAACGCCCGGCAGCAGGCCTACGCGACCGACGCGCAGGTGCTCGAGGCGCGCATCCGCGCGTCGATGGCCACCATCGAGCTGTACCGGGCCCAGATCGAGGGCGAGCTGGCGAAGGGCCAGGTCAACGAACAGCGCGTGCGCCTGTACGAGGGCCTGCTGCGCGGCCTCGGCGTGATGGCCGACTTCTACCGGGAACGCGTGAACGCGGTGAAGGTGCAGACCGAGGTCGACCGCAACGTGGTGGAGCGGTTCAAGGCCCAGGTCGACGCCTACGACAGTCGCTGGCGCGCACACGTGGCCGAAATGCAGGCATGGGGAGCCGGCATCGAGGCCGAGGGCAAACGCGCCGACGTGTTCCGCACCCTGATGGACGGCCGCATGAAGAAGGTCGACGCCTGGGCGACCACGAACAACCAGCAGATCGAGCAGGAGCGGTTGCGCATCCAGCAGCATGGCCAGCAGCTCCAGGCCTTCGACAGTCGGATCCGCCGCTTCTCCGCGTTCCTGGATGCCGAGCGGGCGCGGCTGGCGGCAGTGGCGTCGCGCGAGGACGCCAAGACGCGGCTGTACGTGGCCGACGCGTCGGTCGAGCAGGCCGCGTCCGCGGCGACTGACCGGTCCTACCAGCTTGGCCTCGAGCGCGCGAAGGCCGAGCTCGAGGGGCGGCTGGCCTATGGCCAGCAGATGATCGCCCAGTTCAAGGGGCTGATCGACCAGTCCATCGCGATCGCCGAGGCGAAGGCGCGCGTGGCCAGCCAGCTCGCCGCCAGCACCATGTCCGCCGTCGGCTACAGCGCCAGCGTGGGCAGCTCCAAGAGCCGCAGCAACTCGTGCTCGGCGAACTTCAGTTTCGCCGGCGAAATCGCCGACGCAGGTATCTAACCGAGGGCAGGACCATGGCAGACGAACAGAAAAAGCGTAAGCCGTTCGGATTCACGGGCGAGTACCCGGCGGACTTCGCCGCGCCGCGTCAGCCATCCCTCGCGGCACGCGCGCTGCGCGGCGACTTCCAGGTGGCGCGACCATCGGCTCCGCCCGCGGCGCCGGTCAACGTGGGCATGGGCGCGCCTGCGTCCGCTCCACGGCCCGCCGCGCCGGCGGCGCCCGCACGCCCTGCAGCGGCCGCCAGCGCGCTCCCAACGCCGCTGGCGAGCCCCGCGTCGCCCACGCCTGCAATCGGACCGGCACCGGCAGCCGCGCAACCTGCGGCGCCTGTGCGCCCGTCGTTCGCCAACGTGGCGACGGTCGCGCCCGGCGACACGAACACGTTTACCGGGGCCAACGGCGTGACGCGCCGGATCCAGCCCGCGCCGGCCGCGGCTGCCACGCCGGCGGTCGCGCAACCGCCGTTGCTGCAGCCCGCGAACGTGGCCGCGCCACCGAGCAACGCACCGCTGGTGCAGCAGGCGACCGCGCGCGCGCTGGAAGGCCAGCGCGGACAGACGCAGACCGCGCGCGCCGATGCCGCTTCGATCCTGAACCCGATGAGCGCCGACGCCGAAATCCTGCGGCGCTTGGAGAACAGCCAGGGCAGCTACTTCCACAAGGGCAGCCCGCAGGCTCGCAGGCTCGTTGGCGAAGCGATCGCGGGACAGCTCGGCGCGCGCAACGCGGCGAGCGCGCAGGGCCAGGCCGCCGGCAACGCGACGTTGCAGCAGGGGGCAGTGGGCGAGGGGTTCGCGGCTGAAGGCGCTGCGCGCCGGCAGATCGACGCGAGCATGTTCAACGCCGACGACGGCTACCGGCGCCAGGCGCTGGCCGCCGACATCGCACGCCCGACGCTGCAGGCGGACGCTTCCGGCAATCTGCTGTCCATCAGCGGCACCACGGCTGCGCCGGTGACCGGTGCCGACGGCGCTGGCGTGCAGCTCGCGCAGCCGCCGCTGGCCGGGCAGATCACGCCGGCCGCGTTGCTCGAGGCCTACAGCGAACAGTCGCGCGCGATCAACGAAGGCCTGGGCACGCCCGAAGAGAAGGTCCTGCAGCAGCAGGCGCTCCGATCCGATCCGATGTTCGGTACGCTGTTCGCGCAGCAGCAGCCGGCTGGAGGCGCATCCATCCCGGTGGGGACCGAACGCGCCGGCTACAGGTTCAAGGGTGGGGACCCGTCGAACCGCGCTTCGTGGGAGAGGATCAAGTAAATGGCCGAGCCCTGGAAGGACTTCGCGGGTGCACCTGCAGCCGATGGTCCGTGGAGCGAGTTTTCCGCGCCGAATGCGGCGCCACCGCAGCCGGCCGCGCCGATCCAGCGCCCGAAGTCGAGCGCCGTGCGCCGCGTGCTCGGCGACTCCGCCGTCGACATCGGCCGCGGCGTGGTGGGCGTGGGCGAGGCCGTCGCCGGCTTGTCCAACCTCGCGACCGGTGGCAACACCGGCAAGCTGATGGACGCGGTCGGCTTCGACCCTGAAACCGCGAAGGGCATGATCGGCGAGCTGTATTCGCCGGAGCGCAAGGAAGCGCAGCAGCGCGTGCAGGAGGCCGAGGGGTTCGTCGGTACCGCCAAGGCGATGATCCAGAACCCGAGCACGATCGCGGGCACCGTGGTCGAGTCCCTGCCGTCCATGCTCGGCGGTGGCGCGATCGGCCAGGCCGTGCGCCGCGTGGTGCCTGCCGTCGGCGGCATCGCTGCCGGTGCGATCGGCGAGGGCACCATCGGCGCTGGCCAGTCGGCCGAGAGCATCCGCCAACAGTCCCAGGACGGCGACCTCACCGCGCGCCAGATGGCTGCCGCGGTCGGCTCCGGCATCGGTACCGCCGCGTTCGGCGCTGCCGGCGGTGGCCTCGCGCGCAAGCTCGGCATCGCCGACGTCGACGTGCTCGCCGCCGGCGGTGGGGCGCCGCTGATCCAGCGCCCGGGATCTACCGCGATGCGCGCGGCGCGCGGCACTGCCGCTGGCGCGGTGTCCGAGGGCGTGTTCGAGGAACTGCCGCAGTCCATCCAGGAACAGGCGTGGCAGAACTTCGCGCTCGATCGGCCGCTGGGCGAGGGCGTGCCCGAAGCGGCCGCGACCGGCCTGCTGGCAGGTGGCGCCATGGGCGGGCCCGTGGGCGGATTCTCGGCCGCGATCGCGCGCCCGCAAATCCCGGTGCCCGGCACGCTCGAGGACGCTGCGCGCGCTGTTGAGGATCCGGCCGCGGCCAGCGCGGCGCAGGGCCAGCCGCTGGCGCTGCCGGCGCCAGTGATCCGCGTCCGCCCGGACGGCAAGGCCGCGCACGAGTCGGAAATCTTCCGGCGCCAGCAGCTCAAGGACGAGCGCGCCCAGGCGGTGGATGCGGACCTCGTCAGCAGCCGCGCCGACATGGGCCTGACCCCGGACGTCAACGCCGCGCGCGCACAGCATCCGGCCGCGGCGCCGAACGCTCCGACCGCCCCGCGCTATCCGATCGCCCGGCCTGGCTCGCTGTCCGACGCCGCGAACACGATGCCGGACATGCCGGCCGCTGCAGCACCAGCACCAGCACCAGCGCCGCTGCCGCGCTCGGACGAGACGGGCAATGCCGCGTTCGAGGAACGGGACGTGTCCACCGGCGAGGACACCGACCTGGGCGCGCCGACGCCGATCAACCTCGACCAGGAGACGGGCGAGGAACTGGGCATCGACGCCGAGCGCTGGCCACTGGCTGCCGACCACCAGCAGCCTGCCGCGATCGTGCGCGCGCTGAAGGCGCAGGCCGCCCAGAACAAGAACAAGCCCGCGGGCGTCACCGCGATCGCGTCGACGTTCAACGTCAGCAAGGACACCGCGCGCGCGCTGCGCAACCGCGCACTGGACGAAATGAACGCCGCGGCGGGCAACAGCCGCCGGCTCGGAGCACCAGCCGCTACTGGGTCCGACGCTTCGCCGGCGGCCGACGCCGCGGCCGCGCCTTCCGACGCAGATGCGCAGCCAGCAGCGCCCGCTGCGCTGGCGACAGCACCGGCTGATCGTGAAGCGGCGGCAGGTGGAGGGGAGGGAGGCGCACTGGCGCAGGCTCCGGGGGTTTCAGCGGCGGATGCTACCAGCGCTCAGGGTGAACAGCCGGTGCAAGCGCCTACGGCTCGGCCTGAACTTGGACGTGCGGCTGCCGAACAAGGGCCTGCTCCACCGTCTCTTCAGGAAGCACCTGCAGCGGCGGGTGAAATCGAATCGACGCCAGCCGAACAGGCGCCGACTGCCCAGGCACGCGCAGCGCCGCCGCCCCCCGGTACTCTGGCTTCGGAGGGTCAAACGTCACAGTCGCCTGCGGCTGTTTCTGGTGCATCGGCGCAGGCTACGCCGGTGGCTGACGCCGCGCAAACCGAGGCGGATGCCCTGGTCGAAGTGAAGGACCGCTATGGCGTGACGCATCGCGTTCGCCAAGCAGACCTGAGCGGCGATCGTCAGAACCTGCGCCTGTACAACAAGAACGGCACCCGCAAGACCGGCCCCAACGCCGTGATCGTTCGGGGAAACATCGACACGACGGGCGAGCAGCGGACGCAGCAACTGGCAGCCGAGGCGGACAACCCGCTTTTCGAGGTGGTCACGAACAGGGATGGCGGTGCGTTCAAGACCGAGGCCGCGGCCAAGGCCTACGCGACCAAGCAAGGCCACGCCGACACGCACGACGTGTCACCGCTCGGAGACGATCGCGGTTTCGTGCTGCGCCGGAAGCCTGCCGCCGCGCCGGCCGAGCAGATCGCCGCGCGTGCAAACGAGGCCGCGACCAGCCCGAAGAACGACCTGCCGACACCGACCGACGGGCAGGAGGCGGGCAACTACCGGAAGGGCCACGTCCGGCTCAACGGCCACGACATCAGCATCGAGAACCCCGCCGGCAGCAGGCGCAACCCGGATTGGCCGCCGCTGAAGGACCATTACGGCTACATCAAGGGCACCGTCGGGAGGGACAAGGACCACGTGGACGTGTTTATGACCGAGAACGCGCAGGATCCCGCGCGTCCGGTGTTCATCGTCGACCAGGTGAACAAGGACGGCAGCTTCGACGAGCACAAGGTGGTGATGGGGGCCGCCGACGAGGCCGAGGCCCGCGCGACCTATCAGCGCAACTACAGCAAGGGCTGGACCGGCCTGGGCGGCATCAAGCAGATGTCGCAGGACGAGTTCAAGGCCTGGGTGCGCGACCCGAAGCTGACGCGGAAGCCAGCCGGCAAGCTGACCAAGCCCGCCGGCGCGCACAAGGCTACGTCAGTTGAAGGCCGAACCGAGCCGAAACTCGACGCGCCGAAGCGGCAGCTCGTCAACGAAGGCCCGAACGGGATCCGCGTGGGCGAGCGGGTGGTGGTGCAGGACGATCGCCGCGGGCAGTACGAGGCGACGGTCATGGAGATCGAGGCCAACGCGGCCCCGGTGTACCAGGGCACCGCGTTCAAGGTGGCGCAGGACGACGCGAAGCCGGACGGCCGCGGAACCGGGTGGGTGGGCATCCATCGGGTGTCGCGCGCGCCGGCGAAGGGCACCACCCTCGAGGTCGCCCGCCCGCCGCTGTCCGTTCGCATGGACGGCAACGAGTACCCGGTGGACTCCTACGAGGACGCATCGGCCAAGTTCCGCGAGCTGCGCTCCGCCGTCGACGTTGGCGGCATGTCGGTCGTCGAGCTGATCGACCAGGCCGGGCGCGCGGTCGGCTGGATCGGCCCCAAGGGCGAGGTCTACGAGGGCAACATCGCGGAGTGGCGCAACCGCCGCGACGACCCGACGCCGGTCTACACCCCGCCGGCGGGCGCGGCGCTGCCGGATCCCAACGTCATCGAAGGGCAGGCAGCACGCGTCGAGCCTGAGCAAGCTGCATCGGAGGACACGCAGCGGTACCGCGCGCTGGCCACCGATCTGGCAGGCAACCCCGACTACTACAACGCCGACCTCGCGAAGGAGCTGTTCCCCGAGTACAACGCCAGCAACGAGGCGCGTCGGGACAACAACGAGAAGGTCGGCAGCCAGGCGAGCAAGATCGCGTTCAACGCGTTCGCGGAACGGCTGAAGGAAGCCCCGGTCGACGGGGAGCGGGTTGTGGTGCTGATGGCAGGTGGCACCAGCTCCGGCAAGTCCACGATGCGGCCGGAGCGCGGCATCGTCTACGACTCGACCATGTACGACGCCGCTTCGGCGAAGCGCAACATCGACCTGGTGCTGGCCAGCGGGCGCGGCGTGCGCTACCGGTTCGTGTTCCGGGAACCGGTCGACGCGTTCCGCGAGTCGATCAAGCGCGGGCAGGGCATCGGCCGGTTCGTGAACCTGACCGCCTTCACGCGTACCCACGAGGGCGCCTACAAGGCCATCCAGGAGCTGCAGAAGCAGTACGCCGGCGACAGCCGGGTGGACTTCATCCTGTACGACAACACGGCGCGCGCTGGCCGGAAAGTGGACGCGTTGCCCGTTCAGGAATACAATGGCCTGAAGGAGAAGCTCCATGAAATCCTCGACACCGAATACGCCGAAGGCCGCATCGACGAAGCCGAATACCGAGCCGTCGCGCGCGCCGAGCCACCAGCTCGAGCCGAAGTTCGAGCACTCGAGGCAGACCCTGGACGAGGACGAGATGCGCCTGCAGAAGGCGGACCTGAGCAAGGTCAGGGTGTTCTAGACCCCGCCGCCTCGCCCGCTGGCGAGGCTGCTGCTTCCACCGCTACCGAGGACGCCGGCCAGGAGCTCTGGTACAACCGGCGCAACCGCACTGGCGCCGGGCTGCAATGGTCCGACGTCGAAGGGCTGAACGACACCCTGAAGGTGAAGGAGGTCGTGAAGTCGAAGGTCTGGCCGCGCCCGGACTACGAACAGTTGATCGCCGATGGGCTGCGCCCCGAGTTCGCGCACCTGGTCAAGCAGGTGTACGACAAGCTGGCCACCAAGCCGCAGGTACGCGGCGTGCCGACCGACCAGCAGCTTCAGGCCTACATCGACACGGTCGCGAAGGTGCGCGATGCCGTGTTCGATTTCGTGCGCGACTCCGAGAAGGTCGGGGCGGCGCTGAATGCGGTGGTAGCCCGCGCGGCCGCGATGACCGGGCGCACCGTCGCGATCACGAGCATGGTCAAGCAGGACGCCACCCTGCTCGATGCTGTTTTCCCGATGCCGGACGGCAGCAGCAGCCGCTGGCGAACCGCCGGCAGCACCAACGAGAACAACGCGGCCGCCAACCTGGTCGGGGGCAACAGGCTGGTTGGCGCGCTCCAGCTCGGGATCGACGAGTTCAGCGCCGCGATCAAGGCGGTCGGCGAGGGCTGGCCGACGCCGCAGGAGGCTTGGCAGCGGATCTACAAGATTCGCCAGTACGGCAGCGGGTTCGCCGTGGCGCGCGCTGGGCGGACCATCGAGCGCGACCTGCCGACGCGCGAGGCGGCCGAGGCCACGGCGAAGGCGCACTACGAGCAGAGCCGGAAGGCCGGCGACACCACCATGGCCGTCGAGGCGCGCGCTGTGGAGCAAGCGAAGCGCGTCGGCCCCGCGCACCGGCGCCCCGACGAGGACATCACCAGCGAGCGCCTGATGGAGGCGTTCGGCTTCCGCGGCGTGAACTTCGGGAATTGGATGAAGGGCGAGAGTGCGGCGAAGCGGCGCGAGCGCCAGCTCCACCTGAATCACGCTTACGACGCACTGCTCGACCTGTCCGAAATCACCGGCTTGCCGCCGAAAGCAATCAGCCTCGAGGGCAAGCTCGGACTCGCCTTCGGCGCCCAGGGCAGCGGCGGGCGCGGAGCCGCGCACTTCGTGCCCGGGGTCAACGAAATCAACCTGACCCGCACCAATGGTGCTGGCGGGATCGCGCACGAGTGGGCGCACGCGCTCGATCACTACTTCGCCGTGCAGGCAGGCGAGGCCGCGGCACGAGCAGAGCGCCCGTACCTGACTCAGGTCAGCAAAGACACGCGCGCCGAACTGGGCGTTCGGCCCGAAATCGCGCGGGCCGTGCGCTCGATCGTCAACTCGATGGAGAAGCGCCCGCAGACCGCGGAGGAAATCGCGGAGCGCCAGGAGCGCGCGGACAAGCAGATCCGGGCTGGCCTGAATCGAGCACTCGAAACGCTGCGGAAGCAGATCCCGGAAAGCGATGCGGAGGCGTTGGCCAACTTCGATGACTTGGCCGCGCGCCTGCGCGCCGGCGACCAAGGCGAAGGACACGTGCCGACGGGCCGCAAGGTGAAGGGACTGAAGCCGCGTACCCGGGTCGACGAGGAAGTGTCGCAGGTGGCTGGCCAGATGCTTGGGTTGCTGCGCGAGCACGGCGCGGCCATGGATTACATGCTGCCCAACCTCCTGGAAGCCGACGGCCGCGCCGGGTTGCTTGCATACCAAGCCCAGCAGGCGGCGCAGCGCGAGGACCACGTCCCCCAGACGGGCGAGGTTCGCAGCGAATACCTGAAGGAAGCGGTCGCGCTGGAGAGCAAGTCGGCGCAGCGAGGCACCGGTGAGCGGTATTGGACCACGCCGTGGGAGCTGTTCGCCCGTGCGTTCGAGAGCTATGTCATCGACCGGCTGGCCAGCGGCAAGCGCCGCAGCGACTACCTGACCTGGCCCCAGCCGAGCGAGGCGGCTGCGAAGGCGCTGAAGGAGGCGGGGCTGCTGAAGGGCGACCAGTACCCGCGGGGCGCCGAGCGGCAGCGGATCAACGAGGGATTCGACACCCTGCTGGGCGAAATCAAGACAGAGGACACCGCCGAGGGGCAGGTGCGCCTCTTCTCGATGGCGGCGGGCGCCGAGGCGGGAACGCTCACGTTCGACCGCGCGATGAAGGTCAAGGCCGAGCTCACCGGGAAGTGGGGCGACAACGCGCCCAACGTGGTGCTGGTGGAGGATGCCGAAGGCTTCCCCGAGTTCGCCAAGGTCGACCCGGACTACCGCCGCGGGGAAGGGGTCTGGGGTGGTCGCCAGACGATCTGGGTCAACGTCGGCGCGATCGCGACGGAGAGGCGCCTGGCCGAGGTCTTGGCGCACGAGGCGGTGGGTCACTACGGCGTAGAGAGCATCCTGGACCCGGAACAGTGGACCGGCATCGTCTCGTCGATCGGCAATCACGACCGCAACGGCACCGGCGCCGAAAGCCTGAAGCGCGCGATGCGCAGCGTGCACCAGCGCTATGGCCAGCTCGACCCGGAGACGTTCGCCCGGGAGACGATCGCGGTCATGGCCGAGCAGGGCGCACAGAACGGCCTGCTGGCGCGCGTGGTCGCCGCCGTGCGCGCCTACCTGCGCAAGATCATGCCGTCGCTGAAGTGGACCGACGGCGACGTGCGCGCGCTCCTGGGCGCCGCGGACAGCTTCCTTCGTGCCGGGCGCCCGCAGGCCGAGTCGCGCGCTGCGACGGCCGCGCTGGCGTTCTCGCAGCCACCGGCGCAGGTCCAGATGGACGGCCGTGGCGATCGGCGGATCGAGCTGGGCGGCGAAACGTTCCTCGAGGTCGGCCGGCGCTTCTACATGGTGAACGGCACCGGCCGGCCGAAGGATTTCACGAACCTGGGCGCGGCGACCGAAGCCGCGGCGCGCACCGGCGGGCAGGTAGTCCTGAACGACCCGATCGAGGGCGAGCGCCCGAGCTGGAGCGTAGCGGTACCCGAGACGGTCGCGCGCGCTGCCGGCGCGGAGCGGCCTCTGTTCTCGAAGGCGCCGGCCGAGGTGCTCGAGGACATCGATGCGGTGATGGCTGAGTCGCACCGCGAGGGCCTGCTCGAGCGCGCGAAGCAGTTCCTGAAAGATGCGACCCCGAAGAAGATCAAGGACGAGCTGCGCGGCACCTGGCTGGGCGCCCTGACGACCAGGCACCTGACCGAGCTTGGCGCGGACTACTTCCAGAACATCCAGCACTACAGCGACTTCCTCGCGCGGCAGCAGGCCGACCGCAACACGTTGGCGACCGAGGCCGAGGCGATCGCCGAGGGCGCGCGGAAGTGGGCCGGCAAGCACCGCGCCGAGGCGCGCCGGCTGTTCGACCTAATGCACCAGGCGACGATCGACGGTGTCGACCCGGCCGAGGGCTACAAGCCGCTGAGCTTCCAGTACGGCGGCCAGGTGTACGAGGCAACCCAGAAGAACGTCAAGGACGCGCTGCGCGCAATCCGCGAGCAGATGCTGGGCCGCGGTGGCGACAACAAAAAGGACATGCTGGCCGAGGCGAAGCGGATCCGCGAAATGCCGTCCCGGGAACGCGTCCGCCGCACGAAGTACCCGACGCTGGTGGAGCGCTGGAACGAGCTCTCGCCGGAAGCGAAGGCCATCTACCGCCAGTTCCGGGACTCGTACGCGGAGCGTTCCGACGAGGTCGAGAAGGCACTGGTCGCCCGGATCAACGACACCGATGCCCCGGAGAACCTGAAGCGCAAGCTCATCAACACCATCCGGATGCAGTTCGAAACCCAGCGCCTGCAGGGCGTGTACTTTCCGCTCAGTCGTGACGGTCGCTACTTCGTCGCCGCCGAGAAGGGCGACAGCAACACGTTCCTGATGTTCCGCAGCCTGTCGGCCCTCGATCGCGCGGTGAAGAACCTGAAGGGCCGCGGCTTCCGCATCACCGCCCAGGGGATGAAGGCCAAGGGCAAGGCCAAGGACGCGCCGAGTGGCAGCTTCGTCGCGGACGTGATCGAGCAGCTCCGGAAGGCCGGCGTGTCGGACACCACGCAGGACCAGATCTACCAGATCTACCTGCAGACCCTGCCCGAGTTGTCGATGCGCAAGCACTCGATCCACCGCAAGGTGGTGCCCGGCTTCGACCCCGACGCGGTCCGTGCCTACGCCCATGCGATGCACCACGGCTCGCACCAGCTCGCGCGGTTGCGCTGGGGCCACAAGATGCAGAACGTGCTGGACCTGCTGAAGCGCCAGCAGGACGCGGCGCGCAGGGAGGAAGGCGCGGACACGCGCAAGATCGCCGCCGGCGACGCCATCATCGAAGAGCTGAACAAGCGGGACGAGTGGATCAACAACCCGCAGGACAGCAACACCACGAACCTGGTGTCGTCGTTCGGCTTCGCCTGGTACCTGGGCGCCACGCCCGCGGCGGCGCTGGTCAACCTGAGCCAGACCGGCATGGTGTCGTACCCATGGCTCGCCGCGCGCTACGGCGCGGTCAAGTCGATGAACGAGCTGCTGCGCGCCGGCGCTGCGGCCGTGCGCACGGTCGGCAACATCCAGAACACGCTGACCGACCCGGTGGAACGCCAGGCTCACGCAGTGCTGCAGCAGATGGGCGCGATCGACAAGACCCAGGCGCACAACCTCGCGGGCATCGCCGAGGGCGGGATGGTGGGCTACAACCCGAAGTGGGCGAAGGCGATGGAGATCATCGGCTGGGGCTTCCACAAGACGGAAGTGGTGAACCGCGAGGCAACCAGCATGGCCGCTTTCCGTCTGGCCCGGGCCGCCGGCGAGAGCTTCGAGCAGGCGATCAAGACGGCGGCCGACGCGATCTACGACACCCATTTCGACTACAGCAATGCCAACCGCGCCCGGTTCATGCAGAGCGGCACCGCGAAGGTGCTACTGATGTTCCGGCAGTACAGCCTGAACATGACGTGGTTCCTGGCTCGCACCACGTGGCAGGCGACGAAGGGGCAGGACCCGGAGGTACGCAAGATCGCGCGGCGCAACCTCGCCGGCGTGCTCGGCATGGCCAGCATCTTCGCCGGCGTACTGGGCCTGCCCATGGTGAAGCTGAGCATGGGTGTGCTGAACGCGGTCGCGGCCAGCTTCGGCGGCGATGACGAGCCGTGGGATGCCGAGACGGAGTTCCGGGCCTGGCTGTCCGACATGCTCGGCCGAGAGGCGGCGGAGGTGGTGCTGACCGGCCCGACCAACGCGGCCACCGGTGCCGACATCCACAGCCGCGTCAGCCTTTCTGAGTTGTGGTTCAGGGATGCCGATCGCGAGCTCGACGGCCGCGGCTACTACTACCACCTGCTGGAGCAGGCCGCCGGGCCCATGGGCGGGGTGCTGAAGAACGTGCTGGTCGGCAAGGGCATGATCGACGAGGGGCATGTCTGGCGCGGCGTCGAGACGATGCTGCCGAAGTCCTTGAAGGACATGATGAAGGCCGCGCGCTACGGTCGCGAGGGCGTCAACAACCTGCGTGGCGACCCGCTGCTGGCGGAGCCGAGCCTTTGGCAGAGCTTGCTGCAGTTGCAGGGCTTCACGCCGGCCAAGGTGGCCCAGCAGTACGAAACGAACCGCTCCCTGAAGAACTACGAGCAGCACATCCTCGACAGGCGCCAGCACCTGATGAACGCGCTCGCCATGGCCTACCGGCTCAACGACCCCGAGAGCCGTGCCGAGACGATGGAGGCGATCGGCAAGTTCAACCGGACGCACCCGGAAATCGGCATCACCCCGGCGTCGATCCGCCGCTCGATGCAGTCGCGCGCGCGCTACAGCGCGAAGGCCGAGGCCGGCATCGTCCTGAACCCGAAGATCGCGGCAAAGATTCGTGCTCAGGTCGGCGTGGAATAGGCTGTAGGACAATCCCTACACGGCGGCGCACCGTTCCCCTACACCGGCTCGTGGAGTATTCGGGCATGGTGGCGAACCGCGACTTCCCCGCCCTGGGGTCCCCCGAGGTCGCGTTACAGGGGAGGGGAGATGGGATGCCACACCGAAGTGAAAGCAAGATCGTGTCGTTGGACCGCTATCGAGACAGGCGCCGGCGGCCACCCGAGCCGAAGCCGATGCCGGAGCCGGCGCCGGCGCTGGAGGTGCTCGACGAGGCCATGCGCAACCTGCATGCCGCGGCGAACGCCTCGCTGAAGTTGATCTTCATGGCCCGGCATCGCCTGGGCATGACGCAGCTCTGAGCACCGTGGTCAGTTTTACCGACTGACCAAATGTCGACCACGCGGTGACAGAAACAGACCGAATCCAGACATGCGGCGCGCACGGCGCGCCGCGACCGGCAACGTAAGTTGCTGATACGCAAGGAAGGGAGACGGGGCCGCTTCAGGTGCGGCGGGGGTAGCGGAGACAGTGCACCCCCGGGAGCGTCGATCACGCTGACCGGGCCAGTATAGGGGCGGTCGGCGCCCATGCAAGGCGCGACCCGGCGGCGCTGCGGAGCACGTTCAGGCGCGACCGCCCGGGGCGGGACGGTATGCTGCGCGCCATGTCGCGTAGTCCGTCCGGGGAGGCCAGGGCCGATCGCAGCCGTCCGTCGCTGCGCCGCGGCTACGTGCTGGCGGTGGTGGTGCTGATCGGCTCGCTGCTGATGGTCTGGCTGTACGCGCGCGAGGCCGGCGCGCGCGAGCAACGCGCGCGTCAGGCCGAATTCGCCGCCCAGAGCAGCGAGATCGCGACACTGCTGCGTCAACGCCTGCTGCACTACGAACTCGCCCTGCGCGGCGGCGTGTCGCTGTACTGGTCGGTGTCGCGGCCCACCCACCGGCAGTGGCGCGATTACGTCGGAGGCCTGGACATCGAACGCCAGTTCCACGGCCTGCTCGGGCTCGGCTACGTGCCCTACCTGCGCCGGTCGGACCTGGAAGCGCTGCAACTGGCGATGCGCGAGGAGGGGCAGGGGCTGTTCCGGATCCGGCCGCACGGCGTGCGCGAGATCTACGGACCGGTGCTGATGCTTGAGCCGCAGACGATCGGCAACCGCAGCGTGCTGGGTTACGACATGTTCGCGGACGCGACCCGCCACCACGCGATGGCGGATGCGCGCGACACCGGCGAAGTGCGTCTGACCGCTCCGATCGACCTGATCCAGCGGGGCGACGACGGCCGGCGCAACGGGCTGCTGATGTACGCCCCGGTCTACGCCAACGGCATCCAGCCGGGCAACCCGCAAGCCCGGCGCACGGCCATTTCCGGCTGGGTGTACGCACCGTTCCATTCCAGGACCTTCATCGACAGCGCGCTCGAACCGTTCGGCGCCGGCCAGATCGTGCGCATCGTCGATCTCGACGACGGCGGCGGGCGCGGAACCCTGATCCACGAGGACGCCGGATTCACCGACGACGTCGACGCCGACGTGCTTCGACACAGCGAGACCTTCGCCCTGTACGGCCGTCGCTGGCGCATGGATTTCCGGTCGAGCCTGCCGGCGGCGGACGCGGCAGGGCGGCCCTCCGGCGTGCCGGCCATCGTCGGCGCCGGCCTGATCGTGTCGCTGCTGCTGTTCGCGGTGGTGCTGACGCTGGCGCATACCCAGTCGCGGGCGGAACGACTGGCGGAAGCGATGAGCGAATCGTACCGGCGCAGCGAACAGCGCTTCCGCAATGCGATGCTCTACTCGGGCAGCGGCATCGCGCTGTTGGACGGTGCCGGCCGCATCGTCGAGGCGAACCCGGCACTGGCACGGACCTTCGGCATGCCGCCCGGGAGCCTGCCCGGCACGGCCTTCGCCGCACAGTTCGTCGATCCCGTCACCGATACCGTGCTCGCAGGCAAGCACACCGAGCCGGTCACCCTGCAATTCCGCCGCAGCGATGGCGACATCCGCCTCGTGCAACTGGTGCACTCGCCGGTGCCGGGAGATGTCGGCAGCGATGTCGCCGCGCTGGTGCAGGTGGACGACGTGACCGATCGCCTGCGCGCCGAGCGCGAGGTGCGCATGCTCAACCGCACGCTGGAGGCGCGGGTCGAGCAGCGCACGCGCGAGCTGACCCTGGCCAACCACGAGCTGGAATCGTTCGCCTACAGCGTCTCGCACGACCTGCGCGCGCCGCTGCGCACGGTGGAGGGCTTCAGCCGGCTGCTGGGCGAGCGTTTCGGTGGCGCGATCGGTCCGGACGGGCTCGACTACCTGGCGCGGGTGCGCAATGCCGCCAACCGCATGGACGAGCTGATCGATGCGTTGCTGAAGATGTCGCGTATCGCGCGCGAACCGCTGCAGCACGCGCGCGTGGACCTCAGTCGCATGGCCGGCGAGATCCTCGCCGAGCTGCGGCAGGCCGAGCCGTCGCGCCGGGTCGAGACGGTGGTCGAACCCGGCCTGGAGGCCGGCGGCGACACCGCGTTGCTGCGCAACCTGTTGCAGAACCTGCTGGGCAATGCCTGGAAGTTCACCGGCGGCTGCGAGCACGCTCGCATCGAGTTCGGTCGCGCGGCCGGCGACGAATGCCCGCCCGGCACGGTCGGGTTTTTCGTGCGCGACAATGGCGCAGGCTTCGATCCGGCCTACGCGTCGAAGCTGTTCCGGCCGTTCCAGCGATTGCACGGTGCCGACGAGTTCGAAGGCCACGGCATCGGACTGGCCACGGTGAAGCGCATCGTCGAGCGCCACGGCGGCGCGATCCGCGCCGAGGGGGCGGTGGGCCGGGGTGCGACGTTCCGGTTCACGCTGCCGGTGCGGGCCGACGCCCCGTACCCGGACGACGGTTCGCACCCGAACGATTGAGCGCCGCGCGCCTGCCCGGAACCGGGTCAGGTGTGCCTGTCGTGTGCCGCGCCGCGTGCGACCCAGGGCGCGATGCGAGTGTCGCGCGCCGCCGCGCGCGTGGACACCGGCTTGTCCGGAACCCGGTGGTCAGGCGTGCTTGTTGTGCGCCCGCATCACGCGCTGCTTGTCGCGGGCCCAATCCCGGTCCTTCGCCACCTGCCGCTTGTCATGACTCTGCTTGCCCTTCGCCAGCGCCAGTTCGGCCTTGACCTTGTTGCCCTTCCAGTACAGCGCGGTCGGCACCAGGGTATAGCCGTCGCGCTGCACGCGGCCGATCAGGTTGTCGATCTCGCGCCGGTGCAGCAGCAGCTTGCGGGTGCGATGGGCATCGGCGACGACGTGGGTGGAGGCCTGGATCAGCGGCGTGATCTGGGCGCCGAACAGGTACAGCTCGCCGTCGCGCACCACGGCGTAACTCTCGCCGATGTTGGCGCGGCCGGCGCGGATCGCCTTGAGCTCCCAGCCCTGCAGCGCCATGCCCGCCTCGAAGCGCTGTTCGAGGTGGTAGTCGTGGCGCGCGCGCTTGTTGAGCGCGATGGTCCGGTCGCCGTTTGCCTTATCCTTGCCGCTCTGCTTGCCCATCCTTCCATTGTCCCCGAAGCCGGTCACGTACGCGAGCCACATGCCCACGATCGAACGCAGCGCGCTGGTGGAACACTCCGTGAACCGGATGTTCGCCCTGGTCAACGACATCGCCGCCTATCCCCGCCGCTTCGAGTGGTGCGAGCACGCCGAGGTGCTGGAGGCGGGGGAGGCGCGGGTACTCGCCCGCCTCGAACTCGGGATCGGCGGGTTCCGGACCTGGTTCACCACCGAGAACACGCTGTCGCCGCCGCACCACATCGACATGGACCTGCGCGACGGGCCGTTCAGGCGGTTGCGTGGACGCTGGCAGTTCCACGCGCTGGACGAGACCGCGTGCAAGGTCTCGCTGTCGCTCGAGTTCGAACCGCAGAGCAGCCTGATGCTGCCGGTGCTGTCGCTGGGGCTGCGCGGCTTGGCCGACCGCATGGTCGACGATTTCGTGCGCGTGGCCGGCACCGAGGCTTGACGTGCGCGTGCAGGTGATCCGTGCCTGGCACGGGCGGTTCGAGGCGCAGGAACTGGACCTGCCTGCGGGCGCGATCGTCGCCGATGCGCTGGCGGCGACCCGGATCACCCAGGCGGGACTTGCGGGCTACGCGATCCACGGGGAGCGGACCACACGGGACGCGCCGCTGCGCGACGGGGACAGGCTGGAACTGCTGGAGCCGCTGCTGGCGGATCCCAAGGACAACCGCCGGCGACGTGCCCGCGTGCAGGCGGGAAAGCCGCCGCCCTAGCGGCGCCGCTGGCCGCCCTTTTCCTTCGGCAGATTGCCGAAGCGGCGCATGCGTTCGGAAAGCTCCTTGTCCTGCTCGGCGAAATATTCGCCTTCCCACTTCGCGAGCTGGTCGTTCTCGAACCACAGGGTCATGTTCCTGACCTCGGTGTGGCCGCGGCGGTTGGTCCGCTGCGTCGCGGTGTAGTCCCAGCGCTGGTGGTGGAACGGGTCGGCGATCGAGGGCGAGCCGAGCAGGGTCAGCACCTGCTGCTTGTCCATGCCGAGCTGCAACTGGTCGATCGCGGCCTTCTCGATCAGGTTGCCCTGGTAGATCGGCTGCTTGTAGAGCATGCCGCAACCGGCCGTGGCCACGGCGATCAGGACGACGAGCGCGATGCGGGACATGGGCATGGAACGGGGGCCTGCGAGGATCGGCTGGGGGTGGCGCGATGATACACTCCCCCGTGCGCATCGCGACCGGCATCCAGGCAGCTGGCGCTAAACCGCCCGTGAACGGAGACCCCATGGAATCGATGGATTTGCGCAAGGCCGGGCTGAAGGTGACGCATCCGCGGATGCGCATCCTCGAGTTGCTCGAACTCAAGACCCCGCGCCAGCACATGACCGCCGAGGACATCTACCGGCAGTTGCTGGAACAGGGCGACGAGATCGGCCTGGCCACGGTGTATCGAGTGCTCACGCAGTTCGAGGCCGCGGGCCTGGTGGTCAAGCACAATTTCGAGGGCGGCCACGCCCTGTACGAGATCGACCGCGGCGACCACCACTACCACATGGTCGACGTCGGCACCGGCCACATCACCGAGTTCGAGAGCCCCGAGATCGTGGCGCTGCTCAACAAGATCGCCGGCGAGCATGGCTACGCGCTCGACGAGCATTCCCTGGTGCTGTACGTGCGCAGGAAGCGCTGAACGGACGAGCGGGTGCACCGACTTCCTGTTGCGTGGGCCGCCTAGCCCCGCGCCCGTTCCTGTGGGGACGAGCCGCCATCCGGCGGCAGTTCGAGCACGAGTTCCGCGGTATCGGACGCGCTCGCGCGGCCGTGCATGCGGCCGCCATGGGCACGCGCGATCGCGGCTGCGAGCACCAGGCCCAGCCCCAGGCTGTCGTCGGGCGGATCCGGATGCGGTGAAGTGAGCAGGGCCCCGACGAGCGCGTTCGTGGCGCCGCTGCAATACGCCGTGCAGGTCAGGCGCAGGCAGCCGCCGGCGAGCTCGAGACGGGCACGCACGGGCGCTACGGCACCGCGCGCGAGCCGCACGCCGAGCAGGGCATGGAACAGCTGGGCGATGCGCAGCGCGTCGCCCTCGATCGCGAATCCCCGCACCTCCGGGGCCAGGCTGACCTGCGGAGGGCGCGCGCCCAGCCGTTCGGTGATGTCCGCCACCAGCGACTCGATGTCGATCGCTTCGCGACGGCCCACCAGCCGGTCCATCTGCGCCCGACCGAGATCGCCGAACTCGTCGATCATGCCGCCCAGGCGCTGGATCTGGCGTTCGAGCACGGCAAGCAACTCGTGGCGCTGGGCGTCGCCGAGCCCCGGTTCGCGCAACAGGTAGACCGCCGTCTGCATCGGCGCCAGCGGCCCCCGCAGGTCGTGGGCGACGCGGTCCATCCAGTCGTGCGCCCATGGGACGCTCACCGCGTCGGGTTCCTGCCGATGGCGTCCGCGCACAGCCGCCGGATCGCGTCGAGCTGGGGCGGCTTGACCAGGTGTTCGTCGAAACCGGCCTCGCGCGTGCGGTTGCGGTCTTCCGCGTGCCCCCAGCCGGTGACCGCGACGATCGCCAGCGCCCCGCGCCCGGGACGCGCGCGCAGGCTCCTGGCGATGTCGTAGCCGCTGCGGCCCGGCATGCCGACGTCGAGAAACAGCAGGTCCGGCGCGAAACGCTCGACTTCCGCCTCGACCTGCTCCGGATCGCAGACCTGCCTGACCTCATGGCCGAGCATCCGCACCATCATCGCCAGGGTATCGGCGGCATCACGGTTGTCGTCGACCACCAGCACGCGGCTCCTGCCAGGCGGGCCTTCGCCGGCCTCGACTGCCTGCACCCCGGCGGCCGCCGGCACGTCGATCGAATCCCCCACGGCAGGTGCGCGACGCGGCAGGCGCACGCGGAAGGTGCTGCCGTGACCCAGGCCCGCGCTTTCCACCTCCACGCTGCCCGCGTGCATCTCGGTGATCTTCTGCACCAGGGTCAGGCCGATGCCCAGCCCGCCCTGCGAACGCTCGACCGCGGTGTCGACCTGGCGGAACACTTCGAACACCTCCCCGAGCTTGTCCGGGGCGAGCCCGATCCCGCTGTCGCGCACGTCCACCACGACCTCGTCGCGAAGCTCGTCCAGCACGGCCTCGAGCTCGATGCGGCTGCCGGGGTCGGAATACTTGGCGGCGTTGTTGAGCAGGTTGGCGAACACCTGCGCCAGGCGCGCCTGGTCGGCATGCAGCACCACGTCGGCGGGCGGAAGCTTCATCAGGAAGCTGTGCCCGCCGCCGTCCAGCCACGGCCGGGCGATCTCAACGGCCGCGTCCAGCACGTCGGAGAGCGAGGCCCTGGCGGGGCGCAACGCGAGCTTGCCCTGGCTGATGCGGGCGATGTCGAGCAGGTCGTCGATCATCCGCACCAGCAACGCCAGCTGGCGCTCCATGGTCTCCTGCAGCGGATCCCCGGCACCGGCGGACTGCAGGCGCCGGATGCTGAGCGCGTTCTGCAGTGGCGCCAGCGGGTTGCGCAGTTCGTGGGCGAGCGTCGCCAGGAATACGTTCTTGCGATGGTCGACGCCGCGCAGCCGTTCCTCCGCGCGGGTCCGCTCGGCGACCTCGTTCTGCAGTTCGGCGTTGCGGCTTTCCAGCGCCTCGTTGGCCAGGCGCAGGGACTCGTTGAGCGTCTCGAGCTCGCGGGCCTTTTCGCGCTGCAGTTCCTGGTTGCGTGCCGCCAGGCTGGCGTTGAGCAGCTCGAGTTCGCGGCGCTTGCGGTACAGCTCGACCAGCACCTCGACCTTGCTGCGCAGGATCTCGGGGATCACCGGCACCATCACGTAGTCGACCGCGCCGAGCTTGTAGCCCTGCAGGCGGTCCATGTCCGAGACGTTGACGGCGGTGACGAAGATGATCGGCGTGTTCTCGTAGCGCGGATGCTGGTGCACCAGGCTGGCGGTCTCGAAGCCGTCCATGTCGGGCATGTTGACGTCGAGCAGGATCAGCGCGTACTCGTCCTCCATGAGCAGCTTCAGCGCTTCGCGGCCCGAACCCGCCTGCACCAGGCGCTCGCCCAGCGGCTCGAGGATGGCGCGGTAGGTGAGCAGGCGCCCCGGCTGGTCGTCGACCAGCAGGATGTTCACCGGCTCCGCGGCAGCATCGCGGCGCGCGTCCGGCACGCGGGCGATGGCCTGTGTGGTCAGCGATGCAGCCATTGCCGCAGCACTCCCAGCAGTTCATCGGTCACCACCGGCTTGGCGAGGTAGTCGGACGCCCCGGCTTCCAGGCATTTCTCGCGGTCGCCCTTCATCGCCTTGGCGGTGACCGCCACGATCGGCAGCGCGCGCGAGGCCGGCAGGCGGCGGATGGCGCGCACGGTCTCGTAGCCGTCCATGCCCGGCATCATGATGTCCATCAGCACGACCGCGATGGCGGGGTCGGCGGCCACCTTCGCGATCGCCTCCTGGCCGGTGCCGGCGGTGACCACGTCCATGCCGTGCCGCTCGAGCACGCTGGACATGGCGAAGATGTTGCGCACGTCGTCGTCGACCACCAGCACGCGCTTGCCGGCGAGCACTTCGTCCGAGGCGTGCAGGCGCTCCACCATGCGCTGCTTGTCGGCGGGCAGGTCGGCGATCACCCGGTGCAGGAACAGCGCGGTCTCGTCCAGCAGCCGTTCCGGCGACTCCACGTCCTTGATCACCACGCTCTTGGCGGCGTGCCGCAGCCGCTGCGATTCCTCGGCGGTCAGTTCCTTGCCAGTGAACACCACGATCGGCAGGTCGCGCAGCGGGGGCTGGGCCTGGATGCGGTCGAGCAGTTCGAAGCCGTCCATGTCGGGCAGGCGCAGGTCCACCACCGCGCAGTCGTAGCGGCCGCCCGCCAATGCCCGCAGCGCCGCCTCGCCGCTGTCGACGGTCTCGATGGCCACGTCGTCGTGGCCGATCAGGGCCTCGATTCCGAGGCGCTCGTTGGCGTCGTCCTCGACCACCAGCAGACGCTTCACCCGCGGCAGCGCGTAGTCGCGGATGCGCTGCAGCGATGCGTCGATCGACTCGGTGGTCGCCGGCTTGGCCAGGTAGGCGAAGGCGCCGCGCTCCAGGCTCTGGTGTCGGCCCTCCTCGACGGTCAGGATCTGCACCGGGATGTGGCGGGTGGCCGCGTCCTGCTTCAGCCGTGCCAGCAGGGTCCAGCCGAGCATGTCGGGCAGGAAGATGTCCAGGCAGATGGCCGTGGGGCGATAGCCGTGCACCAGCCCCAGCGCCTCGGCGCCGGTCGCGGCCACCAGCACGCGGAAGCCCTGCGCCCGGGCGAGGTCGCGCAGCACCGAGGCGTAGCGTGCGTCGTCCTCCACCAGCAGCAGGACCGGCGCGCCGTCCGGCGGCAGGTCGCGGTCGTCGGCCACCGCCTCGGCCGGCGGGGAGGGCGCCTCGATCGCGCCCGCGCCGCGCAGCGCCTGCACCGCGCGCGCGCTGTGCGCGCGGTCGGCACCGACATAGTGCAGCGGCAGGTACAGGGTGAACGTGCTGCCGGTGCCCGGCGCGCTCTCCAGCTGCAGTTCGCCGCCGAGCAGGCCCGCCAGTTCGCGGCTGATGGCCAGC
Organism: Luteimonas saliphila; assembly: GCF_016774335.1. GTDB lineage: Bacteria > Pseudomonadota > Gammaproteobacteria > Xanthomonadales > Xanthomonadaceae > Luteimonas > Luteimonas saliphila. Next base: position 69,537 of record NZ_JAETWA010000030.1, on the reverse strand, counting down.
CCCAGACCGGTTCCGCCGAACTGGCGCGAGGTGCCGGCGTCGGCCTGCTGGAAGGCCTCGAACACGATCCGCTGCTTGTCCGGGGAGATGCCGATGCCGGTGTCGCTGACCTCGATCGCCACCACGGTGGCGGCGTCGCGCAACACGTCGTGGTCCGGCGACCAGCCCGCGTCGGCGCGCCGGGCACGCATCCGCACGCTGCCGTGCTGGGTGAACTTGAAGGCGTTCGACAGCAGGTTCTTGAGGATCTGCTGCAGGCGCTTGGGGTCGGTGCTCAGGGCCGGGCCCAGCGACGGGTCGATCTCGATGCTGAAGTCGAGATCGCGGCGCTCGGCCTCGTGGCGGAACGCGCGCATCAGGTTCTCGCGCAGGTGCGAGAAGCGCACGGTCTCGCTCTCCACCGTCACCGTGCCGGACTCGATCTTGGACAGGTCGAGGATGTCGCTGATCAGGTTCAGCAGGTCGGTACCCGCGGCGTGGATGGTCCTGGCGAACTCGACCTGGCGCGCGCTGAGGTTGGCGTCGGGATTCTCGGCCAGTTGCTGGCCCAGGATCAGGATAGAGTTCAGAGGCGTGCGCAGCTCGTGCGACATGTTGGCCAGGAACTCGGACTTGTAGCGCGAGGTGAGCGCGAGTTCGGCGGCCTTTTCCTCCAACTCGCGGCGGGCATGCTCGATCTGCTGGTTCTTCTGCTCGACCTCGGCCTTCTGCTCGGCCAGCAGTTGCGCCTTGAGCGCGATCTCCTCGTTGGTCTGCTGCAGTTCGTCCTGCTGCGCCTGCAGTTCGCCCGCCAGCTGCTGCGACTGCGCCAGCAGGCGCTCGGTGCGCATCGTCGACTCGATCGTGTTGAGCACGATGCCGATGCTGCCCGACAGCTGCTCCAGGAAGATGCGCTGCGACGGGGTGAAGCCGGACAGCGAGGCGAGTTCCAGCACCGCCTTGACCTGCTTCTCGAACAGGACCGGCAGCACGATCACGCTGCGCGGCACCGCGTTGAGCAGGCCCGAGGTGATCTGCACCGACCCGGCCGGCACCTCGTCGATCAGGATCATCCGGCCTTCGGCGGCGCATTGCCCCACCAGGCCTTCGCCGAAGGCCAGCGTGCCGGGGTGGGGCGCGCCGGGTGCATCGGCGTAGCGGGCCAGCTGCCGCAGCGCGCGCGGGGTGGCGTCCGCCTCCACCACGTAGATCAGCCCCTGCTGCGCGTTCACCAGCGGCGCCAGCTCCGAGAGCAGCATCTGGCCGAGCGTGAGCAGGTCGCGCTGGCCCTGCATCATGCCGCTGAACTTGGCGAGGTTGGTCTTGAGCCAGTCCTGCTCGCTGTTGCTCTCGGTGGTCGCGCGCAGGGTGCCGATCATCAGGTTCATGTTGTCCTTGAGATCGGCGAGTTCGCCGCGGACATCGACCGTGATCGAGCGGGTGAGGTCGCCCTGGGTCACCGCGGTGGCGACTTCGGCGATCGCACGCACCTGGGTGGTGAGGTTGGCGGCGAGCTGGTTGACGTTGGCGGTGAGGTTCTTCCAGATGCCGGCGGTGCCGGGGACGTTGGCCTGGCCGCCGAGGCGGCCCTCGACGCCGACCTCGCGCGCGACCGTGGTCACCTGGTCGGCGAAGATGGCGAGGGTGTCGGTCATGCCGTTGATGGTGTCGGCCAGTTCGGCGATCTCGCCCTTGGCCTCCACCGTCAGTTTCTGCTGCAGGTCGCCGGTGGCCACCGCGGTCACCACCTTGGCGATGCCGCGCACCTGCGCGGTGAGGTTGGTCGCCATCGAGTTGACGTTGTCGGTCAGGTCCTTCCAGGTGCCGGCGACGCCGGGCACCTGCGCCTGTCCGCCGAGCTTGCCCTCGGTGCCCACTTCGCGCGCCACGCGGGTGACCTCGGCGGCGAAGCCGTTGAGCTGGTCCACCATCGTGTTGAGGGTGTCCTTGAGCTGCAGGATCTCGCCCTGGGCGTCCACCGCGATCTTGCGCGAGAGGTCGCCCCTGGCCACCGATGTCGCGACCTCGGCGATGTTGCGCACCTGGGTGGTGAGGTTGGTCGCCATCGAGTTGACGTTGTCGGTCAGGTCCTTCCAGGTGCCCGCAACGCCGGGTACCTGCGCCTGTCCGCCGAGCTTGCCCTCGGTGCCGACCTCGCGCGCCACGCGGGTGACTTCGGCGGCGAAGCCGTTGAGCTGGTCCACCATCGTGTTGATGGTGTCCTTGAGCTGCAGGATCTCGCCCTGCGCGTCGACCGCGATCTTGCGCGAGAGGTCGCCGCGCGCGACGGCGGTGGTGACCTCGGCGATGTTGCGCACCTGGGTGGTGAGGTTGGTCGCCATCGAGTTGACGTTGTCGGTCAGGTCCTTCCAGGTGCCGGCGACGCCGGGCACCTGCGCCTGCCCGCCGAGCTTGCCCTCGGTGCCGACCTCGCGCGCCACGCGGGTGACTTCGGCGGCGAAGCCGTTGAGCTGGTCGACCATCGTGTTGATGGTGTCCTTGAGCTGCAGGATCTCGCCCTGCGCGTCGACCGCGATCTTGCGCGACAGGTCGCCGCGCGCGACCGCGGTGGTGACCTCGGCGATGTTGCGCACCTGGCTGGTGAGGTTGGAGGCCATCGCGTTGACCGAATCGGTCAGGTCGGCCCAGGTGCCGTCGACGCCGGGCACCTGCGCCTGTCCGCCGAGCTTGCCTTCGGTGCCGACCTCGCGCGCCACGCGGGTGACTTCGGCGGCGAAGCTGTTGAGCTGGTCCACCATCGTGTTGATGGTGTCCTTGAGCTCGGCGATCTCGCCGCGCACGTCCACCGTGATCTTGCGCGACAGGTCGCCCTTGGCCACCGCGGTGGTGACCTCGGCGATGTTGCGCACCTGGCTGGTGAGGTTGGACGCCATCGAGTTGACGTGGTCGGTGAGGTCCTTCCAGGTGCCGGCGACATCGGGCACCTGCGCCTGGCCGCCCAGCTTGCCCTCGGTGCCGACTTCGCGCGCCACGCGGGTGACCTCGGCGGCGAAACCGTTGAGCTGGTCCACCATCGTGTTGATGGTGTCCTTGAGCTCGGCGATCTCGCCGCGCACGTCGACCGTGATCTTGCGCGACAGATCGCCGCGCGCGACCGCGGTGGTGACCTCGGCGATGTTGCGCACCTGGCTGGTGAGGTTGGAGGCCATCGCGTTGACCGAATCGGTCAGGTCCTTCCAGGTTCCCGCCACGCCGGGCACGATGGCCTGTCCCCCGAGCTTGCCCTCGGTGCCGACCTCGCGCGCCACGCGGGTGACTTCCGAGGCGAATCCGCGCAGCTGGTCGACCATGGTGTTGATGGCCTCCTTGAGCTGCAGGATCTCGCCGCGCACGTCCACCGTGATCTTGCGCGAGAGATCGCCATTGGCGACCGCGATGGTCACCTCGGAAATGTTGCGCACCTGGGCGGTGAGGTTGGACGCCATCTGGTTGACGGAGTCGGTGAGTTCCTTCCACACGCCCGACACGCCCGCCACCTGGGCCTGGCCGCCGAGCCGGCCGGCGGTGCCGACCTCGAGCGCCACGCGCGTGACCTCGGAGCTGAACTCGCCCATCTGCTCGATCATGCGGTTGACGATCGTTGCCGAACGCAGGAACTCGCCCTGCAGGGGCCGACCTTCGGCCTCCAGCGGCACACTGCGCGTCAGGTCGCCCTTGGCGACGCCGGCGATGGCCTCGGTGATGGTCGCCACCGGACGCACCAGGTCGTCGACCAGGTCGTTGACCGAGCTTTCCATCTCGCCCCAGCAGCCGTGGCGATTGGTCAGCGCGATGCGCTGCCGGGTCAGGCCTTCGCGGCCGACCTTTTCCCCGACCCGCGCGAGTTCCAGGGCCAGGCCGCGGTTGCTGCGCACCACCGTGTTGAACGCATCGGCCAAGCGGCCGTCCAGGCCTTCCCAATGGCCCGGCAGTTCCACCGTGAAGTCGCCCTGGGCCACGGCCTGGAGGGCCGCCAGCATGCTGCGCATCGCAGCGTCGGACCTGCCCGCACCCGGATCCCCGTCCGCCGCGCCGTCGCGCGCCAGCGTCGTGTGATTCACCATCCCGCCTTCCCCCTCAGACTGGATCGCCATTCAACCGGAAAAGATACGCGTGCGCCGCCATGGCGGCGCTCACGCAGCCATCACGCTGGCGCAGTCAGGCGGGCCGGGTGCCGCACGCCTGCCGACGATCGGAACCGCTGCCCGTCTCGGGCGGACCGACGGCGCGCTCGGCATGGTGCGTCGTGCACCGGGTGCAGGGCCCGGGTGGTGTGCGTCAGGTCCCGGCGTTGCCAAGCAGCCGCTTCGCCGCCGCGCGCGCTTCCTTCGAGACCTCCACGCCGCCGAGCATCCGCGCCAGTTCCTCCTGGCGCTGCTTCGGGTCGAGACGCTGGACCGCGCTGTGGGTGAGGCCGTCGCGGTCGGCCTTGCTGACCCGGTAGTGGGCGTGGCCCTGGGCGGCGACCTGGGGCAGGTGGGTGACGCACAGCACCTGGCGGCTGTCGCCGAGTGCGCGCAGCTTCTGGCCGACGATCTCGGCGACGGCGCCGCCGATGCCCGAATCGACCTCGTCGAACACCATCGTCGGCACCGCGTCCGAGCCGAGCGCGGCGACCTCGATCGCCAGCGAGACGCGCGAAAGTTCGCCACCGGACGCGACCCGCCGCAACGGCCGCGGCGGCTGGCCGGCGTTGGCCGAGACCAGGAACTCGACGCGCTCGCCGCCCTGCGGGTCGGGCCGGTCGCGGTCGACCGCCTCCAGCGCCACCTCGAAGCGGCCGCCGCCCATGCCCAGTTCGCCGATCAGCGCGGTGGTGGCGTGCGACAGGCGCGCGGCGGTCGCGGTGCGTGCCTCGCCCAGGGCGTCCGCGGCCTGGCGCCATGCGGCGGCGGCGGCGGAGATCTCGCCATCGAGCGTCTGCAGGCGCGTGCCGGCCTCGCGCAGCGATTCGAGTTCGGCGGCGAACGCGGCCTGGGTGTCGGCCAGCGCGTCCGGCGCGACCCGATGCTTGCGCGCCAGTTCGTGCAGGCGCGCCAGGGTGGCGTCCATCGCCTCGAACCGCACCGGATCCAGGTCGAGGTCGTCGCGCACGCGCTGCAGCAGCAGCGCCGCCTCGTCGATCTGGATCGCGGCCGACTCGAGCATGGCGTCGACCTCGTCCAGCCTCGGCTCGTGCGCGCGCTCGCGCGCCAGGCCGCCGCGCAGTTGCTGCAGGCGGCGTTCGAGCGAGGGACCGTCGTCTCCGGCCAGGCCCGCCAGGGTTTCGTCGCAGGCCGCGATCAGGCTGGCCGCATGCGCGTGCCGGCGGTGGCCGGCGATCAGCGCGTCGATCGCGTCGGCGCGCAGGTCCTCGCGCTCGAGCTCGCCGAGCTGGTGCTGCAGCCAGTCGATCCGCTCGGACACGTCGCCGGTCCTGGACAGCGCGTCGCGTTCGCGCAGCAGGGCGCTCCAACCAGCGGCGGCTTCCCGTACCGCTGCCAGCGGCGCGTCGTGGCGGCCGAAGGCGTCGAGCAGGGCGAGCTGGCTGGACTTTTCCAGCAGCGCCTGGTGTTCGTGCTGGCCGTGGATCTCGACCAGCAGGCCGGCCAGTTGCGAGAGTTGCGACAGGGTCGCCGGGCGGCCGTTGATCCAGGCGCGCGAACCGCCGTCCGCGCGCAGGGTTCGGCGCAGGGTGCAGGCCTGGCCGTCGTCGAACTCCTGCTCGCGCAGCCAGTCGAGCGCGACCGGCGCATCGGCGGGGTCGAAGTCGGCATGCAGCTCGGCGCGCGCCGCGCCGTGCCGGACCATCCCGGCATCGGCGCGCAGCCCGGATAGGAAGCCGAGGGCGTCGACCAGCAGCGACTTGCCGGCGCCGGTCTCGCCGGAAATCACCGTCATGCCCGGGCCGAACTCGAGTTCGGAGGCCGAGACGACGGCGAAATCGCGAAGGGTGAGGCGCCTGAGCATGGTCGGGCATTGTAGTGCGCGCGTTCTCAACCGCCGAGACGCAATGCGGGCCGCGCGCGGTCCGCGCCAGGCCGGGGATCGGCGCGGCGAGGCCGCGTGGTCGTCCGGCTGTCGTGCGCACTCCGGGCCCCGCCCTGCCGCGCACCCGCCGCGCCTTCGACGTGCGCCGCCCGGCTGCCGCCCGGCTGCGCACGGCGGAATCACCCGTCGCTTGCTCCGCACGGACGATCGGCGATCTAATCGCGGCGATGGCCGTCTCTCCGCCCGGTACCCACCTCGACCCGCGCGCGCGGCAATTGCTGCGCACGCTGATCGCGCGGCACATCCGCGACGGCGGGCCGGTGGGCTCGCAGACCCTGGCCCGGCACTCGGGGCTGGACGTGAGCCCGGCGACGATCCGCAACATCCTCGCCGACCTCGAGGACCAGGGCCTGCTGTCGGCCCCGCACACCTCGGCCGGGCGGATCCCGACGGCCCAGGGCTACCGGGTGTTCGTCGATTCGCTGCTGCAGGTGCAGCCGTTGGCCAACACGGAGATGGCGCGGTTGCGCGGCGAACTGGCCGGAGGGTCGGGCACCACCCAGTCGCTGCTCGGCAGCGCCTCGGAGCTGGTCTCGGCGATGACCCACTTCGTCGGCGTGGTCTCGGTGCCCCGGCGCGAGCAGTTCGCCTTCCGCCACATCGACTTCGTGCCGCTGGACGGGCAGCGGGTGATGGCGATCCTGGTGTTCGCCGACCACGACGTGCAGAACCGCATCATCCAGACCCGCCGTCCCTACGACGCCTCGGAGCTCGAGCGCGTCGCCAATTACCTGAACGCCCATTTCGCCGGCCGTCCGGTGGCCGAGATCCGCGCCACCCTGGTGCACGAGCTGCAGGCCGCGCGCGACGAGATGGAAGCGCTGCTCTCGCACACCGTGGAACTGGCCGAGCAGGCGCTGGCCCCGGCCGACAGCGACGACATGCTGGTCGCCGGCCAGACCCGGCTGATCGGGGTCCAGGATCTGTCCGACCTCGACCGCCTGCGCGAGCTGTTCGAGGCCTTCGCCCGCAAGCGCGAGATCCTGCAGTTGCTGGAGCGCACGATCAAGGCGCCGGGCGTGCGCATCTTCATCGGCGAGGAGACCGGGCTGGCGCCGCTGGAGGGCGTGTCGCTGGTGACCGCACCCTACGGCGCCGGCGGCAGGGTGCTGGGCGTGCTGGGGGTGATCGGCCCGACCCGGATGGCCTACGAGCGCGTGATCCCGGTGGTGCAGGCGGCCGCCGACGTGCTCGGTGCCGCCTTGAATCCGGAACCGCCGGCCCCATAGCTGGCGGGTCGGCGGCCTGACGACCGCCCAGCCCACGCCAGGACATGACCACCGAACCCATGCAGGACGCCGCCACCGCGGCCGAAGAAGAACACGGCCGCGACGGCCGGATCCGGGCCCTCGAGACCGAACTCGAACAGCTCCGCGCGCAGTCGCTGCTCGACCGCGCAGACATCGAGAACCAGCGCAAACGCCTCGAACGCGACGTGCGCAACGCCTGCCGCTTCGCCAACAAGCAGCTGCTGGGCGAACTGCTGCCGGTGTTCGACAGCCTCGAGGCCGCGCTCAACACCGCCCCGGCGGAGGACCCGCTGCGCGACGGGGTGGTGCTGACCCTGCGCGAACTCACCCGCGTCTGCGAGAACGCCGGCCTGGTCGAGGTCGCTCCCGCGCCCGGCGACGGTTTCGATCCCGACCGCCACCAGGCGATGAGCGCGGTCGAGTCCGCCGACGTGGCTCCGGGGGCCGTTGTCCAGGTGTTCCAGAAGGGCTACATCCTCAACGAGCAGCTGCTGCGCCCCGCGCTGGTCGCCGTGGCCAAGCACGACTGATGCTGAAAGAACCGCCCGGCGACGCTTGAAGCGCCGCCGCGGCAGCCCCAGATACGCGTCATCGGCGGCTGCGCCGCCCACCAGAACCAGATCCCAGAGGGAACCACAATGGCAAAGATCATCGGCATCGACCTCGGCACGACCAACTCGTGCGTGGCGATCATGGACGGCGGCAAGGCCAAGGTCATCGAGAACAGCGAGGGCGACCGCACCACGCCGTCGATCGTGGCCTACACCAAGGACGGCGAAGTGCTGGTCGGCGCGAGCGCCAAGCGCCAGGCCGTCACCAACCCCAAGAACACCTTCTACGCGGTCAAGCGCCTGATCGGCCGCAAGTTCGGCGACGCCGAGGTCAAGAAGGACCTCGACCTGGTGCCGTACGCGATCGTCCAGCACGACAACGGCGATGCCTGGGTCGCGACCAGCGACGGCCGCAAGCTGTCGGCGCAGGAAGTCTCCGCGCGCATCCTGGAGAAGATGAAGAAGACCGCCGAGGACTACCTGGGGGAGAAGGTCACCGAGGCGGTCATCACCGTCCCGGCCTACTTCAACGACAGCCAGCGCCAGGCGACCAAGGACGCCGGGCGCATCGCCGGCCTCGACGTCAAGCGCATCATCAACGAACCCACCGCGGCGGCGCTGGCCTATGGCCTGGACAAGGCCGGCGGCGACCGCAAGATCGTGGTCTACGACCTGGGCGGCGGCACGTTCGACGTGTCGATCATCGAGATCGCGGAAGTCGATGGCGAGAAGCAGTTCGAGGTGCTGGCCACCAACGGCGACACCTTCCTCGGCGGCGAGGACTTCGACAAGCGCGTGATCGACTACCTGGTCGAGGAGTTCCAGAAGGATCAGGGCATCGACCTGCGCAAGGATCCGCTGGCCCTGCAGCGCCTGAAGGACGCCGCGGAACGCGCCAAGATCGAACTGTCCAGCGCGCAGCAGACCGAGGTGAACCTGCCGTACGTCACCGCCGACGCGTCGGGCCCGAAGCACCTGAACATCAAGCTCACCCGGGCCAAGCTCGAGGCGCTGGTGGACGACCTGGTGCGCAAGACCATCGAGCCGTGCAAGGTCGCGCTCAACGACGCCGGCCTGCGCGCCAGCGACATCGCCGAGGTCATCCTGGTGGGCGGTCAGACCCGCATGCCCAGGGTGCAGGCGGCGGTCAGCGAGTTCTTCGGCAAGGAGCCGAAGAAGGACGTGAATCCCGACGAGGCCGTGGCCATCGGCGCGGCGGTGCAGGGCGGCGTGCTGGCCGGCGACGTCAAGGACGTGCTGCTGCTCGACGTGACCCCGCTGAGCCTGGGCATCGAGACCCTGGGCGGCGTGTTCACCAAGATCATCGAGAAGAACACCACGGTGCCGACCAAGGCCTCGCAGACCTTCAGCACCGCCGAGGACAACCAGTCCGCGGTGACCGTGCACGTGCTGCAGGGCGAGCGCGAGCAGGCCCGCTACAACAAGTCGCTGGCGCGCTTCGACCTGACCGGCATCGATGCCGCCCCGCGCGGCATGCCGCAGGTGGAGGTGTCGTTCGACATCGACGCCAACGGCATCGTCCACGTGACGGCGAAGGACAAGAAGACCGGCAAGGAGCAGAAGGTCGAGATCAAGGCCGGTTCCGGCCTGTCGGACGACGAGATCCAGCGCATGGTCGCCGATGCCGAGGCGCATCGCGAGGAGGACAAGAAGTTCCACGAGCTGGTCGCCGCCCGCAACCAGGCCGATGCGTTGATCCACAGCGCGCGCAGCGCGATCAAGGACAACGGCGACAAGGTGCCGGGGGACGTCATCGGTCGCGTCGAAGGCGCGATCGCCGAGGTCGAGACCGCGATGAAGGGCGACGACAAGGGCCAGATCGAAGCCAAGACCAAGGGACTGGAAGAGGCTGCGCAGGCGCTGTTCGCGGCCGCCGCGGCCGCGCAGCAGCCGGGCGCCGATGCCGGTGCGAGCTCGAACAACAACAACGACGACGTGGTCGATGCCGAGTTCACCGAGGTCAAGGACGACGAGAAGAAGCAGTGATTGGTGATCGGTGATTGGCGACCGGAAGAAGCGGGGTTTCGGCTCCGCTTTTTCCGTCACGATCCCCTGGAGTCCGCTTTCGCCGTTCCGAATCACCAATAACGAATCACGAATCCCGTCTCCATGAAACGCGACTACTACGAAGCCCTCGGCGTCCCGCGCGATGCCAGCGAGGAGGACCTGAAGAAGGCCTATCGCCGCTGCGCGATGAAGTTCCACCCGGACCGCAACCCGGGGGACCACGAGGCCGAGATGCGCTTCAAGGAGTGCAAGGAGGCCTACGAGGTGCTGTCGGACGGCGGCAAGCGCCGGCTCTACGACCAGCACGGACACGCCGCGTTCGAGCACGGCATGGGCGGCGGCAACGCGGGCCCGGGCGGCTTCGGTGGCGCCGACATGGGCGACATCTTCGGCGACATCTTCGGCAACATCTTCGGCGGCGGTGGCGCGCGCGGCGGGCCGCGCCGCGGCGCCGACGTCGGCTACGTGATGGAGCTCGATCTCGAGGAGGCGGTGGCAGGCCTCGACAAGCGCATCGAGATCCCGACCCTGGCCGAATGCGGCGACTGCGCCGGCACCGGTTCGGAGGACCGCAAGCTCGAGACCTGCGGCACCTGCCACGGCCGCGGCCAGGTGCGCTTCCAGCGCGGCATCTTCTCGATGCAGCAGCCGTGCCCGCACTGCCATGGTCGTGGCCAGACCATCGCCAATCCCTGCAAGACCTGCCATGGCAATGGCCGCGTCGAGGAGGAGAAGGTGCTCTCGGTCAAGATCCCGGCGGGCGTCGACAACGGCGACCGCATCCGCCTGGCGGGCGAGGGTGAAGCCGGGCCGCCCGGGTCGTCGCCCGGCGACCTATACGTGGAAGTCCGGGTGCGTCCCCACCCGATCTTCGAGCGCGACGGCGACGACCTGCACTGCGAGGTGCCGATCCGGTTCTCGCAGGCCGCACTCGGCGACACGGTGCGCGTGCCTACCCTCGGCGGCGAGGCGGAAATCCGCGTTCCCGCCGAAACCCAGACCGGCAAGGTGTTCCGTCTGCGCGACAAGGGCGTGAAGTCGGTGCGCAGCCGCGCGCCCGGCGACCTCTACTGCAAGGTGGTGGTCGAAACACCGGTCAACCTGACCCCGGAGCAGCGCGACCTGCTCGACAGGTTCGAGGCCACCTTCGTCGGCGACGGCGCCCGCCGGCATTCGCCAAAATCCAGCACCTTCGTCGACGGCGTCCGCGGTTTCTGGGAGCGGATGACCTCCTGAGGCAGCCCTCCGCGCCATGATCCGCGGGGGATGAGCGGGCGCCAGCCGATGCGGCCCTGCAACTTGACAGCCCACCATGCCGGTGGGAGGGTCGTCGTGTCCGCGATGGGCGCCGTATGCATGGTGTCCGCAGGGGGGGGCGGAGAATGCCACGGAAGCAGGCGGCCATGCAGTTCCTTGTCGACAAGCGTCGGCGCCGCGCCGCGCCGGGAGCGGATGCTCTGTCCGACGCCGAGGCGCTGGCGCTGCTGACGCGGGTGGTCGAGGCGCAGGGCGCGATCATGGCGTCCGGGCCGGGTCCGTCGGACGTGCTTGCCGCGTTGACCGTGTACGCACAGGAACTGACCGGCGCGGAAGGCGCTGTCCTGGAAATCCGCGACGGCGACGCGATGGTCTACTGGTTCGCGTCCGGCATGGCGGAAGCGCGGTTGGGATTGCGCATCCCCGTCGCCGGCAGCCTGTCGGGCCTGAGCATGGAGCGCGGGTGCGTGCTGCGTTGCGACGACAGCGAGGAGGATGCGCGGGTCGACCGCGACGCCTGCCGGCGCGTCGGGCTGCGGTCGATGGTGGTCGTGCCGCTGCAGTTTCGCGACCAGCCGGTCGGCGTGCTCAAGGTCGCCTCGTGCGAGCCGCATCGTTTCGGCCCGGCGGAGACGCTCGCGCTCGAGCATCTGGCCACGCTTGCCGGTGCCAGCCTGCACCGTGCGGTCGAAGCGTCGCGCCAGGAGGCGGAAGTCGCCGGCCGTGCAGGCGCTGATGCCGATCGCGACAGCGGGGACGCCGCCGCCCAGCGTCGCCTGACCGAGGTGCTGGGCGAGGGTCGCCTGCGGGTGGCGAGGCAACCGATCGTCCGCCTGGCGGACCGTACCGTCGTGGGCTGGGAAGCGCTGGCGAGGTTTCCGGAGGAATACGGCCTGCCGACCGACACCTGGTTCCGGGATGCCGCACGCTGCGGACGGAGCGTGGACCTGGAACTGGTGGCGCTGCGCGCGGCGCTGCGCGACCCGCTGCCGGCCGGCGGCGCCTATCTTTCGCTGAACGTCTCGCCTGAGGTCGCGTGCAGCGACGCGCTCGACGATGTGCTGGGCGACGTCGATCCGGCCAGGATCGTGCTGGAGATCACCGAGCACACCGCGGTCGAGGACTACTCCCGGCTCGCCGCCAGGCTCTCCGCGTTCCAGGCGCGTGGTTTCCGCATCGCGGTGGACGATACCGGCGCGGGCTTCTCGAGCCTGCGGCACGTGCTCACGCTCGCACCCGACATCATCAAACTGGACATGAGCCTGGTGCGTGGCGTCGACCGCCACCCGCGGCTGCAGTCGCTGATCGCGGCGCTGTGCACCTTCGCCGAGGGCACGCAGGCGACCCTGGTCGCGGAGGGCGTCGAAACCGACGCGGAACTGCGGATGCTGCAGCAGATCGGCGTGGCATGCGGGCAGGGCTACTTCATCGGCGCACCGCAGCTGGCCTGATCCGCGTCGTCTGGACGGCGACCGAGGGCTTGCCGGCGGGTGGGGCGCGCGGCTAGCCTGCCGGCATGGGCACACCCGTACGAGTGCTGGTTCACGGCGCTTCCGGCCGCATGGGGCGGGCGCTGCTGCGGCTGGCGTCGAGCTTGGAGGGACTCGAGGTGGTGGCCGCGGTGCAGCGCTCGGTCGGCCAGCGCGTGGTCGACGGCACGCCGTATTTCGCCGCGTCCGAGCTTGCGGGCACGCCCGCGTTCGACGTCGCGATCGACTTCAGCCTGCCCGAAGGCTTCGATGCCGTGCGGGCGCTGTGCCAGGCGCGGGGCGCTGCGCTGGTATCCGGGACCACCGGCCTGTCGGAGGCGCAGCGCGCCTCGCTGGACGCCGCCGCCAGCGGCATCCCGATCCTGTGGCAGGCCAATTTCAGCGTCGGCGTGGCGGTGCTCGACGAACTGGTCGAGCGGGCGGCCATGGCGCTGCCGGGCTGGGACTGCGACATCGTCGAATCGCACCACGCGCACAAGCGCGACGCCCCGTCCGGGACCGCGCTGTCGCTGGGCGAGTCCGCCGTACGCGGCGGGGCGAGTCCACGCTACGCGAGCCTGCGCGCGGGAGACATCGTCGGCGAACACCTGGTGCAGTTCGCGACCGCGGGCGAGCGGATCGAGCTGGTGCACCGCGCCGGCAACCGCGACATCTTCGCGCAGGGCGCGCTGCTGGCGGCACGCAAGCTGGCGACCCGCCCTCCCGGTCGCTACGGGCTGCGCCAGTTGCTGTTCGACTGAGCCGCGCTAGCCTTCCTCGAGCAGCTTCTCGAAGCGTTCGAGCGCGGACCTGCCACGCACCTCGCCCAGCATCCTGCGTGAGCGGGTGAGGAGATCCTCGAGCGCCTCGGCCGACTTCACTTCCTCCAGCCGCATCGCGAGGTCTTCGCCCATCGGTCCCAGCAGGTCGCTGACCGCACGTGCCGCGCGCCGGCCACGTTCGCGCAGGTCGGCGGCGGTGGTGGGCGGCCCGCTCGGCGCTGCGGCGGGTTTCGATGCGGCAGGAGCGACGGCCGCCACCGGCGTACCGCCGGCGGACACCACGAGGCCATGAGCCTGCAGCCCCTCCAGCAACGCCAGGGCATCCGGGAACCCCGACACGCCACGCAGTTCGGCCACGCTGCGGTGGCCGTCGACGAGGATCAACAACCGCCGCTGGCGGATGTCCAGGCCTGCCTTGCGCTCCCCGATTTCCTGCTGCCCCGCCGGCGTCTTGGCGTACACGGTCTTGTCGTTCATGGCCCCCCCGGGCGCACGGCGTCACCACCCGGAATCAACTTAGCCTGCCGCGCCCGGCCTTGTACAGCGGGTTTTCCTTTTCTGCCGCCGCCCGGTATCATTCCCGCTCGCCTGATTCCCCCCGCCTCCGGACCGGTTCCGCCCGCTCCGGCGGTTTTTTGCAACCTCACGTAGGCGAAGCCAGTGACCGAAACCGCAATCCTCGTCCTCGAAGACGGCACCGTGTTCGAGGGCGTTTCCGTGGGCGCGAACGGCCTGTCGGTCGGCGAGGTGGTGTTCAACACCGCCATGACCGGCTACCAGGAAGTGCTCACCGATCCATCGTACGCGCGCCAGCTGGTGACGCTGACCTATCCGCACATCGGCAATACCGGCTGCACGGACCAGGACGACGAAGCCCGCAAGGTCTGGGCGTCCGGCCTGATCGTGCGCGACGTCCCGCGACGCCCCAGCAGCTGGCGCAGCCAGGTCGCGCTGCCCGAATGGCTGCGCGCGCGCGGGCTGGTCGCGATCTCCGGCATCGACACCCGCAAGCTCACGCGCCTGCTGCGCGAGCGCGGCGCGCAGAACGGCGCGCTGATGGCCGGCGGTATCGACGCGGACAAGGCGCTCGAGGCCGCGCGCAAGTTCCCCGGCCTCAAGGGCATGGACCTGGCGAAGGAAGTCAGCACCCGACAGGCGTATGCGTGGACCGAAGGCCCGCTGGACCTCGATACGAACGCGTTTGCGAGCACGCCGTCGAAGTTCAGGGTGGTGGCCTACGACTACGGCGTGAAGCACAACATCCTGCGCATGCTCGCCGAACGCGGCTGCGAGCTGACCGTGGTCCCCGCCCAGACGCCTGCGGAGGAGGTGATGGCGATGCGCCCCGATGGCGTGTTCCTGTCCAACGGGCCCGGCGATCCGGAGCCCTGCGACTACGCCATCGCCGCGATCCGCACTTTCGTGGCGCAGAAGCTGCCGCTGTTCGGCATCTGCCTGGGCCACCAGCTACTCGGGCTGGCCGCGGGCGCGAAGACCGCCAAGATGCCGCACGGCCACCACGGCGCCAACCATCCGGTGCAGGACCTCGACAGCGGCCGGGTGATGATCACCTCGCAGAACCACGGCTTCGCGGTGGACGAGTCGACGCTGCCGGCGAACGTGCGCGTCACCCATCGCTCGCTGTTCGACGGCACCAACCAGGGCATCGAGCTGACCGACGCGCCGGCGTTCTCGTTCCAGGGCCACCCGGAAGCCTCGCCGGGCCCGCACGATGTCTCACCGCTGTTCGACCGCTTCGTGGCGTCCATGTCGAACCAATCCGCAGGAAGGAACTGATGCCCAGGCGTACCGACATCAAGACCGTGCTGATCATCGGCGCCGGGCCGATCGTGATCGGGCAGGCGTGCGAGTTCGACTATTCCGGCGCGCAGGCGTGCAAGGCGCTGCGCGAGGAAGGCTTCCGCGTGGTCCTGGTCAACAGCAACCCCGCCACGATCATGACCGATCCGGACATGGCCGACGCGGTCTACATCGAGCCGATCAACTGGCAGACGGTCGAGAAGATCATCGCCAAGGAAAAACCCGACGCGCTGCTGCCGACCATGGGCGGGCAGACCGCCCTCAACTGCGCGCTCGACCTGGCCGACAACGGCGTGCTGGAGAAGTACGGCGTCGAACTGATCGGCGCCAAGCGCGAGGCCATCATGATGGCCGAGGACCGCGAGCTGTTCCGGGTGGCGATGGGCGAGATCGGCCTGGAATGCCCGAAGGCGGAGGTCGCGCGCTCGTTCGAGCAGGCGGTCGACATCCAGACCCGGGTCGGCTACCCCACGATCATCCGCCCGAGCTTCACCCTGGGCGGATCCGGCGGCGGCATCGCCTACAACCGCGAGGAGTTCGAGGAGATCGTCAAGCGCGGCCTCGAGCTCTCGCCGGTGGGCGAGGTGCTGGTCGAGGAGTCGGTGCTGGGCTGGAAGGAGTTCGAGATGGAGGTGGTCCGCGACACCGCGGACAACTGCATCATCGTGTGTTCGATCGAGAACCTCGACCCGATGGGCGTGCACACCGGCGACAGCATCACCGTCGCGCCGGCGCAGACCCTGACCGACAAGGAGTACCAGCGCCTGCGCGATGCCTCGATCGCGGTGCTGCGCAAGATCGGCGTGGATACCGGCGGCTCCAACGTGCAGTTCGGCATCAACGCCCAGACCGGGCGCGTGGTGGTGATCGAGATGAACCCGCGCGTGTCTCGGTCTTCGGCGCTGGCGTCCAAGGCCACCGGCTTCCCGATCGCGAAGGTCGCGGCCAAGCTGGCGGTGGGCTACACGCTCGACGAGCTGCGCAACGAGATCACCGGCGGCCGCACACCGGCCTCGTTCGAACCCTCGATCGACTACGTCGTCACCAAGATCCCGCGCTTCGCGTTCGAGAAGTTCCCGCAGGCCGATGCCCGCCTGACCACGCAGATGAAGTCGGTCGGCGAGGTGATGGCGATGGGCCGCACCTTCCAGGAATCGGTGCAGAAGGCACTGCGCGGGCTGGAGACCGGCAAGGTCGGCTTCGATCCGACCGGCCTCGACCTCGCCGACGAAACCGACCTCGCGACCATGCGGCGCGAGGTCAAGGAGCCTGGTCCCGAACGGCTGTTCTACCTGGCCGACGCATTCCGCGCCGGGCTGTCGGTGGAAGAAGTACACGCGCTGTCGTTCGTGGATCCATGGTTCCTCGACCAGATCGAGGAGATCGTCGCGGTCGAGGGCGATGTGGCCGCGGCGGGAATCGACGCGCTCGACGGCGCGCGCCTGCGCGCGCTCAAGCGCATGGGTTTCTCGGACGCGCGGCTGGCGCAGCTGGTCCGCAGCGACGAACAGGCGGTGCGCGCGCTGCGTCGCGCGCATGGGGTCAGGCCGGTCTACAAGCGCGTCGACTCGTGCGCGGCGGAGTTCGCCACCAGCACCGCGTACCTGTATTCGACCTACGAGGACGAGTGCGAGGCGCAGCCCAGCGACCGCGAGAAGATCATGGTCCTGGGTGGCGGCCCGAACCGGATCGGGCAGGGCATCGAATTCGACTACTGCTGCGTGCATGCCGCGCTGGCCCTGCGCGAGGACGGGTACGAGACCATCATGGTCAACTGCAACCCCGAAACCGTCTCCACGGATTTCGACACCTCCGAGCGCCTGTATTTCGAGCCGCTCACGCTCGAGGACGTGCTGGAGATCGTCGAGCTGGAGAAGCCCAAGGGCGTGATCGTGCAGTACGGCGGGCAGACCCCGCTGAAGCTGGCACGGGCGCTGGAAGCCAATGGCGTGCCGATCATCGGCACCTCGCCCGAGTCGATCGACCTGGCGGAGGACCGCGAGCGTTTCCAGCAGCTGGTCGAACGGCTCGGCCTGCGGCAGCCGCCGAACCGGACCGCGCGCAGCGCCGACGAGGCGCTGGTGCTGGCGAGGGAGATCGGCTACCCGCTGGTCGTGCGCCCGAGCTACGTGCTCGGCGGCCGCGCGATGGAAGTGGTGCATGCCGATGCCGACCTCGCGCGCTACATGCGCGACGCGGTGAAGGTCTCGAACGATTCGCCGGTACTGCTCGACCGCTTCCTCGACAACGCGGTGGAAGTGGACATCGACGTGATCGCCGATCGTGAAGGCAACGTGCTGATCGGCGGCGTGATGGAGCACATCGAGGAGGCCGGCGTGCATTCGGGCGACTCGTCGTGCTCGTTGCCGCCGTACTCGCTGCCCGCCGAAGTCCAGGCGCAGCTGCGCGAGCAGGTGGTCGCGCTCGCCCGCGCGCTCGATGTGATCGGGCTGATGAACACCCAGTTCGCGGTGCAGCTCGGGGACGACGGCGAGCACGTGATCTTCCTGCTGGAAGTGAACCCTCGCGCATCGCGCACGGTGCCGTTCGTGTCCAAGGCGACGGGCCTGGCGCTGGCCAAGATCTCGGCGCGCTGCATGGCCGGCAAGACCCTGGCCGAGCAGGGCGCCACGCGCGAGATCGTGCCGGACTACTTCTCGGTCAAGGAGGCGATCTTCCCGTTCGCCAAGTTCCAGGGCGTCGACCCGATCCTCGGCCCGGAGATGCGCTCGACCGGCGAGGTGATGGGCGTGGGCCGGAACTTCGGCGCCGCGTTCGCGCGCGCGCAGGAGGCGGCCAACATCAAGGCCCCGCCGGCCGGAGGCAAGGCCTTCGTCTCGGTTCGCGACCCCGACAAGCAGCGCGTGCTGCCGGTGGCGCGCGACCTGGTCGAGCGCGGCTACGCGATCGTCGCCACCGCGGGCACCGCGAGCTGGCTGCGCGAGCACGGCATCGACTGCGAGCAGGTCAACAAGGTGCTGGAGGGGCGGCCGCACATCGTCGACCTGATCAAGAACGGCGAGATCTCCTACATCGTCAACACCACCGAGGGGCGGCAGGCGATCGCGGACTCGTTCTCGATCCGGCGCGAGGCGCTGCAGCAGCGCGTCACCTATTCGACCACGGTTGCCGGTGCCCGGGCCTTGCTGCATTCTCTGGACTATCGCGGCAGCGGACCGGTGTGGGCGCTGCAGGAACTGCACGCAACGCTGCGCACGGACGCCTGAGAGGGAAGCAAACGAATGAGACCACCCATGACCCTGGCCGGTGCGCAGCGCCTGCGCGCCGAACTCGAGGAACTGAAATCGGTCAAGCGCCCGGCGGTGATCAACGCGATCGCCGAGGCGCGCGCGCACGGCGATCTCAAGGAGAACGCCGAGTACCACGCCGCGCGCGAGCAGCAGGGCTTCATCGAAGGCCGCATCAAGCAGCTCGAGGGCGAGCTGTCGCATGCGGACGTCATCGACGTGTCCAAGCTCGATGCCGGCGACAAGGTGGTGTTCGGCGCCACCGTGACCATCGCCGACGTGGAAACCGACGAGGAACGGCGCTACCAGATCGTCGGCGACCTCGAGGCCGACATCAAGCTGGGCCTGATCGCGATCTCCTCGCCGGTGGCGCGCGCGCTGATCGGCAAGCACGAGGGCGACAGCGTCACCATCGAGGCGCCCGCCGGCGCGCGGGAATTCGAGATCGTCGGCGTGAGCTACGGCGGCTGAGCCTGCCTTGAGCCCGGCCTCCGCCACGCTGCTGCTGCCGGCCGCGCGCCGGCTCGGCGCGCAGGCGCTGTCGGCGTCGGTCGCGATCGCGCTGGGGCGTTCGGATGTGACGGAGGGGCTGGACGCCGGGCGCCGCGCGCAGTTGCTGCGGCACCTGCGCCTGGTTCCGAACCATTGGCCGGTGGCGGCGCTGACGCGGCAGCTCGACGCTGGCGATGCGGCGGGGTCGGCGTGGCTGCGCGCGGATCCGTGCCGGGTCCAGCCCGACATCAACGGGGCGCGGCTGCTCGGCGTCGGCGAAACGCTGGGGGTGACCGACGCGGATGTCGCGCAGTTGTTGCCCGCGCTGCGACCGCTGTTCGGCGACGCGGGATTCCCGATCGACGCCCCGGTGCCGTCGCGCTGGTACCTGCGGTTGCCGCCCGGCGCGAAGCTCCCCGCATTCAGTGAGCCGGACGAAGCGCTGGGCGCCGACCTGTTCGAGCACCTGGCCGAGGGTCCGGAAGGCCGCCGCTGGCGCAGCCTGCTGAGCGAGGCGCAGGTGGTCCTGCACAACCATCCATGGAACGCACGGCGCGTGGCCGAAGGCAGGCCGCCGATCAACTCCGTGTGGTTCTGGGGCGGCGGCGTGCTGCCCGACCACGTGCAACCCTCCCATGCGCGCTTCCACAGCGAGGAAGAGGTGGGAACCGCAATCGCCGCCGCCGCCGGCATCCACCGCCCGCTGCCCGTCCGCTTCGAGGCGCCAGACGCGGACGCGGCGTTCGACCTGGTCCGTGCGCGCGACCTCGCCGCGCTCGAACGCGACTGGCTGCAACCCGCGCTGGCGGTGCTGCGCGCCGGACAGCTCGGATCGCTGCGGCTCGACACCGCCGACGGCGTCGCGTTCACGATCGCGCGCGGCCAGCGCTGGCGCTTCTGGCGTCGGCCCCGGCCTGGCTTCGATCCCGGATGACGCCACGCATCCGCCGTCGCGCGGTCGACGTGCGCGGCGACTGGCCGGACGATGTGCCGCCGCTGCTGCGACGCGTGTATGCCGCGCGTGGGGTCGACGATCCCGCACTGGCGCGACCGAAGCTGGCGCAACTGCTGCCGCCCGACTCGCTCGGCGGGCTCGAGACCGCGGTCGCGCTGCTGTCGGATGCGATCGAGCGCGGTGCGCGCATCCTCGTCGTCGGCGACTTCGACGCCGATGGTGCCACCGCCTGTGCGCTCGCGGTGCGCGGCCTGCGCATGCTCGGCGCGCGCGACGTGGTGCACGCGGTGCCGAACCGGATGGTGCATGGCTACGGCCTGTCGCCGGCGCTGGTCGAGGAACTCGCCCCGTTGACACCCGACCTGCTCGTGACCGTGGACCACGGCGTCGCCTGCCTCGCGGGCGTGGCCGCGGCGAAGGCGCGGGGCTGGCGGGTGCTGGTCACCGACCACCACCTGCCGGGCGAGGTCCTGCCGCCGGCCGATGCGATCGTCAATCCGAACCTGCGCGGGGACGCGTTCGCCTGCAAGGCGCTGGCCGGCGTCGGCGTCATCTTCTACGTGCTGCTGGCGCTGCGCCGGCAGCAGCGCGACGCGGGCGCCTTCGCCGGCGACGTTCCCGACTTGTCGAGCCTGCTCGACCTGGTCGCGGTCGGGACCGTCGCCGACCTGGTGCCGCTGGACGCGACCAACCGTGCGCTGATCGCCGCCGGCCTGCGGCGGTTGCGCGCGGGGCAGGGCTGTGCCGGGTTGCAGGCACTGATCGAAGTGTCCGGCCGTACAGCCGCGACCCTGACGGCGGCGGACATCGCCTTCGCGGTCGCACCCAGGCTCAATGCGGCGGGCCGACTGGAGGACATGTCGCTCGGCATCGAATGCCTGCTCAGCGACGATCCTCCGCACGCGCGCGAACTGGCCGGGCAACTGCACCGGATCAACGCCGAGCGCCGCGGGGTGCAGCAGACCATGGTCGACGAAGCCGAAGCCGCACTGGCCGCGGTCCCGGCGCCGGCCGGCGGCGACGCGACGGTGGCGGTGTGCCTGTTCCATCCCGGATGGCACGCCGGCGTGGTCGGGCTGGTCGCGTCGAAGCTCAAGGAGCGACTGCACCGCCCGGTGGTCGCGTTCGCGCCGTCGGAACCCGGCGGCAACCAGTTGCGCGGCTCCGCGCGTTCGATCGCCGGCCTGCACATCCGCGACGCGCTGGCCGCCGTGGACGCCTTGCATCCGGGGCTGGTCGGGCGGTTCGGCGGGCACGCGATGGCCGCGGGCCTGACCCTGGAGCGGGATCGCTTCGCCGCCTTCGAGCGGGCCTTCTGCGACGTTGTGCGGTCCATGCTCGACCCGACGCTGCTACAGGCGGAACTGCTCAGCGATGGCGAACTGGCACCGGGCGAGTTCGACCGCCGCCATGCCGACGCGCTCCGCGACGGCGGGCCCTGGGGGCAGGGCTTTCCAGAGCCGCTGTTCGACGGGGTGTTCGACGTGTCCGAATGGCGCCTGGTCGGCGAGCGGCACCTGAAGCTGGTCCTGCGCGGCCCCGGCGCGGCCGGGCCGTTCAATGCGATCCAGTTCGGCGGCTGGAGCGGCGAACCGCCGCCGGGACGTTGCCGCATCGCCTTCCGCCTGGCGCCCGACGACTGGCGCGGTCCGCGCGCGATCCAGCTGGTGGTCGAGCACCGCGAGCCGGCCTAGCGACGATCCGGCTCGCGAAGGATGCGGCGGTGGCCGGAAGCGCGCCGGCGGCGCGGGCGGAGAACTGCCGCCACGCGTGTCGCACACACCGTCCTGGCGGGACCCATCGGCGCCACGGTGGCGCGCACACCCCCGCACCGGTCGATCGCGCATCAACGGCCGTTGGTCGCGCTTCGCGTCGACGCTGTCGTTGCCGCCCCCACCCGCGCCGGGTCGCGGTACTTCAACCCGAACAACGGGCGCAGCGGCGGGATCCGGCGGATCGCCTCGTAGCCGGCGAAGCACAGGCCGAAGGTCAGCACCACCAGCAACGGGCCTTCCAGCAGCGGCGGCAGGTCGAGCGGCCTGGCGTGGTAGGCCAGCAGCACGATGACCGTCTGGTGCAGGATGTAGACCGGGAAGATGGCCTGCGACAGGTAGCGCAGGGCCGGACTGTCGCCCGGCGCCCAGTGCCGCGCGAAGCCGAGGATGGCGACGATCGCGCACCACTGGTTCAGGCCCCAGGCCGCGCGCATCGCCAGGCGCAGGGCCTGCGGCGGCGCGATCTCCCTGAACTGGTGGAAATAGGCGACCACCGCCAGCCAGCTTCCCAGCCACAGCACGAGCGCCAGCCAGCGCCGGCGGAACATCGCGTCCCAGACCGCCTCCGCGCGCGCGATCGAGAAGCCGAGCAGGAAGAGGGCGAAGTACTGGACGTGGTTGTACCAGTCGTCGACCAGCGCGTGGGTGGAATCGAAGATGCCGATCAGCGCCACCCGGGCGAGGGCGAAGAACGTGATCGGCCAGAGCAGGATGCCGATCCCGGACGACAGGCCCGCCGCCAGCCGGACTCCGGCACCCTCCAGCGCTCCGGGAACGCACCGTGCCAGCAGCCACAGCACGACCGTGTACACCCACAGGTAGGCGACGAACCACAGGTGGTTCCAGGTCGGCAGGATCAGGCAGTCGTCGCCCCGGCAGAAGCTGCCGTCGGCCGCCAGGTAGCGGCCCCAGAACGCGAGGTAGCCGTCGTGGTAGCCGCCCGGCAGCTTGTCCACGACCTCGTAGTAGGACTGCGGCGGCACGATCACCAGCATGCCGAACAGCAACGGCACCAGCAGCCGCCACGAACGCGGCCCGAGAAAGCGGATCCGGCCGCCGTCGCGGGTCGCTTCCGCACGGGCCTTGCCGAGCAGGAACGCCGTCGCGGCGCCGGAGACGAGGAACAGCAGGCCGAGCCGCCAGGGCGAGCTCAGCATCATGAACGGCTCCAGCGCGGGGCTGGCGTACGGGCTGTCGACATGCCATTCCCAGGTCACGTAGTACATGCCGACGTGGTACAGAACAAGCAGGGCGAAGGCGCAGACGCGGACCCAGTCGAGATCGTGGCGGCGTGGCATTGGCGGCTTCCGTTGGAAAGTCGGTACAGCCTGCGCGCCACGGCACGCATGCCAAGGCCGGAGTGACCGCGCGACCGGCAGCGGGGACGGATCGCGGCCACGCGGGACGAACCGCAGCCGCGGTGTCGTCCCGCCCCTCTAGAATGCGCGCATGCAGCCCACCACGCGGACCGCCTACGAGCGCTATCTTCCCTGGCGACCGTGGGTGGAGGCCGGCATCTTCGCCGCGATCCTGGCCTCCAACGCTGTCGGCAACACCGTCACCACCTGGATCGATCTCAACCGCTCGCAGCCGGGCAGGGTGCCGCTGTGGGAGCCGGCCGTCTGGGAGGGCAGCAGCGCGATCCTGTGGGCCGTGCTGATCCCGCTGATCGCAGGGTTCACCCGGCGCTGGCCGACCCATTGGGACAACTGGCGGCAGCGGCTGCCGCTGCACGTGGCCGCCAGCGTGGCGGTATCGCTGGCGCACGTGCTCGGCATGGTCGGGCTGCGCGTCCTGGCCTACCGCTCCCAGGGCGTGGACTACGATTTCGGCCCCTGGCCGCGCGAACTGTTCTACGAGTACCTCAAGGACGTGCGTTCCTACGCGGGCATCGTGCTGATCATCGAGCTCTATCGCCTGTTGCTGCGCCGGCTGCAGGGCGAGGCCAGCTTCCTCGCCGCGCCCGACGACGCGCCCGCGGTGGAATCGGTGGAGCGGCCGGACCGCTTCCTGGTGCGCAAGCTCGGGCGCGAGTTCCTGGTCGCGGCCGGCGACATCGAGTGGCTGCAGGCCTCGGGCAACTACGTGAACCTGCGCGTGCGCGGCCACGACTACCCACTGCGCAGCACCATCGCGGGGATCGAGGCCCGGCTCGATCCGGCGCGGTTCCTGCGCATCCACCGCAGCTACATGGTCAATCTCGATCGCCTGGCCTCGATCGAGCCGCTCGACACGGGCGACGCGCGCGTGCATCTCGACGACGGCACCGTGCTTCCGGCCAGCCGTCGCTACCGTGCCGGGCTTCGCGAGCGCCTGGGCGAGGCCTGAGGGCGCCACTAGGCGGGCGTGCGAGGCTCCGGGCCGCGCCGCTCCCGGGTCCGCCGGCGCCAGGTGCCAAGCTGCGTCACCACGGTTCCCCGGCGCGCTGGGACGGGCCCGACCGGTACGGGCGACAGCCGCTTACCCCGCGTCCGCCCGCGGCCATGCGAAGCCGGGGCGTCCGGCGGAGAGCAGCACGTCGCCATCGGCGATCGCCGCGCCGGGCTCCTCGAGGACGTCGTCGATGGCGGCCGGCGCGCCGGCGCGACCCCACAGCCCGACCCACGTGTCGCGACCGCCGCGCTTGGCGGCGTAGAGCGCGCGGTCGGCAAGGATGACGGCGTCCGGCCAGTGCCCCGCAGCCGCTCCCGACGCGGCGCTGCCCGGCGCCGGAAACACGGGCGCGGCCGCGAAGCCGATCGACACCGTCACCGTGCCCACGCCGCCACCGACCGTGGCGCCGGAAATCGCGCGGCGGAGGCGGTCGGCGGTCTGTCCGGCCCCGGCGCGATCCAGCCCGCGCTCGCCGACCAGGAATTCCTCGCCACCCCAGCGTGCCACCACCGCGTCGGGACCGCAGGCCGCGACCAGGGTCCTGGCGACGGTGATCAGTGCGGCGTCGCCGGCGTCGTGGCCATGGCGGTCGTTGATCGCCTTGAAGCCGTCGATGTCGATCAGGAAGATCACCGCCCGCGCGTCGCCGGCATCGACCCGCACGGGCACCATGGCATTGAGCCGCTTGCCCGCGGCGTGGCGGTTGAGCAGCTTGGTCAGGCTGTCGCGGGTACTCAACCTGCGCAGCCGTCGCGTCACCCGGCGCTGGTATGCGAAGAAACCGATGGCCAGCAGGACCAGCACGGCCAGCGCTCCGAACGCCAGGTTGCGCTGTCGCCGCTCGTGCGTGGCCTGCAGCGCGCTGACCTCGCGCTGCTGCCTTGCGAGCGCGAGCTCGTCGCGGTTGTGCTCGTCCACCAGCGTCGCCTGGATCCTGGCCATGCTCGCGAGCTGGTTGGTGCGCAGGCGATCGAGTTGCTCGTCGTGCATCCGGGCGTTCGCCTGGTATGCCTCGCGCCAACGGCCCTGGGCCGCCAGGGCCGCGGTCCGCAGCGCGTGGGCGTCGCGACGCTCGGTCTGGAACGTGCTGTCCGGCAGCAGCGACAACGCCCTGTCCACGTCCTCGATCGCGAGCCCGGCGTCGCCCGCATCGAGCGCGAGTTGCGCCTGCAGCAGCGCGCTGCGCGCCGCTCCGGACACGTCGCCTGCCTTGCGCTGTTGCCCGATCAGGCGTCTGAGGCCGGCGCGCGCGCCGGGCCCGGCGTCCAGCGCCAGCAGTTCGGCCTGGGCGCGGTCGAGCAGCATCCTTTCGTTGGCCGAGCGCGCGGCCGCGAGCGCCAGCGCGAACTGCGCGTGCGCGTCGTCGCGGCGATCCATCCGCAGGTAGTTCAGGCCGCGGTTGTAGGACACGATCGCCTTGCCGCTGCCATGGGCGTCATCGATCTCCGCTGCCTGTGCGAACAGGTTTTCGGCCTGCTGGTAGGCGGCCAGCTCCTCGCCATGCAGCAGCGCGATGTTGACCAGGGAAACGACCTGCGCCTCCCAGGCGTCCTCGCGCGCGGCAGCGCGAAGAGCGCGTTCGTGCATGTTCAGCGCGCCGGTGATGTCACCCGCCAGCTGCAGCGTCGCGCCCGCATTGGACAGTGCGCGCAGTTCGAAACCGGTCGGCATCGGATGCGATGCCAACAGCGCCTCGACCGCCTCGACACCGGCCAGGGCGGCGTCGCGATCGCCCATCAACGCTCGCGAGACGGCGCGGCACGCCTCGAACACGAGCTCGTCCGGAGGGGCCAGCCCACCGCCGGCGAGTCGTTCCGCCGCGAGTTGCGCCGCCGCCTCCGGATCGCTTTGGCGCAACTGGTAGCAGCGTCGGGCGTCCGGGTGCAACTCGTAAGGCGCCTGTGCGGCCACCTGCGGCACGTACGCCAGGGAAAGCGCCAGCGCAAGCAGGCTCGTGGCAAGGCGGCTGAGGTTCGGTTGCGTTCGCATGCCCATCGGGTGTCCCGGCTCCGCGTATCGCGAAGGAAGATTGCTAGAATCCCATTTTTTGGCAATGCAGGCTCGACGGATATGATCGAACTCAATCCCGTGCGCCAGCGCATCGCCGACCTGACCGGTCGGCTGGATGCGCTCAGGGGGTTTCTTTGACTACGACGTCAAGCGCGAACGCCTGGAGGAAGTCGAGCGCGAGCTCGAGAACCCCGACATCTGGAACGATCCCGCGCGGGCGCAGGCGCTGGGCCGCGAGCGTTCGCTCCTCGACAAGACCGTCAACGGCATCCGCAGCCTGACCGAGGGCCTGGCCGGCGCCGGCGAATTGCTGGACCTGGCCGAGGCCGAGGACGACGAGGACACCGCGCAGGCAGTGGTCGACGACGTCGAGCGCCATGCCGGCGAGGTCGACAAGCTGGAATTCCAGCGCATGTTCTCCGGCGAGATGGACGCGACCAACGCCTTCGTCGACATCCAGGCCGGTGCCGGCGGCACCGAGGCGCAGGACTGGGCCGAGATGCTGCTGCGCATGTACCTGCGCTGGGCCGAGTCGCGCGGCTGGAAGACCGAGCTGATGGAGGTCAGCGGCGGCGAGGTGGCGGGCATCAAGTCGGCCACCGTGCGGGTGGAGGGCGACTACGCCTACGGCTGGCTGAAGACCGAGACCGGGGTGCACCGGCTGGTGCGCAAGTCGCCGTTCGATTCCGACAACCGCCGCCACACCAGCTTCACCTCGGTGTTCGTCTCGCCCGAGGTGGACGACAACATCGACATCGAGATCAATCCGGCGGACCTGAAGACCGACGTCTACCGCTCCTCGGGGGCCGGCGGCCAGCACGTCAACAAGACCGAATCGGCGGTGCGCATCACCCACGTGCCGACCGGCATCGTGGTCGCCTGCCAGACCGGGCGCAGCCAGCATTCCAACCGCGACACGGCGATGAAGATGCTGGCGGCGAAGCTGTACGAGCTGGAGATCCAGAAGCGCAACGCCGAGCGCGACGCGGTGGAGGCCACCAAGTCCGACATCGGCTGGGGCAGCCAGATCCGCAACTACGTGCTCGACCAGAGCCGGATCAAGGACCTGCGCACCGGCATCGAGCGCAGCGATACGCAGAAGGTGCTCGACGGCGACCTCGACGAGTTCGTGGAAGCCAGCCTCAAATCCGGGCTCGAGGCCGGTTCCAAACGCATCGACGCCGTCTGATCCGTGGCGGCGGGCGATGGGGCGTGTCGCAAGCGCTGAAGCTGGCAGGGACCGGGCCACTGGCAGGGGCCGACCGAATCTGTCGTCCCGACCGCAGGGAGGGATCCCGCCCGGACCGGCTCGACGCGGCTGAAACCGGATCCCTCGCTCCGCTCGGGATGACAAACCCTTTAGGCTGTCCCGATTCCCGATTCCCGAAGACTCCAGACTCCCCACATGACCGAGCCAGCCCAGTCCCCGCACCCGCACGCCGACGAGAACGCCCTGATCGCGGAGCGTCGCGCGAAGCTCGGGGCGATGCGCGGGCAGGGCGTCGCGTTCCCGAACGATTTCCGGCGCAACGACTATGCTGGCGACCTGCAGGCCGAGTACGCCGATGCCGGGCGCTGGAGCGGCGATGCGCTGGAGGCGACGGGTCGGCGCGTGGCGCTGGCCGGGCGCATGCTCGCCAAGCGGGTGATGGGCAAGGCCGCCTTCGCGCAGATCCAGGACGTCAGCGGGCGGATCCAGCTGTTCCTGCAGTCGGCGACGCTGGGCACCGCCTACGACGCGTTCAAGTCCTGGGACGTGGGCGACATCGTCGCGGTCGAGGGCACGCTGATGCGGACCCGGACCGGCGAGTTGTCGGTCAAGGCGGAAACCCTGCGCATGTTGACCAAGTCGCTGCGTCCGCTGCCGGACAAATGGCATGGCCTGGCGGACGTGGAGCAGCGCTACCGGCAGCGCTACGTCGACCTGATCGTTTCGCCGGAAGCGCGCGAAGTGTTCGTCAAGCGCTCGCGGATCGTCGCCGCGATACGCCGCTGGCTCGACGCGCGCCGCTTCCTCGAGGTGGAGACGCCGATGATGCATTACATCGCCGGCGGCGCGACCGCGCGCCCGTTCGTCACCCACCACAACGCGCTCGACCTGGAGCTGTACCTGCGCGTGGCGCCGGAGCTGTACCTCAAGCGCTTGGTCGTCGGCGGGTTCGAGCGGGTCTACGAGATCAACCGCAACTTCCGCAACGAGGGGGTCAGCACCCGCCACAACCCCGAGTTCACGATGCTGGAACTGTACGAGGCCTACGTGGCCTACGAGGAGGTCATGGACCTGACCGAAGGCCTGGTGCGCGACGTCGCGGCGGACACGCTGGGCACCACGGCGCTGCGCTGGGACGGCAACGACATCGACCTCGGCCCCGCGTTCCGGCGCTGGAAGCTCGAGGATGCCGTGCGCGAGCTCAACCCCTCGATCGACCCGGCCGACTGTCGCGACCGCGAGGCGCTGGCGCGCCACTGCGCCGGGTTGCGGATCCCGGTCAAGCCGTCGTACGGCTGGGGCAAGCTGCTGCTGGAGATCTTCGAGAGGACGGTGGAGCCGGGCCTGGTGCAACCCACCTTCATCACCCATTACCCGGTCGAGGTCTCGCCCCTGGCGCGCGAGTCCGATACCGAGCCGGGCATCACCGACCGCTTCGAGCTGTTCATCGGCGGCAAGGAGATCGCCAATGGCTTCTCCGAGCTGAACGATTCCGAGGACCAGGCCGCGCGCTTCCGTGCCCAGGTCGAGGCCAAGGCGGGCGGCGACGACGAGGCGATGCACTACGACGCCGACTACATCCGTGCGCTCGAGGTCGGCCTGCCGCCCACCGGTGGTCTGGGGGTGGGCATCGACCGCCTTGTGATGCTGTTCACGGATTCGTCGTCGATCCGCGATGTGCTGCTGTTCCCCTACATGCGACCCGAAGCCGGCGGCTGACGTCGGTGCGCGGGCAGGCTCGGCCGCGGATCGCGCCCGACTTGGTATTCCCGGACGCGGGACGGCGGGCGCAAAACCTGCGCATTTAGGGCATGATTCGGTCAGCTTGTGACCTGCGGACGGGCGGATTCCCGTTCATTTCGTGTACCAGGTCGCACAACAGGAGGGAGCCGACTTGGGCACAGGACTTGCTTACGATTATTCCATCAGGCGGCGGTCCCACAGCGGACGACCCGACCCGTCGCCCCCGGGACCCGCCGAGCACATGAACATCGTCATCGTCGACGACCAGACATCCGCCCGCACCATGTTGCGGCACATCCTCGAGGACATCAGTCCCGAGCTGGAAGTGCTCGACTTCGGCGATCCCCAGGCGGCGTTGCGCTGGTGCGAGGAGAACCGCCCGGACCTGCTGCTGCTCGACTACCGCATGCCGGTGATCGACGGGCTGGAGTTCGCGCGCCGCTTCCGCAAGCCGCTGCTCCACCGCGACGTGCCGATCGTGCTGGTCACCGTGGTCGGCGACGAGCCGATCCGGCAGGCCGCGCTCGACGCCGGGGTCATCGATTTCCTGGTCAAGCCCGTGCGCCCACGCGAGCTGAGGGCGCGCTGCCGCAACCTGCTGCAGCTGCGCCAGCAGTCCGAGTCGATCAAGCAACGCGCGCTCTCGCTGGAGCAGCGCCTGCTTTCGAGCATGCACGAGGTGGAGGAGCGCGAGCGCGAGACCCTGCACCGGCTGGCGCGCGCGATCGAGTACCGCGATTCCGGCACCAGCGCCAACCTCGCGCGGCTGGCCGCGATCGCCGGCCTGATCGCCGAGCAGCTGGGGATGTTCGAGGACGAAGTGCGGATGATCGAACTGGCCGCGCCCCTGCACGACATCGGCAAGATCGCGATCCCGGACTCGGTGCTGCTCAAGCCCGGCCCGCTCGACGAGGCCGAGACCGCCTTGATGCGCGAGCATCCCCGGATCGGCTACGACCTGCTCACCGGCAGCCAGAACCGTTTCATCCAGATGGGCGCGACCATCGCGTTGCACCACCAGGAGCGTTTCGACGGCAGCGGTTACCCAGACGGGCTGGCAGGCGACCAGATCCCGATCGAGGCACGTATCGTCGCCGTCGCCGACGTGTTCGATGCGCTGGTGTCCAAGCGTCCCTACAAGCGGGCCTGGAGCATCGACGAGGCGCTGGCCTACATCGAAGAGCAGTCGGGCAAGCTGTTCGATCCCGCATGCGCGGCGGCGCTGCTGCAGAGCCGTGGGCGGATCGATGAGATCTGCCAGCGCTATCCGACCGCGGCGAGGGTACCGGGCATTGAATAGCCGCACG
The DNA here is from genome assembly GCF_016774335.1 of Luteimonas saliphila. Classification (GTDB taxonomy): domain Bacteria; phylum Pseudomonadota; class Gammaproteobacteria; order Xanthomonadales; family Xanthomonadaceae; genus Luteimonas; species Luteimonas saliphila. The sequence goes on along the minus strand of NZ_JAETWA010000030.1, from coordinate 39,257 downwards.
GCCCCGCTGTACGACCTGGTCCGGGGTCGCCTGTCCGGGCGCCCGGACAGCGAGCACGGGCAGGCCAGCGTGCGCGTGGTGATGCTCGCGGTCGTCTACCTGTACCTGCATTTCGCGTTCGGGGCGGATCCCGCGCTGGCGCGGCCGCTGGCCGCCTCGCGCACAATCCTGGCGGTCGATTTCGTCATCGCCTTCGGCATCCTCGCCTGGATCGTCGCCAGTCCCGGCATATCGCACCCGCGCCGCGTGCTGGGCATGGTGATCGACAACGCGCTGATGGGTACCGGCATGTACCTGCTCGGCGAGAAGCTTGCGCCGATGTACGTCATCCTGCTGTGGGTCACGATCGGCAACGGCCTGCGCTACGGGCCGCGCTACCTGTACACCGCGATCGGCTTCGCCGTGTTCACCTTCTCGACCGTTGTGCTGTCCACCCCGTACTGGCAGGCCAACGCGTGGCTGGGCTGGGGTCTGGTGATCGGCCTGATCGCGATCCCGCTGTACCTGATCTCGTTGTTGCGCGCGCTGATCGCCGCAACCGAGGCCGCCAAGGCGGCGAGCGAGGCCAAGAGCCGCTTCCTGGCCAACATGAGCCATGAATTCCGGACGCCGTTGAACGGCATCGTCGGCATGTCCGAGCTGCTGATGTCCTCGAAACTCGACGTCGACCAGCGCGACAGCGCCCAGGTCATCCAGACCTCCGCGCGCTCGCTGCAACTGCTGGTCGACGACGTGCTCAACCTGTCCGCGATCGAGGCGGGCCGTTTCAACCGCATCGACACCGATTTCTCGTTGCGCGAGCAGCTCAAGGGCATCCACGTGATGCTGCTGCCCGGTGCCCAGTCCAAGGGGCTGGCGCTGGAGCTGAACATCGGCAAGGACGTGCCGGACCTGCTGCACAGCGACGCCAACCACCTGCGTCAGATCCTGCTCAACCTGCTCTCGAACGCCATCAAGTTCACCGAGGAGGGGCAGGTCTCGCTGGATGTGTCCCTGCTGCAGGAGACGGCGGGGGAGCATGCGACGTTGCGCTTCTCGGTGCGCGACACCGGCATCGGCATCCCGGCGCCGGCGCTCGAGCGCATCTTCGACGCCTTCGAGCAGGTGGAGTCCGGCCGCGGTCGTCGCTTCGGCGGCACCGGCCTGGGCACCACCATCGCCAAGGCGTTGACCGAACTGCTGGACGGTACGATCGCCGCGGAAAGCGAAGTCGGCGTGGGTTCGCATTTCCGCGTCGACCTGCCGCTGCGTCTGGCCGAGGTGCAGGCCGAGCCGGAAGGCCGCGGGCAGGACAACGTCATCGCCTTCGCCGATCCGTTCGTGCGCCACCGCGCTCGCGTGCGTTCGCTGCGGATCCTGGTCGGCGACGACCAGCCGGCCAACCTGATGGTGATGCGCAAGCTGCTGGAGAAGGCCGGGCACCGGGCCTTCATCGTCAACGCAGGCGAGGACATCCTCGACGCGATCGAGAACCAGCAGTTCGATGCGGTCGTCACCGACCTGCACATGCCCGGCATCAGCGGCCTGGAAGTGATCAAGCAGGCCCGATTCATGGAGGCCGGGCGCAGGCGCACGCCGTTCATCGTGCTCAGCGCCGACGCGACGAGCGAGGCGCAGGCCGAGTGCGAGCGTGCCGGCGCCTTCGCCTACCTCACCAAGCCGATCGCGGTCGACCGCCTGCTGCAGAAGCTGGCCGAGATCGCCGAGGGCAACGCGGACATCGCGTTCCCGGCCGAGCAGGCGCCGCCCGCGGGCGAGGTGCCGCAGACGGTGGTGTCCAAGCACATCCTCGACGAGCTGCGGGAGATGGGCCTGGGCGAGGAGTTCGTGCAGCGCTTCCTCGCCGAGTGCGCGCGCGACGCACGCAAGTGCATCGCCGACATCGAATCGACGGGCGGCGAGGGCCGCTGGGACGAGTTCCGCGACGTCTGCCATGCGCTCAAGGGAACCGCCGCGAACATGGGCGCGATGCGGCTGAGCGAGACGGCCTCGGCCGGCATGCGCATGCCGGTCGAGCAACTGGTCCGCGAATGGCAGGGCATGAGCAACCGGATGCGCCAGCAACTGGAACACGCGCTGGCCGCCCTGCGCGAACAGGGCGATCTGGTTCCGCTCAAGGCCGACGCCGACGCCTGAAACGGCGCGGCGCCCACGACCGATCCGGTCGAAACGCGGGTCAGCGCATCCGGTGGCCGCCGACGCCCTCGTTGCCGATCGTGGCGTCGTCCTGGTCGGTCGGCCGCTTGAGCTGCGCACGCACCAGCCGTTCCATGGTCCGCAACTGCCGGTCGCCGAGCTGCAGGGCGGTGTCGACCCAGATCCGGGTGATCCGCATCAGTTCCTCGTGGGTGACCGGATTCGCGCCCTCGCGGACACGATGCAGCGCCAGCCTCGCGCCGGCCGACCGCCGGTTCTGGCGGACGATCTCGTGCACCGCGCGAACGCCTTCGCCCTTGGGCACGAGCACGTCGACCAGGCCCATCCGGTGCAATTCGTCGCTGCTGTACATCACCCCGGACAGCATCATGTCCTCGGCGACCTTCGGGCTGACGCGCTGGGTCAGCAGCGAGTACGCGCCCATGCCCGGGAACAGGCCGAACATCACTTCCGGGAAGCCCATCTGCACGCCCTTTTCGGCGACGACGGTCTGGCAGGCGAGGGCGAGCTCGAAGCCGCCGCCCAGCGCATCGCCCTCGACCAGGCCGATGGTGTGCGCGTTGGGGTGGATGCGGCTGTGCAGCAGGTGGATGCTGTCGACGCACTCGCTGGCATAGCGCAGCAGGCCGTCGCCGTCGCGCGCCTGGATCAGCTTCAGGAACAGCGCCAGGTCGCCGCCGAGGTTGAAGACGTGGGTGTCGGAGCCCAGGACGACGTGGGCGAGATGCGTGGGCGATTCCTTCGCGGCCTGGTCGATGGTGTCGATCGCGTGTCGGGCGAACAGCCGAAGCTCGCGCAGCATCTTCGGCGAGAAGCAGGCCCGGTAGGACGCGTCGGCGAACGCCTGCTGGGCATGCATGTAGCACCAGTGGGTGTCGTTGGACGCATCGTGTTCGACGCGGATGGTGTTGAAGGAATGGTCGCGGTGCAGCAGCTCGACGTTGGTCATGAGGGTCCCCTGGGGGGGCCGCCAGGGTCACGTCGGACCAAGGGTGTTGGCGGCCGGAAATGTGAAGTACGTCCGACCGCCTGATTCTATGCACCCATGTCGCAGGGTATGCAAGCTATTTCTGCCCTACAGGGGCAGTTTATGCCGGGGTCGGAGCCCCGGTGGCATTACCCGGCCTTCACGCCGCCTCGTCCCGGAGCGCCCGCCGGAGGATCTTGCCGACGTTCGTTTTGGGAAGTTCGTCACGAAATTCGACGAACTTGGGCTGCTTGTAGCCGGTCAGGTTCTCCCGGGCGTGGGCCTTGACCTGCTCGACGGTCAGCGCCGGGTCCTTGCGCACGATCACCAGCTTGACCGCCTCGCCGGACTTGTCGTCCGGCACCCCGACCGCGGCGACCTCCAGCACCCCGGGCATCATCGCCACGACGTCCTCGATCTCGTTGGGATAGACGTTGAAGCCGGACACCAGGATCATGTCCTTCTTGCGGTCGACGATGTAGAAGAAGCCCTGCTCGTCCATCTTCGCCATGTCGCCGGTGTGCAGCCAGCCGTCGGCATCGATCGCGGCGGCGGTCTCCTCCGGGCGGTTCCAGTAGCCCTTCATCACCTGCGGACCGTTCACGCAGAGCTCGCCGACCTCGCCGACGGGCAGTTGGCGGCCTTCCTCGTCCTTGACGCAGACGTCGGTGGAGGGCACCGGCAGCCCGATCGCCCCGTTGTAGTCGGCCAGGTCCATCGGGTTGATGCAGGCGGCGGGCGAGGTCTCGGTCAGGCCGTAGGCCTCGACCAGGGTGACGCCGGTGGCCTTCTTCCATCGCTCCGCCACCGCGCGCTGCACCGCCATGCCGCCGCCGAGGGTGAGGTGCAGCTTCGAGAAATCGATCTCGTCGAAGCCGGGGGTGTTCAGCAGCCCGTTGAACAGGGTGTTGACGCCGGTGATCGCGGTGAACGGCTCGCGCTTGAGCTCCTTGACGAAGCCCGGCATGTCGCGCGGATTGGTGATCAGGATGTTCTTCGCGCCGTACTTCATGAAGACCAGGCCGTTCGCGGTCAGGGCGAAGATGTGGTACAGCGGCAGCGCGGTGACGATGACTTCCTGGCCGAGCTTGACGTTCGTTCCGATCCACGCCGAGGCCTGCTGCATGTTGGCCACCAGGTTGCGGTGGGTGAGCATCGCGCCCTTGGCCACGCCGGTGGTGCCGCCGGTGTACTGCAGGAACGCGATGTCCTCGTGGGTGATCGAGATATCCGGCAACTCGTGCTTGCTGCCGAGCGAGAGCGCGTCGCGGAAGCGCACCGCCGACGGGATGTCGTAGTCGGGCACCATCTTCTTGACGTTGCGCAGTACGAAATTGACGATGGCGCCCTTGGGAAAGCCGAGCATGTCGCCGAGCCCGGTGGTGAGGACCTGGCGCACCGTCGTGTCGGCGAGTACGTCCTGTACGGTCCTGGCGAAGTTGTCGAGCACCAGGATCACGCTCGTGCCCGAGTCCACCAGTTGGTGGCGCAGTTCGCGTGCGGTGTACATCGGATTGACGTTCACCACCGTGAGACCGGCGCGCAGCACGCCGAAAGTGGCGATCGGGTACTGCAGGCAGTTGGGCATCATGATCGCGACGCGATCGCCCTTCTTGAGTTTCAGTTCGCCGAGCAGGTAGGCGGCGAACTGGCGGCTGAGCCGATCGATCTCCGCGTAGGTCAGCGCCTTGCCCATGTTGGTGAACGCCGGTCGATCGCCGAACTGGCGGATCGACTGCTCGAGCACGGCCGGGATCGATGCGAATTCGTCGACGTCGATCTGATGCGGAACTCCGGCTGGATACTGCGCGAGCCACGGGCGTTGCGTCGTCATTCCATCCCCTCCACGGAATTGTGAGGCCGGCATTCTGGGCGATACCGTTCGGTATGGATTGGAGCATAGGCTCCAGGGACTGGCAAGGCGCGCACGGCGGCCTTCCCGGCGCGCGGCGCGCGCATGGTTGCCGTAGAGTAAGGGCCATGGAAACGCGGATCGTAGAGGCCGCAGCGGGTCGCGGCGCAGGGGCGGCGGCGAAGGTGCAGGCATGCTTCCGCGCGACTGTCGCGGGTGTGTTCGCAGCATCGCTGCTGCTGTCTGCTGCGTGCTCCCGGGGCGATCCGGAGGCCGCGCTGCGGCAGACCGTCGAGGACATGCAGGCCGCGCTCGAGAAGCGCGACGCTGCTGCGATGCAGCAACACCTCGCCGAAGACTTCATCGGCAATGGCGGGCTCGATCGCGACGGCGCACGCCGACTGGCGGCCGCCTACCTGCTGCGGCATCGCGACATCGGCATCAGCGCGGGTCCCCTGCGGATGGAGATGGCCGACACCCATGCCGTCGTGCGCTTCACCGCGATGTTGCGCGGGGGTTCCGGTCGCCTGCTGCCCGACACCGCGCGAGTCTACGACGTGGAAACGGGCTGGCGACTCGTCGACGGGGACTGGAAGCTGGCCAGCGCGCGCTGGACGCCCGCACTGTAGGGCGCTTCCGCAGACGCGGTCCGCGCGCCGGAAGCCTCGCGACCTTGCGTGCCGCGAGTCGATGCAGCACGGTGATGGAGCAGCCTGCCGTAGCGACCCGGGGTCGATCGCCGGCGCGATGCCGCGCGATCGCTGCGAACGCCCGTCGCGCTGCGGTGGGCGGTGCTTCCTGTGTGCGGGCGGCTACGTGGCCTTGCGTGCGGCGAGCTGGCGCAGCACGTAGTGGAGCAGCCCGCCGTGGCGAAAGTACTCCACTTCCTTCGGCGTCAGCAGCAGCACGTCGACCTCGAAGCTCTTCTTCGTCCCGTCGGCCCGGGTGGCGACCAACGTGGCCGACTTCGACCTGCCGTCGTCGAGACCGGTGACGTCGATCACCTCGGTGCCGTCCAGCCCCTGCGTCTGCGCGTTGTCGCCCTCGCGGAACTGCAGCGGAAGCACGCCCATGCCGACCAGGTTGGCGCGATGGATGCGCTCGAAGCTCTGCGCGACCACGGCCCGGATGCCGAGCAGGTTGGTGCCCTTCGCCGCCCAGTCGCGCGAGGAACCGGTGCCGTACTCCCTGCCGGCGAAGACCACGGTCGGTACGCCTTCGGCGATGTACTTCATCGCCGCATCGTAGATCGGCATCTTCTCCGGCGCCACGGCGGCGCCGGGACCGCCGAAGTACAGCGTGTTGCCGCCTTCCTCGCCGCCGAAGAACAGGTTCTTGATGCGGATGTTGGCGAAAGTGCCGCGCACCATGACGTCGTCGTTGCCGCGGCGCGAGCCGTAGCTGTTGAAGTCCGCCGGCTGCACGCCGCGAGACTGCAGGAAACGGCCGGCCGGCGAATCCTTCTTGATGTTGCCGGCGGGCGAGATGTGGTCGGTGGTGATCGAATCGCCGAAGATTCCCATCACGCGCGCGCCGTGGATGTCGGCGATGCCGCCGACGTCCATCGTCATGCCCTCGAAGTAGGGCGGATTCTTGATGTAGGTCGAGTCGTCGTCCCAGGCGTAGAGTTCGCCGTCGGGCGAGGCGATGGTGTTCCAGCGGGTGTCGCCCTTGAACACGTCGGCGTAGTTCTGCTTGAACATCTCGGGGCCGATGGTCCTGGCGATGAAGTCGCCGATCTCCCGGTTGCTCGGCCAGATGTCGCGCAGGTACACCGGCTTGCCGTCGCTGCCAGTGCCGAGCGGTTCGGCGGTGAGGTCGATGTCGACCGTGCCGGCGATGGCGTAGGCCACCACCAGCGGCGGCGAGGCGAGGTAGTTCATCTTCACCTCGGCGTGAATGCGGCCCTCGAAGTTGCGGTTTCCAGAAAGCACCGATGCCACGGCGAGGTCGTTCTCGGCGATGCCCTTCGACACCGCATCCGGCAGCGGTCCGGAGTTGCCGATACAGGTGGTGCAGCCGTAGCCGACCACGAAGAATCCGAGCTTCTCGAGATCGTCGAGCACGCCGGCCTTCTTCAGGTAGTCGGTGACCACCAGCGAACCCGGGCCCAGCGAGGTCTTCACCCAGGGCGCGGCCTTGAGCCCCTTGGCCACGGCATTACGCGCCAGCAGACCTGCGCCGAGCATCACCGCCGGATTCGAGGTGTTGGTGCAGGACGTGATGGCCGCGATCACCACCGAGCCGTCGGTGAGTTCGTGCTCCGCATCGGCGAGGCTGATCGTCGAGACCGGCTTGGCGGCCAGGCGCTGGGCTTGCGGCTGGTCGCCCCCTTCGCGCTCGAAGCGGTCGATCTGGGGATCGCCGGTGCCGTCGCGGTCGGCGACCAGGGCGCCCACGTTCTCGTGGAAATTCCGCTTGACGTCCTCCAGCAGCACGCGGTCCTGCGGGCGACGCGGTCCGGCCAGCGACGGGCGCACGTCGCCCATGTCCAGATGCAGCACGCTGCTGTAGCGCGCCTGCGCGGCGCCGGGCTCGTGCCACAGCCCCTGCGCCCTGGCGTAGGCCTCGACCAGCGCGATCTGGTCTTCGCCGCGGCCGGACAGGCGCAGGTAGCGCAGGGCCTCGGCATCGATCGGGAAGATGCCGCAGGTCGCGCCGTACTCGGGCGCCATGTTGCCGATGGTGGCGCGGTCGGCGAGCGGCAGGTGCTGCAGGCCGTCGCCGAAGAATTCCACGAACTTGCCGACCACGCCGTGCCTGCGCAGCATCTGGGTCACGGTGAGCACCAGGTCGGTGGCGGTCGCGCCCTCCGGCAGGCGACCGCCCAGTTCGAAGCCGATCACCTGCGGGATCAGCATCGACGAGGGCTGCCCCAGCATCGCGGCCTCGGCTTCGATGCCGCCCACGCCCCAGCCGAGCACGCCGATGCCGTTGATCATCGTGGTGTGCGAGTCGGTGCCGAACACGGTGTCGGGATAGGCCCAGATCTGCCCGTCGTGGCCGCCGGTCATCACCACGCGCGCCAGATGCTCCAGGTTCACCTGATGGACGATGCCGGTGTTGGGCGGCACCACCTTGAAGTTCTGGAACGCCTTCTGGCCCCAGCGCAGGAAGCCGTAGCGCTCCTTGTTGCGCTCGAACTCGATCTTGCCGTTGAGGTCGAGCGCGTCGGCGCGTCCGAACACGTCCACCTGCACCGAGTGGTCGATCACCAGTTCCGAGGGAATCAGCGGGTTGATCTGCTCGGGGTTGCCGCCGAGCTTGACCACGGCATCGCGCATCGCCGCCAGGTCGACCACGCAGGGCACGCCGGTGAAGTCCTGCAGCACCACCCGCGCCGGCATGAAGGCGATCTCGGTATCCGGCTCGGCCTCGGGGGACCACTTCGCGATCGCCTCGATGTGGTGAGGCAGCACCGACACCCCGTCCTCGTGCCGCAGCAGGTTCTCCAACAGAATCTTCAGAGAATACGGCAAGTGGTTGATTTCGAATCGCTCGCCCAGTTTAGGCAAGCTGGCATAGGCATAGGACTTGCCGGCGACTTCGAGCGTGGCGCGGGTGGAGAAGGAATCGGCCATGACCGGGGGGCTCCTGTGGCTGCGGGGCGGCAGGGTCTGCCATCGAGTCTACGCCGGTTCATGTCGCGAACCCGAGACGGGCGGGCACCGGCCCCCCGGGGTGCGGATGCGAGTATGCGTTCAAAAGTATGTATAATTCATCCATACCGTTTCGTTCATGGAGCCCGCTATGGAAGCCACCGTCGCCGAGCGAGGCCAGATCACCCTGCCCAAGGCGGTGCGCGACGCGCTCGGCCTGACCAAGGGCACCCTGCTCAAGGTCGAGCTGGAGGGCGGCCGCATCATCCTGCGCAAGAATGTGGACGACGCGATCTCGCGCGCCCGCGGCCGCTTCCGCCTGCCCGAGGGTGTGAGCACCGACGACGTCATGCGCGAACTGCGCGGACGCGCGCCGGGCGACCCGGTCGATCCCTGACCGCCGCCGATGATCGCGATCGACACCTCCATCCTGATCGACCTGCTCGGCGACGATGCGCGCATGGCCGATGCCGCCGAGCAGTGCGTGCGCGACGCGCTCGCCCAGGGGCCGGTGGTGCTGTGCGACGTGGTCGTGAGCGAGATCACCGCCGGCCTCGGCCACGGCACCGACATCATGGATGTGGTCGAGGAGATGGGCATGCGCTATCTCCCGGTCGAGCGCCGCGCCGCGATCCGCGCCGGCGAGATGCAGCGCCGTTTCAACCAGCGGCGACGCGCGGCCGGGCAGGGCGGACAGGTATCGCCGCGCACGGTGCCCGACTTCATCGTCGGCGCGCATGCGCTGCTGCAATGCGCTGGCCTGATCACCCGCGACGCCGGCTTCTTCCGCGACTACTTCAAGGGCCTGAAGGTGATCGCGCCCAAGCCCGCCGACTGATCGCCCGCCCGAATTTCCCGCCGCCATTCTCCGGAGAAACCCCGTCATGCTGGAAGCCTATCGCCACCACGCCGCCGAACGCGCCGTCCTCGGCATCCCGCCGTTGCCGCTCTCCGCGCAGCAGACCGCCGCGCTGATCGAACTGGTCAAGCAGCCGCCCGCGGGCGAGGCCGAGACCCTGGTCGAACTGCTCAGCCAGCGCGTGCCGGCCGGCGTGGACGACGCCGCGAAGGTCAAGGCCTCGTATCTGGCGGCGATCGCGTTCGGCACCGAGAAGACCCCGTTGATCACGCCTCGGCGCGCGACCGAACTGCTGGGCACGATGCTCGGCGGCTACAACATCCATCCGCTGGTCGAACTGCTCGACCATGCCGAGCTCGGGGCGGTGGCGGCCGAGGGCCTGAAGCACACCCTGCTGGTGTTCGACGCGTTCCACGACGTCGAGGAGAAGGCCAGGACCGGCAACGCCAACGCCCGTGCGGTGCTGGAGAGCTGGGCGGCGGCCGAATGGTTCACGAGCAAGCCGGAAGTGCCGGCGTCGCTCACCATCACCGTGTTCAAGGTGCCGGGCGAGACCAACACCGACGACCTGTCGCCCGCGCCGGACGCGACCACCCGCCCTGACATCCCGATGCACGCGCTGGCGATGCTCAAGAACCGGCGTCCCGACGCACCGTTCGTGCCGGAGGAGGACGGAAGGCGCGGTCCGATCGGCGAGATCCTGGCACTGAAGGAGAAAGGTCACCTGGTGGCCTACGTCGGCGACGTGGTCGGCACCGGTTCCAGCCGCAAGTCGGCGACCAACAGCGTGCTGTGGTGGACCGGGCAGGACATTCCGTACATCCCCAACAAGCGCTACGGCGGCGTGTGCCTGGGCAGCAAGATCGCGCCGATCTTCTACAACACCATGGAGGACGCCGGCGCGTTGCCGATCGAACTCGACGTGTCGAGGATGGAACACGGCGACGTCGTCGAGCTGCGCCCGTACGAGGGCAAGGCGCTGAAGGACGGCGTGGTCATCGCCGGGTTCCAGGTCAAGTCCGACGTGCTGTTCGACGAGGTCCGTGCCGGTGGCCGCATCCCGCTGATCATCGGCCGCGGCCTGACCGCCAGGGCGCGCGAATCGCTAGGCCTGCCCGCCACCGACCTGTTCCGCCAGCCGCAGCCGCCGGCCGACAGCGGCAGGGGTTACTCGCTGGCGCAGAAGATGGTCGGCCGCGCCTGCGGACTGCCGGAAGGGCAGGGCGTGCGCCCGGGCACCTACTGCGAGCCGCGGATGACTTCGGTGGGTTCGCAGGACACCACCGGCCCGATGACGCGCGACGAGCTCAAGGATCTCGCCTGCCTCGGATTCAGCGCGGACCTTGTGATGCAGTCGTTCTGCCACACCGCGGCCTATCCCAAGCCGGTGGACGTGAAGACCCACCACACGTTGCCGGAATTCATCTCCACCCGCGGCGGCATCTCGCTGCGTCCTGGCGACGGCGTGATCCACAGCTGGCTCAACCGCATGCTGCTGCCCGATACCGTCGGCACCGGCGGCGACTCGCATACGCGTTTCCCGGTCGGCATCTCGTTCCCCGCGGGCTCCGGCCTGGTCGCGTTCGCCGCCGCCACCGGGGTGATGCCGCTCGACATGCCAGAAAGCGTGCTGGTGCGCTTCAAGGGCGAACTGCAGCCGGGCGTGACTCTGCGCGACCTGGTCAACGCGATCCCGTACTACGCGATCAAGGCCGGCCTGCTGACGGTCGCCAAGCAGGGCAAGAAGAACATCTTCTCCGGCCGCATCCTCGAGATCGAGGGCCTGCCGCAGCTGAAGGTGGAGCAGGCGTTCGAGCTTTCCGACGCCTCGGCCGAGCGCTCCGCTGCCGGCTGCACCGTGCGGCTCGACAAGGCGCCGATCATCGAGTACCTCACCAGCAACATCACGCTGCTGAAGTGGATGATCGCCGAAGGGTATGCGGATGCGCGTTCACTGGTGCGCCGGATCGCGAAGATGGAGGAGTGGCTGGCCGATCCGCAACTGCTCGAACCCGATGCCGACGCCGAGTACGCGGCGGTGATCGAGATCGACCTGGCCGACGTGCACGAGCCGCTGCTGGCCTGTCCGAACGACCCCGACGACGTGAAGTCGCTGTCGGAGGTCGCCGGCACGAAGATCGACGAGGTCTTCATCGGCTCGTGCATGACCAACATCGGCCACTTCCGCGCCGCGGCGAAGCTGCTGGAGGGCAAGCGCGACATCCCCACGCGCCTGTGGGTCGCGCCGCCCACCCGGATGGACGCCAGCGAACTCACCAAGGAAGGCCACTACGGCACCTTCGGCACCGCCGGCGCGCGCATGGAGATGCCGGGCTGCTCGCTGTGCATGGGCAACCAGGCGCAGGTGCGCGAGGGCGCGACGGTGTTTTCCACGTCCACGCGCAACTTCCCGAACCGGCTGGGCCGCAATTCCAACGTGTTCCTCGGTTCGGCGGAACTCGCCGCCATCTGTTCGCGGCTGGGCCGCATCCCGACGAAGGCCGAGTACATGGCCGACATCGGCGTGATCAACGACCAGGGCGCGGAGATCTACCGCTACATGAACTTCGACCAGATCGAGGAGTATCGCGGCACCGCCGAACCGGTCGCCGCGTAGGCACCGGGCCGGGAAGCGTCGAAGGCGCTTTCCGGCCGGCCACCTCGCGCTCGTTCGCGAACGCACCTGTCTGCGCGTACCTGGCGTTGGGCGACGCGAGCATCGCAACGACATGCGTCGGCTGGGGCCATGCCCGCACTCGTCGCCGGACATCAGGGACTCGTGAAGCCATCCCATGCGTTGTCCCCGGCCGGAAAGGCGTTCACGGTCGTGGCGCTGATCGAAGCCGCGACGTGGGCGGACCTGCTGCTCGGCATGCTCCTCAAGTACGTCACCGCGACCACCGACCTCGGCGTCTGGCTCTTCGGCCGGTTGCACGGTGCCGCCTTCCTGCTCCATCTGGTGGTCGCGGTGGTCGCAGGCATGCGCCTGCGGTGGGCGCTGTGGGCGCTGCTGTGGGCGCTACTGGCGGCGGTGCCGCCGTTGGCGCCCTTGCCACTCGAGTCCTGGTTCCGTCGTCGCGGCCTGTTGTCCATGCGCTGAGCGGCCATCGCGTCGGGGTGGTCGCATGCGGCGGCCGGGCACGCTCAGTCCAGCCAGCCCTCGATCGACTGTTGCAGCGCGCGCTTGCGCAGGAACAGGTCCCAGACGCTGCCGCCGAGCTGGCGCCACAGCACCGCCGATCGCAGTGCGGCGAGCAGGACGGCGCGGATCTCGGCGACCACGCCGGCCTGGCCGAGGTAGTGCGGATTGCCCTGCACCATCACCTTCGGGCGCAGGTGGCTGACGGTTTCGGCGTAGAGGCTGCCCAGTTCCGACAGCACGTCGGGATGGCTGCTGCCCAACTGGTCGGCCCGGACCTTGATGGCGAGGATGCCCTCGTGGACGCGTTCGGCAACGGCGTCGTTGGCGACGAAGCGGCGCTCGAGCTGGGTCACCGACAGCGCCAGTTTCGGCAGTTGCGGGTCGTCGCCCTGGTTGCCGAGGTAGTCGCGCAGCAGCAGCAGGCCGGAGCGGACATTGGCTGCGCCGCCGTAAACCTCCTCCGGCGAGGCGGCGTCGATGCGGAACACGCTGTCGAGCGAGGTGGACAGCACGCCCGCGTCGGCCTGCCCGGTTTCGGCGATGCGCCGCACTTGCCTGAGCGCCTGCACCAGGCCGGCGAGGGCGAGGACGCGGTCGTCGTTCATGCCGCCGCTCCGTGCGCCTGCCGTTCGAGGGGAGCATCCGTGGCCGCGATGACCGCGCCGCCGAGGCAGGCCTCGCCGTCGTAGAGCACCACGGACTGGCCCGGCGTCACGGCGCGTTGCGGGTTGCGGAACACGATCGCGAGGCGTTGCGTGGATTCGTCGATGCTCACCTGGCAGGGTTCCTCCGGTTGCCGGTAACGGGTCTGTGCGGTGCACTCGAACCTGCGCGCCGGCGGCGCGCCGCCGATCCAGTGCGCCGGCTCGCTCCACAACCGCGTCGACTTGAGATAGGGGCTGTCGCTGCCCTGGTCAACCACCAGCACGTTGCGTTCGACGTCCTTGCCGACCACGTACCAGGGCGCGGCGTCGAAACCTTGCACGCCGCCCAGTTGCAGGCCTTCGCGCTGGCCGAGCGTGAAGTAGAACACGCCCGGGTGGCGCCCGACCACGCGGCCACCGGGCGTGCGCATCTCGCCCTCGCGCGCGGGCAGGTAGCGCGACAGGAATCCGCGGAAGTCGCGTTCGCCGATGAAGCAGATGCCGGTCGAATCCTTCTTGTCCGCGGTCGGCAGGCCGGCCTTGCGCGCGATCGCGCGTACATCGGTCTTGGGCAGGTTCCCGAGCGGGAACAGCGTCGCGGCCAGCTGGTCCTGGCCCAGTTGGTGCAGGAAATAGCTCTGGTCCTTGCCGCGGTCGGCCGCGCGCAGCAGTTGCCAGCGCCCGCCCGCGTGCGCGATGCGCGCGTAGTGGCCGGTGGCGATGCGCTCCGCGCCGAGGCCGCGCGCGGCGTCCAGGAAATGCTTGAACTTGATTTCGCGATTGCACAGCACGTCGGGGTTGGGCGTGCGCCCGGCGGCGTACTCGGCGATGAAGTGCTCGAACACGCCGCTCCAGTACTCGGAAGAGAAATCGCGGAAGTGGATCGGAATGCCGAGCCGGCCGCAGACCGCGACCGCGTCGCGGCGGTCGTCTTCGGCGCGGCACTCGCCGGTGCCGGCCACTTTAGGCGTCCTGCCCGAAGGGGCACTCGCGCCGTCCTGCGCATCGTCGTCGGCCCAGTTCTGCATGAACAGGCCGGCGATCGATTCGCCGGCCTCCCGCAGCACCAGCGCGGCAACCGAGGAATCGACCCCGCCCGACATGCCGACGATGATCTGCGGCGCGCTCATTCCAGTTGCGAGACCAGCGACAGCGGCTGGCGCCGCCCGGCCAGATGGTCGGCCACGACCCGCCATACCAGCGGGCTGCGGTGGCGATCCGCGGCGGCGCGCAGCTCCGAGGGCGTCATCCAGACCGCGCGCACGATGCCCTCGTCCAGTGTCCGCGCCGGATCGTGGGCGACCGGCTCGGCAGCGAACGCGAAGCGCAGGTAATGGCGCCCCTCGTCTTCTCCCGGGCGGGCGGGGGCCTTCCACTGGTAGGCGCCGATGAACGCGGTCAGGCGCACGTCCCAGCCGGTTTCCTCCCGGGTTTCGCGCAGCGCGGCATCCAGCAGGGTCTCGTCCGGCTCGAGGTGGCCGGCGGGCTGGTTGAGCACCAGGCTGCCCTGGACGCGTTCCTCCACGCACAGCAACCGGCCACCCTCGACCACCACCGTGGCCACGGTGACGTCGGGCTGCCAGAAGCGTCCTTCGCGATAGCTCATCCGGGGCGGTATCCGCTCACAGCTCGTCGCGCTCGCCGCTGAGCTCGATTTCCTTGTTGTCCGCGACCTCGGCCACGATGTCCAGCGCCGCCTCGAGCTGCGCCGCGTCGACGTTGTCGGGCAGTTTGATCACGAAATACAGCACGTCGCCGCCGATCTCCCAGCTGCCGAGCTTCTGCCGCCGGCTTTCCTCCAGCAGGGCCAGTGCGCGGGCGCCGTCGATCCCGTCCTTGCCCACCCAGGCGGCGGGCGCGAACACCTCGCGGATCCGGAAGCCGGCGATGCTTTCGGTCCGCCCGGCCACGAACGCGAGCTGGCTCCGGCCCTCGTCCGCATAGTTGTAGGTGACGCGGTAATCGCCGTCCTCGTCGACCGAGTACTGGATGCCGCGGGCATCCAGGCGCGTGGCCACCGCCGGATCCTCGGCCCAGGCCTGGAAAACGGGCAGGGCGGTCAGCAGCAGGCAGCAGGCGGTCAGTCGGGCGCGGCGATGCATCGGTGGGATCCCCCGGGTCGTGGAGCGTCGATTGTCTCGCGCCGGGCGCCGGATCGTCCATGCCGTGCCGCGTGGACCGGAGGATCCTCCGCCCTTCGTATAATGGAGCGATGACCCGCAAGCACGCCCCCGAGCACGAACACGGCACCGTCGTGGAGACCAGCAAGCCGGAGCTGGCGCGGCCGCCGCTGTACTCCGTCCTGCTGCTGAACGACGACTACACCCCGATGGACTTCGTGGTCGACGTCCTGGTCCGGTTCTTCGCCCTGGACCTGGAGAAGGCCACCCAGGTCATGCTTCACGTCCACACCCGCGGGCGCGGCGTGTGCGGGGTCTACAGCCGCGAGGTGGCGGAGTCCAAGGTCGCGCAGGTGAACGAATATTCCCGGCTCAACCAGCACCCCTTGCTCTGCACCATGGAAAAGGCCTAAAAGGGAGCCAGGCCGGGGCATGGAAAAGCCGGAACGCGGCCCCATTTAGGTCGCAGTTCCCCGGAGGTTGCCTCCCCATGTTCAGCAAGGATCTCGAGTACAGCATCGGCCAGTGCTACAAGCGCGCCCGCGAGGCGCGCGACGAGTACATGACGGTCGAGCACCTGCTTTTGGCGCTGCTCGACAACCCGTCCGCCGAAGCCGTGCTCAAGGCCACCGGCGCCGACTTCCACCGCCTGCGCAGCGACCTCGAGCAGGCGATCCTGACTTCGGTCTCGAAGCTGCCCGACGACGACGGCCGCGATACCCAGCCCACGCTCGGTTTCCAGCGCGTGCTGCAGCGGGCGGTCTACCACGTCCAGTCCTCGGGCAAGAAGGAGGTCACCGGCGCCAACGTGCTGGTGGCGATCTTCGGCGAGAAGGACTCGCACGCGGTCTACTTCCTCAACCAGCAGGACGTCACCCGGCTGGACGTGGTCAATTACATGTCGCACGGTATCGCCAAGAGCGGCGGCGAGGACCCTGGCCATTCCGGCGAGGATCCGGCTGCCCGCGGCGAGGGTGGCGAAGGCGAGGCCAAGGGCGACGCCCTGGGCGAGTACGCCACCGATCTGAACGCGTTGGCGAACGAAGGCCGCATCGACCCGCTGGTGGGGCGCGCCGAAGAGATCGAGCGCACCATCCAGGTGCTGTGCCGGCGGCGCAAGAACAACCCGCTGTACGTGGGCGAGGCCGGCGTCGGCAAGACCGCGATCGCCGAAGGCCTGGCCCGGCGCATCGTCGACGGCGAGGTCCCGGAGGTGCTGGCCGACGCCACCATCTATTCGCTCGATCTCGGCGCCCTGGTCGCCGGCACCAAGTACCGCGGCGACTTCGAGAAGCGCCTGAAGGCGGTGCTCAGCGCCATCAAGAAGCATCCGGGCGCGATCCTGTTCATCGACGAGATCCATACCATCATCGGCGCCGGTTCGGCGTCGGGCGGCACCATGGATGCCTCGAACCTGATCAAGCCGGCGCTGGCCTCGGGCGACCTGCGCTGCATCGGCTCGACCACGTTCCAGGAATACCGCGGCATCTTCGAGAAGGACCGCGCGCTGGCGCGGCGCTTCCAGAAGATCGACATCGTCGAGCCGACTGTGGGCGAGGCCTACGAGATCCTGCGCGGGCTCAAGGGCAAGTACGAGGAGCACCACGACGTGCTCTACGAGGACGATGCGCTGCGGGCCGCGGTCGACCTGTCGGTCAAGCACATCGGCGACCGGCTGCTGCCGGACAAGGCGATCGACGTGATCGACGAGGCCGGCGCGCGCCAGCGGCTGCTGCCCGACGAGCTGCGCAAGACCCTGATCGACGTCGAGGAGGTCGAGGCGATCGTGGCCAAGATGGCGCGCATCCCGACCAAGCAGGTCAGCGCCTCGGACAAGGACGTGCTCGAGCACCTGGAGCGCAACCTGAAGATGGTCATCTTCGGCCAGGATCCGGCGATCGAGACGCTGACCTCGGCGATCAAGCTCGCGCGTTCCGGCCTTGCCAATCCGGACAAGCCGATCGGCAACTTCCTGTTCGCTGGTCCCACCGGCGTGGGCAAGACCGAGGTCACCAAGCAGCTCGCGCTGCAGCTGGGCATCGAGCTGGTGCGCTTCGACATGTCCGAGTACATGGAGCCGCATTCGGTGTCGCGCCTGATCGGCGCGCCCCCGGGCTACGTGGGCTTCGACCAGGGCGGGCTGCTGACCGAGAAGATCGTCAAGACCCCGCACTGCGTGCTGCTGCTGGACGAGGTGGAGAAGGCGCACCCGGACATCTTCAACATCCTGCTGCAGGTGATGGACCGCGGCGTGCTCACCGACACCAACGGCCGCGAAGCGAACTTCCGCAACGTGATCCTGGTGATGACCACCAACGCCGGTGCGGCGCAGGCGGCGCGGCGCTCGATCGGCTTCACCCGCCAGGACCACAGCACCGATGCGATGGAAGTGATCCGCAAGGGCTTCACGCCGGAGTTCCGCAACCGCCTCGATGCCATCGTGCAGTTCCAGGCGCTGGGCATGGACCACATCCTGCGCGTGGTGGACAAGTTCATGATCGAACTCGAAGCGCAGCTGCACGAGAAGGACGTGAGCCTGTCGGCGACGCCGGCCGCCCGCGACTGGCTGGCGGCGCACGGCTTCGACCCGCTGATGGGTGCGCGGCCGATGGCGCGGGTGATCCAGGACAAGGTCAAGCGCCCGCTGGCCGACGAGCTGCTGTTCGGCAAGCTGGTCAACGGCGGCCGCGTCACCGTGGACGTGCGCGACGACGAACTGGTCGTCGAGGCATTCGCCGAGCCGGAGAAGCTGCTGCCGGCGACCGTCGAGTAAGGTCGCGAGCACGTCGCACACGAAGGGCGGCCAGTGGCCGCCCTTTTTTTGATCAGCGGATGCCTCCAAGCCTGAGCGCGCGCCTCCGGATGGGCCGCAGCGCCCCGGCCGGGGATTCCGCACCGCTCGGGCAGGCGTCCGTGCCCGCACTCGCGGCCGCGGCACATCCCTGTGCCGCTTGCGCAATCCCCGGCCGCGGCGCTGCGGCGCGCGGCGGACGGTCTTCCGTCTTCGGGGCCCCGGGCCGGCACATCAGGAACCATTTCGCCCTCGCCGCGCCAGGTGCGGCGAAGAGACGAAGATGACGAAGCGCCGCGGCTTGTCCGGTTCAACGAGGGCGCGGACACCCGAGTCGGACGAGCCTTCCTGCGCCGGGGGTGGGCCGCGACCAGCGCGCCATGGATGGCGCGCGCCCGAGTCAGGGCAGGATGCCCTGACCGAGGGAGAAGCGGCCCGCCCCCGGCGCAAGAAGGCGTCCATCCGGAGCCGGACAGGCACGACGCCACGTCATCCGCGCAATGCCTTCGTACCGACGCCCGGACGACGTCAGAGGTGTCATCGATACCTCAGGCTTTTTTCCGGGCCTCGATCCACTGGTCCACGCGCCGTTCCAGCAGCTCCATCGGCAGCGCGCCGCCGCCGAGCACCGCGTCGTGGAAGCCGCGGATGTCGAAGCGCTCGCCCAGTTCCGATTCCGCCTTCCGACGCAGTTCCTGGATCCGGATCATGCCGATCTTGTAGGCCGTCGCCTGGCCCGGCCAGGTGATGTAGCGCTGGACCTCGGAGCGGACCGATGCTTCCGGGATCGCGGTGTTGGCCTTGAAGTAGTCCACCGCCTGTTGCTCGGTCCAGCCCTTGGCGTGCAGCCCGGTGTCGACCACCAGCCGCACCGCGCGCCACAGCTCGGAGCTCAGCCGGCCGTACTCGGAGTAGGGGTCCTGGTAGGTGCCCGGCATCTCCTTGGCCAGCCATTCCGAATACAGGCCCCAGCCCTCGGAGTAGGCGGTCGAGCGCGCCTGGGTGCGGAACTCGGGGATCCCGGTCAGCTCCTGCGCGATCGAGATCTGCATGTGATGGCCCGGCAGGCCCTCGTGATAGGCGATGACCTCCAACTCGGGCTTGGGCATCGCGCCCATGTCGGAAAGGTGCGCGTAGTACACGCCCGGGCGGGAACCGTCGGCCGTGCCGGGGAAGTAGTGCTGCGCGGCGCCCGGCTGTTCGCGGAAGGCCTCTACACGCTTGACCACCAGGTCCGCCTTCGGCAGCAGGCCGAAGTACTGCGGCAGCACCTTCTTGATGTTGCCGATCGCGGCCGTGGCCTCGTCGATGTAGGCCTGGCGGCCGGCGTCGGTGTCCGGAAACTTGAACTTCGGGTCGGTCGAGATGTGGGCGAAGAACGCCTGCAGGTCGCCTTCGAAGCCGACCTTGTCCTTCAGCGCTTCCATCTCGCCGTGGATGCGCTTGACCTCGTCCAGCCCGATGCGGTGCACCTGGTCGGCGGTGAGGTCGGTGGTGGTGTGCATGCGCAGCTGGTGCCGGTAGTAGTCGGCGCCATTGGGTTGGGTGCTGCCTACGCCGCTCGGATTCCCGGCCGCGTTGCTTCGATCGGCTTCGGCCCAGGCGATCAGCTCGGCATACGGCGGCTGCACGTGCGCCACCAGCGCGGCGCGGGCCTGCGACTTGAGCTCGTCCGCGCGCGTGGCATCGACCTTGCCGGCCTTGACCAGCGCGTCGGCCTTGGCCTGCAGGTCCGCCCACAGCGCGGAATCCGCGCCCTCGCCGAACGGCGCCCCGCTCACGACCCTGCGCGCCTCGGTCAGCACGCCGTCGTAGGCGAAGCGGGGCATGCGGTAGCCGGCTTCGGCGTTGCGCTTCGCGCGTTCGAGCATCTGACCGAAGGCGCGCGGCACCGCCTCGATGCGCTCGAGGTAGGCGAGATAGTCGGACTCGTCCTCGACCTTGTGGAAGTTGATCAGGAAGGTCGGCAGGAACGACTGCGCGCCCTGCATCTGGTTGAACACGTACACGTTGTCGCGGAAGCGCATGGCATCGCGCGCGTTCTCGTACTGCAGCTTCCACAGGTCGTAGGACAGCTTCGCCTCGTCGTCGAGCGTGGCGTAGTCGAACGTCTTCTCCAGTTCCTCGACGCTGGCCTTGCGCCAGGCCAGCTGTCGTTCCTCGGCCGCCTCGGACATGTCGTCGAGCTGGTCGTACAGCTCCTTGCGGCCGAGGAAGGTCATGGCGATCGGGCTGAAGCGCAACTGCTCCTGGTATTTCGCCGCGAACCAGGCGTCGAGGCGTCGGGCCTGCGACGTGGCGCTATCCGCGGTGGGCGCGAGGGACGGCGCATCCTGCGCCATGGCGCCACCGCCGGCGAGCGCGAGGGCGATGGACAGGACGAGGGTTCGGGCGGCAACGGGAACGCGCATCGGGAATCTCCGGGCTCAGGTGTCCGGAGGATAAGTGCGTGGCGTCGGGGACGCATGTGCAGATCAGCACATGCGGCGGGCCGGGGCGTCGGACGGCATGGCGCCCGCGCGTGGCTCTACTTCATGCGGTAGGTGATGCGACCCTTGGTCAGGTCGTAGGGCGTCATCTCGACCTTGACCTTGTCGCCGGTCAGGATGCGGATGTAGTTCTTGCGCATCCGTCCGGAGATGTGCGCAATGATTTCGTGGCCGTTCTCCAGCTTCACCCGGAACATGGTGTTCGGGAGGGTTTCGGAGATCGTGCCTTCGAATTCGATGACGTCGTCTTTCGCCATGCGTCCTGTTGCCGGTGGAGGAGGGTGCGACGGTCGTGCCGCGATGAAGCGGACCATTCTGCCACGCTGCCCGGGGCGATGCAAAAAACGGGTAGGCCTCGGGGCCAGGTCATTCAGACAGGCACGAGACCGGGCGCATGCCGAACGCCGTGGTCCACGCGCCGGGACCGGCGGGAGCGGCGACCAGCGGCCAGAGTTCCGCGAGGAAGCGCTCGCGCGGCATGCGCTCCGCGCCGAGGCCGATCAGGTGCGCGTTCTCGACCTGCGCATCCACCAGCGGCCATCCGAGTCCATGCAGCCAGCGCGCGAGTGCGGCCAGGGCCGCCTTGGAGCCGCCGGAGGCGTCGCTGAACATGCTTTCGCCGAAGAACATCCGCCCGATGGCGATGCCGTAGATGCCACCGACCAGTGCCGCATCGGGAGCCGGACCGGCGAATACTTCGACGCTGTGCGCATGCCCCAGCTGATGCATGCGCAGGTACGCGGCCTGCATCGCCGGGGTGATCCATGTCCCGGCCTGTCCGCGCCGCGGCGCCGCGGCGCACCGTTCGACCACCCGCGCGAATGCGGTATCGGCGCGCGCCACCCAGGCCGAGGCGCGCAGGGTGCGGCGAAACCGCGAGGACAGGCGGACGCCTTCGGTACGGAACACCAGGCGCGGATCGGGCGACCACCACAGGATCGGCTGGCCTTCCGAGTACCAGGGGAAGATTCCGTGACGATAGGCGTTGAGCAGCCGCGCGGGGGACAGGTCGCCGCCGAGCGCGAGCAGGCCGTCGGGTCGGCGCAGTGCGCTGTCGGCCGCCGGGAACGGGGCGTTCGGGTCTGCATCGAGTCGCGGCACGCGGAGGCTCACCCCCGCATTGTAGGAGCGCCTCCAGGCGCGATGCTCCTTCGGCCTCGCCCCGATTGTAGGAGCGCCTTCAGGCGCGATCCTCCGCGGGCCTCACCCCCAGCATTGTAGGGGCGCCTCCAGGCGCGATGCTCCTTGGGCTGTGCCCACGCTGGCGAAAGAGCGTCGCGCCTGAAGGCGCTCCTACGCGGGGCGGAACGGGGTGCGCTGGTCCAGCCAGCTCTTGTTGCGCTGGACCACTGCGCGCTCCTCGGCGCACCAGGCTGCCAGCGCCTCGCGGAACCGCGGGTCGGCGATCCAGTGACGGCTGCGGACCAGGGTCGGCAGGAAGCCGCGGGCGATCTTGTGCTCGCCCTGGGCGCCGGGCTCGAACCCGCGCAGGCCTTCGCGCAGGCAGTAGTCGATGCCCTGGTAGTAGCAGGTCTCGAAATGCAGCCCGGGCGCGACCACGGCCGCACCCCAGTAGCGCCCGTAGAGCGTGTCCCCGCTGCGCAGGCACAGCGCGCCGGCGATCGCCTCGCCATCGAGTTCGGCCAGGAAGATCACCAGTTGCCGCGGCAGCGCCCGGGCCAGGTGCCGGAAGAACGGCAGCGTCAGCGCCGGCGAGTTGCCGTACTCGGCGAAGGTCTGCAGGTAGAAGCGGTGCATGGTCGCCAGGTCCGCCTCGCTGGCGTCGGCACCATGCACGGTGCGCAGCGCGATGCCCGCGCGCGACACCTTCGCGCGTTCCTGGTGGATGTTCTTGCGGTGCTTGTGGTCCATCGCCGCGAGGTAGTCGTCGAAGGTGCGCCATCCGGCCTCGTTGCGCCAGTGGTACTGCAGGTCGATGCGCGCGAGCCAGTCCTCGCCGAAGGCGTCGTCCTCGTCAGCACGGTGGAAGTTGACGTGTGCCGACGACAGACCCAGCCGCCGGACTTCCGCGACAAGCGCATCGGCAAGCGCGCGGCGCAGCGTCGCATCGGGCGCGAGCAGCCGCGGACCGGTCACCGGCGAATAGGGCGCCGCGCACAGCAGCTTCGGGAAATAGTCGAGCCCGTGCCGCGCGTAAGCGTGCGCCCAGGCGTGGTCGAACACGAACTCGCCGTGCGAATTGGTCTTGATGTACGCCGGCGCCGCGGCCACCAGCGCGTTGCCCTCCCACAGCGTGAGATGGTGCGGCGTCCAGCCCCAGTCCTCGCGCAGGCAGCCGTGGGCTTCCAGGCCGTGCAGGAAGGCGTGCGACACGAAGGGATCGTCGTTGCCGCGCAGCGCATCCCAGTCCCGGGGCGCGACGGTGGCGAGCGTGTCGAGCAGTCGGACGGTGGCCATGGTCGGGACGTCAGGGACGCAGGTGCAGCACGTCGATCGTGGGCGGGTTGAACAGGCGCATCGGCAGGCCGATCTCGCCCACTCCGGCGGTGGTGAACACGCGAACCTCGCCATCCACGCCACGCACCACCTGTTCGCCGCGGTCGAATCCGTGCGCGCTCGGGATCACGCGACGGTACAGCCACGGGATGCGGATCTGGCCGCCGTGGGTATGGCCGGCCAGGAGCAGGGTCGCGTCCGCGCGCGCAAGGCCGGTCGCACTGTCGGGGTTGTGGGCGAGCACCAGCGTCGGCAGGGGCGAAGGCGATACCCGCAGGAATTCCGGATCGTCCTTGCCCGCCCAGCGGTCGCCCAGCCCGGCCCAACGATACCCGCCTGCATCGACGATGCCGCCTTCGATCACCTGCACGCCGTGGTCGCGCAGCGCTTCGCGCAACGCCAGGTCGATGTCCGGGCCCGGCGCCTGCTGGTCGTGGTTGCCGAGCACGGCGTACACCGGCACCCGCAGTCGCGCTAGCGGCGCGAACATCGCCGCGAGGGAGTGTTCCCCCGGCTCGTAGGTGAAGTCGCCGGCGATCGCGACCGCCTGCACCGGAAGCGCATTGATCCTGTCGACCACGCGTTCGAGGAAGGCGCGGTCCTTGTACACGCCCAGGTGGATATCGCTGACCAGCGCGATGTCCGCCTCCAGGCCGGTGCCTTCGAGCGTCGTCTCGTGCACCCGGATGATGCGCGGTTCCACGAACCGCGCCCACGCGAATGCCAGGCTGGGCACCAGCAGCAGGACCACCAGCCAGCGCAGCCGCGGTCGCCGCAGGCGCCACAGCAACCAGGCGATGAACGGAAGCGCGAGCCAGCTGCCGTGGTACAGGCACTGCTTGAGCAGGAGTTTGTCCACGCGCGCGGGCCGATGCGCCGATCAGCCGCCCTTGTCGAGGAAGCGCTCCGCATCCAGCGCGGCCATGCAGCCGAAGCCGGCGGAGGTGATCGCCTGGCGGTAGTGCTGGTCGGCGACGTCGCCGGCCGCGAACACGCCGGGGACCGAAGTTTCGGTCGCGCCACCGCCCAGCCCGGAGCGGATCTCCAGGTAGCCGTTGTTCATCGCCAGCTGGCCTTCGAACAGGGTGGTGTTCGGGGTGTGGCCGATGGCGACGAAGAAGCCGTGCACGTCGATCTCGCGGGTGCTGCCGTCCTGCACCGATTTGAGCCGCATGCCGGTCACGCCCGCCTCGTTGCCCAGCACCTCGTCGACCACGTGGTGCCAGACCGGCTCGATCTTGCCGGCGGCGATCTTCGCGAACAGCTTGTCCTGCATGATCTTCTCCGCGCGCAGGGTGTCGCGGCGATGCACCAGATAGACCTTGCGCGCGATGTTGGACAGGTACAGCGCCTCCTCCACCGCGGTGTTGCCGCCGCCGACCACGGCCACGTCCTGGTCCTTGTAGAAGAAGCCGTCGCAGGTTGCGCAGGCGGAGACGCCGCGGCCCTTGAACGCCTCTTCGGACGGAATCCCGAGGTACTTCGCGGTCGCGCCGGTGGCGATGACGATCGCGTCGGCGGTGTACTCGCCGCTGTCGCCCTTGAGCCGGAACGGGCGCTGCGACAGGTCGGCGGTGTGGATGTGGTCGAACACGACCTCGGTCTCGAAACGCTCGGCGTGCGCCTGCATCCTCGCCATCAGGTCCGGCCCCATCAGCCCGTGCGCGTCGCCCGGCCAGTTGTCGACCTCGGTGGTGGTCATCAGCTGCCCGCCCATCTGCATGCCGGTGATCACCACCGGCTTGAGGTTGGCGCGCGCGGCGTAGACGGCGGCGGTCCAGCCCGCGGGACCGGAACCGAGGATGATCAGGCGGATGTGCCGGGGCGAAGAAGGGGTCATGTATACTCGCGGGTCATGGAGTTGCGGCGTATCGAAGCCCATAGCTTGGCGGCGCGACGGCGGCAACACAAGGCGCGCGCAGGCGTTGCGCGCGCAACGCAGTGTCCACGGCCCGCGATAGCGGGCAGGCGGTTCCGGTCGAACCCGTGCAGGCGCTGCACGGGTTTTTTCATGCGCGGCCGGCGCGACGCCTGAGCCACGAGGAAACCCACGATGCGCATCGGCATACCGAAGGAAACCAAGACCCTCGAAGGGCGCGTCGCGCTGGTGCCGGCCGCGGCCGGCGACCTGGTCCGGCGCGGACACGAGGTGTGGGTCGAGCGCGACGCGGGCGTGCGGTCGGGTTTCGCCGACGCCGAATATGCGCGGCTGGGCGTGCACATCGCCTCCGACGCTGCCGCGCTGTACGAACGCGGCGAACTGATCGTCAAGGTCAAGGAACCGATCGAGGGCGACCTCGCCCTGCTGCGCGAGGACCACCTGCTGTTCTGCTACCTGCACCTGGCGGCGGAACCGGCGCTGACCCGACGCCTGCTCGACATCGGCCTGACCGGGATCGCGTTCGAGACGGTCGAGCTCGACGATGGCGACCTGCCGCTGCTGGCGCCGATGTCGGTGATCGCCGGCAAGATCGCGATCCAGGTCGGCACCCACTACCTGCACCAGCCGCTGGGCGGCAAGGGCAAGCTGCTCGGCGGCCTGCCGTCCACCGCGCGCGGCAAGGTGGTGGTTTTCGGCGCCGGCCAGGCGGGCGGGGCCGCGGCATCGCTGGCCGCCGCCGGTGGCGCCAACGTGGTGGTGTTCGAGAAGCGCATCGACCGCATGGACGAGATGATGCGGCTGGGCCACAACGTCACCGCGCTGTATCCCTACGACGACCTGGTCGCGCGCGAGGTCGCTTCGGCCGACCTCGTGGTCGGCGCGGTGCTGGTCACCGGCGCGGTCGCGCCGCACGTGGTCACCCGCGGCATGATGGAGGCGATGGAGGACGGCAGCGTGCTGGTGGACATCTCCATCGACCAGGGCGGCTGCTTCGAGACCTCGCGCCCGACCACCTGGAAGGAACCGACCTACGTGGAGGAGGGCGTGATCCACTTCTGCGTGACCAACATGCCCGGCGCGGTGCCGCAGACCTCGTCGCAGGCGATCTGCGCGGCGATCCTGCCCTGGGTCGACCGATTGGCCGGCGGCGACTGGCGGGGCAGTGCGCCGCTGGTGCGGGGGATCAACGTGGAGGCCGGCAAGCTCGTGCATCCGGCCCTGCAAGCCATGAAACTTTGACTTAAGATCAAGGTATTGGACCAAACTCCTAAGGTCGTGGATGACGGTGGCACGGGCGATTCCTGAGCGTGGCAAGCGCCAGCGCGCGGTCGAGAGGGAGGCGGCAACGCCCCCCGATCCCCGTCGCCAGCGGCTGCTGCGCGACATCGCGATGATCCTCATCGCGCCGCTGCTGCTGTACCTGCTGGTGTGCCTGGCGACCTATTCGCCGGACGACCCGGGCTGGTCGACCGCCTCGGGCGGCGTCACGGCCCCGCTCAACAACGCCGGCGGGCCGATCGGGGCCTGGATCGCCGACGTGCTGCTGTACCTGACCGGCTTTGTCGCCTACCTGCTGCCGCTGGTGCTGGGCGCGGTGGCGTGGATCGCGCTGTTCGGCATGGATTCGGACGGCGATGGCCGGGTCGACTTCGGACCGGCGCTGCGGCTGGTGGGCATCGTCGGCTTCCTGGTCTCGGCCACCGGCCTGCTGTACCTGCGCATGGGCGCGGTCGAGAACCTGCCCGCCGGGGCGGGCGGCGTGCTCGGGCGGCTGGTCGGCAATTCGCTCGATCGCGGCTTCGGCGCGCTCGGCGGCAATCTGTTCCTGCTCGCGCTGCTGCTGGTGTCGGTGACGCTGGCCACCGGCCTGTCTTGGCTGGCGGTGGCCGACCGCATCGGCGGCTGGGTGCTGCTGCTGCCGGCGCTGCTGCGGCGCGGGCGGCAGCAGGCGGTGGAGCGGATGGAAGCGCGCGAGATGCGCGTGGAGCGCGAGGAGGTCCGCAAGGTAGACCTCGGACTGCGCGCGAAGCGCGAGAAGGTCCGGATCGAACCGCCGCCCGCGCCGGTGGTCGAGAAGAGCGACCGCGCCAAGCGCGAGCAGCAGATCCCGCTGTTCCACGTCGGCGATGGCAGCGGCATCCCGCCGCTGGCGCTGCTCGACGATCCCAAGCCGCAGCCCAAGGGCTACGACGAGAACACGCTGGAAACGCTGTCGCGCCAGATCGAGTTCAAGCTCAAGGACTTCCGCATCGACGCGCAGGTGGTCGGCGCCTATCCGGGTCCGGTGATCACCCGCTTCGAGATCGAGCCGGCGCCGGGCATCAAGGTCAGCCAGATCAGCTCGCTCGACAAGGACATCGCGCGCGGCCTGAGCGTGAAGTCGGTGCGCGTGGTCGACGTGATTCCCGGCAAGTCGGTAGTCGGCCTGGAAACGCCGAACACGCACCGCGAGATGATCTACCTCAGCGAGCTGCTGCGTTCGAAGGAATACGACAAGTCCACCAGCCCGCTCACGCTGGCGCTGGGCAAGGACATCGCCGGTCGCCCGACCGTGGCGGATCTTGCGCGCATGCCGCACCTGCTGGTCGCCGGCACCACAGGCTCGGGCAAGTCGGTGGCGGTCAACGCGATGGTGCTGTCGCTGCTGTACAAGGCCTCCGCGAAGGAACTGCGGATGCTGATGATCGACCCGAAGATGCTCGAACTCAGCGTCTACCAGGGCATCCCGCACCTGCTGGCGCCGGTGGTCACCGACATGAAGGAGGCCGGCAACGGCCTGCGCTGGTGCGTGGCGGAGATGGAGCGCCGCTACAAGCTGATGAGCGCGGTGGGCGTGCGCAACCTGGCCGGCTTCAACAAGAAGGTGCGCGACGCGCAGGACGCCGGCCAGCCGCTGCTCGACCCGCTGTTCCGCGCCAACCCGGAGTCGGACGAGGTCGCGCAGCCGCTGGAGACCTTGCCGTTCATCGTGATCTTCATCGACGAATTCGCCGACATGATGATGATCGTCGGCAAGAAGGTCGAGGAGCTCATCGCGCGACTGGCGCAGAAGGCGCGCGCCGCCGGCATCCACCTGATCCTGGCCACGCAGCGTCCCTCCGTGGACGTGATCACCGGCCTGATCAAGGCCAACATCCCCACCCGCATCGCGTTCCAGGTGTCGAGCAAGATCGATTCGCGCACCATCCTCGACCAGTCCGGCGCGGAAACCCTGCTCGGCCACGGCGACATGCTCTACCTGCCGCCCGGCACCGCGCTGCCCGAACGCGTGCATGGCGCCTTCGTCTCCGACGAGGAAGTGCATCGCGTGGTCGAGCACCTCAAGCAGGGCAGCGGCGGCCCGGACTACATCGAGGGCGTGCTGGACGAGTCGCAGACGATGTACGACGGCAGCAGCGTCGGCGCGACCGGCCTGCCCGAGGCCAGCGCCGCATCGGGCGACGAATCCGATCCGCTCTACGACGAGGCGGTGAAGATCGTCACCGAAACCCGCCGCGCCTCGATCTCCGGCGTGCAGCGCCGGCTCAAGATCGGCTATAACCGTGCCGCGCGCCTGGTCGAGGCGATGGAAGCCGCCGGCGTGGTCTCCGCCCCCGAGCACAACGGCGACCGCAGCGTGCTGGCACCGCCGCCGCCGAAGTAGACCCGCCGAACTAGGCCCGCCAGAGCGCGCCGGGCGTTCGGAGCGGCGCTTGCTTTTTCTTCTCCCGTTCACGGGACGACGTGCCCACCGGGGTAGAAGGTGTCGAGGCGGATGAGGGCGCGCCGCAGGCGCGTGCGATCAGCGCAGTCACCGGCAAACGCGGGCGAGGGGGCAAGCACGCCGCTGCGTCGGCAACCCGCCGCCAGCCGGAACCCCGGATGAACGCTTCCGCGCCATCGATCGAGGCCCGCCCTCCCGCGTCCACCCCCCGCCCCCCTTTGCGTTTGAACAGGGGCAGGGATGGCACGAGCGCGTTCAGCTTGTTCTGCGCAGACTGGCCGCCACCTCTCTCCACCAGGAAGCCTTCCATGATCCGCAGTTGTCGCTGGTTGCTCGTCTCCGTCGCCCTGCTGGCCGGCCTTGCGCATGCCGGCGCGCGCGAACGGCTCGACGGCTTCACCAAGGGCCTGAAGGGTCTCGACGGGCAGTTCGTGCAGCAGGTGTTCGACGACAACGGCCGCGTGCGCGAATCGTCCAGCGGTCGCGTGGCGCTGGCCGCGCCGCGCCTGTTCCGCTGGGAATACGAGAAGCCCTATCCGCAGCTGATCGTGGCCGACGGCGAGACCGTCTGGGTGCACGATCCCGACCTCGACCAGGTCAGCCGCCGCCCGCAGGGCGGCGCCGAGCAGGACAGCCCGCTCGCCGCGCTGATCGACCCGGCCCGCCTCGACCGCGATTTCCTGGTCGAGGACGCCGGCGAAGCAGACGGCCTGCAGTGGCTGCTGCTCAAGCCGAAGCAGGGCGGCGACGAGGCCGCCTTCCAGTCGGCCAGGCTCGGCCTCTCGGGCGAGGGCCTGGCGCGGATGGAAATCGTGGATGCGCTCGGCCAACGCACCGAAATCAGGTTCAGCGGCTGGAAGCGCAATCCTTCCTTCAACCGCGACACCTTCACATTCACGCCGCCCGCGGGCGTCGACGTGGTCGGCGAAGGCTGACCCGTCCGACGCCACGGCGACGACACGGGGAAAAACGCATGCATGGGCAACCGCAACCGATGACACGACGCAGGCGCAGCACCCGGGTGCTGCTGCTGGCGGCGTGCCTGGCGACGGTGCCGGTGCTGGCGCAATCCGCGCCGATCGCCACGCCGCCCACCGTGCAGCCTACGGTCCCTGCACCGCAGCGCCTGGCGACCAGCGGCGACGAAGCCCTCGACAACGCCGTGGCCGCGGTCGTGGTCGCGGCGCTGGCCGAGCAGATGAACACGCCCTCGATCGCGGTGGCGATCGAATCGTTCGACGTCGTCATCGCCAGCGTGCGCGACCGCACCGTGAGCGGGCAGGGACGCATGCGCCTGGGCGACGATGCCGAGTGGATCGGCTTCCGCTTCACCACGCTCTACGACACCACCTTCGCCAGCGCCGGCTATCCCCGAATCATGATCGGCGGCGTCTCCGCCGGCGAGCGCGAAGTACCGAACGATTCGGCGCTGGTGCGCCAGCTCGAGGAGCGCGTGGCGGTGGAACTCGACCGCCAGTTCGGCGACACCGGGGCGCGCCTGCAGCTCGACGACATCAGCACCGTCGAAGGCGGCCGCAGGCTGCTGCGGATCAACGCCGCGGGCATCGCCGACTTCGGTCGCAATGGCAATACGCCGGTGCGGATCGAGGCGCTGTACGACCAGGTCGCCAACGCCTGGCAGCGCGTGAACTACGAACTCGGGGCCGTCGGCGCGCGCTAGGGGTTCGCCGGGACCACACCTCGCGCGGTCAAGATCACTCCCTTGCCCAGCGGTCTCTAGAAGCTGGTTCACGGCCGCTGCCCCCCGGGCCAGGCGGGGGGCTGCTCCCCGGGGGCGACCCCATCACGCACACGCGCCTTCTCACAGCCTGCGACCCCGCCTTGGTATCGTGGCGGCCCGCTTTCCGCCCGTTCCCACCCGTGCCCCGCGCCAGACCCTCCGCTCCCCCGGATGAACGCGGCGACCTGCTGACGGTCGACCGCACCGCGCTGCGCCCGCTGGCCGAGCGCATGCGCCCGCGCACGCTCGAGGAGATGGTGGGGCAGCGACGGCTGGTGTCGCCGGACTCCGCGCTGCGCCAGGCGATCGAGGCCGGCAGCGTGCATTCGATGGTGCTGTGGGGCCCGCCCGGCTGCGGCAAGACCACGCTGGCGCTGCTGCTGGCGCGTTACGCGGATGCCGAGTTCCGCTCGGTCTCGGCGGTGCTGTCCGGCCTGCCGGAAGTACGCCAGGTGCTGGCCGAGGCCGCGCACCGGTTCGCCGAAGGACGCCGTACCGTGCTGTTCGTCGATGAGGTGCACCGTTTCAACAAGGCGCAGCAGGATGCGTTCCTGCCGCACATCGAGCGCGGCACGATCGTCTTCGTCGGCGCCACCACCGAGAACCCCTCGTTCGAACTCAATTCCGCGTTGCTCTCGCGCTGCCGCGTGCACGTGATGGAGGCGGTGTCGGCCGACGACATCGAACTGGCGCTGCAACAGGCGCTCGAAGACGGCGACCGCGGCCTTGGCGCCCGTGGCCTGCGGATCGAACAGGCCCAGCTGCACCTCATCGCGGTGGCCGCCGACGGCGACGTGCGCCGCGGCCTGACCCTGCTGGAAATCGCCGCCGAACTGGCGGGCGAGGGCGGCACCGTCACCGACGCCGTGCTCGAGCAGGTGCTGGCCGACCGCACCCGCCGCTTCGACAAGGGCGGCGAACAGTTCTACGACCAGATCTCGGCCCTGCACAAATCGGTGCGCAGCTCCAACCCCGACGCCGCGCTGTACTGGTTCGCGCGCATGCTCGATGGCGGCTGCGACCCGATCTACCTCGCGCGCCGGATGACGCGCATGGCGGTGGAAGACATCGGCCTGGCCGACCCGCGCGCGCTGCAGATGTCGATCGACGCCTGGGACACCTACGAGCGTCTCGGCAGCCCCGAAGGCGACCTCGCCCTGGCGCAACTGGTGATCTACCTGGCCAGCACCGCCAAGTCCAACGCTGCCTACCGCGCCTTCGGCGCCGCCAAACGCGATGTCGGCGAATACGGCACCCAGGACGTGCCGATGCACCTGCGCAATGCCCCGACGAAACTGATGAAGGAACTCGGCTACGCCAAGGGCTACCAGTACGACCACGACAGCGAAGGCGGCGTGGCCCTGGACCAGACCGGCTTCCCCGATGCCATGGGCGAGCGGGTGTACTACCAGCCGGTAGCGCGCGGGATGGAGCTCAAGCTCAAGGAAAAGCTCGACGCCCTGCGTCGCGCGCGCGCGGACAGGCGCGAACCTCGAACCGACGACAGCTAGTCCGTCGCCGTGCCGCCAGGCCATTCCTGCTCCCCGCTTGCGTGAGGGCGCTGGGGTGGGGCCCGCATCCGGGCGTATTGCGCCTCACCACCTGCCGCACGTCATGGCCATCCAGCCCGTAGCGCACGATGCCGCTGCCCGGCGCGGCCCAGCGATGCGACCCGTGCCCAGTCACCTGCCACGCCAGCACCCCGACAGGACGCTGCGCTCAAGCAGCCCATCGGCATCCGCTTGTGCCGCTGCCGAAGGTTCGTCGCGATGCGAGAGATGCCTGACCCGGTAGGCGACATCAGCCCGGGTAGTTGATTCCCTCCCAATCAATGCCGCCACTCCGTGCCACCCGAAGGCCACATTCATCTTGCGGCTAGGAATCATTATCATTAACATTCGCAGCTCCCATGGTTACTGGCGCAGTGATGACCCGTCGTTCGCACCTCACCCTTTCCATCGTTGCGGCACTGGTGTTAGCGCCGTTCGGCGTGGCTGCCCAGCAACGGGACGCGCCTGGCGCCGCGTCGAGCACGGAGGCTCCCTCCGAGGACTCGGATGCCACCGACCTGGATGCCGTGCGCGTCGTGGGACGGGCGCAACGGTTGTATAGGGTCGAGGACAGCAGCCTGGCGACCCGTACCGATACCCCGCTGGAACTGGTGCCGCAGTCGGTGCAGGTGATCAACCGCGACCTGATCGACGACCAGGGCGCGCACCAGGTGACCGACCTCTACCGCAACATCAGCGGCATCAGCTTCTTCAGCTACGCCGGCGTGGTCCTGCGCGGCTTCCGTCAGGAGAACGTGCTGTACGACGGCCTGCGCGGCGACCCCTACGCGGGCTTCTCGGTGCCGCAGCTGTTCAACATCGAGCGCGTCGAGGTGCTCAAGGGGCCGGCCGGTGCGGCGTACGGCTCCGGCGATCCTGGCGGCGTCATCAACTACGCCACCAGGAAACCGACCGCGCTGCCCGAGCGCCAGCTGCGCCTGGAGGCCGGCAATTTCGATTACGGCGCAGCCTCGCTCGAGGCCTCCGGTCCGCTGGATGCAGCGGGGCGGGTGCGCTATCGCGTCGGCGTGCACGTCGACCACGAGCAGGGTTTCCGCAACAACACCTCGCAGGACAGCCTGATCGGCGACGTCGGTTTCGCCTTCGATGTCGGCGACACTGGTGAACTGCTGCTGCAGTACACCGACCTGCAGCAGGACCTCGACGCCAACCGGCTGCGCGGCGTGCCGGCCAGCGACGACGGCGTGTTCCTGACCGACCGCGAGTGGAACACCAACGAGCCCACCGACTACCTCGAACTCGACGCCCGCATCGGCCTGGCCCGCTACACCGCGGCACCGACCGATGCCCTGGATGTCAGCCTCGCCGTGCGCTGGTTCGAGAACGCCGAGCGCCAGCAGTACCACGAGTCGCGCGGCATCGCCGCCGACGGGCGCACGGTGTGGCGCGAGTTCCGCGACCAGGCACGCGACGTGGAAGGACTGGCGACCGCAGGCCACGCCGCCCTCGACATCACCACCGGCAGCATCGCCCACACCCTGCTGTTCGGCGGCGAGATGTCGCAACTCGACGCCTACTTCATCGGCCGCACCGCCGGGGGCGTGGAGCGCGGCGGCCCGGTGCCGGGGCTGGACCTGTTCGACCCGGTGTACGGGCTCAGCGGCGGCGCCGATTACGGACTCGACACGCTGCCGTTCCGACCCGCCACCCGCACCCGCAGCCGCCAGGATGGCCTCTACCTGCAGGACCAGATGGACCTGGGCCGCTGGCATCTGCTCGCCGGCCTGCGCTGGGACCGTTTCGAAGACAAGGATCGCGTCGCCGGGACCGCCATCGACGGCAACGACCTGACGTGGCGCATGGGCACCACGTTCGAGGCGACCGACGCGGTCAACCTCTACGCCAGCATGGCGACCGGCTTCTCGCCGCAGTCGGCCGGGAGCCAGAACCCGCTGGCCGGCGGGCCGTTCGATCCCGAGCGCAGCCGCCAGTGGGAACTGGGCGCCAAGTCGAGCCTCGCCGGCGGGCGCATCACGCTCAACGCCGCGGTGTACCGGATCGAGCGCAGCAACGTGGTACAGGGCACCGGCGAGGACGCAGGCAACGACGGCGTCGACGACCTGGCCGCGCTCGGCCTGGTGCGCAGCGACGGCTTCGAGCTCGACCTGCTGGCCGATCTCACCGAGCGCTGGGTGCTCAACCTGGCCTACGGCTACAACGACGCGCGCGTGCTCGAGGGCGACCCGGCCGCCGCCGGCAACACCACCGGCGACAGCGACCGCTTCGCCAACGCGCCGCGGCACAAGCTCGGCCTCTGGACCCGCTACGACCTGCCGGCCATCGCCTCGTCGATCGCCCTCGGTGTCGACCATGTCGGCGACCGCGTCTCGCTCGAGGGCCAGGCGGTCAAGGCCTACACCATCTTCGATGCCAGCTGGCAGACGCAGTGGCGCGACTGGACCTTCCAGGCCAACGTCAAGAACCTGTTCGACAAGGTCTACGCGGCCAGCGGCTTCATCGAACGCACCGGCCATTTCCCCGGCGAGCCGCGGCGGCTGTACCTGCAGGCGCGCTACCGCTTCTGACCCACGGGCCCAACGAGCCAGCGAATGCCACCGGCCCTGTCATCCGCAGACGCCGCCGCCGTGCCCGGGAAGGGCAGGCGGCGCGTGTGGTTCGACCTGCACAGCTGGGTCGGCCTGAAGCTGTGCGTGCTGATGGCCTTCGTCTGCCTCACCGGGACCCTGGCGGTGTTCTCGCACGAGATCGACTGGGCGTTGCATCCGCAGATGCGCGTCTCGCCCGGGCCGCAGCACGCCAGCTTGGGCACGATGGTCGGTGCGGTGCAGCGCGCCTACCCCGCCTGGACGCTCAATGGCCTGTCCGCGCCCAAGGGTCCGCGTTCGGCGGCGATGGCCAGCATGGAGACCGACGATGGCCGGTTGCGCTTCGTCTGGGTCGATCCCTATCGCGGCACGGTGACCGGGGACACACACTGGTTCAACGCCCAGCGCTTCCTGCGCAACACCCATCGCCACCTGATGATGCCGGTGAAGTTCGGCGTGCCGATCGTGTCCGCGCTGTCCGTCGCGTTGCTGGTGACGCTGGTGACCAGTCTGGTGATCTACAGGAAATGGTGGCGCGGTTTCTTCTCGTTGCCCCGCCCGGAACGTCAGCGCCGCTTCTGGGGCGACGTGCACCGGCTGGCCGGCGTGTGGAGCCTGTGGTTCATCGCGCTGATCGCCGCCACCGGCGGCTGGTACCTGGTCGAATCGCTCGGCGGCGGCGCCGGCGGACAACCGGACGTGCTGCCGAAGGAACTGACGGACCCGGGAGCGACAGTGACGCAGCCCATCACACCCACCGCGATCGACCGCGCCATCGCGCAGGCGCACGACGAGTGGCCGGGCCTGCAGGTGCGCCGGCTGGCGCTCTCCGACCGCGGCCTGGTGATCGAAGGCCAGGCCGAGGCATGGCTGGTGCGTGACCGCGCCAATGCGCTCGGCTTCGACCCGACCGGCAGCACCCTCATCGGCCGCCGCATCGCCGGCGAACTCGACGTACACCACCGCATTTCGGAAATGGCCGATCCGCTGCACTTCGGCACGTTTGGTGGCCTCGTCACGCAAGTGATCTGGTTCGTGTTCGGGCTGCTGCTGACCGCGCTCAGCCTGACCGGCGCGTACCTCTATGGCCTGCGCGTGGCGGACGTACTTCGCGCCGCGGCACGACGGTCCGCAAAGTCGAGAGCCGTCGCATGACCACGCCGCGCGACGCATGGAAGGCTGCCTGGCGGGGCATGGGCGCATGGCGCTGGCTGTGCCTGGCGCTGATCCTCATCGCGTTCGTACTGCTGCCGCAGGAATTTCTGCGATAGCGGCGGCGCTCCTCGCCACGGCCGGTGAGCTTCGCCGTCCTGTGTGCGGATCGGGGAGGGCGGATATAGTTGCGATGGTCAACCATGTGCTGCGGGTTGCAGTGCAGACCCAGTGATCCGGAATGAACGTCCCATCGGCTGCCACGATTTAACGATCCATCCACGTACTCCAACCCCAGCTGAAGCCGGCTCGGGGCGCCGACGAAAACGCGGCTATATTCCAGTTCCCCAGACGAAGGAGGATTGGAATGTTTCTGACCAGACAACATGTGGCGATCGTGCGTACGCTCGGCGTGGCGATCGTCGCCACCGTGGGTCTTTCCGCCTGTGCCACCTACGATGACGAGTTCGCGGGCATCAACTCACGCCTCGATACACTCGACACGCGGGTGCAGAGTGCGGCCCAGAGCGCAGAATCAGCCAATCAGTCCGCACAGCAGGCCAACCAGCGCCTGGACCAGATGGAAAGCCGCGTCCAGCAGCTCGAAACGGCCCCGCGCCGCGTACCGCGCGGCTGATCGCGCTTGCACGGTTCGCGACCGAGGACCTGAAACCGGGACCCGGTGGCCTTGCTGGCCACCGGGATCCCGGGTCCGCAACCGGTCTTCGCTTCATCAGTCTTCGTTCCAAGGAACCTTCCCATCCGTACCTGCACACACCCTGCGATCCGCGCCGTCTGTGGCGCGCTGGCGCTGGCGCTGGCGTTCGCGAGCCTCGGCGTGGCCAGCGCCAAGGACGCGGTCGCGCAACCGGCCGCCTCCGCCGACCAGCTTCCGCGAGGCCAGGAGGTCTCCGACACGGTGATCGAGCTGGCGGGCTGGGTGGTCGCCGCCAGGGACAACCAGGGCTATCCGTTCGCGGTCATCGACAAGGCCGCCGCACAGATCCTGGTGTTCGGCGGCAACGGCCGGCTTCGTGGCGCGGCACCCGGGCTGTTCGGTTCGGCGATCGGCGATCAGACCGCGCCCGGCATCGCCGGCCTCGCGCTTCGCGAGATTCCGGGCCGGGATCGCACCACGCCCGCGGGTCGCTTCGTGGGCGGTTACGGCCCGTCGATCGACGCCGGGCGCGTGCTGTGGGTGGACTACGATTCCGCGGTCTCCATCCACCCGACCGCAAGTGGCGTCCCGGCCGAGAAGCGCGCCGAACGCCTCGCCTCGCCTTCGCCAGACGACAACCGCGTCACCCACGGCTGCATCAACGTCTCGCCCGAGTTCTACGAGCGGGTCGTCCGACCGACGTTCGAGCGGGGCGGGGTGTTCTACATCCTGCCGGATGAGGCGCCGATCGCGGAGACCTTCCCCGAGTTCGCGCAAGGTCACGCGACTGCGCAACGCAACGACGGAAAACGCGCACGGTCCGCCCGCCGCTGAAAGGCGCATCGGCGCGTCGCCATGGTGGGCGAGGCCCCGACGCCCTCCATCCCCTGGTTGCGGCCGGCCACCTTCAGCAGCGCATAGCCATCCAGCGCGCAGCGCATGATGTCGCTGCCCAGCGCGGTCTCGCTGTCCACCGCGCGTTCGGCCAGGCGCTGCAGCCGCTGCAGGCGCGGGCGCAACGCATCGAGGGTGGCGAGGTCCGCCTGCGCGGCGGCCAGTTGCAGGCTCGGCGGCACCACCTGCGGGTTCTGCGCCAGCGCGCTCAGCGTTTGCCGGCAGAACGATTCGGACTTGTCGCCCATCCGCATCAGCTTGCGCCGCTGCTGCACGCTCATCGCGATCAGGCCCGACAGCTGGGTTTCCAGCTCGAACAGGGCATTGTCCACCGCCGACAACTGGGCCTCGGACAGGGTGAGGTCGATCAGATCCTGGCTCACTGCATTCTCCTTTGCATTCCATGTGGGATGCCGGGGCCGGCACGCCCTGCGTGCCTGCAAGCCCAACGGCACCGCCCCGCCGCTTCCCTGTGGCGTGAACGATCTGCGCGCCGGCAGGGCCGGCGGCGGGTGCGAGATGAGTCTCCCCAGAGAATGGGCGGCGGTGGTGGGGGATGCGGGGAGACCTGCTGGCGTGCCCTGCATAACGGCGGTACCTAGGCGCTATTTCGTATTGCCCCCGCTTTGCGCGACAATCTGGCCAGAAAAACCCCGGATGTGGGGTCTACTTGGTGTTAGGCAAATGAGGGGGTTGCGATGAGCACTTTAGAAGAGCGGGTCACTGAAGTTGAACGCCGACTCGCCTTGCTAGAGGCGAATAGCGGCGCACAGCAATTTGCAAACAGCATGATTCCAACTTCTACGGATACACCCAAAGACTCGCTAGTGGCGTTATCTATCTCCAAAAAGAGATTTGATCGTGGTGATTACGAGGAGCATATCTGGTTTGATTGCCTCTACACGCTATCGCAAAACTCGAAGCCGACACGAGCGGTAAAGGGATCTATCGAATTTTGCGATTTGTTTGGAGACGTTAAATTCCGCCTCCAAGTCACAATCAACGACCCCATGACTCCCGGGAGGCCTCTTCCCAACCCAGGAATTGGATTCACCTTCAATCAGTTCATCCCAGAGCATCAATGGATGCTTGCAACAGATCTTTCGAACATGAAGTGCAACTTCGTCGCTTCAAATGCGATATACAACGATGGGACATCCGAGGCATTTGCCTAACAATTCGTTCAGGCCGGTGCCGCTTCGCGGCACGGC
Source organism: Luteimonas saliphila (assembly GCF_016774335.1). Taxonomy (GTDB): domain Bacteria; phylum Pseudomonadota; class Gammaproteobacteria; order Xanthomonadales; family Xanthomonadaceae; genus Luteimonas; species Luteimonas saliphila. The sequence goes on along the minus strand of NZ_JAETWA010000030.1, from coordinate 822 downwards.
TTAACTCAAGCGTTAGGCGGCTACGGATTGAGTCTCATACGGTGAGAATATTTGGTCTTAGCCTACTTCTACCAATCAGGAAAGGGGGCACACATGAAGATCAACCTCGCGCATTTGAGAGAACGCGCTGTATCGGGTGGATGGGTCAACTTTGCGGTGTTTGATGCGCGCTCCACTAGCGGCACAGATTCTGGGAACTCGGACTTGCTTGCTCAATTGACGGCCAAGGCGCGCGCGAGCGGGCTCAAAGTCGATCAATCTGCCTTGGCTTTTACCAAAAATGGCAGGATCCACTTCTACGGGTCAAAGAACCTCGTTAGCTATTTATCAAATGGTTGGTCGCCTCAGTGGACTCGACGTCCCCCCGCTTTCAGTAGCGGTCTGATCTGGAGTCCGGGTTCACTGTAGCGGATTCAGCTAGCTGCTTGGCATAGGCGGCTGGCGTCAGGCCACCAAGTGCTTTCTTGGGTCGTTCTTCGCAGTACTCGCGGCGCCAGGTTTCGATCACCGTGCGTGCGTGGAGCAGGCTGGTGAACAGGTGCTCGTTGAGGCATTCGTCGCGCAGCCGGCCGTTGAACGATTCGACATAGGCGTTCTGGTTCGGCTTGCCCGGCTCGATCAAGCGGAGCTGGATCCCGCGCTCGTGCGCCCAGGCGACCATCGCCTTGCCGCAGAATTCCTTGCCGTTATCGGTCCGGATCACCTTCGGAAGACCCCGGCTGAGCGTAAGCCGATCCAGTACACGGCTGACGCCGTTTCCACAGATCGCCCGCTCGACCTCGATCGCCACCGGTTCGTGCGTGGCATCGTCCACGATCACCA
>NZ_JAETWA010000029.1 GCF_016774335.1 Luteimonas saliphila | reverse complement strand
CTAGAGCCTGTTAACACTATTTGCTAGACTTATGCGCATGGAACTGACGCCTGCGCAATTCGCCATCATCGAAGACTGCCTCCCCCGCCAACGGGGCAACGTGGCGGTGAGCAACCTCCACGTGCTCAACGCGATCCTGTTTGTCGCCGAGAACGGCTGCAAATGGCGCGCCTTGCCCAAGCGTTTCGGCAACTGGCACACGATCTATACCCGGATGAATCGCTGGGCCAAGGCCGGTGTGCTGGACCGGGTGTTCGAGCGGATGCAGGCCGCGCAACTGGTGCGCATCCGGCTTGAGGCGATCAGCCTGGACAGCACGATCGTGAAAGTGCATCCCGATGGCACCGGCGCGCGAAAAAAAACGGTCCGCAGTCCATCGGCCGATCCCGCGGCGGTTGGACCACCAAAATTCATATGGCTGCCGCGGATTCCCGCTGCGCCTTAGCCTTCTCACTGTCTCCCGGCCAAGCCGGCGATGCACCAGCCGGCCGCGACCTGCTGCGCACGTTGCCAACACCCCCGGCTGGCTGCCATCTCGTCATGGATCGTGCTTACGAGGGCAATGAAACACGCCAACTGGCCTTGGACCTGGGTTTTGAGCCGGTCGTGCCGCCGCACCCACTGCGAACAAGCCCCTGGCGCTACAACACCGAGATCTATCGAAGAAGAAACGAGATCGAGCGACTCTTCCGGCGGCTCAAAGGCTTCCGCCGCATCTTCAGCCGCTTCGACAAGCTCGACATCATGTTCGCTGGCTTCATCCACTTCGCATTGATCGTCGAATCACTACGATAGTGTTAACAGGCCCTAGGTCAAAGTGTCGTGATGCGTGCCGCCGCCCGGGGCGTATCATCTTTCACCACGCGGCCGGCACGCATCGCACACCGTGTCCGCGGCCGCATGTCGTTCGCCTCCTGCCGCAATCGCGGTACCGCCGCGCATGCATCGACCCGCACCGAGCACATGCCAGCCACGCGCCTGCCACCATCGCCGCCCCTGATTCTCGCCGCAACGGCGATTGCCCGGCGACCCGGCTCCGCGACGGCGCAAGCGGCGCGGTGGGCGCATCCCCGGCAATCGCGCGACCGTGGCTTCCATGTTCGCCGACGTTGACGCCGTGCTCCTGGCGCGGATCCAGTTCGCGTTCACGGTCAGCTTCCACTTCATCTTCCCCGCGTTCTCGATCGGGCTGGCGAGCTATCTCGCGGTGCTGGAAGGGCTGTGGCTGAAGACGCGCGAGCAGGTCTACCTCGACCTGTTCCGGTTCTGGGTGAAGATCTTCGCGGTGACCTTCGCGATGGGCGTGGTCTCGGGCATCGTGATGTCCTACCAGTTCGGCACCAACTGGGCGGTGTTCTCCGACCGCGCCGGGCCGATCATCGGCCCGCTGATGGCCTACGAGGTGATGACCGCGTTCTTCCTGGAGGCAGGCTTCCTCGGGGTGATGCTGTTCGGCATGAACCGCGTCGGCCCGCGCCTGCACTTCATGGCCACGCTGATGGTGGCGCTGGGCACCTTCATCTCCGCGTTCTGGATCCTGAGCGCCAACAGCTGGATGCACACGCCGACCGGCTTCGAGATCAACGAAGTGGGGCAGTTCGTGCCTGCCGGCAGCTGGCTCGACATCATCTTCAATCCCAGCTTCCCGTACCGGCTGGTGCACACCGTCATCGGCGCCTACCTGACCACGGCGCTGGCGGTCGGCGGCGTCGGCGCCTGGCACCTGTTGCGCCACCGGCGTGCGCAGGCGCGGGCGAAGGCCGCCGAGGCCGCCGCGGACGTGCCCGGCGAGGACCCGGCGCTTCCGCCTTCGATCGCCGGTGCGCGCAAGATGTTCTCGATGGCGATGTGGATGGCCGCGCTGGTGGCGCCGCTGCAGATCGTGGTGGGCGACCTGCACGGGCTCAACACGCTCGAATACCAGCCGGCCAAGGTGATGGCGATGGAAGGCCACTACGACAGCCATCCCGAGGGCGCGCCGCTGATCCTGTTCGGGTTGCCGAATCCGGACGAGCGCCGTGTCGACTACGCTGTCGAGATCCCGAAGCTGTCCTCGCTGATCCTCAAGCACGACCTGGACGCGCCGCTGGACGGACTCGACACCATCGACCAAGCGCTGCAGCCGCCGGTGCCGATCGTGTTCTGGTCGTTCCGGATCATGGTGGGGCTCGGCATGGCGATGCTGACGCTCGGTGCCTGGAGCCTGTGGGCGCGAATGCGGCGGCGCCTGTTCGATTCGCCTGCGCTGCATCGCGCGGCGCTGGCGATGGCGCCCGCGGGTTTCGTCGCGGTGCTGGCCGGCTGGGTCACCACCGAGGTCGGCCGCCAGCCGTTCACCGTCTACAACCTGATGACCACCGCGCAGAGCGCCTCGCCGCTGGACGCCCCGGCGGTGGGCGCCTCGCTGGTGGCGTTCGTGGTGGTGTACTTCGTCGTGTTCGGCTTCGGCGCCTGGTACATCCTGAAGTTGATGGCCAAGGGCGTGCAGGCGCAGGAGCCTGCGCCCGACGGCGACGAGGGCCCGATCCGCAGCGCCGGCATCATCCCCGGACCGGCGATGCAGATCGCCGACAAGGACTGAGCCATGGTCTTCGACCTCACCGTCGCCTGGGCGCTGCTGATTCTGTTCGCGGTCTTCGCCTACGTGGTGATGGACGGCTTCGACCTCGGCATCGGCATCCTGTTCCCGGTGTTCCCCGTGGGCCGCGAGCGCGACCAGGCGATCAACTCGATCGCGCCGGTGTGGGACGGCAACGAGACCTGGCTGGTGCTCGGCGGCGGCGGGCTGATGGCGGCGTTTCCGCTGGCGTACGGGGTGGTGCTGACCGCGCTGTATCCGCCGATCATCGCGATGCTGCTGGGGCTGGTGTTCCGCGGCGTGGCGTTCGAGGCGCGCTGGCGCGACCCCGCGCACCGGGCGGGGTGGGACCTGGCCTTCACCGTCGGATCGACCGTCGCCGCGTTCTCGCAGGGCGTGATCCTCGGCGCGCTGCTGCAGGGCATCGCGGTGGACGAGCGCGCCTATGCCGGCGGCTGGCTCGACTGGCTGACGCCGTTCTCGCTGCTCACCGGCGCCAGCGTTGTGGTCGGCTACGCGCTGCTGGGCGCGACCTGGCTGATCTGGAAGACCGAGGGCGTGGCCCAGGCGCATGCGTTCCGGCTGGCGCCGCGGCTGGGGCTGGGACTGCTGGCCGGCATCGTCGCGGTGAGCCTGGCCACGCTCGGGCTGGAATACGACTACCACCGCCGCTGGACCCAGTACCCGGTGGTGCTGCTGACCGCGCAGGTGCCGCTGCTGACCGCGATCCTGGGCTATGGGTTCTGGCGCGCGCTGCGCCGGCGGCGCGAGCTGGCGCCGTTCCTGCTGACCCTGGGCCTGTTTCTGCTCACCTTCCTCGGCCTGTGCATCAGCATGTTCCCGTACGTGGTGCCGCGCGCGCTGACGATCTGGGACGCGGCCGCGCCCGATGCCAGCCTGGGCTTCATGCTGGTCGGCGCGGTGGTGCTGATCCCGGTGATCCTGGCCTACACCGGCTGGGCGTACTGGGTGTTCCGCGGCAAGGTCGGGCACGAGGGGTACCACTGATGCACCGGCCCTCGGATACGCCACCCGGGCCGCTGTGGAAGCGGCTCGCCTGGTTCGTCGCGCTGTGGCTCGGCGGCCTGGCGAGCGTCGGCCTGGTGGCCTGGCTGCTGCGGCTGTGGCTGCTGGGCTAGCGTTTCGCGCCGCGCGGGTCAGGCGACAGCGCGGGTTTCGTAGCGGCGCAGGATCTGCGCGGCATCGTCGACCGCCGTCCACGCGCGTCGGGCCAGGCTGCCGCCGACGCTGCAACGGCGGACACCGAGCGCGACCAGTTCGAGGATGCCTGCGTCGTAGTCGTGGACGACCACGTTCACCGGCTTCGGTGCCACCGCTGCCACCAGCTCCGCCACGGCGCCGGCGTCGCGCAGGAACGGCACGAACAGGCAGTCGGCACCGGCCTGCGCATAGGCGACTGCGCGCGCGATGCTGGCCGCCGCAGTCATGCCCGGCACCCGGAAGTTCTCGTTGCGGCCGACCAGCATGACCCGCGGGTCGATGGCGTCGATCGCGGCGCGGGCGGCCTGCAGGCGTTCGACCGCATGTGGCGTTTCGTACATCGCGCCCCCCGACCAGTCCTCGATCGAGAGCGCGGCGATGCCGGTGCCGACCGCGCGCGCCACGTTGCGCGCGACGCCTTCCGGGTCATCGGCGAATCCGTTCTCGAAGTCGGCATTGACCGGCAGCGGCACGGCTTCCGCCAGCATGCGCAGGTGGTCGAGGATCTCCTCCAGGCCCAGCTCGCCGTCCTGCCGGCCCGCGGCCCACGCCGCGCCGGCGCTGGTCGATGCGATGGCGCGGAAGCCGGCGGCGGCCAGGCGCACGGCGCTGCCGCGGTCCCAGGCATTGGGCAGGAGGAAAAAGCCCGTTTCGTGCATCGTCCGGAACGCGTCGCGCTTGCCGGTGGTGTCCGTCATCGCAATCCTGCCGGCCGGGTTTCCCTGGTCCTGCCGGCGGCGCCGGCAGCGCGGCACGACCCGCCGCAAGGCCGCCTCACCATGGGTCCGCGCGCACAGGCGTGCAACATCGGCGTCGGCAACCGGTCTCAGCCGGCGGCTTCGGCGGCCGCCTCCGCCATCGCGCGCCAGCGCGGCAGGCGATCGAGCTGGCCGACCGAACGCAGGTAGGCCTCGTCGACCTCGCGACCGTTGACCAGGGCCGCGGCCACGTGCACCGCCCCGGTCACCCAGAAGCTGCCGCGGATGCGTGCCGGCCGGTCGTGGAAGGCCACCGCTTCGACGATCGGGGCGGGCAGGCCCCACAGCCCCAGCAGGTAGGCGCCGGTGACGCTGTACGGCGTGGCCTGGGAGGCGTCGACGCCCACCGAAGGCGGCAGCAGCAGCCCGACCTCGGCCAGCAGGCCGGCGGTGGACGCGAGGTCGGCGCTGGTCCCGGCCAGCAGCTTGCCGGCCAGTTGCGAGATCCGTAGCGCGCGATCGCGCAGCACGTCGGCTTCCGGGCCGGCGGAGAACACCTCGCTGGCGAGCACGAGCTGGCGCAGCGTGTTGTGGCCCAGGCGCGTGACCGCCGAGCGCAGGTCGGTGATCTCGCGTCCACCCGAGTAGTAGGCCGAATTCGACAGCCGCAGCACCCGCGCGGCGACGGTCGGATCCTGCGCGACCACCTCGGCGATCCGTCCCGCGGTGCTGTCGGGGTCGCGCAGCAGCGCCGTCAGCGCAAGGTACTGGCGGGGCGCCGCCGGCAACGTGCCGACGCGCTCGATCGCCTGCTTCAAGCCAGGGTCGTCGAGCAGGGTGCGCAGTTCCATCACGCTTTCCACCGCCTCGATCAGCGCCAGGGCATCGAGCGGCTCGGTCAGGATCCGGTGGCTGGTCGTGAGCGCCTCGAGGACGTCGCGCTCGCCCCCCGCCTCCACCAGCAGGATGCGGATCGCGTCCGGATGACGCTTGCGCAGGCCGGCGAGGACCGCCAGGCCGTCGCTGGCGCCGACCCGCGAGGCGCACACCAGCACGTCGGGGGCAGCGTCGCCATCGGCTGCAGGTACGTCGTCGGGTCCGGTCACGTGCTGCAGGCGCCATTCGAGGCCGTGTTCGGCCAGCTCGCGTCCGACGTCCGCGACAGGGCCGACGTCGCCCCCCACTACCACGATCTGCACGGCGTTCCCCCTTCAGGATCCACTGGATGGGTAAGATACCGCGCCGCTGCCACCGGCCGTAGCGCGCGCTTCGCGTTCTTCCACGACGCGCACGTTTCAGGGGTTCGAAGCGGTCGCGCGCAGCGTCGTCGTCAAATTTCCGTCGGCATCGGCAGCATCGCGCGAACCACGGTCCCGCCGCCTGCGCGGGGGGCGATCGTGACGCTGCCGCCGAGTTGGGTCGCGCGTTCGCGCATGGTCAGCAGCCCCAGCCCGCCGGGGCGGTCGGGGTCGACGCCACGACCGTCGTCGGACACGCACAGCACCAGGACCTCTCCCCGGTCGGTGTCCTCGATTTCGACCTCCACCTCCACGTTCGTCGCGTGCGCGTGGCGCGCGACATTGGTCAGCGCTTCCTGCGCGATGCGGAAGCACGCCAGTTCGACCGCGGCCGGAAGACGCCCTTCGATGGGTGCGACCTCCAGCCGGATCGCGAGCCGGGTATTGCGCGTCAGCTGCGAGACCTGCCCGCGCAACGCCGCCTCCAGGCCGAGCGAATCGAGCTGCGGCGGCCGCAGCAGCAGCGACAGGTTGCGCAGCTTGAGCACGGTCTGGTCGGCGATCGCGATCACCTCGTCGAGGATCTCGCGCCGGATCTGCGCGTCGGCCGCGAGCGCATCGTCGGTCAGCGAGGTCGCGGCGAGCTTGATCGCGGTGATCGACTGGCCGATGTCGTCGTGCAGTTCGCGCGACAGCGTGCGGCGCTCGTCCTCCTGCACCGTCAGCAGCCGTTGCGCCATCGCCTGCAGCTCCTCGCGCAGCCGGCGCTGCTCCTGCAGGCTGAGGTTGACCTCGGCATAGGAGGCGCGCGCGCGTGCGGCCAGCGCGTTCATCGCATCGGCGACCGGCAGCAGTTCCTGCGGCATGTTGGCCGGCACGATCTGGGTGGAGCCGTCGTCGAGCGCGAACTGCTGCATGCGCTCGAGCATGCTGCGGACGCTGCCGCCGAGGCGGCGCATCTTCGACCCCACCAGCACGAGCACGCCGGCGAACACCAGCGCCAGCAGCGCGACCAGCGCCAGCCCCGTGCGCCGCAGTTCGGCCTCCAGCACGTCGCGCGGTTGCAGCAGCAGCAGCCGCCAGCCGTTCTCCAGCGGCACGGCGAGCGCGAACGCGTCGCCGCCGTCGCGCAGCACCCCGCGCAGCCGCTGCATGCCGCTGCCCCCGCGCGCGAGCCGGGCCAGGTCGCGATCCGGCGCCGAGGCGCTCAGGCTGTCGAGCGGACGGTGCGGGATCCCTGCGCTCGCCTGGACCACGTTCAGTGCGCGGTCGAGCAGCAGCAGCTCGAAACCGTGTTCCGCCAGCCCGCCGCGTCGCAGCACCAACGAATCGACCCGGATCGAGCCTTCCAGCACCCCGGCGAAGCGCCCATCCACCAGCAGCGGCACCGACACCGCGACCAGCGCGTCGGTGCCGAGACCGCGGCCCCGGAACGCATCGGAGACGTGGCCGCGACCGCTGTCGCGCGGGGCCTGGAAATACTCGCGGTCGGCGACCGACATGGGTCGCGCGGCTTCCGGAAGCGCCGGTTCGCTGGTCACGATCACGCCGCTGGCATCGGTGACCAGCAGGGTGGAGAAGGCAGGATAATGGCCATGGATCCGCCCCAGGTCCGCGTCCCAGCGCGCGACGTCGGCGACGCTGCCCTCGCCGTTGCGGCGATCCGCGAGGACCTGCATCGCGGCGAGGTGCACCTGCAGGAAACCCTCGAGCTCCTGCGCACCGGAGGTTGCGGCGGCCGCGAGCCGGGTCGCGCTCTGATCGCGCACCGACATCGATGCTTGCCACAGCAGCACCCCGGCGAGCACCAGCACCGGCAGCACGACCGCCAGCAGCAGCAGGCGGGTGAATTCGCCGAGCAGCGCCCAGCCTGGTCGGGTCGAGGGTGCTGTCGCGGTGGCGGGCATGCCGGCCAAGCTACCGGCCCGGGCGGGGCGACTGCAACTTCGGTGCCGTCGGGCGGATCAGAACAGCTCGACGCTGCCGGCATCCATCGACTGCTGGGTCACCGGCTTGTGCGGCGGGCGCTCCCATTCGCCGCGCATCTGCGCGATCCGCTGGCTGATCTGCGACAGCGCCCGGCGCAGCTCCACGCTGGCCTGCCCGCCGCTGCGGTGCAGCAGGTCCTGCAGCACCGTGGCCTCGCGGTTGATCGCGCCGAGGCGGTCGAGGTGCACGTTGGCCGCGCCCAGCGCCTGGGTGGCGATGTCCTCGAACTGCAGCGAACGCACTGCCTCGGCGACCGAACCGTCGATCGACTTGCTGCACTCGGCGATCTCGCGCATGCCGGTGCCCAGGTTGCGGTTGATGCCGTCGACGCGCTCGAGCATCGCCGCGGCCTCGGCACGGGCCACCCGGCTGCGGTCGAGGTCGCGCGAGGCCATCGTGCTGACGGTGTCGCGAACTCGCGCGATCGAATCCTTGGAACTGTGCGCGAGCTTGCGGATCTGCTCGTTGAAGGCGGTCGAGCGCTCGGACAGGTTGCGCACCTCGTCGGCGACCACGGCGAAGCCGCGACCGGCTTCGCCGGCACGCGCGGCCTCGATCGCGGCGTTGAGCGCGAGCAGGTTGGTCTGGTCGGCGATCGACTTGACGTCCTCGAGCAGCGAGAAGATGCCGTCCAGGTGTTCGGCCATCGCGTCGATGTGGGTCACGGTGGTGCCGCTCTGGCCGCTGACGGCCTCCAGCGCCTCGACCAGCTGCTCCATCTGCTGGCTGGCCTGCAGCGCGAAGCGGTGCACGTCCGAGCCGCTGCCGTCGCCGTCGCTGCGGCGGTCGATGATGCGCGAGGCGACCTCGCTCTGCTGGCGCGACTTGCGGTTGACCGCCTCGAAGCTGCCGCCGAGCTTGGCGACCGACTCGCGGATCAGCTCACGGGTGCGTTCGATCTCGTCGCGCGAGCCCTGGACCTCGGCGCCGATGAAGCTGCGCAGTTCCTCCAGCAGCCGGCCCTGCTCGCCCAGCAGCGCGGTATCGCCGGCCGAGGGGCGCAACACCGTCCAGGCGAAGCCCAGCCAGGCCAGGGTCATGGCCGCCAGCGCGCCCCAGCGCACCGCCGGAGCCAGTTCCAGCGCCTGGGCCAGGACCAGGACAAGGGTGAGCGCCAGCGGCGCTGCCAAGCGAATCAGTACGCGCGAATCCATGTCGGTCCCGTAATAAGTAGCGTTGATGCGTTCGGCCTAGGTAACGGCCGTGCAGGGGCTTGCTTTAGCGGTCGCCCGGCACGGCGAGCAGCCGGTGCGCCACCTGCTCCAGCGGCAGCACCTCGTCGGCGGCGCCGATCCCGACCGCGGCGCCGGGCATGCCCCAGACCACGCTGGTGGCCTCGTCCTGGGCGATGGTGCGGGCGCCGGCGCGGCGCAGGGCCATCAGGCCGGCGGCGCCGTCGTCGCCCATGCCGGTGAGCAGCGCTGCGCTGGCGTTGCGCCCCGCGTGCGCGGCCACCGACTGGAACAGCACGTCGACGCTGGGCCGGTGCCGTCGGACCGGGTCGTCGTCGCCAAGGCGGCAGATCCAGCGGGCGCCGCTGCGGACCACGCGCAGGTGGCGGCCGCCGGGCGCGACGTAGGCGTGCCCCGCCAGCAGCGGCTGCTGGTCGACTGCCTCGGCGACGGTCATCCGGCTGTGGCGGTCGAGCCGTTCGGCGAACGGTCCGCTGAAGGCGGCCGGGATGTGCTGCACGATCACCGTGGCCGGCGCATCGGCCGGCATCTGCGCCAGCACCTCGCGGATCGCCTCGGTGCCGCCGGTGGACGCGCCGATCGCCAGCAGGCGGTCGGTGGTGCGGTAGGCGACGGGGCCGTCGTAGCCGGAAGCGGCGGGCGGCGCGATGCGCGCGACGCGCGCCTTCGCCGCGTGCTTCACCTTCTCCACGAGGACCGTGCCGTACTCGACGAGTCCGCGGGCGACATCGATCTTGGGCTTGGCGATGAAATCCACCGCGCCCAGCGCCAGGGCGTCGAGCGTCACCTGGGCGCCGGCCTCGGTCAGCGACGAGACCATCAGCACCGGCATCGGCCGCAGCCGCATCAGGTTGCGCAGGAACGTCAGCCCGTCCATGCGCGGCATTTCCACGTCCAGGGTCAGCACGTCGGGCGAGAGCTGCTTGATCTTGTCGCGGGCGATGAAAGGGTCGGCCGCCGTGCCGACCACCTCGATGCCGGGATCGACGCCGAGCAGTTCCGACATCAACGCGCGCACCAGCGCCGAGTCGTCGACGATGAGCACGCGGACCGGCCGGGCGCCCATGTCAGAACAGCTCCACGGTGCCGGCCGCGGGGGCGCGGGCGAGTCGGCCGTAGAGCGCGCGCTCGGCGTCGACCACCTCGTCGCGGGTGGCCGGCAGGCGCTTGACGAAGCTGCGCCCGGTCTGCACGAAAAAGCCGACCTTGCGCGCCTGGTTGTCGCCCAGATCCTTCGCCAGCACCGGGATCTTCTCCGCGGCCAGGTAGTCGAGCACGAAGCTGGCGTTGCGGGTGCCGATCGGATCGCTGTGGAAGCCGCTGAGCACGTTGCCGCCACCGAACACCTTCGCCTGCAGGCGCTGCCGCTTCGCCCCGCGCTTGAGCAGGTCGTTGATCAGCAGCTCCATGGCGTTGGCGCCGTAGCGCGCGCAGGACGCGTCGTTGGTCTGCCCACCGGGGAGCATGAAGTGGTTCATGCCGCCCAGGCCCAGCGCCGGGTCGTAGAGGCAGGCCGCGACGCAGGAACCGAGCAGCGTCACCAGCGCCACCGGCTGGTCGGTCACCAGGTAGTCGGCCGGCAGCAGGCGGATCGCCTGCGACTGCAGCGCCGCATCGAAGTAGCCGCCGGCGGGCGCGGTAGCGACGGAGGCGCTCATCCCGCACCGGCCCGGGTCGCCGCCCGGTAGACGGTGCGTCCGCATGGCGAGATCAGGTCGGCGGCGTGGTTGAAGCTCTCCGAATGGCCAGCGTACAGGCGCCCGTCGTCCGCCAGCAACGGCGCCATGCGCTGCAGCACGCCGTACTGGGTCGGCTTGTCGAAGTAGATCATCACGTTGCGGCAGAACACGGCGGTGTATGCGCCGCGCTTGAGGCCGTAGTCGGGGTCGAGCAGGTTCAGCGGGCGGAACTCGATCAGGGCCCGCAGTTCCGGCCGGACCCGGCACAGACCGGCGTTGGCGCCGCTGCCGCGCTGGAAGAAGCGCCGCTTGCGCGCCGCTTCGAGCGCATCGATGCGTTCGAGCGGATACACGCCGCGCGCCGCCGACTGCAGCACCGCGGTGTCGATGTCGGTCGCCAGGATCCGGACCGGCGGGGTCAGGGTGTCGAAGGCCTCGCACGCGGTGATCGCGAGCGAGTAGGGCTCCTCGCCGGTCGAGGCGGCGCAGCACCAGACCTGCAGCGGCGGGCCGCCGCGATGCGCCTCCCGCAGCTGCGCGGCCAGCAGCGGAAAGTGGTGCGCCTCGCGGAAGAACGAGGTCAGGTTGGTGGTCAGCGCGTTGACGAAATGCTGGGCCTCGTCGCCGCCGTCGCTGTCGACCATGTCCAGGTAGTCGCTGAAGCGCTCGATGCCGCGAGCGCGCAGCCGCCGCACGAGCCGGCTGTAGACCATGTCGCGCTTGTGCAGTCCCAGGTTGATGCCGGCGCGCTCGTGGATCATGCGGCAGACGCGACGGAAATCGCGGTCGTCGAAGGCGAACGCGCGGTCTTCCACGGTGCGTGCGCGAGCGTCGCGGAGAAGCTCAGCCATGGTCCGGCTCCGGTGGAGGCAACGCCGCCACCGTGCCCGACGGCGCGGTCTGTGCGGCCAGCCAGTGTTCGAACACCTGCGGTGCGAGCGCCCTGGAGTACAGGAAGCCCTGCACCTCGTGGCAGCCGAACTCGCGCAGGAGCGCGACCTGGTCGGCCGTCTCCACGCCCTCGGCGATCACCTGCATGTCGAAGTTCCTGGCGATCAGCGTGATCGAGCGGACGATGGCCTTGTCGCCACGGCTTCCGACCAGGTCGCGGACGAACGAGCGGTCGATCTTGACCCGGTCGACGGGCAGTCGGTGCAGCATCGACAGCGAGGCGTGCCCGGTGCCGAAGTCGTCGTAGGACACGCGGATGCCGCGCTTGCGCAGCTGCAGCAGCGTCTTCTCGGCGACGCCGTCGTCGCGTAACGCGATCGTTTCCGTCAACTCGATCTCGAGTTGGGCGGCGGGCAGGCCGCTGGCGGCGAGCGCGGCGTCGACCTTGTCGACCAGTGCCTCGTCGTTGAACTGCGCCGGGAACAGGTTGACCCCGACCTTCAGCCGGCGACCTTGCAGGACCGGCCAGCCGGCGGCGTCGCGACAGGCCTGCTGCAGGATCCAGGTGCCGACGGCCGGGGCGATGGCGCTGCGCGCCAGGGCGTCGATGAAGGCCACCGGCATCAGCAGGCCGCGCTCGGGATGCCGCCAGCGCAGCAGCGCTTCGGCGCCAGAGGGCAGGCCGCTGGCGAGGTCGATCTGCGGCTGGTAGTGCAGCTCGAACTCGTTGTCGCGGAACGCGCGGCGCAGCTCCAGGTCCAGGTGCCTGCGGTCGACCGCCTCGGCGCGCATCGACGGCGAGAACCGGCACAGCTGCATGGTGCCGCCGCGCTTGGCGTGGCGCAGGGCGAGTGCGGCGAGCGCGAGCAGGCCGCTGCTGTCGCACTCGTCGTACGCGGTCGCGGCCGGGTCCCCGGCCTCGTCGAACGCCAGGCCGATACAGGCCTCGACATGGACGCGCTGGTGTTCGATCTCGCAAGGCCGCGCCACCTCGCGCAGCAGGGCCTGCAGGCGCGGCTCGAAGTCGTCGCCATCGGCCCCCGCGGGAAACACGATCGCGAACTCGTCGCTGCCGAAACGCGCGAGATGGGCGTCGGCGGGAAGCCAGGCCATCAGCCGGCACGCCACCACCTGCAGGACGGTGTCGCCGACGACGTGGCCGAGGGTTTCGTTGACGGCGCGGAAATTGTCCAGCCCCAGCAGCGCCACGCCGAGCCGGGCGCCATGGCCGCGCAGCGAATCGATGGTCGCGAACAGGGCTTCGCGGTTCGGCAGGCCGGTCAGGGCGTCGCGCCGGCCCGCGCGCGGCTCGCGCCACGCGGCGCCGCTGTCGGTGATGTCGCGCAGGACCAGGGCGATACCGCGGGCGTTGCCGTCGTGCCAGTCGCAGCGGACCGCCTCCACCGTGCGCAGTTCGCCGAACGCATCGCGGATCCTCAGCTCGCGCGCACTGGGCACCTTGCCCTCGGGGGTTCCGGTCGCGCCGTACAGCCAGTGCGTCACCGCGTCGGGGTCGATCTGCAGCGACGCGGGGACCAGCAGGTCGAGCGGCTGCCCGGTGGCCGCGCCGGGACCGAGCAGGTCGCGCGCGGCCGCATTGGCGAAGAGTGTCGTCCCCCGTTCGTCGGCGACCACGATTGCGCTGAAGCCGGCTTCGGCCACCTGGCGGCAACGGGCCAGGACGCTGCCGCCGAACAGGCGCGCGGCCAGTGTCGCCAGCGACCGGAGCCGGGCCACGCTCGCCTCGGCGGGCTCGTCGTGTCGACGCCGATCGCCGGCCGCCAGCACGCCGAGCAGTTCGCCGGTGGGGCCGAGCAACGCGGTCGCGACGAAGAAGCGCAGGGCGGCGGGGCCGGCGACGAGGACGTCGTCGTGCAGGCGCGGATCCGTGCGGGCGTCCGCGACCACCGCGAACGGGGTCGCGGCATCCACGGTCGAACCCAGCCGGGTGCTGGCGGTGACCGGTGTCAGGGGCACACCCCGGGCGGCGGCCAGACGCAGCTGCGTACCGTCCGCCACCCACAACATCGTGTACGGGCAGCCGAGCAGATCGGCAGCCAGGGCGAGGACGGCGGCGAATCCGGCATCGCGCTCGGGATCGGGCGGTTGCGCATGCGGCTGATCGTCTGCCGGAGTGCCGGGCTCCACGGAGGCGGCGGGCGCCCACGGACGTGTGGCGGCGCGGTCGGTGAGGGGGGAAAGCATGAGAGGTTCGAGTCCGGACGCGATGCGGAAGAGGGGTGTGGAGGGGGTGGGTCGTCGACGGTCAGACCAGGGCTTCGGCGGTCTCGGACGGTTGCCGGACGGCAACGCGACGCGTGGCGCCTGCCTGACCTGCGGCGCCAGGCGCGGCGCCACGGCCCTTCGCCGGCGTGCCGCGCGACGCGCCCTGCGCCGAGAACACCGCGACCGTCTGCACCAGCTGCCCGGCCTGCTGCTCCATGCTGCGCGCCGCCGCGGTGGCTTCTTCCACCAGTGCCGCGTTCTGCTGGGTGCTCTCGTCCATCTGGGTGATGGCCTGGTTGACCTGCTCGATGCCCGCGCTCTGCTCCTGCGAGGCGGCCGAGATGTCGGCGATGATGTCGGTGACGCGCTTCACGCTGGTCACGATCTCGCCCATGGTGCGGCCGGCCTGGTCGACCAGGTCGTTGCCGTGGCGGACCTTGTCTGCCGAATCGGTGATCAGGGTCTTGATCTCCTTGGCCGCGCCGGCCGAACGCTGGGCCAGCGACCGCACTTCCGCGGCCACGACCGCGAAGCCGCGGCCCTGCTCGCCCGCACGCGCGGCTTCGACCGCGGCGTTGAGCGCCAGGATGTTGGTCTGGAAGGCGATGCCGTCGATCACCCCGATGATGTCGGCGATGCGGTTGGACGACTCGGAGATCGCGGACATGGTCTGGACGACCTTGCCGACCACCTCGCCGCCCTGCGAGGCCACGTCCACTGCGCCGATGGCGAGCTGGTTGGCCTGGCGGGCGTTGTCGGCGTTCTGGCGCACGGTGGAGGTGAGTTCCTCCATCGACGAGGCGGTCTCCTCGAGCGAGGCGGCCTGCTGTTCGGTGCGGCGCGAGAGGTCGTCGTTGCCGGCGGCGATCTCGGACGCGGCCGAGTTGATCGCGTCGCTGCCGGTGCGGATCTGGCCGACGATGTCGGCCAGGCGGTCGACCGTGCGGTTGGCG
>NZ_JAETWA010000028.1 GCF_016774335.1 Luteimonas saliphila | reverse complement strand
CGCCAACCGCACGGTCGACCGCCTGGCCGACATCGTCGGCCAGATCCGCACCGGCAGCGACGCGATCAACTCGGCCGCGTCCGAGATCGCCGCCGGCAACGACGACCTCTCGCGCCGCACCGAACAGCAGGCCGCCTCGCTCGAGGAGACCGCCTCGTCGATGGAGGAACTCACCTCCACCGTGCGCCAGAACGCCGACAACGCCCGCCAGGCCAACCAGCTCGCCATCGGCGCAGTGGACGTGGCCTCGCAGGGCGGCGAGGTGGTCGGCAAGGTCGTCCAGACCATGTCCGCGATCTCCGAGTCGTCCAACCGCATCGCCGACATCATCGGGGTGATCGACGGCATCGCCTTCCAGACCAACATCCTGGCGCTCAACGCCGCGGTCGAAGCCGCGCGTGCGGGCGAGCAGGGCCGCGGCTTCGCGGTCGTGGCCGCGGAAGTGCGGTCGCTGGCCCAGCGTTCGGCCGGCGCGGCCAAGGAGATCAAGACCCTGATCACCGATTCGGCAGACAAGGTCCGCCACGGCAACGACCTGGTCGACCAGGCCGGCCGCACCATGGGCGAGATCGTGACCAGCGTGAAGCGCGTCACCGACATCATCGCCGACATCTCGGCCGCCTCGCAGGAGCAGAGCGCGGGCATCGAGCAGGTCAACCAGGCCATCACCCAGATGGACGAGAGCACCCAGCAGAACGCGGCACTGGTGGAAGAAGCCACCGCGGCGGCGCGCAGCATGGAGCAGCAGGCCGGGCAGCTGGTGCAGACGGTCGCGGTGTTCCGGGTGCAGGACGGGCAACCGGCGCGCAGCGTGCGCAGCGAACCGGCCCCGGTGGCGGCGCCGTCGAGCGTGGTCGCCCTGCCCAAGCGTGCGCCGGCGGCTGCGCCGCGTCCCAAGCCTGCCGCGCGCGGCCGTGCCAAGGCGGCCCCCGCGGTCGCCGCCGAAGCCGCGGGCGAGTGGCAGGAGTTCTGATCGTCCACCGCAGGCGGCATCACAACGGGGCGCTTCGGCGCCCCGTTGCGTTGGCGCCGGCCGCGCGCGCCGCGATCCCCGCGTCGGACACAGGTGCGGCGAGCGCATCCCCGCGCAAGCACGCCTCAACTTCGCCGACGTCCGGCCGATACCTTCAGCTACGGACCCTGCCAGCCCTGGACGATGCCAGCTGCCGACGACCTTTCGCACCCGCTCGACGACGAGGCGCTGTCGCCGTTCTCGCTGCGCGAGCCGTGCGAGATCGCGCAGGTCCTGCGCGGCCTGCTGGAGGCGCGATCTCTGATCAGCGCCAGCCTCGTGCCCGGCGGGCATGCCTGCCCGACGGCGCTGCTGGCAGTGCACGACGACGGCACCCTGGTGCTCGACGGCAGTCGCGACGAGGCGATGAACCAGCGCATGGCGGCGGCCAGCCGTATCGTCTGCTCGGCGCAGCTGGACCTGGTGCCGATCCGCTTCCGCCTGTCCACGCCGGCGCGGATCGTGCACGAGGACTACGTCGCCTTCCTCACGCGCTGGCCTGAAGCGCTGCTGTGCCTGCAGCGGCGCGAGACGTACCGGCTGCGCTGTTCGGCCAGCGCGCCAGCGACCTTGCACCCCGGCGACCCGGAGCACGCGCCCGATTCCGCGGCCCCTGGCCTGCGCGTGCTCGACATCAGCGGCGGCGGGGTGGCGATCGCGATTCCCGACGATGTCCAGGCCCGGTTCCAGCCGTCCGCGCGGATGGCCCCGTGCCTGCTGCGGCTGGGCGACGCGCCGCCGTTGCCGGTGGCGATCGAGGTCGCCTACACCGCGCGCCACGAGGTCCGCGGGGTGGCGTGCTGGCGCGCGGGCTGCCGGTTCGTGGACATGCCCGCCGCCGTCGAACAGCAGGTCATGCAGTACATCTTCCAGGTCGAGCGCCAGCGCAACGCGCGCCAGCGGCGCGGCGGCTGACGCGCGCCGGTGTCCATGCCGCGCGGCGGAACGTCGTGGCCGCAGCGCCAGACCTTTCTCGCCACCGGCCTAAAGTCCGCCACCGCCGGGCCGCTAGAAGGGAGAGGGTGCGCGCACAGCATGCCCCACATGCCCCGAACGGAGTACAGGAATGATCCCAAGGACCAACTGCTTCATCGCCGCCCTGCTCATGGGCGGCGCCGTATCCACGGCCTTCGCCCAGGACGTCATCCGACCCGACCAGGCCAACCGCCACGTCGGCCAGACCGGCATGGTCTGCGGCAAGGTCGAGAAGACACGTTACGCCGAGAATTCGGAAGGCCAGCCCACGTTCCTGCACATGGGCGGTTCGTTTCCGCGCCACACCTTTTCCGCACGCATCCCGCAGGAGCAGCGCGGCAAGTTCAAGCCTTCGCCCGAGGAACTCGAAGGCAAGGACGTCTGCGTGCTGGGCACGATCCAGCGCGACGCGAACCGCGCCGAGATCGCGGTCCGCTCGCCGGGCGACATCAAGCTCGCCACGATCAAGTGATGCCATCGTCCGGCCGCCTCGTGCGGCCGGGCCTTTTCTCAATTCCATCAGGCGGAGTCCTGCATGCATCGTTTCCTGAATCTCAAACTCGCGCCCAAGCTGCTGCTGGCGTTCGGCATGGTCCTGCTGCTCATGCTCGTCCAGGGCATCGGCGCCTACAGCGGCATGCGCTCGATGGACCAGGTGACCAGGGGCCTGTCCGGGGACGTACTGCCCAGCGTCACCCTCGTCGGCGAGACGCGCGCATTGCTGGGGGAGTACCGCGCCGCCTCGTATCGCGGCCTGGTCCGCGCCAGTGCGGCGGCCAAGCAGGAGGCGCGCGAGCGCGCGGTGCAGATCGATGCGCAACTCGCGGAGAACATGAAGGCCTATGAGCGCTTCGTGGCGACACCGGACGAGCGGCGCAGGCTCGCGGAACTCGTCGCCGCCTGGGACAGCGCCCGCGCGTCCTATGCCTCGGTCAACGAAATGCTCGACCTGGAGCTGCCCGACGACGCGACCGACACCTTCATCGGCGAAACCAGCCGCCTGCACGATGCCACCGGCGCCGCGCTGGCCGCGCTCGCCGAGGAGGCCAACCGCGTCGCGGCCGCCTCCACGGCCGAGGCCGCAGGCGCCTATACCACCTCCAGCCTGCTGCTCGTGGTCCTGTTGCTGGCCGGCATCGGCGTCGGCCTGGCGGTGGCCCTGCTGATGGCGCGCAACCTGACCCGTGCCGCGCGCGAAGCGGTGGGCGTCGCCCACGACGTGGCGGGCGGCAAGCTCGACAGCCACATCGACACCCGTCGCGCGGACGAGATCGGCGACCTGCTCCGGGCCATGCAGCGCATGCAGCGCGACCTGCGCGAACGCATCGAACGCGACCAGGCGATCGCCAGCGAGAACCTGCGCATCCGCACCGCGCTCGAAAGCGTGAGCACCAGCGTGATGATCGCGAACACCGCACGCGACATCGTCTACGTCAACCGGCCGCTCCAGAACATGCTGTCCGAGGCGCAGGAGGACCTGCGGCGCGACCTGCCCGGCTTCGATGCCGCGGCGCTGGTCGGGAGCAACATCGACGGATTCCACCGCGCGCCGGAACACCAGGCGGCGATGCTCGCACGGCTGCGCGACACCCATCGTGCGCAGATCCGGGTGGGCGGCCGCACGATGCAGCTGATCATCAATCCGATCCTCGACGCCGATGGCGCCTCGGAGGGCTTCGTCGTGGAATGGGCCGACCGCACCGCGGAAATCGCGGTCGAGGCCGAGGTCTCGGACATCGTCGCCGCGGCGGCGGCAGGCGATCTGTCCGGACGCGTGCGTACCGACGACAAGCACGGCTTCCTGCTGCAGCTCGCCGACCAGCTCAACGGCCTGCTCGACGCCAACGCGGCGAGCCTGGATCGGGTGTCCGAGGTGCTGTCCGCGCTCGCCGACGGCGACCTGACGGTGCGCATGGATGGCGACTTCCAGGGCGTGTTCGCGGCCATGCGCGACAGCGCCAACCGCACGGTCGACCGCCTGGCCGACATCGTCGGCCAGATCCGCACCGGCAGCGACGCGATCAACTCGGCCGCGTCCGAGATCGCCGCCGGCAACGACGACCTCTCGCGCCGCACCGAACAGCAGGCCGCCTCGCTCGAGGAGACCGCCTCGTCGATGGAGGAACTCACCTCCACCGTGCGCCAGAACGCCGACAACGCCCGCCAGGCCAACCAGCTCGCCATCGGCGCAGTGGACGTGGCCTCGCAGGGCGGCGAGGTGGTCGGCAAGGTCGTCCAGACCATGTCCGCGATCTCCGAGTCGTCCAACCGCATCGCCGACATCATCGGGGTGATCGACGGCATCGCCTTCCAGACCAACATCCTGGCGCTCAACGCCGCGGTCGAAGCCGCGCGTGCGGGCGAGCAGGGCCGCGGCTTCGCGGTCGTGGCCGCGGAAGTGCGGTCGCTGGCCCAGCGTTCGGCCGGCGCGGCCAAGGAGATCAAGACCCTGATCACCGATTCGGCAGACAAGGTCCGCCACGGCAACGACCTGGTCGACCAGGCCGGCCGCACCATGGGCGAGATCGTGACCAGCGTGAAGCGCGTCACCGACATCATCGCCGACATCTCGGCCGCCTCGCAGGAGCAGAGCGCGGGCATCGAGCAGGTCAACCAGGCCATCACCCAGATGGACGAGAGCACCCAGCAGAACGCGGCACTGGTGGAAGAAGCCACCGCGGCGGCGCGCAGCATGGA
>NZ_JAETWA010000027.1 GCF_016774335.1 Luteimonas saliphila | reverse complement strand
CGCCAACCGCACGGTCGACCGCCTGGCCGACATCGTCGGCCAGATCCGCACCGGCAGCGACGCGATCAACTCGGCCGCGTCCGAGATCGCCGCCGGCAACGACGACCTCTCGCGCCGCACCGAACAGCAGGCCGCCTCGCTCGAGGAGACCGCCTCGTCGATGGAGGAACTCACCTCCACCGTGCGCCAGAACGCCGACAACGCCCGCCAGGCCAACCAGCTCGCCATCGGCGCAGTGGACGTGGCCTCGCAGGGCGGCGAGGTGGTCGGCAAGGTCGTCCAGACCATGTCCGCGATCTCCGAGTCGTCCAACCGCATCGCCGACATCATCGGGGTGATCGACGGCATCGCCTTCCAGACCAACATCCTGGCGCTCAACGCCGCGGTCGAAGCCGCGCGTGCGGGCGAGCAGGGCCGCGGCTTCGCGGTCGTGGCCGCGGAAGTGCGGTCGCTGGCCCAGCGTTCGGCCGGCGCGGCCAAGGAGATCAAGACCCTGATCACCGATTCGGCAGACAAGGTCCGCCACGGCAACGACCTGGTCGACCAGGCCGGCCGCACCATGGGCGAGATCGTGACCAGCGTGAAGCGCGTCACCGACATCATCGCCGACATCTCGGCCGCCTCGCAGGAGCAGAGCGCGGGCATCGAGCAGGTCAACCAGGCCATCACCCAGATGGACGAGAGCACCCAGCAGAACGCGGCACTGGTGGAAGAAGCCACCGCGGCGGCGCGCAGCATGGAACAGCAGGCCGGGCAGCTGGTGCAGACGGTCGCGGTGTTCCGGGTGCAGGACGGGCAACCGGCGCGCAGCGTGCGCAGCGAACCGGCCCCGGCGGCGGCGCCGTCGAGCGTGGTCGCCCTGCCCAAGCGTGCGCCGGCGGCTGCGCCGCGTCCCAAGCCTGCCGCGCGCGGCCGCGCCAAGGCGGCCCCCGCGGTCGCCGCCGAAGCCGCGGGCGAGTGGCAGGAGTTCTGATCCCCGGCCGAGCGGTGGATCGCGCGAGGGCGGCACGAGCCGCCCTCGCCTTTTTCGCGACTCTCCCGCCCCTGCCCAACATTTCCGGCGATCGCGGCCGATAACGACGGCAAGCCCGCTACCGCAGCCTGGATCCACCCATGTCGAACCCCCTCTCGCGTATCCGGATCTCCCAAAAGCTCGGCCTGCTCACCCTGCTCGGGGTCCTCGCGGTGCTGGTCGTGATGACCTTCGATCTCATCAATGAACGCAACACCCTGATGGCGGAGAAGGAAGCGGCGACCCGCGACCTGGTGCAATCGGCGGTCAGCTTGGCGGGCCACTACCACGCCCTCGCCGAACGGGGCGAGCTCGGCGAGGACGAGGCCCGCGCCGCGGCGATGGCGGCGGTGAAGACGCTGCGCTTCGGCAACGACGACTACTTCTGGATCAACGACATGCAGCCGCGGATGCTGATGCATCCGTTCAAGCCGGAAATGGACGGGACCGACCTGTCCGGCTTCGCCGACCCCAACGGCGTGCACCTGTTCATGGAGGCCGTGGCGCGGGTCAAGGACGGCGGCGGCGGCTTCATCCATTACGCCTGGCCCAAGCCGGGCGCGGACGCTCCTGTGGCGAAGGTGTCCTACGTGCAG
Source organism: Luteimonas saliphila (assembly GCF_016774335.1). Lineage (GTDB taxonomy): Bacteria > Pseudomonadota > Gammaproteobacteria > Xanthomonadales > Xanthomonadaceae > Luteimonas > Luteimonas saliphila. Next base: position 1,547 of record NZ_JAETWA010000027.1, on the reverse strand, counting down.
GAATTCGCGCCCTGGGGATGGATCGTCGGTTCGGGCATCTACGTCGACGACGTGCAGGTGGCCGTCTGGGCCTCGCTGCGCGCCGCCCTGGTCAAGCTGGCCGTGGTGCTGGCCCTGCTGGTCGCCGCGTCCTGGATGCTGGCGCGTTCGATCACGCAGCCGATCGGCCGCGCCGTCGACGCCGCCCGCGCCCTGGCGCAGGGTCGGCTGGACGGCGCGCTCGAGGTCCGCGGCAACGATGAAACCGCGCGCCTGCTCGAATCGCTGCAGGGCATCCAGCACGTGCTGCAGCGCTTCTCGGGCGCGCAGGCGGAGATCGCGCGCCAGCACGCCGACGGCGCGATGAGCCACCGCATCCCCGCCGCGGACTTCCCCGGCGCCTACGGCACCATGGCCGAGGGCGTGAACACGCTGGTGCAGTCGCACATCGACACCAATGCGGCCACGATCGAGTTCGTCGGCACCTATGCCCGCGGCGACCTGTCGCGCGACTTCGAGCGCCTGCCGGGCGAGAAGGCGAAGATCACGGCCGCGATCGACGCGGTCAAGCAGTCGATGCTCGACACCAACGCCGAGGTCAAGCGCCTGGTCGACGGCGCGGTCGCCGGCGACTTCACCTTGCGTGGCGACAGCGCGCGCTTCGAGTTCGCCTATCGCGAACTGATCGAGAACCTGAACCTGCTGATGTCCAGCGCCGATGCCGGCCTGGGCGAGATCGGCAGCCTGCTCTCGGCGGTCGCCGAGGGCGACCTGTCGCGGCGCATCGACGCCGGCCTGGCCGGCCGCTTCGCCGAGGTCGCCAGCGACGCCAACCGCACGGTCGACCGCCTGGCCGACATCGTCGGCCAGATCCGCACCGGCAGCGACGCGATCAACTCGGCCGCGTCCGAGATCGCCGCCGGCAACGACGACCTCTCGCGCCGCACCGAACAGCAGGCCGCCTCGCTCGAGGAGACCGCCTCGTCGATGGAGGAACTCACCTCCACCGTGCGCCAGAACGCCGACAACGCCCGCCAGGCCAACCAGCTCGCCATCGGCGCAGTGGACGTGGCCTCGCAGGGCGGCGAGGTGGTCGGCAAGGTCGTCCAGACCATGTCCGCGATCTCCGAGTCGTCCAACCGCATCGCCGACATCATCGGGGTGATCGACGGCATCGCCTTCCAGACCAACATCCTGGCGCTCAACGCCGCGGTCGAAGCCGCGCGTGCGGGCGAGCAGGGCCGCGGCTTCGCGGTCGTGGCCGCGGAAGTGCGGTCGCTGGCCCAGCGTTCGGCCGGCGCGGCCAAGGAGATCAAGACCCTGATCACCGATTCGGCAGACAAGGTCCGCCACGGCAACGACCTGGTCGACCAGGCCGGCCGCACCATGGGCGAGATCGTGACCAGCGTGAAGCGCGTCACCGACATCATCGCCGACATCTCGGCCGCCTCGCAGGAGCAGAGCGCGGGCATCGAGCAGGTCAACCAGGCCATCACCCAGATGGACGAGAGCACCCAGCAGAACGCGGCACTGGTGGAAGAAGCCACCGCGGCGGCGCGCAGCATGGA
>NZ_JAETWA010000026.1:87899-215579 GCF_016774335.1 Luteimonas saliphila | reverse complement strand
CGGGCTTGCGGCTCGGGGCGTTCCGGGCCGGGGATTGCCACTCGGACCGCGCGCGGTCCGGCCGGCACAGCGCGCCGGCGCTCACGTGCACGCGCTCGCCCATGGCTGACTCGCCGCCGCAGCGCATCCATGCGCTGCTCGCCGCAATCCCCGGCCCGGAACGCCCGTCGGAGCATCATTGGCCTGACTTCGAAGAAGCTGGCCACCCGGCCATCGCGGGCAGGCAACGATGAGCCGCGCCCTGGCGCCCGGGGATCGCGACAAGCAAGACATGGATGTCTTGCGCGCGAGTCAGGGCACGAGGCCCTGACCGAGCGGAAAGCGATCCCCGGGCGCCGGGGCGCGGCGTCCATCCGAAGTCCTGACTGGGACTTCCCCATCGCAGACCATTTTTCCCTCACATGGGAGAAGAGCCAATAAAAAGCCCCGCAGGCAGGGGGGGCCGGCGGGGCTCGGGAACGGGACTCGGGGAGAAGTCTTGCGTTCCAGATCTCTGCTCCAGGGGATGGGAGGAGATCAGCGACAGACCTTGCATCTGTCGCGAGCTATATGACCACCTCGAACATTGAGAGTTCGTGAAGAAGTCGCTTGCAGGCCGGAAGAATTCAGCCCGCGTTTACCTGCATGCGTCACTTCTCCATTTTTCACGAAGTTACACGCAGTTACAGACCCTGCCATAGGTCATGGGATCGGATCCCGATGCGTAGGAAAGATGTTGGGAGCGCTCCCACGGCGTCTGTCGATCGCGTCCTTCCGGTCTTCCCGTCGCGCTCAGTGCGCCTCGTCCCAGTTCATGCCGGTACCGGAGTCCACCACCAATGGAACACGCAGTTCCGCGGCTGCCGCCATTCGCGCCGGCACCTCGCGCAGCAGGGTCTCGACGAAACCCGCATCGACCTCGAACACCAGCTCGTCGTGCACCTGCAGGATCATCAGCGCGGAGCCGCCCTGGCCGGCGAGCCAGCCGTCGATGTCCACCATCGCGCGCTTGATGATGTCGGCCGCGGTGCCCTGCATCGGGGCGTTGATCGCGGCGCGCTCGGCGCCCGCGCGCTGTGCCTGGTTGCCCTTGTGGATGAAGTCCAGATACAGCCGCCGCCCGAATACGGTCTCCACGTAGCCCTGGTCGCGCGCCTGCTGGCGGGTGCGCTCCATGTAGTCGCGCACGCCGGGATAGCGCGAGAAATAGGTGGCGATGTAGTCCTGCGCCTCGCCGCGGCCGATGCCGAGGTTGCGCGCCAGCCCGAATGCGCTCATGCCGTACATCAGGCCGAAGTTGATCGCCTTCGCGGCGCGACGTTCGTTCGACGTCACCTCTTCCAGCTTGCGGCCGAACACTTCCGCCGCGGTGGCGCGGTGGATGTCGGCGCCGGCGGCGAAGGCGCGCAGCAGGCCGTCGTCCTCCGAGAGGTGGGCCATGATCCGCAGCTCGATCTGCGAGTAGTCGCAGGCGACGAGGCGACGTCCTTCCGGCGCGACGAAGGCCTTGCGGATGCGGCGGCCGTCCTCGGTGCGGATCGGGATGTTCTGCAGGTTGGGATCGCTCGAGGCCAGCCGCCCGGTCGCGGCGCCGGCCTGGTGGTAGCTGGTGTGCACGCGGCCGGTGACGGGGTTCACCATCTCCGGCAGCTTCTCGGTATAGGTGCTGCGCAGCTTCGCCAGGCCGCGGTAGTCGAGGATCACGCGCGGCAGTTCATGCTGGTCGGCGATCGCCTCCAGCGCCTCCTCGTTGGTGCTGGGCTGGCCCTTGGGCGTCTTCACCAGCGCCGGCAGCTTCAGTTCCTCGAACAGCAGGGCGCACAGCTGCTTGGGCGAATCGAGGTTGAAGGTGCGCCCGGCCAGTTCGGTCGCCTTCTGCTGCGCGGCGAGCATGCGCCGCGACAGGTCGGCGGTCTGGCGGCGCAGTTCCTCGGCATCGACCATGACGCCATTGGCCTCGATCCGTTCCAGCACCGGCATCAGCGGCATCTCGATCCCGCGGTAGACGCATTCGAGCGCGGGCTCGGCGGCGAGCTTCGGCGCCAGCACGCGGTGCAGGCGCAGGGTGATGTCGGCGTCCTCGGCGGCGTAGCGGGTCGCGTCGTCGATCGCGACGTGCGAGAACGGGATCTGCTTGCTGCCCTTGCCGGCGACGGCCTCGTAGCGGATCGTCTCGTAACCGAGCAGGCGCTGCGCCAGCGAATCCATGTCGTGGCGCTGGCCGGAGTTCAGCACGAAGCTCTCGAGCATGGTGTCGTCTGCGTAGCCGCGCACGTCGACACCGTGGCGGCGCAGCACGTGCAGGTCGTACTTGCCGTGCTGGCCGAGCTTGCGCACGGCCGGATCCTCGAGCAGCGGCCGCAGCGCGGCGAGGACGGCGGCGCGGGCGAGCTGCTGCGGCGCACCGGGATAATCGTGTGCGAGCGGAATGTAGGCGGCGTGTCCCGTCTCCACCGCGACGCTCAGGCCGACGAGGTTGGCGCGCATCGGGTCGAGCGAGTCGGTCTCGGTGTCGAACGCGAATTCTCCCGTCGCGCGCAGTTTCACCAGCCAGTCGTCCAGTTGCGCCTGCGTCAGGATCGTCTCGTACACGCCCGGCACGGAGAGCGCGGCATCCAGAGGCGACTCGTCCTGCACCACCGGCGCGGTGTAGCGCCCGCTGCCGCGCGCAGTGCCCGGCTCCTTTTCCGCCACGCCGGCGACACCGTTGCCGTCGAGGTCCTTCAGCGCCTGGTTGAAGCCGTATCGGGCGTAGAGTTCGCGCAGCGCGTCGACGTCGCGCGGGCGCAGGTGCAGCCCCGTCGGCGCGACCTCGAGCGCGACGTCGGTCCTGATCGTCGCCAGTGTGCGGCTCAGCGGCAGTTGCGGCAGCGCCTCGCGCAGGCTCTCGCCGATCTTGCCCTTGATCGTATCGGCGTTGGCGATCACGCCATCGAGCGTGCCGTACTCGGCCAGCCACTTGGCCGCGGTCTTGGGCCCGCACTTGGGCACCCCGGGGATGTTGTCGACGCTGTCTCCCATCAACGCCAGCATGTCGACGATCTGCGCGGCGCGCACGCCGAACTTCGCCATCACCGCCTCGTCGCTGTCCATCCGGCTGCCGGTCATGGTGTTGACCAGCTCCACGCGCCCGCTGCCCGACACCGGCACCCGCACCAGCTGCGCGAAATCCTTGTCGCCGGTGGAGATGGTGACGTCGATGCCATCGGCGGCGCCCTGCAGCGCCAGGGTGCCGATCACGTCATCGGCCTCGACGCCCGGCACGCGCAGGATGGTGAAGCCCAGCGCCTCGACGATGCGGCACATCGGCTCGACCTGCGCGCGCAGGTCGTCCGGCATCGGCGGGCGGTTGGCCTTGTAGGCCGGATACAGCTCGTTGCGGAAGGTCGGACCGCTGGCGTCGACGACGAAGGTGGCGTAGTCGGGCGCTTCCTTCAGCGTCGCGCGCAGCATGTTGACCACGCCGAACAGCGCGCCGGTCGGCTCGCCGTCAGCATTGGTCAGCGGCGGCAGCGCATGGAACGCGCGGAACAGGTAGGACGAACCGTCGATCAGCACGAGTCTTGGCATGGCCCGATTCTACGCCGCGCAAAACGAAACCGGACGAGGCCACGCGCACGAACGCGTCGCCACGCGTGACGCAAGTCGAACCACGACGGCTTTGCCTCCTTGCCCCGGACCCACCTCCACCGCCCGCCGGCACGACGAAACGCGCCCACACGCGCGAAACAGCCGGGTTTTAATCCGCGCGCTGTCCACGATCGCTTTCCCACGCAGCCGCGATGCCGAACGCACCCCGGCCTTCCTGGACCAGGCCCGACGAAGCCGCACCGACCAGCGCGCGTCCACGCGTGATCGACGTCAAATCACGCCATCCCGCCCGCCCCCACCGCATCACCCCGACCCCACTCGCACGGGCGCATAATGAAGTACCACGAATGCCGGGAGCCCCCCATGCGCCGCACGCACTCCGTCCTGCTGTTGCCGCTGCTGCTTGCCGTCGGCGCCTGCGCCACCACGCCGGCCGCGCCCGGCGTCGAGATTCCCGAAGGCGCGGTGGAGAACGTCCGCACCGAAGCCAACGGCGACGTCATCACCGAGTACCGCGTCGGCGGGCAGTTGCAGGTGGTGCATGTGCAGCCGCCCCGCGGGCCGGGCTACCACCTGCACGTCCGCGACGGCCGCGTGCTGTCCACGCGCGAGGGCGACGACCCGCCACAGACCTATTTCAAGCTGTTCGGCTGGTAACCCGCGCCGGAATGGCGGATTCGCTGAACGTGGCGCTGGTCGGCTACGGCTATGTCGGCCGCGTCTTCCATGCCCCGCTGATCAGCCACACGGCCGGCCTGCGCCTGCACACCGTGGTGTCGTCCGATGCCGACAAGGTGCTCGCCGCCCTGCCCGGAGCGCACGTGGCCGCAGACCCGGCAACCGCCTTCGCGGACGACGCCATCGACCTCGTCGTCATTGCCGCGCCCAACGCCGTGCACGCGCCGCTGGCCATCGCCGCGCTGGAGACCGGCCGCCACGTCATCGTGGACAAGCCGTTCACCACGACGCTGGAAGAAGCCCGTCGCGTGGTGGCGGCCGCACAGCGCGCCGACCGCATCGCCAGCGTGTTCCAGAACCGACGCTGGGACGCGGACTTCCTGGCGTTGCGGGCGCTGATCGACGAGGGCGCGCTCGGGGATCTGGTCGAACTGCACTCCCACTTCGACCGTTTCCGCCCGCAGGTCCCCGACCGCTGGCGCGAACGCGCGGGCGCGGGCGCCGGGCTGTGGTTCGACCTGGGGCCGCACCTGGTCGACCAGGCGCTGCAGCTGTTCGGCATGCCGGACGCGATCCAGGCCGACATCGCCGCGCAGCGCGCGGACGCGGTGGTGGACGATTTCTTCCACGTCGTGCTGCGCTACGGGCGCCTGCGGGTGGTGCTGCACGCGGGCGCGCTGGTGGCGGCGAACGGGCCGCGCTTCGCCGCCCACGGCACGGGCGGCAGTTTCGTCAAGCACGGGCTCGACCCGCAGGAGGCGGCGCTGCGCGAGGGCATCGCTCCGGGGGCGCCGGGTTGGGGGCACGATCGGCAGCCCGGGATCCTGACCACGATCGTCGACGACGCGCCGGTGTCGCGCACGTTCGAAGGGCCTCGCGGCGACTATCGCGCCTGCTACGCCGCGATGCGCGACGCGATCCTGGGGCGCGGGGAAGCGCCGGTCACCGCCACCCAGGCGCTGGACGTGATGCGCGTGCTCGAAGCGGGCCTGGAAAGCGCCGCCGGCGGGCGCGCGATCGCACCCGGCTGACCGCCCGGATCAGCGCACCACCAGCACCGGCACCGTGCTGCGGCTGGCCACCGACTGGGTCTGGCTGCCGAGCAGCAGCTTGCGCAGGCCCCGGTGGCCGTGCGAGGCCATCACGATCAGGTCCGCGCCGCGCTGTTGCGCCGTCTCCAGGATCGCCTCGTCCGGCATCCGTTCGGGCACGTACACGCCCTCCAGCGCCACTCCCGCCCGCTCGGCCCGGGTTCGCGCCTGCGCGATGATCCGTTCGGCGCCGGCCGCCTGCGCCCTGCGCTGCTCCTCGCGCAGTTCGAACGACAGCGCCAGCCCCGAGGGATCGCCCGGCAGCGGGTCCTGCCAGGGCTCCGACACCGTCACCAGGGTGGCCTTCGCCCCCAGCGCCGCAGCCAGCGCGAGCCCGGCGTCGACGCCCTTGCCGGCCAGTTCGGAGCCGTCGGTCGCGATCAGCAGATGCGTATACATGGAACACCTCGAAGCGGTTGCGGTCCGCGTCCATGACGCCACGTGCGCGGCCGCGGCGCCTTGATCCTGCTCAATCCGCGCTCACGTCGCGCCCGGCCCGGCCGGCCCGGCCGGTTTCACGCCATGGCCGCCGAAGGCGCCGCGCATCGCCGACAGCAGCTTGTCCGCGAACGCCTCGCCGTCGCGCGAGCGCAGGCGTTCGATCAGCGACTGGGTGATCACCGGTGCGGCCACGTCGAGTTCGATCGCTTCGGCCACCGTCCAGCGTCCCTCGCCGGAATCGGGGACGTAGGGCGCGATGCCGTCGAGCCCCGGGTTGCCCGCCAGCGCCTGCGCGGTGAGATCCAGCAGCCACGACCGCACCACGCTGCCGTGGCGCCAGAGTTCGGCGAGGCCGGCGATGTCCGGCACCAGGTCGGCGCGACGCTGCAGGATCGCGAAGCCCTCGGCGTAGGCCTGCATCATTCCGTACTCGATGCCGTTGTGGATCATCTTGGCGTAATGGCCCGCGCCGCTGGGCCCCACGTGGCCCCAGCCGCGGTCCGGCGCCGGCGCGAGCGCCTCGAACAGGGGCGACAGGCGGGCCGAGGCCCCGGCATCGCCACCGACCATCAGGCTGTAACCCTCGGTCAGGCCCCAGACGCCGCCACTGGTGCCGACGTCGAGGTAGGCGATGCCCTGCCCGCGCAACGCGTCCGCGCGACGCTGGCTGTCCTTGTAGAACGAGTTGCCGCCGTCGATCACGATGTCGCCGGGAGCGAGCAGCGGCTGCAGGGCCGAGATCGTGGCATCCACCGGCGCGCCCGCCGGCACCATCATCCACAGCACGCGCGGGGCCTGGAGCGCCTGCGCCAGCGCCTCCAGTGTGTCGACGGACTCGACGCCTTCCGCCGCCAGTTGCGCGCGCGCTTCCGGCACCGGATCGTACCCGAGCGCCTCGTGTCCACCCTGCTGCAGCCGCTGCGCCATGTTCGCGCCCATGCGACCCAGTCCGATCATGCCCACCTGCATGGCTTGCTCCTCATCGCATCCGCCGATCGCCTACGGCGCATGATGCACGATGCGCTGCCTGCCCGTGGTTCCATCCGGCAACCTGTGCATCCCATGCATGCGGCCCGATGCACCGGTCCGGGGGACGGCGTACGCCACCACACGCCCGAGCGCGCGCGCCACGCCACCGCCCCGCGTTTCACGCGACCTGCAGGCGCGTCGCGTCACACTCGACGCGATGTCACCACCCGGGACCGCGGCATGTACGGACGCGAGCGACGCAGCCAGCAGCCCGGGGATCCGGCCGCACTGCGCGCCGGGCTGACGCCGGCGCAACTGACGGCGCTGGAGACGCTGGAACAGTTCCGCTGGACGCTGAGGTTCGTGCGTCGGTCGATGTTCCAAGAGCCGATCCCGGTGGTGATCGATCGCGAGGGCAAGCGCCATGCCGTGCTGCGCGGGGACGGCACGCTGGAGGAGCCCGACTTCCCCATCCGCGATTGACGCCCTACAGGGGTGCGGGCGCGAGTTCGACGATCCAGCAGCGCGCGCCCGTTCTCCCGTCGTGCGCCATTACATGCAGGGCTCCGGCTGCGTGCGCATCCCGCCCCGGATCCGACCGCCGGCACGATGCGGCACGTGCCTGGGCAGCCGCGCGGTCCCGGGTCGGTGCTTGCAGCGAGGATTGTCTCCTGGCGGCCCACGTGCGCACCGCGCACCGCCGACCGGTGCTGCGGCAGGAGCAGACGTTCGCCTACGCGGGCGTCAGGTTGGCGTACGCCAGCACCAGCCACTTCGAACCGGCATCGTCGAAGTTCACCTGCACCCGCGCATGCGCGCCGCTGCCCTCGATGTCGGTGACCACGCCGGAGCCGAACTTCGCATGGGCGACGTTCTGGCCGAGCTTCAATCCGGGCGATTCCTCCAGCGACGCATGGCCCCAGTCGCGGCGCGGGCGCGGCGCGAACGCCGGGCGCGACACCTGCACCCGCGGCCGCACCTCGTGCAGCAACGATGACGGAATTTCCCGCAGGAAGCGCGACGGCACGCCGTACATGTCCTGGCCGTGCAGGCGCCGCGACTCGGCATAGCTGAGCACCAGCTTCTGCCGCGCGCGGGTGATGCCGACGTAGGCCAGGCGCCGTTCCTCCTCCAGCCGCCCGCTCTCCTCGATCGAGCGCGCGTTCGGGAACAGGCCTTCCTCCATGCCGGCCAGGAACACCAGCGGGAACTCCAGGCCCTTGGCACTGTGCAGGCTCATCAGCTGCACGCCGTCCTCGCCGGCCTGCGCCTGGCCCTCGCCGGCCTCGAGCGCGGCGTAGGCGAGGAACGCGACCAGCTCCGACAGTTGCGCCGCATCCTCCTCGTCGCCCTTGACGAAGCGCGAGGCCACCGAGACCAGCTCGTCGAGGTTGTCCACGCGCGAATCGGCCGCGCCCTTGGATTCGTTGGTGTAGTGCACGCGCAGGCCCGAGCGCAGCAGGACGTGGTCGATCTTGTCCTTCAGCGGCAGCTCGGCCACCTCGCCCGCGATCGCGTCGACCAGCGCGTGGAACGTGGCCAGCGCGTTGCGCGCGCGACCGGCCAGCGCATTGCCCTGCTGCACGCGCAGCGAGGCCTGCCACAACGAGACGGCCGCCGCACGCGCCTCGCGCCGCACCTCGTCGAGCGTGCGATCGCCGATGCCGCGCGTGGGGGTGTTGACCGCGCGCTCGAACGCCGCGTCGTCGGCCCGGTTGGCCACCAGCCGCAGATAGGCCAGGGTGTCCTTCACTTCCGCGCGCTCGAAGAAGCGCACGCCGCCGTAGACCCGGTAGGGCACCTGCTCGGCCAGCAGGGTCTCCTCGAACGCGCGCGACTGGGCGTTGCTGCGGTAGAGCACCGCGCAGTCGCCATGACTGCCGCCGCCCTGCACCCACTGCGCGATGCGCTCGACCACGAAGCGCGCTTCGTCGATCTCGTTGTAGGCCGCGTACAGATCGATCGGCTCGCCTTCGCCGCTGTCGGTCCACAGCTGCTTGCCCAGGCGATCGGGGTTGTGCGCGATCACCGCGTTGGCCGCGCCCAGGATGTTCGCGCTGGAGCGGTAGTTCTGCTCCAGGCGGATGGTGTGGGCGCCCGGATAGTCGCGCAGGAAGCGCTGCATGTTCTCGACCTTGGCGCCGCGCCAGCCGTAGATCGACTGGTCGTCGTCGCCGACCACGAACACCTGGCCGGTGTCGCCGGCCAGCAACCGCACGAAGCCGTACTGCACGCCGTTGGTGTCCTGGAACTCGTCGACCAGCAGCTGGCCGAAGCGCTGGCGGTAGTGCGCCAGCAGCGCGGGCGTGTCGCGCAGTAGCTCGTGCGCGCGCAGCAGGATCTCGGCGAAATCCACCAGCCCGGCGCGGTCGCAGCGCTCCTGGTACAGCGCGTAGCTCTTCAGCATCACCTGCGACCACTCGTCGCCGGCCGACTGGATGTGCTGCGGCCGGCGGCCCTCGTCCTTCTGCGCGTTGATCCACCAGGCGATCTGCCGCGGCGGGAAGCGCGCCTCGTCGAACTCCAGCTGCTGCACCACGCGCTTGACCAGGCGCAGCTGGTCGTCGCTGTCGAGGATCTGGAAGCCCTCGGGCAGTTTCGCGTCCTGCCAGTGCAGGCGCAGCAGGCGGTGCGCGAGGCCGTGGAAGGTGCCGATCCACAGCCCGCGCGAACCGTGCCGCAGCAGCGCATCTGCGCGGTGGCGCATCTCGCCGGCGGCCTTGTTGGTGAAGGTGACGGCGAAGATGCCGTGCACCGGCACTCCGACCACCTCGTTCAGCCAGGCGATGCGATGGGTGAGGACGCGGGTCTTGCCGCTGCCGGCTCCGGCGAGGACCAGGTAGTGCCCCGGCGGGGCGGTCACGGCTTCGCGCTGGGCCGGGTTGAGCCCGTCGATCAGGTGGGAAACATCCATCGCCGCATTTTACGCGACCGGGCGTCGCACCCTCCGCGACGTGCCACGGCGCCGCGTTCAGGCGACGACGTCGATGAAACTGTTGATCGACAGCCGCCCGGTCAGCGCATCGGCGGGCGGGATGCGGGCATTGTCGATGTCGCCCGAATGCAGTGAATTGCGCCGGTACACGACCAGGCGGTTGAACACGCCTTCGACCGCGTCGACACGCTCGAACAGCGGCGAATCGCCGCGGATGTAGCCATCGGTCGCATCCTCGCGCCCGCTCTCCTGCTCGAGCGCAGAGAAGTAGGCCAGGCTGCGGGACTCGTCGACCGACTCGAACCCGGTCGCGCGGTGGCGGTAGAACGCGGTGCCGCCCCAGTCGGCGCGGAACAGGTAGTGCACGGTGGCCAAGCCGTTGCCCTGTACAGAATCGATGTGCGGAACGCGCTGCAGGAACGCCAGCCGCTCTGGCGGCAGGGTGACCAGCGAGTAGTGGCACATGGGGAAGGCGAAGCGCGCCCTCGCCGGCAGGCCGAAATGCTCGGCCAGCAGCGGCCGGATCAGCTGCTCCAGGAACACCTCGTATGAGAGCGGCGCGCGGATGCGCAGCCCGGGGAACATCGCGCCCTGCGCGGTGAAGTGGCCGCGCGCGGCCTTGCGCACCAGCCGGTCGGGGTCGGCCACCGCCTGGTCGATGACCAGCAGCGGCGCGCCCTCGACGCCGATACGACGCGCCTGCAGCCGCAGGCCGGGATGCGTCTGGATCAGCACCGCGGTCTCACCGGGCCAGCCCGCCGTCCACGCCCGCGATCGTGCCGGTCACCCGCGCATGCGCGCGCGCCCTTTCGTACATCAGTTCCCAGGCCGAGGGCGGTGCCTTGCAGTAGCTGTCGAGGAACTGCTGGTGGCTCGGCATCGCCGCCACCGTGCGCTCGATAGGCTGGCGGATGCCGTCGAACAGGCGCTGCATCGCATCGTCGGGCAGCGCGCGGGTCAGCGGATGGTGCGTCGTGGGCACCACGCCCTGGCCCAGCATGCAGTGGGTCCACGAATCGATCCGGAACAGCTCGTCCTCGCCCTGCAGCACGTGCGCGCGGTCGCGGAACATCTGAATGCGGTGGGCGAGGTCGGCCGGCAGTTCCATGTGCCGCACCTGTCGCCACATCGGTTCGTCGCGCTGGTTGAGGTGGTAGTGCAGGATGATGAAGTCGCGCACGTGCTCCATCTCGGCGCGGCTGATGTCGTTGTAGCGCTGCACCATCGACTCGTCGATGCCGTCGGCCGGGAACAGCTTCAGCAGCCGCGCCACCCCGCTCAGGGTGAGGTGGATGCTGGTCGACTCCAGCGGCTCAATGAAGCCGCTGGCCAGGCCCAGCGCGATCACGTTCTTGTTCCAGGCCTTGCGCCGGCGCCCGGTGCGGAACGGGATGATCCAGGGGTCGCGGAGTGGTTTCGCGGGATTCTCGGCGAGCAGCCTGGCGGTCGCCGCGTCGTCGGACATGTGCGCGTCGGAGAACACGATGCCGCAGCCGATCCGGTGCTGCAGCGCGATCTTCCAGTGCCAGCCGGCCTCGTGCGCGATGGCGCGGGTGTAGGGCACCGCCGGGCCGTCGGCCTCGGTCTGCAGCGCCACCGCCCGGTTGCTCGGCAGCCAGTGGTTCCAGTCCTCGTAGCCGGTGCCCAGCGCCTGCTCGCTGAGCACCGCGCGGCCGCCGGTGCAGTCGATGAACAGGTCGCCTTCCAGCACGGTGCCGTTCTCCAGCACCAGCGCCTCGACGTAGCCGGTCCCCGGGTGCTGGCGCACCTGCTGGATCTTGCCCTCGATGCGCACCAAGCCCTGGCGCTCGGCGCGCTCGCGCATGTATGCCGCGTAGAGCCCGGCATCGAAGTGGTAGGCATAGTTGACCTCCAGCCGCTCCGGTGCCATGCCCTGGTTCGTCCAGCGCGTCGACCACTGCTGCGCGCCGCCCACTTGGTGGCCCGGCAGAGAAAAACGGTCCACCCGCGAGGCCACCGTCTCCAGGCAGAAGTCGCCCAGTTCGGAGGTCATGCCGCGGCGCAGGCTGTCGAGCCAGAAGTGGTGGAACTCGCAGGCCCAGGTGCCCAGCCCGGTCAGGCCGAAGGGATGGATATAGCGTTGCCCGGGGCGCAGCCAGTTTTCGAACGAGATCGAGAGCTTGAAGCTCGCGGCCACCGAACTCATGAACTCGCGCTCGTCGATCCCGAGCAGGCGGTGGAAGGTGCGGATGGTGGGGATCGTCGATTCGCCCACGCCCACGGTGCCGATCTGTTCGGACTCCACCAGGGTCACCTCGAGCAGGTCGCGGAACTGGTGGGTCAGCGCGCACGCCGCCACCCAGCCCGCCGTGCCGCCACCGGCGATCACCACCTTGCGGATCCCGCGCTTCACTTCGTCCAACGCTTCCTCTCCCTGGTCAATGCTCTGCTGCTTCTGCGCCGCGGCGGAACGCCACGCGCCTCATGCGTCCACCTTCGTGGGCGCTGCTGGCGCCGGCCACACCGACGCATCCGCGGGGCAGTAGTGGCGGACAAACTCCGGATGCGGCGGCATCGCCTGCACCGCACTGCGGATCGGCTGGCGCACCGCATCGAACAGGCGCCGGATCTCGTTTTCGGGCAGCGCCAGCGCGAGCGGATGGAACTGGCGCGGTGCGATGCCCTGCCCCAGCATCACGTGCAGCCAGGAGTCCGTCCGGAACAGGTCGCCCTCGTCCTGCCAGACATGGGCGCGCTCGCGGAACAGCGCGATGCGCTCCGCCAGCGAATCGGGCACCACCATCTCCCGGCACTCGCGCCACAGCGGCTCGTCGCGTGCATTGGCGTGGTAGTGCAGGATGATGAAGTCGCGCACGTCCTCCATCTCGTGGCGGCTGATGGCGTTGTAGCGCTCGACCATCTCCGGGGCGATCCCTTCCATCGGGAACATCTGCACCAGGCGCACCGCGGCGGCGGCGATCATGTGGATGCTGGTCGATTCCAGCGGTTCGACGAAGCCGCTCGACAGGCCCATCGCCACCACGTTCCGGTTCCACGCCAGGCGCCGCCGGCCGGTCGTGAACGGCACGACCACCGGATCGCGGACCGGCGTTCCGCTGGCTTCGCGCAGCAGGCGCCGGCGCGCCTCGTCGTCGGACATGTGCCGGCTCGAATACACCCAGCCGTTGCCGATGCGGTGCTGGAGCGGAATCTGCCAGCGCCACCCGGCTTCGTGCGCGATCGCGCGCGTGTACGGCACCGCAGGCCCTTCGAGCCGGGTCTGCAGCGCCACCGCGCGGTCGCAGGGAAGCCAGTGGGTCCAGTCCTCGTAGCCGGTCTGGAGCGCCTGCTCGATCAGTAGCCCCCTGAAACCGCTGCAATCGATGAACAGGTCGCCATCGATGCTGCGTCCATCGTCGAGCCGCAGCGATTCGACGAAGCCCGACTCCGGGTGCAACGCCACCTCGGCGATCCGACCCTCGACACGCCGCAGCCCGAAACCTTCCGCGAAGCGCCGCAGGAAACGCGCATACAGGCCGGCGTCCAGGTGGTAGGCATAGGTCAGCTCGGCCTGGCCCGACGAGCGCGCCAAGCGTGTCGTCCATTCGCCCGCGCCGGCTTCGCGCTGTCCGGACAGCAGGAAGCGCCGTTCGCGCGAAGCCACCGCCTCCAGGCTGAATTCGGCGAGCGCGGTCTGAATGCCCCGGCTCTGCGCGGCCAGCCAGAAATGGTGGAACTCGCATGCCCAGGTCCCCATCCCGGTGAATCCGAAGGGATGGAAGAACTGCCGGCCCGGCCGCAGCCAGTCCTCGAACGAAATCGACAGCTTGAAGCTGGCCGACGTGGCGCGCATGAACTCGCGTTCGTCGATCTGCAGCAGCTGGTGCAGGCGCCGGATCGGCGGAATCGTGGATTCGCCGACGCCGATCGTGCCGATCTGCTCGGACTCGACCAGGGTGATCTCCAGCAGGTCGCGGAACTGGTGGGCCAACACGGCGGCGGCCAGCCAGCCGGCGGTCCCACCCCCGACGATGACCACCTTGCGCACCCTCGATGTCCCCATGTGCCCTCCCGGCGCGCAGCTCAGCGATTGAGCCTGGCGATCAGCCAGGCGCGCAGCTGGCGCGCCATGCTCTCGTCGATCGGCGCCAGCGCCTTGCGCGCCGGCTCCGGCAGGTGTTCGCCCGCGCGCTCCGCGGGGCCGAAGACATAATGGTCGAACACCTCGCGCCAGGCCTGTTTCTCGCGCTCGGGCCGGTCGCGGATCGACCACATGGCGTGGTAGAGCGCGTGCATCGGGGTGGGGATCCACGCCGGCATGCTGCTCCACCAGTAATTGACCAGCACGTTGAACGGTTCCAGCCCCTGCACGTGGTGCCACCACATGCTGGGGATGAAGATCGCATCCCCGGGTTCCAGCAGCACGCTGCGCGCGTGCCCGAGCGCCTCGCGGAAGCGCGGATAACGCTCGAAGTCCGGCGCGTCGAAGTCGACCACGCTCACCGCCTGGCCGCCCGGCGTGGGATCCAGCGGTCCCGGATAGAGGCTGTGGATCTGCCCCGGCGGGAACAGGGTGAAGCGGCGCCGGCCGACCGCGCAGCAGGCGATATTGTCCGGCGCGTCGTAGTGGCAGGAGGCGGTGATACGGTTGCCGATCCAGATCGCCGGCGGGGCGTCGACACCGTGCGCGGCGAAATCCAAATCGTTGCGCGCGCGCAGGCCCGGCAGCACGCTGTCGACCGGCACCGAGGCCACGTAATGGGTCGGTGGCTGCGGATCGTCCAGGTGCGCGGCGATCTCGTCCAGCACCGCGTCCAGCGTGCCGCGCAGCGCCTGCGTGTTGAGCCGGGTGAAATCGGCGGTGTAGAACGGACGCCCGGCCGTCTCCGGCGGGCCCCACGAGTAGGGCAGCGGCCGGCCGTTGTAATGCGCTAGCAGGTGCGCCATCGCCGCCTGCGGCGATTCCCGGCCGGCCTCGACCAGGCTCCAGTCGGCGGCGATGCCCTTCAGCAGCACCGGTTCGCCGCCCTCCAGCAGCGCCTGCAGCGGCAGCGCGTCGGCACGGCAGCCGTCGAGTTCGCGCACCGGGGCGGGCGATCCGGCCATCGCGGTCAGCCGGCCCGTTCCGCCTCGGCCTGCGCCCGCAGCCGCCGCTGCTTCTCCGCGATCAGGTGGCGCATGTTGTAGAGCGAGGACAGCATCAGGTACACGCCCTCGAGCAGCCCGGCGCGGTGCAGGCCGTGCAACTGCTCCGCATCCAGCGCGGCCAGGCGCTCGCGATCGACGCCATGCAGGCCGGTGAGGCGCGCGCCATGGGCGTCGTCGAAGCGCAGGTCCAGCTCCAGCGGCTGGATCAGCCCGAGCGCGTCGAGCGATGCGTACATCGCGCGGCCCGCTTCGGTGCCGTCGTGGATGCCCTTGAGCACCGTGATCACGTGTTCGAGGTAGGGGCTGTGGCCGCCCTTGGGCAGGAACACGGCCACTCCTTGCCCGTCGCGCGAGACGCGCGGGTGATCGAGGTCGACATGGATCACCGGTTCGTGCCGCAGCGCCCCGTCCTGCATCTGCTCCTGAAAACCGATCAGGAACGGGCCGCGCGCGATGGCGCCGGGCAGGTAGGTGGCGTTCCAGCGCTCGCCGTCCAGGTACAGGTTCTCGCCGGCGTCGAAGCCCAGCAGGGCGACGGCGTGAAAGCCGTCACCGCCCTCCTCCTTGCGCAGGAAGATCGGGTATTCGCGCTGCAGTTCGGCGAATTCGGTCGGCCAGGCGGGGACCAGGCCGGCGGGATCGGCCACCCCTGCGCCGAAGCGCGTGACCACGCGCAGGTCCTTGTGGGCTACGTTGTCGAGCAGTTCGTATCGCGCCATGTCGGTCCCGGCAGCGGTCGCAGCGGGTGTTCCGGCGCGCCCGTGAATTGAAGTGGCATCGCGCCGTGCAAGCCGCGGCTCACGCCCATCATGCCCGTCCCGCATGCGGAAATCGAGGCACGTGAGACTCATAAAAAAGGGCCGCTGCGCGCGCAGCGGCCCCACCCTTCACACCATCTGGGCCTTGGAGAGGTTCGGCGTCAGAAGGTGTAGCGGATCGCTGCCATGTAGCGCGGGCTCTGGTCAACCAGCCGCACCATCTGGAGTTCGTTGCGCGAACGCCAGCGGACATCCTCGCCCGTCAGGTTGATCGCCTCGAAGCCCACCGCCCAGTTGTCGTCCAGCTGCTTGGTGATGCTCAGATCCCACTGCTGGTATTCCTCGACGTAGAACGGGTTGGTCGCCGCCTGCTGGTTGGCCGCGAACAGGTACTCGTCACGCCAGTTCCAGGCCAGTCGCGCGGTCCAGCCGTACTTCTCGTACATGAAGACGGCGTTGGCGGTGTCGCTCAGCCCGGTCAGCGCGAACTGGTTGACGCCAGGTGCCGCTCCATCATCGATCCCGACATCCCCGTTGACCTTGGTGTAGTTGACCTGGATGCCGAAGCCGCTGTCGCCGAAGAAGTACTGGCTGCCCAGCTCGAAGCCGTCGATCTTGGCCTTCTGCTGGTTGAGCGGGCGGTTGACGTTGAACATGTACAGCGGGTCGTCGGGCTCGCCGATGATCGCGCGACCCGGCTGGCGCACGAGCTGTTCCATCTGCTCGAACTGGGTCTGGGTGCCGGTGTAGGCCGCGAGACCGCCGGTTGCATCGGCGTTACGCAGGAGGGCAATCGCGGTGAACAGAGCCACCGGATTGTCAAGGCAAGCGTTCACGCCACCACCGCCGTTTGCGGCGACCTGCGCGTCGCACTCGGGGCTGTTGAGGAACGCGAGCGCGGCCTGGGCGTCCGGCCCGCCGGTGGGGTCACGCAGGCCGTACAGGTTCTCCTGCACCTGGCTGTTGCCGATGAAGTTGTTCACGCGCTTGTCGAAGTACGTGAGCGAGATGTAGCTGGCCGGGGCGAAGTACCACTCCAGCGCCACGTCGAGGTTGTCGGATTCCAGTGGCAGCAGGCGCGGATTCTGCGCGTTGCCGGTTGCACGGAAGCCAAGCAGAACCGAGCCGTTGGGCGCGTTGGCGGTCGGGCCGGAGTAGAGGTTGCCATAAGGCGCGCGCGCGATCGTCCGGCTGAGCGAAACGCGGCCCTTCAGGCTGTTGGTGAAGTCCATGCTGAAATCGAGGTTCGGCAGCCAGTAATTGTATTCGGCCTCCTCCGCGAACGGCTGCTGCTCGGCGGACGGGGTGATGGCAAAGTCATTGTCGCCGTTCCAGTTGATCGACTGCGGTACCTGCAGGGACGACACGGACGTCAGATCGGTCTGCTCGTACCGTGCACCCAGCACGAGGTTGAACGGCATGGAGCCCAGTTCGCCGTCGAACTCGTACTGCACATAGGCGGCGCTGGTCTTCTCCTCGATCAGGTTGTCGTTGTTGTACTGGCCGTTGAAGTTCGACGGGGTGCCATAGAAGCCGGTGGCCCACGCCGCCAGCTGACTGGCGTTCCCCCACCACGCATTCTGCGGGGCGCCATTGGTGCTGAAGTCGTCGAACAGGCCCGCGATGTTGATCGGGCGGATCAGGTTCTGGAACCCGGGCTCCTCGCCGACGTTGTCGACGCTCCAGTTGCCGAGCACCTGCTGATTGTCGTTCGAGGTCAGACGACGCATCGACACCTTCGACGAATCGACGCCGAACGACAAGCGCCCATTGTCGAAGTCGAACGCACCGTCGATCCGGCCCTGCTCGATCTTGCTGTCCTGGCGCGAGTACCAGATGCGCTGGATCTGTGTGCCCACCTGCTCCGGCGGGAACGCCGGATTCACCACACCGTTGACGTTGTTGAACGCGTCGTCCGAATTCGGCGATTCCGGATACCAGGTCCGGGCCATGATCGGAAGGCCGGTGTTGAACCAGTATTCCTGCGCCCAGTTGCCGCCGCAGTACGGGCCACCGGCCGACTGGCAGGCGCTGGTGCCGGCGAACGAGAACGCCGTCGAGCTGGCGCCCGTGATCGGGTCGTTGGGCAGGCTCTTGTTCTTGGTGCTGTGGCCGTCGAATTCCAGACTGAAGCGGTCGGTCACCTGCCAGGTGGCGTTGAAGCCGATCGAGTCGAGCTTGTACTTCTGCTCGTTGCGTTGCTGCTCGTAGCCGAAGTCCTTGGTTTCCACGATCTCGCGGATGTAAGTCGGCGTAGCGACCGGGCCGTTGGTGTCGAACTCGATGCGCGTGAACGGTCCCTGCTGGAGCCACTGCGTCATCTCGCCGCGGTCCTCGGAGATCTCATTGGACGAATGGGTGTAGTCGAGGGTCAGGGTGACCGCATCGGTCGGTGCGAACTGCAGCACGCCCTGGGCATTGACGCGCTGGCGCTCGAAGTTCGAGAACGCGTAACGCAGGTCCGCGGGCATCGCGTACAGCGAGCCTGCCGTCGGCGCGTTCACGACCTCGACCCGGTTGCCCCAACCCGACGGCGCGCCGTTCCAGCGCTGCACGCGCCATTCGTTCTCGGTCGCCTGGATGTCGCCGCCCTTGCGCTGCTGGAAGCTGGTGCTCAGGCTGGCGCCCCAGCGCTTGTCGTCGCTGGCGAAGCTGATGATCGACGACATTTCCGGTGTGATGCTGTCGCCGATGACCTGCGACTGGTCGGAACCGGCCTTGAGGCCAGCGTTGAGCGTCAGGCCCGCGGGGAGGTTCAGCGGCCGGTTGGTCAGGATGTCGACCGTGGCGCCGATGCCGCCACTCGGAACGTCGGCGCGGCCGGTCTTGTAGACCGTGATTCCGCTCACTGCTTCCGATGCGAGTTGGGCGAAGTTGAAGCCGCGGGTGCCGGCGCCGGTACCGCCGATGACGGAGTCGCCGTTGCCGAACGCGTCCGCGCCCGGGATCTGGCGGCCGTTGAGCGTGACCATGTTGTAGCCGGGGCCGAAGCCACGCGCGGTGATCTGCGCGCCTTCGCCGTTGCGGCGTTCGATCGAGATGCCGGTGATGCGCTGCAGCGACTCGGCCAGGTTGGTGTCCGGGAACTTGCCGATGTCCTCGGCGCTGATCGCATCGACGACACCGGAGGTGTCGCGCTTGATCCCCATCGAGTTCTCGAGGCTGTTGCGCAGGCCGGTGACGACGACCGTGTCGAGCGTGGACGCATCGTCCGTGGCGGCCTGCGTCTGCTGCGTTGCGGGTTGCTGCGGCGCAGGATCCTGCGCGAATGCGGGGTTGATGACCAGCATGCCCCCGACGAAGGTGAACATCGCCTTCGACTTCAAACCTTTCAACTTGTGGTTCATGGAATTATGTCCTCAGCACTGGATGTGAGCGAAGAAAAGCATGTCGCTAGCGTCTGGCGGCGAGCTTCGCCCGCCATCCGCGCCAGTGCGGGACTTCAAAAATCTGCACAATTTCATCCGACTGCCCTCCCCGTTATTCATGACTTCAGTAGGAATCACTTCGATGCCGCCTTCCTCCAGGCGACCGCGGTGCCGGATCGGCCCCGCGAATCAACAACCGTCAACCGACGCTCTCATCCATCGGGCCATCACCCGTACCGGACGCGGCATTGAGCCACTCCGTCGGACTTTCGACCCGCTGTGTTTCACGAGACCGGCACGCTTCCCTGCCCTTATAGTTTTTGTTAGCGCTAACATCAGCGCGCCGAATTGATAACATGTCGTTATGCGGGGTGTCACTTTGCGGTGCAGCAACGGGCCCGCAAGCGCCTGATAGCGGGATCGTTGCCCCGGAAACCGCTGTCTCGCCACGCGGAGTGCGCGGCAGAAACCCCGGAACGGGTCGCGCCCGCGCGCATCGAATGCCGACGCTTGGCGCGTTGAACGTCCGCCCTCAGGTCACCGGTCCGTCGCGCGGGCAACGGAGGCTCCGCGTCGGGCTGCCCGTCCGCCCGTCGGTCGGCGCTGCCGGGCCCCTGCCCCGAAACCCGCGACTCAGTGCGCGCCCGCGTGCTCGCGTTTGGCGCTGCTGCCGGTCATCAGCTTGTCGGTGTAAGCGATACCGATCGCCGACAGGATGAAGGCGCCATGGATGATCGACTGCCACATCACCCCGGCGGAAGTGACCTTGGTGCAGATCGGTTCGGCCAGTGCCAGTCCCTCGGCGACGGCCCCGGCATGGGTGACCATGGCCGCGATGTACTCCGTGCTGCCGCATACCGGCAATCCCACCTCGCCGGCGGCGATGAAGGTCTTGAGCAGGTGGATCGAGGAGATGCCGATGATCGCCATCGCCAGCTTCACCTTGAGCACGCTGGCGTTGACGTGGCTCAGCCATTCCGGCTGGTCGGGGTGGTTCTGCAGGCCCAGGCGCGAGACGAAGGTTTCGTAGCCGCCGACGATCACCATCACCAGCAGGTTGGAGATCATCACCACGTCGATCAGGCCCAGCACCAGCAGCATGATGCCCTGTTCGGTGAGGCTGTTGGCACCGTGCACCAGATGCCACAGTTCCTTGACGAACAGGAACACGTAGACGCCCTGCGCCACGATCAGGCCGAGATAGAGCGGCAACTGCAGCCAGCGCGACCCGAAGATCACGTAGGCGAGCGGCGGCAGGCGCGGGGCGGGATTGGCGGTCGGGGGCATCGGGATCGCTGCGGCTGGCGGAGCGCGGAGGTTAGCGAGGCGTCGCCGGGCTGCCAAGCGGACCGCGTCGGCGCGAGTACGGGCGCCGTCCCGGGGCAGCGCAGGACCGATGCTGCGTCGCAAACAAAACGCCGGAGATTGATCGGGTTGCACACGCGGATGACCGCGCCGCAGGGGAAATTTGACAACGTTGTCACGACCCCTGTACAAGCGTCCCTGCACCGGGGTTCGGCGCCGCGACGCGAGGAGAGGCGGGTCGCAGGCCGCCGTCCGCGCGGGGCCGGCGGCGGTCGGGACTTCCCGGCCGCCGCCACTTGTTCACCGGATCCCCACTTCGCATACGGCAGGCCCATGACCACCCACCAGACCCGTTGGTCCCAGTTCGCTGTGCTGGTCACCGTGTTCTTCTTCTGGGGCTTCGTCGCCGCCAGCAACGACATCCTGATCCCGGTCTTCAAGAACGCGTTCCACCTGTCGCAGCAGCAGAGCATGTACGTGGCGCTGGCCTTCTACGTCGCCTATACCGTCGGCTCGCTGGTCTACTTCTTCACCTCGCGCCTGATCGGCGCCGATGTGCTCAACCGAATCGGCTACAAGAACGGCATCTGCCTGGGGTTGCTGATCTCGGCGATGGGCTCGCTGCTGTTCTACCCGGCCGCGAACGCAGGATCGTTCGGGCTGATGCTGTCGGGGCTGTTCATCGTCGGACTGGGCTTTTCGCTGCAGCAGATCGCAGCCAACCCGCTGGCGATCGTGATGGGCAATCCGGCCACCGGCGCGCAGCGACTGACGCTGGCCGGCGGCGTCAACAACTTCGGCACTACCATCGGCCCGCTGCTGGTCAGCTTCGCGATCTTCGGCAGCGTGATGGCGGGCGGCACCGAGGCCAGCATCGAGAGCGTCAAGACGCCCTACCTGGTGCTGGGCGCGGCGTTCGTGCTGGTGGCGGTGTTCCTGAAGTTCTCGCCGGTGCCCAACCATATCGACCTCGACGCGCTGGCCGAGGACGAGGCCGAGGACGCGAACAAGCTGGTCCACAAGAAGTCCGCATTCGCCTATCCGCAACTGGTGCTGGGCATGGTGGCGATCTTCCTCTATGTGGGCGTCGAGGTCTCGACCATCGCCAACCTTCCCGCCTACCTCGAGGAAGACCTCGGCATCCCGACGTCCCAGCTCGCGCCCTACGTGTCACTGTACTGGGCGAGCCTGATGATCGGGCGCTGGGCCGGCGCGGCCGGTGCGTTCGAGGTCGGCATGAACGCCCGGCGGATGCTCACGGTCCTGCTGCCCTATGTCGCATTCGGCGTGTTCCTGGCGGTGAATGCGATCGCCCGGCACGAGATCACCCAGTTCCTGGGCTACTCGCTGGTGATCGTGCTGATGATCGGCGCGACCTTCGCCAGCCGCGGCAACCCGGCGCGCATGCTGCTGATCTTCTCGCTGTGCGGCATCGCCGCGCTGCTGATCGGCATGTTCACCAGCGGCAAGGCCAGCATCGTCGCCTTCATCAGCGTCGGCCTGTTCTGCAGCACGATGTGGCCCTGCATCTTCGCCCTGGCGATCACCGGCCTGGGGCGCAACACCAACCAGGGCAGTAGCCTGCTGATCATGATGATCATGGGCGGCGGCGTCGTCAGCTGGCTGCAGGGCTGGCTGGCCGACGTGACCAGCATCCACATGAGCTTCGTGGTCGGTGTGGTGTGCTTCGCCTACCTCGCGCTCTACGCCGCGCGCGCGCCCGGGATCCTGCGCCGGCAGGGCATCGACCTCGACAGGCTGACGGCGCAGGCAGGACACTGACGCCCCCTGTCCCACCCGCCGCACGATGCAGCACGCGATCACGACCACCGAACTGTTCCTGATCGCGATGGCGATCATCTTCGCCGTGCCCTACCTGGTGTGGCGCCTGTGCCGCACCGACTACTGGGCACCACTGGTGGTGGTGCAGATCATCGCCGGCATCCTGCTGGGGCCCGGCGTGCTCGGCAAGGCGTTGCCGGAGCTGCACGCGACGGTGTTCAACCCCGACGTGATCACCGCGCTCAACGGCGTGGCGTGGTGGGCCGTGATGCTGTTCGTGATGATCGCGGGCGTCGAGCTGGACGTGCGCAAGGCCTGGGAGAACCGCCGCGAAACCGGCGTGACCGCGGGACTCGCACTCGGCGTTCCCCTGGCGGCAGGCGCCGCGGTGGCGATGGGCATGCTTGGTTTCGACGGCTGGATCGGCAGCGAGGGCCTGCCCTGGCAGTTCGTCGTCGGCGTCGGCATGGCCTGCGCGGTGACCGCGCTGCCGATCCTGATCCTGCTCATGGAGAAGCTCGACATCCTGCGCGCGCCGATGGGCCAGCGCATCCTGCGCTACGCCAGCCTGGACGACATCGCGATCTGGGGCGTGCTGGCCCTGGTGCTGATGGACTGGGAACGCATCGGTCGGCAGGCGGCGTTCCTCCTCGCGTTCGGCCTGGCCTGCATCGCGTTCCGCAGGCTCATGCGCGCCATCCCGGCGCGCGACCGCTGGTACGTGATGCTGGTCTGGCTCGCGATCTGCGCTTTCGGCGCCGACTGGGCCGGCCTGCACTTCATGGTCGGCGCGTTCCTCGCCGGCGTGGTGATGGACGCGGAATGGTTCGAGCAGGAAGCGATGGACCTGCTGCGCCACCACGTGCTGCTGGTGGTGATGCCGGTGTTCTTCCTCAGCACCGGATTGCGCACGTCATGGGACGTCGGTGGCAGCGCGGTCTTCCTGGCCGCTGGCGCCCTGCTGTTCGCCTCGGTCGCCGGCAAGCTGGCCGGCGTGCGCATGGCCGGGCGCATGCTCGGCTGGAATCCGGGCGAAGCCTCGATCATCGGCTGGCTACTGCAGACCAAGGCCCTGATCATGATCATCTTCGCCAACATCCTGCTCGACAAGCGGATCATCACCAGCGAAACCTTCACCGCGCTGCTGCTGATGGCGGTCGCGAGCACGATGCTGACGCTTCCCATGGTGACGCCGAAGCTGCGGGCGCTGATGCAGGTGTCCACGGGGGACCGGGGAAGCGGCCTGCGTCGCGGCTCGGCCTAGGCTGGCCCGGTCGACGGACGCTGCGCCGGGGCGTAGCTGCGCATGTAGTCCATGTGCGCGGGCAACTGCCGGGCGGTGCCCAGGACCCGGGTGCGGATGTCGTCGAGGAAGCGCCTGAGGTCTTCGGGCTGCATGACGTCCGCGGTGGGATGGTGGCGACGTGGCACGACGCCCTGCCCGAGCATCACCTGTACCCAGGAGTTCTCCCAGAACAGTTCGCCCGGCACGTGGAAGACGATGCCGGTCTCGCGGAACAGCTCGATCCGGTGGCGCAGCGTCGCCGGGATCTCCATCTCCGCGATCTCGCGCCAGTACGGCGTGTCGCGCCGGTTGCTCAGGTGGTAATGCAGGACAACAAAATCGCGCACGTGCTGGATCTCCTCGTCCAGGCGCGCGTTGTACTCGTCGATCGCGACCCGGGTCACCTGCTGCGGAAACGACTGCAACAGGCGCACGATGCCGCGCTGGATCAGGTGGATCGTGGTCGATTCCAGCGGCTCGATGAAGCTGCCGGCTAGGCCCAGGGCGATGCAGTTGCGTTCCCAGCAGCGGTGGCGCTGGCCGGGCCGGAACCGCACCGGCCACGGCTGCTTGATGATCTCGCCCTCGACGCTGGACAGGAACTGTGCCTTCGCCTCTTCATCGTCGAGATGGCGGCTGGAATAGACGATGCCGTTGCCGACCCGGTGCTGCAGCGGGATCCGCCACTGCCAGCCGGCGTCGCCCGCGATCGCGCGCGTGTAGGGCACCGCATCGCGCACCGCGGTGGTCTGCGTAGCCAGCGCGCTGTCGTTGAACAGCCAGTGCGACCAGTCCTCGTAGCCCACGCCCAGCGCCTGCCCGATCAGCAGCGCGCGGAAGCCGGTGCAGTCGATGAACAGGTCGCCCTCGATCGTCGATCCTTTCTCGAGCTTCAGCGCGGTGATGAAGCCGGAGCCCGGATCCGTCTCGACCTCGACGATCCTGCCCTCGACGCGGCGCACGCCGAATCCCTCGCTGAAACGGCGCAGGTAGCGCGCATACAGCGCCGCGTCCATGTGGTAGGCGTAGTTGATGCCGTTGTTGGGCAGGTGCGCGAACCTGTCGTGCAGGCCGGCCTGCAGTTCGACGCAGTAGTCCTCGTATCCGCTGGCGATGCCCAGCTCGCGACCGCGCAGCCAGAAGTGCTGGAACCCGGCCGACCAGTGGTCCTTGCCGCTGGTGCCGAACGAATGGATGTAGCGGTGGCCGATGTCGAGCCAGTTCTCGAACGAGATGCCGAGCTTGACCGTGCCCTGCACCGCGGCCATGTACTCGGGCTCCTTGATGTCGAGCAGGCGGTGGAAGGTGACCAGGGTCGGGATCGTCGCCTCGCCCACGCCGACGGTGCCGATTTCCTCGGACTCGACCAGGGTGATGTCGAGCACCTTGCCCAGGGTGCGCGACAGCGCCGCCGCCGCCATCCAGCCGGCGGTGCCGCCGCCGGCGATCACCACGCGGCGGACCTGGCTTGCGGGAAAATCGTTCGTCTCGCCGCCCACGGTGTGCTCCTCAGCGGTTCAGTCGTTGCAACAGGCGCGCGCGCAGGTCGCGGGCGCGGGATTCGTCGAGCGGGTCCAGCACGCGCCGCGCATGTTCGGGAATGTGCCCGGCGGTCGCTTCGCCCGGTTCGAATACGTAATGACGGAACACTTCCTGCCAGGTCTCGCGCTGCTCCGGCGGCAGCTCGCGCAGGGTCATGATCGCGTACATCAGCGTGTTCATCGGCGTGTCCATCCAAGCCGGCACGTCGCGCCACCAGTAGTTGACCAGCACGTTGAACGACTCAAGCGCCTCCATGTGGTGCCACCACATGCTCGGGATGAAGACCGCGTCGCCGGGTCCGAGTTCGGCGACCTGCGCGTGCCGCATCGCTTCGGCGAAGCGCGGGAAGCGTGCGAGGTCTGGCGCGGCGAAATCGACCAGGCTCACCGGCTGACCGGCGGGCGTGAAATCGAGCGGACCGACATAGAGGTTGGCGAGCTGGTCGGGCGGGAACAGCGTCACCCGCCGGCGCCCGACCGCGACGCAGGCGAGGTTGTGCGGCAGGTCCTGGTGCGCGGCGATGCGGGTGCGATTGCCGATCCAGATGCTGGCCAGCGGGTCGCGTCCGTGCAGGGCGATATCGTTCTCGGCGCGGAAGCCGGGCAGGAAGGTATCGATCGTGGTCGAGGCGACGTAGATCGCCGGCGGCGCCGCGACGTCGGCGTACTTGCGCAGCGTATCCAGCGCGACCGCAAGCGGCACCTGCTCGCGACGGAAATTGAAGTCCGTCATGTCGGCGTTGTAGAACACGCGCCCGCCGGCCTCCGGTGGCGCCACCGTGGCCGCGACCGGCATCGTGCCGTGGTCGAAGCGCTTGAGGTAGTCGATCGCCGCACCCGGCGACGCGCGACCGGCGCGCACCAGTGGCCAATCGCGGGCCAGGCCACGCAGGACCGCGGGGCGATGGCCATGCAGCAAATCGTCGGAAAGCGCGCCTGGATCCGCGCCCGCGACCTCGGCGATGGGCTCAGCGGCCGTCAGCATGGCGCCGGTTGGTGCGATCGATGAGGTCGCGCAAGCGCGACACCGAGGCGATCACCATGTAGATCGGCAGCAGGTGTCCGTCCCGCGAGAGCTGCTCCAGCGCCGCGCCGTCCAGCGCCTGCAGGCGGTCCTCGTCGAGGGTGTGGAACCCGGCCAGGCGGTGTTCCGTGCCATCGTCGAGGCGCACGTCCAGTACGAACGGCTCCAGCAAGGCATGTTGCTCCAGCGAATCGAAGAAGGCCGGCGTCGCGACGATGCCATCGTGCAACGCGAGCAGGACCGCACTCGCCCGATCCAGCAATGCGGTGGTGCCGCCGTGCGCGACGAACAGTGCTTCCCCGTCGTCCTCGCTGGCCTGGCAGACGCGCGGGTGCGCGAGATCGACGTGGACCAGCCGCTCCCCACCCGAGATGCCGATCAGGAAGGGATGACGCTGCATCGACAGGGGGATGTATGCCGCATCCCAGCGATCGCCGTCCAGGAACAGGTTGCTGCCCTCGCGCAGCCCGAACAGCGCCAGCGGCTGGAAGCCGCCGGCCGCATCGCGGCGGAATACGATCGGGTAGTGCGCCTGGACGTTGCGGAACTCGTCGGGGAACGTCAGCGCGCACATCACCGCGTCGCCGAGGTGCGCGCCATGTCCGGTACGCACCCGCAGCCCGCGGTGGTCGACATTGTTGAGCAGGACGTGTTGACTCATCGGCTGGCGCGCCTCGCGCTCCGGATCCGGCGTGCGGCCATCGTGCCCGATCGGGCGGCGCGGGGAAAGGAACGGGCCAGTGGCGATCCACCGGCCCTTTTCCCGCGACGTACCGCTCGCGCCGCACGGACCCGTGGTCAGAACTTGTAGCGCACCCCGAACATGTAGCGAGGGCCGGTCTGGGTAGCGAACCGCACCATGTTTTCGTGACGGGCGTGGGTGCGCATCGTCTCGTCGGTGAGGTTGATCCCTTCCAGGCTCAGGATCAGGTTCTCCGACACCTGGTAGCTGACGTTGACGTCCAGCTGGCCGTATTCCTCGACGTAGTTCGGGTTGGGCCCCTGCCCTCCGACGCCGCTGAAGAACTCGTCGCGCCAGTTGTAGGCCGCACGCACCTGCCAGTTATTCGCGTCGTAGAACGCCACCAGGTTCGCCGAGTCGCTCAGGCCCACCATCGGGTACTGTTCGCCGAGGCTGGTGTCGTCGAACGTCAACCCCGAGTCCACCATGGTGTAGTTCGCCGCCACGCCGAAACCGCTGTCGCCGAACAGGTGCTGGACGTTGAACTCCCAACCGTCCACCTTGTCGGAACGCTGGTTGGCGGGCACGGAGATGTTGAACCCCGCGATCGGATCGCCCGGCT
Source organism: Luteimonas saliphila (assembly GCF_016774335.1). Classification (GTDB taxonomy): domain Bacteria; phylum Pseudomonadota; class Gammaproteobacteria; order Xanthomonadales; family Xanthomonadaceae; genus Luteimonas; species Luteimonas saliphila. The sequence goes on along the minus strand of NZ_JAETWA010000026.1, from coordinate 188,419 downwards.
GGCCGGTGATCGTACCGGCCGCGACGTCGACGCCGGGATCGCCCGCGTGGTTGGCGAAGATGTAGTTGCGGATGCAGTCGCCGTCCGTCGCCAGGCAGCCTGCTGCGAGGGCATTGTTCCAGTACGCGCCGCCCACAGGTGTGCGCAGCGCGAACGGTTCCTCGCGGACGATGGTGTCGCTGATGAAGTTCTTGATGTCCTTGCGGAAGTAACCGACGGAGAAGTAGCTGCCTCCACCGTAGTACCACTCGAAGGACAGATCGTAGTTGTCCGACTTCAGCGGTTCCAGTGACGGATCGCCGCGGCTGCCGTCGCCGCCGTTGATGCGGACCACGTTCGCCAGCTGCTGGCCGCCGCGGATCGCGCCCCAGCCCGGCCGGCCGATGGTCTGGCTGTAGCTGCCGCGCAGCACCATGTCCTCGCTGATGTCGAGCTTCAGGTCGAGATTGGGCAGGAGGTAGTCGTACTTGCCTGTCGCGCGCGAGAACTCGCGCTCGGCCGCGTAGTCGACGTACAGCTCGTTGGCCGCGACCCAGGTGATGGTTTCGCCGACGCGAACCAGCGCGTCCGATTCCACTTCCGTCTCTTCGTAGCGCACGCCCAGCGCCACGTGCAGCGGCATCGCGTCGCCGAAGGTCGAACTCCACTGCAGGTAGGCGCTCTTCGACTTCTCGGTCGTGCGCATGTCGTCCGTGAATTCCTGCGGCATCTCGTAGCAGCCGGTGCAGCCGGTGGTGGCGATCGCGGCCTGGCGCAGACGCTCGAAATCGAACACAAGGAAGCGGTCGGTCCACATCGGGTTGCCGCTGTTGCCGAAGGCCTCGAAGTAGCGCGACATGTTGTCCGCGTACCAGATGCTGTCGTCGTAGTCCGCCGGGGTACCGGCGCCGCCCCAGCTGTCCTGCTGCATCACGGCGGCTGCCGAGCGGTTGCGCACCTCGGTCAGCGACACGCCGAAGTCGAGCCCGGAGTAATCGCCGAACTCGAAGCGGCCGCTGCCCTGGAACTGCTCGACCTCGGATTTGTTGTAGCTGTTCTGGAATACCGACCCGGTCACGACGGCCTGCGAGGCCTCGACCTGGCTGATGCCGTCGGGCAGTTGCACGTTGACGATCGGGATCTCGCCGCTGTAGTCGACGGTCGTCGTTCCACGGATGAAGGCCGCGACGCCGAGCACGCCGGCCGAGCCCAGCGGGCTGTCAGGCTTCGATTCGGAGTCCGAGCGATGGTAGTCGAAGTCGAGGGCGAGCGCGTCATTGACCTCCCACTCGACGTTGAAGCCGAGCGAGTCGCCCTTGGTGCGCGTGGCGAGCTGCATGCCGCCCATCGACAGGTCCGAGCCGGTCATGTCCTCGGAGTAGACGATCGGTGCCGCGACCGGGCCATCGGTCCAGGAACTGTCGCCGGGCCCGTAGTTGAACCACACCGAGAGCTCGCTGCGCTGTTGCTGCACCTTGTTCTCGATGTAGTTGTAGTCCAGCGTCGTGGTGACGTTGTCGGTCGGTGCCCACTGCAGGGTGACCATGCCGTTGGTGCGCTGGCGCTGGACGCCGTTGACGCTGTAGCCGGTGTTCTGCGGCCGTGCGTAGAGATCGTCCAGTCCGGGCCGGTTCTCGACCCGGTCGTAGTACGACTCGCCCGGCAGCGGCAGGCGCTGCCAGCTGTTGGCGTCGTCGCCCAGGAACGTCAGCCAGCCATCCGCCACCGAGGCCTGGTTGAAACCCGAGTTGCGCTCCTGGATGCTGCCGGCTAGCGCGATGCCGAAGCGGCCGTCGGCGTAGGTCTGGCTGAAGATGCCGGACATCTCGCCGCTGAAGTCGCTGCCCTGCAAGGTCCGCGGCAGACGCTGGTTGGATTCGTCGTAGACCGATTTCAAACCGACGCTGACGACCGGCTCGGCTTCCAGCGGGCGCGCCGTGCGCACGTTGATGGTCGCGCCGATGCCACCGGTCGGGTGGTCGGCGCGGCCCGTCTTGTACACCTCAACCGCCGAGATCGACTCGGAGGCGAGGTTGGCGAAGTCGAACGAGCGCGAGGTGGACGCGCCGGCACCGCCCGGACCGAGGTTCGATGCCGGCATCTGCCGGCCATTGAGCAGGACCAGGTTGTAGTCGGGACCGAGGCCGCGGACGGTCACCTTGGACCCCTCACCGCTCGAGGTGCGGTCGATCGAGACGCCGCTGATGCGCTGCAGCGATTCGGCCAGGTTGGTGTCGGGGAACTTGCCGATGTCCTCGGCGACGATGCCGTCGACCACGCCCTGCGAATCGCGCTTGAGGTTCATCGACGATTCCAGGCTCGCGCGGATGCCGGTGACGACGATCGCGTCGAGCGTGTTTGGATCCTCCGCTTGCGCGGCGGACGCAGACGGGGGCGTGTCTTCGACGGTTTGTGCCGCGAGCGGCGGAGCCAGCGCGAGAAGCAGCGCGGACGTCAACAGGCGCCGCTTGGGCGCTGCGTGCGTGTATTTCATGAACCTTCCCTCTCCCAAGGTCGTCACGAAAGCGAGTCGAGTTGTGATGCCGCGAACAAGCGTCGGGCGCGGGCATTAGGATTGAAGCTGACAGCGTTGTCAACCGCCAATTGGAGTGGTACCGCTAACCTTTTCGAGCACTGCATTTGCGCAGCCCAAGTACGTCATGCGCGGGTCAATTCATGGCGCTTGCGTGTCGTGTGATGTCGCGTGTGACCGCGTACAGGCTCGCGCACGGCGCCTGCACGCTTGCACGGCACGCTGCAGACGGGGGCGATGAGGACGGGAGCATTCCGGCGCGACCGCAGGCTGCGCTCGTCAGGCCGGATCGATGCGACAGACAAAAAGCGTCAGGTCGGCGCGTTGCATTCCTTAGAGTTCATCGCGTTGGTCGTGTCGTCGCGGTCGGCGCGCGTACGCGCCTCTGCCGCGTGCTGGCCAGTCGCCTCTGCCGAAGCCGCGCGATGCGGTCGAGCGGATCGAACCCGGCAATGGGCGCCCTGCCCGGCGGCGAGGCGGCTCTCAGTTCCGCCTGGGACCAGTGGAACGCCGCAGTTGCAGCGTGTAGGGCACCGTCACCAGTCCGCCCTCGTCGCGATCGCGGATCGCCTTGAGCAGTTCCAGCCCGGCCAGACGCCCCATCTCGCGGGTCGGCTGGCGCACGGTGGTCAGGGTCGGATAGATGTGGCGGGCGATCGGGGTGTCGTCGAAGCCGCACACCGACACGTGCCTGGGTACCGACAGCCCGCGTTCGCAGATCGCGCCGATTGCGCCGGCCGCCATGTCGTCGTTGGCGGCGAAGATCGCGGTCGGCGGATCGGGCAGGTCGAGCAGGCGGTTGGCGGCGGCGAAGCCGGAGTCGTAGGAGAACTCGCCCTGCACCACCAGCGATTCGTCGGGGTCGAGGCCGGCCTGCGCCAGTCCGTCGCGGTAGCCGGCCAGTCGCCATGCGCTCGCGCCATGCGCGGCATGGCCCTTGATGTGGGCGATGCGCGTGTGCCCGAGCGAGACCAGGTGCGCGATCATCTCACTGACCGCGCTGCGCTCGTCGACTACCACGCCGATACGGCGGTTGGACTCGGTCGGCGAGATGCTCGACCAGGGGATGTCGAGCTCGTCCAGGCGCGCGAGCAGCGCGGCGTCGTCGGTGATCGGCGGGGTCAGCACCACGCCATCCAGACGCGACTGCAGCACCAGCGACTCGACCTTGGAGACGATGTCCTTGGCGTCGTAGACCAGCGGCGCCAGCATCAGGTTGTAGTGCTGCGCCTGGCAGGCGTCGAGCACGCCGAGCTCGACCTCCATCAGGTAGTTGCTCGACGGGTTGTCGTACAGCATCGCCACCAGGTACGACTTGCGTCCGGCGAGCACGCGCGCCGATGGATGCGGGCGGTACTGCAGGCGCTCGACCACCGCGCGCACGCGCTCGCGGGTCGCCTCGGAGACGTTGGGCTCCTCGTTGAGCACGCGCGAGACGGTCTTCATCGACACGCCCGCTTCCGCCGCCACATCCTCGATCCGCACACGCGCCATGGGTCTGCCGGTCCTGTCCGCGAAGCCTGCGGATTCTGCCAGAGCGCCGTCGTTCCCGGTCCCGGGGCCTGGAATAGACATGCACGGGTCGCCCGCCGCCTTGCCTTGCGGTGCCATTCGCCAGCCTCCCGGACGCGCGATCCCGCTTGTGCTGTGCAACAAGCTTCGTCGGCGCAGACCGGGTATGGTGCACATTCTGACAACGCTGTCATGCGGCGACGCGCCATTGCGTGCTGCTCGACCGCCGATACTTCGAACCCACGGAACCGCCTCCATGAGCACACCCCGCGCCTTCCCGACCTTCTCGCGCCTGGGCGCCGGCCTCGCCGCCGCGCTGCTGCTGGGCGCATGCAGCGGCGACCGCCCGGCCGCCGGAACCGGTGCTGCGAGTCCCGCCGACGCCTCGGCCGCAGATGCGGCGACGGCTTCCGTCGACCCGGCGAACTGGCCGCAACCTGCGTGGCCGTTCGCCGACGACGCGGACCTGGAACGGAAGGTCGATGCGCTGCTCGCCTCGATGACGGTGGAGGAAAAGGTCGGGCAGATCATCCAGGGCGACATCGGCAGCATCACCCCCGACGACGTGCGCAAGTACCGGCTCGGCTCGATCCTGGCGGGCGGCGGTTCCGATCCCGGCGGCAAGTACAACGCCAGTCCGGAGGAATGGCTGGCCCTGGCGGACGCGTTCTGGGAAGCCTCGATGGACACCAGCGGCGGTGGCAAGGCGATCCCGGTGATCTGGGGCATCGACGCCATGCACGGCCAGAGCAACATCGTCGGCGCCACGCTGTTCCCGCACAACATCGGCCTCGGTGCGACCCGCAACCCGGAACTGCTGAGGGAGATCGCGCGCATCACCGCGATCGAGACCCGCACCACCGGCATGGAATGGACCTTCGCGCCCACCGTCGCGGTGCCGCAGGACGACCGCTGGGGCCGCGCCTACGAAGGCTATTCGGAGAATCCGGAACTGGTCGCCAGCTACGCCGGCGTGTTCGTCGAGGGCCTGCAGGGCAAGCCCGGCACCCCCGAGTTCCTCGACGACCACCACGTGATGAGCTCGGTCAAGCACTACCTGGGCGACGGCGGCACCGGCAACGGCAAGGACCAGGGCGACACCGTGGTGAGCGAGGCGCAACTGCGCGACATCCACGCCGCCGGTTACGTGCCGTCGATCGCGGCCGGCGCACAGGCGGTGATGGCGTCCTACAACAGCTTCCACGGCGAGAAGATGCACGGCCACAAGCCGCTGCTCACCGACGTGCTGAAGGGGCGGATGAACTTCGGCGGCTTCATCGTCGGCGACTGGAACGGCCACGGTCAGGTGCGCGGCTGCAGCAACACCGACTGCGCCCAGACCTTCAACGCCGGCCTCGACATGGCGATGGCACCCGACAGCTGGAAGGGGATGTACGAGTCCACGCTCGCGCACGTGAAGTCGGGCACGCTGCCGACGGAGCGCCTCGACGACGCGGTGCGCCGCATCCTGCGGGTGAAGTTCCGCGCCAACCTGTTCGAGAAGCCCAAGCCCTCCGAACGAGCGCTCGGCGGCAGGTTCGAACTGCTCGGCGCGCCGGAACACCGCGAGGTCGCGCGCCGCGCGGTGCGCGAATCGCTGGTGCTGCTGAAGAACCAGGGCGGGATCCTGCCGCTGTCGCCGAAGTCGAGCGTGCTGGTCGCGGGCGACGGCGCCGACAACCTCAGCAAGCAGTCCGGCGGCTGGACGCTGACCTGGCAGGGCGATGGCACCACCCGCGCGGACTATCCCAACGCCGATTCGATCTGGGAAGGTGTGAAGGCCCAGGTCGACGCGGCCGGCGGTCGCGCCGAACTGGCGGTCGACGGCGCGTATACGCGCAAGCCGGATGTCGCGATCGTGGCGTTCGGTGAGGAGCCCTACGCCGAGTTCCAGGGCGACCTGTCGAACCTGATGTTCAAGTCGGGCAAGTCCGGCGACCTCGAGCTGATCCGCAAGCTCAAGGCCGACGGCATCCCGGTGGTCGCGGTGTTCCTCAGCGGCCGTCCGTTGTGGCTCAACCGCGAAATCAACGCCGCCGACGCCTTCGTCGCCGCATGGCTGCCCGGTTCGGAGGGCGGCGGCGTCGCCGACGTGCTGCTGCAGGGCGCCGACGGCAAGCCGCAACACGATTTCAAGGGCAAGCTGAGCTTCTCCTGGCCGCGGCGCGCGGACCAGTACGCCAACAACCACGGCCAGGCCGGCTACGACCCGCTGTTCGCCTTCGGCCACGGCCTGACCTATGCCGACAACGGCGATCTCGCCGCGCTGCCGGAGGACGCAGGCATCGACGCTGACGCAGCCTCCGGCAATACCTGGTTCGAACGCGGCGTGCCGACCACGGGCTTCACCCTGCGCCTGGTCGGCGCGGACGGCACCGCCATGGACGTCGTGCACCCGGCGGCGAAGACCGGCGACGGTTCGCTGGAGATGAGCGCCGTCAATCACGAGGTGCAGGAAGGCGCGCGCCTGTTCGCGTGGACCGGCAACGCCACCGTGCAACTGCTGTCCAACGAGGCGCTGGACCTGACCCGCGAGACCAACGGCGACGTGCTGGTGGTCGCGACGCTGCGTGTCGATGCGCCGCCCGCAGACGGCAAGACGACGCTGTCGGCCGGCTGCGGCGAAGGCTGCCGCGGCGAGGTGGAGATCGGCCAAACGCTGGCGAACCTGCCGCGCGGCGAATGGACGCGCGTGGCCGTGCCGCTGAAGTGCCTGCGCCTGCATGGCGCGGACACGGGCAGGCTCGACGTGCCGTTCGAGCTGACCGCGGGCGCCGGCAGCCGGATTGCACTGACCCGCGTCACCGCCAGCACCGACTTCGACCACAAGCTCGACTGCCCGACGAACTGAAGGCTTCCTCCGCCGGGACGTGCCGATCGGTTGATCGGCCGTCCCGGTCTTTTGTTCCGGGCCACTGCTTTGGCATGCGGGCTGCACGAAGGGATTGTTCAGCCAACCCGGGTGCCCGAGTGTGTCGTCCCGAGCGCAGCGAGGGATCTGCCCGTGCCGCTCGCCCTACTGCTCCGGCCCGCAGATTGCAGGAGCGCCTCCGGACGCGATCGCTGCACGGCCCCGTCGAACGTGCGTTCGCGGCTGAAGCCGCTACGGGATGAGGGCCGAATCAATGGATGACTGTTCCCCCGACAAAGCCGAGAGCTTTCACCATCTCCCGCGGGCGCTGGTGAGAGCGGATCAATCCGCGAACGGGGATCGCTCGCCACGCTCGAGATGACGACAGGCGGGAGCGAGCGGGCCTGCGGGACATCATGCTAGTGGCCCCCCGGATGCCAGCGGAACGTCGCCACGCTCTTGGCCGGCATCGTGTACGCGAAGGTCCGTCCCCCGTCGCCGACCGTGATCGTCCGCGGTGCATCGCCTGAATTGCTGGCGACCAGCACGCGCGAGCCGTCGTCGACGTTCTCGAAGGCGACGTTGTCGATCCCGTCGTCGGTGTCCGTGGAGGCGATCCGCCAGGCGTCGCGGCGCACGAAGCGGCTGGCGTGGGCCAGTGCGTAGTAGTCGTCGGTCCGCGTCACCGCGCCGGTCATGGAGTCGATGGTGACGATGCCGCGGCAGGTGTCGCAGCCGCCGGCGTGCGGCTCGCCGTTCTCGTCGAGTGCGAGGTTCCAGAACAGTACGCCGCGCGCCCAGTGGCGCGTTGTGCCGATGACCAGCGTGCGCGCCTGCAGCGTCAGCCCGCCGCTGCGCACCGGCTCCCAGTCGCCGCCGGAGCACTCGGTCATGTAGACGTCCTTGTCCGGGAACGCGTCGCGCACCGGCGCCTGCGCCGACACGTGTCCGCCGTAGCAGTGCCAGGCGACGGCGGACACGTGTTTCGACGCGGCGGGATCGGCCAGCACCGCGAGCGGCTCCTGCGGCTTGTCCCAGTTGTGATCCCAGTCGAAGATCTGCAGGTGCGGGCGACGGCGGTCGCGCAGCGGGCCGAGGTGGTCGCCGATGAAGCGCGCGCGCTCGGGCGCGTTGAAGCGCATGCCGGGATAGTCTTCCGGCTCGTGGTCCGGTTCGTTCTGCACCGTCAGTGCGAAGATCGGGATGCCTTCGTCGGCGTAGGCGTCGACATAGCGCAGCAGGTAGCGCGCGAACGCATCGTAGTACCGCGGCAACAGGCGGCCCTTGACCAGCGAGCCGCTGTCCTTCATCCACGCCGGCGCGCTCCACGGCGAGGCCATGACCCTGAGTTCCGGGTTGATCGCCAGCGCCTGGCGCGTTACCGGCACCACGTCTTCGAGATTCGGCGCGATGCTGAAATGGCGCAGCTCCAGGTCCGGAGCGCCGTCCGGCGGATCGTCGAGGCTGTAGTGGCTGCGCGAGAAGTCCGAGGCGCCGATCGTCAACCGCACGAATTCGAAGCCGACGCCATCGCCGTCGCGGCCGAACAGCTCGCGCAGAAGGGCCTCGCGCTGCGCTTCACCCATGCGATGGCGGATCAGCCATGCGGACGAGTCCGTGATCGAGGCCCCGAATCCGAGCATGCGCTGGTGGCGGGTCCGGGCGTCGACCTCGATGTCCACGCCGGCGCCATCGGCAGCCGTGGTCGCCAGCGTCGAAGGAGACAGGGCCAGCCGGCGGTCGGCGGTCGTGGTCCAGACCTCGACGAGGCCGGCATCCGGCGTCGGCCCACCGGACGGCGTCGCGCATGCGACGGGCAGGCACGCGTAACATGCCAGAACCGCGCTTCGCAACAGCATCGCAATGCGCTCCGCCGGCGCGCAACCTGCATGCTGCATCGCAATGCCTGCTGCTGAACGGAACCATGTAACGCGATGTAACGATTTGTCGAAAGGCGACATGCTGATGGCTCCATCGAATTGCGTTGACAACGCAGCGGCACATCGCTACGACAACGCTGTCAGTTCCTTGGAGAGGGAATGCTAATGCACGTTTCATCATCCGGCCTTTTCGTTTATGCCGTGTCGTCGCCGAACCCGCGCGCACCGCGACGCCACCGACTCGTCCTCGGCTGCCTCGCGGCCATCGCCTGTTCGGCCGTCGCGTACGCGCAGGACGCGCAGCAGCAGGAAGAGCCACCGCCGACGCCGGCCGCGCAGCAGCCGACCCAGCTCGACGCGGTCCGCGTCACCGGCATCCGCCGCAGCATCGCGACCTCGGTGGAAACCAAGGCCGAGTCGACCTCGATCGTCGAGGCGATCAGCGCCGAGGACATCGGCAAGCTGCCCGACGTCAGCATCGCCGATTCGATCTCGCGGCTGCCGGGCCTGGCGACGCAGCGCGTCGACGGCCGCTCGCAGGTCATCAACATCCGTGGCATGTCCGAGCAGTTCGCCGGCACCCTGCTCAACGGCCGCGAACAGGTCAGCACCGGCGACAGCCGCGGCGTCGAGTTCGACCAGTATCCGGCGGAGCTGATCAACGCGGTGACCGTCTACAAGACGCCCGACGCCTCGTTGATCGGCCAGGGCCTGTCGGGCACAGTCGACCTGCAGACGATCCGGCCGCTGAGCCTCGGCGAGCGCCGCATCGTGTTCGGCGGCCAGTACGAGGCGAATTCGCTGGGCGGCCTCAGCGACGACGGCAGCGACAAGGGCTACCGCGCCAGCGCTTCGTACGTCGACCAGTTCGCCGACGATACCGTCGGCCTCGCGCTGGGTGTGGCGCGCATCAACTCGCCATTCCAGGAGGAGCACTACAAGGCCTGGTGGTGGGCGGACATGGATGCGGTGGACTGGGGCGACCCGGAGCAGCCCGGACGCCCCGCCAACGCGATCGCGCTGCAGGGATCGGAAGGCTGGGTGAAATCGCGCGACCTGCAGCGCGACGGCGTGATGGGCGTGCTCGAGTTCAAGCCCAGCGACGCCTTTCACAGCATCCTCGATGCCTACTACTCCCGCTTCGAGCAGGACGAGGTGATGCACGGCACGATGTGGAGCAACGACCCGTGGGCGCCGGGCGGCGGCGTGTCGTACTCCGGCGCGCAGACCACGCCGTTCGAAGGCTACCCGGTGGTGACCAGCGGCACGCTCGAAGGCGTGCAGCCGGTCGTGCGCAACGACGACAACCGGCGCGAAGACACGCTGCTCTCGGTCGGGTGGGCGAACACCCTCCGCTTCGGCGAGGTCTACACCCTCAGCACCGACCTGAGCTACTCCCGCGCCGAGCGCGAGCAGTCGGTGCTGGAACTGTACGCGGGCCGGCTGGGCGGCCAGAGCATCGGCTTCGATATCCGGCCGGAATCCGGGTTCAACCGTTACGCGCTGCCGGACATGTCGGATCCCGCCGCGGTCTACCTGAGCGATCCGCAGAACTGGGGTCACGACGGACGCATGGAGGATTCGTTCCAGAAGGACACGATCAAGGCCGGGCGGGTCGAGCTGAACCGGCTGGTCGAATCCTCCGACTTCCTGCGTAGCTACGATGTCGGCTTCAACTACAACCGCCGCACCAAGGAGAAGGTGGCGACGGTCTACTTCGCCGACCTGCCCGACGAGCGAGCGCCGACGCTGGTCGATCCGTCGCTGCTCCATTCGCCCGCATCGCTGGGCTTCGTCGGCATGGGCAGCCTGCTGAGCTTCGACCCGCGCCAACTGCTCGGTCGCTATTACGACGTCTACGTCAGCGAGAGCAACGACGACCTGCGCAAGGATTTCGTCGTCGAGGAAACGGTGAAGACCTTCTACGCCAAGGCCAACCTCGATATCGACGTGAGCGACAAGGTGCGCGTGCGCGGAAACGTCGGCGTGCAGTACATCCGTACCGAGCAGCAGTCCACCGGCTTCAATGCCAACAACGAGACCGTGGTCGGCTCGCAGACGCTGGGCACCAGCTACGGCGACATCCTGCCGAGCATGAACCTGGTGACCGAGTTCGGCGGCGGCTGGGCGGTCCGCTTCGGCGCGGCGAAGACGCTGATGCGCCCGCCGATCAACTACCTCAGCGCCGACAGCAGCGCCGCGGTCAGCACCACCGCGCCGTTCGTCTGGTCGGGCAGCGGCGGCAACCCCACGCTCGAGCCGTATCGCGCGTCCGCCTACGACCTGTCGCTCGAACGCTACTTCGGCGAGGGCAGCTACGTGGGCCTGGCGCTCTTCTACAAGGACCTGGAAACCTACATCTACCGCCAGAACTTTCCGGACTGGGATTTCAGCGCTTACGACCCTGACGGGCAGACCCCGATCTCGGACTACGGCAACTACAGCACCTGGGCCAACGGCACCGGCGGCTACATGCGCGGCGTGGAGCTGAGCGGGGCGATCTCCGGCGATGCCCTCCATTCCGCGCTGGACGGTTTCGGCGCGCTGCTCAACGTGTCCTACACCGAATCCTCGATCGATCCCGACCCCAACGACGACTCCGCCGGCACCGACACCATCCCGGGGCTGTCGAAGATCGTCGCCAACGCCACCGTGTACTACGAGAAGCACGGCTTTTCCGCACGTCTGAGCCAGCGCTACCGCGACGGCTACCGCGGAGAGTACAGCTCGCTGTTCGGCCAGCGCCAGTACCGCTTCACCCTCAGCGAACGCACCCTGGACCTGCAACTGGGCTACGACTTTCCGGAGCGCAGCCCGCTGACGGGCCTGTCGCTGCTGCTCCAGGTCAACAACCTCACCAACGAGCCCTTCCGCACCGAGGTCAGCGAGAGCACCGGGACGGGCCTGTTCTTCCCCGAGGAGTACACCGAGTACGGACGCCAGTACATGGTCGGGTTCCGCTACGCGCTCTGAGCCCCGACGATACGCAACACAGCGGACCGCCACCGGTGCGGTCCGTCGTGTCGCCGACGCATAGACTGGCGGCTCCCCGCACCAGGAACGCCGCCATGATCGATCTGTACTACTGGCCGACGCCCAACGGGCACAAGGTCACGCTGCTGCTTGAGGAGCTCGCCGAGGCCGGGGCGAAGCTCGAGTACGCGATCCGGCCTGTCGACATCGGCAAGGGCGACCAGTTCGAGGCGGATTTCCTCGCGATCTCGCCCAACAACAAGATGCCCGCGATCGTCGACCACGCGCCGGTCGACGGCGGCGCGCCGATCAGCGTGTTCGAATCCGGCGCGATCCTGCTCTATCTCGCCAACCGGACCGGGCGCTTCTTCGGCGACGACGTGCGCCGCAAGGTCGAGGTCAACCAATGGCTGATGTGGCAGATGGGCGGCCTCGGCCCGATGACCGGGCAGTACGGCCACTTCCACGTCTACGCGCCGGAAGACATCGCCTACGCCAAGACGCGCTACGCCAACGAGGCGAACCGGCTGCTGGGCGTGCTCGACAGGCGTCTTTCCGGACGCGCCTTCGTCGCCGGCGACGGGTACACGATCGCCGACATGGCCATCTACCCGTGGGTCAACGCGTACGACAAGGCCCCCATCGACATGGCGCCCTATCCCGAGATTCGGCGCTGGCATGCCGCGATCGCGGTACGACCGGCCACGCAGCGCGCGTATGCGCTGGCGAAGCAGGTGAATCCGGAGGCCGGCAAGCCGATGGGCGACGAAGAGAAGAGGCTGCTGTTCGGCATCGAGCCGAAACGCTGACGAATCGCGTAGCCCGGATAAGCGAAGCGCATCCGGGGCAAACGTCGTAGGGGAAGCGGTTCCCCGGATGCGCTTCGCTTATCCGGGCTACATGGAATGCACGGGGCTTCTACAATGGGCGAGAAGCCCGACGGATGTCGTCCATGCGCCTGACCGCCCTGCTTGCCATGACCCTGATCGCGACCTCCACACACGCCGCGCCGGCGCCGACCCCCGCCGGTGGCAGGCTCACCCTCGAAGCCATCACCGGCGACGCCCCGCTGTCGGGGCCGACCCTGATGAAACCGCAGGTCGCGCCCGACGGTTCGCGGGTCACCTTCCTGCGCGGCAAGGACGCCGACCGCAACCAGCTCGACCTGTGGGAGTACGACGTCGCCAGCGGGCAGACGCGGATGCTGGTGGATTCGCGCGTGGTGCTGCCCGGCACGGAAACGCTCAGCGACGAGGAAAAGGCGCGGCGCGAGCGCCAGCGCATCGCCGGGCTCTCGGGGATCGTCGACTACCAGTGGGCGCCGGATTCGCAGCGCCTGCTGTTCCCGCTCGGCGGCGAGCTGTACCTGTACGACCTGGCGAAGTCCGGTCCCGATGCGGTACGCAAGCTCACCGACGGCGAGGGGTTCGCCACCGATCCCAAGCTCTCGCCGAAGGGCGGGTACGTCAGCTTCGTCCGCGAGCGCGAGCTGTGGGTGATCGACCTCGCCTCCGGTCGCCAGGTTCGGCTGACGCACGACGCCAGCGACACCGTGGCCAACGGCGTCGCCGAGTTCGTCGCGGACGAGGAGATGGATCGCCATACCGGCTACTGGTGGGCGCCGGACGACTCGGCGATCGCGTTCGCGCGCATCGACGAATCGCCGGTGCCGCTGGTGCGCCGCTACGAGCTGTACCCCGACCGCACCGAGATGGTGGAACAGCGCTATCCCGCGGCCGGCGAGGCCAACGTGCGGGTGAAGCTGGGCGTGATCGCGCCGCGGCACGGCGCCACGCCGCGCTGGATCGACCTCGGACCCGAGCAGGACATCTACCTCGCCCGCGTCGACTGGCGCGACCCGCGACGGCTGACCTTCCAGCGCCAGTCGCGCGACCAGAAGCGTCTCGACCTGGTCGAAACCACGCTCGCCACCGGCGCCCAGCGCACGCTGGTCAGCGAAACCTCGCAGACCTGGGTGCCGCTGCACCACGGCCTGCGCTTCCTCGACGATGGCCGCTTCCTCTGGCAATCCGAACGCGACGGCTTCGAGCACCTGTACGTCGCGTCGGAGGACGGTTCCACCCTCGTGCAGCTCACCGAAGGCGACTGGCCGGTGGACGCGCTGCTGGCGGTGGACCAGGCCCGCGGGCTCGTCTACTTCAGCGCCGGCATGCGTACCACCCTGCCCGGCGTGCGCACCGACAACCTGTTGCCCGGGCCCGCCGCCGCGCCGACCGAACGCCACGTCCACGTGGTGCCGCTGGACGGCGGCGCGATCTCGACGCTGTCGCAGGAGCGCGGCATCCACAACGCCAGCTTCGCCCGCAACGCCAGCGTGTACGTGGACAACTGGTCGAATACCGCGACCCCGCCGCAGGTCGACCTGCACCAGGCCGACGGCGCGAAGCTCGCCACCCTGCTGCCCAACGACCTCGACGATCCGCAGCACCCCTACGCGTCCTACCGCGCCGCGCACAGGCCGACCGAGTTCGGCACGCTGGTCGCCGCGGACGGTCGCACGCTGTTGCATTACAGCGTGATCAAGCCCGACGGCTTCGATCCGTCGAAGCGCTACCCCGTCGTCGTCTACGTCTACGGCGGGCCCGCCGCGCAGACCGTGCTCGACGCCTGGCCGGGGCGCACCGACGCCTTCTTCAACCAGTACCTCGCGCAATCGGGCTACGTGGTGTTCTCGCTCGACAATCGCGGCACGCCGCGGCGCGGCCGCGAGTTCGGCGGCGCGCTGTACGGCGTGCAGGGCACGGTGGAAGTGGACGACCAGCGCCGTGGCGTGGCCTGGCTGCGCGCGCAGCCGTGGGTGGACGGCGAACGCATCGGCGTGCACGGCTGGTCGAACGGCGGTTACATGAGCCTGATGCTGCTCGGGCGCGCGCCCGGCGACTACGCCTGCGGCGTCGCCGGGGCACCGGTCACCGACTGGGCGCTGTACGACACCCACTACACCGAGCGCTACATGGACCTGCCCGACGCCAACCCGGAGGGCTACGACGCAGCGCGGGTGCTGGCGCATTCGAAGGACATCCGCCCGGGCGCGCTGCTGCTGATCCACGGCATGGCCGACGACAACGTCCTGTTCACCCACTCCACCGCGCTGATGAGCGACCTGCAGCAGCGCGGCACTCCGTTCGAACTGATGACCTACCCGGGTGCCAAGCACGGGCTGCGCGGCCAGGATGCGTTGCATCGCTATCGGCTTGCGGAGGCCTTCCTCGCCCGCTGCCTGCGGCGCTGAGGATCGCCCGTTGCCGGACGGACGCCGTCAGCTGATCCGCGCGAGCATCCGCTGGTGGCCGATCAGGCGCGCCCAGCGCGTCCCGACGTCCACCCAGCACACGTAGGCCGCCTCGCCAGCGAGGCGCCACAGCGTCGCGGGTCGCCACGAGAACGTCGGCTCCGCCGCGCACAGCTCCCAGCGCAGGCCAAGGTTGCGCGCGAACAGCGCGCAGCGCGCCAGGTGGTAGCGGCTGCTCAGCAGGGTGACGGGGCGCGGCGGGTCGACGCTGTCGCGATCGCGTTCGAGCAGGGCCCGGGCGTTGCGCAGGTTCTGCAGGGTATCCCGGGAGCGGTCTTCCAGCACCAGCGGCGCATCGGCGGGAACGCCCATGCGCACCAGCGCGCTGCACGCGAGCGCGGCCTCGCTCGGCCCCCCGTCCGGTCCGCCGCCCAGCAGCAGCATCCGCTGCGGGGGTCGCGCCGACCACAGCGCGGCCGCACGCGCCAGGCGTGCGCTGAAATCCGCATCCGGCCTGCCTCGGGGTGCGTGCTTGCCGAACAGCAGCACGCTGTGCCCGTCCGCCGGTTCGCAGGGCGCCGACCGCGCGACGCGCAGCACATGCGCCAGGTAGCCCAGGTAGAGCAGGCCACCACTGGCCGCGCAGGCCGCCGCCGCGACCGCGAGCGAATGCAGGATGTCGCGGTCGGCCAGCAGGCCGACCTGGTGCGCAAGGCGCGAACGGGACACGCGGCAGCTTCCGTCGACACGGTCGGGAATGCGAAGTCTAGCCTCACCGGCGCCTCGCTATACTCGGCGCCCCCGACCCGGACCCCTTGCGTGCCCCAGCCGTCCCCGCCGCCCCCGATGCCCCCAGTCGCCCTGCGTGCGTTCACCGCCACCACGGCGGTGGGCCGGGGGACTGCGGCGCAGGCCGCGGCGCTGGCTGCCCGGCGCGGCGGACTGCGTCGCAACGATTTCGGCGCATCGCCACTGCCGACCTGGATCGGACGCGTCGACGGCCTCGAGGACAGCCCCCTGCCCTCCGCCCTGGCGAAGTGGGAGTGCCGCAACAACCGCCTCGCCTGGCTGGCGCTGCAGCACGACGGCGTGCTGGCGGCGCTGGCGGCGCTGGAGAAGCGCCATGGCGCGGAGCGGATCGCGCTGGTCGTCGGCACCTCGACCTCCAGCATCGGTGCCAGCGAGGAAGGCTACGCCCGCGCCGGCACCGACGCCGGCGGCTCGCCGTGCATGCCCGCCGACCTGCAGCGGTCGATCGTGCACACCCCGCATTCGCTGGGCGACTTCCTGCAGCACGCCACCGGCCTGCGCGGGCCGTGCGTGACGGTGGCCACCGCATGCTCGTCGAGCGCCAAGGTGTTCGCGCAGGCGGCGCGGCTGATCCACACCGGCGTCGTCGACGCGGCGCTGGTCGGCGGCGTGGACACGCTGTGCGGCAGCGTGCTGTTCGGCTTCAACGCGCTCGGCCTGGTATCGGCGCAGCCGTGCCGGCCGTTCGACGCGGAACGCGACGGACTGTCGCTGGGCGAGGCCGGCGGCTTTGCCGTGCTCGAACGGCTGGCGTCCGGCGAGGACGCGCCGCTGCAACTGCGCGGCTACGGCGAATCCAGCGATGCGCACCACATGTCCGCTCCGCATCCGCAGGGCCTGGGTGCGAGCCTGGCGATGCGCGATGCGCTGGCGCGCGCAGGCATCGACGCCGCGCAGGTCGGCTACCTCAACCTGCACGGCACCTCGACGCCGGCCAACGATGCGATCGAGGCGCGTGCGGTGGCCGACATGTTCCCGGACACGCTGCACGCGAGTTCGACCAAGGGCTGGACCGGGCACACGCTCGGCGCCGCGGGCATCGTCGAGTCGGTGTTCGCGCTGCTCGCGCTGCGCGACGGGCTGTTGCCGGGCATCCTCAACAGCGCCGCGCCCGATCCCGGCTGCGGTCCGCAGATCCGCTTCGACAATGCGCAGCGCGCGATCGCGTTCGCGATGAACAATTCGTTCGGCTTCGGCGGCAACAACTGCTCGCTGGTGTTCGGCAGAGGCGGCGACGCGTGAGCGTGCTGTCCGCGAGCATCGCCGGCATCGGCTACTGGAGCGATGGCCTGCCCGACTGGGCGGCCGCGCGCGCTTTCACGACCGGCCGTGCGCTGCCGCAGGAGCCGGCGACGCGGCCGGCACCGCAGCTGCTCGCACCGAACGAGCGCCGTCGCGCGCCGCCGTCGGTGCTGGTCGCGCTCGAGGTCGCGCTGGCCGCCTGCCGCGACGCCGCGCGCGATCCCGCGACGCTGCCCTCGGTGTTCGCCTCGACCCACGGCGACCTGGGGATCATGGATTACATGTGCGAAACGCTGGCGCGCGCGCCCACCGAGATCTCGCCGACGAAGTTCCATAACTCGGTGCACAACGCCGCCGCCGGCTACTGGACCATCGGCAGCGGCTGCATGCGCACGACCACCGCGATCAGCGCGTATCGCGCCACCTTCGCGCAGGGGCTGCTCGAGGCGATGGTGCAGCTGGCGACCGACGCCGAGGCGGTGCTGCTGGTCGGCTACGACACGTCCGCGTCCGGCCTGCTGTCGACGATGACCCGCAGCGAAGGCCTGCTCGGTGCGGCCCTGGTACTCACGCGCGACGGCGCCGGGCCGCGCCTGTCGGCGGCCCTGCGCGACGGCGACGCGGCCACGGGCAGCGGCCCGCTGGCCATGCGCGCGCAGGCCAATGCGATGGCGCCGATGCTGCCGCTGTTCGACGCATTGGCGGGCGGCGGGCTCCACGCGATGCTGCCCGCCGGACCGGGCCGCTCGCTGGCGCTGGACATCGCGCATGGCTGAGCAACCGACCCTGCATCGCGGCAACGTGGCGGTGGTGATCCCGGCGCTCGACGAGGCGCTGCGCATCCGCGGCGTGGTCGAGGAAGCGCTGGCGCATGCCGACTTGGTGATCGTGGTCGACGACGGCTCCGACGACGACACCGCCGCGATCGTGTCCGCGCTGCCGGCGACCCTGCTGCGCCATCCGCACCGCTCGGGCAAGGGCCAGGCGCTGCGCACCGGCTTTGCCGAGGCGTTGCGGCGCGGCATGGCCGCAGTGGTCACGATGGACGGCGACGGCCAGCACCGTGCCGCGGACATCCCGCGCCTGATCGCCGCGGCGAACGCGCGTCCGCGCAACGTCGTCAACGGCGCGCGCCTGCGCAAGCGCGACACCCAGCCCTGGTACCGCCGTCTGGGCAACGACTTCGGCGACTGGGGCATCGCCTGGGCCTGCGGCTTCCGCCTGCTCGACAGCCAGAGCGGGCAGCGGCTGTATCCGGCTCCGGTGGTCGCGCTCGGCGACGTGCCCGGCGAGGGCTTCGTGTTCGAGGCGCAGATCCTGATCTCGGCGGCGCGCCGGCTCGGCTACGGCGTGGTCTCGGTGCCGGTGGAAACGCGCTACGCGGTCGCGGGATCGGACGAGCAGTTCCGCCACAGCCACTTCCGCCTGTTCCGCGACCTCTACCGCATCACCGCCCACGTGGTCGGCCAGGTGGTCGCGCAGGGCCACCTGCTGCGCCAGTACCGGCGCGCGCGCGCGCGGCCGCCGGTGATCTTCGACCCGGACGCATCGGTCGATGCGACCGGTGCGGCCGTGAACGCCCTCGCCGGTCGCGTGCGGTAGTCTCGCAGTCCCCGCCCGCCGCCCACGAGGCGCCATGTCCCGACTCCCCGCGCTCCGCACCGACGTCGCCATCCTCGGTGGCGGTCTGGCCGGCCTGACCCTGGCGCTGCAGCTGCGCCAATCCGTGCCGTCGCTGTCGGTGACCGTCGTCGAGCGCCGCGGGCACCCGGTGCGCGAGGGCGCGTTCAAGGTCGGCGAGTCCACGGTCGAGATCGGCGCGCATTACTTCGCCGACGTGCTCGGACTGCGCGAACACCTGGAAACCGAGCAGATCCGCAAGTTCGGCTTCCGCTTCTTCTTCTCCGAGGGCAGCCATGCGATCGACGACTGCACCGAACTGGGCGTGAGCCAGCTGCTGCCGACGCCCTCGTGGCAGATCGACCGCGGCCGTTTCGAGAACTTCCTCGGCGAGCGCGTCCGCGCACTCGGCGTCGATTTCCGCGACGGCGCGGTGGTGCGCGGGCTCGAGCTTGCGGAAGGCGACGAAGCACACGTGGTGACGATCGAGCAGGAAGACGCGACGCAAGCGCTGCACTGCCGCTGGGTGGTGGACGCCAGCGGCCGCGCCGGCCTGCTCAAGCGCAAGCTCGACCTGGCGATGCCCAACGACCACGATGCCAACGCGGTGTGGTGGCGGGTCGACGGCTTCGTCGACCCGAACACGTGGTCCTGCGACCCGGCCTGGCTGCAGCGCTGCGATCCGCCCGACCGCTGGCGCTCGACCAACCACATGTGCGGGCCCGGCTACTGGTTCTGGCTGATCCCGCTGGCCTGCGGCGCGCATTCGCTGGGCATCGTCTGCGACGCGAAGATGCATCCGCTGGAGACGATGAACACCCACGCCAAGGCGATGGACTGGCTGCGCCGGCACCAGCCACAGGTGGCCGCCGGCCTCGACCAGGGCGAACACGCCCTGCAGGATTTCCTGTTCCTGCGGCACTTCTCCTACGGCGCCAGGCAGGTGTTCTCCACCCGGCGCTGGGCCACGACGGGCGAGGCCGGCGTGTTCCTGGATCCGTTCTACTCGCCCGGCAGCGACTTCATCGCGATCTGCAACACCTATCTCTGCGACCTGATCGCGAAGGACGCGGCCGGCAACGCGTTCGAGCCCTACGTCGCGCTCTACGAGCAGCTGTACCTGTCCTTCTACGAGAACACCCTGCCCCTGTACCAGGACCAGTACCCGCTGTTCGGCGACGAGCGGGTCATGCCGCTGAAGGTGATCTGGGACTACACCTACTACTGGTCGCTGCTGGCGCCGCTGTTCTTCGCCGGCCGGCTGACCGACCTCGCCACTCTGGGCCGCCTGCGCCCGCTGTTCGAGCAGGCCAGCGCGCTGAACCTGGCGATGCAGCCGCTGCTGCGCGAATGGGGGCGGCGCAACGAGGGCCGCGAGACCCCGTCCCCGCGCCTGCTCGACCAGTTCCGCATCGACTGGTTCCGCGACATGAACCGGGCCCTGTCCGACACGCTCGACACCCCGGCGTTCCTCGCCCGCATCGGCGACAACGTCGCGCGCATGCATGCCCTTGCAGCGGAACTGCTGCAGCGCGCGCGCGCCGACCACCCGGCCATCGACGACTTCGGCCTCGACGCGCTGCTCGCCGGCCGCCCGGCCGGAGCCGCCTCACTGTCGCTCGACTGGTACGCGCAACAGGGCGAGGCCGCCTGATATCCCGCCTCGCAGGCGCTTGACGGGCGTGCCGCGCACGCGGCGCGCGCGCAAGGACCTACGGCGTCGCGGGCGTGGCAGGCGCCTCGGGGGCCGCTTCGACCGGCGGCGGGTTCGGCACCCAAATCGCGATGCCGTTGGCGTACTTCTGCTGCGGCGAGATGTTCACGCCGACCCCGACGCCCGAGAAGCTGCTGCCGCCGACGCGGCCACCGCCGCCGCCGACGCTGACGCCGCCACCGCCGTGGCCGTCGGCCGTGCCCTGGAACAGGATGCCGTTGGCGCCGAGGCGCGCGGCCTGTTCGCGGAGCTTGCGCAGCACCGATTCGGTCTTGTTCTGTTCGCCGTAGGTGAACGCGCCGCTCTGGACTTCCAGACGCGCGATCTCCTCGAAGCCGCCGGCCGGCGGGCCGTAGTACAGGCGCACCTGCGCCGGGTCGATCGGCGGACGCGGGGTCCCGGTGAGCACGTGCGAGGTGGAGCAGGCGGCCAGCAGCACGATGGCGGCGAGCAGGCCTGGGATGGCGAAGCGGCGCATGGCGGCGACTCCCGTTGGAATCGGGCCATGATCCGCCCGTCTTCGTGAACGGCGCGCGATCCGGCGTCGCGGCGCCTCACCCGGGGTGGCGACGGCGCATCTCCGCCACCGAGGCCCGCACCAGTTCCTCCAGCACACCCACATCCACATCGGACAGCCGCTTGAGGTACAGGCAGGACTTGCCGGTCGAGTGCCGGCCCAACCTGGCCAGCGCGCGTCGTACCCGGCGAAGCCGGACATGACGTACAGCACCAGCGCCTGCCTGCGCGGCGAGAACGACGATCGGCGCTTCGCCTTCGTGGCCGCTGTCGTACCGGTAGCGGTAGCGGTCGAAACCGACGATGCCCGCCCCCCACATCACCGCTTCGCAGCCGGTGGCGGCCTGCATCAACCGCAGCACGGCTTCGGCATCGCCGCGGCGCTGCGCATCGGGCAACGAGGCGAGGAACCCGGCCACGCTCGCCGCTTCCGGCCGGGTCTTGGCCGTCTTCGCCATGGATCGCCTCCCGCCGCGCGGTGCGCGGTCAGCTCATGCCACCGTCGATGCCGACGACCTGGCCGTTGATGTATCCGGCGTCGTCCGAGCACAGGAACGCGACGAGGGCCGCGACCTCGTCCGGCGTGCCGGCGCGCCCGGCGGGCACCACCTGCTTGACCCGCTCCTCGGGAAACGCGGCATCGGCCATGCCGCCGGCGATCACCCCGGGGGCGACCACGTTGGCGGTGATGCCGCGCGAGCCCATCTCGCGCGCGAGCGACTTGGTCGCACCGTGCAGCGCGGCCTTCGCCGCGGCGTAGTTGCTCTGACCGCGATTGCCGAGCACGGCCGCCACGCTCGATACGCTGACGATGCGACCCCAGCGCATCCGCGCCATCGGCAACAGCAGCGGCTGGGTGACGTGGAAGAACCCGTGCAGCGAGACATCGATCACGCGCCGCCACTGCTCCGTGGACATGCCCGCCATCGGCGCGTCGTCGTGGATGCCGGCATTGTTGACCACGGCCTGGATCGCGCCGCCGGCCAGCAGCCCCTCGACGGCCGCGCCCGCGACCTCGGCGTCGGCGACGTCGAACGCGATCGGTTCGGCGCTGCCGCCGCAGTCGCGGATCTGCGCCACCACCGCCTCGGCGCGGGCGCGGTTGGCGTTGGCGTGCACGATCACGTGCCAGTGGCCGGCCGCGAGCCGCCGGCAGATCGCTCCGCCCAGGTCGCCGCTGCCGCCGGTGACGAGTGCTCGTCTCATTTCATGTCCAGTGGGAGAAAGCCCGATTATGCGGCGTTGCGGTCAACCCGGCGTGTCGGTCATCCGCAAGCGGCGCAGTCTCGTGCTGCCCGGCGCGCCTACGCGCCGAGCATCACCGTGGCGCGGCCCGTGGCGAGCACAACGTCGTCGTGGCGGATGCGGAACGCGTACTGCTGGCTGGCCTCGCCCGCGGCGAGCTGTTCGGCGTCGCATTCGATCGCACCGGGCAGCGCGTCGATGCGCACGACATGCAGGCGCAGGTCGCGCAGCGCCACCAGCATGCCCGGCCGCGCCGCACCGCCCGAGGCGCGCGCCAGCAGGCCGCCGTGCACCGCCATCGCCTGGGCGCCGTACTCGCCCAGGTGCAGCGCGCGCAGCATGCCGTCGCTGCGCAGCGGGTGCGTGCGATCGCGATGGTTCGCCGCGCGCAGGCGGATGCGCTGCGCGTCCCAGTGCAGCACTTCGTCCCACAGGCACATCGCATGCTTGTGCGGGACCAGCGCCTCGATCTCCCCGCGTCCGATCATGCCCTTCGATCCTCCCCGACGCCCTTGCAGATTGTAGGAGCGGCTTCAGCCGCGATCGCGCCCCGAAGCCGCGGACTCGCCGCCAGGCGGGGGGATCTCCGCCGGAACCGCGCCGACGGGAGCACGCGCGACCAGCAGCGCCAGCACGAAGTTGAACAGCACCCCGAGCGCGACCGTGCTGCCGATCGCGCGCAGCACCGGGATCGACGACAGCGCCAGCAGGCTGAACACCAGCAGGGTCATCAGGCTGCAGACGATCACCGCGTGCAGCGTGCGCAGCTGGTCGTCGCGGTCCTCGCCGGCATGTTCGAAGAACAGCGCGTAGTCGAGGCCGAGGCCGGCGGCGAGGATCAGCGACACCAGGTGGAACAGGTTGAGCTCGACCCCCGACCCGCGCAGCACCGCGAGCACCAGCAGCGTGGTCAGCGCCATCGGCAGCAGCACGCGCGCCACGCGTCCCGGCGCGCGCAGCGCGATCCAGACCGTCGCCACCAGCGCCAGCGCGGCCAGGGCGAGCGCGCCCAGCACGCGCGTGCGGTAGTCGGCGACCAGCGACTCGGACGCCTGCTTCATGTCGAGCAGGCGCGCGTCGTGGGCCTCGGCGACCCGCGCCACCGCGGCGACGTCCTGCAGGCCGCTGAGCGAGACCAGCGCGGTCGCGTGCCGCTCGCCCTCGATCAGCAGGCCGGCGACGCTGGTCGCGAGCGGCGAGCCGTCGAGGTCGCGCGGCTGCAGCGGCGGCGCGGTGCGGGCGGCCGCGACGTCGGCGACGAAGTCCTCGAAGACATCGCCGCGGAACGGCGAATCGGCGAGTGCGGCATCGAGCGCTTCGCGCAGCGCGTCCGGCGCCGGCAGCGCCTGTTGGCGCGCGCGCTGCACCGCCGCGCTCGGCAGGTAGCGCGCGGCCAGGTCGTAGCCGTCGATCGCGCCCTGCGCCACCAGTTCATCGAGCGCGGGGCGCAGCCGCTCGCTGCCGGCCAGCGCGGCCTGCGCGTCGGCCGCCTGCAGGGTGAGCACGTAGCGCACGTCCGGCGCGCCGAGCTCCTCGCGCAGTTGCGCGTCGCGCTGCAGCAGCGGTTCCGGTACGGGGGTGAGCCTGGACAGGTCGTTCTGCCAGAACGCACTCGGGCTGAATGCGACCACCGCCAGCGACGCCAGTGCGACCAGCAGCAGCGACCCGCGCGGGCGCGGCAGCCGTTCGATCCACTGCCAAAGGGCCTGCAGCCGCGGCGAGTGCGCGATGTCGCGCCGTCCCGGATCGATCAGCCCGGGCAGCGCATAGCGCGTGCACAGCGCCGCGGTGGCGAGCGCGACGATGGTGAACACCGCGAGCTGGCGCAGACCATCGACGCCCGAGAACAGGAAGGTCAGGTAGGCGATACAGGTCGCGACCACGCCGGTCGCCAGCGCCGGCCACAGCGCGCGCACGCTGCGCCACGGCGAGAGGCCGGCGCGCTGGTGGCTGAAGAAGTGGATCGGATAGTCCTGGACCACGCCGATCAGGGTGAAACCGAAGGCGATGGTGATGCCGTGCACGCGGTCGCCAAACAGCAGCACCAGCGTGATCAGGCCGGCGAGGCCGGCGCTGGCCAGCGGCAGCACGCCCAGCAGCGGGATCTTCCAGCTGCGGTAGGCGACCAGCAGCAGGAGAATCAGGCCGATGCTGTCCACTGTGCCGATCCAGCGCGCCTCGCGCGCGGTGCGCGTGCCGATCTCGTCGGCGAATGCGCCAGGGCCGCTGATTTCGAGCACCGACGAGGCGTCGCCACGCGCGGCGGCGAACGCGGCCCCGACCGCATCGACGGCCTCGCGCTGGCCGTCGGGATCGAAGCCGGCCGCGCGCGTCTCGACCAGCAGCAGGGCCTGCTCCCCGGCGCGATCGAACCACGCCTCGTGCAGGATCTGCGGCGCGTGCGCCGGCAGCCAGGCTTCGGCGAGCTTGAGCATCTCGAGCGTCGGATCGGAGGCCAGCAGCGGCTCGACCAGGTCGGCGGCGGGCGACCCCAGGTCCTGCACGCGCGCGTCGAGTTCGCCGCGCAGGAATTCCTCATCCAGCGGCTGGGTGTCGAGGGTGGGCGAAAGCAGGTAGCGATACGGGCGCAGCCGCTCGGGGATCGCCTCGAGCCCGACGCTGGCGCCGTTGGCGACGAACACGAAGCGCGCATCCATGGCGAGCGCGTCGCGCATCGCCAGCGACTGCGCGGCCAGGGTTTCCACGTCGGCGCCGGACAGGGCGAGCAGCAGCAGGCGCGAACCCGGGCCTTCGCCGAGTTCGTCGATCAGCAGCTTCTGTTCGGGCGTGCGCGCGTCGGGCAGGAAGCGGCGCAGGTCGCCGCTGAACGTCAGCGACTGCGACAGCCACGCACCCGCGGCCAGCAACAGGCCCAGCCACGCCAGCGCCCAGCCCAGGCGCGCGCGTGCGCTCATCCTGCGATATCGCCGTTCCGGCACAGCGCCGCGATGTCGGCGGCGTCGCCGGCGCGGGTCGCGGCCTGCGCGGCCGAGGCCATCAGCGTGCGCTGCGGATCGCCCTTCGCCGGCGTGGTCACGATGCAGCGCAGTTCGTCGCCGCGTCCGTGCAGGACCAGGTCGCGCAGGCGCGCGGCGAGCTTCGGATCGCGCGGCACCAGGCGCAGCGCCCAGCGTTCGCGCGTGCCCTGCGCGTCGAGCGTGTAGTGCTCGCGCAAGGCAGTGGCATCGCCGGCCAGCAGCGCGCCGAAGCTGCTCTGCAGCGCCGCCAGTTCGGGCGCGCGCGACAGCGAGAAGCGGCGTTCGGGCTTGCCGGCACGGGCGAGCGTCGCCTCGTCGCCGCGGAGGGTGGTGGTCTCGGCGTAGGGCGTGCGCACTTCGCGCACCAGGGTGCCGGCATCGGGACGGCGGTACTCGCCTTCCAGCCGCAGCGGGCTCTTCAGCATCGGCGAATCGCGCACCTCGACGAACGGCGTGGCCGCCGGCACCGGTCGCGCCAGCGCACGCAGGATCGCATCGCTATCGGGGCCGGCCTGCGCCCACGCCGACGGCGCGATCGCGAGCAGGCACGCCGGCAGCCAGCGCCAGCGCTTGCGGATCGCCGGAGGCGGCGGGTTCGGGTTGTTGAGCGGATGGGTCGACATGCCAGAAGTCGTAGAAGTTGAACCAGTTGTAGGGTGCCTGCCGGGCATGATGTTCCAGCCGCGCGGCGTAACCGCGGATAAGCGCCCCGAGCGCCCCGTTGCGGCGCCCACGCGGCAGGTCGATGCCGTCGCTGCAGGGCTCGAACACCAGCTCGTAGCGATTGCCGCCGCGATACAGGCCGAAACCGAGCACGATCGGCAGCTTGAGCACCGCCGCCATCTGCCACGGCGCCAGCGGGAACGGCGCCGGCTCGCCGAAGAACGACGCCTGTACCGTCGGCTGCCCCGGCAGGCTGCGGTCGACCAGCAGCGCGACCAGCGCGCCCTCCGCCGCGGCCTGCTGGATCTGCAGCATCAGCGCCGGGCCGTCCTGGCTGGCGTCGATCACGCCGGCGGCGATCTCCGGGGCCAGCGCGTCGAGCATCTGCGTCAGTGCCTTGCTGTGCGCCTTGTCCAGCACCACCCGCAGCTTCAGGCCGGGACGATGGCGCGAGAGCGCGCGCATCGCTTCGAAGCTGCCCAGGTGCGATCCGAACAGCAACACGCCGCGGCCCTCATCGACCTTCGTCGCCAGCGCGTCGATCCCGCGCACGTCGATGCGGAAGCGGTTTTCCCTGCCATCGAGCAGGAACAATCGATCGAGGATGGTCGAGGCGAAGGTGTGCACGTGGCGGGCGCCGTCGAGCAGCCGCGCCGGCCGGCCCAGCGCGCGGTCGAGGAAGGCGATCGAGGCGCGGCGTTCCGGGCCGCGCCGCAGCAGGAAATACAGCGTCGTCGGGTACAGCAGCAGGCGCGCGAGCGTGCGCCCGCCGTGGCAGGCGACCGCGCGGATCAGCCACAGCGCGACCCGGCCGCCGCCCTCGGGGCGCTGTTTCCAGTCCACGCTCACGCCGGCGCCGCCTCGGCGACGATCTCGCCGCTGGCGATGGTCGCCTCCCCGCGCAGCACCCGGAACCGCCAGCGCGCGGCCGGGGCCGGTGCCGAGGGTTCGAACTCGATCCGCGCCCGCTCGCCCGGTAGCAGCGGCTGCAGGAACTTGACCTGCGGCAGCCGCAGCGGCGGCAGCGGACCGGCCGCGCGTTCGATCGCTGCGATCACGCGGTCGAGCACGACCACCCCCGGCACCACCGGGCGACCGGGGAAATGCCCGGGCAGCGCGGGATGGCCGGGATCGATCACGAATTCCATGCCGCTCACTCCAGGTCCCGCAGCATCGCCGTCACCTGCGCCTGCGCGCGGTCGGCGAGCGCCTGGCGCGCCACCGGCCGACCCTCGTCGCGCACCGGCAGCGGGGTGCCGAAGCGGACCCGGATCGTGCCCGGCCGCACCCGGAAGAAGCCGTCCACCGGCAGTACCCGGCCGGCGCCGTGCAGCGCCACCGGCACCACGGCGACCCCGGCGTCGATCGCTGCCTGCAGCGAGCCGGCCTTGAACGGCGCCACCTCGCCGCTGCGGCTGCGGGTGCCCTCGGGGAACAGGCACAGGCTCTGCCCCCGCGCCAGCAGCGCCGCCGCCTCGCGCCGGAACAGCGCGCCGGCACGCGCGTTGTCGCGGACGATGAACAGCATCCCGGTGGCGCGGGCGTACCAGCCCACGAACGGCACCTGCTTCATCTCCTCCTTGAGCAGGAAGCGCAGCGGCACCGGAATCGCGCGGAACAGCGCGCAGATGTCGATCACCGACTGGTGGTTGGCGACGAACAGGCAGGGCCTGGACCAGTCGACGCGCTCCTGCCCGTCCACCTGCAGTCGCGCGCCGGCGCCCCACAGCAGGCCCGGCGCCCAGCAGCGCGCGGCCATGCGCAGCGGCAGCCGCGCCTGCGGGCCCGAAAACGGCCGCATCAGCAGCGCCAGCGTGATCCAGCCCGCCGTCCAGGCCAGCGTGAACGCGAACTGGATGGTGTTGTACAGCCGCCACATCACGCGTCCTGCCCCCGCACGTCCCGCGTCCCTTCGGGACATCGACCCCGGTTGTTCGTCGCACAGGATACCGTCGGGCTGCGCACGCCCGCCTGAAGCCGCCCCGGCCCGGGCATCCGGCGGGCTCATCGCAGGAAATCGCGCCAGAACGCCGGTCCCAGCCCGCCGAGACGGCGCAGGAAACCGACGAAGCCATGGTGGCGCTCGGGAAACCGGTAGCGCCGCCACTGGAATTCGAGCACGAAGAACCCGCCGACCACGCCGTAGCCCAGCACGTTCGCCAGCCAGGACCATTGCTCGGGGGTAATCGGCCACGGCGAGGCGATGCCGACCTGGGCCAGCAGCCCGCCGGGGCTGGCAATCAGCGCCAGGACCAGGTTGGCCACCCCCAGCAGCACCAGCACCCCGGCCCAGAGTGCGGTCAGCCCGCGCGCATAGGCGGCCACGTCGGCCGGTAACCGCTCGGGCGGCACGCCGTCGAGCCCGGACACGATCCGGGTGATCAGCGGCACCCGCCCCCGCTGCAGGCTGCGCCCGAACACCCAGGCCACCAGCGCCACGAACACCACCGGCACCACCAGCAGCGGCAGCGTGGCCAGCCCCTGCCGGTACAGCCACCACGCCGCCGCGGACGACACCGCCGCCAGCGCGAACGCCCACGGCCGCAGCCGCAGCAGCGGCGGCGCCAGCACCAGCGCCACCAGCACCAGCAATGCCGCCAGCGCCAGGCGCGCGTCGCCGCCCGCGCTGGCGCCGTGCGCGAGCAACGCGTAGGCCACCGCCAGCGCGATCTGCAGGGCGAGGATCAAGTCGTCAGGTCGTCCGGTGCTGCTGGACGTGCCCGGACAGCGCCCGCAGCGAAGCGAAGATGCGCCGGTTCTCGTCGTTGTCCGAACGCAGCTGGAATCCATAGCGCTTGCTGACCGCCAACGCCAGTTCCAGCGCGTCGATCGAGTCCAGCCCCAGCCCGGCATTGAACAGCGGCGCCTCCGGATC
This sequence comes from Luteimonas saliphila, assembly GCF_016774335.1. GTDB lineage: Bacteria > Pseudomonadota > Gammaproteobacteria > Xanthomonadales > Xanthomonadaceae > Luteimonas > Luteimonas saliphila. Next base: position 159,775 of record NZ_JAETWA010000026.1, on the reverse strand, counting down.
GATGTCGGCCGCGGCCACCCCGTCCAGGTTCAGGCTCTCGACCAGCAGTTCGGCGAGTTCGCGTTCGGCATCGGTTTGCTCGGGCATGGCAGCGGCGGCTTCGGACAGGACCCGCAACCATCGTGCATCGCGTCGCCGTTCGCAAGCGCGCCGGTCCGTTCAGGAAAGTGCGGCCTCCGCTCCGCCCGCCGCCGGACCGGTGCCGGGCGTCCGCTATCATGCGCACCCGTTCATGCCCGCCCAGACGCAACCGGATGGCCAGCCCCGACCCGCCCGCCAGCATCCCGACCGGACCCGAGGACTGCGACGTCGTGGTCGTCGGCGGCGGCCCGGCCGGCAGCACGGCGGCCACCCTGCTGGCGCGTCGCGGCTGGCGGGTGGTGCTGCTGGAAAAGGACGCGCATCCGCGCTTCCACATCGGCGAGTCGCTGTTGCCGATGAACATGCCGATTCTCGCCGAGCTCGGGGTGCTCGAGCAGGTGCGCGCGATCGGGGTGCACAAGCCGGGCGCCGACTTCCCGCTGCAGGAGGCGGACGGTGGGCACCACGTCATCCATTTCACCCGGGCGCTGGAGCCGGGTCACGACTACGCCGTGCACGTGCGCCGCGACCGGTTCGACGCGCTGCTGTTCGACCATGCGCGCGCCAGCGGGGTCGACGCACGCGAACGCGCGCGGGTGGTCGAGGTGGCGTTCGGCCACCACGGGCGCCCGGACCGGGTCGAGGCCGTGCTTGCCGACGGCGCGCGCCGGCAGTGGCGTCCGCGCTACGTGGTCGACGCCAGCGGCCGCGACACCTTCCTGGCCAACAGCCGCAAGCTCAAGCGCAGGGATCCGAAGCACCAGTCGGCGGCGCTGTTCAGCCATTTCCGCGGGGTCGCCCGCCACCCGGGCGCGGACGCGGGCAACATCACCGTCGCGCGCTTCGACCAGGGCTGGTTCTGGCTGATCCCGCTGCCCGACGACGTCATGAGCGTGGGCGCGGTGTGCTTCCCCGAATACCTGCGGCAGCGCAACGACGGCGGCGGGCGCATCGACAACGAGACCCTGCTGATGCGCACCCTGCAGTCCAATCCGGGGGTGTGGGCGCGGATGCAGGGCGCGCAGCGCGTGGCGCCGGTGCATGCCACCGGCAACTATTCCTACGGCGCCACGCGCATGGCCGGCCCCGGCTGGATCCTGGTCGGCGATGCCTACGCCTTCGTCGACCCGATCTTCTCCTCCGGTGTGTACCTGGCGATGGACGGCGCGCGCCAGGCGGCCGCGGTGGTCGACGGCGCGCTGCGCGAGCCCGCGCGCGAGGCCGCCCTGCAGCGGGCGATGCAGGCACGGCTCGAACGCGGCCTGCGCCACTTCAGCTGGTTCATCCATCGCTTCAACACGCCGGTGATGCGGCGCCTGTTCGCCGCGCCGCGCAACGACTGGCAGCTGGAGCAGGCGGTGATCTCGATGCTGGCCGGCGACGTGTTCGACAACCGCCGGGTGCACTGGCGGCTGTACCTGTTCCGGCTGGTGTATGCGCTCAACGCGGTCGCGATCGCGCCACGGGCGCTGCGCGGCTGGCGCGACCGCCGCCGCCAGGTCCGGGCCTCGTTCGCCGGCGACACCCTGCACGAGGGGAGCCCGTGAGCCGTCCCGCGCCGCTGCCGCCGCGCCTGCCGCCGCGCCTGCGCGTGGAGTACGTCGACGCCGCCGGCGTGTCGGAACTGCTGTCACGCGCCGACGTGCTGGCGGTGCTCGGCTTCGGCGAGCAGGCGCCCCGCCTGGACGACCCGCGCTACCTGCGGGTGCCGCTGCAGCCGCACGGCGAGGCGAAAGTGGAGGTCTGGCATGCGCTGGCGCCGGTGGACAGCGGGCGCGACGGCGAGATCGCGTGGTCGTGCGACGGCCAGCTGCTGTTCGGCGCGATCGAGGTCGACGAGCCGGCCGGCCACACCGGCGACGGCGACAACAGCGGCATCCTGCTGGCCGCGGAACACGCGTACCGCACGCTGACGCGATTCGTCGGCGGCAGCGACTACCCGCACCTGCTGCGGGTCTGGAACTACCTCGACGCGATCACCCTGGGCGACGGCGATACCGAGCGCTACCGCCGCTTCTGCATCGGCCGCGCGCGCGGCCTGGGCGACTTCGACGCCAGCGCCCTGCCCGCGGCCACCGCGATCGGGCGCTGCGACGATGCCCGCACCGTCCAGATCTACTGGCTTGCGTCGCGCGAACCGGGCACGCCGGTGGAGAATCCGCGCCAGGTCAGCGCCTATCGCTATCCGCGCGAATACGGGCCACAGCCGCCGAGCTTCGCCCGCGCGATGCTGCCACCGCCCGGCGGCGCGATGCCGCTGCTGCTGTCGGGGACCGCGGCCGTGGTCGGGCACGCCTCGCAGCATGCGGGCGCACTGCTGGCCCAGCTCGACGAGACCTTCGCCAACTTCGACGCCCTGCTCAGCGCAGCCCGCGCGCGCCAACCCGCGATGCCCGCGCAGTTCGGCGCCGGAACCCGGCTGAAGGTGTACGTGCGCGACCTCGACGACCTGCCGCTGGTCGCCGCCGCGCTCGATGCCCGCTTCGGCGACCGCGTGCCGCGGATCCTCCTGCATGCCGCGATCTGCCGCCGCGAACTGGCGATCGAGATCGACGGCGTGCACGACGCCGGCTGATGCGTCGCGCCAGCCCGGCACCGCCGCTGGCGCGGCCGCTTGCAACGGTCACGTCCGCGCCGCATGGTCCGTCTACGACGCGTGGGCCATCCGGCCCGGTACAGGAGGACACCATGGGAATGATCAGCCTGGTCTGGGGCATCTTGACGATGATCTGGATGATCCTCGCGCTGATCCCGCTGGTCGGCATCACCAACTGGTTGCTGATTCCCTTCGCCGCGGTGGGCGCGATCCTCGCTGCGATCGGCCTGCTGTTCACCCGCACCGGGCGACGCGGCCGGGCCAAGGCCGGGCTGGTGATCAACGGCATCGTCATCTTCGTGGCGATCTGGCGGCTGGGCCTGGGCGGCGGCCTGATCTAGCCGCCGAATCGAGCGGCGGACCACTGCCGGGGCACCGTCACCCGCACCCGCGGCCGTGCGCGCCGTTGCCGGCCGGCGACGTCCGACCGTCGCCATCGCGTGCGACAGGCCGAAGGTCCGGCGCATCGGCTTGCGCGGAAGGGGCGCGTGCGGTCGCCGCGCAGGACCTCGCGCGCAGGACCCCGGTTGATGGGCCGGGGGTGCGCCTGGACGGGGACTTCCGGTCCACCGCGGCGAACGGAGGCGGCGCGTAGAATGCGCGCCATGGCCTACCCCGATACCCGCCTGCGGCGGATGCGCCGCGACGCGTTCTCGCGCCGGCTGATGCGCGAGACCACGCTCAGCGCCGACGACCTGATCTACCCGGTGTTCGTGCATGGCGCGACCGGACGTGCCGCGGTGCCGTCGATGCCGGGCGTCGAGCGGCTGTCGATCGACGAACTGCTGCGGGTGGCCGAGTCCGCCAGCGAGCTGCGGATCCCGGCGCTGGCGCTGTTCCCGGTGACCGCGTCCGAGGCCAAGTCGCTCGACGCGGCCGCGGCCTGGGACGACGAGGGCCTGTGCCAGCACGCGGTGCGCGCGCTCAAGGCGCGCTTCCCGCAGCTGGGCGTGATCACCGACGTCGCGCTCGATCCCTACACCTCGCACGGCCAGGACGGCCTGGTCGACGACGACGGCTACGTGATGAACGACGCCACCGTCGACGCACTGGTGAAGCAGGCGCTGTCGCACGCGCGCGCCGGCGCCGACGTGGTCGCGCCCAGCGACATGATGGACGGCCGCATCGGCGCGATCCGGCTCGCGCTGGAAGCCGACGGCCACGTCCACACCCGCATCCTCGCCTACGCGGCCAAGTACGCCTCCGCGTTCTACGGCCCGTTCCGCGACGCGGTGGGCTCTGCCGCCGCGCTCGGCAAGGCCGACAAGACCACCTACCAGATGGACCCGGCCAATGCCGAGGAGGCGCTGCGCGAGGTCGCGCTCGACCTCGACGAGGGCGCGGACATGGTGATGGTCAAGCCCGCGCTGCCCTACCTCGACATCGTGCGTCGGGTGAAGGAGGCGTTCGGCGTGCCGACGTTCGCCTACCAGGTGAGCGGCGAGTACGCGATGCTCAAGGCCGCCGCCGGCAACGGCTGGCTCGACGAACGCGCCTGCGCGCTGGAAGCGCTGCTGTCGATCAAGCGCGCCGGCGCCGACGGCGTGCTGAGCTACCACGCACTCGACGCGGCGCGCTGGCTGCGGGCCGACGCATGATCCGCCGCGCCGCCATCGCCGACATCCCCGCCATCGCCGGGCTGGCCGCCCAGCTCGGCAGCACGGTCGATCCGGAGACGTTCCCGTCGCGGATGGCGCGGATCCTCGAACTCGCCACCCACGCGGTGTTCGTCGCCGAAGGCGACGCCGGGCCCTGCGGGTTCGCCGCCGCCGAGCATCGCCTGCTGCCGTTCGGCGAATGGGTCGAGCTGACTTCGCTGGTGGTCGATGCCGACGCGCGCCGCCACGGCATGGGCACCCAGCTGGTCGCCGCGGTCGAGGCCTGGGCCCGGCGCCGCGGCGTGGACCGCGTGCTGGTCCGCGCGAGCCTCGCGCGCGAGGGGGCGCATGCGTTCTACCCCGCGCTCGGGTACGAACGGGCCAAGACCCAGCACGTCTACACCAGGACGGTGCGCTGAAGCGGCCGCGGTCCGGGTAGACTCCGACCGGGGTCCACGCAAGGGAATCGGTGCGTCATGAGCAGCCAGTACGCGGTCTTCGGCCATCCCGTCGCGCACACGCTTTCGCCGCACATCCATGCCGCGTTCGGCCGCCAGACCGGGATCGCGCTGCGCTACGAGGCGATCGACGCGACCCACGACACCTTCTTCGACGCGCTGGAGGCCTTCGCCGCGGCCGGCGGGGTCGGCGCCAACGTGACCCTGCCGCTGAAGGAATCGGCCTTCGCGCTGAGCGCGACCACCACCGAACGCGCGCGCCGCGCCGGCGCGGTGAACACCCTGGCCCGCATCGAAGGCCAGTGGCACGGCGACAACACCGACGGTGCCGGGCTGGTGCGCGACCTCACCGAGCGCCGGGGCCTGGACCTGCGCCAGCGCCGCACCCTGCTGATCGGTGCCGGCGGCGCCGCACGCGGGATCGCGCCGTCGCTGCTCGATGCCGGCATCGGCGACCTGTTCATCGTCAACCGCACGCCCGAACGCGCCGACGCGCTGGCCGATACCCTGGGCCAACCCGGGCGCGTGCATGCGCGTTACCTCGCCGACCTGCCGTCGCTCGGCGAGTTCGGCCTGCTGATCAACGCCACTTCGGCCGGCCGCGACGGGCGCACCCCGCGCCTGCCGATGTCGCTGCTGGGCTCGCGCAGCGCGGCGGTCGACCTGAGCTACGGCGAGGCTGCGATCCCGTTCCTGGCCTGGGCCCGCGCCAACGGCGCGCACGAGGCGATCGACGGCCTCGGCATGCTGGTCGAACAGGCTGCGGAGAGCTTCGCCCTGTGGCACGGCGTGCGCCCGCACACCGATGCGGTCTACGAAGAGCTGCACGCACGCCATGCGGCGCTGGTGACGGCGGACTGAAGGCGGTTCGGGGGCGATCGCGCTGATAATGCGGAGCCGGACGCTGCTGGCTGCTGGCTGCTGACAGGAGATTTCTCCCTTCGGTCGAAATGACAAACGGGACGGGAATGCCCGGCGCTGTCATTTCGACCGTAGGTACTGTCATTTCGACCGTAGGGAGAAATCCAGCCCCAGGTTGCGCCAATCCGGATTCATCGACGCCACCAGCGCGTCCTTCTTCTCGCGTCGCCACTTCTTGATCTGCTTCTCGCGCCCGAGCGCCGCGAGCACGTCGCTGGTCTCCTCGAAGTAGACCAGCGTGTCCACGCGATACCTGGCCGTGAATCCCGGGACCGCGTGCGTGCGGTGTTCATGCAGCCGCCGGACGAGATCGCTGGTCATGCCGATGTACATGACCTTGCGGGTGCGGTTGGTGAGGATATAGACGAAATAGCGGTGCTCTCCGGGCATGCGGTTCCTCCTTGAACCTTTCCGTCGATCCGGACGCTAGCAGGCTGCGGGCGGGATTTCTCCCTCCGGTCGAAATGACACAGGGGGAACGCCTGATCCCGCCATTTCGACCGAACCTGACCGTTGAACCCCGACCTGTCCTTTCGACCAGTCCGTCGACGTACCTGTCCGTCGACCTACCCCTTCCGTTAGACCCACCTGTCCTCGCAACCATACCTGTCATTTCGACCGAAGGGAGAAATCTGCTTCACGCACCACCGGCCTGTCGATCCCGTCTACAGCAACCCTTCGCGCTTGATCGCCAGGTAGCGTTCGACAAGCGCCGCGGGCAGCTGCGCCGCGGTCACGTCCAGCACCGTCACGCGATGGCGGCGCAGGGCGTCGTGCGCGGCGGCGCGCTGGGCGAGGTAGCGCGCGGTGGCGCCGGCGCGCACGGCGGCGGAGATGTCGTGCACCTCCTGCTCGAGCACCTCGTCGAGCGCGCGCTCGCGCAGCGAGGCCACCACTACCAGGTGCCGCTTCTGCAGCATGCGCACCGCGGCCAGCACGTCTTCGATGTCCTCGTCGCGCAGGTTGGTCACCAGCATCAGCAGGCCGCGACGGCGCTGGCGCAGCGACAGTTCGGTGGCGGCGGCGAGGTAGTCGGTCGCCACCGGCTGCGGCTGCAGGTCGTAGCTGGCGCGCAGCAGGGTGTCGATCGCGGCCATGCCGCGTCGCGGCGGCACCCAGCGACGCTCGCCGCCGGTCGCGAACAGGCCGACGGCGTCGCCCTGGCGCAACGCCAGGTAGGCCACCAGCAGCGAGGCGTCGAGCGCGTGGTCGAAATGCGCCAGCGCGTCGCCTGCCTTCGCGGGCGCCGGGTCGCGCGCCAGCATGCGGCGGCCGGTGTCGAGCACCACCACCAGCTGCTGGTTCTTCTCGTCCTGGTACTCGCGCGAGATGAGCTTGCGCGCGCGCGAGGTCGCCTTCCAGTCGATCTGGCGCAGGCTGTCGCCGACCCGGTATTCGCGCATCTGGTGGAAGTCGGTGCCCTCGCCGCGCCGGCGCCGCACGTGCGCGCCCATCATCCGCGAGGCCTGCTCGGCGCTGACCAGCGCGAACTTCGCCAGCGGCGCGAAGTCCGGGAACACGCGCACGCGCTGTGCTGCGCCCGCCAGGCACAGCCGTCGCCACAGCCGCAGCGGCGAATGCAGCACCAGGTGCACGCCGTCGAACATGAAGGCGCCGCGCGCGTTGGGCCGCAGCCGGTAGCCGACGCTCGACACCAGGCCTGGGTCCAGCGCCAGGCGCCGCGGCAGGCCGCTCACGTCCCAGCCGCCGGGATGCAGGTCGTGCACGTCCACGCGCACGCCGCGCGCGCCCGGCTCCAGGTGCAGCCGCACCTCGCGCTCGATCCCCAGCGCCAACGCCTCGGGCACGCTGCGCGAGACATCCGGCACGCCGCTGCGCCACAGCACGACGAGGTCGGCGAGCGCCAGCGTCGCCAGCGCAGCGCCCGCGATCGTCCACGCCCACGCCGGCAGCCAGCCGATGCTGGTCGCCGCGCCGAGCAACCCCCAGACCACGGCGCAGGCGACCAGCGCGGGCGCCGGGCGCGGCAGGAAACGGCGGCGGACGGGCGTGGGGCTCACTTGCGCGGCGCGTCCACCTTGGCCAGCAGCGCCTGCAGCACCTGGTCCGCATCCTGGCCCTCGATCTGCAGCTCCGGCGCCAGCGCGATGCGGTGGCGCAATGCCGGCTTGGCGACTTCGCGCACGTCGTCGGGCGTCACGAACCCGCGACCCGACAGCACCGCCTGCGCACGCGCCGCGCGCACCAGCGCGAGGCTGCCGCGCGGCCCGGCGCCGAGCGCGATGCCCGGCCAGGTGCGGGTGGCGGCGGCGATGCGCACCGCGTAGTCGATCACCGCGGCATCGAGCGTGGTCGCCGCGGTGCCCAGCTGCAGCGCCACGATCGCGCCGGCGTCGAGCACCTGCGCCACCTGGGACAGGTCGAAGCCGGCGGCGACGCTGCCGTCGCTGACCGCGGTCACCATCGCCACCTCGTCGGCGTGCGCGGGATAGTCGATCAGCACCTTGAGCAGGAAGCGGTCGAGCTGCGCCTCCGGCAGCGGATAGGTGCCTTCCTGCTCGACGGGGTTCTGGGTCGCCAGGGTCATGAACGGCGGCGGCAGCGCGAAGCCCTGCCCTTCGATCGTCACCTGCTGCTCCTGCATCGCCTCGAGCAGCGCCGACTGGGTCTTGGCCGGCGCGCGGTTGATCTCGTCGGCCAGCAGCAGGTTGGTGAAGATCGGGCCACGGCGCACGGTGAAGGTCTCGCTGCGCACGTCCCACACTGCGTGGCCGCTGACGTCGCTGGGCATCAGGTCGGGCGTGAACTGCACCCGCGCGTAGCCGCATCCCAGCGCGCTCGCCAATGCCCGCACCAGCAGGGTCTTGCCGAGGCCGGGCACGCCCTCGACCAGCACGTGGCCGCCGGCCAGCAACGCGACCAGGATCTGGTCGAGCACGTCGGCCTGGCCGATGAAGGCCTTCGCCACCTCGTCGCGCACGCGCGCGACCTGTTCGGCGAGGGCGTCGCCGGTGATGGGTGTCGGGGCGGGGATGCTCTCGGTCATAGTCGTCTTCTCATTTCGATGAGTCGGGCCACCCGCAGGCGGAAGTCGTTGCCGTCGCGCGGGCGCGGGGAACGCAGCGCGTGTTCGATGTCGGGTGCGGACAGGCCGGTGCGCGCGGCGATCGCCTCGGCGCGGGCGACGCCGTCCAGCGCCGCGGCGAACGGGTCGCGTCGGCGCAGGCGGTCGAGGAAGGCATCGCGCATCGCCGCGTGCAGCAGCGACGCACGACCGTAGCGACGCAGGTGCTCGCCGCTGGCCTGCACGTGCTCGAGCAGCGAGCGCCGCGCCTGTGCCGGCGGCGGCATCGCCGGACCGACCCGCTGCAGGCGCATCCACAGCCAGGCCAGCAGCGCCAGCAGCAGCGGCGCCCATGCCATCCACGCATGCTCCAGCAGCAGGCGCCACAGGGGCGGCACGTTCGCGGCGTAGACGAGGTGGATGGTGCCGCGGCCGTAGTTGGGTTCGAGCAGTTGCCGCGCCAGCGCCGCGTGCGGCGCTTCCGACAGCTTGTCGTTCTCGAGGAAGTCGAGCGAGGCCAGCACGTCGGCCCTGCCTGCCCCGTACGCCTGCCGTGCGAACACGAAGCCGTCGGCGAAGTCGCCCCACGAGAGCAGCGGATCGATGCCCTGCAGGGTGAAGCGCGTACCGCCGCAGAATTCCACGTGCCGCTCCTGCCCCGGAACCTGGAAGGCCTCGCAGCCGCCGGCGCCGGGCAGCAACGCCAGGCCGAGCCGCGCCAGCAGGTCGGACGGCCGCGGCGCGGACAGGCGGCGCCCGCGCGGTGTCGACACGATCAGGTGTCCGCCCGCATCCATCCACGTCAGCAACGCGTCGACTTCGCGTTCTGCGAGGGTGCGCGGGTCGCCGAGCAGCAGCACCGTGTCGCGCGCGTCAGGCGGGTGCGCGGCCAGATCGAGCCGCTGTCGCGAATCCACCGCCACGCCGTCGGCCTGCAGCGCGCGCCGCAGCGCATACAGCGGGTTGTAGGCGGCCTCGCCGGCCGGCGGCAACGGCACCGTGCGTTCGACCCGCTCGTAGTGGTGCAGCCACCACGCCACCAGCACGCCCAGGCACACCAGTCCGAGCAGCGCCAGGGCGGCCCGCGGCACGCGCCCCTTCATCGCGCCCACCCGAAGCGTTGTGACAGCTCGCCGAGCAGCGATTCGAATTCCTCTTCCGCCGGCAGATGGCGCGCGTAGGCGGCGTATTGCCAGACGCGGACCATGCGCGCGAACGCATTGCGGTCGTCGGCGTCGGGCAGGCCGCGCGAGGCGCGCAGGCACTGCGCTTCGGTCGCCCCCGGCACGAGGGTGACGCCGGCACGCGCGACCATCGCCTCGACGCTGCCGCGGTACAGCAACGCCAGCGCACGCCGCGGCCGGCCCTCGCGCCACAGCCGGCGCGCTGCCGCAGCGAGGTCGGCGGGCAAGGCCTCGGCATCGGGCGCCGCCACCTGCACGATCCCGCTTTCGGGCACGGGCGTGTCGCGCAGTCCGCGCATCCACGGCCACCAGCGCTTCGCGGTGAGCGCCAGCGCCAGCAGCAGCAGGCCGAGCAGCAGCCACAGGCCGTACTCGCCCACCACCGCGATCACCCGTCCCAGCGCCAGCAGCCAGGGCGGCGCCTTCGCCGGTGGCTCGGGTTCGCTGCGGTCGCGCCGCTCCCAGCTGCGCTCGATGCGGCTACGGTCGAGCAGCGGGTCCTCGTAGGCGCGCTTGACCGCCTGGCGGAACGGGCGGGCGTCGACCACCGCTTCCTCGCCGAACACCCGCGCCAGAGTGGACGCTTCCCCTTCGGCCGCCGAGGCTCCGGGGTGCGGCTTCGGTGGCAGGTGCGCGGCGCGCTCGCGTTCGTCCTGGATGCGCTGCGTCGCCTGCGCGGCTGCTGGCGCCGGCGCCAGCAGCCCCAGCGCCAGCGCGCAGGCGGCAAGCGCCAGGCCCGCCGCCTGGGCTAGGCGCGCACGCATCCGTCGCAGCGCGAGCTCGATGTCCCAGGCTTCGATCCGCACCCGGCGGCTGAGGTACAGGCCGAAGCCGGCGCCGACCAGGAACGGCTCGATGATCGACAGCGCCAGCCACAGCGCGGCGTTGAACGCGAGCTGCGCGCCGCGCGGCGGCTCGTCGACCACCAGCGCCCACATCGCCCGCGCCGACTCCGACAGCAGCTCGGCCGGCACGAACATCAGCACCAGCGACAGCAGCGAGGCCAGCAGCGACAGCACGAACAACTGGCACACCAAGGTGAGCAGGAAGGCATGGCCCTGGATGCCGTCGACCACGACCCGGCGCCGGAGCCGCAGCGCCTCGCCCTCGACGCCTTCGAGCAGTTCCACCGGCATGCCGATGCAGCGCCACGGACTGAAACGCGCCCACGACAGTCGCGCGCCCAGCCCCCGCCAGCCCCAGCCGCGCTGCGCGGCCAGCGTCTGCCGCGGCGTGGGCGGGTCGTCGAACACCGCGCGCGAAAGCACGAACAGCACGATGCGATCGAACAGCGGCAGCAGCCACCACGTCGCCAGCGCCGCCAGCCACAGGGCATCGATCGCCCATGCGGCGGCGTTGAACAGCGCGAATACCGGCAGCGTGGCCGCCGCCCACGGGCGCCAGATGGCGCCGGCATGGCGGCGCACCAGGGCCATCCCAAGCTCCACCGCCTCCCAGGGCAGGCGCGGGCGCAGTTCGACCCGGACCTGGTCAAGGCGCATGCGGCGATGCCCCGGTTCGCTGCCGTCCAGGGCGGGACGCCAGCGCGGGCGGACCTGCCGTTGCCGGCCGCTCGCCCGGCAGTCCGACGCGGCGCTGCCGCGAAAGCACGTCGTCGCCTCGCCCACCCAGCGCCAGCCAGCCCAGCACCAACGCCCACAGCACGCCGCCGACGCCGAACTTCACCGCGGCCGGGATCGAACCGGTCGAAGACCAGAACGCCTCGACGAATGCGGCGAACAGCAGCATCGCCAGGATCCCCAGGCACAGCCTGGCGCCGACGCGGCCGGCCTCGACCAGCGCGTCCACCCGCCGCAGCCGCCCCGGCGCCAGCAGCGCCAGGCCCAGCCGCAATCCCGCGGCGCCCGCGATCACGATCGCGACCAGCTCCGGCGCCGAATGCCCGGCCACGAAGCGCCAGAACGGATCGCCATGGCCGATCGCCTGCAGGTGCCCGGCGACCACCCCGAACACCACGCCGTTGAACACCAGTACGAACGCCGTGCCCACGCCCGCCAGCAGCCCGGCGGCGAAGGTGCGGAAGCCGATGCTGACGTTGTTGAGGATGTAGTGGCCGAACATCGCCATGTCGGTGCCGCTTTCGCGGCCGAGCGTGTGGGTCGGGTCGGCCGGGTCGTACATCGCCTCGAAGCGCGCCAGCTCCTGCGGCTCGAACACGCTGTGCGCGAGCTCCGGCCACTGCTGCACGGCCAGGAACAACGCCAGCGTCGGCAACGCGAACAGCGCCACCGACAGCCACAGGCAGCCGCGCTGCGCGCGTACCAGGGTCGGGAAGTCGGCGACCAGAAAACGCAGCGCGCGCCGCCACGGCGGCGGCGGTGCGCGGTAGAGCACGTCGTGGCCGCGCTGCATCAACGCCTGCAGGCGCTCGGACACCTGGGGGCTGTAGCCGCGCCGGCGCGCGAGCGCCAGCTGCTGGCACAGGCGCCGGTAGCGCGCGGGCATGTCCTCGTCGCGCAGGCCGTCCGTGCCCTGGGCCGCGCGCGCGCGGTCGGTCCTGCCGCCGCGTCGCTCGAGCCACGTCTCGAACTCGCGCCACTCGGCTTCGTATCGCGCGACGAACGCCTCCTGCCTCACGATGCCCGCCCCAGCAGCCAGTGGGCGATGCCGAACAGGCGCTGCATGCCGGACTCGCCACGGGCCCCGGTGAGCGGCGCGGCGATGTCGGCCAGTTCCTGCCGGCGCTGCGGCGTGAGCGCGTACGCGCGCTCGGCGAAGGCGACCACCGCCGCCTGTTCGCCGGGCAGCAGCGGCACCGGCGGTACCGTCGCCGGGCCGCTCGGCAGCGCCACCGCGCCACGCACGCGCGGCACGTGCACCACCATCGTCCGCGCGACCATGTCGCCGAGCCGCCGCCCCCACGGATCGACCAGGCTCGAGGCCAGGCCGAAGGCGTAGCCGAACGGCAGCATGTCGACGGTCCGCATCAGGTTGCGCACGAACGAGGCCATCCAGCCCACCGGCGCGCCGTCGGCGGAGACCACGCGCAGGCCCAGCGCGCGCTTGCCCGGGGTCTGTCCGTCCCACAGCGCCTCGAACGCCACCGGGTACGCCCAGATCACCAGGAACAGGAACACCAGGTACACGCCGGTGCCGAAACGGCCGAGCAGGGAGAGGAACATCGAGGCCAGCAGCACCAGCCCTAAGCGGATCCCCAGGTCGATCAGCCACGCGAACGCGCGCGGCACCGGACCGGCCGCAGGCAGCCGCAGCGCGACGCCCTCGGGCGTGTGGATCTCGCGAACCGTATCGAGCATCAATCCGCCATCGCGTCCGGCGTGGCGACCTTGCGCACGCAGCTTCCGACTGCCACGTCCCTCTCCCCCCGTCCGTCCAAGCGCCCGCCGCATCGATCCTCGCACACCGCCCTACTGTAGCGCGGGGCACCGCCGCACACGCCTCGCCGGCGACACCCGCCGTAGGAGCGCCTTCAGGCGCGGGCTTTCCGTGGAACCTCCGGCGGCGTAACGAAACGCATCGCGCCTGAAGGCGCTCCTACGAGCCGCCGTGCGCCCGGACGCAACGGAACATCAGGCCGGCGTCTCGCCCAGGTAGTCGTCCTTGAGCCGCACGTAGTGCCGCGCGCTGTAGTACAGCGCCTCGATCTGCGCGTCGTCGAGCCGGCGCACGAAACGCGCCGGGTTGCCGAGCCACAGTTCGCCCTCGCCGACCACCTTGCCGGGCGAGACCAGCGCGCCGGCGCCGACGAAACCGTGCTTGCGCACCACCGCGCCGTCCATCACCACCGCGCCCATGCCGACCAGGCAGGCATCCTCGATCCGGCAGGCGTGGATGATCGCCTTGTGGCCGATGGTGACGTCCTCGCCGATCACGGTCGCGAAGCCGCCCGCCTTCAGGTGCGGGCCGTCGTGGCTGACGTGGATCACCACCCCGTCCTGGACGTTGCTGCGCGCGCCGATGCGGATGTAGTTGACGTCGCCGCGGACCACGGTCATCGGCCAGATCGAGACGTCGTCGCCCAGCACCACGTCGCCGATCACCTCGGCGGAGGGATCGATGTACACGCGCTGCCCCAGTTCGGGCAGCTTGCCGCGAAAGGCGCGCAGTCGGGTGGCCATGGCTGTCATGGCGCGCATTGTAGTGCCTGCGCTCGACCGGCCCCGTCTACACTGCGTTGCATGCAGCCCGCCGCGGACCCCCCGGCCGACGACCTCGCGCCCACGCTGGCGCGCCTGCGCCATGCCTGGCAGGCGGCGAAACCCGGTCACGCACAGCGCCACGACGACCTGTTGCGCCTGCGCGAGGCCCTGAAGCGCCGGCTGCCGGAAATGGCCGAGGCGATCGCCGCCGACTTCGGTCATCGCTCTCACCACGAGTCGCTGGTGGCCGACGGCATGACCGTGCTGACCGAGATCGACCACCTGCGCCGCCGCCTGCGCGGCTGGATGAAGCCGCGCCGGATCGGCAGCGGCTGGCGCTTCTGGCCGGCGCGCGCGGAACTGCGCCACGAACCGCTGGGCGTGGTCGGCGTGATCGCGCCCTGGAACTACCCGGTCAACCTCGCCCTGATCCCGCTTGCGACCGCGATCGCCGCCGGCAACCACGTCTACCTCAAGCCGTCCGAACACACGCCGCGCAGCGCCGCGTTCCTGCGTTCGCTGCTGGCCGAGGTGTTTCCCGACGACCGGGTCGCGGTGGCGACCGGCGACGCCCGGGTCGCCGCCGCGTTCGCCGCGCTGGCGTTCGACCATCTCGTGTTCACCGGCTCGACCGCCGTCGGCCGCAAGGTGATGGCCGCGGCCGCGGCCCACCTCACCCCGCTCACGCTCGAGCTCGGCGGCAAGTCGCCGGCGATCGTCTGCGCCGACGCGCCGCTCGAACGCGTCGCGGCGCGGCTGGCGACCGGCAAATGGTTCAACGCCGGACAGACCTGCATCGCGCCCGACTACGTGCTGCTGGTGGGCGATGCCGCGCGCCGCGACGCGCTGGTCGCGGCGCTGCAGGCCGAGGCGACCGCGCGCTACGGCGACCTGCGCGAGGCCGGCGACTACACCCGCATCGTCAACGACGCCCAGTTCGCGCGCTTGCAGGCCCATCTCGACGACGCCCGCGCGCGCGGCCTGCAGGTGGTGGCGCTTGCGCCGACGCACGATCCCGGCGGGCGCCTGTTCGCGCCGACCCTGGTGCTGGAACCGGGCGACGACGCCACCGTGATGCAGGAAGAGATCTTCGGCCCGATCCTGCCGATCCGCAGCGTCGCCTCGCTCGACCACGCGATCGCCGAGGTCAATGCGCGCGAGCGGCCGCTGGCGCTGTATCCCTTCAGCGACGACCGCGCCAGCGTCGAGCGGATCCTGCAACGCACCCTCGCCGGCGGCGTCACCGTCAACGACACCCTGATCCACTTCGGCATCAATGCCCTGCCCTTCGGCGGCGTCGGTGCCAGTGGCATGGGCGCCTACCACGGGCGCGCCGGGTTCGACGCGATGAGCAAGCAGTTGCCGATCCTGTGGCAGCCGCGGCGTGCCGGCAGCGATCTGCTGAAGCCGCCGTACGCGAAAATCTCGAAGATCATCGGTTTTCTCGTGCGCTGAAGCTGAACCGAGCCGCCGAACGGTGTCCCGGACGACCAGCACGCCTCGGGCGGTCGAACCCGCCGCCCGCCGCAACCCGTCCTGGCTTGCGACGCAGGCAGGACGCGAGCAGCCCGTCGCCCGGCGAAAGCAGGCAGCATCCGGCCGTGGATCCGCACAGCCACGGCACTCGCAACGCAGCGACCGGGCACCGACTTCGCGGACAGCACGGCGCCGCTCCGGATGGCCCACCCGCCATCGACAGGCCTGCCTTCCGACGGCCGGCGTTCAGGGAAAACGCCTTTAGAAGCAGGCGTCGGCGGCCGATATGGACCCCGAGGAATCACGTCCGCCACCACCGACCGCCATGTCCCTTCCCATGCTCCGCCGCCGATGCGTCCGCGCGTCCCGCACGCGCCCGTCGCCGCCCCGGTCCCGGCTCGTCGCCGCGTTGCTGCTGTGCGTGGCGGCAGCGGGCCTGCATGCACAGGACGCACCGGACCTGTCGACGATGTCGCTGGAGGATCTGCTCGACGTGGAGATCGTGACCGCGTCGCGCTTCGAACAGAGCATCTCCCACGCACCCTCCGCGGTCCAGGTCATCAGCGCCGACGACATCCGCACGCGCGGCTGGCGCACGCTTGCCGAAGCGCTCGCCAGCCTGCCCGGCCTGTATCTGAGCGACACCGGGCTGTACACCTACCTGGGCGCACGCGGGCAGCTGCGCGCCGGCGACTACAACACCCGCTTCCTGCTGTTGATCAACGGCCACCGGGTCAACGACCCGGTGTACAGCCAGAGCCCGGTGGGCGGCGAGTTCCCGCTGGACATGTCGCTGGTCGAACGCATCGAGTACGTGCCAGGCCCCGGTTCGGCGGTCTACGGTTCGAATGCGTTCTTCGGCGTGATCAACGTGCTGACCCGGGATGCGTCGACCTTCGGCGAGGGCGAGTTGCGTGCAGGCGTCGCCAGCTTCGGAACCACGGACCTGCAGGTCAGCGTGCCCGTGGCGGCGGGCGGCGCGACGACACTGCTGTCGGCGCGGCAGTTCCACACCCGTGGGCGCGACCTGCATTTTCCCGAGTTCGCCGACACGCCGTCCGGGGGGCACGTGCGCGGCCAGGACGACGAACGCGTGCGACAGCTGTTCATCAGCCACCGCCAGGGAGGCCTGGCGCTACAGCTGGTCGCCGGGGATCGCCGCAAGGAGGACCCGGTGGCGCCCTACGAGCAGACGTTCGCCGCGCCCGGCGCCGAGGTCCAGGACCGGTGGATCGATTTCGGGGCGCACTACCAGCGCCGGCTCGGCGGGGCCACGGATGCGAGCGCGCGACTGGACGTGATCGACTACCGCTACCTCGGCGACTACGTCTACGGCGAGGACGCGCCATACCTCAACCGCGACGTGGCCTCGGGCCTGTCCGTGGTACTGGGCGGGCAGCTCGTCACCCGGGCGAGCGAGCGCCATACCCTGGTCGCGGGCGCCGAAGTCCAGTTCGACCGTTCGGTCGTGCAACGCAACTTCGACGTGCGGCCCTACGCCAGCTACCTGGACTCGCGCGAGAACACGGCGAGCTGGGGCGTGTTCGTGGACAACGAGATCCGGCTGTCGGACGCCTGGCGCTTCAGCGGCGGGCTTCGTGCGGACCGCAGCGACCTGGGTACGCTGCGCCTGAGTCCGCGCATGGCGCTGATCTCCGCGCGACCCGACGACACGGTCTTCAAGCTGATCGTGGGCCAGTCGTATCGCTCGCCCAACGCCTACGAGCGCTACTACGAAGTCGATTCCGACGAAGGCGCACAGCTCGCCAATCCCGGGCTCGGCGCCGAGCACGTGCAGACCGCCGAACTGTTCTACGGCGTCGCCTTCTCCCCGCGCAGCCGCGCGGAACTGAGCGTCTACCGCTACCGGCTGCGCGACCTGATCACCCTGGTCGAGGTCGACGAAGGCGTCCTCACCCTGACCAACGCCGGCCGCGCGTCCTCGCGCGGCGCGGAACTGGCCTACGTCCATCGCAGTCCGGGCGGACTGCTGCTGCGCGCCAGCTATGCCTACGCCGAGGTCGCCGACGCGCTGGAGCCGCGACCGCTGAACGCGCCCCGGGGCAATGCGCGCGTCTCGGCCTCGTGGCCGCTGGCGACGGACCTGGGCATGACGCTCAGCGCCCAGCACGTCGGGCGCCGGGCGAGCAGGTCGGGAACGGTCCCGGCCTACTCGGTGGTCAACGCCCACCTGCTGTGGCAGCCGCGCCACCTGCCGCTGGCGCTGTCGCTGGGGGTGAGGAACCTGCTGGACGCACGCTATGCCGATCCGGTCGGACCGGAATTCGCCCCGGATGCGGTGGAACGTCGGGGCCGCGAACTCCGTCTCGAGACGACATGGCGCTTCTAGCCCGCCAGCGAGCCACGCGGCGCGGGGCCAGGATCGGCATCGGCGGCTTGCTGCTCGCGGTGTCGGCCGGCAGCGTGTGCCATGCCCAGGTCGACGAGCACTCGCTCAAGGCCGCGTTCGTCTACAACATCGCGGCGTTCGCGCAATGGGACGAAGCGACGGCGGAGGCGCTCACCATCTGCCTGCAGGTCGATGCGCGGCTGGAGGCGGCGATCGCCGCACTGTCCGGCCGTTCGCTCGCCGGGCGCCCGGTGCGCGTGCGCTGGGCGAACCCGGTCGCCGGCTGCGACGTGCTGGTCCATGATGCGGATACGCCGGTGGCCGCGGCATCGGACACCCTGGTGATCTGCGACGCCTGCCAGCTGCCCGACGGCTCGACCGCGGTTGCCTTGGTGCGGGAGGGCAACAGGATCCGCTTCGACATCGACGCCACGCGCGCCCGGGCTGGCGGCATCACCCTCAGCAGCCAGTTGCTGCGACTGGCCAGGCGTGTGCTGTGAGCATCCTCGCGCTCAGGCCGGCCTCATCCAGCCTGCGGATGAACACCATCGGCGCCGCCCTGGTCCTGCTGCTCGCCGGGACCGTCCTGATGCTGATCCAGTGGGTCGATATCCGGCGCGAGTACACCGCCGATGCCCAAGCGCAGGCGCGGGTCATCGCCTCCAGCAGCGCCGCGGCCGTGATGTTCGGCGATGCCGAGGGCGCGCGCGAAACACTGGCCCCGCTGGCGTCGGTGCCCGCGGTACGCCGGGCCATCCTGCACGACAACGATTCGAACCCGATCGCAAGTTATCCCGAATCCGTCGCTGGCGGTCCGGCGGCCATGGGGAGTCCGTGCGGATTCGATTGCGCCTGGGTCAGCGCGCCGGTGCTGCTGCGCGACCGCCAGGTGGGCGTGGTGCAATTGCAGATCGACATGACCCGCGCGCACGCGCGTCTGCTGGGCCTGGGGATCGCCTTCTGCATCGCCTCGCTGGTGGCCTACGCGCTGGCGTATCCGCTGATGAAGCGCATGCGCGAGCGCGTGCACGGCGCCGAGGCGCAGCTGCGCTATCTCGCGCACTACGATCCGGTGACGCGGCTGCACAACCGCAATGCCTTCAATGCGCAACTGGAGAGCTGCCGCGCCCGGGGCGAGCGAATGGCGTTGATCCAGCTGGACCTGGACCGCTTCAAGGAGGTCAACGACAAGCTCGGCCACCAGGGCGGCGACGAGTTGCTGCTGCAGGTGGGCAGGCGGATCTCCGGCGCGCTGGGAAGCGAGCAGTACCTGTTCCGGCTGGGCGGGGACGAGTTCGCGCTGGTGCTGGTGGGCGCCGATGCCATCGCCCGGGTCCACGACACCGCCGAATCGATCCTCGGCCGATTCTCGGCGCCCTTCCTGGTCGGCGGCCTCAGCCTGGGCGTCACCGCCAGCGCCGGCATCAGCCGCTGGCCCGACGATGCCGAGCGCCTGGAGGAACTGGCGGCCAACGCCGACATCGCCATGTACTGCGCCAAGCGCGAGGGTCGCAACCGCGTCGCGGTGTTCGAGCCGCGGCTGCGCGAGGCCCAGCTGGCGCGGATCGGCATCCGCGATGCGCTCGGCCAGGCGATCGCCGCCGGCCAGCTCGAACTCCACTACCAGCCCCAGGTGTGCGCCCGGACCGGGCGCCTGCAGGGGGCCGAGGCGCTGTTGCGCTGGACCCATCCCGAGCTCGGCACCGTGCCGCCGTCCACCTTCATCCCGATCGCGGAAGAGGGGTCGTTGATCATCGAACTCGGCCGCTGGGTCATCGCCGAGGCCTGCCGCCAGATCGCCGCCTGGCACGGCCAGGGACTGGGACACGTGCGGCTGGCGGTCAACCTGTCGATGCGCCAGACCCGCGACGAGGCGTTGCCGGGCTTCATCGACGAAGTGCTCGATGCCACCGGCGTGCCGGCGCGCTGCCTGGAACTGGAGGTGACCGAGAGCGTGCTGATGGAGGACACCGACCTGGCCGTGTCGCAACTGGCGCGCCTGCGCGCGCGCGGGCTGCAGCTGGCGATCGACGATTTCGGCACCGGCTATTCCTCGATGGCGTATCTCCGGCGCCTGCCCATCGACAAGCTGAAGATCGACATGGCCTTCGTGCAGGCCGTTCCGGGGGAAGGCGAAGCCATCGCCACCGCGATCCTCGCGATGGCGCGGGCATTCGGCCTGAGCGTCGTGGCCGAGGGCGTCGAGACCGCCGAGCAGCGGGATTTCTTCCGGCACGCGGGCTGCCAGCAGCTGCAGGGCTATTTCATCGGCCGGGCCTTGCCGGCCGGGACATTCGCTTCAGAATGGCTGGAGTACCCTGCCGGGAAAGAGGGGCTGTCCGTCCCCTCGTGGGACGCACTACCGCTGGCACCACGATGAGTCCGCACGCGACCTCCGGAACGTCGAAGCCACCCGCGCTGTCCGCGCGCGGCGAGCAGACGATGGACCAGGTCTGGATCCGCAACCTGCTCGACGCATCCGACGAAGCCATCTACTTCAAGGACCTGCAGAGCCGCTTCATCCGGGTCAGCCTGGGCATGGCCAACCTGCACGGGCTCACCCAGGACCGCATGTGCGGGCTGACCGACTTCGACCTGTTCGCCGAGGCGCACGCGGCCGACGCGCTGGCCGACGAGCAGCAGATCATCCGCACCGGCGTGCCGATCCTGAACAAGGAAGAATGCGAGAGCTTCGCCGACCGGCCGACGCGCTGGGTGGCCACCAGCAAGTTCCCGCTGCGCGACCTCGACGGCACGATCATCGGCACCTTCGGCGTGTCCCACGACATCACCCGGCGGGTGCTGGCGGAGCAGGAGATGGTCCGGCTCGCGGAAGCGTCGGCGCTGGCCAGCGCCGGTCTCGCGCGGGTCGAGGCCCAGCTGCGCTCTGTCCTCAACGGCTCCGCCGACGCGATCGCGCAGTACGCGCCCGACCTGCGCTACCGCTACATCAACCCCGCCGGCGAGCGCCTGCGGGGCATGTCGCTGGCGGAACTGGTCGGCCGCACCGACCGCGAGATCGGGCCCGACGCGGAAGCGGCCGAGTCCTGGGAAGCCGCGCTGCGACAGGTGCTGACGACGGGAAAGCCGCGCGAGCACGAGTTTTCCATGATCGTCCCCGGCGACAAGGAGGGCTGGTTCCACACCACCTTGTCTCCCGAAACGGATGCGAGCGGCGCCGTCGTCGGCGTCCTCACCTCCACCCGCGACGTCACCGTGAGCAAGATGGCCGAACGGGCGCTCGCCCACCAGGCGATGCACGATCCGGTGACGGGCCTGGCCAACCGCTACCTGCTGATGGACCGGCTGGGCCAGGCGCTGCTGCGGATCGAGCGCACGCCGGGGCGGGTCGTGCTGATCTTCGTCGACCTCGACCACTTCAAGGCGGTCAACGATTCCTACGGGCACGAGGTCGGCGACGAGGTCCTGATCGAACTGGCGCGCCGGCTGACCGCCCTGGGCCGCCGCGAGGACACCGTGGCCCGGCTGGGCGGAGACGAGTTCGTCATGCTGTGCGAGAACGTCCGTACCGACGGCAACGTGCGCGAGATCGCCGGAAGGATCGTGCGCGCGCTGGCCGAGCCGTTCGACGTGAGCGCCGGGCTGCAGGTGCGCCTGTCCGCCAGCGTCGGCGTCGCCGTGACCGGGGACGCGACGGCGCGCGCCCCGGACCTGCTGCGCAACGCCGATACTGCGATGTACCGGGTCAAGCAGCAGGGGCGCAACGGCTTCCACGTCTTCGACCCCGCGGTGGACGTGGCGACCGACGACCAGCTGCGTCTCGAGGCGGACCTGCAGCATGCGCTCGGCCGCGGCGAGCTCGCCCTGGTCTACCAGCCCCTGCTCTCGCTCGGAGACCGGCGCCTGCTCGGGTTCGAGGCCCTGCTGCGCTGGCAGCATCCGACCCGGGGCACCCTGCTGCCCGGCGATTTCCTGCCGCTCGCCGAGCGCATGGGCCTGATGGGCCTGATCGGGGCATGGGTGCTCGACACCGCATGCAGTCGCCTCGCCACCTGGTCCGCCGGCCGCGCCGAGGCGTCCGGCGCGGAGCCGCTGAGCATGGCGGTCAACGTGTCCGGCAGCCAGTTGCGGGCGGTGGGCCTCGTCGACCAGGTCCGCAGCGCGCTCGCCACCCACGACATCGCGCCATCGTCGCTGCGGCTGGAGATCAGCGAACGCGAACTGATCCACGGCGACCCGCGGGTCGAATCCGCGCTGGCCGAGCTGGGCGAACTGGGCGTGCAACTGGCGGTGGACGATTTCGGCGCCTCGGTGACCTCACTGGCCCGGTTGCCACGGGTCCTGGTCAGCGTGGTCAAGCTCGGACGCTTCGCCGACCTGCGACAACGCGACGTGGTCGCGGCCGTGATCGCCACCGCCCACGGACTGGGCATGAGCGTGGTCGCGGGCGGGATCGAGGACGCCGAGCAACTCGCCGAACTCAGCGCCCTGGCCTGCGACGACGGCCAGGGCTTCCTGCTCGGCCGGCCGCTGGAAGAGTCCGCCGTCGATCACCTGCTGCGCGGCGGCAAGGCGTTCCCGGGCGTGTAACATCGTCGGGCTGGGGCCTGTCGCCCGTCGCTTGCAAGTTTCGAATGCGCATCGCCAGCTGAAGTAAGAAGCGACATTTCACTGTATCTCTTAGTGTCTCAAAACGTCCAAAAAAGACTTGTTTCTGGCTGTTTTCGACGTATCGATTGTTTCAAGAAATGTCATGCGATTCCTTGAAAGCGCGACTAGTTGGGGGTACGTTTGGGGGTACGCAAACCGGGCGTATCCGCGATGCTCTGCACCCTGCAAATCAAATCTGCAAAGCCGCGAGCGCGGGGCTACAAGCTCGCTGACGCGGGAGGCCTTTTCGTTCTCGTCCAGCCTTCCGGCTCGAAGCTCTGGCGCTACAAATTCCGCATCGGGCGCGTCGAGGGATTGCTGGCGCTGGGCTCGTTCCCGGAAGTCGGTCTCGCCGAAGCGCGCGCCGAGCATGCGAGGTCGCGCAAGCTCGTGGAGCAGGGGATTCACCCGGTCCATGAGCGCAAGCGGCAGCGCGAGGCGCTGGCGATCGACTACCTGAACCGAGACAAGGGCGCGTTCGGTGCCATCTATGCCCAATGGGACAGCGCGACCTCGGTCGACCTCGCTGCGGGCACGATCAGACAGCGCCGGCGGGAGATCAAGAACGATCTGTTGCCGAAGCTCAAGGATCGGGCGATCACAAGCATCACGCGGCTGGAATTGACGGCGATCCTTAAGGAGGTCGAGAGGCGCGCTCCCGAGATCGCCAGGAACCTGCGTAACTATCTTTGGGGCATCTTCGAGTGCGCCATCGACTCGGGTCTGTTGGAGAACAACCCCGTACCGCCTCTGCGCGTATTGAAGAAGCGCAAGCAGAAGAACCACGCCGCGTTGTCGCCGTCGCAGATCGGCGAGTTCCTGGGCGCGATGGATTTTGGCGTCAACGAGCTGAGCACGCGCATCGCCATGCGGCTCGTGATGTTGACCGCGTGCCGGAAGGTCGAAGCCACCGGCGCGGAATGGACGGAGTTCGACTTGAAGCGCGGCGGATGGGAGATTCCGGCCGAACGCATGAAGGCTGGCCACCCGCATTGGGTGCCGCTGCCCCGGCAAGCGGTCGCGCTGCTCACCGAACTGCGTGCGATCGTGCCCAAGGGGCAGAAGTACCTGTTCCCGAACCGCCGGGATCCGAATCGCCCGATGGCGGGCCGCACGCTCAACGCGCTGATGGATCGCCTTGGCTTTGGCGATAAGGGAACGCCCCACGGCATGCGCGCGGCCTTCAGTACCCATTTCAACGGCCGTCACGCCAATGCCGACGTGATCGAGCGTTGCCTCGCGCATGTCCCGGTGAACGCGGTGCGCGCCGCCTACAACCGCCATGCCTACCTGAAGGAGCGTCGGGCGATGCTGCAGCAATGGGCGGACTATCTGGATCTGCTGCACAAGAAGCACGGTAAGCACGCGGTCCTACCACCCGTCCCTCCAACGGTGCGGCGCAAGACCAATAGCGGTACACAGAGGCGACGTTCCCGGCGTTCGCTGCGCAAAGCCGCCTAGCCAAGCTTGCCGAGCTGCCGCCTCTGGGCTTCACGGACGACTGCTTCAGGGATAGGCGGTACTCATACCGCCGTCGGCCTGTCCGGGCCGGTCCCGGTTCTGCGTCAGATCTAGCGTGGGACCCGCCGGCTACGTTTTCGGGGATTGCGGAAAGTTCGATGTCGCCGGCCAGTGGTTCCCAGGTCCGATCTGCAGTTCATGCTCCGCGGCCTTGCTGACGAACGTCATCGCATGGGGGATCTATGAAGCCGAATATCCAATTGCATTGCTTGGTGGCCCTGATCGTCGTCCTCGTCCTATCGGGGTGCGCAGGTGTCAGTTTCTACAAGACGTCCGATCTAAAGGAGCGAACCGGCATACCGGTGTATGGCTCCAAGCCCTATTTGCTGGTGTCCCGGACGGGTTCCAAGGACAAGCCGGTGGAGGTGTCCATCGTCTACCTGACCCATCGAGACGACAAGATCTATGCCAGGCCCCGCTCTGGGTTCGGCTCGGCAAAACTCTCGCTGGCATTGAGTAATGGTCAGCTGACATCGTTCGGTCAAGAAACCGATACAAAGATTCCGGAGACGATCACATCGTTGGCCGGGATGTTGACGGCACAAGCGGGCGCCGGCAAAACAGCCGCCGAAGCAGCCGCTATTCGCGCGGGCATCGACAGTGAACAAAGTGGCGTCGACCTGACTGATGTCGGCGAGAAGGTGTCGACGATTGCCGCCGAGATGTTCGAGCAAGCGGACAAGAAGCAACTGAAAGGACTGACGACGCCCGAGTACGACACGCTCAAGAGGGTGTCGCATGCGCTTTCCGGAGCGGGCGCGATCCTATCGAACCCGACGGTACCCAACGCCGCGGCCCAACTGGACACGGTCAAGGCGCAAGTCACCATTCTCAAAGAGAAGTTTCCCGTGGGATCAACGAGCACGGATCGCGACCAGAGTTTTCAGATCGTCAACAGTTGGGTGAAGAGCTTGAGCGAGCTGTACGACTCCGTCCAACCGAAGCCGCCGGCGCAACCGACCTTCGAACTGTACGAGATCATCACGACTGATGGCAGCCAGGAACTGCGTCGAGTCAATGTGCGGTGAATGGGACAAGAAGATCAATGCGGGCGTACGTCAAGCAGATCGCCAAAGCACGGCCGGAACTGGACGCACGTGTGTCCGCTCGGGCTGATGTTGTCGGTTCGATGATCGGCCTGAAGAAGCGAGCCGGTCATATAACCGGAGAAGTTGGTATCTGCTACTTCGTTCGCAAGAAGATCCCCAAATCCAAGCTGACCCCAAGGCAACGCGTTCCCTCCCGGGTACGCTCGAACCACGGCTATATCGTCACGGATGTCGTCGAATGGCCTCAAATGGAGCAGCAGCGCGCCACATCAGTACCAACGATCCTCAAGGATGGCCAATCCCAAGGCGCGCTCACTTGCTTTGCAAGGTCCAAAGCGGGGCTATCCGGCCTTACCTGTGCCCATTGCTTGGAGGGTCCCGACGGAAACGCAGCGACACCAACGACGATCTCCTACTACGACTTTCCAGTTCGCAAATGGATCCTGGCCGGTCCGAGCACGTTCGCGGTCTACTCCCCGGGTCCCAACCTCCCCGGCAACTTCGGGTACATCGATTGCGGGCTGTTCGATCTCCACGACGATGCCTTGTATACCAGAGCCAGTTCGGCGTATCCCGTTCGTCCTGTCGTCGATCTGTATTCACTGGTTGGCAAGCTACTCATCGGCATCAGCGCCCTTCGGCCAAGCGGATTCCCTGATCCTGCTCGCTACGCCAAGGTAGTCGGCGTTGAGCAGTATGCGATCGATGGCTTGGCAGACATCGTGCTCGACGTTGAGCCTCCGGGCACATTCAGAGGGGACAGCGGCATCCTCTGGATGACGAAGGATGGCCGCGCGGCCGGAATTCATTGCAGAGGCGAGAACATGCCCGTCATGCAGGGAAGCACTCGCACCACAGCAATGATGGCCAAACGTGCATGCACATTCTTGAACATTGAACTGCTTGTCGACTGAGCAGCCGGCGGGCGCGGCTGTAGAAGCGAATCGTCCCGAAGAATGATGCCGCCGGAATTTGGCTGATGGCACCGGCGGGGTCACCGCGTGACCGTATAGCCCTCCGGATCGTCGATCCAGGCTTGTAGTGCCGTGGTTCGCCACCCGCATGCGCGTCCGCCAAGGTGTACCGGTGGCGGAAATCCGCCTTCGGCAACGCGGCGGTAGATGGTGGCCCTGCTCAATCCCGTGATGCGCACGACGTCAGCCATGCGATAGAAGGCAGGTCCAACGCAGTCTGACAACCCATCACTTCCCGCCGAAGGCATCTGGCTTTGGGACATGGTCGTTTCCTACAAACGGCGGAAGTGTCAGGTCGCGAGCAACCACCACTCGAACCGGGAATCCCGCCCGCACCGTCAGCGTCGGCTGCAGGTCCAGATTGCGGCGGGTGACCTGCTGGCCGACCTGGTTGACGGTCTCCTGCACGCTCGCGCGCGTGGCGATGACGATGCGGCCATCGCCATCGCCATCGCCATCGACGCGATCGGGCGCGGCTAGTTCGGCGCCGACGCCGATCAGGGTCGAGAGCGCGGCGCCGGCGAAGATCCGGCGCCAGTGCCAGTCCACGCGGTCCTCCAGCCCGGACCGGCCGGCTACGTCGGTCGCGGGCAGGCGGTCGAGCACCAGCGAGGAGCCGTCCGGGCGGATCAGCCGCGTCCACACCAGCAGCACGCGGCGCTGGCCGTAGGCGACCTGGCTGTCGTACTGGCCGAGCAGACGGGAGCCCTGCGGCACCAGCAGGTGTCGGCCGGTCGCGCTGTCGTAGACGTGTTCTGTGACCGTGGCGATCACCTGCCCCGGCAGGTCGGAGTTCACCGCGGTCACCAGCGCAGCCGGGATCACGGTGCCCGCCATCAGCTGGTAGGGCGAGCGCGGCGTCTGCAGTTCCGCGCTACCGTAGATCCGGCTGTCCTGCTCTGCGTCGACGAATGCCTGCTTGTCCGCCTGCCGGTTCTGGCGGGCGTAGTCGTCCTCGACCGGTGCCGCGCCAGGCGGCGACAGCCAAGGCACGGCCGACGCATTCGCGCTCTCCGCGGCAGGCAACGGCGGCGCGCCGGCCCACCCCGCCTGCCGCGTCTGGAAGAACACCTGCGCCTTCGCGGCCGCATCGGCCTCGGACTGCAACCGCTGCTGCTCGGCGTCCGTGGCCGCGTCGGGCGCATTCCCGTCATCGACCCGTTCTGCGGGTGTGGCGGTGTCGTCTTCGAGCGGCGCCGGCGCCGGCATCGGCACCTGCTGGTAGTCGCTCGGGAGCTGCTGCAGTCCTTCGGCCGGCGTCACGCGCTCGACGTTGTGTGTCTCCTGCACGGCCGCGCCCCGCTCTTTCGGCGCGCGGAACGCCCACAACGTCGCCAGCAGCACGCAGGCCGCCAGGCCGCCGACCAGCACCGCGAGCGTGCGCCGGTTGAGGCGGGTCACCGGCGCGGGCTTCGCCCGCAGTTCCAGCTTGGCCGGATCCTCCTTCGGCGGCACGCTCATCGCCGGCGCGTCCGCCCGTCGGTGCGCTCGATGCGCACGACCTGCTGGCGCTCGCCGCCCAGCCGCAGTTCGGCCGCGCCGAACAGGCGATCGACGATCAGGTACGACGCCTGCACCCGGTAGTTCACCAGCTGCGTGTCGCCCTCGGCGCCGATCACGAACAGCGGCGGCAGTTCGCCCTGACCGATGTTCTGCGGGAACTGGATGTAGACCTTCCGACCGTCGTCGAAGGCGCGTAGCGGCCGCCAGGCGGGCGCGTCGCCAGTGATCGTGTAGCGGAACCGCAACTGCTCCAGCACGACGCCCTCGACGACCGGATCGTTCGCTGCGGTGCTGCGCGAATGCAGCGTCCGCACCAGTTCGTCTGGGTACTCCCATGCCACCGACGCCATCCAGGTCTCCGGCGTGGCGGACAGCTCGAGATGGTAGCTGCGCCGGTCGGTGCTGATGACCAAGTTCGTCTTCAGATCGGCACGCGACGGCTTGACCAGCACGTGCACGCGTTCCTCCGCGCCGCGGCCGCTGACCGTGTCGCCGATGATCCAGCGTACGGTGTCGCCGGCCGACACCGAGACCAGTTCTTCACCCGGCTGCAGGGCGATGTCGGTGACGCGGCCGGGACTGGCGTAGACCTGGTACAGCGCACCGGCACTGTAGGGCCAGACCTGCATCGCGTTGACGAAGCCGTCCTGCACCGGCTCGATGCGTGCCGAGACGTTCGCCGTGGTGACATCGCCCGCGGGGTCCACGGAAACCATCCTCGCCTTCGCCGACAGTGGCTTGAGCTGCCCGGGCAGCGGCAGCGGCGTCGGCACCTCGACGACCTGCACCGGCACGGGCGGCTCGGGCATCGGCACGGCTTCGGCGACGGGTTCGTCCAGCGTGATCTCCGGCGCCGGCCGCGTGCTCGCGCATCCGGCAAGCACAGCGCATAGCGCCGCGGTTGCGACGATTCGGTTCATGGGGTGTCTCCTGTAGTGGCGGAGCCCATCTCCCGGCTCCAGTCCAACCCGTTGACGTAGATGCCCAGCGGGTTCTTGCGCAGCCGCACCGCATCACGCGGCGACTGCAGGACGACGGTGACGATCGCGGTCCAGCGCTCGACGCCGCCGGGCGAGCCGTTGACCGTGCTGCGCTCGATCCAGCGCAACTGGAACGACGACTCCGAGGCGCGCACCACGCTGGTAACCTCGACCGCCACCGTCACGCGCCCCACGCGCGCGAACGGATCGTTGTCGCGCGCGTAGGTGTTCAATGCCGCCGCGCCGCGATCGGTGGCGTAGTCGTAGGCCTCCAGCCAGTTGCTCCGCAGCACCACCGGATCGAGCGGCAGCGAGCGCACGTTGCGGATGAAGCGCTCCAGCTCGCGTGCGATCTGCGCATCGGCCGGCCGGTACGCCTCCAGCGCCGGCCCGACCGCCCGCACCTGACCGTGGGTATCGACCTCGACCACGTACGGCGTCACCGTCGAGCGCCCGAGCTGCCACAACAACCCGCCGACGATCAGCAGCGACAGCGCCAGGCAGCCGAACGCCATCAGCCGCCAGTTGCGTGCTTGCACTCGCGCCGATCCGATGCGCTCGTCCCAGACCTGCGCCGCCTTCTGGTACGGCGTCGCTGGCTGCGGCGTTTCGGAGTAGCGCAGACTCGCGCGTCGGAATCGCATCAGTCATCTCCCAGCTTCGGCCCGGCGCCACCGCCGCCGCGGTCGGACGAACGCACCACCATCGCCGCGGTCGCCAGTCCGCGCGTCGTGCGCTGGCGGCTCTGCTGCATCCGCTGCGCCCATCGCGGCGCGCCACCCGACGGCCCACCCGACGAGCCGCTCGACTTGCCACCGGCCATCGCCGCAGCCGGCGCCTGCGAGGCCTGCGGCGCGCGGCCGCGCGTACCCGCGCCGAGCGCGCTGCCGGCGATCCGGGCAGCACCAACTGCGGCAGCACCGGTCGCGGTGGTGACACCGGCTGCGGCCAGCGCCACGCCCGCCGCCGCACCCGCGCCGAGTTGTGGTCCGCCCGACACCAAACCGGTGGCGATCCCCGGCCCGAACAGTCCCAGGCCAAACAGCGTCAGCGATCCGAGCATGGTCGCCAGCGCGTGGTCGATCGACGGCTCGGTGCCGGGCGGTAGGGTGAACTCGTCGAACAGACCCGCGCCGATGCCGACGATCACCGCCAGCACCAGCACCTTCACGCCCGACGACATCACGTTGCCCAGCACCTTCTCGGCCAGGAACGCGGTCTTGTTCCAAAGGGCGAACGGCACCAGCACGAAGCCGGCCAGCGTCGTCAGCTTGAACTCGATCAGGGTCACGAACAGTTGCACCGCGAGCACGAAGAAGCTCAGCACCACGACGATCCACGCGATGAACAGCACGGTGATCGAGTCGAGGTTCATGAACACCTGCGGGAACCCGGACATCTCCTGGATCTGTTCAAGCATCGGTCGGCCGGCGTCGACGCCGATCTCGGCCAGACGTCCCGGGCGCAACAGTTCGGCTTCGCTGACGGTGGAACCGGAGGCCAGCAGTCCGAGCCCGGCGAACGAGCGGAACACGATGCCGGCGAGCGCGTTGAAGTTGCCGATGATGAACGCGAAGGCGCCGACGTAGAGGATCTTCTTGATCAGCCGCGCGATCACGTCGTCGCTGCCGCCCATCGCCCAGAACAGGCCCGCGAGCGTGACGTCGATGACGATCAGCACCGATGCCAGGAACGCCACCTCGCCGCCCAGCAACCCGAAGCCCGAGTCGATGTACTGCGCGTAGACATTGAGGAATCGGTCGATGACGCCCAGGTCGTCCACGGCGGCTCACTCGTCCTTTGCCTCGGGCAACCGCGCGTCGGGCAGCCCCACCGGTTCGGGTGTGTACTTGGCCTTGCCATCGCCCATGAACCGCTGGCGCGTTGCCATCGCCGAGGCGATGCACAACTCCTCGCTCACCTGCTCCCGGTCCTCGCGGCACAGCCGACGCACCTCCTTCAGCCGTTCCGGGTTGCTCGCCAATTCGATCACGAGATCCGCCGCGGGCGTCGGTGCCGGCAGCGGCACTTCTTGCATCTGCGGCGCATCGCGACTGCATCCGGCCAGCAGCACGGTCAACAGCACGGCCAGGACCACCATCGTCGAAGACACGGTCTTCATGGTTCACCTCCGAACAGACGTACGGGCTCGCCGGTGTACGGCGTACGATCGGTCATGAAGCGTCGGCGCTGTTCTCGCGCGCGCTCCTCGCCGGCCACGGCGCGCGCCTGCTCCAGGGCCGTGGCGCGGCCCTGCGCCGCCTGCAACTGCTGCGTCTGCATCAGCTGTCGCGACTGCAGCGCCAGCAACTGGTTCGTCGCCTGCGCCGCCTGCAGCGCGCCGACGGCCGACTGGCTCTGCCCCACAAGATCGGACAGCACCGTCTCATCGTCCGCGACGTGCTCCACCACCTGCGCCTGTAGCGCGATCGCCGTGCGCAACGCCTCGAGCGAGCCCTGCCAGCGCTCCAGCGCATCCGCGCCAAGCTGGTCCCGCGATCTGGCCGCGTCGTAGCGCTCCGGATACAGCCGCGCGAACTCGCGCTGCGCCCGCTCGACGTCGAACGCCAACCCGCGCGCCTCGTCGATCAGGCCCTGCGTCTCGGCCAGCGTCGCCCGCAGCTGCGCCAGCGCGCTGAAATCCAGCCCGGTCAGGTTGCGCGCATCGTTCATCAGCATCTGCGCTTCGTTCTGCAGCTGCCGCACCTGGTTGTTGATCTGATCCAGCGTCCGCACCGCGGTCAGCAGATTCTGCTGGAAGTTGGCCGGATCGAACACGGCCACCTGCGCCTGCGCGGAACCCGCGGCCAGCAGCCCCCCGATGCACAGCGACAACAGCCTCTTCTTCATGACACGATCTCCAGACGAGGGGCTGACGCGACAGCGTCGCGCCCGGGAAACTCCCCCAACAGATCCGCTGCCCAATCGAGCCGGCAGTGGCGCAGCCAGGCGTCCGCGAAACCCCGCACGCCGGCACTTGCCAGCACGCGGTCGATGTCGCGCTGGTGCTCCGGCGTCGATGCCCCGGCAAACGCCAGCGCGACCGACCCCAGGTCCAGGTCGAACAGCCGGTTGCCCAGCCGCGACTGGTAGTAGTAGTCGCGCTTGGGTTGTGCACGGGAAATCAGTTCGATCTGCCGCGCATTGAGCCCGAAGCTCTCGTACACCGCCCGCAGCTGCGGCTCGCCCGCCTGCGGGTTGGGCAGGAATATCCGATTCGGACAGCTCTCGATCAGCGCCGGCGCGATCGCCGAACGCTGGATGTCGGCCAGCGACTGGGTTGCGAACACCACCGACACGTTCTTCTTGCGCAAGGTCTTCAGCCACTCGCGGATGCGGCCGGAAAACGCCGGATCGTCGAGGAAGGTCCACGCCTCGTCGAGGATCAACAAGGTGGGCGCACCATCGAAACGCCGCTCCAACCGATGGAACAGATAGGTCAGCACCGGCAACACCGCGCTGCGCGTGTGCATCAGCTGTTCCATCTCGAACGCCTGCACGTCGGCCTCGCCCAGCTGCTCGCCCTCGGCATCCAGCAGGCGGCCGTGCGGACCACCCAGCACATACGGCGCCAGCGTCTGTCGTAGCCGATTTTCCTGCAGCAGCGCGCACAGGCCGGTCAGCGTGCGTTCGCCTACTGGCGCCGAGGCCAGACTGCTGAGCGCCGACCACACCGCATCCTTCACGCCGGGATCGGGATCGATGCCTTCGTGCGCCAGCAGGCCGGCCAGCCACTCGGCCGCCCAGCTGCGCGTGGTGGGATCGCCGATGCCGGCCAAGGGCTGGAACGCCACGCCACCGTCGCCGCCGAGATCGAAGTGCTCGCCACCCAGGCCCAGTACCGTCGCCCGGATCGAGCGCCCGGTATCGAACGCGAACACCCGCGAGCCCGCATAGCGCCGGAACTGCAGCGCCATCGCGGCCAGCAGCACCGACTTGCCGGCGCCGGTCGGTCCGACCACCGCCGAATGCCCGACGTCGCCGACGTGCGTCACCAGCCGGAACGGCGTGCTCCCGTCAGTGCGGGTCACGATCAGCGGCGGCCCGTCCAGGTGCGTATTGCGCGGCTGCCCCGCCCACACCGCCGACACCGCCATCAGGTGCGCGAGGTTGAGCGTGGACACCAGCGCCTGCCGCACGTTCGCGTAGCAGTGCCCCGGCACCGACGACAGCCAGGCCTCGACCGCGTTGAGCGTCTCCGACACGGCCACGAAGCCGCGCCCCTGCACCACCCGCTCCACCGCCTTGCGCTGCTGCTCGACCGTCTCGGCGTCGGCGTCGCGCACCACCACCGTCATGGTGACGTAGCCGAAGGCGACCGCGTCGCTGCCCAGCTCCTGCAGCGCCGCATCGGCGTCGGCCGCCTGGTTCGCCGCGTCGTTGTCCACCAGCGGGCTCTCCTGCTGGAAGATCGTCTCGCGCAGCAGCGTCACCACGCCCTTGCGCTTGGCGAACCACTGCCGGCGCAGCCGCGTCAGCTCTCGCTCGGCGTCCACCTTGTCGAGGCAGAGGAAGCGCGTCACCCAGCGGTAGCCAAAGCCGAGCCGGTTGAGCTCGTCGAGCATCCCCGGCCAGGTCGCGCCCGGGAAGCCGCGCACCGTCACCGCGCGCAGGTGCGCATCGCCCAGCTTCGGCGCGATGCCGCCCGACAGCGGCGTGTCGGCCAGCCACGCATCCAAGTGCATGGGCACCGCGGGCACCGCAACCGCATGTCGCACGTTCGAGATGGTCGCGTGCAGGTAGGTCAGCGTCGCCGCATCGTCCAGCCACGCGACCTCCGGCAGTGCGCCCTCCAGCAGCGCCAGGAACCGATCGGTCTCGGTCACGAACACGTCGCGCTGCTGGCGCCAGTCCACGCCCTCGCGGCCGACGGCCTCGTACAGCAGCCGGCCCATCCGCGCCTGCGCCTCCGGCGGCGGCAGCCACACCAGCGTCAGGAAGTATTCGCTCTCGAAATGCGAACCGGCCTCCTCGAACGCACCGCGCCGTTCGGCATCCACCAGCCAGGACAGCGGCTCGGGAAACGTGGACGCCGGATAGTCGCCGGCCGGGCGGCGGTCGGCCTCGTCGAACAGCGCCCAGCCGCTGCCGAGCCGGCGCAGTGCGTTGTTCACGCGCGCGGCCGTGGCGACCAGCTCGCCCTCCGTCGCGCTGTCGAGGTCCGGCCCGCGGTAGCGCGCCGTGCGCTGGAACGAGCCATCCTTGTTCAGCACGATGCCGGGCGCCACCAGTGCCGCCCAAGGCAGGTAGTCGGCGAGCGGCGCGTTGCCGCGGCGGTATTCGGCCAGCGACATCATGGCGCCGTGTCCAGATAGGCCCGGTGCTTCACGTGCCGCGCAAACACCTCGACGAACCGGGGATCCGCCTTCGCCCCCCAAACCGCCAGCGCGTGCCCGACGACCCACAGCACCAGTCCCGGCAGCCACTGCTGCAGGCCGATGCCGACCGCTGCCGCCAGCGTGCCGTTGAGGATCGCCAGCGAGCGCGGCGCGCCGCCCAGCAGGATCGGCACCGCCAGCGAGCGGTGCAGCGGCGCCTCGAAGCCGGCCGGATCGCCGCTCATGCCACCACCGCGCCACCGGCGAACGAGAAGAACGACAGGAAGAACGACGAGGCCGCGAACGCGATCGACAGCCCGAACACGATCTGGATCAGCCGCCGGAACCCGCCCGAGGTATCGCCGAAGGCCAGCGTCAGCCCCGTGACGATGATGATGATCACCGCCACGATCCGCGCGACCGGGCCTTCGATGGATTCCAGGACCAACTGAAGCGGCCCTTCCCACGGCATGTTGGAACCGGCGGCGTAGGCCGTGTTTGCCATCAAGGCCAGCAGCAACAGCACTCCTCTTTCCTGCCAACCGGAAAGATTCACGGGGGTGGATACCAAACTCCGCTCCATCACAGGCTCCGGGATGACAAGTGATGCTTCGCCAACCGCTGGCGTTGCCACCTATCGTCACCATCTATCTCGATGTTTCCGGAACGCTCCCTTGCCTGAAAGGGAGAATCTGACTCGCCGTCATATCTCCCCTATCGGCTCTTACGCCTAGCGCCTCTCATTCCAAGTCGGTGGGCGTACTTCTAGCGTCTAGCCGGCTTGGGTCACCGAAGCCTTGCAACCGGAAGCGGAACCAGTTGTTTACGCTCGTATACGACGAGGTTGTACCGGGACCGGAATTTTCTGTAGTCAGCGTCGAGGAAGATGTAGAGATCAGTGCGCTGGCAGTTGATCAGAATTACCGTGGCCCAGCGTTTGAATTCATTCCCGCTCCGAGATCCTCATCGGGTAGGTTCCTAGACTTTGTCCATATTTAGCGCTGGCGAGAGCAGCAAGCCAACGTTTCGAAATTTTATCCGGAGCGCCAAGCTGTCAGCCTTCTCTCCAATTCATGAAGAGGACATTACCTGACAGGCCAGGGCAAAATACGAGACGTTTGAGTCGGAAGCAGCGGCATTAGGTGGCGTCGAAAAATCAATTCTGCGCTTCATCGGCCTTGGCTTCGATGATCCGCATGTCCTCGGCATAATCGAATGGACTGACCATTGCAGGAATGGGATCCGCGCCCTTTCCCAGCACAAAGAAATCAAACCATTGCAACAACCGACTTTGCAGTTCGAGCATGTACTTTGGGTTTTCCACCTGATGCTCGTCTTGGTCGATCAGCACTTCGATCGGCACGCCGTTCTTCCTCAGAGAATAAAGCAACCTGTAGGTCGTAGCACTGCTCACTCCGTACTGGTCCCAGCCGGATCCAAGATCGATCCGCTTCAATGCGTTCGGCCCATTGCGTGCCGCCCAACGCAGCAAAAGTGGCGTGCGGATCGCATCTGGATCAGCCCAAGGCCTGAGTACCGGATCGTTGCCGATCATGCGCGTCATGATGTCTGCGCCATACCAAGGCCTGAGCACATCTACGTTTCCCTCATGGTACGGAACGAATAGTTCCGGCATCAGGATGTCGCTGTCGTTGATGAGGGCCGCCTTGAAGCGTGCGCTATGCGAGATGCTGTAGTAGGCTTCGTCGCCGCCGTGACTGTGGCCAATGACACCGAGCCGATCGGGATCGACCCATCCCCGTGCGACAAGCATGTCAATCCCAGCAAAGACATCGAGATCTAGGTGACGACCATACTGCCCGACGAAGGCACGGTTCGCAGCCACGCCTGCGCCTTCAGTGCCGCGGTGGTTGGCCAAGAGAACAAGGTAACCGGCGGATGCGTAGATGGCGCCCGGCGGCCCCCCCACCGCGCGTCCGCCGCCGTACATCGGATCGAACCGGTCGGAGAAGCGAGCGGTGCTCAAGGCGTTCCCGCCCGCCAGCATAACCAGCATCGGGTAGCGTTTCTCGGGATCAAAATGCGGCGGCTTGATTAGGAAGCCATCGACTTCATGTACATCATCGCGGCTGCGCCAGTTGAGGTGCTCCACCGTGATCCCGGCTGGATTCCTCCACTCCACGCCCGGCGCAGATATCAGTGCCCAGCGCCTGGTCCTAGAATCCCAAACATGAACTTGAGGCGGCGTGTTCGCACCTTCGAAGATTGCCGCGATGTGGGTTCCGTCCACAGAAACGTCGCAGTGTGTGATAGCGAGCCCAGGTAATCCAAGAGCGACCGGCTGCATCGTGGATCGTGGGATTTCCGAAAGCGTCAGCAGGAGCGGATCGTACTGGTAGACCACTCCTGGGCGGTCGGCTGCAAATATCCACGAATCCAAGGGCATGACCGCTGAGGCCGGCTTGACTGAAGAGTTACCAGCAGAGTCGCCTTCCCCATCGTCCCTGTCATGCCACGATAGTTCCCCCCAATCTCCGTGCATCGGCCAATTGGAGGTGGCCGCGGTGCCTTGGACGATCACCTGAGATTTACCGCCGCTGTCCGCCGTCACGCTTGCGATTCTTCCCACGCCGGTAGCGGGCAGCAACACGGCCGGGCTGCCGTCGCGGCCCACCACGTAGACGCTGCTGCGGGCATCGCGATAGCGCGCCACCTCCGGGTCGCCTTCGCGCAACTGCCAGCGGAGCTTGGCATCGTTCAGTCCGGCCACGATCGGATCACGCAGGCGTACCCATGCCGCGCCGTCTTTTTCGAACCGCCAGTTGAGCTGACCCGGCGTCCATGGATCCTCGCCGCGCTCACGCTCGAGCGCTACAGCACCGATATCGGCAGCGCGACGCGGATACACCTGCTCGACCTGGCCATTCCGGAGATCAATCGCAACAATCCGGTTCGGTCTAGCGGGAACGGTATCGGCCTGACCATCGACAGCCACCTGGTCGCGACTGAGGATCCAGGTCCAGGCGATCTTTTCGCGTTTGGGCTTCCCGTCGCGCTGATAGCCGGCGGGGATGGCTTCCAGTCCGAGCAAGACCTGACCCATCGCGGCATCCCAATGCCAGTCGGTCACTGATTCCTTTGCGTCGTCGGTCGCGGAAAGTGCAGGCAATGTAATGCGTGTCGCTAGCGCAGTGTGTTCTGTCGCAAACACCAGCAACGCAAGGTTACCGTTCCGCTGCTCAAGCAAGGCGACTTGACTGCCGTCGGCCGACCAGCGCGGCGCGAGTCGGCGCCCGATCCGGAACACATCGAGATCGGCGCTGGACGCGAGATCGCCAGTCAGCGGCAACGGGATTCTGGTGGCTTTCGCAATATCCTGCAGCCACAGCGTCCACGTCGGATTGGCACTTAGGCGATCCGAGTAGCCGACCCCGTAAGGGGGGAGATGCAGTGCCTCAATATATAGCACTTTTTCACCTGCCGGCGACAAGAAGACTTCCTGCGGCAGTGGTGGCAGCGGCGTGGATCTCATAGCCGTGAGCAACTGCTCTCCACGGATGGGCAGGACAGCCTCGGCAGCATTCGCCGCCGCGCTCAGCAAGATCAATCCAACAACCGCAGCCCAGCGTAGGCAGCACAGCGCTGGGCAAGCTGAGAGAACGCCATTAGAGGGCATGCGCTGCACCGATTCGTCTTCGATCAGATCTTCAATCGAGTTGATGGCGCGTGACCTCATGAGGCGACATTGAATGAAAGATGGCTTCACAAGGAATGTCTCTGCTGATGGCGTGCCGGGTCCACTACCAGTGCTTGGATACCGACACGCTCAGATAGCGGCCCATGACTGACGTATTTGTCGCGTCATAGCGCGGCACAAATTCCGAGGTGTATGAGAATAGCGACGGATCACGGTCGAACAGGTTCTGTGCTGACAGCGAGAATTCAAGATTCGACCATATTCCCGCCTGCTCACCGATTTGGTATTGCAAGTTTGCATCGAAGGTAGTGAACGAAGCCGTCTTCTCCACTGTCCCAGCCGACCAAAAATTTTCGCGCACGCCGTCGGTATAGTTAGCGAACGTGGATACGGTGAATCCGCCCTGGCTCCAGACCGCACCGATGCGGGCGTTTATCTCGGCCGGGTTGTAGATCGAACCTGACAGGTCATGGCTGCTTTGCGACGAGGTGGTCTTTTGCGAGCTGTCCAGCCAACTGGCCGAACCGCTCAGTGTCAGGCGGCCGTCACCGAGATCCTGTCGGTAGGAGGCGGATAGGTCGATGCCACGGATCCGCTGCCGCGACGCATTGACATACGTGTTGAAGAACATCGCCACGACCTTTTCAGGATCGTAAGGTGCCTCGACATAGTTATAGAAGACAGATCTGGAAATGGCTTCGGCCAGTTGGTCGGGCGTCGGCGAATAGATCACGAACTCAGAGTAGATCGGGTTGCTCAGGGCCTCGGCACTATTGCCAATCGGCATAACCACGCGATCGGTATAGTCGATTTCGAACCAAGTCAGTTCGGTTTCCAGTCCGGGCAAAGCTTCGGGATGGAATGCCAGTGACGCAGTTAGGGTTCGTGCGCGCTCCGGACCGAGATCAGGATTGCCGCCACCGGTTGACAACACTGTGGCATCGGCCGGGTAGCCCGTACCACCGTAATATTCTGGAAGATCGAGATAGGCCGCCTGCAGGGAATAGCGCTGGTTTAGGGTCGGCGCCTTGAACGAGCGCCCCCACGATGCTTTCAGCGTGACATCCATACTTGGGCCATAGACCAATCCGAGCTTGGGCGTGATCACGCTACCGAAGCTGTCGTAATCCTCGCCGCGCACCGCAGCCGTCATAGTCAAGCGCTGTCCCGCAGAGGTTCCAGTATCGGACCCGATCAACGGCAGGTTCATTTCGGCGTAGGCAAAGCGGCTACTTTCGTCACCATCGGCAGCAATCATGCCTGTCTGCTGGATGTTGATAAGGAGCCTGTTGGTTCTGTAACCAGCACCTAGGGCCAATCGCGCATCCCCCCCTCCCAGCGCGAACAGCGGGCCTTCAGCTCCGAACTCGTAGCTACGGCTCTCGTTGCCATAGCCCGTCCTGATCATAGGTGTCGACACACCTTCAGGAATGGTTACCATGTCGGCATTGTTCTGGGTCTCATCCTTGCCCCAAGTCGCGCCAAGCGAGAACAGCCACCCGTTTGGCATCATAAAGTCGACGGTCGGCGACACCAGCGAAGTCGTGGTCCTAGGTGTGTAGTGGTAGTACATTGTGGTATAGCCGGCGTCGTACACCTGATCGCGTTCTGTACGCAGCGCGTCCAGCCGAAACTCAAAGAAATCACCGAACGATTGGTGCACGCTGACCAATCCGCTACGCGCGTCGCTGCCCGGATAGATCGAGTACGGATTGGGAAGGTTCGCTGCATAGTCGCGCTGGTCGGCATAGATGGGGTCGACCGAAGCATCCTTGTAGGTCGCGATGACACCGCCGCTGGACCAAGCCGCGCCCGCAGTTACGGTGTACTCGCGCGTGGTCATCCCGCCCTTAGCCGTGTCACCGTACCGCGTGCCCACGGTCACCCCATCGAAGTCGCGCTTAAGAATCACGTTGCCGACACCCGCCACCGCATCGGAGCCGTAAATGGCCGACGCACCGTCAGGCACGATCTCAATACGGTCTACGGCTTCTATCGGGATCGCACTGATGTCTACCGACTGTGCACTGCCGCCATAGGCCATGCGCCTGCCATTGAGTAAGGTCAATGTGGCGTCCGGCCCCAAGCCGCGTAGATTCAGGCCGGAGCCACCAGTCTGGTTGTCATTGGCGACGTTCCCCAGCGAGGCAGACGTGGCGAGCGCGCCCGGGTTCTGGCCGCCTTTGAAATTCTGCGGCAGGCTGCGGATCACCTCGCCCAAATCGGTGAAGCCTTCTTCTTGAAACCGCTGCTCGCCGATCACGATCGTGGGAGAAGCACTAATACCACCCCGGATGCGAGTCCCGGTTATGGTCATTGTGTCCAGTTCCTTGACCTCGGGTTCCTTCGCTTGCGTGGTTTTGGGGATATTTTTCGGCGCGGCCTGCGGCTCCACCGCTGGCGCGGCAGCCTTCTTGATCACCACTGTCCTGTCGTTGACACGCTCCGCTTCCAGTCCACTGCCCTGCAGTAGCTGCCGTAAGGCCTCCATTGGCGCAAAATTGCCTGTCAATCCACTACTGCGCTTGCCCTTCAGTAGCTCAGGCGGATAGATCAGCTGGATGCGACTTTCAGTGCCAAACCTGGAGAGCACGCTCTCCAGATCACCCGCCGCGATACTGTAGGTCTGCGCCTGGCTTTGCGCGAATGCCGTTTCCGGATACGCCAACGTACCGCCCGCCAGCAGGATCGCGTTGAGAATGGCGACCCGCAGTGTGTTCTTCCCCATGCCGTTTCCCCGATTGTGTCAGTGGAGCGACGTTCTCAAGACAGCACGATGACGTCGACGCCCATAAGACGGAACCGCAGAAATTTTTCCCTACCCCCACCCAATCGTCGCGCGTGGTTCATGCTAATCGCGCCGGTATAGGACGATTTCATCGGCCGAAGGACGTTCGGCCCGCAGCGACCAGCCGCGCTCCAAGGCCAGGATCAGGGAGTCCGGGTCGTTGCCGTAGAACTGGCCGCTGATCTGCAACTCGTTTAGCGCCGGCTGGCCGAGTCGGATCTGGGTGGGGTTGTAGCGGTTCATCTCCTGCACCACCTCATCCAGCGGGCGGGCGCGGAAAACCAACTGGCCGTCGGTCCAGCCCAGCGCCACCTCCGGATCGAACGCGCCTCTGGCCCAGCGCTCGCCGGCGTTGAAATCCAGTTGTTCACCTGGCGCCAGCCGGGCCGTCCGCGCCGGGCCGTCCGCGGCCGGTGCGGTCACCTCCACCACGCCTTCCATCAGGGCCACCTCGACGTAATCGGCATGCCTGCGGACCTGGAAGCGGGTGCCGAGCGCGCGGATCGCGCCGATATCGGTCCGGACGACGAACGGCCGCCGCGGCTGCGGTGCCACCGAGAACTGCGCCTGGCCGCGTTCCAGCATCACGTCGCGCTGCAGGCGGCGGTACTGCACACGCAGCACCGAATCGGTGTCCAGCAGCACGGTGGAGCCGTCTTCCAGCATCAGCGTGCGGCTCTCGCCAACGGCGGTGGCGTAGTGCTGCTCGGGCTGCGCCGGGTTCCAGGTGCGCCAGCCGATGCCCAGCGCCAGGACTAGGCTGGCGACGGCGGCCAACCCTGCAAACCGCTGCAGGAGGCCCTGCCGCCGGCGCCGGCGCTCGATGCGCTCGCGCGCCGCCCGTGCAGCCGCCCGCAGGCGTGGGTCGGCGCCGGCCTGCCCGGCCAACGAGAACATCCGCTCCACCTCGGCGTAGGCGGCAGCGTGTGCCGGATCCGCCAGCCGCCAGCGTGCGAACGCGGCGCGGTCGGCACGGGTGCAGTCGCCCATCTGCAGGCGCATGAACCAGCGTTCCGCCTCACCGTGCTCGACCTGCTGCCGTGGCTCCGAAGTCATGTGCATGTCCTTATGACGTAATTGGGCCCGGCCTACCCAACTGCCGGCGCAGCGCCGCCAGCGCGTTCGCCATGTGCTTCTCCACCGCCTTGGTCGAGATGCCGCAGGTCTCGGCCACCTGCACGTAGGTCATGCCCTGCACCCGGTTGAGCAGGAAGATCTCCTGGCAGCGCGGCGACAGCGTCAGGATGACCTCGATCACCGCGTCCAGTTCCTGCTGTTGCACCAGTTGCTCGTCGTGCCCCGGCGCGTCCGTCGGCACGGCGTCCAGCGAGTCGTCGGTGACGTGTTCGGCCGCGTGCCGGCTGCGGGCGTAGCGATGCTGGTCGTTGGCGACGTTGACCGCGATGCGGTACAGCAGCCGCTTCCAGGCCTCCGGCGGCTCGCTGTCGCGATAGCGGATCATCCGGATCAGGCTTTCCTGCACCGCATCCTGCGCGTCCTCGTCGGTGGGCAGGCGGGTGAGCAGGAATTTCAGCAGCGCCTCGCGCTCGTCGCGCAGGAACGCCTCGAAGCGCTCATTCAACGGCGACGCGGCGGCCTCCGCCACCGCGCTGATCCAGGCTGGTTGGATGCCGTTGGTCATCTGTTCCGATCTGCCTTGTCCCCGCACCAAGCAACGCAGTCAATCGTTGCGTTGGAAACATGGACCTGAGGCCCGATCATCGAGTGAGCCCCGATGCAAATCAAGCATTTGCGGGGCTTCAGGCGAACTTGGCCCACCTTTCCGAAGAAAGGTAGGGAAAGCCCGACCTTCTTACGTCTTATGAAACTGGGCGAGAGAATTTCTGCACGTTGGTGGCCAGCGCGCCCAGGCTTCTCCCCAAGACGTGCAGATCGTCCGCAGTCATGACTTCGCGGTAGCTCGACGCCCCTTCCTCGCGGCCACGCGCCTTCTCCAGGAACCGCACACCGGCATCGGTAATGGAAATGGCGCTCAGCCGCTTGTTGTCCGACATCCGGCGCATGTCGGCCAAGCCGGCGGCGACCAGACGGGTGATCGCCCTGGATGCGGCCGGTACGGACACCGCGGACGCTCGCGCGAGTTCGCGCAGGCTTATGGATGCATGGCGCTCGAGTTCTTCGAGTACGAACCACTCGCTCGCAGCCAAGCCATGTGCCGACGCACGACGCTCGATGTCGCGCGCGAGGATCCTGATGTAGTGATCGAGACAACTCACGGCTTCGACATCGCACAGCTTGCAGCTCATGCATCCACCCGTACGTGTGTTTAGACCCATATGGACGCGTTGCGAAGAGAGAGCCCCTACTCTTCCACGGTGCTACCGATGGCTGCTACGCAGACTTCAATCGGTAGTCCTGCCCGTCCAACCCGGTGACCCACGCGATCTCCCGCACACGTCGTGCGCCGCCCCGCCCCTCCAGGCAGACCACGAGATCGATCGCCTCGGCGATCAGCGGGCGTGGCACGGTGACCACGGCTTCCTGGATCAGTTGCTCGAAGCGGAACAAGCCGCCGCGCACGGAGTCGCCGTGGATCGAGGCGATGCCGCCCGGATGCCCGGTGCCCCACGCCTTCAGCAGATCCAGTGCCTCGGGGCCGCGCACCTCGCCGACGATGATGCGGTCCGGCCGGAGCCGCAGGATCGAACGCACCAGCCGCGCCATCGTCGCCACGCCCGGCTTGGTGCGCAGCGCCACGTGGTCGTCGGACAGGCAGCGCAGCTCGACGGTGTCTTCCAGCACGATCACGCGGTCTCGGGTCCCGGCGATCACCTCCAGAAGCGCATTGATCAGCGTCGTCTTGCCGGTGGACGTGCCGCCGACGATGACGATGTTCCTGCGTTCCAGCACCGCGCCACGAAGCACCTCCATCTGCGCCTGCGTCATCACGCCGTCGGTCACATACTGCGTCAGCGGGATCACGCTGCGGGCGTGCTTGCGGATGGCGAACATCGGCGCCCGCGTCACCGGCGGCAGCACGCCCTCGAAGCGTTCGCCGGTCTCTGGCAGTTCGGCCGACAGCACCGGATCGCCGGCGTGGACTTCCATGCGTACGTGGGCGGCCACCAGGCGGATGATGCGCTCGGTGTCCTGCGGCGAGACGATGACGCCGGTCGGCTCGCGCCCGCTGCGCAAC
Organism: Luteimonas saliphila; assembly: GCF_016774335.1. Taxonomy (GTDB): domain Bacteria; phylum Pseudomonadota; class Gammaproteobacteria; order Xanthomonadales; family Xanthomonadaceae; genus Luteimonas; species Luteimonas saliphila. Next base: position 116,406 of record NZ_JAETWA010000026.1, on the reverse strand, counting down.
CTGTCCAGCCACAGCGCGCCGTCCGGGTTGACCATGACCTCGACCACCTGCGGATCCTCCAGCGCCGCGGCGATGACCGGCCCCATCGCGGTGCGCAGCATGCGGATCTGGCGGCCGACGGCGATGGCCCTGTCAGTCGGTCCGGCTAGCTCGGATCCGCACACGTGTCGTCCTCCTGCCCGGGTTCGGCGAACACCGATTCGTCCGGCACGCGCTCCTCGATCGCCTGGCGGACCCGCGTACCGCGCTGCAGGTGCCGCGCAAGCTGTTCGATGAACTGCTCGAAGCGCGCCCTGCCCTGCGCCCGCGCAGCCGCAACGTGTGCCTCCGGCAGCGGCGTGGTGATCGAGAGGTAGTGGCGGATGTGCAGCGCCAGGGTTTCGGTGAGGATGGTCTGGTCGCGCTCCAGCCGCTCGAACTGGCGCGTGAGCCGGTCCAGGCGGCGGGCGACCGCCGCCTCGCGGCGATCGGCGTTGTCCGGCGACAGGAACGAGGCCAGCGCCGCCGCGACGATGCTGGATTTGGAGACGCCACGGGTGGCGGCCAGCTCGTCGAGGCGCCGGGCGTGTTCGCGCTCGAGGAAGATGTTGAGGCGGCTGCGGCTCACAGCGGCAGCCGCTCGTAGCGGACATCGTCGGCGCCGTCGCCTGGAAGCTCCGCTTCCGTCGCTTCGCCCGGATCGTCGTCCGGTACTGCGCCACGGTCGATGATGCATCCCGCCCAGTCGTGCGGACGCGGCGCGGGCGCGTCGGCGTAGTCGCCGCCCGACAGTGCGACGGGCGCCAGCACGCGTTCGGCCAGGTTGTGATCGGTGAAGTACCGCAGCTTCCGGGCGCGCAGCGGCGGATGGCCGGCGACCAGCACCAGTTCCTCGTCCGGCGGCAGTTGCATCACCTCGCCGGGCGTCAGCAGCGGCCGCGGGGCCGCCTGCTGGGACACGTTCACGTGCTCCAGCCACGGCGACATGCGGTCGCCGCCGTAGCTGCGGCTGGCGCGGACCTCGGTCGCCGTGCCCAGCGATTCCGACAGCCGCTTCGCCGTGCGCTCGTCGTTGGGCGCGAACGCGACGCGGACGTGGCAGTTGTCGAGGATGGAATTGTTCTGGCCATAGGCCTGCTCGAGCTGGTTGAGCGACTGCGCGATCAGCAGCGCCCGCATCCTGTAGCCGGCCATGAACGCCAGGGCCTCCTCGAAGAAGTCCAGCCGGCCGAGCGCAGGGAACTCGTCCAGCACCCACAGCAGTCGGTCTTGCCCGTCAGCATTGGCGGACGGAGCGCGCCACGGCCACCAGCGCCGCGGCGCCGCGTCTACCGGCGGCAGGGTTTCGGTCAGACGCCGGCCGATCTGGTTGAGCAGCAGACGTACCAGCGGCCGCGTGCGCGAGATGTCCGACGGCGGCACCACCAAGTACAGCGAGACCGGCAGCTCGGCCGTCATCAGGTCGGCGATGCGCCAATCGCAGCGGGAGGTGACGGCGGCGACGGTCGGGTCGTGGTACAGGCCGAGGAAGCTCGTCGCCGTGGACAGCACACCGGAACGCTCGTTGGCGCTGCGGTTGAGCATCTCGCGCGCCGCCGAGGCGACGACCGGATGCGGCCGGTCGCCCAGGTGTGGCGTGCGCATCATCGCGGCGAAGGTGCGCTCGATCGGGCGTGCGGGATCGGACAGGAAATCGGCGACGCCGCGCAGGCTCTTGTCCGGCTCGGCGTAGAGGACATGCAGGATGGCGCCGACCAGCAACGCGTGCGAGGTCTTCTCCCAATGGTTGCGCCGCTCCAGCGCACCCTCCGGGTCCACCAGCAGGTCGGCGATGTTCTGCACGTCGCGCACCTCCTGCGCGCCGCGGCGGACTTCCAGCAGCGGGTTGTACGCCGCCGAGCGCGGGTCCGTGGGATTGAAGTAGAGGCAGTGGGAAAAGCGCGAGCGCCAACCGGAGGTTAGCTGCCAGTGCTCGCCCTTGATGTCGTGGATGACCGTCGAGCGCGGCCAGCTCAGCAGCGTCGGCACCACCAGCCCGGCGCCCTTCCCCGACCGCGTCGGAGCGATGGCCGCGACGTGCTCCGGGCCGTCGTGGCGCAGGTATTCGTTGCCCAGCTTGCCGAGGAAGATGCCCGAGCGCGCGAGCAGTCCGGCCTCTTTCGCATCGGCCTTCATCGCCCAACGCGCAGTGCCGTAGGTGGTCGGCGGTGCCTGCCGGCCGCTCCAGGCGCGACCGGCCATCGCAACCGCGGTGGCGAGCAGGCCGCCACCGGCCGCGATCAGTCCGCCGAGGTTGAAGGTGCGCGGCGCCAGCGCGTCGAAGGCCAGCCACCACGGGAACAACTGCCAGGGCGGGTAGACCGGCATGCCGTTCACCACGAACCACGGTGACCCGAGGCGCTGGGCGTAGCGAAGCGTATGCGCCACCCATTGTGTCGCCAGCCACAGGCTCGCCAGCACGATCGCGACGACCAGTAGTCCGTGAACCCATCGCCTGCTGCCCGACATTGCATACCTCGGCTCCCGATCCGCGAGCCTTGGCATCCTTGCGGCCAGCGCCGTTGCTGTGGATGGAGAAACCGCCACCTGTCCCGCCTCCTCCGGGTTCCCCCATAAGACGGTGCGCGCATCGTTTTTCCCTATCCGTGGGCACTAGCGGCCGAGCTGCGGTGTGCGCTGGATCACGGCGAGGACGCGGTGAGGCGCCCGCGGCATCTGGCGAACCGATACCTGTGCCCCGCGCGGATAGCGCGATAGGTCCACGCGATTGCCGAGGTCGACGTAGTGCGCGCGGCCATCCGCGCCGGCGACGATGAGATAGCCGCGCTCGTGCAGTTCGTCGCTGAGGCCGCTGGCGAGAATCTTCCCCTGCAGGGTACGCCCGCTCGCCGGATCCCAGATGGCGTGCTCTTGCTGATGACCACCGAGCTTGCGCTGCATGGTGCGGATGATGTCACCGCGTTCACCCATCGTCCGCAGGATGCGTTCGGCATCAGGGTGCAGCGACCAGGCGGCGCCGCGCTGGCGCTCGGCGAGACCCAGTTTCGACAGATGATCCAGGCGGCCGATCAGCTTGGCCCGATGCCGGCGCTTGCCGAGGTCGCCGGGCACATCGCGCAGATTGACGATGCCGTCCTGTGCGCTGCCGGTGAGCGCGCGATCCAGCGCGGTCCAACGATTCTGCTCCACCTCGCGGCCAAGCTGCCGTTCGATCTCGCGTTGGGTGCGCGGACCGAGCCAGTCGGTCGCCAGTTCCGCGGCACGCTGGCGCATCCCGTGGCTGATGTACTCGCGGGCGATGATGAGGTCGGCACCGAGGTCGTCCTTGCCGCGCAGGACTAGGTGCGTATGCGGGTCGTCGGTGTCCCAGTGGTTCACCGCCACCCAGTCCAGCTTGGTGCCGAGGTCGCGTTCGACTTGCGCCATGTGGGCGCGGGTGAACGCGGTCAGGTCGCCGATCTCGTTGCCGTCATCCGGCGAGAGGATGAAGCGGAACTGGTGGCGGTCGCCACGCCCGCGCTGCTCGAAGGCGTCACCGTCGGCACGATCCGTCTCCGGGCCGTAGAGCTGACCACGACCGCCGTCGCGGGTCACGCCGTCGCGTTCGATGTAGCGCAGGTGCTTCTGCGTGGAGCGCTCGCCGGCGTGCTTGAGCACCACCAGCCGCGCCTTGACGATGGCGCGGCGCGAGCGCGGACCGAGCGACTGTCCGGCTAGGCGCGCGGCGACGTGGCCGCGGCCGCGACCCGCGCCTGCGCGCGCGCCGACGGACGCCAGCAGCCGCTTCGGCGAGCGCCCCGCCTTCGACGTGGCCTTCAGGACCTGGCTGATGAATCGCGGTGTGCGTGCCGAACCGTGGTCGCGCGGCGGCGCCGGGCGCGCACGGAAGTACTCGTCGTCGCGGTTAGCCATGGCCGGCATCCTGCCGGCGGCGATGACCGACTGCGGTCAGGTCTGATCCGAAGCCGCCCTCTTGACCATTTCCTGCCGGTAGTCCACTACACCGCTGACGTAGAGGATCATCTGCGCGCATAGCCGCGTGCCCCAGAACCAGGGAAGGAAGTCGCGGGCAAATTTTCCCGCCATCTCCCGCGTGACAGTGAACTTGCGATTCCATGTCGCCGGCAAGGGAGGATGGCGGTCGCGCCGAAAACTCCACTTTCCGCTGTGGCTGAACGCATTGCGCAGGTGTTACGCGACCGCGAACCACTCTTGCTGTGACAACTCCTCCAACTCGCCTTTCCACCGCGCGTAGGCCCGCATTGCCTCGACGCTGTCGCAGATCATCTTCTCGTAGACGACATCCATCATCGCCGTCGCCGGCCCGTCCTGGATGGCATCCCCGAACTGGATGGTCAGGCTGAGGCGGTGCGGATTTGACGCATCTCGCGGGATGACCTGGAATCCCGACTCGTGAAAGACGACCTGCTACTCCGTTAGTGCCAGCCCGGTGAGTGGCGAGGTCAGCAGCGCATACGACGCCGCGCTGCAGTGAAACATGTCGCGAGCAAGGTAGAGACGCTGAAGCGCAGTGTCTTTTAGTGACATCGACATCCCTTCCATGTCTGGTGCCATCCACCCTACAGCCGAACGGAAGGCTTCGCCACGCGATCGCGGAGCTTGGCGAAGTGGGGCGTGCGCCGGCGCGGACGGCACGCACGAACGCCAGTGCAGACAACCACTTGCAGGATGCGACGGCACGTGAGCCATTCCCTGCGTGCCGTGACAGACCCAGACCGGACAAGCACTTGTCCCCGCGGCCGTGCCGCCTCCTTCTATCTTGCCTGCCCCTGTCCTGCTCCTTCCCGCCGATCTCCGGACGCTCATCCGCTAACTCACCGTGCGCCGCAGTGTGGACAAAGGTCATGTGGGGGATTCGCCCTTCCATGCGTCTTATAGGAGGCAGCACGGGCTTCTCTCTCTCCGCTGCCGACATCCAAATGCAATGCCCCATTCCCCGGCGGCCTCCCCGTCGCCGGGCTTTTTTTCGGATCGTGCGACTGCCGACGCGATGCGAATAGAACACGGAACCACAGGACAGGGAACAGGAAATGCAGTCGCCATTGCAGGTTAGGCTTTTGTCGGGAGATGATGCGGCGGCTTACCAGTTGCTGCGCGCGCGGTCGCTGGAGGAACTCGCGCATCCAGTCGAGCCGCAGGTGTTCCGCGAGCTCGAAGCAGGTGCCGGAGGAATGAGTTCGCTGCTTGCGAGCTACATGGCCGAGGATGTCCAAGTCTGGGGCGCATTCGACGGCGAGACGCTCGCCGGTGCCGTTGGCTTGTCTCGACGATCCTTCAGCGGTTACGGCAACATTGGCCTGCTGTGGGGCGTGTTCGTGCTGCTGCGCTATCGCGGCACGCCAACCTCTCGCCTGCTGATGGATGCGGTTACGGAATACTGCACAGCGGACACCGGCATCCGCCAACTGCGCGCCAGTTGCACGCGAGACAACCTTGCGGGACAGCAGTTCTTGAAGCGCTTCGGGTTCGAAGTGATCTCCGGTGGGGCCGTCCCCGGAGTGACCATGCGCCGGCTGATCTAGCGATTCGGTTCCGTGCGCGATGCCTGCGCATGCCGGAGCCGTACGAACAAGCGGGCATCGTGCTCCAAAGCTTCGTCATTGCGACGACGCGCGGTCAACGCGAATAGTGGATCGTGCGATTCGCCGCCCTGCTCCGCCACGATGGTCGCATCGGTAAGGCCAATGCCGGCCGACACCTGCGCGACATAGCGATGCGTTTCCGCCGGCAGCGGCGTGCCGTGTGTGAGGTGCACTGCATAGCGGCCAGGGCCAGCGTGGTAGGCGGCGAACGCGCTGGGTACGCCGAAGCGGTCGTGCATCTCACGCAGGTACGCAGTGCCGGCGAGGATGTTCTCGCGCGGGTCGTGGGGGTCGTCGCCGAGGCTGTGCTTCGCGCGCAGCTCGGCCCAGGTCGCCGGCATGAGCTGCATCAGCCCCATCGCACCGGCATGGGACGTCGTCGGCCGTCCGTCGAGATGCGTGCAGCCGGCGCTCTCGGCGCGCATGACCGCGCGGATCCACGCTTCCGGAACTGCGTATTTGCGGGAGGCCTCGGCGATGTGCGGCTGCCACTGCGCGATGCCGCAGGCGTGCGCCGGCCCAGCCGTGCAGGCCGCGAGCAACAGCGCGACCGCGATGCGGCTCATCGCGTCCACAGCGGCACCGCCTCGCCGAGGATCGCCTCACGCCGCACCGGGCCGAAGTAGCGGCTGTCGAACGAGGCCGGGGATTCCGACGCGAACAGGAACACTTCGTCGGCGACGAGCGGGCGGCAACCCGGCCAGGCCGCAAGCGACCGGCCGCGGCCGTCGCGCGTGCGCAGCACGGCGACCACGCGCCCGTCGATGCGTACGAGTCCGTCGCGGACGCACACGTGCTGCCCGCCGGCGGCGCCGATGCGCTTGAGGATCAGCAGGTGCTGCGGCAGGTAGCCGCGCGCATGCGCGAGTTGGGCGGCGTCGGACGGCAGCCGGGCGAAGACCGACGTGCCTGGCCGCAGCTCGCGCGCGGGCCGCTGCAGGTACCAGCCGCGCGGCGCGCTGTCGCTGGGGTTGTAGACCAGCCAGGTTGGCCACGACAGCAGCGTGGCGGCGATCAGCGCCACTGCAGCGGCCGTGACGGCGAGCAGGCACTTGCGCCGCACGCGCGTCATGGCTGCAGCGCCTTACGGCGGAGCATCGCCGCATGTTCGGCCGCGGCGTAGACGGGCAGCGCGACACCGGCGACGAGGCGCTGGTGCAGCACGCACCAGTAGTCCTCGCTCACGTCCTCCGGCGGGATGCGCTGCGCCTCGATCGCCGCGATCGCGTTCAGCGCCTGCGCGGTCTTGGCCGTCGTCGTGGCGTGCAGCAGTAGCTGCGCGCCCGGCGCGATGCCTTCCAGACACACCACGCGCTCGCCGGGGCCGGCGGCGCGCAACACCGCAAGCCGCTGCCGGCCATCGGCCCGGTGTTCGACGCGGGCGAAGATCGCGCCGGGCGGGAAGTAGACGCAGCGGGATCGGTCCTCCGGTACGTCCTCCCAGAGCGGCCGGCCGAAGCGCAGCCAGACCGACAGGTAGTCCGGCACGCAGGTCAGGGCGACGCGGGTCAGGGGCGTCATGGCGCGTCCCTGCCCTCGCCGAACTCGCGTTCGAGCAGCGTGCGCAGCATTTCGGCAACAGTGAGCTCGCGCTGGAAGGCGATGACCTTGATCCGGCTGCGCAGTGCGGGCGTGACGTCGACGGTCATGCGCGCGGTGAAGCCGTCGCTGCGACTGCCGCCGCGCACCCAGACGTCCGCGTTGGCCTCGCGCGTCGGTCGCGGCCCCAGGCCGATGCGACGCGTGTTCACCGCAGCCATCCGCGCACTTCGTCGCCGAAGCGCGCGATCTCCTGCCCCGCCGGACAGGCGTCGTCGATCTCGTCGACAAGCTGTCCGAGCGCGGCGGCTTCGGCGAACACGACGCGCTGGCTGACGGTCGAGGCCAGCACCGGCATCGCCTGCGGCGTGGTGTCCTGTTCGAGCGCCTGGCGTACCTCGCGTCCGATCAGCGTGCGCACGACGCAGCGGTTGACGATGAAGGCCGCCTTCAGCCGCGGCTTGAACAGCCGGGCCTCGTTGACCAGGGCGACGATCTCGCTGGACGCCCATACGTCGTAGGGTGAGGGCTGCACCGGGACGAGCACCAGGTCCGCGGCGAGGATCGCCGAGCGCGCCAGCGCGGTGACGCGCGGCGGGCCGTCAATGACGACGTGGTCGGCGCGACGCGCGAGCTCCGGCACTTCCTCGTGCAGCGTCTCGCGCGCAAGGCCGACGACGCCGAAGCGTCGGCGCCAGCCGCCGTGGCTGCGCTTCTGCGCCCAGTCCAGCGCGGAGCCCTGCGGGTCGGCATCGATGACGACGACCTGCTTGCCGCCCGTGCTGAGTTCGCCGGCGAGGTGGGTGGCGAGCGTGGTCTTGCCCACCCCGCCCTTCTGGTTGAGCAGCGCGACGATCATCGGCGTCTTCCTCCGATGTGGCGGTGGAAGCGGGTTTGATGCGCGGTCGATTCTTCGTGTGGGCACAGTTGTCCACCGCAGCGGCGGACGCCTACCACCGTTATGCTTTTAAGCGTTAGAGCGTTACGGTGTGCGCAAGTGCGCGTGCGTGTTGAATTTTTCGCGGGTTCGCACGTGTGATAGCACGAGGATTCCACATGTGATAGCACGAGTGTCGGCACGTGTGATGGCACGACGCTATTCACAAGCTTTCCCGGCGTTGCCCACAGTGCCGCGGCGGCACGCGTGCTGCGAACGGCACGCGACGGAACAGGAGCGTTTCGTTCGCCATGCGATCGCGCTTCACGTGGAGCATGTAGCCGGGCAACGGTTGTCGCTTCTCTATCCGCCGCAACCAGAGCGCGAAGTCGGCATAAGCCATCTGGCTGCCGGACTTGGCGTGCAGGTGGCGGAAGTCGAAGCGCCAGCCGGCGCGTTGCGAGCCGCCGTGCTTGCGCACCAGCCGGTACAGCCAGCGCTCGATGCCGCCGGTGAGCCGGAAGTACGTCGGGTCGATCGTCAGCACCAGCGTGTGCTCGACGATGCCGGCGTAGAACCAGTCCGGCAGGATCAGTTCGACGCCGAGCGGCCGACCGCTGCGGTCGACACGCTCCTTCCACTCGTTGAGCCAGGAGAAGCGGTGCAAGCGCCGCCCCGTGCTCTCCCGGATCGAGGTTGCCACGCTGGTCGATTGCAGGCGGTCGAATGCGGCGCGTAGCCGCTGGTAGTCGCGCAGCGACGTACCGCGCCCGATGAAGCGCAGGATTTCGTAGGGCGTGGTCAGAATCCTGCGCGAGGTGGGCAGCTCGGCATCGTGCGCCTGCATCCACTGCGAGGCCGCCCAGATCAGCACGTCGGCATCCCAGATCGTGGCGATGCCGTGTTCGGCCGTGCCCTCCACCCGCACCGTCACGCCGCCGCTGCGAAAGTCGATCGGCCGGATGCGCCGCGACTTCGCCAGCGAGAAGAACGGCCACGCCATCAGATCCTGCGCGTCGCGCGGCGCGAAGTCGCCGGGCAAGGCGCGGAACCGCGTCAGCGGCGTGCGGTCGCGATCGGCGGACACGGCGCACGCTCAGCGCACCGGGTAGTTGGGGTCGGACGTGGATTCGCAGGTGCGTGCAGCCGACCATGTCTCCAAGTCGGCCACGGCGTAGAGCACGCGGCGGCCGAACTTGCGGAACGGCGGCCCGCCGCCGATCACACGCTGCTTCTCCAGCGTACGCGGCGAGAGTTTCAGCCAGGCGGCCGCTTCGGCGTTGGTCAGATAACGCGGTGCGCTCTCGGGTGCGGTCGATGCCATCGCGGCGTGCTCCGTCGGCGGCAGGCGCAGCGCTGCCGGTACAGGGCACGATGGCCGCGCGCAGCAGCGCAGCGAAGGGAGAATCGGCGCGTGCGCGCGGCTCTCCGCGTAGTCAGTCCAACAGGGTGCGGTATTGTCCTTCCATCAACACACGACCGCGCTGGATCAGATAGCGCACCTGCGCGCGCAGTTCACTGTCGGCGGTCCAGTCCGCGGTGACGCGCGCCTCGCCGAACACGGCGATGGCGATCTCGCGTTGCGAGGCGCCGGCGAGCGCGCCATCCAGCGCCTGTAGTGCGCGGGCGTAGACGACGGCGCTGCGTGACGGGCGCGACACCGACGTGCGCGTGCCGACGCGCGGTCTGCGCAACAGGCCGAACGCGAGGTCGAGCATGGCGCGCGCCGGCTGGACCTTGGCGCTGACCGGCACCGCGCAGGCGAAGCGGTCGCCGTCGTGCAGCGTCTCGGACAGCACCAAGCCGACCAGTTCGCTGCCGGCGCGGACGTGCAGGCGCAAATCGGCGCCATCGACCGTCAGCGCCTTGCCGCCGGGAATCGCCCAGAGGTCGAACCGCTCGGCGGCCGGATCGTCGTCGGGCACCAGCCGCGTCCATCGTCCGTGCCTGCGATGCCAGACCGGTTGCGCGTCGCGTGCATCAAGGGTCGGGTCTTCCGGGAAAGGACAACCCCCAGTGCGCGACCTCGCCCGTGCCGTGTACGGCACGCGACCAGTCGGCGCGGTAATGGGGATTGCGACGCAGGAATTCCCACGCCAAGCTTGGTCCCTTGAGATGCAGCACGTATAGGTAAGCAGCCGAGGGCTGCCAGTCGGCGTTGTCCGTCATGGCTCGATTCCCGCGGTTAAACTCGGCAAGTATCGTGGCACGCGCAGCGTGCACGATGAATCGAACGCGAATCGGGCGGAAAGTTCAAGTCGCAGACGTGCCGATTTCGGCACGTCTGCGAAATGCATTACTTGCTGAAAAGCGTATTGACGTAACTGCGGCAGTACGTCGTGTCGTGGTTACGGCCGGATAGCGCAGGCCTCGCGCGCCTCGCGTAGATAGGCGCTGAGCGTCTGGCGCGCCGCGAAGTCGGCATCGCAGCGGATGTGATCACTGGCGACGGTGGCAAGGTCCGACAGGCGCACATAGTCCAGCACCGGTGCGCCCAGGCCGAGATCGCACAGGCCGTAGGCCAGATCCGGATCATCGGGATCGAGCTCGGTCAGCAGCCACGACGCCGGTCCGTCGGCGACGAACAGCCGCACCACCGGGTACGGGTCGTGGTCCTCTCCATTGGCTGTGCGCGTGCCGTTATCGAGTAATCGGGCGCGCAACTGGCTGGGTATTGAATTCACGTCGTCGTTCGCGGGTTCACCCGTCCCCAATCGCTCACGCAAAGCCGTACATCCGGTTCTGCGGCTCTACGGCATTCCAACATTCCGTAATGACATCTATACGGCAAGATCCCCGTGCGCCGGCCTCCGGCCGCGCGCAGGCATCTTCCGAGAATTTGCCCGGCGTGAAAAGCAGTGGTTGTCCGGGCGCAATGCGCATGAGTTAAATATAACGTGGTTAACGACAGCCCGCTAGTCGACGCTTCCGTGCATGCAGAAGCGTTCCGTCCAGCGCGGTCGTCCGCCCGGTACCACCACCTATGACGAGGTGCCGGCGAAAGCGTTCGGCGCTTCGGTGCGCGCTGCGCGCACCGCGCAGGGCATCGCGCAGGAAGCACTCGCCGCGCGCGTCGGCGTCGAACGTTCGCACATGGGCAAGATTGAGCGTGGCGAGCACTTGCCAAACCTGGGGCTGGTGTTGAAGATCGCGGTGGCGCTGGAGTGCAGCGCGGCGGAACTGATGACGGCGACCGAGACGGGACTGCCGAAGGGGTGGTTCACGCCCAACCGCGAAGGAACCCAGCAGTAGATGGAATGGGAGGTGCAGTTGGCCGGCGAGGCGTTCGACTTGGATCAACTCGTCTTGGCCATGGCGGTAACCGATCCATCGATTAACAGTACTGAACGCGGATACATGCTGCGGTACTCGGCATTTGAATCCCTCTCGATGCATCAGGAAGTGAGGGATGTCGCCACTGATCTGCTTAAGGCGTTCAACGGCATCGTCTGCCTACTGCTAGGGAGCAGGCAGACGATCAGCGTCGCTTCCGTCGCCAAGCGTGACGCCGAAGGCGGCTGGGACGCTTTGATCACCATGCACGAGACCGTGAGATTTCGCGATGTGCTCGACACCTCCGTGACGCAGCCAGATGGTAAGGCAACGCATCATCATGCCGCTGATCCTGCGGCTCAATGGCTCAAGCTGGCAGTGGCCGACCCGAATGTTGCAAAGGTGTTTCGGTTGCTCGCACCACCACCGGCGTCGTGGGCGACGCTGTATAAGGTCTACGAAGTCATCGTCGACGATATGAAGGGGCCGGCTTGCATCTCTCAAGCCGCCTGGGCCACCGAGCGAGCAATGGGCCGTTTCAAGCATACCGCCAACAGCCCGAAGACAATCGGCGACCTTTCGCGACACGGCACAGAACCCACGGAGCCGCCCGCCGCCCCCATGCCCCTGTCCGAAGCTCGATCGATGGTGCTGACTCTGGTACACAACTGGCTGCGGTATAAGCAGCAATCGTCGACCGAGAACGTGGCCTGAGCGGCACTTCATGTTCTGGCGCACCAACTTCTCGCGCGCGCTTGCGACGTGGTAATGCAGCCTACCGCGCGTTCCCCGCTCGACGGCAAGCGCCTACGCCTTCGGGCGAATCTTGCCCTGGAGTTCGCTCATCCTGATCCGCGCACATGGGGCATAGCGGGCGCATAACCGACCAACTTCCTCACGACCGGCATCCGAACACAGCGGGCCGATGGTAACAATCATGTCTTGCAACGCACTGGGCGCGAACTTCAAGTCGATGTATGGCGACAATGCGCCCTGCCGGTGCCACAGTGGATCGCGCACCAGCTCGTGGTAGCACTCTCCGTACTCAGCTGGGTCTTCGGTTCTGCGTGGACCGCGCACAGTGGTCAGCACGAAACGATGCTCCCGCTGGAACGCCCATCTGTTCCACTTGTATCGCGCAAGCTCCGTCGGATAGCCGTCGATCACGATCGTTTCCCCGTCGTGGCGGACATGCCGTCGATACGCCTGGACGACGTCATCTACGTACAACACTTCTTTGAGAAAACGGCTGCGGTCAATGACGGGAAGAAGCAAGTAGCCGTCGCCGAACACTTCATCCAGTGGGAATGGCGCTTCGGCGTTGTCGAAGTGCCATTTTGCGTTGGTGCCGGGCACTTGGTGAAATGCATTCAGCAGTTGCCACGCAAACGGATCGTCTGGGAGAGAGATGCGGACACCCTGCTTGGTATCGCCGTACATGCTCCATTGCGCGATGTCTTCCGCGTCCTGCTTGACCCAGCAACTGGCGAACAACTGCGCTCCGAAGTCGATCCCGGCCACTGTCTGGGCCTCCAGTACGTCGTCGAACCTGTCGAGTCTGGTAAAGCGCAAACGACCGGAATGGAGGATGGCCGCGAGCGCGGCGACGCTTGTGTAGTGGTGAATCACTTGTCTTTCTTCCCCTATCCATGCCATTTGCCGATTTTCCCACGGACGGGTCAGCGGCACGTCACGCCTCGGTACGGACAGCGAACGCTTCCGCGCAAGACGGGGCGTGCCGTGCCGCCGAAGCGCAGGAAAACGGGAGAGCTTCCGCCCTCCCGTCGTCGCCGAACTCATCAAACCCAGCCGCGCTCGGCCAGGGACAGGGTCGCGTTCCCACCGACAATGATGTGGTCCAGCAATCGAATGTCGACCAACGCCAACGCCTGCTTGAGTCGCGCGGTGACCGCACGATCCGCCGCGCTGGGTTCGGGATTGCCACTGGGATGATTGTGTGATGCCAGAATGGCGGCCGAATTGCACATGAGCGCCTCGCGTACGATGACGCGCGGATGCACCTCCGCGCCGTCGATGGTGCCTTGGAACAGTTCGGCGTAGTGAACAAGTCTATGTCTCGTGTCGAGGAACGCCGCGACGAACACTTCTCGTTCAAGTCCTGCGAGCTTATCGCGGAAGAATCCTCGCGCAATCGACGGATCCAGAAACGACGTCCCACGTTGCATGCGTTGGTCGACCATGCGTCGCGCGGCCTCGAGGATCTGGTCCGCATTCGCGAGCTGATAGCGACGCTTACTGTCGCGAACAAACAGCGGAGAATCGAAGGAAGAAAACGACATGAGCCTGCTCCGGTACCGGGCGGGATTGCCCGGCCCCGGCCCGCATGCCGCAGCACAGCGGTCAAGGGTCGCAGACGGCCGCAGGCCGCAAGCGTGCACAGCACGCGCCGCCCTTGAGGGCGAAGACCGGCATGACACCCTGGCCGGACCGCAAGACCGCCCCCCTCAACCCACCGACCCGCAAGCGGAGCGCGCAGGTCCGCAGGACCGCAGACGTCAAGGGATCAAAGCCGAATGGCCGTGACTCCTCGGAGGCACGGGGTGCCGCCCGCGAGCCCGAAGGCGGCACGCCGGGACCCATAGGACCCAACACTTCGCCGCGCTCGGTTCTGACTGTACTCACCCACCTGCTCGAAGGCACCTGCGGGCGCAACTGGCGAAGTCGGCTTTCGGCCAGCAACGCGCATCGGATCTGCCGTCTGGACCGAGAACTCGCGCCGACATCGTCGTCTTACCGCTCGAGACTTCCGAGCGTAGCCCTCTGCTTATCGTCCCTTGTCTTGTCGGGATCTTCGATCGCCTCAACCGACTGGATGTAGTCAATATACTCAGGTGACAGGCCGTGTTCCCTGCCGCCTGCAAGGACAAAGTCCTTGTACCAGCCATAGGGTTTGAGGCTGTCGTCGATGTGGTCGGAGGTGGCGAGATAAGTAAGGACCTTTCGCCTGCGCCCTTTGTCGTTAATGACCGTGACCGTCGCGTGCTCGTAGCCGCGTCCCACACCTTCGGCCTTGTCCAGTGCTGCACGTTCGACAGGATCGAAGCTGAACAAGACTCCCATCACGCTATTGTCGTCACCAGTGGCCAATGCGTTGCACTTCCCGGATTTGTCCACGCTGCGCTTATGAAAACGAAGCGCATGGCCCGGCAAGGTAGCGATGCCGAGGGGTTTGCAGCTCGGCATGCGTTTGCGTAGCCGGGCGGTCGACATGTTGGACCCGTAGGCAAAATAGACGACGTGCTCCGGAACCCCGGTTCTCGTGTTCTTCAGCGGCTCGATCGCGGGATTTCCCGGTTTCAGGATCGTCCGTAGCGGGACTGCCATTATGCTGCACTCGTCGGCTTCTTCGCCTTCGCGTGTGATGATTGGCTGTCCATTCTCGAGGTCAAGGATTGGAACAGGCCTGCCGGCCCATCCGCAGTCGGCGCAGCGCGGTCGTTCCCAGAGTACACCCGCCGACTCCGTGTTCTCGCCATGTTCGGGTTCGAGACGCGGTGAACCGCAGTCGGGGCATTCGCCAGGCACCCCGCGCAATTCGCGAACGATCAATGACGTCGCCATGCCGATAGCGTGTTGGATCAACGAGTGCGCCATCTCGGCATCAATCCAGGTGGCCGACTTTGAATGCGTCAGCCAGTTTGAAAATGTCCATGCGGACTCAAGCGCACCCTTGAGCGCCCCGCGACGCTCTTTGTTGGTGTCGCCCGGCAGAAGATCGTTGCAGATGATCTCTGTCCACGCGCGGAAGTTCGCCCGTTGTGGCGGTTTGTCCGTCCATATTGCCGCGTCCTGTGCGACGCCGATCAACTCGAGAAGCGTCTCACGAGAGCGGACGCCTACGGCCTGATAGGCCGCCAGATCATGCGCATTCGTCACGGCGGTGCCGGCTTCTTCCATTTTCTCGAAGACGGGGCCGAACGGGAGGATGCGTAGATCGTCTTCCTGTTGTTTCTCCGAACGCGGGATGCGGAGCATCAGGCCAATGTGGAAGGTCAGGGCGAGATCCACGTTCGGGAACTGCTCCTGCGAATAGAGGTTTGTGCCGCCTGTTATTACCCACCAGCGATCCTTGTCGGTGTGGATGTCCCACACGTCGTGACGGGTATTCAGAACGGCTTCCGAGTGAACTTTCTGCATGAAGATCACTTCAAGGTCGGGCGCCTGCCATTCAAAGTATTCCCGGACTTCCTCGATCTCCTCTTCGGTAAACTTCAACATGATCGTCTCCCGCGAAGACTCGTCGCGCCACGGTGCAGAGGGTTAGCAAAACCCCAACAATAGCCTGATATCCCTGACCTTCAAAATCCGGCGGGCGATGGGGATATCCGAACCGGTGGCACGGATGAACTGCCTGTACTCGGCATAGACCTGGGCGGAGTGACCCGTCAAGGCACTGCTGTGTCAAACCCGGAAATCTCGAAGGGATGATCAGCTCTTTGCGAGCAAAACTCCTTCGGTTCTCAACGATGCGTCGACATCAGTTCCTGAGGCAGGGAAGTCACCTAACGACACCCCCAAAGACGCATAGGCATCCCCATCGGCGTCGTGGTCTGGCGCGATCTGGCCGAACGCCAGCGCCGGGAACTGGTCGGCTCCCGCCTGCTCGCCGCGGATGACAAGTGGGAGCGGGTCGACGGGGTCAAGCACCTGATCGCCAGCCGTCTACTCGACATGACTTCACTGCTCGGCGCACTCGATACACGGTCGCGGGATTCTCGTTGAGGATAATCGCTGTGCCCGCCTTGCCGGCGGCATTCCATGGCTCGGAACGGGGCGCCGGAAGCTTCGAGTATGCGAGACCGGCTAGTATCGGCGAGACGGAGGGCGCACTCTTCCCGACCAGACGGATCCGATGGCCATTCCATCTTTTCTTTACAAGTACAAGGCCTTCAGCAATTTCCTGCTGGAGGAGCTCTGTGGTTCGGCGACCTACTTTGCCAGTCCCAACTCGTTCAACGATCCGCTGGATTCCAAGCCGAGCATTGAGGACGACCTGTCACTTTCCGACAAGAAGCTGCTTCTGGCAGCCTTGCTCAAGGAACACAAGCCGAAGCAGGATCCGGAGCAAGTCCTCGCCGAGTTCGACTATCTGGCGCGGGAAGAGAACGAATCGGACAAGGCCGCCGCGCGTTTCACCAGGCTGATCGACTCCGAAATCGAACGGCTGCTCCTGCACGAGATCGGACAGCGAGGCGTCTTCTCCCTGGCCGAGAAGTGGAACTGCCCTTTGATGTGGAGTCACTACGCACACAACCACGAGGGTCTGTGCCTGGAGTATTCGACCCACGACCACGCCGCACGCAATCTGCTGCAGGTCCGCTACGACGCCGACCGCGCCATCGCGCTGAGCGCGTTGTTCGACTGGAAAGTGAAAAACCTGCGCGGTGCACGCCAGAAGGTGCTCGAGCTGGCCTTCCTGTCGAAAGCCGAAGCATGGCGCTACGAAAGTGAATGGCGAATCCTCGGCAAATGCCCCGGATCGCACGGCGCGCCGCTGGAGTTGACGGGCATCTATTTCGGACAACGCTGCTCAGCCGCAATCGAGACCGCCATCGTCAAGACCCTTTGCGACGTGACGCCAAGATTGGCGTTCTACCGTGTCCGTTTCCATCCCCGCACCTTCGATCTCTACCGGGACGAGATTGATACCGACGAGGTGGTTCAAACCGGGGTTCGCCCCTCCGCGGCGCTGATCTTCGGCCGCGAGATGGCACCCGTGCTGCCGCCAGGCGCCATCCCGCTGGTGGCGCCCGAGCCGGACGAAGGGCCGCCTTACTTCCAGTAGCCGTGATGACACACGATCAAGAATCCAATCAGGGCGGATCCAGCGGACCGAAGGCGCAGCCCAAGGGTGCGGGGCGCAAGACGCCCAGGGATGCCAGCGACCGCACGCTAGGCTTGACCAACATCTGGCAGGTGCTGCGGAAGCTGTGCTGGGAGGTTGAGCTTCTCAAGGCGATCCCGGCCCACATCCAATCGGGCACTCGGCCCGTCGACGTGTTGCACGTGCAGGATGCGAAGCTCTACGCCGCGGTCAATGCTGCCTCGACCAATATCGCCCTGGTTGATTGGCTCTATCACTCGATCCGGAACGACAGCGCGCTCATCGAGCGATCCCGGGAGGTCTTCCCGGGACTCCGCACCGATACCGACAAGGATTTCCTGCGTTCGATCCGTGGCATCAACAAGTCGATCAACATGTGCCACCAGATATGCAATGCCAACAAGCACTTTCACCTGATCGAGCCGCAAAGTGACTTCAAGATCCTTGTCGGGGATCTCGTGATGGAGCAACCCGATGGAACCACGAAGCTGGGCGTCGTCACCCATGTCGTACAGAACGGTGAGGGCATCGAAGGCCGGGGCGCTGTCGACACCATGCTGGCCGACCTCGTGCCCTGGTGGGTGGACGTCCTCGACAGGATCCAGCTGCCGGGCCGCGATCTGTTCTTTCCCGGGAGGCGCAATGGCTGAAGTCTGCTACTTGTGCGGTCGGCCCATCGATAGCGAGCCGGCAAGCGGCGACCATGTCATTCCCGTCTCGCTGATCACCCGGGACCAGCCGAAGGCGAAGGGGTTCGACTACGGCGGCAAGCTGCCGACGCATGCAGATTGCAACAACCGTTTCGGCCCGGAGACGTATGTCACCAAGGCGCTCGACCTTCTGGAGTTCCTCGTCGGTGCAGACGGCCACGGCGAGTTCCAGCACCGGGATCATCCGCACATCACGATCAAGGCCCTGGACGCCTCCAAGCTCCCCAACTTCACCCAGCGGGACATCGAGTTCTTCAAGTTCATGGATGTCCGGGAGGAGGACTACGACGCCTGGAGCAAGCCGGAGTTCTTCAATGGAAAGCAGAAGACCAATCCGATGCGAGACGCGTTGCACGTCGCGTTCTCGGTGCTTGCCAAGAGCGCGGCAGCGCTGTTGATCAAGCGCGACCTTCATGCGGTACCACCGGCATGGCGAATCTATGCCGCTCCCTTCTCCGGGGCCACGGATGCGGTTGATTTCGGCGGCATTCTCGGAGACACCAAGTCGTTCGATCCCGGCGTGCACGTCTGGCGCAAGCCACTCAGCGCCACGGACTGGCTCGTGGTCTATCGCGCCCGGTCCGTCCTGCTGTTTCTCGTCTTCGTGTTCTCTGGCGAGAATGCCGGTGCGACACTCAAGCAGCATTTCCAGGGCGCCGAGGTCCATGAGTTCTCCGGAACATCGTTGAACGAACTACTGACGACGGGCTGGCGGAAGCTCTAGCCGCCTTCGCCGTGTTTTCCTGACCTGGTCGCCCGGCGCAATCGCATCCAAGATGGCAGGCATCGACACCCAAACACCCATGCGAGAAAAGCAACGCCATCGGTTCCTCGACTACGTGCCGCCCATCGTGGCCTTCCTCGCCGCCGTTGCCGCGGTCATCGGTTCGCCCAAATGGGCGCCAGATGGGTCCGGGCTTTCGAAGATCACGCCATTCGGCTGGAGCGTGCTGGCGATCGGATTCCTGGCCCTGGTCACGTCACTGCTGGTGACTTCGCGCAACAGGCGTGAGCAAGCCAGGCAGAGGAAGACCCGGGAACAGATCGCCGCGATCGGCGCTGGCCAACTGCTCAGAGGAGTTCAGCACGCAGTCCATCCGATCATCAACGACTCGATCTGGCGCCGGCAATGCGATGCGCCGGAATCACCCCTGGACCTACTCAATCCGGAACGCCGCAGGATCCTTGCCGCGCTCGACTTGAACTCGGCCTCGCCCTACGGCGACGGCTCGTTCGCGGAGATCCGCTGGTTCAGCATGCTGGAGCGCGCCGCCAGGGAAGGGTCGGCGGAGATCACGACGACGCTGCAGATCTACGCGAGCTACCTGTCGCCCGAGATCATGGACGCGACGACGAAGCTGCTCTATTCCGATTTCCTCCGCATGCGGTTGCTGCACACCCCCGAGATCGTCGTGGCCAATACCCATGGCGACGCGAACCGCCCGGTCCCGTTCTTCTGGGTGGCCGACGATCGGATGCAAAACCGCGACTACGAGGAATTCTGGCAATGCCTGGCGCGGGTCATGGCGCTGTGCGGGGCCGATACCACGCCCCGGGGCAGCCCGAAGTTCGGATTCCGCTGACGCTTCCTGTCCCTGAAGCCAGCGGCAGCGGTCCCCCGGGCTGAAACGTGTTATAAAACCTCGGCTGATATTGATTTCAGCCAAGGTTTTGTAACAATGCCCATCCCCCCGACCAGTACCCAACGCGAGCACGCCCTGTCGCTGCTGCAACGCCGCGGAATGATGCGTCTGCGCGAGTTCGACGAAGCCGGGGTCATGGCCACGACCGTCTCCCGGCTCGAACGGGACGGCGCCATCGTGCGGCTGGCGCGAGGCCTGTACCAGCTCGCCGACGCGGCCCTCGACCAGCAGCACACGCTGGCGGAAGTGGCCAAGCTGATCCCGAAAGGCGTCGTCTGCCTGACCTCGGCGCTGGCTTTCCACGGCCTGACCGACCAGCTGCCCGCCCGGGTGTGGGTGGCGCTGGACAGGAAGGACTGGCGCCCCCGCATCGCCTATCCCCCGGTCCGGATCGTCCGCTTCCCTGCCCAGCAGCTGTCGGTCGGCGTCGAGCGCCACCTCATCGAAGACATCCCGGTGTCGATCTTCGGCGCCGCCAAGACCATCGCCGATCTGTTCCGCTATCGCCGCACGGTCGGCGAGGCCGTGGTGATCGAGGCGCTTCGGGAAACGCTGCGCCAGCGCAAGGCCACGCCCGCCGACATCGCCACGTTCGCCCAGCAGGCGGGCGTCTGGAAGGCCATGCAGCCCTACCTGACCACGCTGACTTCCGATGGCTAAGCCCCCGACCAACATCGCGGCCTCGGTGCGCGCGCGATTGCTGAATCTCGCCCGCCAGACGCAGCGTCCGCTGGACCAGCTGCTGACCCGCTACGCGTTGGAACGCCTGCTGTATCGCTTGAGCCTGTCGGCGTACCGCGACCGCTACGCGCTCAAGGGCGCGCTTCTGGTCACGACCTGGTTCGACAGCCCGCACCGACCCACCCGCGACGTCGACTTCCTCGGCTTCGGCGACCCGTCGATGGATGTCCTGCTGGCGCGGTTCCGCGAGATTGCCGCGATCCCGGTCGACGACGGCCTGGCCTACGACATCGATGCCCTGAAGGCGGAGCTGATCCGCGACGACCAGCACTACGGCGGCGTGCGGCTGCGAACGACCGCGGCGCTGGCCGGCGCACGCATCCCCATCGTCATCGACGTCGGGTTCGGCGACGCGACCGAGCCGGGCCTGCAGGAGATCGACCTGCCCGTGCTGCTGGACATGCCGGCACCGCACCTGCTCGCCTATCCACCCGAAACGGTGATCGCCGAGAAGTTCGAGGCCATGGTCAAGCTCGGCCTGGCCAACTCGCGGGTCAAGGATTACTACGACGTGTGGGCGCTGTTGACGACGCGGGAGCTCGACCACGAACGGCTCGCCAGCGCGATTGGCGCCACGTTCGAGCGCCGGGGCACTGCCCTGCCGGCCGCGACGCCGGATGCGCTGACCGCGACCTTCGCAGAAGACGTCACGCACAAGAGCCAATGGCGTGCGTTCACGCGCAACGTCGAACAGGAGGCACCGACGTTGGACGTGGTGGTCGCCGAGCTGGAGGCGCGGCTGATGCCGGTTGTACTGCGGCTTTTCGCCCAGCAGCGCTCCTAAACCAGATTGAGCTGCAGTGATCGGATCGCCGACGCACGAACGTGGCTCGACCTCATGGGCAGCCAAGCTCCTGACAGGATCTCGGCGAAGTGCGCCATGATGAATACTTCTTGCAACGCACAGACATCCTCCGCGCCATGGTCGACGCCGCCACCTTCCGTTTCCCTGACATGAACTACCGATCTCCGCCGGCACTGGCATACCAGGTATGGTTTGGCGGCGGCCAAGTCGCGCTCTACAGCGCGAGCAAGTGCCAGCTCGACCACACTCACGGACTAAACGAGCTGGTGTTCGCTTCGCTGCAATCGCTGCAGTTGGACAAGCTGTTCTCCTGCCTATCTACATGCGGCCTGCCAATCCTGGGCATCACTGCCTACCAGCTCACGGACGAATTGACTGGTCGACGTGTTCCGCTTTTCATGGCATGGCAGGACGCAGAGTACTGGTGGGGAGCCAAGCAGGCTCACGACCGCTGGAACATGGTGAGCCACGGTGCTGAAGTCGCAAGCCAGACGCGCTTGGCCGATCTTGCAGACCGCATCGCCTGCGCTGTCGATGAATGTCAGACCCACCTGCAAAACCTTTGCAAAGCTTATGCCGTCCAATTGGGTGCGCAGGACGCGGAAACCTGGGAGCTTCCATCCCGCTGCTTCTCCGACAGCCATTCGCAAGCAGTGTATCCGGCCATCCACAGTTTCTTCTGGCAACTGGCCGTGCTACGCGACTTGCTCGCCGAGTTCGCCGCAGAGCACATTTTTGGACATGACGGCATCGCAACCTACAAGGGATTGCTGGACAAGCTCAAACGCGACTCCACGCCTGATCCCGATCTCACAGCCAAGCTTCGCGCCGCGGGCGATGCCGGAGGCTGGATTTCTGTGTTCACGAGCTATCGCAACCTGTTCACCCACGCCGCTTCACTTCGAAGCGTCCAAGGCGTTCACCACACGTACCAGGACACGCGCACTCTCTATGCGCGTTCGGTGCCGCAACTTTATTACCCGCTCCCGCGTGACCCGGAGCTGCTGGTTCGACAGCGCTCTTCAGGTTCCGCCGCGCGTACACCGACCATCCCCATTGAACCGACAGAACCGAACCGCTCTCATGAACCGGATGCGTTGGAGTACTTAGCCACGACGTTCGACCGATTTGTTCAGCTCGCGATCGCTCTATCGCTCCGTTCACCGGTGGAGCCGCAGATGCCGACGCTCACGGATGGAGACATTATCGAGTTCAAGGAGATCTGAACAACCATTTCAGCCTTCGGACCACGGGTCCTGGCTTTCGCTCAGGCGACCAAACCAAGTATCCCTTCGATTAGTTCTTTCAATTCAGACCTTTCATCGCCGTTATCCAGGTAGCGCGATCGCTGAATCATCTTCTCCGCGGTCATGCTTGGCCATAGCCTGTCGATGACATCATCGGCTTTGATTCCCAACGCCGCGCCGATGATCCTCTTGGCATCGCAGGTGTCGGTGAACACGACCACAGCTCCGGTTTCGTCCCGGATCATGTCCGCGCACAGGTAGTTCTCGATCTCCCGTTTCCGGGTGGCATAAAAGGCTCGTCCACGTCCTTCGACCTCCTGCCTCCGCCTTTGGATGGATCTCACGGCGACAGCGTCGCCGCCGATGTCAGAGTCGAGGAACACGCACCAAGGAACACCGAGATCGTCGGCGAGATTGAGAGTCACCCAGTGCTTCACACTGCCGCATCCGCCGATTGGGATCGGAACGATCCCGACATCTTCCAGGCTGGATCGGCAATGCCCGGCGTCCCTCAAAACAAGCGATGTGTGGCGCAGGAACATGACATCCGCCCTGCCTTCCACAAGCACCACGCCCCTCGCCCGTTCCATCCCGGTCTCGGGTAGCACGCCGAGACTCTCAGCAGCCTCCCTGAGCACATCCGTTTCCGGCATCTTGACGACAGGCACGCCTGCTCCATCTCTGGTGACGTACCGAATGCCCTCGATGGGGATCAAGCCGGCCAGCGCAGGCACATGCGTGGTAATGACGATCTGGCGGTTCGGTTGGCTCGACAGCGCCAACAGGGCCTTCATGAGCATCATCTGGTAGTTGGGATGCTGCGACGTCTCCGGCTCCTCGATCGCGTAGATCACGTTGCGTTGCGTTCCAACCACTGCCTTTTCCGCCTCGGCGCGGAAGAAGTTCAGGAGAATCAGCCGGCGTACTCCGCTTCCTCTCTTGTTGATAGGGATACCGTTCTCGCCATCCAGAGTGAAACTGAAGGTCCACTTGGGCTTCTCCTTGAACCTGGGCGTCAGCTCGTTGGCAAGCTCGGGAGCCATCTCCTTCAACTTGTCCAAGGTCCGGGCAGCCACGTCCAACACGCTGGCCTCGATCTGCTGCTCCAACGCGCTGATCTGCTCCCGCAGTGCCGCCTGCGCTTCCTTGACGGCTTGCTGCAGAGGGTTCTTCGCTTCCGCATCCCCGTCGCTGCTTTCCCTATCCGACTTGAACAGGGCGAAAGTCGGCAACTGATCCTGGATCTTGGTCCAGATTGACTTGCCCTCGGTCGATAGCCCCTTGTCCACATCGAGCAGGGTTTCCTGACACGCAATCGGCGCAGCCGAATCACGAATCGCCTCTCGCCACAGGGACGCCACGCGTTTGTCCGCAACAGCATTACCGACGCCCCTCTGCTCACCAAGTCGCTTGAGGTCGGCAATCTTCAAACTAAGGAGCGTACCAAGCTCCTGGTCGACGGGGTGCTCGCACCGAATGGCCGTTTGTTCGACCTTGCCCGTGCTCGCTTTAAAGGTTTTGACCACCTCCAAGGCGCCGCTGGCATTGAGAAGAAGCTCCCGCGCCAAGGTGGTCTCGATGTTTTCGTCCAGCACCAAGGATGCCGGCAGATCCTCGAACTCGCAGGCGATCTCGAACTTGTCGCCACCATCTGCGAGGCCGAAGCAATTCATGTCGCTCTTGTCTGCCTTGGCTCCATCGGTCTCAAAGAAGATGGCCAATGCTTCGAGGATGGTCGACTTGCCGTAGTCATTGCGGCCGACGATACCGGTTATCGCCTCGTCGATCGGAATGACAGTCGTCCCTCGATATCCTCGAAAGTTCGTAAGCTTGACGGTCTTCAAACGCATTGATGATTCCCCCAATCCAGCACTAGTACAAACGCTCGCCGCTGATCTACGTGAATCTACCGCTGGCCATCAGGTTGGCCCAAGGCACGTATGCTCGCTATATCCGCTTCAGTCAATGCGAACCATTCATTGCGGACACACCTCGGGGCGAACCTGGCATGCAGTGAGGACTCGTCCTGCTGCGCGTCGGCGGAAGGGAATTGATGGAGGAGGGTAAGGGGCTCTGGATTCGCGCACTGTAGCTGGCGCACCCTGTTAGGAACGGAGCGAGACGATCCGATCTTGCAATAGCCGGTAGTCGACTGGATCAGGTAGACGTAACCGAATGTGTCCCTCACCCTCGGCGGTGGCAGCTCGAACTTACCGAGATACTTTTCCCAACCAGGCCAATCGATCGTGCCGTAGGCCCCAGATCCATCCAAGTGTTCCGCTTCCCATGCGTGCAGGCGTTCACGCTCATCATGTGGCAAGGCGGAGTAGCAACCGACTGCTGCTATGCAGTACTCCACAAAGGACATTCCCATCTGACCAAGCCCCGATTCAAACTTGTGCTACGAAGTGGCAGCAATGAAAGGAACCGGCCCCGCAGCGCAGCAGGGCCGGCATGGACGATTAAGACGCCTTCTTCATTCCCCTGCGCAGCGCGAGGAAATCCGCCAAATAGTTGTTCCGCGGATTCGACTTCTTCACGCTGGCCGCGGTAACCGTACCGGCGTCCAGCAGACCGGACAACTCGTCTTCCCAGCGAACGACCCGGTGAGATTTCAGGAATTCCTCGAATTCGTCCCACTCTGTCCCCATCGGACCCACCGCGTCTCCCCGTAGGAACAAATCAGTTGCGACGGCCGTGCCTTTCTTGCCTTGAACATGCAATAGACCGAGCACAGCAACGATGTCCTGCAGAGCCTTGGTCTCCCTTCGACCGCTCCTGGCGACCAGGTGCAATGCCACTTCCTTTACGTCATGGCCGTAGGTTGCCCCCATGAACAGGACGTCGTCATAGTCCAGCCAGGCGTCCCCTTCCGTGTAGTGCGCATCGACCAGCATGCGCCGATAACCTTGCGCATACGCGCTATCGA
Source organism: Luteimonas saliphila (assembly GCF_016774335.1). GTDB lineage: Bacteria > Pseudomonadota > Gammaproteobacteria > Xanthomonadales > Xanthomonadaceae > Luteimonas > Luteimonas saliphila. Next base: position 91,215 of record NZ_JAETWA010000026.1, on the reverse strand, counting down.
TGGACGGCAGGAACGGTAACTGTTTGATCGGCTCTGGCACCATCCAGTCCTTGGCTGGCGTGCCCCGGTGCCTCGGCATGATCCGAGCTGCGGGACCGGCATGTTCCGTCAGCGCCAGCGCAGCAGACAGCTGCTCGTATGCGGTGTGGTCGGTGATTCTCGACGCTCCGAATAGCACCATGCCATGCGTGCGCGACGCAAGTTCGCGACGCAACGGCTCCAGTGCTGCTCTCGGAATCGCGCCTGTATCCGCTTGCGCCTTGATCAGCACAGGCTTGGGATACCCTCTCGCAAACGGCCGACGATCCTGAAGCTCGCCCTCGTCGGTGACGACACCCTGCAATGCCGTGGGGGTATCGGATTCTTCTTCCCGCACCGTCCGGACCATCAAGTCGAGGTCTTCGCAGAGCCGATCCGGCGTTGGCGTATCCACCAGAACAGCCACGCGGTGTTCCGAATTGAGCGCGTGCAGGCATGCCATCTCCAGCCGCTCCGCGGAATCCTTCCACGTGGACTGGTCCAGCTTGAGAGGGCCGACGACCAACAAGGTTCCACTCGGCAACCGGTCGATCCCCGACGACCATAAGCCGTACTCGCCAAGATCGATGCTGCCTTGCCATCCGTTGGCAGCCTGCTCGGCGTAGACCAGGCCACCGTCGGTAGCGTCCTCGTAGCGTGCGAGCAAGGCATCGATCGCCTGTTCCGATGTCGTCACGTAGACGCCCGGCAAGGGGCCGCCCGGCCATACTTGCAGCACGCTGCGCGAAGCTGTGACCCCATCGTGAGCGAGCGAGGCCAGCAATTGCTTCGGCTCGACCTCCACCGAGAATCTCTTGTTGATCCGGTAAGCGAGTCGCGAGGCGGACGTCGTGTCGAGTTCGCAGGCGGCCACACGTTCCGGGAAGGCCATCACTTCCGGCCAGTTACGCAGCCCCGGCAATGCGGCGATCAGATCCAGCGCTTGGCTGTGTCCCACCAAGCATGACGATTGCTGAAGCAGGCCACGGATATGGCCTGCCAGCAGCTTCAACTGCGGGATATCCATTGTTTGTTCTCCTGGGCGCTAAGTCCGGTGCACGCATTGCGGGCCGCCCATGGAAACAATGGTTTCAGGGTTGGGTCTGCGGTGTGTTCCGTCTTCGTCTTGCCCCGGAGGGTGCGTGCGGCAGGCGACGGCAGCCAATGGCGAATATACGCCGCGCTGCGCCGGGTAGGAATAGGGCCCGCATCGAGACCCGCTGACCTCGGACTCGTCATTCGACCTTTTTCGGGCAACCGCGGCTGAACAAGGCGGTGTGGTGAAATGGGCTCTGCAACTGGCTGGCCGCGTGTGTGGCCGGCGCTTCTTGCCCGCCAGCTACTGTCGAAATTTGGGGGTATCGCTGGGGGTATCGCAGCGAACCGAAAAATTAAAAGCAAGCAAATTCAATAGGTTAAATGCTGTATGAAGATTGCCAGCTGGAACGTCAACTCGCTCAACGTGCGTCTGCCGCACCTGGAACAATGGTTGCGCGATACCGCGCCCGACGTGGTCGGCCTGCAGGAGACCAAGCTCGAGGACGCGCGCTTCCCGGACACGGCGCTGGCCGGGCTCGGCTACCGCAGCGTGTTCCACGGCCAGAAGACCTACAACGGCGTGGCGATCCTGGCGCGCGAGCGGTCGATCGAGGACCTGCAGGCCGGCATCCCGGGTTTCGAGGACGACCAGAAGCGGGTGATCGCCGCGACCGTCGACGGCGTGCGCATCGTCAACCTGTACGTGGTCAACGGCCAGGACGTGGGTACCGAGAAGTACGCCTACAAGCTGCGCTGGCTGGACGCGGTACACGGCTGGCTCGCGGACGAGCTGCAACGGCACCCGAAGCTGGTGGTGATGGGCGATTTCAACATCGCCCCCGAGGACCGCGACGTGCACGATCCGCTGGTCTGGAACGACGGCCACATCCTCACCTCGGTCGCCGAGCGCGAGGCGCTGCGCCGGTTGCAGGCACTGGGCCTGCACGACGCGTTCCGCCTGCACAACCACGAGGCCGGCGTCTTCAGCTGGTGGGACTACCGCCAGGCCGCGTTCCGCCGCAACCTCGGCCTGCGCATCGACCTGACCCTGGTCTCCGACGCGTTGCGGACGCAGGCGGTCGCAGCCGGCATCGACCGGGAACCGCGTACTTGGGAACGCCCGAGCGACCACGCCCCGGCGTGGGTGACGCTCGCGGGCTGATCGTTCCGCACCGGCTGGCAGACCGACCCCGGGCTCGATCCGGGGGAAGGATCACCCTGGCGGGCTGGAGAACGCGGATCCCCCGCCAACGCTCGGGATGTCGGTATCTGACGTGGTTGGGTCCTCCCCGGCATTCCCGATGGTCATGCTGACTTTCCACACATGTGTGCGGAAGCCTCCGTGGCGATGCTGGGGACCATCGCCCGGCTCCCTGATCGCCATGCGCCTGCTGTCCATCGTCGCCCTCGTCGCCCTGCTCGCCCTGCCCGCGCTCGCCCGCGCCGATCCACCGAAGCCGGAGCTGTCCTCGACCCGGTGCGGCCTGGCGACCGGCTACAACGTGCTGGTCGACGGCGGCGGCGTGTGGCTGTACCGCGAGGCCGGCGTGCCGAAGGAGATCTTCTTCCACGACGGCGAGCTGAGCATCGACCGTCAGGTGCAGGCGGTCAGCGCCGCGGACGCGCAGCGCCTGCGGCAGCTGGAAGACGAATCGCGCGTGCTGATGCCGCAGGTCGCCGACCTCGCGCGCGAAACCGTCGGAGTCACCTTCGACTCGCTGGCCGCCGCGGTCGAGGCGATCACCGGCAGCAAGCGCAAGGCCCGCAGGCTCGACGATTTCCGCAAGGACACGCTGGCCCACGTCGACCGCACGCTCGGCACCGGGCGCTGGGACCAGGACGTGTTCGGCGAAGAGTTCGAGGCGCGCGTCGAGGCCGCCGCCGAGAGCATGGCCTCGAGCATCGGCCGCAGCGTGCTGTGGGCGGTCTTCACCCCCGGCGGCGCGGAGCGCATCGAACGCCGCGCCGAGAAGATGGAAGCCGAGCTCGAACAGCAACTGGAAGCGCGCATCGCCGCGCTCGAAGCCCGCGCGGAAACGATGTGCACGCAGGTCGCGACGATGCGCACGCTGCAGGATGCGCTGGACTACCGCTACGACGGCAAACCGCTGCGATTGCTCGAAGCCGCGGAGCCTCCCGCGCGCGACGACGTTGCGCGGGGCGACGCCATTCCGGTTGCCGCGAACCCGGACTGAGGTTTCGCTTCCCTCATGGCGTATGCCGCAGCGTGCGGCAGGTCGCGACGCGCCGTTGTCGCGCC
>NZ_JAETWA010000026.1:0-87864 GCF_016774335.1 Luteimonas saliphila | reverse complement strand
CGCGACCGGGGATCACGACGAACCTTCGAACCCGGCCGGGTGGCTCATTCGGATTCGACGACCGCTTCGGCCGCAGCCTTCACTGCTGCATCCACCTCCGCCTGCCTCGCCAGCCTGCGCTCGAAGCAGTGCCGCCCCGCCGGATGCAGCCAGGCGTCGTCGTAGACGGGCTCGGCCTGCCGCACCGGATCGCGGCTGTCGGTGGTGAAGTCGGCGCACAGGCGGTAGCGGCGGCGGTCGACGGCCTCGTAGCCGTAGGGGGCGCCGGTTTCGGGATCGACGGTCACCAGCGCGCGCCCGGCCCCCGGCAGCAGCGCGCCCAGATCGCGCGGCAAGGCATCGTGCAGCTTGGCGTGTTCGCCTATCGCGGTTTCGATCCGCCGCAAGTCCGCGACCCGTCGCGTATCCAGCTTCGAGGCGCGCTGCGCCGCCGGCGAACCGATCACCATGATCGCGGTGATCACCGTCGCCGCGATCACCACCGCCGCAAGGATCACCAGCACGCGTCCCGCGCTCGCGCCGCTCACGATTCGTGCTCCTCGCGACGCAGGTCGACCAGGTAATAACCGAAGATCGTGCCGGCGATCGCGCCGACCACGCCGACCTTCAGCAGGAAGCGCACGCTCGCCTCGCCACCGAGCACGTTGTAGACCAGCACGATCAGATCGCCGATCAGCGCGCCGGCGGCGATGAACAACGTCAGGTAGGTCAGCCAGCGGCGCACCGGCGAGAGGCGCTTGACCGGATGCCGCGCGAGGTCCATGCCGATGTGGCGGGCGAGGAAGGCGAAGACCGGGAACGCGACCGCCAGGGTCGCGATCGACCAGCGCATCGACTGCCCGAGGCTGCGCACGCGGTACTCCGGATCGGCCGCATCCGGGAAGGCGTGGTTGATCAGGTCGAACAGCAGGCTGCCCAGGTGCCAGGCCGAGAGGTAGAGCGTCGAGAACAGCAGCAGGTACAGGAACGCCTCGCGCGCCGAGAGCTGGACGCGCGGTCTGGGCACGGGGACCGGGAAGGCCACTTCGGCGTACGCGGCGAGCGCGCCGCGCACCTGGTCCGGGGTCCAGCCGGCGTCGGTCAGCGCCGCTTCGACCTGCTGGCGCGATGCGCCCGCGGCCAGCGCGTCGCGCACGAAGCGTTCGAGTTCCTGCGTTGCCGCGGCCATGGCCGGTCCTTGCTGGTGGGGAGGCGGCCGCCAACGTGGGCGCGAACGGCGGTCACGTCAAGCCGCGGCCGGCGAAGTCGATGTGGGCGCGACCGCCGGCGCATCCACGCGCGCCCGGGCGTCCGCGCGCGCGGCGCTGCGACTAGCCCGCATCGCGGACGGTCAGCGTGCCCGGCGTATTCTGGCCGGTGTCGAGGGTCAGGCCGAGCAGGCCCTCGCTCATCGAGTACTGGTAGAAGTCGTTGGACAGCACCCGGAACACTTCGTCGGGGTTCTCGGCCAGCGCGAGGCTCTCGGTGAAGCTGGTGCCGCCCATGTCCTGCGACTGCAGCGCATCGAAGCGCTCGGCGCGATACTCGTCGGATTGCATGAAGCCGCGGGCATCGTCGCGCAGCGCCATCAGTTCGGACTCGGTGAACTCCAGCCGCACGTGCTGGTCGCCGTCGTAATCCCTCTGCTGGTGCGCACCGAGGTTCGAGGTGTCGGCGTTGTAGGCGTCGTACAGGTAGGAGGCGAGCGCGGGATCGTAGTTCGCCAGCACCATGCCGTAGCGGGTGCTGCCCGGAATCGGCTGGCCGGCGGCGTCGCTGTTCCAGGTGACCTGGCTGTAGTGGTTGTCGCCGACCTGGTAGGACGTGGTGTTCTCGGTGGTGCCGTCGGCCCAGCGCGTCGATGCGATCTCCAGCTCGCTGCTGTTGATCTGCGTACTCCAGCCGAAGCCGCCGATCTCGAGGCCGAACCGCGCCTCGTGGTCCGCGGCCAGCACCTCGGTGGTGCCCGCCTGCAGCACCCCCGGCGGCGACCACGCCGGCATCTGTCCCGCGCTCATGAACGCCTGGTAGGCGGCCTGGCCCTCCTCGGTGCGCAGGTCGAGCTGCGCGACCGACATCGAGCGCTGCTCCAGGCTGCGGTCGGCGCCGAGGCCGATCGCGCCGATGCCGCGGTAGCCCAGGCCGAAGAACATGTCGTTCTCCACCGTCTCGACGTCGCCGGCGACGATCTCGAAGGTATGGGCGTCGATCCGGCGCACGCCGAAGCCCTGGCCCGAAAGGTCGGTGGTGGTGCCGTTGAGGTGCAGCAGCTTGTAGTTGGCCTCGAAGTGGCTGCCGGTGAGGGTCTGGCCGCGGATCAGGGTGCCGGTGCCGATCGGCATCGACATCGGATCGAGCGGGTTGGGCGCGGCGGCGAGGTCGCCATCGGCGATCCGCGCGCCCTGCTCCGGGGTCACCACCGCCTCGTAGGTCACGCGGGTACCGGCGAACTGCTCGTAGCTGCCCGAGACCGGGATCGGCAGGCCCTTGACCACGTTGCGCAGCAGCGGCGAGTTGTCGACCATGTTGCGCAGTTCGGGGAACGCGTCGAAGCGCTCGGCGATCCGGCTGCCCCACTCGTAGTACTTGTTGAGCGGCGTGCGGCCGACGGCCGCGGTGGCGGTGCCCTGCATCTGCACTTCCAGCTCGAAGGTCTGGGTCTGGCTGAAATCGATGCCGGTCTGCACGCCGGACATGTCGACCTGGCCGACCAGGGTGATGTCGACGCCGCCGCGCACCGGCAGCGGCAGGGTCGCCGCCCCGGCGACGGGGGTCTCGAAGCGCACCTGCTGGCCCGGGTTGATCGCCCAGGCGAGCACGCCGTCCGGCGCCAGCGCCAGCAGTTCGTAGCCGGCCTGCACCTGCGACGGCGACGCGTCGGCGGGCAGGTCGATCCCGAGCGCGCCGAGCGCGGTGCGCACCTGGGTGATGTCGAGGCGGGTGACGTCGGTGGACGGTCCGTCGCCGTTGCGCAGGTAGGCGGGGACCTGGGTCGGCTGGCTGGTGGCCTCGTCGACGATCCGGTGCAACTGCTGCACGTGCGGATCGTTGTCGAACGCGCTGCGCGCATCGCCGTACTCGAGCGATCGCGTCGCGCCGTTGAGTCCGTCGAAATCCGACAGCTGCGGTTCGAGCCGGTCGATCGCAGCCTGCGCCTGCGCGGCGCGGCGCTCGTTGAACGTCTCCACGCGCGCTTCGTAGATCGCGCGCCGGTCCTCGTCGGGGAAGCCGGTGGGGATGTCGGACCAGGTGGGCAGGGGCAGGTCGTGGATCGCCTCGACCGCCTCGGCGGGCGTCTGCGCGGTGGCGAAGGTGACCGGTTCGACCGTCGGGGTGTCCTGCGCGGCCGGGGTCTCGGGCGCCGGTGCGGGGGCGTCGGCCTGCGCTGCCTGGTGGCTTTCACGGATCGCCTGCTGGTCTTCCGGCGGCAGGCGCTGGTAGGTACTCGAATCGATCCCGTAGGTTTCGGACACGACGACGCGCTCCGCGAGGGGTGGATGCCGATGACCTTAGCCGTGCATGCGCGCTCCCGGTATCCGGAACGACCCTAGGTTCGCGTGGCGCGCGACGGGCGATGATGTGATCCAGCCTCGGCGACGAACCGGGAGAACCCCGGCCACCGGGCACTGCGGCGCACGCTGCGGGGTGGCGCTATCCGCGCGCGAACGCCGCGAAGCCGGCCACGAACTGGCGCAACTGCCCGGCGACCTTGTCGTCGACCAGCGCCCCCCGGCATCGAACACGCCGCCCGCGCGCGACACCATCAGCCGGCCACCGAACCAGACCCGCGTGCGCAGGGTGTGCAGCACCGGCCACCAGGCATCCTGCGCGAGGACCGTGCCGAAGCCGCCGGGCGATGCGCCGACGACTGCGAACGCCCGCCCACCGAACACGGCGGGAATCTCCGACGCCGGGCGCGACAGCCAATCGACCGCGTTCTTGAACACGCCGGGGATGCCGTTGTTGTATTCGGGGGTGGCCAGCAACACGCCGTCGGCAGCGCGCACCTTCTGTTTGAGCGCCTCGACCGCCGGCGGGAGGCCGGTCGCGGCTTCGGCATCGCCGTCGTAGAGCGGGATGCCGTGCAGCGTGGCCAGCTCGAGAGACACGCCTTCCGGCAGGTCGCGCGCGGCCGCGCGCAATAGCGCGGTATTGAACGAACCAGCGCGCAGGCTGCCGGAGATGCCGAGCAGGTTCACCATCGTGCGGGGTCCTCGTGTGCCCCACCATGCTAGCGCGCCGCCACGGCGACAGCGATGTCGAATCGGCCCGCAGCCGTTCGTCGTGATGGACACCCCCGCAAGAGGTTCTTCCATGGGCAGGATCATCGTCGAACAGATCGTCAGCGCCGACGGCTACGCCGCGGAGCCCGACGGTGGCATCGGGTTCTTCGGCTCGTCCGGCGAGCTGCGGGACCCGGAGATGGAGGACGAACAGATGCGCATGCTCGATCCGGTGGAGGCGATCGTACTGGGCCGCATCACCTACGGCATGTTCGAGGCGTACTGGCCGGGCACCTCGCCGGAGGCCGAACGCGTGGCCGCGCCGATCAATGCGCTACCGAAGTACGTGGTCTCCTCGACGCTGGCGACGGCGTCGTGGGGCACGCGCGGCGACAGCGCGCGGATCCTGCGTGGCGACGGCGTCGCCGCGCTGCAGTCGCTGCGCCGCGGGATCGACGGCGACATCATCGTCTGGGGCAGCCTGACGTTGACGGATGCGCTGCTGCGCGCCGGCGCGGTGGACCGTTTGCGCCTGCGCGTGCTGCCGGTGCTGATCGGCGCGGGCCGCTCGTTCGCGCCCGCCGATCTCGGCCAACGGGCCCTGGCGCTGGAGGCCGCACGCACGTTCGGCTCGGGTGCACAGTTGCTGGCCTACCGCTTCGCCTGAGCCGGCATTGCCCGCAGACGACGATGCCCGGCGGTACCGGGCATCGTCTCGATCGCGCGCAACGGCGCCGTGCGCAGGCCGTCAGTCGTCCTTGCCGATGATGCGGCCATCGACGGGATCCAGCCGAAGCTCGACCTGCTTGCCCGCCGGATCGTCGGCCTCGGCCTTCCACACGCCGTCGTCGAACTCGATGTCGTGCACCTTGCTGTAGCCGGCGGCGACCAGTTTCGCCTCGACATCGGCCTTGCCCAGGTTCGAGACCTGCTCGTCCGGATAGACGGCGCCGGTCCGCGGATCGATCGACAGCCCGACCCGGTTGCCGTCGGCGCTGCGCGCATCGGCGGTCCACATGCCGTCGTCGAACTCGACGTCGTTGACGTGGGTGTAGCCCTGCGCCTCGAGCTGCGTGCGCACCTGTGCGGCGGTCAACGCATCCTGCGCCATCGCGGTGCCGCCTGCGGCGAACAGGGCGAGAGCGAGCCAGGCTCCGGTGTTCTTCCTGCTGCGAAACTTGCGGAAGGTCTGCATCACGCACTCCTGTCGAAGGGGGAACGCGCATGCTGGTATGCGACTCCGCAACCGCCCGTGAAACCCGCGCGTCCGGTCGCGGCCGGTTCATCGATGCGAAGGCGGACACGAAAAAGCCCGGCTATCGCCGGGCTTTTTCGTGTTCGAACGGTGCGTTGGGCGCGCGGTTCAGCGCACGCTGCCGCGCCGGAACAGATTGACGATGGCCAGCAGCACGATCGCACCGATCAGCGCGGTGATCAGGAAGCCGATCCAGCCGCCGCCCAGGCCGAAGCCGACCATCGGCAGCAGCCAGCCACCGATGAAACCACCGATGATGCCTACGACCACATTGAGAATGATGCCCTGCTGGCCATCGGTACGCATGAGGATGCTCGCGAGCCAACCCGCGATGCCGCCCACGATCAGGTAAATGATGAAGTTCATGCAGGATCTCCTTTCTGGATGGGATGGCGCGCGCATCCCGGCGAAACAGGGGAGCGGAAAAGAGGCTGACAGAACCGCCGTGATGGCGGCGTCTGCGAGGTTCCGGCGGGGCGCACCCGTGTCCGTGGCGGCTAGGGATCGCTCCGCAACAGGCGCAACAGCGCCGCGCGCGGCAGCTTCCCGGTCTCGTTGCGCGGCAGCGCCGGCACGCGCCGCAACGGCCGCGGCAGGAACACGGGATCGATGCTGCGGCGCAGGGCCGCGCGCACCGCGTCCTCGTCGAGCGCATCGCTGACGTAGGCCGCTGCGATGCGGCGCACCCCCGCGACCTCTTCGTCGAGCTGGAACACCACCCCGTCGCGCACGCCGGGCACCTCCAGCAGGCGGCGCGTGAGGTCGGCCAGCGATGCGCGCTTGCCTGCGATCTCCAGCAGGTCGGCCTGGCGCCCCCGCAGCACGAAGCGTCCATCGCCATGCACTTCGACCAGGTCGGCCAGCAGGACCGGCCGGGCGAGGTGCGCGGCCGACACCAGGGTGCCGTCGGGTTGCGGCTGCAGCCGGACGCCGGGGTACGGGGTCCACGCCTCCTCCCGGGCCGTGCGGCGGCTGGCGAAGATGCAGGTTTCGGTGGACCCGAAGGTCTCGCGCACCTCGCAGCCGTAGCGCGCTTCGGCCTGCGCCGCCAGCGCCTGCGGCAGCGGTGCGGTGGCGGTGACGATTCCCGCCAGAGGCGGCAGCGCCACCCCGGAGGCGAGCAGCGCGCGCAGGTGCACGGGCGTGGTCACCAGCAGGCGCGCGCCGGTGGCATCGCGCAGCGCGCGCGCGATGTCCTCGGGAAAGAACGGCCGCCCACGGTGCACCGCCGCGTCCGTGAGCAGCGGCAGCATCACCGACAGCTCCACGCCGTACATGTGCTGCGGCGGCACCGTGGCCACCACGTGCGGCGCCGCGCCCGGCACCCACAGGCCGGCGAGCGCGGCGTGGTTCTGCGCGGTGCTGATGCGCAGCGAACCCAGGGTCTTGGCGTTCGCCGTGGGCGCGCCGGTGCTGCCGGAGGTGAAGCCGATCGCGACCACCGCCGCCTCGTCGATCCGCAGCGGCACGCCTTCGAGCGCAGGCAGGTCGGCCGGCAGATGCACGAAATGCGCCCCGGGATCCTCGAGCGGCGCGTCGCAACCGCAGGCGTCGCCGTCGCCGATGCAGTAGCTGTCGGGATAGCGCGCGCGCACCTCGTCGATCGCGGTACGGGTGCGCGTCGGTGGCAGCAGGTTCACCTGCCCGCGCACCGCGGCCGCGCAGAACGCGACCAGGAACCGGTAGCGGTCCTCGCACAGGTTCACCGCATGCGCTGCGTCGGGCAGGCGAGCGGCGAGCGCGCGCACGTGTGCGGCGAAGCCGGCGCGGGAGGTGGTGCCCCCGGCATCGAATGCGAACGTACCGCCGGCATCGCCCGCAGGCAGCGGCGGCGCGTTCGGACCGGGTGCTGGCTTGTGCTGGACGACTGCGGACATCTTCCCCGACCGGCGGTTCCGGAGTTCACCCCGGCCTGCCCCTAGCTTACGCTGCAGCCCCGCATCCCCGGAAAAGCGTTGTTGTCGATGGCCCCTGCCGACTCCTGCCTCGACGTCGGCCCCGTGCGCTGCGCGTGGGCGCCGTACCGACGTGGCGAACCCGCCGAACCGGCGGCGCGGGCGTGGCTGGCGGCACAGCTCGCGGTGCCGGAGGACGCGCTCGCGCTGTGGCGCGACGCGCACGGGCGCCCGCACCTGGGGCCGGCGCACGCCGGCCTCGACGCCAACTGGAGCCACAGCGGCGAACGGCTGCTGGTGGCGCTCGCGCACGGCGCCCACGTCGGTGCCGACATCGAATGGCTCCGCCCGCGCCCGAACGCGATGACCCTGGCCCGCCGGTTCTTCACGCCCGCCGAGGCCGCGCAGCTCGCCCAACTGCCACACGACGGGGCCGAAGCCTGGTTCGTGCGCCTGTGGTGCGCCAAGGAAGCGGTGCTCAAGGCGCATGGCCGCGGCATCGCCTTCGGACTGGAGCGGCTGGAGTTCACGCCCGACGGCGAGGGATGGCGGTTGCACCGCTGCGATCCGGAGCTCGGCGCGCCCGGGGACTGGCGCCTGCACGCGTTCGCGCCGGCGCCGGGCTACCTCGCCACCCTGGCCTGGCGCCCGCGTTAGCCGCAGACCCGGGGCGGCACGACGCGCGGCGAGCCGGCGTCCGGCGCTCCTACAATGGCGCGATGACGCAACCGCCCCCGGACCCGCTGCGCGCGCCCATCGAATCCGGCCTGGTCGCGCTGGGCCTCGATCCCGTGCTGGCCGACCCGCTGCTCGCCTACCTGTCCCTGCTGCAGCGCTGGAACGCCACCTACAACCTGACCGCGATCCGCGACCCGCGGCAGATGGTCACCCTGCACCTGCTCGATTCGCTGGCGATGCAGCCGCACGTGGCCGGCATCGGCAACCTGGCCGATCTCGGCAGCGGCCCGGGCCTGCCCGGCATCCCGCTGGCGATCGCGTGTCCGGCGCTGCAGGTGACCCTGGTCGAATCCAACGGCAAGAAGGCGCGTTTCCTGCGCGAGGCGGTGCGGCAGCTGCGGCTGGGCAATGCGCGCGTGGCCGAATCGCGCGCCGAGGCGCTGGACGAACCGGGCGCCTACCGGGCGATCACGGCGCGCGCGCTGGCCACGCTGGGCGACATCCTCGCCGTCGGCGGCCAGCTGCTGGCGCCCGGCGGCCGGCTGCTGGCGATGAAGGGCGCACGCCCGGACGCCGAGATCGCGGCCCTGCCCTCCGGCTGGCGGGTCGAGGCCGTCCATCCGCTGCGGGTGCCGGGGCTGGCGGCGGAGCGGCATCTGGTGGTGGTGGCGCGGGAGGATTGAGGATCGGATCGCACTCGCCGCCCCGGGCGGGAGCGCACACGCGCAGGCCGCTTCCGGAACCCTGGCCCGCGGCGGTCCGCGGCGGCGGACGGCAAAAGAAAGCGCGCGGCGCCTCCAGGAACGTCGCCCGCGGCGGCGGTTTGGCATCGGCGCACGCCGATTCCGTCCGCGGCGCGGCATAATCCCCTGTCCGGGCCGCCGTCTTGCGGCCAACTCCCGCCGCTACCCGAGGCACCCGGACCCCATGGCCCGCATCATCGCCATTGCCAACCAGAAAGGCGGCGTCGGCAAGACCACCACCGCGGTGAACCTGGCCGCGGCGCTGGCGGCCACGCCCAAGCGCGTGCTGCTGATCGACCTCGACGCCCAGGGCAACGCCACCATGGGCAGCGGCATCGACAAGCGCGACCTGCACGCCTCGACCTGCGACGTGCTGCTGGAGGAAGTGCACGCCGAGGACGCGATCATGGAAACGGCGGAGGGCTACGACCTGCTGCCGGGCAACACCGACCTGACCGCGGCCGAGATCGAACTGATGGACGAGGAAGGGCGCGAGCAGCGGCTCAAGCGCGCGCTCGATCCCTTGCGCGGGCGCTACGACTTCATCATCGTCGACTGCCCGCCGGCGTTGTCGTTGCTCACGCTCAATGCGTTGACCGCGTCCGATTCGGTGCTGGTGCCGATGCAGTGCGAGTACTACGCACTGGAAGGCCTGAGCGCATTGCTGCAGACGATCGACGCGCTGAAGGAGCGGCTCAACCCGCAGTTGGAGATCGAAGGCGTGCTGCGCACCATGTTCGACGTTCGCAACAACCTCGCCAACGCGGTCTCGGCCGAGCTGGTGCAGCATTTCGGCGACAAGGTGTTCCGCACCATCGTGCCGCGCAACGTACGTCTGGCGGAGGCGCCGAGCCACGGCCAGAGCATCATCGGCTACGACCGCGGCTCGCGCGGCGGCATCGCCTACCTCGGCCTCGCCGGCGAGGTGTTGCGCCGCCAGCGCGAACGCAACCAGCAGGCGGGCGCGGGGGCCGCCACCGACCCACAGAAGAAGGACGACACCTTGACGGAGACCCCGGCATGAGCACCGCGAAGTCCGCGCCGGCCAGGAAGCGCGGCCTCGGCCGCGGCCTGGAAGCGCTGCTCGGCCCCAAGGCCGCGGCCGACGCTCCCAGGCTCGAGGCCACGCCCGAAGACACGCTGCGCACGCTGCCGGTCGACGCGATGCGCCCCGGCAAGTACCAGCCGCGCAAGCACTGGGACAGCGACAAGCTGTCCGAGCTGGCCGAGTCGATCCGCTCCCAGGGCGTGATCCAGCCGATCGTGGTGCGCGCGCTGGCGGACCGCACCTACGAGATCATCGCCGGCGAACGCCGCTGGCGCGCGTCGAAGGAAGCCGGCCTGGCCGAGATCCCGGCGGTAGTGCGCGAGGTCGACGACCGCACCGTGGTGGCGATGGCGCTGATCGAGAACATCCAGCGCGAGGACCTCAATCCCCTGGAGGAGGCGCAGGCGCTGCAGCGGCTGATCGAGGAGTTCGACCTCACCCACGCCGCCGCGGCCGAAACCGTCGGTCGCTCGCGCGCGGCGGTGTCGAACCTGCTGCGGCTGCTGGAACTGCCGCCGGCGATCCGCGCCCTGCTCGAGGCGCGCCGCCTGGAGATGGGCCACGCCCGCGCGCTGCTGACGCTTTCGCCCGACCTGGCCAGCAAGCTCGCGTCCGAAGCCGCCGAACGCGGCTGGTCGGTGCGCGAGGTCGAGCACCGCGCCGCGCAGTTCGCCGCGGGCAAGGTGCCGACGACGCCGAAGAAGGCGGCCGGCGGCAAGGGCGCGACCTCGCCCGACATCGCCACGCTCGAGAACGAACTGTCGGAAACGCTCGGCGCCAGGGTCAGCATCAGCAACGGTCGCGGCAACCGCGGCAAGCTGGTGATCCATTACGCCGGCCTGGAGGCGCTCGATGGCGTACTGGAGCGGCTGCGGCGCCGTTAGCGCCGCGGCGGCACGGCGTCGATCCGGACCCGCCGCCATACCCATGTTCACCCTCGACCAGTTCCGGCGGCTCGCGTTCCTCGAGGGCCGCTGGACCGGCAATGGTCCGAACGGCGCGTCGTTCTTCGAGGAGGACGCCTTCGTCGACACGGCGACGCTGCGCTCCACGCGTTACGCCGACGCCTGCTAAGCCGAGACGACGGATTCGAGCACGGTCGCGTTCGCGGACGGGGTCGTGACCTCGATCTGGAATGGGTTCAGCTGGCGCGCGAACGCGATCGACGCGGACGCAGCATCGTTCGAGCCGGTCGAGGTGCCGAGCGCGTTCTAGTGGTCGAGTGGGCCCGGGGACACCCTCGAGGTCGTCCAGCGCTGGAGCGACGCCGAAGGCCGCCCGCAGCAGTAGCAGCAGTACACGCTGGTGTTGCGCCGGATCCGGAATTGATGCCGCCGTACCGACCGCGCGCGATACTGTGCCCATGAGCACCTATCGCCTCCAGTCGCTCTTCGAACCTGCCGCGGTCGCGGTCGTCGGCGGCAGCCCGCGCGAGCGCTCGGCCGGACGCGCGGTGATGCGCAACATCCACGCCTCCGGTTACGCCGGCAGGATCGGCTGGGTCACCCCGAGCCACCGGGAGATCGACGGCATCGCCACGGTCAAGCGCCTGCGCGACCTGCCCTGGGTGCCGGACCTGGCGATCATCACCGCCCCGCCCGCGGTGGTGCCGCGACTGGTGGAGGAGGCCGCGGTCCTGGGCGTGGGCGCGGCGGTGCTGCTGACTGCGCAGCTGGGCACCGGCCGCGCCGCGTTCAATGCCGCGATCGAACGCGCGGCGCGCCCGCGCGGGATGCGCATCCTCGGGCCGCACTGCCTGGGCATCGTGTCCTCGCACGCCAGGCTCAACGCCAGCATCGCCGCGCGCACCCCGCAGGCCGGCGACATCGCGCTGGTGTCCGAGTCGAGCGCGATCGCCGCTGCGCTGGTGGAATGGGGCGTGGCGCGCTCGATCGGGTTCTCCAAGGTGGTGTCGCTGGGCGACGCGCTCGACGTCGACTTCGCCGACCTGCTCGATCATCTCGCCACCGACCGCCACACCCGCGCGATCCTGCTCTACGTCGAGCACGTCGGCAATGCGCGCAAGTTCATGTCGGCCGCACGCGCGGCCGCGCGCGCCAAACCCGTGGTGGTGGTGAAGTCGGCGCGGCCGCAGGCGCCGCAGAGCATCGCCGAGGTCGGCCTGCGAGCACTTGCGCCGGCGGAAGCCGTGCACGCGGCCGCGTTCCGCCGCGCCGGCCTGCTCCAGGTCGACGCGCTCGACGAACTGTTCGCGGCCGCGGAAACGCTGGGCACGCTGCGTACCTTCCCCGGCAGACGGCTGGCGATCCTCGGCAACGGCGGCGGCGTGGGCGTACTCGCGGCGCAGCAACTGCTGCGGCTGGGCGGAACCGTCGCCACGCTCTCGCAGGAGACGATCGCCACGCTCGACGCGCTGCTGCGCGGCGGCTGGTCGCACGACAATCCGGTCGACCTCGTGGTCGACGCCGATGGCGCGCGCTATGCCACCGCGGTCGACGCGCTGCTGTCCGATCCGCAGAACGACGCCCTGCTCGTGGTCAACGTGCCCACCGCGTTCTCTGCGCCGTCGGAAACGGCCACCGCGCTGGCCGGCGTGCTGGCGCAGCGCAAGGGCGCCGCCGCGCGCAAGCCGGTGTTCGCGGTGTGGCTGGCCGAGGATGCCGCCGCGCACGCCACGCTGCATGCCGCAGGTGTACCGAGTTACACGACGGAGACCGAGGCGGTGCACGGCTTCATGCACCTGGTGCGGTATCGCGAGGCGCAGCAGGCGCTGATGGAAACGCCGCCGAGCCTGCCGGCGGACTTCGCGGTGGATGCGGCCGGCGCGCGCGCGCTGGTGCGGGCCGCCGCCGAGCGTGGCGAGGTGCAGCTCGATCCGCAGGCCACCGCGCGCATCCTCGCCGCCTATGGCCTGCCCTATGCGGCGCCGCTGGCCGCCGCCGATCCGAAGGCCGCGATGGCGCTCGCGCAGCCGCTGCTCGCGGCCGGCCGCATGGTGGCGGTGAAGATCGATTCGCCCGACATCGCGCACAAGAGCGCGGTCGACGGCGTGCGCCTCAACCTCGCCGGCGCGCAGGCGGTGCACGATGCCGCGGTCGACGTGCTGCGGCTGGCGCGCGAACGCCGCGCCGACGCGCGCATCCGCGGCGTGACCGTGCAGGCGATGGTGACCCGCCCCAACGCGCGCGAACTGATCGCCGCGATCGCCGACGATCCGGTGTTCGGCCCGGTGGTGGTCTTCGGCCGCGGCGGCACCGCGGTGCGCGTGGTCGACGACCTCGCGCTGGGCCTGCCGCCGCTGGACCTGCGCCTGGCGCACGAACTGATCGCGCGCACGCGGGTGGCGCGGCGGCTCAAGGCGCATCGCAACCAGCCCGCCGCCGACGAGCGCGGGATCGCCCTGGCCCTGGTGAAACTGGCGCAACTGGCCGCGGACGTGCCGGAGATCCGGCAGATGAGCCTGAACCCGCTGCTGGCCGACGCCGACGGCGTGGTCGCGGTCGACGCGCGCATCCTGGTCGGCCCGGTCGAGCCCTTGCACAAGGGCCGTGGTCATCCGCGCTTCGCGATCTTCCCCTACCCCAGCGAGCTGGAGCGCAGCATCGCCCTGGCCGACGGCACGCCGGTGTCGGTGCGCCCGGTGCGCCCGGAAGACGAGGAGCTGTTCCGCGAGTTCTTCACCCACGTCACCGACGAGGACCTGCGCCTGCGCTTCTTCCAGTCGGTCAAGCACTTCAGCCACGAGTTCATCGCCCGACTGACCCAGATGGACTACGCGCGCTCGATCGCGCTGCTGGCGCTGGACGGGTCCGGCGCGATGCTCGGCGCGGTGCGCCTGCATGCCGACGCCAACTACGAGGCGGGCGAGTACGGGATCCTCGTGCGCAGCGACCTCAAGGGCCAGGGCCTGGGTTGGCAGCTGATGAAGATCATGATCGAGGTCGCCGGCTGGCTGGGCCTGCACGAGGTCGAAGGCCAGGTGCTGCGCCAGAACCGCGGCATGCTGGCGATGTGCGAGCAGCTCGGCTTCCACATCAGTCCGGACCCGGACGAACCGGGGCTGATGCTGGTCCGGCTCCCGGTCTCGCAGGACGACGAGACGGCCTCCTGAGCCTGGCGCAGACTTGTCCACAGGCGCCGGGACCGGCATAATGCGCGGCTCGCTGCGTCCGACCCACCGGTTCCACTGGGTCCGGCGCGGGGACCGGAAACGCCATTCCGCCCCCGATCCGTGCAGCGACCACCGCCCGCATTGCGTGGCGGGCGTGCCCAAGGGCTCGCCCGCCGGGGCCGACGTCTCCCTGGCCAAGGGGGACACCAACCGTTATCGAGGTGCGTAATGTCCCGAGTATGCCAAGTCACCGGCAAGCGAACGACGACCGGCAACAACGTCTCGCATGCCATGAACAAGACCCGCCGCCGCTTCATGCCCAACCTGCATGAGCGCCGCTTCTGGGTCGCCAGCGAGAACCGCTGGGTCAAGCTGCGTGTTTCCGCCGCCGCCCTGCGCACCATCGACAAGAACGGTATCGACGCCGTGCTCGCCGATCTGCGCAAGCGTGGCGAGAAGGTCTGAGGAGTAGAACGTCATGGCAACCAAGCGCGACAAGATCCGTCTGATTTCGTCGGCCAACACCGGCCACTTCTACACCACGGACAAGAACAAGAAGAACACCCCCGGCAAGATGGAGATCAAGAAGTACGATCCCGTCGTCCGCAAGCACGTGATCTACAAGGAAGGCAAGATCAAGTGACCCGACGGCCCACGCGCCCAGCGCGTGGCTGCCGGAAGGTCATCCCCGCCAAGGCGGGGTCCGAAAGGCCCGCCGAAAGGTGGGCCTTTTTGGTATTTCCCGGGCTGCCGTCTCGCAGCACCTGAAGGTGCTGCGCGAGTCCGGATTCGCGAGCGTGCGCGTCGATGGCCCGCGGCGGATCTACGCGATCGACGCCGCGCCGCTGCAGGAGGTCGACGCCTGGCTCGAGCGCTTCCGCGACTTCTGGCGACAGCGCCTGGATGCGCTGGCCACCGAAGTGGCCCGCGGCAAGCGCAAGCGCGGTCCCCTCTGAGTCGTCGCCTCCGGGCAGCTTTGCCAGCCGCGGGCGCACCACGCAGAATCGGGACATGGCGGATCCTCATCCCGGCGTGGGCGCATGGCTGCTGATCCTGGACTGGGCGATCCGCATCCTCGCGTTGCTGTGGATCCCCATGCGCACGACGCCCGGCGCGGCGCGCAGCTGGATGCTGCTGGTGGCCTTCGTGCCCCTGCTCGGCCTGCCGGCGTACCTGCTGCTGGGACATCCGTGGCTGTCGCGCGAGCGGGTGGCGCGACAACGCATGGCCTCGCAGGTGATCCGCGACGAACAGGCGCCGCTGGCGCACCTGCGCTGGACGCCCGTGGGCGACGGCGCCGAGGTCGAGATGGCGCCGCTGATCGAGCGGCTGGGCGACTTCATGCCCACCCACGGCAACCACGTGGAACTGCTCGACGACTACGACGGCGCGCTGCGCAGGCTGGTCGGGGACATCGACGGCGCCCGCCAGCGCGTGCACCTGCTGTACTACCTGATGTTCGACGATGCGGTCGGCGATGCGGTCGCCGCGGCGCTGGTGCGGGCCGCGGGGCGCGGCGTGCAGTGTCGGCTGCTGCTCGATGCGGTCGGCGCCAAGCGCGGCCTGCGACGATACCGTACGCGCCTGCAGGCGGCCGGGGTGGAGGTGCACGACATGCTCCCCGGCGGCCTGCGCTGGCGCCGCAGCGGGCGGATGGACCTGCGCAACCACCGCAAGGTCGCGGTGATCGACAACCGTGCCGCCTACGTCGGCTCGCAGAACCTGGCCGAGGCCGGCTTCATCCCCGGCTTCCCGAACTGCGAGCTGGTGGCGCGCGTGCAGGGGCCGGCGGTGGCCCACCTGGAGGCCGTGTTCGCCAGCGACTGGTTCATCGAGACCGGCGAGCGCCTCGAGGTCACGCCGACCCTGCCGCTGCACGACGCCGACATCGCCACCCAGCTGCTGCCCAGCGGCCCGGCGTACCCGTTCGAGAACGCGCGCGACACCGTGAACGCGCTGATCCACCTGGCCAGGCGGCGGCTGGTGCTGGCCACGCCCTACTTCGTGCCCGACGACGCGACGCTCAGCGCGCTGCGCATCGCCGCGCTGTCGGGAGTCGACACCCAGCTGATCCTGTCGAGCAGCAACAACCAGCGCCTGACCGCCTGGGCGCAGGAGTCGTACTACGACCAGCTGCTGCCGGCGGGCGTGAAGATCGCACTCTCGCGCCCGCGCTTCCTGCATGCCAAGCACCTGAGCGTCGACGACGGCATCGCCCTGATCGGTTCGATCAACCTCGACATCCGCTCCTTCGCGCTCAATGCCGAGATCGGCATGCTCTGCTACGACCGCGACGTGGTCGCGCGCATCCGCGGCATCGAGCGGCACTACCTCGCCGATGCCGAGCACCTCGACGCCGCGGCCTGGGCACGACGACCGCTCTGGCGCCGCAGCCGCGAGGGCATCGCGCGGCTGGCCGACGCGATGCTGTGAGCCGTCGTCAGCGGGAGGTCAGCGCGCCAGGAACGCGCTGACCTCTTCCAGCCAATGCGGCCATGCGGCTTCGTGCTCGAGCAGCAGGTGGTTGCGGCTGTGCAGGGTCACGAAGCGCGCGCCCGGGATCCGCTCCGCGACCAGGCGTCCCTCGGCGACCGGCACGCGCACGTCGTCCCGGCTGTGCAGCACCAGCGTCGGGCAGCGCACATGCGGCAGCAGGTCGACTACGTCGATGAGCGCGAACTCGCGCATGAACCTCGCGGCGTTGGCCGGCGAGGTCGAGAGCCTTTCGAGTTCGTTGAACCACTCGTGCTGCTGCGCGCTGCCGTCGGGAATGAACTGGCTGGTGAAGAACTGGCGGAACGAGGGTTCGGCCTTGCCCCAGCCGAGTTCGGCGAGCTTGGCCATGGTCTCGGCCTCCTCGCGTTCCTGCGGCGTGTCGCTGCGCACCAGCCGGCCGCGCGCATAGCCGCCGTGCAGCACCAGGTGGCTGACCCGTCCGGGATGCCGGACCGCATAGGCGATCGCGATCGAAGCGCCCTGCGAGATGCCCAGCAGGGCGAACCGCGGCGCGTCGAGCGCGTCGACGACCGCCTCCAGGTCGTCGACCCAGCGCGCGAACGAGAGGTCGGCGACCTCCCAGTCCGACAGGCCGCAGCCGCGTTCGTCGTAGCGCACGCAGGTGTGGCCGCGCGTCAGCGCGCGGACCATGTGGCTCCAGACCGGGCTGTCGTCGTCGTAGGCCAGGTGCGACAGCCAGTTCGCCGCCTTGATCAGGCACGGGCCGTCGCCCGAGACGGCGTAGGCCAGGCGCACGCCGTCGCGACCGTGCGTGTAGCGTACCTGCGCAGGGCTTCCGGCTCCGGCGGGTGCCGCCCGCGCCGCGCCGCGCGAGAGCGCCATCGCCGAGGCGTAGGCGGTCTCGACGATTCCCGACGGCGCCACCCCGTACTCCTCGCGCAGCACCCCCGCGCAACGGAAGTAGGCCGCTTCCACCGCGCCGGCGTCGCCGCGGTGGCCGAGCGCGATCATCAGTTCGGCATAGCCACGCTCTGCATGCGGCTCGAGCGCGATCGCGCGTTCCGCGGCTTCGATCGCCCGTTCGAGCCGGCCGAAGGCGACGCTGCGCTGGGCCAGTCGCTGCAGGCCGTGCGCGACCAGCCGCAGGTGCGCTTGGCGTTGCTGCGCCAGCCACTCGTCGAAGGCGGCCGAGCCGCTGTCGAACCCCTCGAGCAGGCCTTCGGCGCCGGGCGCCAGCAGCGCATCGGTGGCCTCGCCATCGCCCTGCGGCGCGATCTGCGCGCGTGCCTGCGCCTGCGCACGCAGCACGTCGCATTCGATGCGGACCGCGTCGGTGTCGATCCACAGCGCCTCGCCGTCCGCGGCGACGACTTCCGCGCCGCATCCGGCGTTCAGGGCGTAAACCAGGCGCCGCAGGCGGGTGCGTGCGGTGCGCGCATCGGCTGCGGGCCACAGCAGGGCGGCGGCCCGCTCGCGCGCGACGCGCTGGCCGCTGCACAGCAGGTAGGCCAGCAGCGCGAGGCCGTGCCTGAGCCCGAGCGCGCGGCCGACGCCGGCGCACGCCAGTCGTGGCCAGCCGTGCAGGGACACCGTCAGTACGGGAGGGACGCGGAAAGGACGGCTCATGCGCACACTTCTTCGGTTCCGGGACCGGCGCCCCCCAGCCGGAGCCCCATTTGACCCTTCCCCTCTTCCGCGCGCAACGCGCGCGGGCCCCCTGATCGACGCTTCCACGGTATATCCATGCACCACGATTCCCGCGACTGCCCCGTCTCCACCCGCTCCGCCGCCGCCATCGCGCACGCCGAACAGGCGCTGTGGCGGATGGCGACCTACTTCGGCGACCCGTTCGCCGACCTCGACGCCGCCATCGAGGAGGATCCGGGCTGGGTCCTGCCGCTGGTGATGAAGGCCAACTGCCTGCTGTCGGCGACCGAACAGCCGCTGCTCGAACAGGCGCACGCGCTGCTCGACCTGGCCGGCGCCGCGACCGGCGCCAACGCCCGCGAGCGCGCCCATGTCGCCGCCAGCCGCACCTGCGCGCTCGGCCACTGGCGCGAAGCCTGCGACCAGTGGGAGCGCATCCTCGTCGATCATCCGCGCGACTTCCTCGCGCTTTGGTCGGCCCACCTGTTCGACTTCTTCCGCGGCGATGCGGGCAACCTGCACCGGCGGGTGGCGCGGGTGCTGCCGGCCTGGTCCCCGGACACGCCGATGTACGCGCACGTGCGCGCGCTCGAGGCGTTCGGCCTGGAAGAAAGCAACCACTACGACAGCGCGCTCGAATCGGCGCAGGCCGCGCTGGCCCTGCAGCCGCGCGAGCCCTGGGCGATCCACGCCGCGGCCCACGTGCACGAGATGCGCGGCGACCACCAGAACGGCGCGCACTGGCTCGAATCGCGGGTCGCGGACTGGTCCGGCGACAACGCGTTCGCCTTCCACAACTGGTGGCACCTGGCGCTGTTCCGGCTCGAGCAGCTGGACACCACCAGGGCGCTGGACCTGTTCGACGCGCAGATCGTCGCCGGCGACGCCATGGCGTTGCAGCACATCGACGTGTGCGCGCTGCTGTGGCGGCTGCGGATCCTCGGCGTCGATGTCGGCGATCGCTGGCAGGCGGCGGCCGAGCGCTGGTCGGACCACGCCCCGGTCGCGGGCTACTACGCCTTCAACGACCTGCACGCGGTGTTTGCCTATGTCGGCGCCGGCCGCCTCGCACAGGCGCGGTCGGTGCTGGCGGCGGTGGAGGCGCGCGCCGCGGACGCCGATGGCGGGCACCTGGTGCGTATCGCCGGCGAGGTCGGGGTGCCGCTGCTGCGTGGCGTGATCGCCCACGGCGAGGGCGACCATGCCGGGGCGGTAGAACACCTGCTGCCGCTGCGGGGCCGCCACCACACGATGGGCGGCAGCCACGCGCAGCGCGACGTGATCGAACTGACCCTGCTCGACGCCGCGATCGGCGACGGGCGCCGCGCGCTGGCGCGCCACCTTCTCAACGAGCGGCTGTTCGCCAAGCCCGGCACGCCGTTGACCGGCTACTGGGAGCGCCGACTGGGTTAGCCCGCCCCGGCCCGCGCACGCGCACGCGTCGCGCCGGAGCGGCGAGTGCCGGCGCCGACGGCGTGACCACGCCCTTCCGGCGCAACGCGGCGCGCCGGGGGCGGACCGATTGCGTACACTCCGGGCACAGTCTTGTCCGGGGGGGACGCGGCTTGCTGCCGGGATGGGTCCTGCTGCTGGTGTCGGTCGGCTACGCCGCGCTGCTGTTCGCGGTGGCGTGGGTCGGCGACCGCTATCCGCTGTATCCGCAGCGGCCGTGGCTGCGGCCGCTGGTCTACAGCCTGGCGCTGGCGGTGTACTGCTCGTCATGGACGTTCTACGGCGCGGTCGGCACCGCGGTGCGTTCGGGCATCGGCTACCTGCCGATCTACCTCGGTCCGCTGCTGCTGCTGCTGTTCGGCTGGCGCATCCTCGAGCGCATGGCGCGCGTCGCGCAGACCCAGAACACGGTCTCGATCGCCGACTTCATCGCCTCGCGCTACGGGCGCTCGCAGCCACTGGCCGCGCTGGTGGCGACGATCGCGCTGATCGCCGCGGTGCCCTACCTGGCGCTGCAGTACAAGGCGGTGGCGATCAGCCTCGGCGTGCTCGGCGGGCAGGATCCTGGCGGGCCCGCGCTCGGCGACCCGGCGCTGTACGTGGCCGCGCTGATGGCGCTGTTCGCGATCCTGTTCGGCACCCGCCAGGTCGACGCCACCGAGCACCGGCCGGGCATGATGCTCGCCGTCGCGCTGGAGTCGCTGGTCAAGCTGGTGGCGCTGGTGGCGGTCGGCCTGTTCGCCTCGCGCTGGCTGGGCGCGCGCGACCTCGACTACCTCGCCGCGACGCGCGCGCTGGTCGACGTGGGACCGCCGGTGGGGTTCGTCGCGCAGACGTTGCTGGCGTTCGTGGCGATCTTCTGCCTGCCGCGCCAGTTCCACGTGGCGATCGTGGAATGCGGCAACGTCGACGACATCCGCCGCGCGCGCTGGCTGTTCGGCGCCTACCTGGTGATCGTCACGCTCATGGTGGTGCCGATCGCCAGCGCCGGCATGGCCCTGTTCGGCCAGGGTTCGGGCGTGGCGCCGGACAGCTTCGTGCTGGCGCTGCCGCTGGCCGAGCAGCGCGACACGCTGGCGCTGCTGGCCTACGTCGGCGGCTTTTCCGCGGCCACCGGCATGGTGATCGTGGCCAGCGTCGCGCTCGCGACCATGGTCAGCAACGATCTGGTGATGCCGCTGCTGCTGCGCCGCGGCTGGGCCAACCGCGGCGGTGGCGACGTGGCCTCGACCGTGCTGTGGATCCGGCGCATCGCGATCGTCGGCATCGCGGGGCTGGCCTGGGGCTACTACCGCGCCAGCGGCAGCGACGCGTCTCTGGCCTCGTTCGGACTGATGTCGTTCGCCGCGGTCGCGCAGTTCGCGCCGGCGCTGGTCGGCGGGCTGTACTGGCACGGCGCGAGCCGCCGTGGCGCCGAGGTCGGCCTGCTGATGGGCTTCGCGGTATGGATCTACACGCTGCTGCTGCCGAGCCTGACCGACGCCGGCTGGTTCGACCCGGCCTGGGTCCGCGACGGCCCGTTCGGCATCCACTGGTTGCGGCCGCGCCAGCTGTTCGGGCTGTGGGGCTGGGACCCGCTGACGCACGGCACGTTCTGGTCGCTGCTGGCGAACATCGGCGCGCTGCTGCTGGTCTCGGCGCGCTGGCGGCCGAACCTGGACGAACGCCTGCGCGCGGCGCCGTTCCTCGATCCCTACGCCGAGCGCAGCGCGCTCGCCGCGGGCGAGTGGAAGGGCAACGTCGCGATCGGCGACCTGCTCACGCTCGCCAGCCGCATCGTCGGCGAACGCACCGCGCAACGCGCCTTCGAGCAGCACGCACGCGAGCTGGGCGCCGAGCTGCACTCGCAGGCGCGCGCCGACCGCAACTGGGTGCAGTTCACCGAGCGCCTGCTGGCCGCCGCGGTCGGGGCCGCATCGGCGCGGCTGGTGCTCACCAGCGTGCTCAAGGGCTCGGGCATGGAGGTGGGCGAGGTGGTCGCGGTGCTGGACGAGGCCGGCCAGGAGCTGCGCTTCAACCGCGAGATCCTGTCCAACACGCTGGAGAACATCGACCAGGGCGTGAGCGTGGTCGACAGCGACATGTGCCTGGTGGCGTGGAACCGGCGCTACCAGCGGCTGTTCGGCTATCCGGACGGCATGCTCTACGTCGGCCGCCCGGTCGCCGACCTGATCCGCTACAACGCCGAACGCGGCGAACTCGGCCCGCTCGGGCCCGAGGAGGTCGAGACCGAGGTCGAGAAGCGGATCGCCTACATGCGCGCCGGGTCGGCGCATGTCAGCGAGCGCGTGCGCGGCAACGGTCAGGTGCTGGAGCTGCGCGGCCAGCCGCTGCCCGGCGGCGGCTACGCCACCAGCTACAGCGACGTCACCGACTACAAGCGCGCCGAGCGCGAGCTGCGCGAGATCAACGAACACCTCGAGCAGCGCGTGGCCGAGCGCACGCGCGAGGCCGAGATCGCGCAGGAGACGCGCTCGCGCTTCCTGACCGCGATCAGCCACGACGTGCTGCAGCCGCTCAACGCCGCGCGCCTGTTCACCTCGGCCCTGCGCGAGAGCAGCGAGCCGCAGGAACAGGCGCACCTGGCCGAGCGCGTGGACGCGGCACTGCGCGCGGCCGAAGAACTGCTCGACGGCCTGCTCGATGTCTCGCGCCTGGACGCGGGCAAGCTCAAGCCGGAGATCTCGGATTTCGACGCCGGCGCGCTGCTGCGCGAACTGGCGGCGCAGTACGCACCGATGGCCGCCGCGCGCACGATCAGCATCCGCGTGCACGCGCCGGTGCTGCCGGTGCGCAGCGACCGCCGCCTGCTGCGCCGGGTGCTGCAGAACTTCATCGCCAACGCACTGCGCTACACCCCGCGCGGACGCGTGGTGCTGGCCGCGCGTCGCCGCGGCGAACACGTCGCGCTGCAGGTCTGGGATGCCGGCCCCGGCATCCCCGAACACCACATGCGCCAGATCTACGACGAGTTCCACCGCTACGAGCAGCCGTTCGACTGGGACGGCCGCGGCCTCGGCCTGGGCCTGTCGATCTGCCAGCGGATCTCGCGCCTGCTCGACCACGCGCTCGACGCGCGCTCGGTGGTCGGCCACGGCAGCATGTTCTCGATCGTCGTGCCGCTCGGCCAGGCGATCGAGGAGCGTCGCGCCGAGACCCCGCGCGTCGACATCGACCAGTCCCTGCACGACCTGACCGTGCTGTGCGTGGACAACGACCGCGACATCCTCGCCGGCATGCAGGCCCTGCTCTCCCGCTGGGGCGTGGACACGGTGCTCGCCACCACCGTCGACGAGGCGCTGGCGCAACTGGCGCGCGAACCCGACGTGCTGCTGGTGGACTACCACCTGCACGACCGGCTCGACGGGCTCGATACGCTCGATGCGCTGCGGACAGCCGCGGGCCAGCCGATCCCCGGCGCCCTGCTCACCGCCGATGGCAGCGACGCACTCAAGCAGGCCGCGCGCGAACGCGGCTACCGGGTGCTGACCAAGCCGGTCCGGCCGGCCTCGCTGCGCGCGTTCCTCACCGCGCAGCGCCGGGTCGACACCAGCGCTTGAGGTGAATGCCAACGGGTGATCGCATGCGCTGCGGCGACGGGCGAATGCGACCTCCGGCACACGCAGCTCGTGCGCGCCGTCCGGCTGCCGCACGCTCGTCATGACATCGAACGCGCGCTGTCACCCATGCGACACCTGCGCCGCCTAGCGTGGCGGCTCCCCCCACCCCCCGGAGCCTGCCATGCGTCCGCTGCCCACCCTGTTGTGCACGGCGATCGCCGCCGCCACGCTCGCCCTGCCGAGCCTTGCTGCCGACCAGATGCATCCCCGGCGCGAGGGCGTACGCGCCAAGGCGGTCAACGGCGAGACGCCACGGCGCTGGTACGACCAGGGCGCGCAGACCGCCCGCGCCGCCGCGGCGCAAACGCCCAAACCCGGCAAGGCCAGGAACGTGATCCTGTTCGTCGGCGACGGCATGGGCCTGTCGACGGTGACCGCGGCGCGCATCCTCGAGGGTCAGCGCAAGGGCGCCACCGGCGAGGAAAACCGGCTCAGCTTCGAGCGCCTGCCCTACGTCGCACTGTCGAAGACCTACTCAGTCGACGGCCAGACCCCGGATTCGGCGCCGACCATGACCGCGATGGTCGCCGGCATCAAGACCAACCAGGGTGTGATCGGCGTGACCCAGTACGCGCGCCACAACGACTGCGCCTCGGCCGACGGACAGGGCGTGGCGAGCATCCTCGAGATCGCCGAGGCGCTGGGCCTGGCGACGGGCGTCGTCAGCACCGCGCGCATCACCCATGCCACCCCGGCCGCCACCTACGCCCACACGCCCAACCGCGACTGGGAAAGCGACGCCGAGCTCAGCGCCGAGGCGAAGGCGAACGGCTGCAAGGACATTGCGCGCCAGCTGATCGAATTCCCCTACGGCGACGGGCTGGAAGTCGTGCTCGGCGGCGGCCGCAGCTACTTCCTGCCGAACACCGCGGCGGACCCGGAGGACGCCGGCGCCTTCGGTCGCCGCAAGGATGGCCGCAACCTCGCGCAGGAGTGGGCCAGTCGCCCCGGCGCGGCGTACGTGTGGAACCGCGCGCAGTTCAACGCGATCGACCCGGCCAGCACGCGCAAGCTGCTGGGCCTGTTCGAGCGCTCGCACATGGAGTACGAGCACGACCGTGCCGACGACACCGGCAAGGAGCCTTCGCTCGCGGCGATGACGCGCAAGGCGATCCAGGTGCTGCAGGCCAACGACACGGGCAAGGGCTTCTTGCTGGTGGTCGAGGGCGGCCGCATCGACCACAGCCACCATGCCGGCAACGCCAGCCGCGCGCTGTCGGACACCATCGCGCTGTCGGACGCGGTGCGCGTGGCGCGCAACCTGACGTCGGAGGACGACACGTTGATCGTGGTCAGCGCCGACCACAGCCACGTGTTCACGATCGCCGGCTATCCCGACCGCGGCAACGACATCCTCGGCAAGGTGGTCAGCGAAGGCCAGTTCGCGCTCGCCGGCGACGGCAAGCCGTACACCACGCTCGGCTATGCCAACGGCCCCGGCTACCGCGGCGGCAACGGCCGCCCCGACCTGACCACCACCGACACCGCGCATCCCGACTTCCTGCAGGAAGCCACCCTGCCCCTGGGCAGCGAGACCCACGCCGGCGAGGACGTGGGCATCTACGCCAGCGGCCCCGGCGCGCACGCGTTCCAGGGCGTGGTCGAGCAGAACGTGATCTTCCACGTGATGTCGCAGTCGCAGAAGGACATCAACGCGTTCCTGTGCGCGCTGTTCGGCGGCTGCAGCGGGTCGGGCGCAGGGTCGCCGGCAGGCAAGCTGACGCGCCCGCCGCTGGCGCCACCACTGATGGAAGCCGACCTACGTGCGGGCCTGGGCGGCGGCAAGCCGCCGGTCCGCAGGTGAGGCCGGTGCGCCGCCACGCGAGCGGTCCGCGGATCGCCCTGTGGCTGCTGGCGTCCTGCATCGCCGGCCAGGGATGGGCCGCCGATGCCTGGCGCGCCGAGTACGAGATCCACGAGGGCGCTCGCCGGCACGCGCTGGTCGTCGTGCGCGACGACGCGCGCGTGGAGTACCGCGGCAGCGATGCCATGCCGCCGCGGATCTGGCGGCGGCTCGACGACGGCATCGAACGCACCGAGGTGTTCTCCGGGCGCGGCGCGGTCGTCGTCGCCTCGCCCGGCGACCTGCGCGCGCTCGACGAGTTGCCCGACTGGGACACGCTGGCCGGGATCGTGCCACCGTCCCTGCGCGCCTCCCTGCGCGGCGCGGGGAGCGCGCAGCGCTTCGGCGAGGACGCCACGCGTCTTGCCGGTCGCGATGCCGCAGGCCGCAGGGTGACGCTGGAGTGGCTGGATGCGGTCGGGCTGCCTGCGGACTACCGCGTGGCCGACTACCGCCTGCGCCTGCGCTCGCTGGAACGCGTCGCGGCCACGGGCGCGTTCACCGCCATCGCCGACCTGCGCACGTACGATCGCGCCGACCTCGGCGACATGCCGCTCGACCCGTTCGCGCGCGACTACCTGGACCGCTTCGGCAAGCACCGCCACGCGTACTGACCGCGCGCGGCGACGATCAGTCGAACTCGCCGTCCGGCGCGACGACCTTGTCCGGATCGACCGAAAGCTTGCCCGCCATCAGCACCGCCTGGGTCCGGTTGGACGCGCCGAGCTTGCGCAGGATCGCGCTCATGTGCGCCTTGATCGTGGCCTCGGACACGCCCAGCTCGTAACCGATCTGCTTGTTGAGCTTGCCCGAGCCGAGCATCTGCAGCACCCGGAACTGCTGCGGCGTGAGCTCGCGCACGCGCGCGGCGACCTCGTGCTCGTCGGGCGCGGTGTCCGGCGCGCCGCTGGCGATCTCCGGCACCCAGCGGTCGCCTTCGAGGACGTGGCGCAGGGCGGTGCCGAGCGCCTCGGCGTTGGAGGATTTGGGGATGAAGCCCATCGCGCCGTGGTCGAGCGCGCGCCGGATCACGGCCGGCTCCTCGCGCGCGGACACCATCACCACCGGCAGTTGCGGGTGCAGCCCGCGCAGGTGCACGAGTGCGCTGAAACCCTGGGCGCCGGGCATGTTGAGGTCGAGCAGGAGGAGGTCGGCGTCGGGATGGGCGTCGGCCATCGCGTACAGGCCCTGCGCGTTCTCGGCTTCGTGCAGTTCGGCGTTCGGGATCACGCGCACCACCGCGCCGCGCAGTGCCTCGCGGAACAGGGGGTGGTCGTCGGCTACGAGAATGGTGGTCATGCGTTGGGGCCCCGCCTCCTGCGGAACTGGCAACTGCGCCTGCAGGGGCGCCGGCGCGACACTTCGACAACGCGACGGGTCCGGGCGTTCACTGACGTCGAAGCCTTCAATGGAGCCGAAGAATTCACCGGACCGAGAAACTCCCTATTCTTGTCATCCCGAGCGAAGCGAGGGATCTGCTTCGTCCCTGCAGCCGACAGGAGATCCCTCGCTTCGCTCGGGATGACAGCCACCTCGGCTCGCCGCTCCCTGGCCGACCCAAGCCGAGCAACCGGGTCACGCCCCGTGCCGGTTCTTCACAAGCGAATCGACCACCGACGGATCGGCCAGGGTGCTGGTGTCGCCGAGCTGGTCCGGCGCGTTCTCGGCGATCTTGCGCAGGATCCGGCGCATGATCTTGCCCGAGCGCGTCTTCGGCAGGCCCGGCGCCCACTGCAGGAAATCGGGCGAGGCGATCGGCCCGATCTCGCGGCGTACGTGCGCCACGAGCTCCTTGAGCAGCTCGTCGCTCTCGGCCTCGCCCGCCACCAGGGTGACGTAGGCGTAGATGCCCTGGCCCTTGATGTCGTGCGGGAAGCCGACCACCGCGGCCTCGGCCACCTTCGGGTGCGAGACCAGCGCGCTCTCCACCTCGGCGGTGCCGATGCGGTGGCCGGAGACGTTGATCACGTCGTCGACGCGGCCGGTGATCCAGTAGTAGCCGTCCTCGTCGCGGCGGCAGCCGTCGCCGGTGAAGTACATGCCCGGGTAGGCCTTGAAGTAGGTGTCGATGAAGCGCTGATGGTCGCCGTAGACCGTGCGCATCTGCCCCGGCCAGGAGTCGAGCAGCACCAGGTTGCCCTCGGTGGCGCCCTCGAGCAGCTGGCCGCTGGCGTCGACCAGCGCCGGCTGCACGCCGAAGAACGGCAGCGTCGCCGATCCCGGCTTGAGGTCGACCGCGCCCGGCAGCGGCGAGATCAGGATGCCGCCGGTCTCGGTCTGCCACCAGGTGTCGACGATCGGGCAGCGGCCGTCGCCGACCACGTCGAAGTACCAGCGCCAGGCTTCGGGATTGATCGGCTCGCCTACGCTGCCGAGCAGGCGCAGCGAGGCGCGCGAGGTCTTCTTCACCGGCTCCTCGCCCTCGCGCATCAGGGCGCGGATCGCGGTCGGCGCGGTGTAGAAGATCGTGACCTTGTGCTTGTCGACGACGTTCCAGAACCGGGAGAAATCCGGGTAGTTCGGCACCCCTTCGAACATCAGCGAGGTCGCGCCGTTGGCCAGCGGCCCGTACACGATGTAGCTGTGGCCGGTGACCCAGCCCACGTCCGCGGTGCACCAGTAGACGTCGTCCTCGCGCAGGTCGAACACCGCCTCGTGGGTGTACGCCGCATACAGCAGGTAGCCGCCGGTGGTGTGCAGCACGCCCTTGGGCTTGCCGGTGCTGCCCGAGGTGTAGAGGATGAACAGCGGATCCTCCGCATTCATGCGCTCGGGGTCGCATTCGGTCGGCTGCGGGTCGACCACGGCGTCGTACCAGCGGTCGCGCGGCATCTGCATGTCGACCGCGCCGCCGGTGTGGCGCACCACCAGCACGGTCTCGACGGTGGTGGTGCCGGACAGCTTCAGCGCGGCGTCCACGTTCGCCTTCAGCGGCACCTTGCGGCCGCCGCGCAGGCCCTCGTCGGCGGTGATGATCAGCTTCGAGCCGCAGTCGCCGACGCGGTCGGCGATCGAATTGGGCGCGAAGCCGCCGAACACCACCGAATGCACCGCGCCGATGCGCGCGCAGGCCAGCATCGCCACCGCGGCCTCGACGATCATCGGCAGGTAGATGGTGACCCGGTCGCCCTTCTGCACGCCCAGCGCACGCAGCGCGTTGCCGAGCCGGCACACGCGTTCGTGCAGTTCGCGGTAACTCACCTGCCTGGGCGGCGTGTCGGGACTGTCGGGCTCCCAGATCAGGGCGGGCTTGTCGCCGCGCCCTGCGAGCTGGCGGTCGAGGCAGTTGACGCTGGCGTTGAGCTCGCCGTCGGCGAACCAGCGGATGCGGAAATCCTCGACGTCGAAGCTGACGTCGCGCACCCGGGTCGGCTTGCGGTACCAGTCCAGGCGCTCGGCGGCCTCGCCCCAGAACGCGTCGGGATCCCGCACCGAGGCCTGGTAGCCGCGTTCGTAGCCCGCCTTGTCGATGCGCGCGCGCGCGGCGAATTCCTGCTTGACGGGGTAGATGTCGCTCATGTCGCCCTCCCGAGGCTTGCGTCCGGCAATCGATCCTGCATCGCCCGCCAGTGTGCCGCATCCACGCATGTTGCAACGCAACACAGGCCTTGGACTTTGGTCGCACGCAATACCGCCCCCTACCAAAGACGAATAGGCACGGTCGTCCCCGGCGCGCAGCCTCGCCGTGCTAGTGCGTACACACACGTCTCTGGGAGGGGAACTTCATGACAAGACACAGGCCGATGCGACCGCTGGCGGTTGCGATGATGGTGGCCCTGATGGCGCCGGGGATGGCGTTCGGGCAGACCGCGAAGGAACGGGAACTGGAGGCGCGCATCGCCCAGCTCGAAGCGCAGGTGCAGGCATTGCTGCAATCGCAGCAGCAGACGCAGGCCTCGGTCGCCGAGACCCAGGCCACGGTCGCGGCGACCAGGACCCAGCTCGACGAGGTGCGGGTGGCGCAGGGGGCGCCGGCCGACGGCAAGCCGCGCATCCAGGGCTCGCCGATCCTGACCGGAGCCACGCCGGGCAGCGCGTTCTCCTACGGCGGCTTCATCAAGCTCGATGCGATGACCACCGACACCAGCGACGGCGCGATCGCCGAAGGCTCGGCCGGACGGCTGTTCTACGTGCCGGCCACGATCCCGGTGGTCGCCAACGGCGCCGAGCCCGACACCGATCCGTACACCGACGTGCATGCCGCGTTCTCGCGCTTCTGGCTGGCCGCCGACTTCACCAGCGAGGGCGGCGACAAGTTCCGCGGCTTCATCGAGGCAGACATGTTCGGCGGCGGCAGCGCCAATCTGGGCAACGAGGTGGCGACCAACACCCATGGCGTCACGCTCCGCCACGCGTTCGTGACCTGGAACAACTGGCTGGCCGGCCAGACCTGGTCCAACTTCCAGGACGTGGCTGCGCTCCCCGAGGCGGTGGACTTCGTCGGCGTAACCGAGGGCACCACCTTCGTCCGCCAGGCCCAGGTCCGCTACACCAAGGGTCCGTTCTCGGTCGCCCTGGAGAACCCGCTCACCACGGTCAGCAGCGTCGCCACCGCGGCGCGCAACAACGCCGGCGGCAGCAACCTCATGCCCGACCTCACCGCGCGCTACGTGACCAAGGGCGACTGGGGCCACTTCAGCGTCGCCGGCCTGGTGCGCCAGCTCAAGTCCGGCACCGAAAGCACCAGCGGGGCCGCGGTCAGCCTGTCGGGACGCTTCAACCTCGGCGCCAGCGACGACATCCGCTGGATGGCCAACTACGGCGCCGGCATCGGCCGCTACATGGCCTTCGGCCTCGGCGCCGACGCCGTGCTCGACGCCAACGGCGAGCTGCACGCGCAGAACGGCGCCGGTGGCTTCGTCGCGTGGCGCCACGCCTTCACCCCGCAGCTGCGCACCAACCTGATGTACTCGGTCGCCGAGTTCGACAACGACCGCGGCCTGGCGGGATGGGGGCCGGGAAGCTGGGCGGCGGTCGAACGCGCGCAATCGTTCCACGCCAACGTGATCTATTCGCCGTTCCCGAAGCTGGACGTCGGCGCCGAGATCAGCTGGGGCGAGCGCGCGCTCGAGGACGACCGCAAGGGCGACCTGAAGCGTATCCAGACCACCGTCAAGTATTCCTTCTAGTCCGTCGTCCGCGCGGGGCCGCCGTCAAAGGCGGCCCCGCCGACTCCGGCAACGGGAACCATCCGGCGTTCGACACCTGAAGATCCACGGAGGCGTTTCAACCATGAGTGCAGACACTGAACACTGGCGCAAGACCCGCAACCTGACGCTCGCCCACCTTGCGGTCTGGTTCGTCTTCGCGTTCCTGATCCACTGGTTCGCCCACGACATCAACCACATCCGTTTCCTCGGCTGGCCGCTGGGGTACTACATGGCCGCGCAGGGGTCGCTGGCCGTGTTCGTCGTCCAGCTGTTCCTGTTCAGCAGGCAGCAGCACGCCATCGACGTCAAGTACGGCGTCCACGAAGAAGACTGACAACCTAGGGGATACGTCATGGCACTGGAATTCGAAGGCAAGTCCTTCACACAAAGCCTGCCGAAGATCTACGCGATCTACACCGGCGGGTTCCTCGCGTTCTTCGCGCTGATGGCGGTACTGGAGCAGTTCGGGCTCAGCGCGCGCGCCATCGGCCTGAGCTTCGTCGCCTTCACCATCGGCATCTACGCCTTCATCGGCGTGCTGTCGCGGACCGCGGCAGCGGATGCGTATTACCTCGCCGGCCGCAGCGTGCCGCCGGTGTTCAACGGCATGGCGACGGCGGCGGACTGGATGTCGGGCGCGTCGTTCGTGGCGATGGCCGGCGGCATCTTCATGTCCGGCTATCCGTACCTGGCCTTCGTGGTCGGCTGGACCGGCGGCTACATCCTGGTCGCGACCCTGATGGCGCCGTACCTGCGCAAGTTCGGCTGCTACACCGTGCCCGACTTCATCGGCACGCGCTACGGCGGCAAGCTGACCCGGTTCTGCGCGATCGTGGTGCTGATCGTGGCCTCGTTCACCTACGTCACCGCGCAGATCACCGCCACCGGCACGATCGCCGCACGCGCCTTCCTGATCCCGTTCGAGCTCGCCTGCTGGCTGGGCCTGGTCGGCATCCTGGTGTGCTCGATGCTCGGCGGCATGCGCGCGGTGACCTGGACCCAGGTGGCGCAGTACATCGTGCTGATCGTGGCCTACATCCTGCCGATCGTGTGGATGTCGGGCGCGCAGGGCTTCGGCTGGTTCCCGCAGCTGCAGTACGGCCCCGCGGTGGAACGCATCCAGGAACTCGAGCCGCTGCTCGGCGTGGGCACCGCACCGGTCGATACCGTCGCCGGCCTCTCGGCGCTGACCACCCTGCACGCCTCGCCGGCGGACGGGGCCCTGGCCGCGTGGCAGTTCGTGACCCTGGCGTTCTGCATGATGGTCGGCACCGCATCGCTGCCGCACATCCTGATGCGCTACTTCACCACTCCGTCGGTCAAGGCGGCGCGCAGCTCGGTGGCCTGGTCGCTGTTCTTCATCTTCCTGCTGTACTTCTCGGCGCCGGCCCTGGCCACGCTGAGCAAGCTCTCGCTGTTCGACCCGACCCTGGCCAGCTCGATCTTCGGCAAGGCGATCGCCGACGTCGAGGCGCTGGGCTGGGTGCGGAACTGGGGCGAGATCGGCCTGGTGGCGATCCGCGATTCCAACGGCGACGGCATCCTGCAGATCAACGAGTTCTTCCTCAACCCCGACATCATCGTGCTGGCCACGCCGGAGTTCGCCGGTCTGCCCTACGTGATCTCGGGCCTGGTGGCCGCCGGCGGCCTGGCGGCGGCGCTGTCCACCGCCGACGGCCTGCTGCTGGCCATGGCCAACACCCTGTCGCACGACCTGTACTACAAGATCATCGACCCGAAGGCCGAAACCCGGAAGCGCCTGCTGACCGCCCGCGTCCTGCTGCTGGTGATCGGTGCGGCCGGTGCGGCGGTGGCCTCGATGCGGCTGGAAGGCATCCTCGGCGCGGTGGCCTGGGCCT
This sequence comes from Luteimonas saliphila, assembly GCF_016774335.1. Classification (GTDB taxonomy): domain Bacteria; phylum Pseudomonadota; class Gammaproteobacteria; order Xanthomonadales; family Xanthomonadaceae; genus Luteimonas; species Luteimonas saliphila. Next base: position 55,943 of record NZ_JAETWA010000026.1, on the reverse strand, counting down.
TCTGCTTCGCGATGTCGGGCCTGTTCGCGCCGCTGGTGCTGGGCGTGTGGTGGAAGCGCGCCAACCGTGCCGGTGCGGTCGCGGGCATGGTGGTCGGCCTGATCGCCGGCTGGGGCTACCTGATCGCGGTGCGCAACGGCATGACGCCGTGGCTGGGCCTCGACCACCTGCGCTTCGGCGTGGTCGGCGTGGTCGCCAGCTTCATCGCGATGATCACGGTGTCGCTGCTGACTCCGGCGCCGGACGAGGAGACCCAGCGCATGGTCGACGCAGTGCGCGTGCCGCGCGGCGAATCGCTGGTGCGCCACCACTGACCCGACGGTAGACAAGTTCGGAAACCGGATGCCGGGGCGAGGCGACTCCCCCGGCATCCTTTTGATTGTGAGAGCATGGCCGTCGAGGCCTGGGGCGAGGAGCCGCGACAACGCATGGTGACCGGAGTACCGCTGTACGCAGTCGTGATCGACTACCTGCTGGGCATGGTGATGTGGACCCTGATCGGACGCTTCGGCATGCGCCTGTTCCTGCCGGAGGAGAGCAAGTTCTTCTTCAGCCGCTTTTTCGTCCGGGTCACCGACCCGCTGCTCAAGCTGTTCGAGCCGATCACCCCCGGGTTCCTGGTGCAGCCGATGGTGCCGCTGTACGTGGCCTGGTTCTTCTTCCTGGCCCGCTTCTACGTCATGCCCTGGGTGCTGGGCTACTCGGTGGTCGGGATGCTGTCGTTCCCGCTGGAAGGGCAGATCGCGCAGGGGCTGTACTGGATCACGCAGAAGCTGCTGGGCGGCTGACCGCGTTCGCGCGGAAGTCGCGGGGAGTTACCGGCTCGCGCGTTGTCCAGCGAGCCGGCGACAATCCGGCGCTCATCCGAACGCACTCATTCCCCGGACGTCAGCTCCTCGAACGATTGCGCCACCGACTCGACCTCGAGCAGTTCGCGCAGATCGCGCCGTACTTCCTGCCAGTGGAAGCTCACCGAGTTGCGCACGATCTCCTCGTCCAGCCGCATCAGGCTCTCGACGATCGGCGCGTGCTTGACCAGCGCCGAGGGGCTTTCGTGGAAACAGCCTTCGTCGTCGCCGATGCGGGTCCAGGGCGTCAGGGCGATGCGCGCGCGCACGCGCGCGGCGTGCTCGGGAAATCCCGCGTCGGCCTCCTGCGGCACGCCGGTCTCGTCGAGGGTGGCGTCGAGCAGGCGCCGCATCAGCATGCCGACCCGTTCGGGCGGCATCCCGCCGCGGGCCAGCAGTCCTCCCGCGTAGACCGTGATGTCGGACAGGCAGGCCAGCCACATGTGCCACTTGGCGGCGTTGAGCAGTTCGACGAAGCCGTCGTTCTCGAACAGTTCCGGATAGCGCTGCCCGGCGCGCGTGCGCAGGTAGCCGTACAGGCTGGTCTGGGCGATGAAGCTCGCGCGCGAGGACAGGAAGCCGCGCAGGGCCTCCGCATCGCGCAGCGGCTCGCGCCGCACCCGCCCGCCGATGCCGAGGTAGTCGCGCGCCATCGCGAGGAATCCGGCGAGGCGCGAGCGCGATCCGTCGCCGTCGTCGTGGTCCTGGATCATCCTGCGAGCGCGCCCGTCGTTGCCGTCGATATGCGGACTTTGACCTACTCGGGCGCGCTAGTCGAGGTCGCGCAGGCGCACCCGCGAGACGCCGCCGAGGTGCTCCACCTGGGCCAGCAGCAGCTCGGCGCAGGCCAGCGCATCGGCGACCGCGGAATGTTGCGCGTGCGCCCCGAGGCCGCGGCGTTGGCGCGCAGAGCCCAGCATGAGCGCACCGCCGTGTTCGTCGATGCGCTCGCCGGCGCCCTCGAGCAGCATGCGCTCGAGCGCCAGCGTGTCGATGAAGGGATTGGGCGGGGCCACGCCGCCGTGGCGCCGCAGCAGTGCGCGCAGGAAGCCGCGCTCGATCGATGCGGCGTGCGCGGCGATCGCGCGCCCCGCCAGCGCCGGCAGCAGTTCGGCCAGCAGGCCGGCCTCGTCGGTGGCCTGCGCCAGGTCGCTGTCGAACAGGCCGTGGATGGTGGCGCTCTGTCCGACGCCGGCGGCGCCGCGCGGACGCACGCGGATTTCGCGGGCGCCGCCCATGCGCAGGCGCCCGCGCCCGATCGGGACCCAGCCGGCGGACAGCACCTGGTCGCGCGTGGGATCCAGGCCGGTCGTCTCGAAGTCGAGGACCACGAGTTCCAACGCCTCGAACCGCGTGCCGCGCGCCGGCAGCGGCCGCGCCAGCGCCGCCACCTGCGCCGGCAGCCGCGAGCGCCGGCGCGCCCACGCCTGGCGCCACGACTGCCACGCGCTCACGGGAAATCCTGCGCCAGCGCGGCCTGCGCCTCGCGGATCACCAGGAAGGCGTCGCGCAGCGCGGCGCGCTCGGCGTGGCTGATGCGGCGAACGTCGAGGTGGTTGTGGGGGGCCTCGCCGCGACGCGCGAGTTCGGCGTGCAGTCGCACGCGCAGGCCGCACAACAGCCGGTAGGCGCCATCCAGGCGGTCGCCGTCGGACCGGCTCATCGCGCCGCGCGCGACCAGCGCCGTCAGCCGTTCGCGGGTGGAGGCGACGGTCACGCCCCCCTCCAGCGCGCGCACCCGCACCAGGTCGGTGAGCGGCAGCAGGCCGGCGCCCTTGATCTCGAGCGTCTCGCGATGCTCGCCGCGGCTTTCGAGCACGAAGCGGCGGAAGAAGCCCAGCGGCACTTCGTACTGCACCGCCTGTCGCGCCAGCGCGGTCAGGAACACCGCCTTGCCGCGTCCGCTGGCGCAGTCGACCATCGCCGTGCGGATCCGCGACACAAGCACGGCGTCGCCGTCGATGCCGCGCAGGTCGAAGAAGATGCTCACCCGCAGCACGCCTTCCGGATCGGGCAGGGTCGACCAGTGCGCGAAGTGGCGCAGCCAGCCCGACAGCGGTTGCCGCCACTGCGGCGTGGTGGCCATGATCCCGCCCGGGCAGTAGACGTAGCCGCAGGCGTCGAGGCCATCGCTGACGGTGCGCGCCAGCGCGGCGAAGTAGTCGTCGGCACCGGGCGGCGCGTCGTCGGCGTAGACGATGCCGTTGTCCTGGTCGGTCCGCAGGCTCTGCTCCTCGCGCGCCTGCGAGCCGAACGCGAGCCACGCCCACGGCGCCGGCGCCGGCCCGAGTCCGGCCTGCGCGAGGTGCACCAGGCGTCGCGTCACCGCATCGGTGATCGTGCTCATCACCTTCGGCACCTCCTCGGCCCGCAGGCCCGAGGCCAGCAGCAGCTCGAACAGTTTCGGCACCCGGCGGCAGACCTCGACCACGCCCTCGCGCGTGTCCTGCTTCTGGATCTGCGCGGCCAGGTACAGCGGATGGTGGGTCTGCAGGCTCAGCAGGTCGCGCGTGGTCACCATCCCGACCACGCCGCCGTCGCGGGTCAGCGGCAGGTGGTGGATGCCGCGCCCGGCCATGGCGACGATGCCCGACAGCACGGGACTGTCGGCGTCCAGGGTCAGGGGCGCGGGCGTCATCACCTCCTGCACCGGCGTGGTCGGCTCGCGGCCCCGGGCGAGCACGCGGTTGCGCAGGTCGCGGTCGGTGAGGATGCCTTCGACCTCGCCGCCTTCGCCCACCAGCAGCGACGACACGCCGTGCTCCGACATCACCCGCGCGGCATCCGCGACCGGCGTGCCGCGCGGCACGCTGATCGGCGCGCGCCTGGACAGCTCCGACAACGGCGCCAGGAACAGCGTCGCCGACTGCTTGCCCGCCGCACTCTCCTGCAGCGCGCCGACCAGCCGCTCCTCGAGGCTGCGAATGTAGAAATCGTCGAATGCGCGCGATCCGGCGCGCAGGTCGTCGAAATCCGCCTTGGGCATCAGCCAGAGCAGGCTGTCCTCGATCAGGGTCGCGCGGAAGCGGGTCGGTCGCCCGCCCAGCAGCGATTGCAGGCCGAAGCTCTCGCCCTCGCCGTAGCGGCCGATCAGGTTGCCCTGGCCGTCGTGGGTCTCGACCGCGCCGCGACGGATCAGGAACAGGGTGTCGTTGCGTTCGCCGATGCGCAGGATCTCGGTGCCGCTGCGCCGGTACACCGCCTCGAACGATGCCGCCGCGCGCCGCAGCGCGGCCGGTTCGAGGCCGTCGAACGGCGGGGTCTGCGCCAGGAAGCGTTCGACATCGGCCAGCGGGCTGTCCATGCCCGGATACTAGCGCTCCGGGGCGGCCGGCCGGGCCCGACCCGACCAAGGTCGGTAACGCGTCGCCGCCTGGCGGCCGGGAGCCGGTCGTGTGCACGACCCGCGCGGTGCAGGCTTCATGGCCGTGGTACGGTTCGGCAAGCCGCGGCGGCCGCGCTGGCGTGGTCCGTGCGGGCGGCCGATGGCGTCGTCGCACGGCGCGTCGCCCGGGCGGGCCCGGGTCCGGCGACTTCCGGTTCCGACCTCCTGTGCCCCCATGCCCCCTCCGCTGCCGCCACCGCCCCTGGACCCGCCCGCCCCAGGTACCCGACCGGTCGCCGACGCCATCGGCGCAAGCGCGGGCAGCAACCACATGCGCCAGCTCATCCAGCTGCGCTGGATCGCCGTGGTCGGCCAGCTGCCGACCATCGTGGTGGTGCACGCGGCAATGGGAATCGCGCTGCCGTTGCCGCCGATGCTGGCGGTACTGGCCGCGCTTGCGGCGTTCAATCTCGGGGCGATGCTGCGTTGGCGGGGTCAGCGACGGGTCAGCAATGCGTCGCTGCTGCTGGGACTGCTGGTGGACGTCGCCGCGCTGACCGTGCAGCTCTACCTCAGCGGCGGCATCACCAATCCGTTCGCGTTCCTGTACCTGCTGCAGGTGGTGCTGGCCGCGGTCCTGCTCAGGCCCTGGTCGACCTGGCTGATCGTCGCGCTGACCAGTGCCTGCATCGTCGGCCTGGCATTGTTCCCGGGGCCGGTGACGCTGCCGGCCAGCCCCGACGGCGGGCTTTCCGACCCCTACGTGCAGGGCCTGCTGCTGTGCTTCGTGCTGATCGCGGCGCTGCTGGTGGTGTCGGTCATCCGCACCGGACGCACCCTGCGCGCGCGCGATGCCGGCCTCGCCGCGATGCGCCAGCGCGCCGCGGAAGAGGAGCACATCGTGCGCATGGGCCTGCTCGCCTCCGGCGCCGCGCACGAGCTGGGGACGCCGTTGTCGACGATGGCGGTGATCCTCGGCGACTGGCGGCGACTGCCGCATTTCGCCGCGGAGCCCGAACTGCTCGAGGACGTCGCCGAAATGCAGGCCCAGGTCCAGCGCTGCAAGGCGATCGTCTCGGGCATTCTCGCCTCGGCCGGCGAGACCCGCGGCGAGGCGCCACGCGGGACCACGCTGCGCGCGTTCCTCGATGGCCTGGTCGACGAATGGAAGCGCAGCCGCCCGGTGCGCGGTTTCGAGTACCGGGACCGGATCGACGGCGAACTCGCGATCGTGTCCGATGCCGGCCTGCAGCAGATGCTGTGGAACGTGCTGGACAACGCGCTGGAAGCCTCGCGCTCGCGGGTGGTGCTCGACGCCGGGGAGGTCGACGACACGCTGGTGCTGCGCGTGAGCGACGACGGCCCGGGCTTCGCGCCGGACATGCTCGACCGCATCGGCAAGCCCTACCAGTCCAGCAAGGGCGCCCCCGGGCGCGGGCTGGGGCTGTTCCTCGCGGTCAACGTCGCGCGCACGCTTGGCGGTACCATCGACGCACGCAACGAAGGCGGCGGCGCCACGGTGACCATCACCCTGCCGCTGCAGGCGCTGGCCCTGGAACCGGACGAGGATGACGACTGACCCCCGCAGGCTGCTGATCGTCGAGGACGACGCCGCATTCGCGCGCACGCTGTCGCGCTCGTTCGAGCGGCGCGGCTACGACGTGCGCGACGCCGCCAACCTGCACGCGCTGGAGCAGACGCTCGCGGAGTTCGCGCCGACCCACGCCGTGGTCGACCTGAAGCTGGCCGGCGGCGACTCCGGGCTGGCCTGCGTCAAGGCGCTGCACGCGCACGACCCGGAGATGCTGGTCGTGGTGCTGACCGGCTACGCCAGCATCGCCACCGCGGTCGAGGCGATCAAGCTCGGCGCCCGGCACTACCTCGCCAAGCCCTCCAACACCGACGACATCGAGGCCGCGTTCGCGCGCGAGGGCGGCGACGCCGGGGTGGAACTGACCCGGCGCCAGACCTCGATCAAGACGCTGGAATGGGAGCACATCCACGAGGCACTGGCCGCGGCCGATTTCAACATCTCCGAAGCCGCGCGCCAGCTCGGCATGCACCGGCGCACGCTGGCGCGCAAGCTGGAGAAGCGGCGGGTGAAGTAGGCGGCGGCGCGCCTTTTCAGTCTGTCATTTCGACCGAAGGGAGAAATCTGCGTGATTGAGGAGGATTTCTCCCTTCGGTCGAAATGACAACCGGAAGGACCCACCGACACATCGAAAGACCCGGTTGATCCGCCCTATTCCGGTTCCGGCTCGCGGTAGACCGTCTCGATGTCGTCGCCGCGCTCGCGGCGCACGTTCTCGGCCCAGTGCAATACCTCGGCCACCGCGTCGAAGAACTCGTTGCCGATGTAGTCGTCCAGCTCGACCTGCTCGTTGAGCCCGCGCGCCAGCGGCACGTTCTGCAGGATCGGGATGCCTTCCTCCTCGGCGGTCTTCTTGATTAGCTCGGCGAAGGCGCCCTCGCCCTTGGCCACCACGACCGGCAGGTCGGTTTCGCCGGGTTCGTACTGCAATGCGACGGCGATGTGGGTGGGATTGGTCACGACCACGTTGGACTTGCGCACGGAGGTGAGCATGTTCTGCTGCGCCCACTCCTGGTGCAACTGGCGGCGGCGCTGCTTGACGTAGGGGTCGCCCTCGTTCTCCTTCACCTCCTGGCGGATGTCGCGCCGGCTCATGCGCAGCTTCTTGGTGTAGGAGAACTTCTGGTACCACACGTCCAGCGCGGACACGAAGAAGAACACCGCGATCGTCCACACCGCGATCCACTTCACCCCGTGCCAGAACGCCGCGGCCATCGCCGAGGGCGGCGCGTAGGGCAGCTTGAGCAGCCACTCCATCATCCCGCGCAGCACGATGTAGCCGATCCCGATCAGCGCCACGCACTTGAGGATCGACTTGACCAGCTCGACCAGGTTGTCCATCGAGAACATCTTCTTGATGCCCTCGACCGGATTCATCTTGTCCATCTTCGGCGTCACCTTCTTGATCGAGGTGACCGGCCCGACCTGGAGGAACTCGATCAGCACGCCCAGCGCCAGCGCCATTCCCATCAGCGGCAGGCAGATCCAAAGCAGGGTCTCGAACGCGAGCTGCCCCAATCGCGGCAGCACCTCGTGGAACGGCTGGCCGACCGCCTGCAGACTCTGGTCGAACAGCGCCTTGACCCGCCCGAAGATGAACGTGGACAGCATGCCGCCCAGCGCGACCCAGCCGAGCAGCAGCACGGTGCCGGTGAGCTCCCTGCTCTTGGCGACATTGCCTTCCTTGCGCGCGTCACGGATCTTCTTCGGGGTCGGCTTTTCGGTCTTGTCGGCGCCCTGGTCCTTGTCGGCCATGCCACGTCGTCCCGTGCCTGGTTCGCGTCCGCCCGAGGCTAGCACGGCGCCGCGGCGACCGCGGTCGAGGCCGCCGCGGCGCCGTGCATGAATGCGGCCGCAGCGGGGGCCGTGTCCTAGGGTCGACCCGAGGTGACAGTGCGATGACAGCCTCGCTAGAGTGTGCATGTCGCCGCAGCCGCGGCTTGCCAGCACCCGCCGGACCACTCCCCTCGACATGAGCGCCATCGGTTCCACGCCGCCTGGACTGGGTACGACCGGATTCGATCCGGCCGGCGGGCAGGTCTCGTTCGACGAGGCGCGCCAGCAGGGCCTGCTGCGCGCCGATACCGGGGCCGGAAGCGCGGCACCGGAGGCCGCTCCAGCACCGCTGGTCGACGCGGGCGAGACGGTGCTGAACCTGTCGGCGTGGGACGATGCCGGCGCGGCGCGCACCCTGCCGAGATCCGATGCGCTGACCGCGCAACTTTCGCAGATGGATCGGGCCGACGCCGCGAACGCGGCGGTCGACCACATCTTCTCGGCGCTCTGAATCCGGCCCTTCGTTCCGCGTCAGCCGCCGCTGGCCTCGCCGGCACGGTCGAGGCGCGAATGCGGGGCGGCTGCGGTTGGCGCCCCGCGCAGACAGCTTCCCCTCCGCAGGGCGGGCCCGGTCCGCCGCACCCCATGTCCACCTGATGCGGTCGCAGCGCGACCCGGGGGCGAGCCTTCCCGACGCTCGAAACCGGCAGATCGGCCCGCCGGCGGATACGCGACCTGTTGCATCCCTGGCCGGGCGATCCGGGCGGGCTGCCGCGGGGCGCCCGCCGCACGCGTGCCACCGCGTGACGGCGCGATGCCGGCGCCTCGCGGCATCGGGCCGATAATGGCCGCCACTTCGCTCGCGACGCGCCGATGAATCCGTCCACGCCCACCGCCGAACAACTGCGCGACGCCGCCGGGCGCCTGGTCTCGGCCCTGGCCGCGCACGACGACCCGGAATACCGCCTGGCCGTGCTCAAGCGGCTGTCGCGACGGCTAGGCGAGGACCACTACCCGATGTTCCTGCGGCTGCTGGGCGTCGTCGCCGAAAGCGACGACCACGTCGCCAAGCGCCTGCTCGCCGACACCGTCGCCACCGCGCTGCGCCGTGCCGACCTGCCCGGCGGCGCGCTGAGTTCCTGGGGCGCGACCCGGTTGCCGGACGACGTCACCGGCCTGCCGGTGGGTGCGCTGTCCGGCCACTTCTTCGGCGCCTCGCCGCGAAGGATGCTGGGTCCGGTCGAATACCTGCTGGTCTGGCACCTGCAGCGCACCCAGCGCACCTCCCTGGGCGTGGACACCTTCCGCCGGCAGCTCGCCTTGCTGGTCGACCTGCTCAACCACAGCGACGAGGCACGCGCGCTGTACCCGCAGAAGCTCGCGGCCGACGCGCTGAACGAGCTGGAAGGCGCCTACACCCGCGCCACCCGCGAGCGGCTGGCGGCGATCGCCCGCGCCTGGCGGGCGGGGGAGTCGCCGGAGGCCGTCGCCCAGGCGGCGATCGACGCCGCCCATGCCGACCTGCCGCCGGGCTGGGTGGTGCGCGACCTGTAGCGGTCGCACGCCGGCGATCGCGATCCGCGCCGAGGTTCGCCCCTGCGGGGACCACAGGCCGTCGGTGAAAGCCGACGCCGGCCCGGTTCGCGCCGCGTCCGGTTGCCGGCTGCGGCCCCAACGGCCAAGATGCGGACGGATCCTGGGGAAAGGTCCTGCCATGGGGAACCGCAGAATCGTCGCGTGGGTCGCGCCGCTGGTGGCTGCCGCGCTGGCGCTGCCGGGCTGTCGCGGCGACGCGCCCACCGCACCGCCCGCCGAGGCGCCGACCCCGGGCGATACGGTACGCCTGCTCACCGCACACCTGCGCGGCAACGACCTCGAAGCCTTCGCCCGCGACGCGGTGACACCCGCGATCCACGGGCAGCTCGAGGTAGCGTGGCGCGAGGGCCGGACCCGGTGGCCGCTCGACCAGTTGCCGTTCGCCCAGCACCTGCCGCGGGCGATGGCGGCGCTGTCGGCGCCGGACGCGGAGAAGACCCTGCAGCAGGGCTTCGACCGCCAGCTCGCCAACGCCAGCCTGGCTTCGGCCGCGGAATTCCTCACCGTGTTCACCGTGCAGTACATCACCCAGCAGGGCGATTTCAGCCCGTCCGAGCGCGAACACTACCCGCAACTGGTGCAGGCCCTCGGGGCGTGGGCCGGCCAGGCGCCGATCGGCGACCGCGCGCGCGCGCAGGCCGCGATCGCGACGATGGCGACCGCCGCCCGCGAGGCCGCGCTCGACAGCGAGCAGGCCTTCGCCGACGCCGGCATGGAGGAAAGCCTGCGGCGCATGTCGAAGGTGCTGGCGACCGGCAAGCAGGTGCTGGCGTCCTACGGTTTCGATCTCGACGCCGACCTGGGCGGGATGCAGGTCCAGCTGCAGTCGCAGACCGGCGACCTCGCCCGCGTGCGGCTGCAGTACACGCTCGCCGGCACCCCGGTCGACACCATCGTCAACCTCGAACGCCGCGAGGGCCGCTGGTATGTCAGCGACTTCCTGCGGCACGCGGAGGCTGCGATCGCGCCGGAGTGAAACCAGAACCGGGGTCAGAGTCGACTTTTCGACCTTCTGCCGATTCCGCCCAGGCGCCGCCGGCGAAAAGTCGACTCTGACCCCGGTTTCTCCGGTTCGCTTCAGAGCAGCATGCTGATCCCCACCAGCACCATGAACCCGGCGAACACGCGCCGCAGTGCGGTGCCGCTGATCGCATGCGCCAGGCGCGTGCCCAGCGGCGCCGCCAGCACCGAGGCCAGCGCGATGCCGATCGCCGCCGGCAGATAGACATAGCCGACCGCATGCGCCGGCAGTGCGCCCGCGGGCGCATGCACCGCGTAGCCCGCCGCGCTGGCGATCGCGATGAAGATGCCGCAAGCCGACGAGGTGCCGACCGCGCGCACCGGTACCACGCCGCGCCAGACCAGCAGCGGCACGGTCATGCTGCCGCCGCCGATGCCGACCACCGCCGAGACCGCGCCGATGCCGCCGCCTGCCAGCGACATCGGCCACCCCGTCGGCACGATGCCGGGGCGCGCCGCGTCGCCGCGCGGGCCGCCGAAGGCCATCTGCGCCGCGACCAGGAAACAATAGAGCGCCACGCACCAGCGCAGCACGTCGCCGTCCAGCGCGACCGCCACCAGGCTGCCCAACCAGCCCCCGAGCAGCAGTCCCGGCACCATCCACGCCACCGTCGGCCACAGCACGCCGCCGCGGCGGTGGTGCGAGCGCGCGGACGAGGCCGCGGTGAGCACGATGCTCGCCAGCGAACTCGCCAGCGCCGCGTGCATCGCCGCGTCCTGCGGCACGCCATACGCAGGCAGCAGCCACACCAGCGCACCGATCAGTACCAGGCCGCCGCCGATGCCGAGCAGGCCCGCGAGCACGCCGGCGGCGACGCCGAGCAACGGAAATATCCACCAGCCTTCGATCACGCGCGCGCCCCTTCGCGGGTGATGGAGCAGTCTGAATCGGAGTTCATGGGCCCTTCGTTATAGTCCGCGCATGTTCGAGCCACGCCTGTCCATCGTACTCGCCACGCTGCTGCTGGCGCCCGCCGCGCAGGCCCAGGATGCCGATGCGGCGCTGCGAACCGCGATCGAGGCCGCCGAACGCGGCCTGCCGGCACCCGCGCTCGCCGACAGCCATCCCGCCCGGCGCTGGGTGGAGATGGCCACGCTGCGCCGGGACATCGACGCCCTGCCGGCGGCGCAGGCGCAGGCCTTCCTGTCGCGCTACCGCGGCGAAGCGGTCGCCGAGGTGTTCCGCGACGCGTGGCTGCGCGCCCTGCTCAAGCGCGAGGACTGGAGCGGCCTGCGCGCCGCATGGTCGCCATCGGTCAGCAGTGTTGCACTGCGCTGCGCCGAACTCGACGCGCGCCATCGCACCGGCGCCGCCGACGCGCAATGGACCCGCGATGCGCAGGACATGTGGCGCAGCAGCGGCAAGTCGCTGCCCGACGCATGCGATCCGGTGTTCGTCGCGCTCGCGGCACGCGGCGGCCTTGGCGACGAACTGCGCTGGGAACGGATCGAACTCGCCGCCGCCGAATGGGAGCCGGGCGTGATGCGCGTCGCCGCGCGCGGCCTGCCGCCGGAACAGCTCGCGCAGGCGAACGACTACGCAGCCTTCGTGCAGGCGCCGCACGCACGCGCGACAGGATGGCCGAGGACCGCACGCAGCCGCCTGGTCGCCTCGCACGGACTGGCGAAGTTCGCCAAGGCCGATCCGCTCGCCGCGGAAGCGCGACTGTCCGCGATCGCCGATGCGCTGGGCTTCGGCGAGGAAGAGCGAGGCCGCGTGCTGTACCAGGCCGCGCTGTGGACGGTGGCCTCCTACCTGCCCGACTCGGCGCGCCTGCTGGCCCTGGTGCCCGACAGCGCGTACGACGAGCGCCTGCACGAATGGCGCGTACGCGAGGCGCTCGCGCGTTCGGACTGGCGCGCCGCGCTCGCGGCGCTGCAGAAGATGGGTGCGGAGCAGCGCGGCAACTCGCGCTGGCAATGGTTCGAGGCGCGCATGCGGGAGCTGACCGGCGACCGCGCCGGCGCGCAGGCGCTGTATGCGCAGGTCGCCACCAGTGCCGACTTCCATGGCTTCCTCGCCGCCGACAGACTGCAGCAACCCTACGCGCTGTGTCCGTGGATGCCCGACTGGACGCCGACGCAGAAGGCGGCCGTCGCCGCCGACCCGGCGATCGTGCGCGCGATGGCGCTGCAGCGCGCGGACCGCAGCGGCTGGGCGGTCCGCGAATGGAACGACGCGCTGTCGCGGTTCGACGATGCGCAGCGACGCATCGCGGTCGAGGTCGCGCAGGACCACGGCTGGTTCGACCGCGGCGTGTTCGGCCTCGGCAAGGCCCCGGGCGAACTGCGGCTGTACACGCTGCGCTTCCCGATCCACCACGCCGACGTGATCCAGCGCGAGGCGAAGAAGAACGGGCTAGACCCCGCCTGGATCGCTGCAGAGATCCGCGCCGAGAGCACGTTCAACCCGCGAGCGCGCTCGCCCGCCGACGCGCGCGGCCTGATGCAGGTGCTGCCCGGTACCGGCGCCGCGGTCGCGCGTCGGCTCGGCCTGCCCTGGAGCGGCGCGGAGAGCCTCTACGATCCGGAAACCAACATCGTCATCGGCACCGCCTACCTGCGCGAGAAGGAGCAGATGTATGGCAAGCCCTACGTCGCCATCGCCGCCTACAACGCCGGGCCGACGCCGACCTCGCGCTGGCTCTCGCAGCGGCCGACGATGGATCCGGACCTGTGGATCGAGACGATCAGCTACAAGGAAACGCGCGAGTACATCGCCCGCATCCTCGCCTTCAGCGTGATCTACGACTGGCGCATGTACGGCGTGGCGACGCCGGTCAGCGACCGCATGCTCGGCATCGCCGGTTCGCCGCGCCGCAGGTTCGCCTGCCCGGCCGCTTCGTAGCCGGGCACCGCTCGCCGGGGGCAGCGCACCTGCGTTGCGGGCAGTCCATCGTGGGAAGCGGGGCGAGCGAGCCCGGACGCGTCGTCGTGCCCCGGAACGCGGACCGGGCGACGGACCCCATCGCGCTACTCCGGCGGCGATGCGCGGCGTGAGCCGGATTCCTCGTCTTCCTGTTGCCAGACGATGCCGTGCCGCGCCGCGCGCCGCTCCCAGCGCTCGCGCGCCAGTCGCTGCATGTCGCTGACACGGTCGCGCTCGTCGACGATCTCGTCGCCCAGCAGGGTTTCGACCACGTCCTCGAGCGTCACCAGTCCGACGGTGTCGCCGTACTCGCCGACCACCAGGGCCAACTGCTGGCGCTTCTCCAGCAGGAACTCCAGCAACCCGCTCAGCGGCATGCTGTCGGCGACCGTCAGCAGCGGCCGCGCGAGTGCCGACACCGGTTCGCGTCCGCGCCCCGTCGCTTCGGCCTGGCGCAGTTCGTCGCGCAGTACGAAACCCGCCACATCGTCGATGTCGCGCGTGAACACCGGGATGCGCGAGAACGGCGCGGTGCGCGCGTCGGCAAGCGCCGCTTCCACGGTCGTGTCCGCCGCCAGCGAGGCGATCACCGTGCGCGGCGTCATCACGTTCCAGGTGCGCAGCGTGCTCATGCCGAACAGGTTGCGCAGGATCCGCGACTCGCGCGGATCGAGATCGCCGCTGGCCTCGCCCATGCCCGCCATCGCGAGGAACTCCTCGCGGTTGAAACCCTCGCCCTCGTGCCCGCGCGCCAGCAGCCGGGTCAGCAGTTCCGAGACCCGGATCAGCGGATACAGCAGCACGATCAGCACCCGGATGAACCACATCGTCGGTACCGCGAGCCGGCGCCAGTACAGCGCGCCCAGCGTCTTGGGCACGATTTCCGACAGGAACAGGATCAGCAGCGTCGCCACCGCGGAAAACACGCCGACCCACGCACTGCCGAACACCACGGTCGCCTTGGCGCCGGAGCCGACGGCGCCGGCAGTGTGGGCGATGGTGTTCAGGGTCAGGATCGCGGCCAGCGAGCGGTCGATATTGCCCAGCCGCAGGCGCCAGAGCTGGTCCGCGAGCCGAGGGCGCGCGCTGCGCAGGCCTGCGATGTAGGACGGCGTCATGCTCAGCAGCGCCGACTCCGCGATCGAACACAGGAACGACAGCACGATCGCGGCGCCGAGGTACGACAGCATCAGCACCACGTCGAGCGTCGTCCCGGCTGCGGGCGTCTCGCCCGGCGCCGGCGCAGCGGCGGCGAGGGCGGCCATCGGCAGCCATAGGGCCGGCGCGATTGCGACCAAGCGTCCAACCCGCCCGAATGTCTTTGGCTTCATGACTGCAGTGTAGGAGGACCCTTGCGTACGCCGGATTCACGCGCACCGGAAGACCGGGCCAGCGTCGCCTGTTCTGCATGCGGCATGGATACCGCAAACCCCGACGGGGAGAGCGGCTCCGACCCCGGGGTTGCCTTCAGGCATCATGCGCGGATGAAGAGCTATCTCGTCGGCGGCGCAGTCCGCGACCGGCTGCTGGGCCAGCCCCCGGCAACCGCGACTTCGTGGTCGTCGGCGAAACGCCGGAGTCGATGCTGGCCGCCGGCTTCAGGCCGGTGGGCCGCGACTTCCCGGTGTTCCTGCATCCGGACACGGGCGAGGAATATACGCTCGCACGCACCGCAAGAAGTCCGCCGGCCCGGCGCCGACTGCCTAGAACCTGTGGCCGGTTGCCGCCACCTGCCCGCTTTCCGCCGCGACCCGGAACGTCCGCCGCTCGAACTGCCCGGCGAGCGCTTCCGGCCGCTCGTAGAACGACTGTCGCGCCAACGCAGGCGGCAGCGTCAGCAGCTCCACCTCGAACACGCCGCCGTCCACGCGCGCCAGGCACACGCCATGCCTGCGCGTGCACACGTGGCGCAATCGCGATGAACCGGCCGCCACCAGCGCGTCCAGGCCTTCGACCAGTCGCCGTCCGGTCGCGGCGGAGGCGGGATCGCGCTCGACTTCGTCGGCGACGATGTCGCCCAGCGTGGTCGAGGACACCGCCGGCACGGTGAACTCGCTCACCCGCGGCCCGTGCTGGCTGACGAAGGCGGCGTGGATGTCGCCGCTGAGCACCACCACGTTGCCGGCCGGCGCGAACACCTCATCGACCAGCGCGGCGCGCGCCTGCGGGAAGCCGTCCCACTGGTCGACGTTGAGCAGGAAGCGGTGCCGCAGCGCGGCCGGCGCCTCCAGCTCCGGTCGCGACAGGTCGAGCAGGATCGGCGTGAGCGAGATCGAGCTGGCGACGAGCTTCCAACCCGCATCCGACTGCCGCAGGCGGTCGCCGAGCCATTGCCATTGCGCGTCCGACATCGGCCGGTGAACCGGCCCGCGCAGCAGCGCGGCCAGTGCGGCATAGGACGCTTCCGGCACCATGTAGCGCGCGCCCAGGCTGCTGAACAGCCGGCTCTTGCCGAGGCTGAGCCACGCCAAGCCGAAGCCGTCCGCCTGCGCCGCGTCGGGAACGGTCACGCGCGCCGCTTCCGGCGCCTGCGCGTTCCACTGCGCGAGCAGCTCGCCCACCACCGGCCACGCGATGCGTCCGTGTACCGCTGTGTCGGCGTACTGCCGCGCCTGTGTCTCGTCCAGTCCATCGCGCAGGCAGGCGGACTCCACCACCGCGTGCAGCGGCGCGCGCAAGGCCGCGTGCGCGGGCGCGTCGAGGTCGATCCACGGCACCAGCAACCCGTCGAGCGTGGCCGGATCGATGCCCAGCTGCGGCAGGCGCGCGTGCAGTTCCTCCGCGTCGTGCAGCACGCGGCCGGGGAAGGCGTCCTCCGGAATCAGGTGGTCCGGGCGCTCGCTGCGCGTGTCGGTCAGCAGCAGGTCGAGGTGGCGGCCGAAGCGCAGGTTGCGCCAAATCCGCAGTTGCGGGAACAGCCGCTCGCGCGGCACCTGGGCCTCGCCCGGCATGCGGTCATCGATGTCGATCGGGATGTATTCCAGGTACGCCTGCTCGGCATTGCGCCGACGCTCGCGGTCGGACTCGCCGAAGCGGCCGTCGAAATGCGTGGCGTTGTCCTGCCAGCAATCGTCGGCGAACTCGTGGTCGTCCCAGATTGCCACCAGCGGCGCGCGCTCAAGCAGGCGCTGCAGCACCGGATCGGTACGCACGGTGCGGTGCAACTGCCGGTAGTTGTCCAGGCTGCGCGCGGCGAAGTACGGCGCGTCCGGATCGCCGAGCGCCAGCGCCCCGGAAAGATCGTCGAATGCGATGCGGCGCCCGCCGTCGGTGGACTGGAAGCCGGGATCGCCCACCGTCTCGTAGACGAAGTCGCCCAGGTGCAGGACGAAGTCCAGGTCCTCGTCGAGCAGCGGCAGCAGGGTGTTGTACCAGCGCCCGCCGTAGTCCTGGCAGCTCATGAAGGCGAAGCGCAGCGGCGCGTCGTCGCCGGGCGCGGGCGCGGTGCACGTGCGTCCCGCGGGCGAGGCGACCCAGCGCTCGTCTTCGCGCAGCAGGAAGCGGTAGTGCAGCGTCGTGCGTGGCGGCAGGTCGATCACGCGCACGCGCACGCAGTGGTCATGGCTGGCCATGCACGCCACGTCGCGCTCGAACAGCATCTGCGAGAAGTCGTCCGACGTCGCCAGCTGCAGCAACAGTGTCTCGCGCGGCGCGGCGCTGGAGACGCGTGTCCACAGCAGCAGCCTGTCCGGGCGCGGATCGCCGGACGCGACCGACTGCGGGAAGCGGCCGCGGTCTGCTGGCAACGGCCCCGAAGGCCCGCGTTCGGCGGGCGGGAACGCGATGGCGGGGACGGCCAGCGCGGCGGCGCTCAGGGAGATGGTGCGGAGGAACCGGCGTCGGGTGAGGGAAGTCTGCACGTGGGGCTCGCAACGGAAGGATGGGGAGGCCGGCGCCACGGGTCCGCGCCGCGCCGGAACTGTCCAGTGCAGCGCGCGCAGGTGACGCCACGGTGACGCGGCGGCAGTCACTGCCCTGCAATTTGCGCGTGGAACCCTTCTCCGGTTGACCGCTCGCGCGGCCTTTTCTCCATGGAGTCGACTCCCGATGCCTTTCCCCGCCCCCGCACCCCGCCTCCGCCCCGCACCCCGCCCGATGCGCAACATCATGTTTCGCCGGAGCGTGCTCGCGATCGCGCTCGCCGTGTCCTGCGCCGGCGCCTCCGCGCAGGAAGCCGATGCGCCCGACGGCAGCATCGTCCAGCTCGACCGGATGATCGTCACCGCGCAGAAGCGCGAGCAGCAGGTGCAGGACGTTCCGATCGCGATCACCGCCTACTCGGGCGAGTTCCTCGAGAACCTCGGCATCGACGGCTTCGAGCAGCTCGGCCACTACGTGCCCGGCCTGCAAACCCAGGTACAGAGCCCCAACAATCCCGGCTTCGTGATCCGCGGCATCACCTCCGACAGCGGCGACGCCACCAGCGAGCCGCGCGTGTCGGTGTTCCAGGACGGCGTGTCGATCAGCCGCTCGCGCGGATCGGTGGTGGAACTGTTCGACATGGAACGCGTCGAGGTGCTGCGCGGCCCGCAGGGCACGCTGTTCGGCCGCGGCGCGCAGATCGGCGCCATCCATCTGATCCAGAACAAGGCCCGTAATGCGTTCGACAGCGGCTTCCGCTTCGGCTTCGGCAGCGACGACGAAAGCTACTACACCGGCCACGTCAACGCGCCGCTCGTCGACGACACGCTGTACGGCCGCCTCGCGGTGTTCCACCACAAGCGCGACGGCAGCGTCGACAACCTCTCCGGCGGCGAGCTCAACGGCCGCGACACCCAGGCCATCCGCGCCAGCCTGCGCCTGGACCTGGGCGACGACGCCGGCCTCGACCTGATCCTCAACCACCAGAAGGACACGCCGCCCGGCACCGCGTTCCGCAGCGGCAACATCCCCACACGCGAGGGCAGGATCGACTTCTTCGACGCCGCCGCCGACCTCACCCGCGGCCGCGAGCTGGGCCTGGACCGGACCGTCGACAGCGCCACCGTGCTCGGCGGCTTCCGCCTCGGCGACAGCTGGACGCTCGACGTCATCGGCGGCTGGCGCCGCTTCGACTCGACCGAGCAGTTCGACGCCGACGGCTCGCAGGCCTACCTGCTGGAGTTCGCCGAGATCGCCGAAGGCCGCCAGCTCAGCCAGGACGTGCGCTTCAACTACGACGGCGGTGGCCGCTTCCGCGGCTTCTTCGGCGGCAGCTGGTTCGACGAATCCGGCTCACAGCGCGTGCCGTTCAGCACCGACGAGCGCAGCCTGTACGCGCTGCTTTCGCCGTTGCTCTCGGGCATGACCGGCGGCCTGATGCCAGTGGTGCCGCTGCTCAACGCCGACGGCACGCCCAACACCAGCCTGTCGCTGATCCAGGTGCACCCGGCCCTGCAGCAGATGCTCGGACTGCCGCCGCTGCTGCCGCTCAAGCCGATGCACACCGAGGAATACGCCAACCTCGGCGACGTGCGCGCGGTGGAGCTGTTCGCCGACGGCACCTGGTCGGCCACCGACCGCCTCGACCTCACCCTCGGACTGCGCTACACGCGAGAGAAGATCGAGTCCGGCTACGAGGCGCTGTTCCACGGCACGCCCAGCGTGCTGGGGCTGTTCCTGCCCTCGTTCCCCGACAGCACCGCATTCCCCAATGCCCTCTTCCCGCCCACCGCGGGCCGCGTGACCGCTTCGGATTCGTACTCGTCGGTGGTCGGCCGCGCGGTCGCCAGCTACCGGTTCAGCGACGACATCAACGGCTACGCGAGCGTTTCGCGCGGCCGTCGCCCGAACCTGATCCAGTTCAACAACGGCGCCATGGAGAAAGTCGACGCCGAGATCGTCGAGAGCTACGAGATCGGCCTGAAGGGCGCGGCGAACGATGGACGCTTCGTCTACGACCTCGCCGCGTTCTACTACGACTACAGCAACTTCCAGGCGCAGATCGAGAACCCGGATCCGCCGCCGTTCTTCGTCACCGCCAACGGCGGCAACGCGCATGCGGCCGGCGTCGAGATCTCGCTGATGAACCGCTTCAGCGACCGCCTCACCGGCTTCGTCAACTACGGCTGGATCGACGCGAAGTTCAACGCCGTCGACGACGACGGCAACCCGCAGGCGCTCGCAGGCAACCGCTTCCGGCTCACGCCCGAGCGCACCGCCGCCATCGGCCTCGACTGGCAGTTCCCGGTCGGCGACGGGCATACGTTCTACCTGCGCCCCAACTACACCTGGCGCTCGCAGGTGTTCTTCGAGGACGACAACTCGCCGGGCATCGAACAGGACGGCTACGGCCTGTTCAACCTCAACCTCGGCGTGCGCCTGGCCGGCGGCTGGGACCTGCAGGCCTACGCCCGCAACCTGACCGACGAGGAGTACCTGATTGACGCCGGCAACACCGGCGCGGCGTTCGGCATCCCGACCTTCGTTCCCGGTTCCCCGCGCCAGTACGGCGTGCGGTTCGCGTACGATTTCAAGTGACGATGCGCGACCATCACGCCCGCGGCCAGATGGGACTGCTCTGCGCGGCGCTGCTCGTGGCGCCGTGCATCGCCTCCGATCCCGTCGTCGGGCCGGCGGCCCCCTGGGGCGAGGAGCCGACCATGCGGCAAGCCATCCGCGCCGACGCGCACGGACCACGCATCATCGCCCACCGCGGCGCCAGCGCGCTGCGCCCCGAGCACACCCTCGAAGCCTATGCGAAAGCGATCGCGGACGGCGCGGATTTCATCGAGCCGGATCTGGTGATGACGCGCGACGGCGCGCTGGTGGCGCGCCACGAGAACGAGATCGGCTCGACCACCGACGTCGCCGAGCGTCCGCAGTTCGCCGCGCGCAAGCGTCGCCAGCAGGTCGACGGCGTCGAAGCCGAGGGCTGGTTCGTCGAGGACTTCAGCCTCGACGAACTGCGCGAACTGCGCACCATCGAGCGCCTGCCGGAACTGCGCGGCACCGGGCACGACGGCCGCCACGCAGTGCCGACGCTGGACGAGATCGTCGAGCATGTCGAGCGCCTGGCGCAGGAGGCGGGCCGCGACATCGGCCTCGTGCCCGAGATCAAGCATTCGAGCCACTTCCACGCGCTGGGGCTGGACCCGGAAGCGACGCTGGTCGAGCGCCTGCGGCACCACGCCTATACGCGCCGCGTGCCGGTGGGCGTGCAGTCGTTCGAGATCGGCAACCTGCGGCGACTGCGCGGACTGCTCGATACTGCCGGGCTGGACAACGTGTTCCTCGTGCAGCTGATCGGCGGGCCGGAGGAATCGCCGTACGACCGCGCGCTCGCCGGGGAACCACTGCCCTACCTGCAAATGGTGTCCTCGCCCGCCGCGCTGGCGGAAATCGCCGGCTACGCCGAGGTACTCGCCCCGCACCTGCGCTACGTGCTGCCGCTGGACGCGTCGGGCGCGCTCGCCCCACCCTCGCCGCTGGTGCAGGCCGCGCACGCCGCCGGACTGGCGGTGCACGTATGGACCCTGCGCCCCGAAAACCACTTCCTGCCGCCCGCCCTGCGCTGCGAGGGCGACGCGCGCACCCGCTGCCTGGAGGGCGCACTGGCGGAAGCCCGCGCCCTGGCCGACGCCGGCGTGGACGCCCTGTTCTCCGACGACCCCGGCGCACTCGCCCCGCTGCGCGCAACGACCGCCGCCGCGACGAAGTAGCCCGGGCCCCTTTCGACGCCGAACCCTGCTCCTTCCTCCTTGCGGGGCATTGCGCCCTTCACGGGTGGAAGAGCCTGTCCCGCACCTGTTGCGGGGTCGGGATGGGCACGAGACGCGCGGCGTCGAGCTTCCGGCGAGTCGCCGCCCCCAGCCCTCCCCCGTTCCACGTGGAGGGAGCAAACGGATCGCAGCGTCCCCCACCAGCCCCGCATCAGCCTTCAGGCATCATGCCCGTATGAAGACCTACCTCGTCGGCGGCGCGGTGCGCGATCGCTTGCTCGGCCTGCCGCCGGGCGACCGCGACTGGGTCGTCGTCGGCGAAACACCGGAATCGATGCGCGCCGCCGGTTTCCGGCCAGTCGGACGCGATTTCCCGGTGTTCCTGCACCCGGACACCGGCGAGGAGTACGCGCTCGCACGGACCGAACGCAAGTCCGCGCCGGGCCATCGCGGCTTCGTGGTGCACGCCGACCCGTCGGTGACGCTGGAGCAGGACATCGAGCGCCGCGACTTCACCATCAACGCGATTGCCGAGGATGCCGAAGGCAACCTCGTCGATCCCCTCGGGGGCGTGCGCGATCTCGAAACGCGCGTGCTGCGCCATGTCGGCCCGGCCTTCGTCGAAGATCCGCTGCGCGTGCTGCGTGCGGCGCGGTTCATGGCGCGGCTCGCGCCGCTCGGCTTCCACGTCGCGCCGGAGACCATGGCGCTGATGCAGCAGATGGCAGCCGGCGGCGAACTCGATACGCTGGTTGCCGAGCGCGTCTGGCAGGAACTGTCGAAGGCGCTCGCCGCGCGGCAGCCTTCCGCGTTCCTGCGCACGTTGCGCGAGGCCGGTGCGCTGCGTGCGGTGCTTCCCGAAGTGGACGCGCTCTACGGCGTGCCGCAACGCGCCGAGTACCACCCCGAGGTCGACACCGGCACCCACCAGGAACTGGTCAGCGACATGGCCGCGCGGCTCGCGCCCGGCGATACCGTGGTCGGCTTCGCCGCGCTCACCCACGACCTGGGCAAGGCCCGCACGCCGAAGCACGAACTGCCGCGCCATATCGGCCACGAGCAGGCCGGACTGGCGCCGCTGCGCGCGCTGTGCGAGCGCCTGAAGGTGCCGCTGGAGCATCGCGACCTGGCCATCGTCGCCTGCCGCGAGCACCTCAACGTGCACCGCCTGGCCGAATTGCGCGACGCCACCGTGCACGACCTGCTGGTCCGCTGCGATGCCTTCCGCAAACCCGGGCGCATCGCCAGGCTCGCCCTGGTCTGCGAAGCCGACAAGCGCGGCCGCCTCGGCCTCGAAGACGCACCCTATCCGCAGGCCGCGCAACTGCAGCGCCTGCACGCCGCCGCGCTCGCGATCAATGCGCGCGACCTCGCCCGTGACGGCCTCGACGGCCCGGCGATCGGCGACGCGTTGCGCAAGGCGCGCGTGGCCGCGATCCACGCGGCGCGAGGCGCGGGCTCCGCCGCCTAGTTCTTTCGCGATGCACGCGCCAGGAAGCGCAGCACCGCCGCCTCCCACTGCCGCGGCCCGCGCGCACCCTTCGCCGCGCGATGCAGGCTGCCGTCCTGCCAGCCGTCGAACACCCGCGGATCCACGTACGACTTGCGGCAGACGGTGGCGGTGTTGCCGAGCATCGCCGCCACCGCATCGATCACCTGCCTGCGCACACCACCCACGACCGCCACGCTGGCGTCGGCATCGGGCGGCACCTCCGCCAGCAGCCGAAACGCGACCTCGGTCGCACCCCATGTGCGAAAATCCTTGGCGGTGAACGCGGCGCCCATCCGTTCGCGCAGGTAGTCGTTGACGTCGGCGGACTCGACCGGCACCAGCGTGCCGTCCGCGTCGCGGTACTGGAACAGGCGTTGCCCGGGCAGTTCGTGCACCGCGCGCACCAGCCGCAGCAGGCGCCGGTCCTGGATGCCGGCCTCGTGCTGGCGCCCGCCCTTGCCGACGAACTGCAGCCGGAGTTCGCCACCGAGGAACCTGGCGTGGCGGTTGCGCAGCGTGGTCAGGCCGAACGAGCCGTTGTCGCGCGCGTAGCTGCTGTTGCCCACGCGCACCAGGGTGGTGGCCATGATCGCGACCACGCCGGCCAGCACCTTCTCGCGCGGCAACCCGGGCAGCGCGAGATCGACGCGTACGCCGCGACGCAGCTTCGGCAGGGCGCGGCCGAAGGCGACGATGCGGTCGAACTTGTTGGCGTCGCGCAGCGGGCGCCAGTCCGGGTGGTAACGGTACTGCTTGCGCCCGCGCGCATCGCGCCCGGTCGCCTGCAGGTGGCCGCGCGCGGAGCTGCAGATCCAGACTTCGCGGTACGCCGGCGGAATCGCCAGCGCGCGGATGCGCTGCAGCGTGTCGGCATCGCACACCGGTCGGCCCTGCGGGTCGCGGTAGCCGAAACCCCGTCCGTTGCGCACGCGGCTGATGCCGGGCGTGGCGTCGCTCACGTAGCGCAGGCCGGCCTCGATCGCGTCGCGCTGTTCCGGCGTCAGCGGGGTCCGGGGCTTCCTGCGGCCCTTGGCCGGCGTCGACGTGCGCATGCGGCGGAGCGTAGCCAGCCGGCGTGATGCGGCGGTGAACCGGTGCGGGGGGCCTCGCGCGGCAGCCGCGGCTTCAGATCTTCAGGTGCCAGCCGCACCTGTCCATGACGCGCACGATGCACCACCACAGCGCGACGAAGGCCAGCGCGAACGCGAGCGACGGCAGGGTCGGGCCGAAACGTGGCGTCATCCAGCCGGCGAACCCATGCTGGTAGAGGGCGCCCCAGACACCCGTGGCCGCGAGCAGGTAGACCATCAGGGCGGAGCCGGCGTAGGCGGCGATCGCGTTGACACCGAAGCTGCGCCCCAGCGCAGGCCAGCCGCGCCGGTCGACCAGCACGTGCGCCAGGGCCAGCGCCAGCGCCGCCCAGCCGCCGCTCCACAGCACGTACGACGAGGTCCACAGCGACTTGTTGACCGGCATCGCCAGCGACCACAGCGCGCCAGCCGCCAGCATCGCCAGCGCGGCCAGCAGCAGGCGTCGCACCTCGCCGCGACGCAGCCAGTCCCCGCCGCGGACCCCGAGCAGCACGGTCGCGATCGCGGGCAGGGTGCTGACGAGGCCCTCGGGATCGTGTCCGGCTCCGGTCGCCGGGTCGTACCGGTAAAGCAGGGGCGCGAACAGCGCGGTGTCGATGCGATCGGCGAGGTTGTCGAAGCGTGCGTAACCGCCCGGCGCCAGCAGCAGCCAGTAGCCGAGCAGCAACACCGCGATGCAGGCCCATTGGGTGCGGGCCTTGAGATGCATCGCCAGCGGCGCGGCCACCAGGAAGCACAGGCCGATGCGTTGCAGCACGCCCCAGGGCCGGTAATGCGCCTGGTCGTAGGCCCACCACGCCATCGCATGCAGCAGCAGCCCGGCCGCGACGATGCGCAGCCCGCGCGAGGCGATCGCGCGATGCAGCGCGCGCGGATCCGCACCCTGTTCCAGTCGCGGCACGATGCCGAGCGCGATCGATACGCCGACCACGAACAGGAAGAACGGAAACACCAGGTCGGTCGGCGTGCAGCCGTGCCACGTCGCATGCAGCAGCGGCGTGTAGACATGGCCCCAGTCGCCGGGATTGTTGACCAGCAACATCGCCGCGACCGTCAGGCCGCGCAGCGCGTCGACCGATGCGAACCTCGGCGCCGGCGCGCTCAAGCGTCGTGCCGCGCCATGTCGCCCGCGATCCAGGTCGCGCGCACGTCCAGCGCGGCGTCGAGCAGCACGAGGTCGGCGGCGTAACCAGGCGCGATGCGGCCATGGCGGTGGCCGAGCCCCAGGAACTCGGCGGGATAGCGCGAGGCCATGCGTGCGGCTTCCTCCAGCGGCAGGCCGAGCATTCGCACGGCGTTGCGCACCGCGGTGACCATGTCGAGCGCGGAGCCTGCGAGCGCGCCGGCCGCATTGCGCACCACGCCATCGACCGCGGTGATGGTTTCGCCGTACAGCTCGAACGCCGGATCGTCGGCGCCGACCATCGGCATCGCGTCGGTCACCAGGAACAACTTGCCGCGCGGCTTGGCCGCGAGCGCGACGCGCAGGCTGGCGGCATGCACGTGCACGCCATCGACGATGATCCCGCACCAGCTGTCGCGGTCGTCCAGCGCCGCGCCGACCGCGCCCGGCTCGCGCCCCTGCAACGGCGACATGGCGTTGTAGAGATGGGTGAACCCGCGCACCCCGGCGTCGAGGCCTTCGCGGATCTGTTCGTAGCTGGCCGCCGTGTGCCCGGCGGCGACGACCGCCCCGCCCGCCACCAGCGCGCGGATGGTGGCGGACGGCAGCTGCTCCGGCGCCAGGGTGAGCAGGGTGACGCCATTGCCGAGCGAGGTCGCCAGCGCGATCTCGGCGGCGTCGGGCGCGCGGAACGCGCGCGCATCGTGGGTGCCCTTGCGCGTCGGTGCGAGGTACGGGCCCTCGAGGTGGATGCCGAGCACGCCCGGCACGCCCTGCACGATCGCCTCGCGCACCGCGGCGATCGCGGCGCGCATGGTGTCGCGATCGTCGCTGATCAGGGTCGGCAGCAGGCCGGTGGTGCCGAAGCGGCGATGGGCCGCGACGATCGCGCGCACACCCTCGACCGTGGGCGTGTTGTTGAGCAGCACGCCGCCGCCGCCGTTGACCTGCGCGTCGATGAAGCCCGGCACCAGGGCGCCGCCGGCGAGGTCGATGCGTTCGGCCTCGGCGATGTGCGGATCCCACGCGTCCACCACCGCGGCGATCCGCCCGCCGTCGACCAGCACCACGCGCCCGTCGTGGAATCCGTCGTCGCCGAGGATGCGGCCATTGACCAGTGCGGTCGCCATCGCGTGTCCTCAGACCGTTTCCGTGACCTTGTTCAGGTGCGGCGGCGTGTCCGGGTCGTGGCCGCGCGCGAGCGACAGCGCGTTCACCATCCGGTAGAAGCTCTGCACCAGCAGCAGCGGCGCACAGGCCGCGTGCGGCGCCGGCAACACCGGAAGATCCGCCTCGCCGCCGCAGGACGCCAGCCACACTTGCGCGCCACGCGCGCGGAATTCCCCGGCCAGCGCCCGGGTGCCGGCGCCGGTCTCGTCCGGCTGGTCGAGGATCAGCACGGGGAAGCCAGGACCGACCAGCGCCATCGGCCCGTGCTTCACCTCGGCCGAGCTGTAGGCCTCGGCATGCAGGCCGCAGGTTTCCTTGAACTTGAGCGCCGCTTCCTGCGCGGCGCCGAGGCCGAGGCCACGGCCGAGCACGAACAGTTTGTGCGCGCCCACCAGGCCGTCGCCGGCCGACGACCAGTCGCAGTCCCAGGCCGCGCGCATCGCGTTGGGCAGCCGCTCCAGCGCGTCGAGCAGGGCGAAGTCGTCGCTCCACAATGCAACCAGTTGCAGCAATGCCGACAGCGATGCCAGGTAGCTCTTGGTCGCGGCCACGCTGCGCTCGGGCCCGGCATGCAATGGCACCACCACGTCGGCCAGCGCCGCCAACGGCGAATCCTCGACGTTCACCAGCGCGACCACCCGCGCGCCGGCCGCGCGCGCGGCCTCGGCGTTGCGCAGAAGGTCCGGGCTGCGGCCCGACTGCGAGATCGCGATGAACAGCGCGTCGCCCAGCCGCTGCGGGACGCGGTAGACCGAGCCGATCGACGGCGACACCGAGGCCGTGACCACGCCCAGCTGGGTCTCGAACAGCGCCTTGGCATAGGTCGCCGCGTGGTCCGAGCTGCCACGCGCGCAGGTGGCGACGAAGGCCGGCGGGCGGCGCCGCAGGTCGGCCGCGAGCCCGGCCAGCACGTCGCGGTTGGCGACGAACTGCGAGGCCACCACGCCAGCGGCCTCCGCGGCTTCGCGGAACATCCGGGTCGATGCCGCGCGCGCGCGCAACGCGTCCGCTTCGATCAGCGCATTCATGCTTCGCTCGCCGGCTGCGCGCGCGGACGCACCGGCGCGGTGGAGCCGCGCACCACCAGCTGCGGCACGAAGCCCTGGTTGTGCGTGGCGGCGGCATCCGGGCGCAGGCCGGCGATCAGCATCCGCGCGGCGTGGCGCGCGATCTCCTCGGTGGCCTGCTTGGCGGTGGTCAGCGCCGGCCACGACTGGCGCGAGAACGGGCTGTCCTCGAAGCCGGCGATCGACAGGTCGTAGGGCACGTTCATGCCGGCGGACTTGGCCGCGGCCAGCACGCCGGCGGCGATCTCGTCGTTGGAACCGAAGATCGCGGTCGGCGGATCGCGCAGCGCCAGCAGCCGGCGCGCGCCGCGGAAACCGTCGTCGAAGGTGTAGTCGCCGGGGACCACGAGGTGCTTGTCGAGGGTGATGCCGTAATCCTTCAGCGCCTGCTCGTAGCCCAGGTAACGCTCGGAACTGGAGCGGTGTTCCTGGCCGCCCCAGAGGAAGCCGATGCGCTGGTGGCCGAGCTGGACCAGATGCTCGGTGATCTCGTAGGCGGCGTCGCGGTCGTCGACGTAGACGCAGGGATGGCCATCGTCGGGGTCTTCGGCTGCGGCGATGATGCGGGTGGCGCGCACGCCTGCCTGCTCCAGCGCCTCGATCAGTTCGGCGCGTTCGGAGATCGGCGCGGTCAGCACCAGCCCGGCCAGGCGCGAGCGCTGCACCAGTTCGACCAGTTCGTCGGCCAGCAGCGGCGAGGTCGCGTCGCAGGGATGGATCTGCAAGCCGAAGCCGGTTTCGCGGCAGGCGGAGAGCACGCCGTTCTGCAGGCCGATGATGTGGTACGGGTTCGGGTTGTCGTACACCAGCCCGATCACGTAGGCGCTGGCGCTGCGCAGGTTGCGCGCGGAGGGGTCCGGTTCGTAGTCGAGTTCGGCGATGGTCTGCAGCACGCGGGCGCGGGTCGCCGGCAGCACCGACGGCTCGTTGTTGATCACGCGCGAGACGGTCTTCAGCGACACCCCGGCGCGCTCGGCCACGGTGCGGATCGTCGGCTTGCGCGGACTGGCCGATACCTCGCTCATCTGCCTTCCTGCCCTCGTTGTCCTGCCCTCGGACAGGGTGACTAACGTTGTCATAGTTTCGCCGGGATTGCCAGAGCACACGCCCTCCACGAGTGGAGCCATCGCGCGTCGACAGGTGTTGTCCTGCAACATGCGCGGCGTGGGACATGGGCTGGACATCGACCGTCGGTTCCGTTTTTACGACGATATGAAGAACGATATCGACGCGAGACGACCCATCGTTCTGGGTACGCACGCATTCCCGCTGGTCGGTTCGCGGTAATGTCATCCTCTCTTGACATCGTTGTCACGACCTGCCGACACTGCGCCAACGCCGCCGCGTCCCGCGGGTGGCGATCCGCAGGAGCCCGTGTGGGAGCAACGACCCGTCCCCTGCCCGCCGCCGGCCGCCAGCCGGCCCGCACGCCGTTCATCGCGGCCGATGTCGGCGGCACCCACGTGCGCGTCGGTCTGGTGCACGACGACGGCCCGATCCGGGTCGGGCACTATCGCAAGTACGCCTGCGCGGATTTCCCCGCACTGGCGGCCATCCTCGAGGCCTACCTCGCCGAGCTGCCGGCCTCCGCCCCGGTCCGCCACGGCGTGATCGCCTGCGCCGGACACCCGCTGGAGGACGGATCGCTGCTGTCGGTGAACCTGCCGTGGCCGGTCGTGCCGCAGCGCATCCGCACGCAGCTGCGCTTCGAGGATCTGCGCCTGGTCAACGATTTCGAGGCGGTCGCCCACGCCGTGGAAGCGGCGGGCGCGCAATCGCTGCTGCACCTGTCCGGCCCCGAGCGTGCACCGCCGGGACCGGTGCTGGTGGTCGGGCCTGGCACCGGGCTCGGCGCCGCGGTGCGGATTCCGGACCGCGGGCACGCCGTCGTGCTCGCCACCGAAGCCGGGCAGGCGGCGCTGACCGTTTCCACCGAAGCGGAAATCGAGATCCTGCGCGAGTTCCTGCGCGAACGGCGCCACGTTCCGATCGAACACGCGCTATCGGGCCCCGGCCTGGTCCGGCTGCACGCGGCGCTGGCGCGGGTGCGCGGCATCCAACCCGCTCACGCCACGCCCGCCGCGATCACCGCCGCCGCCCGCAGCGGCGACGATCCGCTCGCGCGCGACGCCCTCGAGCTGTTCTGCGGCCTGCTCGGCAGCGCCGTCGGCGACATGGCGCTGCTCTACGGCGCGCACGGCGGGGTCTATCTCGCCGGCGGGATCCTGCCGCAGATCCGCGATTTCCTCGCACACAGCAGCTTCGTGCAGCGGTTCCTCGACAAGGGACCGATGCGCGAGGCGTTGCTCCGCATCCCCGTGACCCTGGTCGATCACGGGCAACTGGGCGTGATCGGCGCCGCCGGTTGGTACCTCGACCAATCCCAGAACGATAACGGGTGAACGGATTCCCGCCTCCCACGACACCCATCCGCACGCAGCCAACCCATTCCAAGTAGGGGAGTACCGCCATGAAGTACCGCAGATCCATGTTGTCGGCCGCAATCGCCATGAGCATCGGCCTCGCCGCGAGCGCGCACGCGCAGGACTCCTCGCTGGACGAGCGCGCCGCCCCGCCCTCCGAGGAGGCCACCAATCTCGACACGGTCGTCGTCACCGGCATCCGCGGCAGCATCGAGAAGGCGCTCGACGCCAAGCGCGAAGCCAGCACCCACGTCGAGGTAGTCACCGCCGAGGACGTGGGCAAGCTGCCGGCGAAGAACGTCGCCGACACGCTACGCCAGCTGCCGGGCGTGAACATTGCCTCCTCCAGCGCCAGCGAAGGCGGGTTCGACGAGGCCGACCGCGTCAGCTTGCGCGGCACCAACCCCAGCCTCACCCAGACCCTGGTCAACGGTCATACCATCGGCACGGGCGACTGGTTCGTGCTCAGCCAGGTGGGCAACGTCGGCCGCAGCGTGAGCTATTCCCTGTATCCCTCCGAGATCGTCGACCGGGTCGTGGTGCACAAGACCTCGCAGGCCAAGCTGGTCGAGGGCGGCACCGCGGGCTCGGTGAACATCATCACCCGGCGGCCGCTGCAGTTCGCCGACCCGCTCACCATTCAGGGCTCCATCGGCGCGGTGCATTCGGATCTCCCCGGCGACACCAAGCCGCAGTTCGACGCGCTGCTCAACGTGCGCAACGAAGAGCGCACCGCCGGCCTGATGGTGCAGGTGTTCAACGAGGAGCGGAGCCTGCGCCGCGACGGCCAGGAAGTGGTTGGCGGCTACGGCACCATCAGCTCCGACGATCCGGCACTCGACGGAGTCCTGTATCCCAACCTGCTGGGCGCGGTGCTGTTCGAACAGGTACGCAAGCGCCAGGGCGGCGTCGCCAACATCGAGGTCAAGCCCACCGACAGCCTCACCCTGAACGTCAACGCGTTCTACTCGCTGCTGAAGGCCGACAACTACAACCGCAACTACATGATGTGGGCCAGCCAGTTCGTCAACTCGCAGACGCCGAGCGCCTACACGGTGGAGAACGGCGTGCTCACCAGCGCCACTTACGATCCGGTCACTAGCGGCACGGTGACGCCCTATGGCGTCTACGACATGATCTCGCGTCCTGGCGCGGAATCGACCTCCCGCTACATCACGCTCGACGCGGAGTGGGACGCGAGCGACGCGCTGCGCTTCGCCTTCCAGGTCGGCGCCACCAAGGGCAACGGCAGCAGCCCCACCCAGGACGTGCTGGAGACCGGCCTGGCCGGCAACGGCGGCGCCAGCTGGCGCATGAACGGCGTCGACAGCCCGCTCGACTGGTCGCTGGGCGGCACCAACACCGCCGCCACGCACCTGCCGCAGAGCGGCTGGATCTTCGGCGCCCAGGGCATCGACGTGCTGGACAAGGAGGACTGGGCCTCGGTCGACGGCCAGTTCTTCTTCGACGGTATCGTGTCCTCGCTGGACTTCGGCTACCGCTACGCCACCCATGAGCGCAGCAACGACTTCTCGCTCGCCCAGGGTCCGAACTGGGCCAGCAACTGGCAGGACATCAACGCCTATCCGGACGCGGGCGGATACTATCCCGGCGATTTCGGCAGCGGCATCGGCGGCAACGTGCCGTCCGGGATCTGGTTCTACACGCCCGAGCAGCTCGCCCAGATCAACGCCACGTTCGCCAACCGCAACAATCCCGAGCGGTTCTACTTCTCCGACGTGTACGGCGTGCAGGAAGACATCAACGCTGTATACACCCAGCTCAATTTCGGCGGTGATCGCTGGAGCGGCAACGCGGGCCTGCGCTACGTGCGCACCACCTCCGACATCCACTACAACCAGGCGCTGGCACTCGACTCCGGCGTTCCGGGCGCGGTGACGGGTTCGGCGTTCGGAGACTACCTGCCGGTGGTGGTCAACAACGACTACAACGAGCTCCTCCCCAGCGTGAACTTCAAGTTCGAACTGACCGAGGATCTGGTTGCGCGCGTATCCGGCAGCAAGACCATGACGCGTCCGGACTTCTCCGCGCTCGCGGGATCGCTGACGCTCAACGACCTGACCCACGAGGGCAGCGGCGGCAATCCGAACCTCGACCCGCTGGTGTCGACCAACTTCGACGCCTCGCTGGAATGGTACTTCGCACCGCGCGCCCTGCTGGCGGCGAGCGTGTTCACCATGGACCTGGACGGCTATGTCGACTTCGGCAACGTGATCATCCAGTACAAGGACCAGCAGGCCAGCCAGGAGGCCGGCACCGACGTGTACAGCGACTACCTGGTCTCGATCCCGGTCAACTCCAACGGCAAGGCGCGCGGCATCGAGCTGACCTACGAGCAGCCGATCGGCGAGAATTTCGGCATCAACGCCAACTACACCTATGTCGATGGCGAGGCCGACGGCGACAAGCCACTCAACGGCACCTCGAAGGACACCTTCAACCTGTCCGCGTTCTACGAGAACGACCGCTTCAACGCACGCGTGAACTACAGCTACCGCAGCTCGTTCTACGCGGGCGTCAGCCGCGCGGACAACTTCTACCAGGACGACTTCGCCACCCTGTCCGCCTCGCTCGGATTCAAGGCGACCGACTACCTGACCGTCAGCCTGGACGCGCTCAACCTCAACGACCCGACGCTCAAGTACTACACCGAGAACGCCGCCGTGCCGGGCTACCTGCCGCACGCGTTCTACAGCAACGGCCGCCAGTACTACCTCAACCTGCGTTTCCGGTTCTGACGATCGGGCGGGCCCGCCGGGCGGATTCCTACGAGACGTTTACCTCCCGGGCCTGGATCTCTCCAGGCCCGCTTTTTTTCGCTATCGTCCGACCGTGATCCAGGAATAACGAGATGACCCCGATGCGACGTAACTGGCGCCTGGCGCTGACCCTGTCCTGCTGCACCCTGCTGGCCGCCTGCGACCGCGAGTCCGCGCCGCCGCCGGCGCCTTCGGTGGCGGAAGCGACGGCACGCCCCGCGCTGATCCCGACACCGGCCTCGGTGCAGACGCGCGAGGGCAGTTTTCGCTTCGACCGCGGCACGCAGATGGTCGCGGAGGGCGAGGCCGCGCGCCGGGTCGCGGTCTCGTTCGCGAGCCTGGTGGCCACCACCCAGGGCGTCACGCCGGCGCTGGCCGGCGCCGGTGCCGAGCCCGCGATCACGTTCGTGCTCGACCCGTCCATGCCCGCCGACGCGCCCGAGGCCTACGCGCTCGAGGTCGCGCCACAGGGCGTGCGCGTGGCTGCGGCCAACGAGCGCGGCCTGTTCTACGGCGCGGTCACGCTCTGGCAACTGCTGTCCTCGGCGCAGGGGCAGGCCGTGCGCATCCCCGCGCTGCGCATCGAGGACGCGCCGCGCTTCGGCTGGCGCGGGGTGATGCTCGATTCCGCCCGGCACTTCCAGTCGGTGGACGAGATCAAGCAGTTGCTCGATGCCATGGCCCGGCACAAGCTCAACGTCTTCCACTGGCACCTGACCGACGATCAGGGCTGGCGCATCGAGATTCCGAAGTATCCGAAGCTGATGGAAGTCGCCGCGTGCCGCATCCCCGCGGGCGAAGCCGGCACCGACCCGGCGACCGGCGAAACCCGCCCCTACTGCGGCTACTACACCCAGGACCAGATCCGGGACATCGTCGCCTACGCCGCGCAGCGCCACATCACCGTGGTGCCGGAATTCGACATGCCCGGCCACGTGCAGGCGATCGTCGCCGCCTACCCGCAGTACGGCTCGCTCGGCGACACGCCGCCGGCCTCCAACGAGTGGGGCGTGCACCAGTACCTGTTCAACGTCGAGGAGGAGACCTTCGTCTTCATCGAGGACGTGCTCGACGAAATCGTCGCCCTGTTTCCCTCGACCTACATCCACATCGGTGGCGACGAGGCGGTCAAGGACCAGTGGCAGCAGTCGCCGATCGTGCAGGCGCGGATGAAGGAACTCGGCATCGCCGACGAGACCGCGCTGCAGAGCTGGTTCATCAAGCGGCTCGAGACCTATCTCGAGGGCAAGGGCCGGCGCCTGCTGGGCTGGGACGAGATCCTCGACGGCGGCCTGCCGCCGCGGGCGACGGTGATGTTCTGGCGCGGCACCGAGGGCGGAATCGCCGCGGCCCGGGCCGGTCACGACGTGGTGATGACGCCGTGGGACAAGCTCTACCTCGACTATCTGCAGACGATGTCGCCGAACGAGCCGCCGGGCCGGCCCACCCAGGTCACGCTGCAGACGGTCTACGACTTCGAGCCGGTGCCCGAGGTGCTCACTGCCGAACAGCGCAAGCACATCCTCGGGGTGCAGGCCAATGTCTGGACCGAACACATGCGCACCTGGCCGCGGGTGCAGCACGCGCTCTTCCCGCGCGTGGCCGCGCTGGCCGAATCGGCATGGTCCCCGGCCGGGCGCAAGGACTACGCCGACTTCCTCACCCGCCTGCCGGCGCAGCTGGCGCGCTACCGCGCCTTCGGCATCGCCTACGCGCAGACGCCGTTCGAGGTGCTGGCCACGGCGAAGGACGATCGTGGCGCGGGCATGGTGGAGGTGGCGCTGGAGAACCCGCTGGGCTACGCCATCCGCTACACCGTCGACGGCAGCGAGCCGGATGCGGACTCGCCGCTGTACGAGGCGCCGGTCGCGGCACCGTTGCCGGTCGAGATCCGCGCCGCCGCATTCGCCGGCACCACGGCGCTGGCCGCGGCCACGCGACACGCCTACGACGCCGCCAGCCTGCTGGTGCGCAGCGACGAGCAACTCGCGACCTGTCCCGACACCGGCCGCCTGCTGCTGCGCCTGGAGGACGATGGCCCGGTCGACGGCGAACGCGCGCTCTACAACGTGACCATCTTCTACCCCTGCTGGCTGTGGACCGACGCCGATCTCGACGGCATCGCATCGGTCAAGGTGCGGCTGGGGCGGATGCCCTACTACTTCCAGCTCGCCCACGACGAGCCGGCGCGCAAGTTCATGGCGGCGCAGACCGAGCACGGCGAACTGCTGGTGCAGACGGGCGGCTGCAATGGCCAGACCGTGGCACGGCAGCCGCTGCCGGCCGCGGCCGGCGCCGACGGCTTCATCGAGGTCGAGGTGCCGTTCGAAGCGATCAGCGGCCGCACCGACCTGTGCTTCACCGCCACCGGCGACACGCGCCCGGCGATGTGGGTGGTCGACCGCGTCGCGCTCGTGCCCCACTGAAGCCCGGATCCCGGATGCGGCCTGCGGCCTTATCCGGGCTACGCGAATCCGACCCCCCGCGTAGCCCGGGTAAGCGCAGCGCACCCGGGGCGTATCTCCACCTCCCATCGCGCGTCACGTCCCGGGCCCGGAACCCGGATGCGGCCTGCGGCCTTATCCGGGCTACGCCGCCGGCCGGATCGACCGCGTGCAGGGCATCGGTCCGGCCGCGCCTCACGCCATCGGCTGGCGGAGGATGGTCCGCAGCCGCGCCGGGGCCGTGCGGCGCGGATCGCCGAGGTAGATCTCGTGGTGCCTGCCTGCCAGCACCGCGCGTTCGCGGATGAAGGCATGCACGCGTTCGATGGTGGGGCCCTCCTCGCGGTAGGGCCCGACGTGCAGCACCTGCGCGCAGCGTCCTTCCTCGAACGATTCCAGCCGGGGACGGCTGGCCGCTGGAATGGGCCGCTTCCGCTCCGCCTGCGCGATGCCCGCGAGGATCGTCGCCTCGTCGACGACGTCCGGCTGCAGGATCATCATCGTCCATCGCCATTTCGCCCTGTCGCCGGAGGCGAAGGCGCCCATGTCCCCCGACCACCAGAGCCCTTCGAGCGGCATCACCACGTAGTCGATGCCCTGCGCCTTCTTCGCCGCGAACTTCACGGCCCAGGACGACGCATACAAGGCTTCGACAGCGCTCGCATAGGCGGGCGAGGTGTTCGGATCGCCCGCGCCATCGACCATCAGGAAGCGCAGGCGCGGGACATCCACTTCCACGACCGCCTTCGCCGACGCGTGGTAGAGCTGTTTCAGCTCATGCTTGAAATCGATCTTCTCCATCCCGCGCTCCCGCTGTCCGCGACCCGGATCGTGCCGTCGCTCAACCCGTGCCGCCAGGCGTTCCGTCGATCCGCAGCAGCAGGTCGCGCAACGGCGTGAGCCGGATGCCGAGGCCGGCGACGACGCCGAGCGTGTTCGCCAGCGCGTCCTTCATGTCGAACGTGCGTCCGGTGGACAGTGCGCCCTGCGCATGCTCGATGCCGATGCCGAGCAGCACCAGCCCCAGCCCGGCGCCGAGCAGCGCCGCCCAGTTGCGGAATAGTTGCACCGCGCACGCGGCCAGCACGAAGTAACCGAGAAAATGCGACCACTTGTCGCTGTGGTCGAAGTCCGGCATCGGTGGCGGCGGCATCAGCGAAGCCACCACCACCACTGCGATCGCCAGACACCACAGCGCGCACCAGGCGCGCGGATGCCGCAGCGGCTTGAGCGAACGGCCGAAGCGCAGCCCGCTCACAGGCGGAAGCTCAGGTCGCCGAGCAGGAAGGCCGCATCGAACCCGGCCCCGCGTGCGAACCCCATGGCCTGGAAGCGCTCACCCATCCCGCCCGGCAGCGTCAGCGCCTTGGCCTGCTGGCGCAGCGCATAGCGCGCGGCCTCGTCGGCGGCCCGCGCCTCGTGCGCGGCCAGGCACTGCTCCAGCCCGTTGCCGATCAGGAAGCTGGCCTGGGTGCAGTAGCCGGCGAACTCGAAGCCGGCGCCGGTGCCGGCTTCGGCCAGCGCGGTGAAGTCCACCGAGGCGGTTATGTCCTGCAGACCGACGCGTGCCAGTACGTCGTCCACCACGCGATGGCGGTGGAACGCGCGCAACGTGCCGTCGCCGCGGCGCGGATCGTAGTACTCGCGGCGCGGATGGCCGTAGTCGACGAACAGCATCGCGCCGGATTTCAGGCCGCCCGCGACCGCCTGCAGCCAGTACGGCAGTTGTGGCAGCAGCTCCGAACGATAGCCTTCGGCGAACGGCGCATCGAGCTGGCGCTCGACATGTCGTACCGCCGCGGCCAGCAGCGCGTCGGCCGGCCGCTCGCTGCGCACGAATCCGCCGTCGTCGAACGCGACATGCTCCTCGAACACTTCGCCGCCGCGGATCGCGAACCGTGGCGTCGGCAGCGCGTCGATCACCTCGTTGGCGAACAGCACGCCGTTCCAGTCGTCCGGCATCGGCCCGTCGAGCCATTCGACCCGGTCGAACGCCGGCGGCGCCAGGCATCGCGACAGGTGTTCTCGCTGACGCTGGCGCAGGTCGGCGCTGGGTTCGAGGATCGCGTAGCGCGCCGGCATCGCGTCGAGCTCCAGCAGCCGCGCGATGGCGTGTTCGGCGAACCGCCCGCTGCCTGCGCCGATCTCGAGCAGGCGTGCGTCCTTGCCGAGCTCTCGGAGCACCGGCGCCAGCGCCTGCGCCACACAGCCGGCGAACAGGGGGCCGAGTTCGGGCGCGGTGACGAAATCGCCGGCTTCGCCGAACTTCGTGGCGCCCGCGCTGTAGTAGCCCAAGCCGGGCGCGTACAGGGCCAGCTCCATGAAGCGCCAGAACGGGATCGCCCCGCCGGCGGCCGCGATCTGTTCGCGGATCAGCGCCTGCAGGCGTGCGCTGTGCGCAAGCGCTTCGTCGGAAAGCGGGGAATCGGGCATCGGGCGGCGGCAGCGGCGACAATGCACAGGATAACGGCATTCCGGAGCACGCCATGCCAGTACCGCCCCGCGTCGCCCTGGTCACCGGCGCCGCACGCCGCCTCGGCGCGGCGATCGCGCGCCGGCTGCACGAAGCCGGCTACGCGGTCGCGCTTCATTGCCGCGACTCGCGTGCGGAAGCAGACGTGCTGGCCGCGGAGCTGGAGGCCGCACGCGCGGACAGCACCCTCGTGCTGCAAGCCGACCTGGCGCAGTTCGACCGGCTGCCGGAACTGGTAGCGCAGGCCGTCGGCCGCTTCGGCCGGCTCGATGCGCTGGTCAACAATGCCGCCACGTTCTTCCCGACGCAGTTGGGCAGCGTGACGCCGGCGCGGTGGGACGCGCTGTTCGCCGTCAATCTGCGCGCGCCGTTCTTCCTCTCCCAGGCCGCGGCACCGCACCTGGCGGTCACGCAAGGCGCGATCCTCAACCTCAGCGACGTCTACGCCCGCCAGCCGCGCGCCGATCTGGCCGCCTACGCGATCAGCAAGGGTGCGCTGGAAGCGATGACCCGCGCGCTGGCGGTGGCGTTGGCACCCACGGTGCGGGTCAACGCGATCGCTCCCGGCGCGATCCTGTGGCCGGAGGACGCGCCCGACCCGGCGATGCAGGACAGGATCCTGGCCCATACCGCGCTGGCGCGGACCGGCCAGGTCGACGAGATCGCAGCCACCGCGTTGTGGCTGCTGCGCGACGCCGGCTACACCACGGGTTCGGTGGTCGCCGTCGACGGCGGACGCACGCCGTTGTAGCCCGTACTGTCATTTCGACCGAAGGGAGAAATCTGCTGCTGCCGACCCGGCGAGGAAAAGGCAGCCGGGCGGCCGAGGCTGGAGATTTATTCCTCCGGTCGAAATGACATGCGGAAGAAGACCGGGAGAATCGGGAAAACCGGGGCCAGAGAATACTCTGACCTCGGTTCCGGAAATCAGGCCTTCGGCAGGAACGCGTGCTCCAAGTCGGTCCCGCGGAATGCGTCCGGGGTCTCGTGCGAGACCGCGTAGCGGTACAGCGCCGCCGAGTAGATGCCGCTGAGCGCGGCCTGGTAGACGCCGACCAGCAGCACCGCCAGCAACGCCACCGCGCCGACCACGATCGCCAGCGCGAACGAGGCCTGCGCCGCGAGGAAGGCCAGGCCGAAGCCGACGATCGCCACCGCCGCCGTGATCAGACCGAACGCCGCGCCGATGCCGACCTGCCCGACCGCGTTCTCGCCCCAGGTGCGCTTGAGCAGCGACACGCTTTGCTTCAGCGCATCGATCGGACCGATGTCGCGCGACACCAGCACCGGCACCACCAGGAAGGTGGCCAGGGTCCACGCCGCGCCGAGCACGCTGCCCATCAGGCGTACCAAGAAGTTGTCCTTCTGCTTCAGGCCCTGCAGCAGCACGCCGACGGTCGCGGCGATCGCGGCGTAACCCAGGATCGCCGGGATCCGCGCCCGCGCGGCACGGAAGCCGTCGCCCAGGGTCGGGTCGCCGCCGTCGAGGCGGATCATCGCCGCGCCGACCAGCGCGCAGTTGAAGAAGATCATCACGCTGTACTGCACGAAGTAGAACGCGAAGCCGAACACCACGCCGCCGACGCCGAAGCCGTCGGCGAAGATCCGCAGCGCGAACATCGGCAGCAGGAAGGTCGCCAGCACCACCAGGGTGACGAGGCCGGAGATCACCGGGAACAGCATCAGCTCCTTGTCCGAGCGCAGCACCGAAGCGCTGGCCTTGACCAGGTCCCAACTGCGCGAGAATTTGTCGAACATGGTGTCGCCTCCGTGGATGTCCGCCATCGTGCCCGGACGCCCCGGCGCCGGCAATTGACGGATGTCACCTACTCGACCAGGGTTGGGCGGCGGATGTGACCGTGGAACGCACTGCGCCCGTGCGAGCGTCCGAGCCAGGGTCCGGGCGACTGGGGATAAGGACATCGGTCCGCCTGTCGTCTCGACAGAAGGGCGACATCCGGGTGGTGGGCGGAGGCAGCGGGTGTTCCTGCTTGCGCGGCGATGTTCGAAGTTGAAATCGTGGGGAGTACCGTCGCCGAGCAGAGCGTCGAGATTGAAGTTGTCATCCCGAGCGCAGCGAGGGATCTGATCCGCGTTGCATCGGAGGCAAGATCCCTCACTTCGTTCGGGATGACAGTGGTGGGGCGACTTCCGACTTCCGACTGGCGCCGGCCCCGGCCCCGGCCCCGGCCCCGGCCGGCTCAGTCCAGCGCCACCCGCTCGAAATCCACGCCGTGATCGGGATGCGCGCTCCACAGCTCGGCGATCGTCCTCCCCGCGAGCGGATGCAGCGCGTCGGGCGCGATCTGCGCCAGCGGCTTGAGCACGAAGGCGTGGCGCAGCTCGTCGCGCGGGATGCGCAGGTTGCCTGCGCCTTCGGCGACCAGCTCGTCGTAGAGGACGATGTCGATGTCCAGGGTGCGGTCGCTGTAGCGCGGCCCGCTGCGGTCGCGCCCGTGCGCGTCCTCGAGCGCGTGCAGCCAGGCGTTGAGCGCGGCGGGCGACAGGTCGGTGCGCAGCGAGGCCGCGGCATTGAGGAAGTCGGGCCCATCGTAGCCGACCGCCGGGAACCGGTAGACGGACGATACTCGCACCTCGTCGAAGCGTTCGCGCAATGCCGCGATCGCAGCGCGCAGGTGCCGCTCGGGATCGAGGTTGCTGCCGAGGCTGAGGTGGGCGGTGGGCATGGCGCGCTCTCGGAGAGGGCGCCCATGATCGCGCATCGGCGGCGGCACCGGAACGCGCGTCCGTCAACGCACGTCCGTCGCGGCGTGGCTCAATCGTCGCCGGACGGCGAAGCTTCGGCGCGGCGCAGGGTGACGTCGAGGGGCCCATCGCCCATC
Source organism: Luteimonas saliphila (assembly GCF_016774335.1). Lineage (GTDB taxonomy): Bacteria > Pseudomonadota > Gammaproteobacteria > Xanthomonadales > Xanthomonadaceae > Luteimonas > Luteimonas saliphila. The sequence goes on along the minus strand of NZ_JAETWA010000026.1, from coordinate 16,372 downwards.
GCCTGGAACACGCGCAGTCCGAACTCGGGCAGGATCGCCAGCAGGTGGTCGAAGATGTCGGACTGGATGGCCTCGTGGGCCGACCAGCCGGTGTCGCTGGTGAAGCAGTAGATCTCCAGCGGCAGGCCCTCGGCGGTCGGCTGCAGCTGCCGCACCAGCAGGGTCAGCTGCTGGTGGACGCCCGGATGGCTGCGCAGGTAGCGCTCGACGTAGGCACGGAAGGTGCCGAGGTTGGTGACCCGACGCCGGTTCACCGCTTCGGTGCCCCGCTCGGCCAGGGTCGCGTTCCACTCGCGCAGTTCGCCGGCCTTGGCGTCGAGGTAGCCGTCGATCAGCGCGAAGCGGCGCAGGCGCGCGATCTCGTCGTCCTCCAGGAACCGCACCGAGTGCTGGTCCAGGTACAGCGCGCGCTTGACCCGGCGCCCGCCTGCCTCGGTCATGCCGCGCCAGTTCTTGAACGATTCGCTGATCAGCTTCTTGGTCGGGACCGTGGTGATGGTCTTGTCCCAGTTCTGCACGGTCACCGTGTGCAGCGCGATGTCGATCACGTCGCCGTCGGCGTTCTGCGAGGGCATCTCGATCCAGTCGCCGATGCGCACGCGGCCGTCGTTGCTGATCTGCACGCTCGCCACCAGCGACAGGATCGTGTCCTGGAAGATCAGCATCAGCACCGCCGTCGCCGCGCCCAGGCCGGTGAGGATGTGCAGGAACTGCGCGCCGATCAGGGTGGCGACGATCGAGATCGCCACCAGCGCGAACATCACGATCTTGGCCACCTGCAGGTAGCCCTTGATCGGCTTGTTGCGCGCGTCCGGGCGCCGCTCGTAGGACTGGTTCGCCAGGTCCAGCGCGCGCGAGACCGACAGCGCCACCGTCAGCACGATGAAGGCCTGGCACAGCGCCCGCACCACCGTGACCACCTGCGGCGGCAGGTCCGGCACCACCGCCACGCCGCCCGCGATCACCAGCGCCGGCACCACGTTGGCCAGGCGCGGGATCACCCGCAACTGCACGTCGCGGTCGTGATGCGCGCCGCCCAGCGCCGTCGCGCGCAGGCCGCGCTGGATGCCGCGCAGCAGCACGCGCTTGGTCAGCCAGTTCGCCAGCCACGCCGCCAGCAGCAGCGCGGCGATCACCACCGCGGCGTAGGCCCAGGGATACGGCGCGAGCGCCGTGCGAAAAGACTCCAGATGTGCCTGCAATTACCCGTTCCCGTCCTGCGTGCGTACACGTTCGATGATGACGCCGACCGCGCGCGCGCCGCGCACCGCGCCCGGCTTGCTCAGCTTCAATCGTAACCAGTCGAGCTTGAACTCGCTCATCACGATCCCGGCGCAGCGCTCCGCCAGCGTTTCCACCAGGCCGAAATCCGACTGCGACACGACCTCGATCAGGCGTTTGCTCACGGCCTTGTAGTCGAGGGTGTCGGCGATCGAATCGGTGGCCGCCGGCACGCGATTGTCGAAGCCCATCTCCAGGTCGAACACCAGGGTCTGCCGGATCCGCCGTTCCCAGTCGTAGATGCCGATCAGTGCCTCGATCTCGAGGCCTTCTATGAAGACTTTGTCCATGAGGGGCCGTGATTGGTGATTGGCGATTGGGGTGGTGATTGGAGGGTTGCAAGTTGCGGCGCTGGCTGTCATCCCGAGCGCAGCGAGGGATCTGCTCGGCGTTGCATCGGCCGCAAGATCCCTCGCTGCGCTCGGGATGACAAGGGTATGGCGCTACTTCCCTTTCGAATCACCAATCACGAATCACGGATCACGTCGCTGCCGCCACCGGCGGCAGCGACGCCATGTCCCATCGCGGCGTCACGTGGACCGCGGCATCGTCATGCTGGCCACCCTGCAGGCGCAGGGCGCCGGCGAACGCGATCATCGCGCCGTTGTCGGTGCACAGGGCCGGACGCGGGAAGCAGGCGCGGCCGCCGCGCTTCGCGGCCATGGCCTGCAGCCGCGCACGCAGCCGGCGGTTGGCGCCGACGCCGCCCGAGACCACGATCACGTCGCTGCCGGCCGCATCCAGCGCGCGTTCGCACTTGATCGCGAGCGTGTCGACCACCGCATCCTCGAATCCGCGGGCGATGTCGGCGCGGGTCCCGCCGGACTGGTCTGACTGGCGCCAGGCCAGCAGCACCTGGGTCTTGAGCCCGCTGAAGCTGAAGTCCAGCCCCGGGCGGTCGGTCATCGGTCGCGAGAAGCGGTAGGCGCCCGCGGTCCCGGTCTCGGCCAGCGCGGCCAGTTGCGGGCCGCCCGGATAGGGCAGGCCCATCAGCTTGGCGGTCTTGTCGAAGGCCTCGCCGGCCGCGTCGTCCAGGGTCTCGCCCAGCAGCCGGTAGCGGCCGATGGCGTCCACGGCGACCAGCTGGGTATGGCCGCCCGAGACCAGCAGGGCCACGAACGGCGGCTCGGGAGGGTCGTCCTCCATCAGCGGCGCCAGCAGGTGGCCCTCCATGTGGTGCACGCCGACCGCCGGCACGTCCAGCGCCCAGGCCAGCGAGCGCGCCACCCCGGCCCCCACCAGCAGGGCGCCGACCAGGCCCGGACCGGCGGTATAGGCCACGCCGTCGATGTCGCCGACCCCCAGCCCGGCCTCGGCCAGGGTCTGGCGCACCAGCGGCAGCAGCTTGCGCACGTGGTCGCGGCTGGCCAGTTCCGGCACCACCCCGCCGTATTCGGCATGCAGGGCCACCTGGCTGTAGACCGTATGGGCGCGCAGGCCGGCGGCGCCGGGCAGGGCCGTGTCGTACACGGCCACGCCGGTCTCGTCGCAGCTCGATTCGATGCCCAGGACCTTCATGCGGGACGGAGGGGCGCCGGTTGCGCCGTTGCAAGTCGGGCAGTTATCATACGCGGCTCGCCCTGGCTGCAGCGCCGCCGGGCGGGTGCGAGTCCTTCGCACAGGCCGGCCACCGGGCCGGACGTCCCAAGAACCCCGAGATTCCTATGCCCAGCGTCAAAGTCCGCGAAAACGAGCCGTTCGAGTTTGCCCTGCGCCGCTTCAAGCGCACCTGCGAGAAGGCCGGCGTGCTCGCCGAGACCCGCAAGCGCGAGTTCTACGAGAAGCCGACCCAGGAGCGCAAGCGCAAGGCCGCGGCCGCCGTGAAGCGCCAGGCCCGCCGCACCTCGCGCGACGTCACCAAGCGCCAGCGCCTGTACTGATCCGGGGCGACGCCGCATCCGAAGCCGGCCGCGCGCGAGCGCTGCCGGCTTTTTGTGTTTCTGGCACCCCGCGAACCGGGAAGTGACAATGGTCACGCCCGATCCAGAGCCCTCTTCCCCGGTGGCCACGACCGTGCCTTCCGCCCCAATCGACCGGACCCGATCGCCATGACCCTGAAACAGCAGCTCACCGAAGACATGAAGGCCGCGATGAAGAGCGGCGAGAAGGAGCGCCTCGGCGTGATCCGCCTGATCAATGCGGCGATCAAGCAGCGCGAGGTCGACGAACGGGTCGAGCTCGGCGATGCCGCGGTGCTGGCCGTGCTGGAGAAGATGGTCAAGCAGCGCCGGGATTCGGTGAGCCAGTACGAGGCCGCGGATCGCGAGGACCTGGCCGCGATCGAGCGCGCCGAAATCGTGGTGATCGAGGCCTACCTGCCGGCGAAGCTGGGCGAAGCGGAGATCCTCGCGGCGATCGACGCCGCCATCGCCGACACCGGCGCCAGCGGCCCGGCCGACATGGGCAGGCTGATGGGCGTGCTCAAGCCGAAGCTGGCGGGTCAGGCCGACATGGGCCAGGTGTCGGCGCTGGTGAGGAAGAAGCTCGCCGGCTGAAGGATGCCCGTGCAGGGGCGCCTTCAGGCGCGCTCCGCAGAGCTGCATGAGGGGCAATGCCTGTCGATGGTGGTCGCGCCTGAAGGCGCTCCTACGGGGCCGTGGTGCGGGGTCGACCTTCGCGGGCCTGCGCGGACCTGCGGTGGTCAGGTTGGGGGCATGGCGGTGTTGGGTGGTCGCGCCTGAAGGCGCTCCTACGGAGGCCGCGGTGCGGGGTCGACCTGCGCGGACCTGCGGTGGCGCAGGTTGGGGGCGTGGCGCTGTCGGGTGGTCGCGCCTGAAGGCGCTCCTGCGGGAGCGGTGGAGGCGGGGCCGGGTTGTGTGGACAATCCGGGGCATGACCCCTTCACCCGACATCCTCCTGCGGCCGGCGCGCCGCGATGACGTGCCGGTTCTGCTCGCGCTGATCCGCGGGCTGGCCGAATACGAGCAGCTCGCCCACCAGGTCGAGGCCGACGAATCCGCACTCGCGGCGACACTGTTCGGCGAGCGGCCCTGCGCCGAAGTGGTGATCGCCGAGGCCGAAGGCGAGGCCGCCGGCTTCGCACTGTTCTTCCACAACTATTCCACCTTCCTCGCCCGGCCCGGCCTCTACCTCGAGGACCTGTTCGTGCAACCGCGCTTCCGTGGACACGGCATCGGCAGGCGGCTGATGGCGCACCTGGCGCAACTCGCGCTGACGCGCGGCTGCGGCCGTTTCGAGTGGTCGGTGCTGGACTGGAACGCGCCGGCAATCGCCTTTTACCGCAGCCTCGGCGCAGTGGGCATGGATGAGTGGACCGTGCAGCGCGTCGATGGCGAGGCGCTGCGGCGGCTCGCCGCGGCGGCAGGCTGACGCCACGCGCTGACCGCGCCGTCACGGCACGCTTGCTGCAATGGCGCCTCCCGCGAGAGGAGGCTCCTGCCCATGCGCTCCCCGTCCGGCCACGATCCGCGGCGCCGGCGTCCGGTGGTCCATACGCCGGTCGCGTCGATGCGCGTGGCATTCGTCGATGCGCACGGCGGACTGGCGGTCGCGACGGACGCCGGCAACGCGCGCCGGCGAACGACCGCGACGACGCCGGCCCGCGCGCCGGCAACGGCGCAGTGAGTCCGGCCGAGTCCGCCGACGGACAGCCCCTGCGCGGCGGGCGGATCGACTCGATCGATCTCGCCCGCGGCCTCGCCGTGTGCCTGATGATCGTCGCGCACGGCACCAACGGCCTGATGCCCTACGGCGATTTCCCCGACTGGGGCCAGGTGCCGGTGCATGCGCTCACCAAGTTCTCCTCTTCGCTGTTCTTCATCGTCTTCGGCATGGCGCTGGCGGTGGCGTTCGTACCGAAGACGACGGCGCCGGACTGGCCCCGGCGACGCAACCGGCTGCTGTGGCGCGGGCTGGTGGTGCTGTTCTGGTACAAGGTGCTGACGGTGGTGGAGCTGTGGGACCGCAGCCGCGAAGAGATCGCGGACGCGCTGCTGTACCGCGACTTCCCCTCGTTCGTCGAGATCCTCGGCTTCTACGCCATCGCCCTGCTGTGGATTCCCTGGCTGCTGCCGCTGTGGGCGAAGGCACCGGCGTGGCTACGCTGGTTGAGTCCCCTGCCGGTGCTGTGGCTGTCGTGGTGGCTGTTGAACAACGCCGGATTCGGCGGCGTGCCGCAACGGCAGGCGATCTTCGTCGAGCATCCGGACTACTACACCTGGGGCCAGCTCTCGCGCCTGCCGCTGGTGCTGGCCGGCCTGCTCATCGGCGGGTTGCTGCTGCGCTGCCATGCGCGCGCCAGCCGTCGCCTGCTGCTGGCTTCCGGCATCGCGCTGGTGGCGTTGTCGCTGCTGGCCTGGTTCCAGCTGCGCGTGGGGGACGGGTTGTCCGATGCGCTGGTGGCGATCGGCCGCAACGACGGCAAGCACCCGCCGGGGCTGCTGTTCTCGCTGTTCAGCGTGGGCGGTGCGCTGGGACTGCTGGCCGTGTGCATCGCCGGCGGCAACCTGCTGGCGCGCGTGCTGCGACCGGTCGCGATCGTCGGCAGCGACGCGCTGATGGCGTTCATCGTTCACATCAGCGTGATCTTCCTCCTGCTGCGGCACACGCTCGGCCTGTACCAGGCAGTGCCGTATGAACGCGCGTTGTGGCTGTCGCTGGCGCTGGTGGCGTTCACCGCGCTGTGGATCCGGCTATGGCAGGCGGCGGCGCGTGCATGGCGCAACTCGCGCCGCGAAGCGGCAGCGGGCACGCCTCGCGGCTGATGTTCAGCGCAGGTCGCGCGCCTTCACGCCAGACTCGGGCGGCGATGAAGCGCCTGCCCGCCCTCGCCGCACTCGCCGCGGTCCTGCTGCTGTCGTGGCCGCCGGCATCCGCGGCCGCGCCCGCGGAGGGTTCGCGGCTGCGCGTACCGGCGTGGACGCTCGACCTGGAGCGCCGCCTGGCGGAGGCCGATGCCCGCTACGCCGGCGACATCGGCGTGTACGTGCGCCATCTCGAGCGAGGCGAATCCTTCTCCTATCGCGCCGACGAGCCGTGGTATCTCGCCTCGGGCGTCAAGGTGCCGGTGGCGATCGCGGTCCTGCGCGCGGTCGCGCGCGGCGACCTGGCGCTGGACACGCGGCTGACGCTGCGCGAGGACGACTTCGTCGACGGCGCGGGCGGCACCAATGCGTTCCGCGCCGGCGCGCGGCTGCGCGTGTCGTGGCTGCTCGAGCAGATGATCGTGCACAGCGACAACACCGCCAGCGACGTGCTGATCCGCGCGGTCGGCATCGACGCGGTCAATGCGGTGGCCGCCGAACTCACCGACGCGGCCGGCGTGCGCATCACCACCCTGGCCGACGTGCGCCGGCTCGCGTACGGCCAGCTGCATCCGGCGGCCGCCCGGCTGCAGTCGCGCGACCTGCTGGCGCTGCGGCGAAGCGGCGCGGGCCAGGCGCGGATCGACGCGCTCGTGCGAATGCTGGCCATTCCCCCGGAGGAGCTGCGCGCGCCCGACCTGGACAGCGCCTTCGAGGCCTACTACGCCACCCACGTCAACAGCGGCACGCTGGTCGATTTCGGCCGCATCCTTGCCGCGCTGGCCGAGGGGCGCGCGCTGGACCTGCCCGAAACCGCCTATCTGCTCGACCTGATGGCGCGCGTGCAGACCGGCCATCGCCGCATCCGCGCGGGATTGCCGCCGGGCACGCGCTTCGAACACAAGACCGGCACCCAGCATCGGCGCAGCTGCGACCTCGGCATCGCCACCGTGCCCTCCACGCGCGCCGGCACGCCGCCCGCGCGGGTGGTGATCGCCGCCTGCGCGCGCGGCACCGGCACTGCCGCCGGCGAACGCGCCCTGCGCGACGTTGGCGCCGCCGTCACCGCGTCCGGGGTATTCGTGGACGCCCCGCCGCGCCCGACGGTGTCGCCGATCGACCCCACCCGATGAGCCTCGCCACGCCGCGTACCGCACGCCTGTCGACGCGCCTGCTGCTGCCGCTGGCGCTGCTGGCGCTGCTGGGCGGCTGCCGCGACGAGCCGGCGAGCCCGGTCGAACGCCAGGCCGGATCGCGTCCCGCCGATCCGGCCTGGGTCGCACCGCTGGACGCCGCCATCGCCACGATCGACGAGGCGATGCCGGGCGAGTTCGGCGTCCACGTCGCGCATTTCGGCGAACAGGCCGGCACGCTCGACCGCGGCGCGGATCGGCGCTGGTATCTGTCATCGACGGTCAAGGTGCCGGTGGCGATCGCGGTGCTGGAGGCGGTCGACGCCGGGCGCATCGCGCTCGACGAAGAGATCGAACTCGCGCGCAGCGACTTCGTCGACGGCGCCGGCGACCTGCTGCAGCACGATCCGGGCACGCGCTTGCGCATCGGGACGCTGCTGGAGAAGTCGCTGCGCGACAGCGACAGCACCGCGACCGACATGCTGATCCGCCGCATCGGCGAAGACCACCTGAACGCGCGCCTCGCCGACTGGGTGGGCGAGGGCTTCGGCCCGCTCACCACCATCGTGCAGGTGCGCTACGACGCCTACGGCGCACTGCATCCGGGCGTGGCCGACCTGGACAACATGCAGATCGTCGCCCTGCGCAACGCCGAGGCCGGCGAGCCGCGGCTGCGGGCGCTGGCGAACGCGCTGGGCGTGGAGCGCGAAGCGCTGCGCACGGATTCGCTGCAGGCGGTGTTCGACGACTACTACGCCACCGGCCGCAACGCGGCGACGCTGCCGGCGTTCGCGCGCCTGCTGCAGCGGCTGGTGGCCGGCGAACTGCTCTCCCGGGACGGCACCGACCTGCTGCTGCGGCACATGCGCGCGATCACCACCGGCGATCGACGGATCGCCGCCGAACTGCCGCCCGGCACCGACTTCGCACAGAAGACCGGCACCCAGCTCGGACGCGCCTGTAACGTCGGCATCCTCGATGCCGCGCGCGGGACCGATGGCGCGACCGTGGTGGTCGCCTGTGCCGAAGGCTTCGACGAGCTGGCGCAGGCCGAGCGGGCGTTCCAGGCACTGGGCCGTGCCCTCGCGGACACGGTGCTGGCGCCGGCACCGCGACCCTGAGGAGCCGTCGGCGCGCGAGGCGTGCTGACGCGACGGCGACGCCGCAACGGCGATCATGGGACGCATGCGCCTGTCCCCGACACTCCGCAGGCACCTCGAGCGCGTGCAGCAGAGTCTGCCGGCCGAACTGCTGCGCCGCGTCGTCGAGATCGACCTGTTGACCCAGGCCGCGTCGCTCTCGTTCTTCGCCCTGCTGTCGCTGGCGCCGCTGCTGGTGCTGCTGCTGTGGCTGACCGCGTCGCTGTATCCGTCGGCGCAGGCGGCGCTGATGGACCAGCTCGGCGGGCTGGCGGGCAGCGGCGCGCAGGAGGTCGCCGCCACCGTGCTGCGCAACGCCGAATCCCGGCCCGATGTCGGCTCGCTGGCTGGGCTGTGGAGCACGCTGCTGCTGTTCGTCGGCGCCACCGCCGTGTTCGCGCGGCTGCAGAACACGCTCAACCTCGTGTTCCACACCGATGCCGCCCGGCTGGGCGGGCTGCTGGCGTGGCTGCGCAAGCGCGTGTTCTCGTTCGGCGTGGTGTTCGCGCTGGGCTTCCTGCTGGTGGTGTCGGCGGCGCTGACCACGGCGCTGGAAATCGCGTTCGACGGTTCGCCGACGTTGCCGGTGCTGGGCAACCTCGCCGCGCTCGCGATCTACACGCTCGCCTTCGCGCTGATGTACCACTACCTGCCCGATCGCCGCGTGCACTGGCGGCAGGCGCTGCTGGGCGGGGTGATCACCTCGCTGCTGTTCGTGCTCGGGCGCTGGGCGATCGGCCTGTACATCGCGCATGCCGCACCGGGCAGCGCCTACGGTTCGATGGGCACGCTGGTGATCCTGCTGGTGTGGATGTACTACGCGGCGATGGTGTTCTACACCGGCGCGCTGATCACCGCGGTGATCGACGAGCGCGCCCGCGGGGCGGAGCGGGGCGACGAGGACGAACACACTTCCGAAGCGTCCGCGACCGGCGGCAGCGGCTGAACCCACGGCGCAACCCCGCGTTGCGAGGGCGCCGCACGTCGCTGCGATGCGGCGGTGGGGCCGCCGCGGCTGGCGCGGCGACCGGCGAGCGCAGTCCGGGGGATCGGACCGTCTCCGGGGTCGGTCCGGTGGGGCGGTCGCGATCGCCGAATGCCCGCCTGCCGGCTGGACTGGACGGCCATCGAGCGCGCCGACCTGGCTCCGAGGGCGAGCCGGGGCCCAGCGGGCCGCCGCTTCACCCGAGGCATGCCCGAGGTCCGCGCGCGGATGCGATCATGGTGCGGTGAGCCCGCTTCCCGACACCATTCCCGCCCGAAACGCCGTTCCGTGCGACTGCGACTGCGCGTGCGCCGTCGCGAAAACGGGGCGCCCCGGTCGTGGCGTCGCGCGCCTGCGCGGCCGGGGCCACTGACATGGCCCGCATCCCCGACGCCTTCATCGACGAGCTCCTTGCCCGCACCGACATCGTCGAACTGATCCACGCGCGCGTGCCGCTCAAGCGTCAGGGCAAGGAGTACTCGGCGCGCTGCCCGTTCCACGACGAGCGCTCGCCGTCGTTCACCGTCTCGCCGACCAAGCAGTTCTACCACTGCTTCGGCTGCGGCGCGCACGGCACCGCGATCTCGTTCCTGATGAACTACGATCGGCTCGAGTTCCTCGACGCGGTCGACGAGCTCGCCCGGCGCGCCGGCATGGACGTGCCGCGCGACACCCAGCAGCACAACGCCAACCCGGACACGCAGGATCTGTTCAAGGCGCTCGACGCGGCCGCCGCGTTCTTCCAGCGCCAGCTCGCCGCCAGCGACAGGGCCCGCGCCTACCTCGACCGGCGCGGCGTCGGCGTGGCGGTGCGCGCGCAGTTCGCGGTCGGCTACGCGCCCGACGGCTTCTCCGCGCTGAAGGACGCGCTCGGCACCGACGCCCGGCGCATGGGCCTGCTCGAACGCGCCGGCCTGTTCTCCAAGAACGACCGCGGCCACGTCTACGACAAGTTCCGCGACCGGGTGATGTTCCCGATCCACGACCGCCGCGGCCGCGTGATCGCGTTCGGCGGACGCGTGCTGGACGCACCCGCCGATGGCCGCGACGCCGGCCCGAAGTACCTCAACTCGCCCGAGACGCCGCTGTTCCACAAGGGCCGCGAGTTGTACGGGCTGTGGCAGGTGCGACAGGCGAACGCGAAGATCGAGCGCCTGGTGGTGGTCGAGGGCTACATGGACGTGATCGCGCTGTTCGAGCACGGCGTGAGCGTGGCCGTGGCCACGCTCGGCACCGCCACCACGCCCGACCATGCGGAGCTGCTCTTCCGCAACGCGCCCGACGTGTACTTCTGTTTCGACGGCGATCGCGCCGGCCGCAAAGCGGCGTGGAAGGCGCTGGAATCGGTGCTGCCGCGCATGCGCGACGGGCGCCAGGGGTTCTTCCTGTTCCTGCCCGAGGGCGAGGATCCCGACAGCATCGTCCGCAAGGAAGGCGCGGCAGGCTTCAATGCGCGCCTGCACGAGGCCACGCCGCTGTCGCGGTTCCTGTTCGACACGCTGTCCGACGGCATCGCGCTGTCCACGCTCGACGGCAAGGCGCGTCTGGCCGAGCGCGCGAAGCCGCTGCTGGCGCAGATCCCCGATGGCGCCTTTGGCGACCTGATGCAGCAGCGGCTGACCGAACTCACCGGCGTCGGCGCGCGCCAGGCCGCGCCGGAGCCGACCGCGCCGATCCGCCGCCACGGCAGCCGTCCCTTGGCGCCGCCCAAGCGCAGCATGGTGCGCAGCGCGATAGCGCTGCTGCTGCAGAACCCCGCGCTGGCGCTCGAACTGCAACCTCCGTACCGCTTCGTGGCGCTGCGCCAGCCGGGGATCGAACTGCTGACCGAACTGATCGCGCTGGTGAGCATGCGCCCGGCGATCACCATCGGCGCCCTGCTCGAACACTTCGCCGACCGCGAGGAAGGCGCCGCGCTGCAGAAGCTCGCCAGCCAGACCATGCCCGGCGACGAGGCGGCCTGGCGCGACGAGTTCCTCGACGCCATCGCCCAGCTCGACCGGCAGACGCTGCAGCAGCGTGTGGACGAACTGCAGGAGAAGCAGCGCAGCGGCGGGCTGGACGAGGCGGACAAGGCGGAGCTGCGGGAGCTGTTGCAGCGGCGGTAGCGGCGCACGCTTCGGGCCATGGGCGGACGCGACTTCCGATTTCCTTCTCCCGCTTGCGGGAAAAGGTGCCGAAGCCAGATGGGGGCGCGCCGGAGGCGCGTGTCGCAGGCTGGCAGGCGCATTCCAGCCTCTCCGCGCAGGGCACCGGCTATGCACGCCAAGCCTGGACCGACGGTACCCGCGTGGTAGCGGCCGCCCTGGTGCAGCCGCCGGCCGGCAGCGAGGGCGCCACCGTGCTGATGGTGCTCACGCCGCGCGGTTGAACCGGATGCGGTCTTTGCGGAACCGGAAGCGCGTCTTCACCCCTCGGCCCTGCCGCGGGCTGGTGCCATGGACACGCCGGTCATCCGGACATCCGCCTCCGCAGGGGCACCCGGGCAGCTCCGCCCGCCCGCGAGCGCCGTCGCACACTCCCTAGTTGCGCACGCGGGTGCGACCGCCGGGCATCTGCCAGCTGCGGTGGGGCGCCCGCGTATGCAGCCCGCCTCCACCTCGCGAGCCTGCCGCGGCACCTGCGTCGCCCCGCAATCTGCACTAGCCTGTGCCCACCCTTTGCAGGAGCCGCCCCATGCGCCTGAGCCCACCACTCGCCACCCTCGCCCTCGGCCTGAGCCTGGCCCTGCCCGCGCTCGCGCAGACCGCCACCCCTCCGGCGCAGCGCAGCGCCGGCCCGCCTCCGGCGCAGCGCAGCGCCGGCCCGCCTCCTTCCGCCGTGGAGCGCAAGGAACAGGGCAACCGCGTCACCGAGAACCTCCCCGAGATCCCCGCGGAACTGGTCGAGCGCCTCAACCGCTATCAGAACACCCGCGGCGCCAGCGTCAGCGGCTGGACGAAGGAAGGTTGCCTGCTGGTGTCCACCCGCTTCGCCGAGACCAGCCAGGTGCACCGGGTCTGCCAGCCGCTGGGCATGCGCGAACAGCTCACGTTCCATCCCGAGCCCGTCGCCGGCGTGACCGTCGCGCCGCCGGGCGCCTGGCGCGACGGCTTCGTCTACGGCAAGGACAGGGGCGGCGACGAGTTCTCGCAGCTGTACTGGTTCGACGCGCAGACGCGCGAGTCGACGCTGCTCACCGACGGCAAGCGCAGCCAGAACGGCGGCACCGTGCTCACCCGCGACGGCGGCCTGATGGCTTACAGCAGCACGGCGCGCAACGGGACCGACCGCGACATCTGGCTGCGCGACACCCGCAGCGGCCAGTCGCGCGTGCTGCTGCAGGAAGGCGGTACCTGGAGCGCACTCGATTTCTCGCCCGATGGCAAGCGCCTGCTGGTATCGAGGTACGTTTCGGCGAACGAGTCCTACCCGGGCGAAGTGGACGTGGCCAGCGGCAGGCTGCGGATGTTCCCGATCGACGGCGGCAAGGCCGCGTTCGGCGGCTTCCGCTACGCGCCCGATGGCGAGGGCGTGTACTACGTGTCCGACGAACCGGTCGACGGCGCGCCCAGCGAATTCCAGATACTGCGCCACCACCAGCCGGGCCAGGGCGCGCCGGTGCGGGTGAGCACCGCGCCATGGGACGTGGACGGCTTCGAGGTGTCCGACGACGGGCGCCACCTCGCCTACGTCACCAACGAGGACGGCATCTACCGCCTCACCGTACTGGCCCTGCCCTCGCACCGGCCGCTGGACCTGCCCGCGCTGCCGGTGGGCCTGGTCGGCGGGCTGGCGTTCTCGCCCGACGGCAAGCGCCTCGCGGTCACGCTCAATACCACCACTTCGCCGAGCGACGTCTACGTGATCGACCTCGACGCGCCCGCACTCGAACGCTGGACCAGGAGCGAAGTGGGCGGCCTGGAGACTTCGCGCTTCATCGCGCCCACCCTGGTGCGCTACCCCACCTTCGACCAGGTCGACGGCGCGCCGCGCACGATCCCGGCGTTCTACTACAAGCCGGCGACACCGGCGGCGGGCGGCCGGTTCCCGGTGGTGGTGAGCATCCACGGTGGGCCGGAATCGCAGGCGCTGCCCGGCTTCAATGCCAGCATCCAGTACATGCTCAACGAGTTGGGTGTGGCGGTGCTGGTGCCGAACGTGCGCGGCTCCTCCGGCTACGGCAAGACCTGGCTCACCCTGGACAATGCGGAAAAGCGCGAAGATTCGGTGAAGGACATCGGCGCCCTGCTCGACTGGATCGCGCAGCAGCCGGAACTCGACGCCTCGCGCGTGGGCGTGATGGGCGGCAGCTACGGCGGCTACATGGTGCTGGCCTCGATGATGCACTACAGCGACCGCATCCGTGCCGGCATCGACGTGGTCGGCATCTCCGATTTCACCACCTTCCTCACCAATACCGAGGAATACCGCCGCGACCTGCGGCGCGCGGAGTATGGCGACGAACGCGACTCGGCGATGCGCGCCGTGTTCGACCGCATCTCGCCGCTGAAGAACGCCCATCGCATCGATGCGCCGCTGTTCGTGGCCCAGGGCAGGAACGACCCACGCGTGCCCTACACCGAGGCCGAACAGATCGCCGCCGCCGTGCGCGCCAACGGCAAGCCGGTGTGGTTCCTGATGTTCAACGACGAAGGCCACGGCTTCCGCAAGAAGAGCAACAGCGACTACTTCGGCGCGGCGTCGATGCTGTTCTGGGAGCGGCACCTGCTGGCCGAGTGAGGACGCCAGGCGCCGGCCAGCGGCGATCGGCGATCGGCGATCGGCGATCGGCGGTCGGCGATCGGCGATCGGCGATCGGCGGTCGGCGGTCGGCGGTCGGCGGTCGGCGGTCGGCGTCGACCGGTTATCAGACAGATTCGCGGGGAATATCAGATATCAACCCGTTTCCGCATGCTAAACCTGCGTCGAGGCGGCCAAGCGGATCGCAAGCATCTGATCCACAAAGGATTGACGTTGTGAATGGGCGCGCGCAAAGTTGTGTTATTCCTCGGGTTTGGGGACTAATCAGGTGTTAGGCGGCACGCTGCAATGTCGTGTCACTGAGTGTCGTCGCAATCGGATCGGCTAACGTGCTGCCGGCATCTCTGGCTTCGGCCAAGTACTCGTAAGCGCGCCGGGACAGTTCGTCGCGGCAGCCTTCGGATGGCTGGATGTAGGCGTTGCAATCGGACCGTCCATCGCCGGCTTCGGCCAGGTCCGGGGACGGGTCCCGGGCCGGCGCACCCGGGCGCCATTGGCTCCGGCCCCATCCCAAGCCAAGAGCTTGCCGCACCCCGATTTTCGTCGTAGCGTTCCGCCTAACAATTCGTTCAAGCCGACGCCGCTTCGTTACACAAAGCACATGGCAGGTACAGCTTGCCATGTGCTTTGCTCCACTACGCGGCGCGGCTTAACTCAGGCGTTAGGCCGCAAAGAGCAAAGGCAAGCAGTAGCGCTTGCACCTGCTTGGACAGCGCATCGCATCGGGGAGCATCCTTATGCTCCGGTCGGTCTGTCGCCGCGCGGGACAGATCCGCCGTCCGGTTGTTGGTCTTCGGGTGCTTGGCCGCCGGCCAGGCAGTGGGCAGCCTGCATCGCGGGGCACGCCCTGGCTTCGGTAGATTCCCTGCGGCTAGTTCCTCGCCGCGCGCTCACGGTCCTAGCCTAGGGCGCATCCAGAGCAAAGGCCTTGCACGCCCCTGTCTGTCGTCGCATGCTGCGGCCTAACAAATCATTCAAGCCGAACCCGCTTCGCGGGTCGGCTTAATTCTGGCGTTAGGCCTCATGTCAGATGATCAGCACGTCGACCTAGAGAAGCGACTTCTGGCTGCTGCCTTGTTTAATCTGCGGGTTCTGCTTGCAGGCCACCTCGACCCCGAGGAGAAAAGCCCCGCAAGTGATGCAGCTTGGCTTGCGTATTCTCTTCACAATCAAGCACTCTCAACACTTGATGGGCGAGCATTCGACGTGGCGCAAGCACTAGAGGCTGTGGAACGGCTTGAACCAAGGCTTGGCGCTGCGTATGTGCAGCAGTTTCGGCAGGCCGTTCTCAATGAGGCCTAACAATTCGTTCAAGCCGATGCCGCTTCGCGGCACGGCTTAACTCAGGCGTTAGGCGGCACGCTGCAATGTCATGGCATTAAGTGTCGTCGCAATCGGATCGGTCAACGTGCTGCCAGCATCTTTGACTTCAGCCAGGTAGTCACAAGCACGCCGGGATAGTTCGTCGCGGCAGCCTTCGGATGGCTGGATGCAGGCGTTGCAATCGGACCGTCCCTCGCCGGCTTCGACCAGGTCCGGAGCCAGGTTCCGGGCCGGCGCACCCGGGCGCCGTTGGCTCCGGCCACATCCCAAGCCAAGAGCTTGCCGCACCCCGATTTTCGTCGTAGCGTGCCGCCTAACAGTTCGTTCAAGCCGACGCCGCTTCGTTACACAAAGCACATGGCAGGTACAGCTTGCCATGTGCTTTGCTCCACTACGCGGCGCGGCTTAACTCAGGCGTTAGGGTGCATGCGAGAACTTCACGCCCTTGTAATCGTCATCGCGCTCTCCGCTTGCCAACCTAGCGGCAGCAACGAGCAAACTGTGACTGGACCGGACCTATCAGGCTTTCCGTATGCAAAATGTCCTACCTCCCTTAGCACACCAGTGGCGCTGTCCATCAAGACCCTCGCGGATGCCCCTGATCAGTATGAAGGCGCGTATGTTCAAGTCTCCGGATACTACTACTCCTACTTTGAGCACTCTGCCATCTACTCACACCCGGAGCGAGAGCTCTACGCTCAGAACTTTCGCACGGGGATCTGGCTGTTTGGCGTGGACGACAGCTTCTCCGGCAAGCATGTTGAGGTCACTGGATTCTTCACGCACACCATCCAGGGACATCTTGGCCAATGGCCAGGTTCAATCTGTGCCACGACAGTGGCGGAGACAGCACGGGCTGCACCCTAACAATTTATTCAAGCCGACGCCGCTTCGCGGCGCGGCTTAATTCAGGCGTTAGCCCCCAATGCGAACATCCCTAGCACTTCTCTTTCTTCTGCTCTTAAGTCCTGGCGCGACGGCCAAGTGTGGCGCAAAGTTCTACGT
>NZ_JAETWA010000025.1 GCF_016774335.1 Luteimonas saliphila | reverse complement strand
CGCCACCCAGCTGGGGGACTGGGCACTGGGTCTGCCCAGGATCGAAGGCACGTTCGACGCCTCTGTCGGATGGATCACCTCTGACACCAGCCAGCGCAACAAGAACTGCTCTGTCACCGACGTCCTCCCGCTTTCAGTAGCGGTCTGATCTTGAGTCCGGGTTCACTGTAGCGGATTCGGCCAGCTGCTTGGCATAGGCGGTTGGGGTCATGCCACCAAGTGCCGTCTTGGGTCGTTCCTCGTTGTATTCGCGTCGCCATGTTTCGATCACCGTGCGTGCTTGGAGCAGGCTGGTGAACAGATGCTCGTTCACGCAGACGACCATTGAACGATTCGACATACGCGTTCTGGTTCGGCTTGCCCGGTTCGATCAGCCGAAGCTGGACGCCACGCTCGTGCGCCCAGGTGACCATGGCCTTGCCACAGAACTCCTTGCCGTTGTCCGTGCGGATCACCTTCGGCAAGCCACGGCTCAGCGCCAACCGATCCAGCACACGACTGACACCGTGCCCCGAGATCGCACGCTCCACCTCGATCGCCACCGGTTCATGCGTGGCATCGTCCACGATCACCAGGCTCTTGATCCCCCGGCCATCGGCCGTGCGATCGAACACGAAGTCCATCGACCAGACTTCGTTTGCACGGGTCGGCCGCAGCAGTGGCTGCCGCTCGCCGATCGGCACCTTCTTGCGCTTGCGACGCCGCACCTGCAGCCTTTCTTCCTTGTACAGCCGCTCCACCCGCTTGTAGTTCACGAAGTCTCCTCCCTGCCGAAGCTTGAGATAGATCATCCCGACCCCGTAGCGTTTATGCCGCTGGGCCAATGCCACGATACGTGCGCGAAGATCGACATTGCGATCCAGGCGCGGCGTATAGCGCAACGCGCTGGCGCTCATCCGCACCGCCGCCAGCGATCGTCGTTCACTCAGCCCCTTGTCCTTCAGGTAGCGCACCAGTTCCCGACGGGACGGTGCGCTCACCACTTTTTTCGCAGGGCATCCTTGATGACATCGTTCTCGAACATCTGCTCGGCCAGCAGCTTCTTCAGCCGGGTGTTTGTAATGACCCAGTGATTTCCTGCTCAGGTGCTACCTTTCGAAGGAGAGCACGATGAGCCAAGTGATGGACGAAGAGATCAAGCGTTGGACGGCCCGGCGGAAGTCGGCGCTGGTGCTGGAGATCATCCAGGGCAAGACGACAGTGGCCGAAGCCAGCCGGCAGTTCGACCTGACCCCGTCGGAGATCGAGAGCTGGGTGGACGACGCCAAGCGCGGCATGGAGAACGCCCTGCGGGCGAAGCCCGAGGACGTGCGCGAGCAGTACGAACGGCAACTCAAGGACCTGCAGGAAGCCTACGGCGAGGCCATGCTGGAGCTGCGCGCCCGAAAAAAACTGGCGTCCCTGTTGGGCAAGGACGAGACCTGATGGTCTCGATCCAGCAGGGACTGCGGGACGATGGCTTCGAAGTCTCGATGGTGAAGCTGTGCCGCTGGTTCGGCGTGGCCCGGCGCAGCGTGTACTACCGGCCGACCAAGGCGCCGCCGAAGGTCCGACCGGAGCTGGCGGAGCCGATCAAGGCGCTAATCGAGGAAGAGCCGTCATTCGGCTACCGGACTGTGGCCGGGCTTCTGGATATGAACAAGAACACGGTGCAGCGGATCTTCCAACTGATGGGCTGGCAGGTTCGCAAGCGGGCTCTGGGCGCTCGCCCGCGGATCCAGGCGCTGCCGTCCGTGGCCCAGACCCCGGACGAACGCTGGGCGACGGACCTGTGCCGGATCTGGGGCGGCCGCGACGGCTGGCTCACGCTGGCGCTGGTGATCGACTGCTA
>NZ_JAETWA010000024.1 GCF_016774335.1 Luteimonas saliphila | reverse complement strand
ACGCCGTTTCCACAGATCGCCCGCTCGACCTCGATCGCCACCGGTTCGTGCGTGGCATCGTCCACGATCACCAGGCACTTGATCACCCGGCCGTCGGCCGTCCGGTCGAACACGAAGTCCATCGACCAGACCTCGTTGGCCCGGGTCGGTCGCAGCAACGGCTGTCGCTCACCCACCAGTACCTTCTTGCGCTTGCGACGGCGCACCTGCAGCCGCTCTTGCCGATACAGCCGCTCGACACGCTTGTAGTTCACGAACTGTCCCTCCTGGCGAAGCTTGAGGTGGATCATTCCGACGCCGTAGCGCTTGTGTCGCTGCGCCAGGGCCAGGATGCTCGCTCGGACCTCCACGTTCCTGTCCGGACGCGGTGCATAACGCAGCGCGCTGGCGCTCATCCGCACCACCGCCAGCGCCCGGCGCTCGCTCAAACCCTTGCTCACCATGTAACGCACCTGCTCCCGACGGGCCGGTGCGCTCACCACTTTTTTCGCAGGACGTCCTTGATCACCTCGTTCTCGAGCACCTGCTCGGCCAGCAGCTTCTTCAGCCGGGTGTTCTCCGTCTCGAGCTCCTTCAGGCGCTTGGCGTCGGGCACGCTCATGCCGCCGAACTTGCTGCGCCACAGGTAGTAGGAGGCCTCGCTGAAGCCGTGCTTGCGGCATAGCTCCTTGACCGGCAGCCCCGCCTCGGCCTCACGCAGGAAGCCGATGATCTGCTCTTCGGAAAAGCGCTTCTTCACGTCCAATCTCCTTGCTCTGGGGGATTGGACTCCAAATCGACGCGCTACTCAAAACCGGGGGGACGTCGGGGGGACGTCGGCCCCAGTGGTGTCCCGTGGCTGCGGGGCTGAACCGCTGGGCGCGGCCGACGGTCTGGCTGCATTCCTTGCGGATGGGAAGGGGGCCAGACCTGTGGGCACGGCTCCAGGTTGGGGTGCTTACATCGGGGGGTAGGATGCAGTGCAACCTGTGCGGCTGCAGGGATTTTGTCGATATGAACGGCAGGAAGGCGATTCGGTGCCGTGACTGCAGTTCTCTCGAGAGAACGCGCCTGTTATGGATGTACTTTCTTGAGATTTCCTTGCCCGCGGGAGCGAGAATCCTGCACGTCGCGCCCGAGAAAGGAATACATGACGCGGTGTCGAGAATTCACTGTGTCGATCGGTATACGTGTGCCGACATCGACCCGGGGAGGTACGCGTTCGCGAAGTGCGAGAAGATTGATCTGTGTGATCTCGATCACTGGCCGTCGTCGCATCTCGATCTAATCATGCACTGCCACGTCCTCGAGCATGTGCCATGCACGTTGGCTTACCCGCTCTACCATCTGCATCGGATGATGAAGCCTTCAGGACGCCACCTCTGTGTCATCCCGTTCACCTCCGGGAAGTACGACGAGTCGTTTCAAGAGATAAGTGTCGAGGAAAGGGTCCGGAGGTTCGGCCAGTTTGACCACGTTCGTAGGTTCGGGAACCAGGATATCGGAAGTCATCTCGGCAAACTCCTGCGCCTGCCGGAAGTTTTCGACGCCACATACAACTTTCCCGAGGAACGTCTGCGGGAGGCGAACATTCCCGAGCCGCATTGGCGTGGATTCCACATCAGCACCGTCCTCAACCTTGGCCGCGACGACATGCTTCTGCTTCGCGGAGCCTGAGCCCTGCTGCAGCGCTCGTCGAACGTTTCATACAGCTGACGTCCCGGCGTCTTCGGTCGATGCGCCGCTGCGATTCATCAGTGGGGCGCGCGGTTACGCCACCGGACGAGGGTCAGCTTGGCCCCGTCCGGGGAGACGGGGGGCCAAGTGCCAGGCTAGTGCTTCCTGTGACGAGGCGAACCATTCCCAACGCCGTTTTTGGGTGAGGATGCGTAGTTGGAAGCGAAGGGACGCGTACGCGTTGCAGCACCGAGAGCGTCCGTCTTCAATCGCGTGACGCTGCGTCCCCAGTGCGCTCAGATCAGCCGTTCAGTCAGAGTCCCGACAGCGCCTCTTCTTCCAAATGCAGTCCGCACTCGCGCTTCAGCCCGAAGAAGCGTGTCTGCTCCTCGGTGATGTCCGCGCTCAGTGGGTGGGTGGTATGCACGTCGCCGATGGAAACGTAGCCTTTGTCCCACAACGGGTGGTACGGCAGGCCGTGCCTGGCCAGGTACTGGCCCACGTCGCGATCGCTCCAGTCGGCGATCGGATGCAGCTTCCAGCGCCCGTCCTTGCGCTCGAGGAAGTCGATGTTGGCGCGGGTGCGGCTCTGGCTGCGGCGCAGGCCGGCGATCCAGGTGCCCACGCCCAATTCGTCGAGGGCACGCTGCATCGGTTCGACCTTGCGCAGGCGGTTGTAGCGGGTGATGCCGTCGACGCCTTCCTCCCAGATCCGGCCCATGCGCGCTTCCATCCAGGCGACGCCGATCTGCGGGCGGTAGACCTTGAGGTTGAGCGAGAGCCGGTCGGTCATCTCGTCGATGAAACGGTAGGTCTCGGGGAACAGGTAGCCGGTGTCGATCACCACCACCGGCAGGTCCGCGCGCTGCTGCGTGGCCATGTGCAGCGACACCGCGGCCTGCGCGCCGAAGCTCGAGGACAGCATATGTTCGCCGGGCAGGGTGTGCAGCGCCCACTCTAGGCGTTCTTCGGCGCGGCGGCCGGCCAGCCAGCGGTTGAGTTCGGTGCGCGCCGTGGCCGATTCGAGGGCGGCGGCGGGGGTGGGCAGGTTCATGCGATGTCCTCGACCAGGGCGCTTTCGATACGAATGCCGCGCCTGCGGTCTTTCTCGGGAATGTCGACGATGCCCGCGCGCAGCAGGAAGTCGCCGAAGCCTTCGTCGCGGCCGCGGTCGGCGGCGTAGCGGGCGAACAGCGGTTCCAGTTCGGCCAGGATGTCGGCCTCGGGGATGTTCTCGCGGTACAGGGTGTTCAGCCGCTGGCCGCGATGGTCGGCGCCGAGCATCAGGTTGTAGCGGCCGGGCGCCTTGCCGACCAGCGCGATCTCGCCCAGGTAGGGGCGCGAGCAGCCGTTGGGGCAGCCGGAGATACGCAGCAGGATCGGCGCATCGGCCAGGCCGTGTTTTTCGAGCAGCGGCTGCAGCGCTGCGCTGAAATCGGGCAGGTAGCGCTCGGCCTCGGCCATCGCCAGGCCGCAGGTCGGCAGCGCGACGCAGGCCATCGCGGCGCGGGCGAGCGCGGTGGGCGAACGGTTGCCGGCATCGAGCCCGTGCGATCGCACCAGCGCGTCGATCCGGTCGCGTTCGCCGGCGGGCACGCCGGCGATCAGCAGGTTCTGGTTGCCGGTCATGCGGAACTCGCCGCGATGGACGTTGGCGATCCGGCGCAGGCCGGTGAGGTGGGGCGCGCCGGGACGGTCGGCGATGCGTCCGGACGGCAGCGCCAGGGTGAGGTGCCAGTGGCCGTCCTCGCCCTCGACCCAGCCGTAGCGGTCGCCGTTGTGTTCGAACGGGGCCGAACGCGGCGCTTCGAACGTCGCGCCGGCGCGGCGCTCGATCTCGGCCTTGATCACGTCCAGGCCGTGGTCGTCGATGGTGTACTTGAAGCGGGCGCGCTTGCGCACCGCGCGGTTGCCGAGGTCGCGCTGGGTGGTGACGACGGCGGTCGCGACCTGCAACAGCGCCTCGCGCGGGATGAAGCCGATGTTGTTGGCCAGGCGCGGGTAGGTGTCCGTGTCGCCATGGGTCGCACCCATGCCGCCGCCGATGGTCACGTCGTAGCCTGCGATTTCGCCGGCCTCGTCGAGCACGCCGATGAAGCCCAGGTCGTTGGCGTAGACGTCGACGTCGTTCACCGGCGGCAGTGCGAAGCCGATCTTGAACTTGCGCGGCAGGTACCTGTCGCCGTAGACCGGTTCTTCCTCGCCGCCGCTGCCGGCCACGCGCTCCTCGTCCAGCCAGATCTCGTAGTAGGCGCGGGTATTGGGCAGCAGGTGCTCGGAGGTGCGCGCGGCATCGGCGTACAGCCCGGCATGCGCGCGAGACAGCAGCGGATTGGCGGCGACCTGCACGTTGCGGTTGACGTCGCCGCAGGCGGCGAGGGTGTCGATCAGCGCGGCGTTGATCGCCTGCATCGTCGCCTTCAGCTCGCGCTTGATCACACCGTGGAACTGGAATGCCTGGCGGGTGGTGACGCGCAGCGAGTGATTGGCGAAACGGATGGCGATGGAGTCGAGCTTGAGCCACTGTTCAGGCGACACCACGCCGCCCGGCGTGCGGGTGCGGATCATGAACTGGTAGGCGGGTTCGAGCTTCTGGCGGCGGCGTTCGTCGCGGATGTCGCGGTCGTCCTGCTGGTAGCTGCCGTGGTACTTGATCAGCGTCTGGTCGTCCTCGCGCAGCGCGCCGGTCAGCGGATCGGCGAGGCTCTCTAGCAGCGAACCGCGCAGGCGGTGGCTCTCGGCCTTGATGTCTTCGACGGAATGGGTGCTCATGGTGCTCGTGATTCGTGATTCGTGATTCGGAAGAACGGGTTGTCTGATTGTTTCGAGGGATAACCTGATCCGCCTTTGCGAATCACCAATCACCAATCACGGCTCTCACTCAGTAGACGTCGCGGGCATAGCGGCCTTCCCGCTGCAGGGCGGACAGGTATTCGGCCGCCGCGTCGATGTCACCACCGTTGTGCGCGGCGACGATGTCGAGCAGCGCGGCATGCACGTCCTTGCCCATCGCGATCGCGCCGCACACGTACAGGTGCGCGCCGGCCTGCAACCAGTCGTAGACCTCGCGGCCGCGCTCGCGCAGGCGGTGCTGGACGTAGACCTTGTCGGCCTGGTCGCGCGAGAAGGCGAGGTCGAGCCGGTGCAGTTCCCCACGCCGCAGCGCTTCCTGCCATTCGACCTGGTAGAGGAAGCCGGTGTTGAAATGCTGGGCGCCGAAGAACAGCCAGTTGCGGCCGCTGGCGTCGGTTTCCGCGCGTTCCTGCACGAAGCCGCGGAACGGCGCCACGCCGGTGCCGGGGCCGATCATCAGGATGTCGCGCGTGCCGTCGGCCGGCACCCGGAAGCGCTCGTTGGGCTCGATGTAGACCGGCACCTGGCCGCCCTCCTCCAGGCCGGCAAGAAAGCCGCTGGCGGCGCCGACGTGGGCATGGCCGTGCGCCTGGTAGCCGATGATGTCGACCGTGAGATGCGCCTCTTCGCCCACGCGCTTGCGGCTGGAGGCGATCGAGTACAGGCGCTGGGCCTGCGGGCGCAGCGCGGCGAGCAGGGCATCGGGCTCCCAGCCGGCGGGCCAGCGGCGCAGCACGTCGACCAACTGGTGGTCGGCCAGCAGCGCGGCGAACCCGGCATTGCCCGGTTCGAGCAGGCCGCGTAGCTCGTCCGCGTCGGCACGCTCGGCCAGGGTGGCGAGCAGCGGGCGCGACAACCGGGTCAGTTCGCGGTGCGTGGCCAGCCATTCGGCCAGCGGTAGGGTGTCGCTGCCGATGGTAGCGATGGCATCGCCGTCGAGCTTCGTGGCCTCCAGCACGGCGGCGACCAGCGGCTCGGGATTGCGATGGCGGATGCCGAGCGCATCGCCCGGCTCGTACGACAGGCCGGAGCCGTCCAGCGAAAGTTCGATGTGGCGCACGTCCTTGTCGATGGCGCCGTAGCGCCGGAATCCGGTGCCCTTGAACTCGCGGCCGCTGAGGGTCTGGCTGGCCAGCACCTCGGCCGGGAATGGACGCTCGTGCGACCAGGCCGTGGCCGGGCGCAGCGGCGTGACCGTGGCCAAGTGCGCAGCGCCCACGGGCGTGGCGGCCTTGAGCTGTTCGCGCGCCTGCGCCAGCGCCGCTTCGCCCCAGGGATCGGCGACGGTGTCGATGTCGAGGTCCGCCAGACCGATGTCGGCCACGCGCTGCCCACCGAGTTCGGCCAGGCGTGCGTCGATGCGGCGTGCGATGCCGCAGAAGTCGGCGTAGCTGGTGTCGCCCAGGCCGAGCACGGCGAACTTCAGTTCCGGCAGCTTCGGCGCGCGCCGGCCTGTGAGGAACTCGACGAAGCCGATGGCGTCGTCCGGCGGATCGCCTTCGCCCTGGGTGCTGATGACCACGTAGAGCAGGCGTTCGCCGGCGAGTTCGCGGGTGGGGTAGGCATCGGCCCGGATCAGGCGCGCAGGCAGGCCTGCCGCCTGCACCTTCGCCAGCAGCGTCTCGGCGGCGCGGCGGGCGTTGCCGGTCTGGCTGCCATAGAGGATGGTCAGGCGCCCGGCCGGCGCTGCGTCGGTGCGTGCAACCGGGATCGCGGGCATTTCCGCACCGCTGCGGCTGGCCAGACCTGCCGCATATCCGGACAGCCACCACAACCCGGCCGGCTCCAGCCCCTGGGTGAGGCGGACCAGCGCATCCGCCGTCTCCTGCGGAAACGGCAGCGCGGGCAATGCGGCGGGAGCGGACATCCTCCGGCGATCCTTGGTGGCGGGGTCGCAGCCAAGGCTAGGCAAGCACGCCGTGCGCGGGAAAGGAGGGTCGGTTATGCAGTCATGCCCTGCGGTGATTTACCGGCCGGGGAGGGGGGCTGGCTACAATCGCCGCCACCATGACGGTTCCCTCGCCCTCCATCGCCCCCGCCGACGCCGACCTCGACCGCCTCGAGGCCGAGAGCCTGCACATCCTGCGCGAGGTCGCGGCCGAGTGCCGCAACCCCGTGCTGCTGTATTCGATCGGCAAGGACAGTTCGGTGCTGCTGCACCTGCTGCTCAAGGCCTTCGCCCCGGCGCCGCCGCCGATCCCGCTGCTGCACGTCGACACGACCTGGAAGTTCCACGAGATGATCGCCTTCCGCGACCGGCGAGTGGCCGAGACCGGGGTGGAACTGCGCGTCCACATCAACGCCGAGGGCGTGCGCGACGGCATCGGTCCGCTCAGCCACGGCGCCAGCGTGCACACCGAGGTGATGAAGACCCAGGCGCTGAAGCAGGCGCTGGAGGCCGGCGGCTACGATGCCGCGATCGGCGGTGCGCGTCGCGACGAGGAGAAGTCGCGCGCCAAGGAGCGGGTGTTCTCGTTCCGCGATGCGCAGCACCGGTGGGATCCGCGCCGGCAGCGCCCCGAGCTGTGGAACCTGTACAACGCCCGCGTCGGCGAGGGCGAGAGCGTGCGCGTGTTCCCGCTGTCGAACTGGACCGAACTGGACGTCTGGCGCTACGTCCGCCGCGAGAACATCGACGTGGTGCCGTTGTACTTCGCCGCCGAGCGGCCGGTGGTGCGCCGCGACGGCACCTGGATCATGGTCGACGACGAGCGCTTCGTGCTGCGCGATGGCGAGCGCGTCGAATCGCGCCGGGTGCGCTTCCGCACCCTGGGCTGCTATCCGCTGACCGGCGCGGTGGAATCGGACGCTGCGGACCTCGACGCGGTGATCGCCGAGATGGAGACCAGCGCGCAGTCCGAGCGTGCCGGCCGACTGATCGACCATGCCGATGGCGATTCGATGGAGAAGAAGAAGCGGGAAGGGTATTTCTGATGAAGCCGGGAATGGAGATGCGGGGTGGCCAGCTTGCGGCTGTGGTGAAGCGGACGGGATCCGCAAACGCGCAACGGCCCGCGAAGGCGGGCAGCGTTCGGGATGACAGCTCGAGCTCCACGAAGCTGGCCAGGGCTCAACCGGCCGGGGCCCAGCCATGAGTCGTCCAGCCATGCGCGTGGATCCGGAGAGCGCGCGTCCCGCCGTGTCCGAATCGCCGATCACCAATCACCAATCACCAATTACCGGTTCCGAGTCAGGGTTCCTTTGTCTCATCGCCTGCGGCAGCGTCGACGACGGCAAGAGCACGCTCATCGGCCGCCTGCTGCACGAGGCCGGACGCGTGCCGGACGACGAGCGCACCGCCCTCGCGCGTGCCAGTGCCACCCACGGCACGCGCGGCGGCGAGATCGATTACGCGCTCCTGCTCGACGGACTCGACGCCGAGCGCGAACAGGGCATTACCATCGACGTGGCCTGGCGCCACCTGCAGACCGCGCGCCGCCGCTTCCTCATCGCCGACTGCCCCGGCCACGTGCAGTACACGCGCAACATGGCGACCGGTGCGTCGGTCGCCGACCTCGCGATCGTGCTGGTCGATGCCACCAGGGGGCTGCTGCCGCAGACCTTCCGCCACGTCGCGATCCTGTCGCTGTTCGGCGTGCGCCACGTGCTGCTCGCGGTCAACAAGATGGACCGGGTGGATTACGACCAGGCCGTGTTCGACGCGATCGCCACGCGCTTCCGCGCGCATGCGCAGAAGCTCGGGGTGCCGGACGTGGTCGCGATCCCCGTGGCGGCGGCGGTGGGCGACAACGTCACCGTGCGCTCGCAGGCGATCGGCTGGTACCCCGGTCCGAGCGTGCTCGAGCATCTGCAGGACGTCGTCATCGAAGCGTCCGATGCATCGCTGCCGCTACGGCTACCCGTGCAGTCGGTGCTGCGCGACGGCGAGGGCGGCCGCTGGCTGGCCGGCACGGTCGCGGCCGGCGTGCTGCGCGTCGGTGATGCGGTGCGCGTCGAGCCGGCGGGCGCGGCGAGCCGCGTTGCCGCGCTGGCCGTGTCCGGTACGACGACGGCATCGGCGCACGCGGGCCAGGCGGTCTCGGTGCAGCTGGCCGACGAGGTCGACGCCGGTCGAGGCCACGTGCTCGCTGCGGCCGATGCGCCGGTGGCGCACAGCGACCAGGTCGTGGCCGACGTGCTGTGGTTCGACGAATCGCCGCTGCTGCCCGGGCGGCGTTACCAGCTCAAGATCGGCACGCGCACCGTGGGCGCGCGGATCAGCGAACTCAAGTCGCGGCACGATCCCGAAAGCCTGCAGCCGCTGGCGGCCAAGCGCCTGGAATTCAACGAGATCGGCGAGCTGGTGCTGTCGCTCGACGCGGTGGTTGCCTTCGCGCCCTACGCCGAGAGCGCCGCGCTCGGCGGCTTCATCCTGGTCGATCCGCTGACGCGGGCGACGGTCGGTGCCGGCATGATCCGCCACGGCCTGCGCCGCGCCGACAACATCCACTGGCAGGCGCTCGACGTCGACCGCAAGCTGCGCGCCGCCCTCAAGGGACAGCAGCCGCGCTGCGTCTGGTTCACCGGCCTGTCGGGCGCGGGCAAGTCGACCATCGCCAACCTGGTCGAGCGCGGCCTGCTAGCGCGCGGCCTGCATACCTACCTGCTCGACGGCGACAACGTCCGCCACGGCCTCAACCGCGACCTGGGCTTCACCGACGAGGACCGGGTCGAGAACCTGCGCCGGGTCGCGGAAGTGGCGAAGCTGATGACCGATGCCGGCCTGATCGTGCTGGTCAGTTTCATCTCGCCGTTCCGCGCCGAGCGCCGCGCGGCGCGATCGCTGTTCGACGAAGGCGAGTTCCTCGAGGTCTTCGTCGACACGCCGCTGGCGGACGCCGAGCGACGCGACGTGAAGGGCCTGTACGCCAAGGCGCGCCGCGGCGAGCTGCCCAACTTCACCGGCATCGATTCGCCGTACGAACCACCGGAACACGCCGAACTGGTGCTCGACACGCAGGCGGCGAGCGCCGAGGCGTTGGCGGAACAGGTGATCGCGCGGTTGCTCGACTGACCGCAGCGACGCGGAAGGCCGCCTATGCGACCCATCCGCCGACCGTAGGAGCGCCTTCAGGCGCGATCGCCCGCCGCCGTGGAAATCCGCCGGTCGTCCGAGCCCCCGGCTGTGCCAGTCCACGTCCCGCAGCCCCGTGGCCCAAGCATCGTCTCGAACGGCGGTCGCGCCTGAAGGCGCTCCTACGGGGCCGGGTGGTTCAGCGGCGCTTGCGCAGTGCGCCGACGATGACCAGCAGGACGATGGCGCCGAGTGTCGAGGCGATGAAGCCCGCAGCCTGTCCTTGGCCGTACCAGCCGACCATGCGGCCGACCCATCCCGCGAACAGCGCGCCGGCGATGCCCAGCACGATGGTCAGGATGATGCCCATCCGGTCGCGGCCCGGCTTGAGCAGCCGCGCCACGATGCCGACCACCAGGCCGATCAGGATGATGTAGAGCCAGTTGCTGCTGCCGAACAGTTCCATGCGTGCCCCCGGGCGGAAATGATGCGGTAGAGCTTGGCAGGGCCCCGGCCGCGATGCCAGCCCCACCCGGTTCCCCGGTGGGCGCGATCGACACGCAGGCACGGGCGCTGCGGTCGGGGCGACGTCCATGGCGAATCCGCAACATGGACGTCGCGTCGCGGCTCAGCAGCAGCCGTGGTCGCCGTGGCGCGTACCGCTGTCCGCGGTCACCGCCGCGCCCGTGGTCTCGCCGCGCCGGCCCGCGAGATGGTGTTCGGCGATCACGCGCGCGACCGAGGCGGTGACCCGCTTGCCCATCGCGATGTGCAGGAACTCGTTGGGACCGTGGGCGTTGGAATGCGGGCCCAGCACGCCGGTGATCATGAACTGCGCGCCCGGGAATTTCTCGCCGAGCATGCCCATGAACGGGATCGAGCCGCCTTCGCCCATGTACATCGCCGGCTTGCCGAAGAACTCGAGGCTGGCCGCGTCGATCGCCTTTTCCAGCCACGGCGAGGTCGCCGGTGCGTTCCATCCTGTCGCGGCCTTCTCCAGCGCCAGCGTGACCTGCGCGCCGTTCGGCGCATCGCGCAGCAACGCCTCCTGGAGCAGTTCGCCCGCGCGGCGCCCGTCGACGGTGGGCGGCAGACGCAGCGAGAGCTTCACCGCGGTCTGTGGCCGCAGCACGTTGCCTGCCGACGCGAGGGGCGGGATGCCGTCCATGCCGGTGATCGACAGCGCCGGCCGCCAGGTGCGGTTGAGCACCAGCTCGGTCAGGTCGTCGTGCATCGGCACCAGTCCCGGCGCCAGCGGGAACTTGTCGTAGATCGCGGTGTCCAGCACCTCGGCCGCGCGACGCGCCTGCTGCAGGCGTTCGGCGGGGATCTCGGCGAACAGTCCGTCGATCAGGATGCGGCCGGTGTCCTGGTCCTCGATCCGCGACAGCAGCTGTCGCAGCAGGCGGAAGCTGGACGGGACCACGCCGGACGCGTCGCCCGAGTGCACGCCCTCGTCGAGCACCTTGACCGTGAGGTTGCCGCCGGCCAGGCCGCGCAGCGAGGTGGTGCACCACAGCTGGTCGTAGTTGCCGCAGCCAGAATCCAGGCACACCACCAGCGAGGGCTGGCCGATGCGGTCGGCGAGGTGGTCCACGTAGGCCGGCAGGTCGTAGCTGCCCGATTCCTCGCAGGCCTCGATCAGCACCACGCAGCGCGCATGCGGCACCTGCTGTTCCTGCAGCGCGAGGATCGCGGCCAGCGAGCCGTATATCGCGTAGCCGTCGTCGGCGCCGCCGCGCCCGTACAGCCTGCCGTCGCGCAGCACCGGCTTCCAGGGGCCGAGGTCGTCGTCCCAGCCGGTCATCTCCGGCTGCTTGTCGAGGTGGCCGTACAGCAGCACGCAATCGTCGTCGCTGCCGCCGTGCGCGGCCGGGACCTCGATGAAGATCAGCGGCGTGCGTCCCGCCAGGCGCACCACGTCCACGGTCATGCCGGGAATCGGCTGCGCACGCGCCCAGGATTCCATCAACCTCACCGCATCGTCCATGTGGCCGTGCGCCGCCCAGTCGGCGTCGAACATCGGCGACTTGTTCGGAATGCGGATGTACTCGACGAGTTGCGGGACGATTTCGTCGTCCCACTTGTCGCCGACATAGCGCTCGATCTTGCTGGCGTCCATCGGAACAAGCCCGGTTGCGTGGAAGACGCGATTCTAGCGTGCGCCACGTGTAGGGGTTTTCCGACCCGGGCGCACGGGGTAACCCTGTCCTGCGCGAGCCCCTGCGGCGATCCCGCGCGGCGGCGCGACCGGGAAGACTGTCATCACCGGCGGGCGGTCGCCTCGCCGGCGGCAAGGAAACCAACCTCACCCAAGGAAACCGACATGAATACGATCAAGAGCCTGTTCTCCACGCTGCTGCTCTCGCTGATGCTGGCCGGCGCCGCGTTCGCCGCGGAGAAGGTCAACATCAACACCGCCGACGCCGCCACGCTCGACCGCGTGCTGCTGAACGTGGGCCCCTCCAAGGCCGAGGCGATCGTCGCCCATCGCAAGACCAACGGGCCGTTCCGCAGCCCGGAACAGCTGGCCGAGGTCAAGGGCATCGGCCTGCGGACGGTCGAACAGAACCGTGAGCGCATCGTGGTGTCCTCGCCGGGCCCGGCGAAGGCCGCCGGTGCCGCGGCCGGCGCCGGCCGCACGGCGGCGCAGACGCGCTGAAGGCAGTTGCGGACGCGCACGGATGCGCGTCCGCGATGGAGCAGGGAAAGCTCCGTACATGGCCGCAGGCCGCGACAGGGACGTGCCGTCGCCCGTTCCATGCCAGGAAGGCATGGGCGGGCGGCCTCTTGCGCGGGGTCCGCCGCGCCGCGGCTACACTGGCGCGCATGGACCGCACGACATGCGTCATCCCCGCCCACGAGTATCGCCGCGTGCGCTGGATCAACGGCGCCGGCTGGACGCGCGAGATCCACGCCGAGCCCGGCGGCGAGGGCTGGGCATGGCGGCTGTCGATCGCCGAGGTCGAGGCCGATGCGCCGTTTTCGCTACTGCCGGGGGTCGATCGCGAACTCGTGCTGCTGGAAGGCGACGGGCTGCGCCTGCGCTTCGACGACGGCGAGACGCGCGAGTTGCTGCCGCCGCACCAGCGGCTGCGCTTCGCCGGCGATCGCGCGCTGGGCGGGCAGCCCCTCGACGGACGTGCCGTAGCCTTCAACCTGATGTGGCGGCGCGACGCGGTCGCGACGCAGCTGTGGCATCGCCCGCTCGCCGGTCCGATGGTGCTGTTCATGGATCCGGGCACGACCTGGGTCGTGTACCTGCTGGCGGGCCGCGCGCACCTCGAGGGCGATGACCCATTGCCGTCGATGGCGATGGGCGACACCGCGCTGCTGGGCGCTCCCGAAGGCCGCGCGCGCTACGTGCTCGACGGTGGCGGCGAGGCGCTGCTGGTGCGGATCGACGCGCGGGCGGGGCAGGCGGCCGGGTAGATCTCGCGGCGATTGCGCCCGCCTCCGCGGCATGTCGACGACCTCTCCGTCCAGTGCCGCGCGCCGCGACCCGGGGAGCCTGGCCCAGCTTCCGGCGACGTACGCCGGCGCCCGCTTGCGGTGCCGTCGCGCCCACGCGACGGCCGTGTCTACTCCCGGTCGTCGCGCGCCCAGATGCCGCCGTGTTCGATCTTCACCGGGAACTTCGCCACCGGCTCGTAGGCCGGGGCGCACAGGGCGCGACCGTCGCGGAGGTCGAAGCGCGCGCCGTGCAGCACGCATTCGATGCTGCCCTCGCCGGTGTCGATGCTGCCGGCGGAGAGCTCGAATTCCTCGTGGCTGCACTGGTCCTCCAGCGCGTACAGCGTGCCGTCGAGGTTGACCACGAGGATGCCGGCACCGGTGGTCTCGTCGAAGGCGATCTTCATCTCGCCAGGTAGCAGCTCGCCCGTGGCGCAGACCCAGGTCCAGGTTTCGCTCATGCGTTGCTTCCGTCGAAGCGCTTCTCGAGGACCTCGAAGCGCAGGTCGTCGCGCAGCGGGATGCCGTAGCGCGGGTCGCCGTAGGGGAAGGGCCTGAACACGCCGGTGCGCCGGTAGCCGCGGCGTTCGTAGAAACCGATCAGGGCGTCGCGGATGTCGATCACGGCCATGCGCATCGCCGGCAGCCGCCACTCTTCGCGCACGATGCGCTCGCACTCGTCCAGCAACCGCTTGCCGAGTCCCCCGCCCTGCAGGTCGGGCCGCACCGAGAACATGCCGAAGTAGCCGGCGCCGTCCTCGTCGGCCACGTGGGCGCACGCGGCCAGGCCGTCTTCCCGCTCGGCGACCAGCACACGGCTGCGTGGGCGCGCGATGTCGGCGCGCAGCACGTCCGCGTCGATCCGGTTGCCGTCGAGGAAGTCGGCCTCGGTGGTCCAGCCGGCGCGGCTGGATTCCCCGCGGTACGCGGAAGTGACCAGGGCGACCAGGGCGGGCACGTCGGCTGGCGTCGCCGGGCGGAGGATCGGTGCGGGCATGCGCACATTCTATGTAAACCGGGCGCGGGGCAGCGACATCGGCTTGTGGTGGACGCCGTCTCCGGACGATCCGGCTCGCGGCCGGACGCCACGATCAGCCCAGCAGCCTGCGCACCTTCTCGAGCGCGGCGACGAACGCATCGATCTCCGCGTGGGTGTTGTAGAACGCCAGCGAAGCGCGGCAGGTGGCGGCGACGCCGTAGAACTGCAGCAGCGGATGCGCGCAGTGCTGGCCCGAGCGCACCGCGACGCCCTCCAGGTCGAGCAGGGTGGCGAGGTCGTGGGCGTGCGCGCCTTCGATCAGGAACGAGACCACGGCGGCCCTTTCCGGCGCGCGGCCGAAGATGCGCACGCCATCGAGCGCGTCCAGCGCGCCGGTCAGGTGCGCCAGCAGTTCGGCCTCGCGCTCCTCGATCCGCGCCATGCCGATGCCCTGGAGATAGTCCACGGCTGCGCCGAGCCCGACGAACCCGGCGATGTTCGGCGTGCCGGCCTCGAACTTCTGCGGTGGATCGTTGAACACGGTGCCCTCGAAGCTGACCTCGCGGATCATCTCGCCGCCGCCGAGGAAGGGCGGCATCGTCGCGAGCAGTTCACGCCGCGCCCAGAGCGCGCCGGTGCCGGTCGGCCCGCACATCTTGTGCCCGGTGAAGGCGTAGAAATCGCAGCCGATCGCGGCGACGTCGACCGCGCGGTGCGGTACCGCCTGAGAGCCGTCGACCACGGTCGTGATCCCGCGCCGGCGCGCCTCGCGGCAGATCTCGCGCACCGGATTGACCGTGCCCAGCACGTTGGAAACGTGGGTCACCGCCAGCAGCTTCACCTCCGGCGTCATCGCCGCGCGCAGGGCGTCGAGGTCGAGCGTGCCGTCCTCGCGGATGCCGGCCACGCGGATCGTCGCGCCGGTGCGTTGCGCCACCAGCTGCCAGGGCACGATGTTGGCGTGGTGCTCCATGCGCGAGACCAGGATCGCATCACCGGCTGTCAGCCGTGGCAGTGCCCACGAGTACGCCACCAGGTTGATCGCGAAGGTGGTGCCGCTGCACAGCACCAGTTCGTCGGCGCGCACATTGAGAAAGCGGGCCAGCTTGCCGCGCACGCCCTCGTAGGCCTCGGTGGCTTCGCTGCCGAGCGCGTGCACCGCGCGGCTGACGTTGGCGTTGTGCTGGCGGTAGAAATCGTCGACCGCTTCGATCACCACCGCAGGCTTCTGTCCGGTATTGGCGCTGTCCAGATACACCAGCGGCTTGCCGTGCACCGTGCGCCGGAGCAGCGGGAAGTCCTCGCGCACGCGTGCCCAGTCGACGTCCTGCCGCATCGCCACGTCGGGCCGAGGCGCGCTCATGCGGACAGCGCTTCCAGCGCCGCATCGATGCGCGACTCAAGCATGGCGCGCAATGGCTCGTCGCCGATCGCCGCCAGCGGCTCGCGGCAGAACGCCGCGGTCAGCAGCCGTTTCGCCGCGTCCTGGCCGAGTCCGCGCGAGCGCAGGTAGAACAGCGCGCCGGGATCGAGCTGGCCGACCGTCGCGCCGTGCGCGGCCTGCACCTCGTCGGCGTGGATCACCAGGACCGGCTGGGTGTCGATCTCGGCGGTCGCCGACAGCAGCAGGTTCTTGTTCGACAGTCGCGCGTCGCTCCCGTCGGCGCCCCCGTGGATGGTGATGCCGCCATGGAACACCGCGCGTCCACGTCCGGCGCCGATGCCGCGCCACAACAGGTCGCAGGCGGTGTCGCGCGCGGCGTGTTCGATGCCCAGGCGCGTGTCGAGGTGGCTGCGGTCCGCGGCGAGCAGCACGCCGTGCGCGGCCAGCGTGGCGCGCTCGCCTTCCAGCCGGACGTTGAGCTCATGGCGCGACAGGGCGCCGCCCAGCTCGAGGTCGACGCGGTGGTAGCGTGCGTCGGCCTGCAGGGTCGCGTCGGTACGTGTGAACAGGGTGGCGCCGTCGGCGGCTTGCTGGACCCGTGCGTGCTCGAGGCGGGCCCCGTCGCCGAGCGCGATCGAAAGCGCGCCGTTGTCGAGGTGGCGGTGCGGGCCGGTCGACAGGTGGTGTTCGACCACGCGCAACGAGGCGCCTGCGCCGAGCTCGATCCGATGGCGCAGGTGCCAGGCGAGGTTGCCCTCCGCGGGCGCGCCGACGAACACGAGGTTGACCGGGCCTGCGACGTGCACGCCGGCATCGACACGCAGGCTGGCGCCTTGCGTCGCGAGCGCGGCGTTGAGCCGCGCGAAGACGTCGTCGCCCGGAGCGTGCCGCGCGTCCTCGTCGCCTGCGGTCGCGAGCCCGGCCTGGGGGCGGTGCGCACTCTCGAGGTGGATGCCGGCCGGCAGGCCTTCGAACCGGGACAATGTGGAATCCATCAGGCCGTTCACGAACACCAGTCGCGGCGCGTCGATGTGCGCAAGCGCGTCCGGGGAGACGATCGGCGCGGCTTCCACCGCGGCAAAGCTGCGGCGCTCCAGCGCGCGCAGTGTCGTGTACTTCCAGCGCTCGCTGCGCGGGCCCGGCATGCCGTCGCGCAACGCGGCGTCGAGCAGGTCGCGCCGCGCCGGGTCGCCGCTGAAGCCGGCGGCCAGCGATTCGAGCAGCGGACTGGTCACGCCGTGGCCTCCGGCGCGATCCGGTCGGCGATCCAGGCGTAGCCGTGCTGTTCGAGCTCCAGCGCCAGTTCCGGGCCCCCGGATTCGACGATGCGGCCGTCGGCCAGCACGTGCACCACGTCGGGCTTGATGTAGTCGAGCAGACGCTGGTAATGGGTGATCACCACGAACGAGCGGTCCGGCGCGCGCAGCGCGTTCACGCCTTCGGCGACGTGGCGCAGCGCGTCGATGTCCAGGCCCGAGTCGGTCTCGTCGAGGATCGCCAGCCGCGGCTCGAGCACCGCCATCTGGAAGATCTCGTTGCGCTTCTTCTCGCCGCCCGAGAATCCCTCGTTGACGCCGCGATGCAGCAGCCTGTCGTCCAGGTGCAGCACCGAAAGCTTCTCGCGCACCAGCTTCAGGAACTGCATCGAATCCAGCTCCGGCTCGCCGCGGGCCTTGCGCTGCGCGTTGAGCGCGCTGCGCAGGAAGTAGGTGTTGTTCACTCCCGGGATCTCGACCGGGTACTGGAAGGCGAGGAACACGCCGGCGGCGGCGCGCTCTTCCGGTTCCAGTTCGAGCAGCGGCTTGCCGTCGAACTCGACCGTGCCCGCGGTGACCTCGTAGCCCTCGCGGCCGGCGAGGATGTTGCCGAGCGTGGACTTGCCGGCGCCGTTCGGGCCCATGATGGCGTGCACCTCGCCAGGCTTCACGTGCAGCGTGAGGCCCTTGAGGATGTCCTTGCCGGCGATGCTGGCGTGGAGGTTGTCGATCTTGAGCATGGGGTGCGTCTCGAAGCTGTCATTCCGAACCGCAGGTGAGGAATCTGCGATCCGTCGTGGGTGAAAAGGAAGATCCCTCGCTGCGCTCGGGATGACAAACGTGGTCCGGTCAGCCGACGCTGCCTTCCAGCGACACGTCCAGCAGCTTCTTGGCCTCCACGGCGAACTCCATCGGCAGCTCGCGGAAGACCTGCTTGCAGAAGCCGTCGACGATCAGGCTCACCGCGTCTTCCTGGCCGATGCCGCGCGTGCGGCAGTAGAACAGCTGGTCGTCGCTGATCTTGGACGTGGTGGCCTCGTGCTCGATGGTCGCGCCCGGATTCTTCACCTCGATGTAGGGGAAGGTGTGCGCGCCGCAGCGCTTGCCGATCAGCAGGCTGTCGCACTGGGTGTGGTTGCGCGCGCCATCGGCGCCGGCGGCGACCTTCACCAAGCCGCGGTAGGTGTTCTGGCCGTGGCCGGCGCTGATGCCCTTGCTGACGATCTTGCTCTTGGTGCGCTTGCCGACGTGGATCATCTTGGTGCCGGTGTCGGCCTGCTGACGATGGTGGGTGAGCGCCACCGAGTGGAACTCGCCGGTCGAGTCGTCGCCCAGCAGCACGCAGGACGGGTACTTCCAGGTGATCGCCGAGCCGGTCTCGACCTGGGTCCAGGTGACCTTGCTGCGAGCGCCGCGGCACTCGGCGCGCTTGGTCACGAAGTTGTAGATCCCGCCCACGCCGTTCTCGTCGCCCGGGTACCAGTTCTGCACCGTCGAGTACTTGATCTCGGCGTCCTCCAGCGCGACCAGCTCGACCACCGCGGCGTGCAGCTGGTTCTCGTCGCGCATCGGCGCGGTGCAGCCTTCCAGGTACGACACGTGGCCCCTGTCCTCGCAGACGATCAGGGTGCGCTCGAACTGGCCGGTATGGCCGGCGTTGATGCGGAAATAGGTGCTCAGTTCCATCGGGCAGCGCACGCCCTTCGGGATGAACACGAAGCTGCCGTCGGAGAACACCGCCGAGTTCAGCGCGGCGAAATAGTTGTCGCCCACCGGCACCACTGTGCCCAGGTACTGGCGCACCAGCTCCGGATGATCGGCGATGGCCTCGGACATCGAGCAGAAGATCACGCCCTTCTCGGCCAGCTCCTTGCGGAAGGTGGTGCCCACCGAGACCGAGTCGAACACCGCATCCACCGCCACGCCGGCCAGCCGCGCGCGCTCGTGCAGCGGCACGCCGAGCTTGTCGTAGGTGTCGAGCAGTTCCTGCGGCACCTCGTCGAGCGACTTGTACTTCGGGCCCTTGGGCGCGGAGTAGTAGCTGATCGACTGGAAATCGATCGGCGCGATCCGCAGCTTGGCCCAGTGCGGCACCGGCATGGTCAGCCAGTGGCGGTAGGCGGCCAGGCGCCAGTCGGTCATCCACTGCGGCTCGCCCTTCTTGGCCGAGAGCGCGCGCACCACGTCCTCGTCCAGACCCGCCGGCAGCGAGTCGGATTCGATGTCGGTGACGAAGCCGGCGTCGTAGCGACGGCCGAGCTGTTCGTGGATTTCCTTGTTGGCGATCGGTTCTGCGAGGTCGGTGGCCATGGGGCTGCCTGGAGTGTCCATGTGGGGTGCGCGGTCCGGGAACCGCGTCAAGCGTTGGCCAGCCGAGCGGCGATGCGCCGGGCGGGCGGGGGCGACGGCGGGGCGTCGTCGAGCATCTGCGCCAGGCTCACGCCACGCAGCGCCTCGGCGACCACGTCGTTGATCCGGCGCCAGTTGGCGCGCACGCCGCAGCTGGCCGAGATCCCGCATTCGCCGTGGTCGAGGCTGCACTCGGTCATCGCCAGCGGGCCTTCCATCGCCTCGACGATCTCGACCAGGCTGATCTCGGTCGCCGGCCGCGCCAGGCGGTAGCCGCCGTGGACGCCGCGGAAGCCCTCCACCAGGCCGGCCTGCGCCAGCGGCTTGAGCAGCTTGCTCACCGTCGGCCCCTCGAGCCCGGCGCGCTCGGCCAGGTCGGCCGCGCTGAGCACCGCCTCCGGGCGCGAGGCGAGGACGGTCAGGACGACAGTGGCGTAGTCGGTCAGTCGGGTGACGCGGAGCATGGATGCGAATGGTTCTCGAAAGCGGACCAAAATTGTACGCTTTTCGTCGACCAGGCTCAATTTTCCCGGTCGGAACCATTCATGCCGTTCGCGTGGAAAGCATCGCGGCCAGTGTGAGCCCGCCCTCCGATGCGCAGGCGCCGGGGCGTTCGCACCCCGAAGGGGTCGAGGTGACGCCTGTCAGCCTCGATGGCTGATGCGCGCCACTGATCCTCCCTGCATCCGTGCGCGAGCATTCGTGCGTCCGATGACGGACGGCAACGGAGACAGCGACATGCGTGCGACCGGCACTTCCGATGCGGCGGGCGATCGCCGCGGCGATGTATTGCATGCGGCGCTGGTCGCCGGGGCGGTGTTCGTGCTGTGGAAGGCCGCGCGCAGCGCGAAGGATCTCGCCTGGGCCGCGTTCGGCCTCGGCGTCGCCGCCTACTGGACCGGATTCTGGCCGTTCTGAGCATCGGCTGAGGCCTGCCGGCGTTCCGGACGCGGCGGCGCGGGCGCGGGCGCCACGAGCTGGAAATAGGGAGGCGGCGGAACCCGGCCAGGCGGCAGCGGCTCCGGCGCAGGCTCGCCGGCGGGGCCGAGTGAACGCACGAAACGATGGATCGCGCGGCGGTCGCGCTCGCGCATCTGCCGCAGCATGAAGTCGGGCATGATCGGCCGGGTATGCAGGTTGGCGGTGTAGGCGAGCCACTCGGCCTCGTCGAGATCGCCGACGGTCAGCCGCAGGTTGCTTGCATAGGTGGTGCCCCAGGGACCGTGGTAGCCGAGCGGCGACCCAGTGAGCCATTCACCGGTCGGTACGTCGCCGCCGCGTTCGGCGTAACCGGCGGTGTGGCAGTCGTTGCAGCCGCCGATGCGCACGATGTACTCACCGTGGGCGACCAGGTCGTCGCCCGCCGCTGCCGCCGCAGTCGCGATGGGCAGAGGTTTGGCGACGGCGTCCGGGGCGTTCGGGACGCGCTGGCATGCGCCGATGGCGCAGGCCAGCATCAGGAGCGGAAGCGGGGAGAAGCGTGATGGTAGGCGCATGTGTTCCATGTGTTCGAGGTGTCGTCCGGAGACATGGCCTAGCCAACGCCGGATGCGGACCCGGGAGGACGCGTCGAGGCCCTGCCCTGCCATTGGTCGGGGTGGCATCCGGCACGCGATCGCAGGGGCGATGCCGGCAGCGCGGGTCGCTCGTGCCACAATGCGGCTCCCGCCGCCGACACCCCCCGCGATGCCGAAGAAGAAAAAGAAGATCGAAGCCCGCCTGTCGCCGATCCACGGCAACGGCGTGTTCGCCACCGGACTGATCAAGAAGGGCGAGCGCGTCGTCCGCTACAAGGGCAAGCTGCGTACCCACGCCGAGGTCGACGAGGAGTACGGCGACGACGACGAGGATGGCCATACCTTCCTGTTCACCCTCAACGACGACTACGTGGTCGACGCCAACGTCGGCGGCAACATCGCGCGCTGGATCAACCACAGCTGCCAGCCGAACTGCGAGTCGGAGATCGAGGAGGATGCGAAGGACCGCCGGCACAAGGACAAGGTCTTCATCCAGGCCCTGCGCGAGATCAAGCCCGGCGAGGAGCTGACCTACAACTACGGCATCACCCTCGACGAGCCGCACACGGCCAGGCTGAAGAAGCTCTGGGCCTGCAAATGCGGCTCGAAGAAGTGCACCGGGACGATGCTCCAGCCCAAGCGCTGACCGGCGCCTTCCCGGGCGGGATGCGCGCCGCGGGCAAAGGGTTGCCATGACCGATGGGACGCGGCAGGGGAGGTGACCGCGGCTAGCCTGCGCGCCGGTGGAGGACGCGAGGGGAATCGCTTGGCAGGCTGGAGGCGCGGATACGGGGCGGTGGCGCTGGCACTCGCCCTGATGGGCGGCCCTGCCGCCGCGGTCGAGGTCGACGGCCGGATCGACCCGGCCGAGTGGGAAGGCGCCACCCTCGTCACCGATTTCCGCAAGGTGCAGCCGTTGAGCGGCGAGCCGGGCTCGCTGCCGACCCGGGCCTGGGTGCTGGCGACGCCCGACGGCCTCGCCGTGGCCTTCCGCAACATCCAGCCGCCCGGCGTGCCGCGCACCCGGCAGAAGGTGCGGCGCGACTTCGACGAGCAGGTCGACCGGGTCAACGTATTCGTCGATTTCGATGGCGACGGCCGCACCGGCTACGCCTTCACGGTGAGTTCCACCGGCGGCATCGGCGACGAGATCATCACCAACGAGAACCAGTTCAGCAGCGACTGGGACGGGCAGTGGCGCCATGCGGTCGGCGAGGACGCGGACGGCTGGAGCGTGGAACTGCTGATCCCCTGGCACACCGCGCCGATGCGCGACGGCACCGGCGGCGAGCGCACGCTCAAGCTGTTCCTCGCGCGGGTGATCGGCTCCACCGGCGAGCGCATGGCGTGGCCGGCGGCGAGTTTCGAGCGCTCGCGGTTCCTGTCGGACTTCGCGCCGCTGACGGTGCCGCAATACGACCAGTCGCTGCTCGCAATCACTCCCTATGTGTCCGGCCTGTACGACAACATCCGCGGCGGCGGCGAAGGCAATGCCGGCGCCGACCTGTTCTGGAAGCCGAACGGACGCTTCCAGCTCTCCGCCACGGTACACCCCGACTTCGGCCAGGTGGAAAGCGACGACCTGGTGGTCAACTTCAGCGCCACCGAGACCTTCGTCAGCGACAAGCGGCCGTTCTTCACCGAGAACCAGGGCATCTTCGAATACACCACGCCGTCGGATTTCAGCCAGCTGCTGTACACGCGCCGCATCGGCGGGCCGGCGGACGACGGCGGCGGCGCCAGCGACATCGCCGCCGCGGTCAAGCTCAACGGCAGCCTGGGGCAGGCGAAGTACGGGCTGTTCTCGGCCGACGAGGCGGGTGCCGCGGGACGCAGCTTCCACGCGCTGCGCGTGGTGCGCGACTTCGAAACCCAGAACCTGGGGATGATGCTGACCCGGGTCGAGCGACCGTACCTCGACCGCGACGCGAGCGTGCTGGGTCTCGACCACAGCTGGCGCCCGACGCCCCGCTGGAACGTCCGCAGCCGGGTGTTCGGCAGCCGCATCGAGCAGGAGGGCGAGCGCTGGAGCGACCTCGGCGCGACGCTGTGGGCCGACTACGAGATGGACCGCGGCTGGCGCCAGCAGTGGATCGCGATGCACTTCGGCAACGAGCTCGAGATCAACGATGCCGGCTATCTCTCCCGCGCCAGCACCAACTACCTGCACTGGCAGGTCTCCAGGCGCTTCACCGACCTGCCCGAAGACGCGCGCTACGCCTCCACCGACTGGCGCTGGCGCGTCAGCAGCAACCACAACGACCGCGGGCAGAAGCTCAACGACCAGTTCCGCGTCAGCCGCCAGGGCCAGCTGCGCAACGGCAGCGACGAGTACGCGCAAATCAATATCAACGGGGCCGGCGTCAACGACCTGCTGCTGCGCGGGAACGGCATCGTCCGCCTGCCGGCGAACTTCAACGCGTACTACGAGTACTCGCGCCCGCGCAAGGGGCGCTGGGCGCACGATGTGGAGGCCGAGCTGTTCGGCGGCGGTCTGGCGGGCAACGACCGGCTCGGCGGCTCGCTGTGGTACGGCGCCACCTATTTCGTCAACGACGCCTTCAGCCTCAACGCCGGTGCGATCCTGATCCAGCGCCCGGACTGGCTGATCTGGCAGGGACCCGACAGCGGCGATCTGGTCGGCGCGTTCGACGGCAAGGAGGCCAAACTGCTCGCGGGCCTGGACTGGAACATCGATCCGCGCCAGGAACTGCGGGTGAAGCTGCAGGCGATCGGTATCGATGCCCGCGCGCGACACGCATGGCGATTCGACCCGGCCGGCAACGCGATC
Source organism: Luteimonas saliphila (assembly GCF_016774335.1). Taxonomy (GTDB): domain Bacteria; phylum Pseudomonadota; class Gammaproteobacteria; order Xanthomonadales; family Xanthomonadaceae; genus Luteimonas; species Luteimonas saliphila. The sequence continues at coordinate 104,281 of NZ_JAETWA010000024.1, read as the reverse complement.
GCCACGGACGACGCCATCGAGGACTTCAGCGTGCGCAACCTCGCCTTCCAGATCCGCTATCGCTACGAGCTGGCGCCGCTGTCGTACCTGTACGTGGTCTACGGCCGCGGCGGTTTCGACCGCGGCACGATCGCCGATGGCGTCGACGAAGCGCTGCTCGACAGCTTCGATCTGCGCGACGACGAACAGCTGATGGTCAAGCTCAGCTATCGATTCGAACTCTGATCGCGGCTGCGCGCTAGGGCGCGGCGTCGCGCAGGTCGACCGAGGCGATGCGCCAGGCGCGCTGCTCCGGCGTGGCGCCGTCCGCCACGGCGCGGCGCAGGGTGAAACGGCCGGCCTGGCGTTGCACGCTGCCATCGGTGCGGGTGGTGGTGACCGTGACCGGCACCTCGACGTAGCGCGAACCGGCGGCGGGTCCGACCGGGCCCGGCTCGCCGAACGTCGCCTCGATTCCGGTGACGTCCGCGAAGGCGGCCGCGAACTCCTCCGGCGTCTGCCCGCTGGCGCGGCCGCCATCGGACCAGGCAGCATGGGCGCGGACGAAGTCGCGGGCGTTGATCGCCGCGTAATACTCGCGCATCAGCGTCGCGGCCTCGGCGGGCGCGGGCTCGGGCCCATCCGGCGCGGCAGATGCGATTCCGGTTTCCGGATTCTCCTCGAGCGGCGGCAGACCGAAGCGCCCGTCGGCCGGCAGCAGCGCCGGTGGCGGCGGCGGAGGCGCCTCGCCGGCCAGCGGCACTTCGCCGGGTCCCGGGCGGGCCGGCATGTCGGTGACCGCGCCGTCCGCCTGCGGCTGCGGCAGGGGTGCATCGATGGCGGCGTCCGGTCCGGCGTCGGCAGCCTGGTCGCCGGCGCAGGCGGCCAGCACGCAGGCCAGCAGCGTCGCGAACAAGGGGGCGTGTATCGGCGGCCGGGCGGTGCGCGCCATGGTCAGCGGTCCAGCCGCACGACCACCACGCCACGCTCGATGCCGACCTCGCCGATGCGGCTGCCGGCCGGCAGCTTCGCCAGCAGGTCGTCGTCGAGGCGATACACCGGTTCGGTGCGCGCGTACTCGGCGAGCAGGCTGTTGACGATGCCGCGCGCGCCGCCGCGCAGCAGCTCGCCGGAGCGGGGGATCTCGAACTGCAGCACCTCGGGCGCGTCCAGGTGCAGTCCCTGCGTCGTCGGGTCGTAGCGCAGGCCACTGGCCAACGCGAGGTGGCCGGTGGTCGCGCCCTCGCCGCCGAGCGCGCCGAGACCGAGGTCGAATTCCAGGCGCAGGCGCGAGTCGCCGGGCGGGATCGAGGCGCGCGGGTTGTCCAGGGTCACCGTCACCAGGCCGCCGAGCTTGTCGAAGCTGCGCGGGAAGCGGCGATCGAGGTGGCGCTGCAGCTGCCCGGGCGTGAACGCGACCTGGTCGCCCAGCCATGCCGACACCGCGCCGATGGTCGAACACCCGGCGAGCAGGACGAGCAGCACGGCCAGGTGCGGGAGAACAACGGAAGGCGACAGGCGGCGCATGCGACGGTCCCGGACGGAAGGCGAGGTCGATCAGTGTGCGGCCCCGGCCTGAACCGTGGCTGGGCGGCTCATGCCGGCGCGCGCAACGCGTTGCGGCGCGGTTGCAGCCAGGCGAGAAGCACGCCGAGCAGCACCATGCCCAGCGTTCCGAAGACCAGTTGCTTGGCGAGCAGCGTCGCCGGCAGCGGCTGCACGGCGTAGTGGACCAGGAAGCCGGGTACGGTCGCGAACAGCGCCATCGCCAGGCCGAAGCGCAGCCCCTGCGCGAGTGTGGGACGATCGCGGGCGAAACCCTGCGAGAAAAGCCAGGTCATCGCGAAACCGAGCAGGCCATGGGCGAGCAGCAGCCAGCGGAAATGGCGCATGCCGTCCGCGGGGTCGCGGTACATCGATCCGAGCGCGGCGTAATCGTCGCCGAGCAACAGCCCGTGGATCAGGAACGACAGCAGCAACGCGGCGAACGACACCACGATGCCGCAAATCCAGAAGCGCTTGTCCATTCCGCCCCCGCGCCCTCGAAGGGTCGCCGACGATGACCGCGGCCATGCTACTGCGGGGGTGGCACCGCGTCGATGGAGGCACCGGTGAGGCGCCATGCGTCCTGCGTGGGGTCGTGGCGCAACGCGTACCAGCCCGCGTAGCGGCGCGGCGCCTCGCCGCGGAGCCCGAGGCGCAGTTCCACCGGGATACGGACCGCGACCGGAACAGGGGCGCCATCCATTGGTTCGGGCGAACGATTGCGGGTACGGAAGAAGCTCGGCGCGGCGGGCAGGGTGCGCAGGTCGGCTTCGTCTGCGTCGGAAGGCGGCTGCCCTCCGGCCCAGAACGCGTCGGCCGCGGCGCGGTCTTCGGGCAGCTTCGCGAGATAACGGTGCAGGGTCGAGACCGCGGCACGCATGGCGGCGTCGTGGCGGTCGCGCTGTTCCGCACGGGCGAACGCTTCCTCGTCCTCGCGTGCGGTGCGCGCGGCGACGTCGGCCACGGGAGCGGGGGATGACGCGATCGGGCGTTCGCCCGCCGTACCGGCGTCGTCGCGATCGCAGCCACGCAAGACCAGCACCGCGGCGAGCGCGAGCAACAGCAGCAGCGGCAGCAGCAGGCGTGCGCGTGGCATCGGTGGATGCTGGCGCCCGCTCACCCGGCGGCGCTGCGGAATTCCTGCTCGAGCCGCTGCTTCAGGGCGTCGTCGATCCCGAGCTGGCGCGCGAGTTCGTCCAGGTACGCGCGCTCCATGTAGTTCTGCTCGTCCGCGGCGACGAGGCTGGCCAGGTACATTTCCGAGGCGATCTCCGGCGTGCCCGCCGAGCGCGCCACCTCGGCCGGATCGAGCGGCTTGTCGAGCTCGACCTTCAGCCACTGCTGCACTTCGGCCTCCGGCGCGATCCGTGCGAACTCGCCCTCGATCACCTGGCGCTCGCGCGCATCGAGATGGCCGTCGGCCTTGGCCGCGGCGACCAGTGCGCGCAGGATCGCCTCGCCATGCAGGTTCGCCTGCGGTGGCGGCAGCCGGTCGACGGTCTGCGGCTGCACCTGCGCGCCCTGCTGCGCCTTGTAGTCGCCATAGGCTCGGTAGGCCATCATCCCCAGCGCGGCCAGCCCGCCGTAGGTCGCGAGCTTGCGGGTGGTCCTGTTGCGGCCCAGCAGCAGGCCGAGCGCTCCGCCGGCCATCGTGCCCTTGCCGAAATCCGAGCCGAGCATGCCGCCGAGTCCGCCGCGGCCGTCGTTGCCCGACACGGTGGTCGGTGCCGCGGATTTGAGCAGGTGGTCGAGGAATCCGTTGAGGCTCATCGTCGGGTCCGATGGGGAAGTGGGAGGCGCATCTTATCCGCCAAAAAAGAAACGGGACGGCAAGGCCGTCCCGTTCGTGGCGTCGCTGTCGCTTGCGGCGATCAGGCGGCCGCGTCCTTGAGCTTCTTCAGCGGACGGACCTTCACCTTCACCGAGGCGGGCTTGGCGGCGAACCACTGCTCTTCCTTGGTGAATGGGTTGATGCCCTTGCGCTTCGGCTTGGCCGGCACGCTGACGGCGCTGAACTTGGCGACGCCCGGCAGGGTGAAGCTGCCCGCGCCCTTCTTGTTCAGCGAGCCGTGGATCGCGCCCTCGAGCGCGCCGAGCACGGCACGGATGTCCTTCGCGGCGACGCTGGTGGCGTCGGCGATGTGGGCCACCAGGCCCGACTTGCTCAACGGATCCTTGATCGCTTTCGGCGCGGCAGGCTTGGCGGCCTTCTTCGGGGCTGCCTTCTTGGTCGTGGCCTTCTTCTTTGCCATGGGTTTTGTGTTCCCTCGTCAGTGTCTGTGGTCTGCGTTTTGGTGCGGCCGAACATGCCGGCAGGCGCAATGTAGGGCATCCGCATCGCGCCGCCAATAGGAAAACGCGAAAAAACACGCATATTACGCAACGACCTCAGGGCGAGCGCCTGCTCTTTGCGCGACGCCGGACCGGCGGCCACCGCCACCAGCAGGCGATCACCAGTCCGGCGAACGCGCTGTAGGCGAACACGAACGCCCACCACGGCGCCTCGAAAAAGATCAGGCGCGACAGCCAGTACTGGATGAAGGATTCACCGTAAGTATCCTGCCCCGCTCGGATTCGCAGCGCCTGTTCCCAGGTCGTCAGCGGGCACAGCCGCCCCATCCAGGCCTGCAGCGCGATCACCAGCATCAACAATAGGTGCGTGGCGCGGAATGCGAACCCGCGGACCCAACGCCAGCCGAGCGCACCGCCTGCCACGATCGCCAGCAGTCCGAGCACGACGAACGCGACCACGCCCACGTGCAGGGCGAGGATCGCGTCGGCGAGCAGGGCGGCGCGGCCGGGGGACATGCGTTGACGGCCGCCCCGTCAGTCCTCCTCGTGCCTGGGTCGCCAGGCCGCCGCCAGGGCCTGCTGCACCTGCGGCGGCACCGGTTCGTAGTGGCTGAATTCCAGGGCGTAGCGGCCGCGCCCGGCGGTCGCCGACTTGAGTTCCGCCGCGTAGCCCTCCAGCTCCGACAGCGGCACCTGGGCGGTGACCGCGATCTCGCCGTTGCCGGCCGCATCGGTACCGTTGATGCGCGCGCGCTTGCCCGCCAGGCCGCCGCTGATGTCGCCCATGTGCGCCTCGGGCGCGTTGACCTCGAGGTCGACGATCGGTTCGAGCACCTGCGGCCGGGCCTTGCCGATCGCGTCGAGGAACGCCTTGCGGCCGGCGGCGACGAACGCCACCTCCTTGCTGTCGACCGGATGGTGCTTGCCGTCGTAGACGATGACGCGCACGTCCTGGATCGGATAGCCGGCGATCGCGCCGGAGGCCAGCACCTGGCGGACGCCCTTTTCGACGGCCGGCAGGAACTGGCCCGGGATCACCCCGCCCTTGACCTCGTCGACGAACTCGAACCCGCCCCCGCGCGGCAGCGGCTCGACGCGCAGGAACACCTCGCCGAACTGGCCTGCGCCGCCGGTCTGTTTCTTGTGCCGGTGGTGGCCCTCGGCCTTCGCACCGATGGTCTCGCGGTAGGCGATGCGCGGCGGCCGGGTGGCCACCTCCACCGCGAAGCGATCCTTGAGCCGCTCCAGCTGGATGCGCAGGTGCAGGTCGGACAGGCCGCGGATGACCGTCTCGTTGGTCTCGTCCTCGTGTTCGACATGGAAGCAGGGATCCTCCTCGGCCAGCTTGTGCAGCGCGTTCGCCAGCTTCTGCTCCTGGCCCTTGCTGCCGGCCTCGATCGCGAGCCCGAACATCGGCTTCGGGAACGCGACCGGCGCCAGCCGGATCTGGTCCTCGTCGTGGCTGTCGTGCAGCACCGCGTCGAAATGCAGGTCTTCGACCTTGGCCACCGCGGCGATGTCGCCCGGGATGGCCTGGTCGACCTCGACGTGCTCCTTGCCGTGCAGCCGGAACAGGTGGCCGACCTTGAACGGCTTGCGCCCGTCGTCGATGAACAGCTGGGTGTCGCGGCGCACCGTGCCCTGGTACACCCGGAACACGCCGAGCTTGCCGACGAAGGGATCGTGGACGATGCGGAACACGTCGGCGACCACGTGCGCCGACGGGTCGGGCGTGGTGGCGATCGGCCGGGCGTCGGCGCCGACGCCCTTCACGAACGGCTGCGGGTTGGCTTCCCCCGGATGCGGGAACAGCCGGGTGGCGACGTCCAGCAACGCCTTCACGCCGACGCCGGTGCGCGCGGACGCGAAGCACACCGGCACCAGGTGGCCCTCGCGCAGGCACTGCTCGAACGCATCGTGCAGTTCCTGGCCCGACAGGCCCTCCTCGCCGAGGTCGAGGTAATGGTCCATCACCGTCTCGTTGATCTCGACCACCTGGTCGAGGATCCGGCGATGCCAGTCGGCGACCGGACCGAGGTCGCTGACGGCGTCGCGCGCGTCGCCGTCGGCCGTGGCGAAGCAGTCCACCACGCGCGTCGCGCCGTCCGCGGGCAGGTTCAGCGGCAGCAATTCCGGCCCAAAGGCGTCGCGCAGCTGGTCGAGCACGCGGCCGGGCTCGGCGCCCTCGGCGTCGATGCGCGAAACCACGATCGCGCGGCACAGGCCACGTTCCTTCGCGCGCTCCATCATCCGCCGGGTGCCGTATTCCACGCCGCCGGTGGCGTCGACTACGATCGCCGCAGTCTCCACCGCACCCAGCGCCGACAGCGCGGGACCGCGGAATTCGGGATAGCCGGGCAGGTCGATCAGGTTGATGTGCGCGGAACGGTCCGCGCCCGCGCGGTAGTCGATGCCGGCGATGGCCGCGTCGATCGAGTGGCCGCGCTGCTTCTCGATCGGGTCGAAGTCGGACACGGTGTTGCCGCGTTCGACGGTGCCTGCCGTCTGTACGGTGCCGCCGGCATGCAGCAGGGCTTCGAACAGGGTTGTTTTGCCGGCGCCGGGGTGGCCTGCGAGGGCCACGTTGCGGACCTGTTGCGTCGAATAGGGCATGGGGCCGATCCTCCCTTGGATGGGATGCCGGCCAGCGGCCGGCATCGTTCTGAGGGATCCGTGCCGCGGAACGTCCAGGCGGGCTGGTCCGATCCCTGCGGGGGATCCGCATGGCGGCCGTCATGGCTGTCCGCGGGAGGAACGCTGCCGTTCGAGCGCACGCTCGAGGGGCGGTCATGGCGGGCCGACACAGTAGCGCGTCGCACCGGGCGGAGCGCGTTGCGACGCAGCATCCCGGCGCGCCCGCACGCGGAAGTAACGCGGGCGTGCTTACGCTGCACGCTTTACCCCACAGGAGCGACATCATGGGCATCTCCCGCAAGGCCAGCGCACACTGGGAAGGCGACCTCAAGGGCGGCAAGGGCACGCTGTCCACTCCGCAGAGCGGCCTGCTCGACGGCACGCGTTACGGTTTCAACAGCCGCTTCGGCGACGAGAAGGGCACCAACCCCGAGGAACTGATCGCCGCGGCGCACGCCGGCTGCTTCACCATGGCGCTGGCGGCCAAGCTGGCCGAGGCCGGGCATCCGCCCGAGGCGCTCGACGGCAGCGCCGAAGTGGATCTGTCGATGGAGGGCGGCCCGACGCTGAGCGCGATCCGGCTGAAGATGAAGGCGAAGGTCCCGGGCCTGGACGAGGCCAAGTTCCGCGCGATCGCCGACGACGCCAAGCAGAACTGCCCGGTGTCCAAGGCCCTGAGCGCGGTTCCGATCACGCTGGAGGCGGAACTGGTTGGATGAGCGCATCGCTTCGGCGCTGATGGTGCACGGCGGGGGCGGGGGCGGCTGGGAATGGAATGTGTGGAAGGCCGTGTTCGAGGCCGGCCGCCTGCGCGTGGCCGCGCCCGACCTGCAGGCCTCGCCACAGGGCCTCGCCGCCACCGGCTTCGACGACTACGCCGCGCAGGTGCGCGTGGCGCTGGACGCCTTGCCGCGCCCGCGCGCGCTGGTGGGTGCGAGCCTCGGCGGGCTGCTGGCGATGGCCTGCGCCGAGGGCGCCGACGCGCTGGTGCTGGTCAACCCGTTGCCGCCGTCGCCCTGGCATGCGCAGTTGCCCGGCCGCGAATGGCCCGACGTCGTGCCCTGGCAGCGCGACGCGCGATTGACCGGCACCCAGCGCGCGTTGCCCGATGCCGACGAGGCGACGGCGCTGTTCGCGTTCCGGAACTGGCGCGACGAGAGCGGGCGGGCGATGCGCGAGGCCTGCGGCGGCATCGTCGTGCAGCCGCCCGCGTGCCGGGTGCTGTGCATCGCCTCGATGGTGGATGACGACGTGCCGCCGCGGCTCACCGCCGCCCTGGCGAGCGCATGGGAGGCCTCGCTGTTGCGTGCGACCGCGGTCAGCCACGTCGGCCCGTTGCTCGGTCGCAACGCCGCCGAGTGCGCCGCGCAGGCGCTGTCCTGGCTGTCGGCACGGTGAACGCGCCGAGCCCCGGAGGCTGCAGGCCGGTCGGATTCAGCCGCCCGTTAGCCGCGCATCCCTAGCGTGGCGATGCGCGCCGCCCTGACCGGCGCCCGGGGTCGAGACAATGAAATCCGCAAGCATGTCCGTCGCCATCGCGCTGGCGCTGGCCACCGGCGTCGCCGACGCGCAGGTCCACGATGGCCGTTACGGTCCGGCGCCCTACGGCGATTACAGTCACCGCGTCCCGCAGCAGCAGGCGAGACCGGACGCGTACGCGACGCAGGGGCACCACGACTGGGCCCGGGTGGTGCGCGTCGACCCGGTCTTCGATGGCCGCGGCAGGCCGGTGCGCGACACGCGGCGCTGCCAGACCCGGCGCGAAGGCTATGCGGGCAGCGACCCTTGGGGCGATCGCCGTGCCGATTCCTACGGCGGCGGCGACTACCGGGACGGCTATCCGCACGATCCCTACCGCGACCAGCGTCGCGACGACAACGGCCGGCTGGTCGCCACCGTGCTCGGCGGCATCGCCGGCGCGGTGCTGGGCAGCAGGATCGGCGACGGCAGCGGACAGGTGATCGGCACCGCGGTCGGTTCGATGGTCGGTGGCGTGGCCGGTCGCGGCATCTACGAGGCCAACCGGCGCGAGCGCGCCGGCTATGTCACCGTCTGCGAGCCCGACCCATACCGGGATGGTTACGGCGGGTACGACGCCTACGGCAACGATGCCTACGACCGCACGGTCGGGGAATACGACGTCACCTACGAGTACGGCGGCCGCGAGTACGTCACGCGCACGTCCTACCACCCCGGCGACCGCATCCGCGTGCGGGTGGACGTGCGCCCGGAGTGAGCGCACGCGCATCGCCGGGATGAGGGGAGGGGCCTTGGGGCCCTTCCCCGTCTAGCAGCGCATCGCCAACGGACTCGTGGGGCGATGCGCGCGTGCTTGCGCCGGGTCGGCCTCGTTCCCGTTGTAGCATCGCGCCACCGCCAACCGGAGCCCGCCGATGCTGCGCCAGATGCTCTTGCCGTTGTTGTGTGCCGTCGCCTGCCTGCCGGTCGCGGCCGGCGAAACCCGGCTGCAGGCTGCGCGCATCCATACCTCGGACCCGGCCGCGCCCGTGGTCGAGGCGATGGTCTGGGACGACGACGGCCGCATCGTCGCGGTCGGTTCGGCCGCCGGGCTCGCGGCTCGGCATCCGGACGCGCGCGTGATCGATGTCGGCACCGCCACCGTGATCCCCGGGATGATCGATGCGCACGCGCACATCGTCGGGCTCGGCCTTGCGCTGACCCGTGTCGACCTCGTCGGCACGCGCAGCAAGCAGGAGATCGTGACGCGCCTGCGTGCGTTCGCGGCGGACTTGCCGGACGGCGAGTGGCTGCTGGGCGGCGGCTGGGACCAGAACGACTGGCCGGAGCAGGCGTTCCCGACCGCGGCCGACCTCGACGCGGCGTTTCCGGATCGCCCGGTGTGGTTGCGCCGCGTCGACGGCCACGCCGGCTGGGTGAACTCGGCGGCGCTGCGTGCGGTCGCCGGCCGCCCGCAGGGCGCGGCGCTGCTGGCGTCGGGACAGCCGGACGGCGGACTGATCGTGCGCGATGCCGACGGACGCCCGACCGGCGTGTTCGTCGACGAGGCCGAACGCCTGGTCGACGCGGTCGTGCCGGCGATGGACCAGGCCGATGCCGACCGCGCCCTCGCGCTCGCGCTCGAGGCCGCCGTGCGCAACGGCCTCACCGGCGTGCACGACATGGGCACCAGCCGCCGCGACTTCGAACAGCTGCGGCGCTTCGCCGACGAAGGCCGCCTGCCGCTGCGCATCAGCGCCTACGCCGACGGCGACGCCGATGCGTTCGCGTGGCTGTGCGAGCACGGGCCGTACGTGCATCCGGGTCGGCGCCTGCAGATGCGCGGGGTGAAGTTCCTGATCGACGGCGCGCTAGGCAGCCGCGGCGCCGCGCTGATCGAGGATTACAGCGACGATCCCGGCAACCGCGGCCTGCTGCTGGTCGAGCCCGTACGTTTCGAACAGCTGGCCAGGCGTGCGCAGGGCTGCGGCCTGCAGGTGGCCACGCATGCGATCGGCGACCGCGGCAACCGAATCGTGCTCGACACCTACGCGCGCGTGCTGGGAGAGGCCGCGGACAACGACCACCGCTGGCGCATCGAGCACGCGCAGATCATGGCGCTGGAGGACATCCCGCGCTTCGCCGCGCTCGGCGTGGTGGCCTCGATGCAGCCCACGCATGCGACGTCGGACATGCCGTGGGCGCAGGACCGGGTCGGGGCGGAGCGCATCGCCGGCGCCTATGCCTGGCGGAGATTCGCCGGGGCCGGCGTGCGGCTCGCGCTGGGTTCGGATTTTCCGGTCGAGTCGCCCGATCCGAGGCTGGGCCTGCATGCCGCCGCGACCCGCCAGGATCGCGAGGGACATCCCGAGGGCGGCTGGCTGCCGGACCAGACATTGACAGCGGGCGAGGCCCTGCGCGGCTTCACCGCGGATGCGGCCTGGGCGCATCGCGACGAAGCGCTGACCGGACGCCTGGCGCCCGGCCTGCAGGCGGATTTCGTGATGCTGGCACAGGATCCGCTGGCGATCGACGCGGCGCAACTGCACGCGCTCGAGATCCGCTCGACCTGGGTCGACGGGAAGCCCGTGTTCGAGGCCGCCGCTTCGGAATGATCCGGCGCCCGCACGGATCGCGGCGAACCGGTTCCGGGCCGGAACAGCGCTCCGGCATCGGTGTTTTCCGTGCCGGGCTAGCGGCCGCCGGATGCCCATGGCGCAGACGGGCGCACCGCTTCCGTCTTTGGTGGCGCGCAGCCGCCGCAGGCGAACGCTAGTCGCGCACCTCGAACCAGTCGATCATCCCGTCGACCACGGTCTGCACGCGACCACCCGACCACACGTCGCCGGCCTCGTCCACGTGCAGCTCGATGATCGCGTCGAAGCCCACTTCGCGGCCCTGGCTGATGCGGTAGCGTCCGTCGCGGCCGGGCAGGGCATCCTGCGAAGCCAGCCATGCCGCCAGCGTGGCGTTGGCCGCGCCCGAGGCCGCATCCTCGAAGCGCCCGGTCGCGCCGACCCATGCGCGCACCGCGAGGTGGTGCACCGGATCCTCGCTGCGCGCGAAGACGCACAGGCCCATGCTGTCGGTGGCGATCGCCAGTCGTTCGATCGCATCCCAGTCGGGCGTCGCGGCGCGCAGCGAGGCCTCGTCCGCCACTTCCGCCAGCCACCAGCGACGCCCGCCGTCGACCAGCGCCTGCGGCAGGCCGCCCCGCGCGATGCCGGCCAGCGCCGCGTGCAGCAGCGGGTGGGCCGGATCGGCGATCTCGACGATCCGCGCCCGCGGCGTGCGCACGGCGATCATGCGGGTCGCGCCTTCGCCGAGCACGCGCAGCGGCAGTTCGCCGGCGATCCCCGACTGCACCAGCAGGCCGTCGCGCGGCGTCGCCAGCCCCGCCTGCAGCACCGCGTGCGCGGTGCCGACGCTGGGATGCCCGGCGAACGGCACCTCGCGACGCGGGCTGAAGATGCGGATGTCGTAGCTCGCCGAGGGCGTGGGTGCCGGGAACACGAAGGTGGTCTCCGGCAGGCGCGTCCAGCGCGCGATCGCCTGCATGGTCGCGTCGTCGAAGCCCCGCGCATCCAGGACCACGGCGAGCGGATTGCCGGCCCCGGGGCGATCGGCGAAGACGTCCAGCTGCAGGTAACGGCGTGGCGACATGTGGGGAGTGGCCTCGATTTGGATAGAATCCGCGCTATTCATGCATCCGCGCGTCGCGTCCGCAGGCGCGGATCGGCCGCCCGTTATACCGGAATCCATCCACGTCCATGCCCGCTTCCCCGACCGGCACGCCCTGGGTCGTGCTCAAGTTCGGCGGCACCTCGGTGTCGCAACGCCATCGCTGGGACACCATCGGCCGGCTGGCTTCGAAACGCGCGGCGGACAACGACGCGCGCGTGCTGGTGGTCGTTTCGGCGCTTTCGGGTGTAACCAACGAGCTGACCGCGATCGCGGCAGACGACGGCGACCGCGTCGCGCGGATCGATGCGCTGGCGACGCGGCATCGCGAATTCGCGGAGCAACTCGGGCTCGATCCGGACCGGGTGCTGGCCCAGCGGCTCGCCGGGCTGCGCGGACTGGCCGCGGATGCGCGCGCGTCGACGCAGGCGCTCGACTGGCAGGCCGAGGTGCTGGCGCAGGGCGAACTGCTGTCGTCCACGCTGGGCGTCGCCTACCTCGCCGCGCAGGGCCTGGACATCGGCTGGCTCGATGCGCGCGACTGGCTCGAGGCGATCGAACTGCCGAACCAGAGCGCATGGGGCCGGCGGCTGTCGGTGTCCTGCCGGCGCGAGGCCGACGACGACTGGCGCGCGCGCTTCGCCATTCAGCCGACGCGCCTGCTGCTCACCCAGGGCTTCATCGCGCGCCACGGCGACGGCGGTACCGCCGTGCTCGGGCGTGGTGGCTCCGATACCTCGGCGGCACTGTTCGGCGGGCTGCTGCATGCGCGCTGCGTAGAGATCTGGACCGACGTACCGGGCATGTTCACCGCCAATCCGCGCGAAGTGCCCGATGCGCGCCTGCTCACCCACCTGGACTACGCCGAGGCGCAGGAAATCGCCACCACCGGCGCCAAGGTGCTGCATCCGCGCGCGCTCGGGCCGTGTCGCGTGAGCGGCGTGCCGATGGCGATCCTCGACACCGAGCGCCCGGACCTGCCCGGCACGCGGATCGACGGCGAGGCCTCGCCGGTGCCGGGGGTCAAGGCGATCAGCCGCCGCAACGGCGTCGTGCTGGTGTCGATGGAGACGGTGGGCATGTGGCAGTCGGTCGGGTTCATGGCCGATATCTTCGAGCGCTTCAAGCGTCACGGACTGTCGGTGGACCTGATCGGCACCGCCGAGACCAACGTCACCGTCTCGCTCGACCCGAGCGAGAACCTGGTCAGCACCGACGTGCTGGCGCGCCTGTCGGAAGACCTGTCGCAGATCTGCCGGGTCAAGGTGATCGCGCCCTGCGCGGCGATCACCCTGGTCGGCCGCGGCATGCGCTCGCTGCTGCACAAGCTCTCCGACGTATGGGCGACCTTCGGCCAGGAGCGCGTGCACCTGATCTCGCAGTCCTCCAACGACCTCAACCTGACCTTCGTCATCGACGAGGCCGATGCCGACGGCCTGCTCCCCGAACTGCACGCCGAACTGATCGGCAGCGGCGCGATGCCGGTGGCCGACGGCGACGTGTTCGGCCCGAGCTGGCGCGAGATCCAGCACGGCCGGCCGCAACGCGCGCCAGCCTGGTGGCAGGGCGCACGCGAACGCCTGCTCGCGCTCGCGGCAGCAGGCACGCCGGCCTACGCCTACCACTTGCCGACGGTACGCGAACGCGCGCGTGCGTTGCTTGCGGTGGCGGCGGTGGACCGCCGCTTCTATGCGATCAAGGCCAACCCGCACCCGGCCATCCTGCGAGCGCTCGCCGAAGAAGGCTTCGGGCTGGAGTGCGTGTCGCAGGGCGAACTGGAGCACGTGTTCGCGGCCGTGCCCGGGATCGATCCGGCACGCGTGCTGTTCACCCCGAGCTTCGCCCCGCGCGTCGAGTACGAAGCCGCGTTCGCCCGCGGCGTCACGGTGACGCTCGACAACCTCGAGGCGCTGTCGCGCTGGCCGGAGATCTTCCGCGGGCGCGACCTGTGGCTGCGGGTCGACCTCGGCCGTGGCGACGGCCACCACGCCAAGGTCGTCACCGGCGGCACGGCCTCGAAGTTCGGGCTGGCACTGGCATCGGTCGACGCCTTCGCACAAGCCGCGCGCGCGCTGGAAGCGCGCATCACCGGCATCCACGCGCACCTGGGCAGCGGCATCGGCCAGCCCAGGCACTGGCGAGAGGTGTACGCCGAGCTGGCGGCGATCGCGGACGGCATCGGCACGGTCGACACCATCGACATCGGCGGCGGCCTGACCATTCCCTACAAGCCCGAGGATGCGCCGTTCGACGTCGCCGGCTGGGCCGAGGGGCTGGCGGAGATCAAGGCCGCGTGGCCGCGCTACCGCCTGGCGATCGAACCCGGCCGCTACCTGGTGGCCGAGGCGGGGGTGCTGCTGGCGCACGTCACCCAGGTGGTGGAGAAGCAGGGCGTGCGCCGCGTCGGCCTCGATGCCGGCATGAACGCGCTGATGCGCCCGGCGCTGTACGACGCCTGGCATGGCATCCACAACCTGTCGCGCCACGACGCACCGGCCGACATGGCCTGCGACGTGGTCGGACCGATCTGCGAATCCAGCGACGTGTTCGGCACCGGCCGCCGCCTGCCCGCGGCCACCGCGGAAGGCGACGTGGTGCTGCTGGCCGATGCCGGCGCCTACGGGTTCGCCATGGCCAACACCTACAACCTGCGCGGACTGCCGCAAGAGGACGTGCTGGATGACTGACCTGATTCTCGGGCGCGGCGCCGGGGAGGCAATGTGACAGCGGACTCGCGTTTCGCCCTGGAAAGCGCGTCGATTGCGACGGTAATCGCCTTGCCGGTCGCGATCGGCTTCGCCATAGCATCGGACGGGGATGTCCTCGACTGGAACATGACATGGGCGGGCCTGGTACTGGCTGCCGCCGTGGCCGCCGCCTGCGCAGCCCGCCTGTCGACACGCCGCGACCTCGGGACGTCGCCGCGCGCACGGCCGCTCGTCATGGCCCTGCGCGTGGTCGCGGTCGCTTACCTGCTGTTCCTTGGCATGGCACTCGTGCTCGCTGTCCTGGACCAGTCCCTTCAAGGGTCGCTGCCTGCAGCCGGGTTGCGGGTGGTGGCTCCGCGCCCTGACAACGTGGGGTTCGTAATGGCCTATGTGGGGGTCGTCTCGCTCGGCGTCGGGCTCGTTCCTGCGCTGCTGCTCGAGTACGTCGCCTGTCGTCGCTACTTGCAGCGACCGGCCGGTCCTGCCGCGAGTCGCGCATGAGCACGTTCGACAGGAGCATGGTCCGCGTTTTCCGCTTCGTTCGGTGCGGATTCGATGCCGGCACCGGCGTCGCGCAACTCGTCTACGCCTTCGACGACGGTCCGGAGCTGGTCGAGACGGTGACGCTGCCGGGTGCGCCGTTCGCGCTCGATGGCGAACGCACGGCAGCTGCGGAGCGTGCGCTGCAACTGCTGCACCTGGTTGCCGGCGTCAGCTACTACAAGGCGGCGGTGCCGCCGGAGATCCGCATCGATGGCGACGGAATCGATGCGGCTACCGCAACGTTGCTGGAGGACGTGTACGTCCACGGCCTGGGCGAATTCGCCTATCGCAATGGCCTGGACCTGCACGGCAGGATCCGCTTCCCCGCCATTGCCCCCCCTGTCCCGCCTGCGGGTGGGCGGGGCGGGGGAGTGTCCGTCGCGCCGGAATCGCACCCATCCGCCCTTCGGGCACCGTCCACCCGTGAAGGGCGCAATGCCCCGCCAAGCGGGGGAAGGGCGGCGCCCCTCGGATTGCGCGAACGCGCCCTCGTCGCCATCGGTGGCGGCAAGGATTCGCTGGTCAGCATCGAGGCGCTGCGTGCGCTCGGCGTGGAACAGACGGTGACCTGGATCGGCGGTTCGCAGCTGATCCGCGCCTGCGCCGGGCGCACCGGCCTGCCGACGCTCAACATCGGCCGCCAGCTTGCGCCGGAGCTGTTCGAGTACAACCGCCAGGGCGCCTGGAACGGCCATATCCCGGTGACCGCAGTGAACTCGGCGATCCTGGCCTTCGCCGCGGCGGTGCTCGGCTACGACCAGGTCGTGTTCTCCAACGAGCGCTCGGCCAGCTACGGCAGCGTGATCCTCGCGTCCGATGGAAGCGTCACCGGTGAGGTGAACCACCAGTGGTCGAAGGGCTGGGCGTTCGAGCGCGCGTTCGCCGCGCACCTGCGCAGCCACGTCGCGGCCGACCTGTCGTACTACTCGCTGCTGCGGCCGCTGAGCGAACTCGCGGTGGCGCGGCAGTTCGCGAAGACCGACCAGTACGACGCGCATTTCTCCAGCTGCAACCGCAATTTCCACCTGCTCGGCGAGCGGCCGGTCAACCGCTGGTGCGGGGTGTGCCCCAAGTGCCACTTCGTGTTCCTCGCGCTGGCGCCGTTCATGCCAAAGCCGCGTCTGGTCGGCATCTTCGGACGCAACCTGCTCGACGATCCGGCGCAGGTCGGCGGCTACGACGCGCTGCTCGAATACCGCGACCACAAGCCGTTCGAATGCGTGGGCGAGGGCAGGGAGTCGCGCGCGGCGATGGCGGCGCTGGCGGTGCGGCCGGAGTGGCGCGAGGATGCGATCGTCGCGCGCTTCGCCCGCGAGATCGCGCCGCAGCTGGGGGCCGGCGAGGTCGATGTGGAAGCGCTGCTGACGGTCGACGAAGAGCACGGCATCCCGGCGCCGCTGTGGGAGCGCCTGCGTGCACGCTTCGCCGCCTAGCATCGCGTCGCTCGCGGGGCAGCGTGTCGCGCTCTGGGGCTGGGGCCGGGAGGGCCGGGCGGCGTATGCGGCGCTGCGCGACGCGCGGGAATCGGGAATGGGGGATGGGGAATCGGGCGAGCGGTTCCCCGCGCGGCTGACGGTCTTCTGCACGGCCGCCGAAGCCGAAGAGGTGCGTGCGCTGGCTGACGACGCGTTGGTCGTCGAGACCGAAGCGAGTGCGGAGCGCCTGTCGGCGTTCGACGTGGTGGTCAAGTCGCCCGGCATCAGTCCCTACCGCCCGGAAGCGGTCGCGGCGGCGTCGCAAGGCACGCGCTTCATCGGTGGCACCGCGCTGTGGTTCGCACAACATCCCGAGGCGCGCACGATCTGCGTCACGGGCACCAAGGGCAAGAGCACCACCTCGGCGTTGCTGGCGCACATCCTGCGCGCGGCCGGGCACCGCACCGCGCTGGCCGGCAACATCGGCCAGCCGCTGCTGGAGCTGCTCGATGGCGAGGCCGCGTTCTGGGTGATCGAACTGTCGAGTTACCAGACCCGCGACGTCGCCACCAGCGGCGTGCGCCCGGACGTCGCCGTGGTCACCAACGTGTTCCCGGAACACCTGGACTGGCACGGCAGCGAGGCGCGCTACGTCGCCGATAAGCTGGCGCTGCTCACCGAAGCGCATCCGCGCGTCGCGGTGCTCAACGCCGATGATGCGACGCTGTCGGCGCTTGCGTTGCCCGATAGCGACGTGCGCTGGTTCGGTCGCGCCGATGGCTGGCACCTGCGTGGCGACGCGCTGTGGCGCGGCGACGAGGCGGTGCTCGACACCAGCGAGTTGCCCGTGCCGGGCCGCCACAATCGCGGCAACCTCTGTGCCGTGCTGGCCGCGGTCGAGGCGCTGGGCCTGGATACGCAGGCGCTGGCGCGACATGCGCTCACGTTCCGGCCGTTGCCGCACCGGCTGCAGTCGCTCGGCACCCGCGAAGGCATCACCTATGTCAACGACTCGATCAGCACCACGCCGCACGCCAGCCTCGCGGCACTGGAGCTGTTCGCCGGGCGGCGCGTGGCGATCCTTGTCGGCGGCCACGACCGCGGCCTCGACTGGCAGCCGTTCGCCGATGCGGTGGCCGCCCGGCCACCCGTGGCGATCGTGACCATGGGCCAGAACGGGCCGCGCATCCACGCGCTGCTGGGCGGCATGGCAGGCCGCGCCGGCTTCGCGCTGGGCGAGGCGGCCGAACTCGGCGATGCGGTCGCCCAGGCGAAGACGCGGCTGGGCGGCGAGGGCGTGGTGCTGCTGTCGCCCGGCGCGCCGAGTTTCGGCATGTATCGCGACTACGTCGAACGCGGCCGCCACTTCGCGGTGCTCGCGGGCTTCGACCCGGAGGCCATCGCGGCGATTCCCGGCATCGGCATCTTCTGACGCCAGAGAAGCACTGGCGCGGGCGCATCCGCCGTAATCCGGCCGCGCGTTCGGGTCGATGCACGACTTGTCATCGACGGCGGTTTCCCGGCGGTCGGAGCACGAGCCGGCCCGAGCGGCCGTGGGCAGGGGAAACGGGCGATATTGCGAAACCCGGCACATTTCCCAGGCGCCAGGCGTGTCCGATCGCGGCCAGGCATTGCGTTCCCAATTGATGTAGGGCCACCGGCGCGCCATCTTTCCTTGGCAGCGCGTCTGGCGATTCAGGGGGCGCCATAGCGGCCGACGGCGACGTCGGCCTCCGATGCGCATGCGCATCCGGTCGCCTTGATCGCGCCAGAGCGAGGAGGCCGCCATGACATCGCAGACCCGTTGCCATCGTGAGGATCCCGTCGCGACCGGACCGGCAACGGAGACGCGGCGATGAACGCGCTCGCGAACCTGGTCTCCAGCGCGATCGCGACCGCCCAGCAGATCCTGATCGGCGTGCTGGTGCCGCCGGTCCCGTCGCCGGTGCCGTTGCAGCGGCAGCGGCTGTCCTTCACCGCCGATGTCGTCCGCGCCGACGATCTGCTGGTGCTGGGGCTGGAGTTCTACAACCTTGCGCTGGATGCCGGAACGCACCGCCTGCAGGCCGCGGGGGCCGGCGACGCGTTCGTTGCCGTGCGGTTGCCCGCGCAGCACGTGGTCGAGCAGGCCTTCAAGGAAGGCGCCAGCGACGACCAGGTCGGCGCGCCACCGGTGGCTGCGCGGCTGTCCGGCGAAAGCCGGCTGGTGTTCCATCTCGCTCCCGCACTGCTGCCGCTGGATTTTTCGGTGGAAGCGGTGCTGGGAGCGCTCGCACGCTGTGCGCCGCTGGTGCGCGACCGCAGCGGCGCGCCACCATCCGCGCCGGCGCCGGGCGCCGACGCGTGGTTCGGCGGGCTGTCGTCGCAGTTCACGGCGATCGAAGCGCCCTGGCGACTGGTGCTGTCGCCGCATCCGCAGGCGCGCTGGGCGCATGCCTCGGTTCCGGTCGCAGGCGGCGTAGACGGGGCGACGGAGCTGTGGCATACACGCCTGGGCGTCGTCTCCAGGAGCGATGGCGAGGTCGACGAGCGCGCGCCCTCGCAGCGCACCGCGCGCGCGGTGCATTCGCCGGACCACGCGGGCAGCGATGGGCCCGTTCCGACCGACGGCCCCTCGCCCTTCCTCGCGTCGCTGACCCGCCAGGACAGGCACGAGCTGGTGCGCATCACATCCGAGCGCAGTCTGCGTGGCAACGCGCCGGTGGCGGTCGAACAGTTGATCCTGTCTGCGTTCGGCGCATCGATGCGGCTCGACGGTGCGTGGAACGTGCAGGATCTGTCGCTGGTGCGCTGGCAGCACCGCGCGACACTGGGCCGCGACCAGTTCGTCAAGACGGTGCGGAAGGGATTCCTGTTTCCTTGCGGGCACCGCGCCGCGCTGATCCGCATCGCCGAACGCAAGCTGGCAGCGGCGCCCGGCGGGTGGACGCATGCCGCGAGCGGCCATGCCGCGGAGCATCCGTCCGGCCTGTACGCCTATCTGCGGGTGCGCGAGTTCATCGTCGTCCGCGAACCGGTCAAGAACTACGGGCATCGCCACTTCCCGTTCAAGCACCTCGCGTTCCACACACGGGTGACGCCGATCCTGTCGTCGCGGCGGTACTTGGACGGCTCGCCCGCCGGCGACGGAAACGATCCGGATCCGCCCGAACGGGCCTTCTGGCCGATGCACGAGGAGGGCGGCCCGGAGCGGGACGTCGTGTTCGACGTCGAGGGCACCGACCGCGAAGGCCGCGGCACCCGGTTCGGGGTGCGCCAGATCTTCGTGTTCGATTCAGGCATCGCGAATCCGCCCGTCGAGCAGATCGTCGACGCCTACAACGGCGCCGCGGGTCCGCTGCAGACGGTGCCGGAAGCCCAGCGCAGCTCCGAACTGCAACTGCAGCGGCTGGCCTACGCGTTGCCGCAGGCGCCCGGCGACACCGCGCTGGACACCGAGCGCCTGACGCTGGGCGCGCTGAAGGCATCGGGAACACCGCGGTTCCTGCCGGCCCTGGCCTCGGCCCGGGTGATCATCCCGGCCGTACGCGAGGTCACCGGCGCCGGTGGCGCCAGCACGATCCGCTACGATGAAGCTTATCTGGGCGCGTCCGCAAGCCAGTTCGGCAACGCCGGCGAGGTGTTCGCGCGCATCGACGGCGGCAATGCCGGGATCGCGTTCCCCGTGCAGAAGGTCGGAGGGCTGGTCGCTCCCGACCTGACCCCGCAGGGAGTCTCGCGCAGGTTCGGACCGGTCGGCGATGCCGACGCCTTCGCCTCGGGCAGCTTCGATCCGGGAGCGATCTTCCAGGGTGTGAAGATCCTGGGCGGCCTGCCGCTGGACCTGATCTTCCGCAAGGTGCCGTTCTCCTGGCCCGACCAGGCCGGCGGACGGGTCCCCGGCCTGGGCTCGATCCGCACCGAGCGCGACCTCGGCAGCGGACCGGAGCCGGTGGTCGAGACCAGCTACCGCTGGCAGGCTACGGCCGCCGAACTGCAACAGCAGCCGATCTTCCTGCCCGGTCCCTCCGCGCAGTTCGCGCTCGACGCCGTGATCGCGACGCCGCAGGACGGCGGCGAACCGGTCTTCGAGGTGTCGGGCAAGCTCGAGGACTTCGAGATCGTGCTTCCGCCCGGGGACACGGCGCTGGTCGGCGCGCGTTTCGACCACGTCCGCTTCTCCGCCGGCAGCGGACGCAAGCTGGACGTGTCGGTGCAGTTCGACGACATCGTGTTCAAGGGCGACCTGGAGTTCGTCAACAAGATCCGCGAGTACGTCCCGCTCGACGGGTTCATCGACCCGCCCTACCTGGACATCACCGACGAGGGCGTGAAAGCCGGTTACTCGCTGGGCGTGCCGATGATCGGCATCGGCATCTTCGTGCTGCAGGACATCAGCCTGGGTGCCGGCTTCCACCTGCCGTTCGTCGGCGGTGCGGCCGGGCTGCGCTTCGCCTTCTGCGAACGCGACCATCCGTTCCTGCTGACGGTGATGGCGTTCGGCGGCGGCGGCTTCTTCGCGCTGGAGATGAGCACCAGCGAGGTCACCAACATCGAGGCGGCGCTGGAATTCGGCGCGGCGGTCGCGATCAACCTCGGCGTCGCGGCCGGCAAGGCCTCGATCACCGGTGGCGTGTACTACAAGCGCAGCACCACCGGCTTCGAACTGTCGGCGTACTTCCGCGCGGCGGGTTCGCTGAGCGTGCTCGGCATCGTCACCGTTTCGGTCGAACTCTACGTCGGGCTGAAGTTCATCTCCAAGCAGGGCGGTCAGGACAGCAGCCTGTACGGCACCGCCACGGTCAAGGTGAAGATCAAGATCGCGTTCTTCAGCACCAGCGTCAGCATCAGCGTCGAGCGCAAGCTCGCAGGCAGCGATCCCGCGTTCGCGCAGATGGTCTCGCCGGCGCAATGGAACGAGTACTGCGCGGCGTTCGCGCCGGAAGCGGTTTGAGGAGCGCAGGCCATGGAAAAACAGACCCTCATCTTCACCGCGCTGCCGAACGGTTACGACGCCGATGGCAGGGCGCTGCTGTCGGTCCTGGTGTCGCCGCGGCTGTGGACGGATTCGGCCGCCGCCAGCCTGCCGCTGTCGCTGTACCCGGACCTGCTGCAATGGCCGGACCGGGTGGCCGCCATCGACTGGCGGGCGGAAGTCGACGGCGGCGCGCCGCTGCCGCTGGACGTGGTGGCGGGGGACCATCCGCTCCAGCAGGCGCTGTGGTCGGCGCTGTTCCGCGACGATACGCCGGTGCGGCCGTACCGGTTCGACGACTACCGGGGGACGCCGATCGAGAGCTTTCCGGTGTGGGCCGTCCACGACCTGCTGTCGGACCTGTATGGACGCGCGTCGGCCGACCCGGCCTACGGCGCCGGCGCCGAACGGCCCGCGTTGGAGGTGCTTGCCGCCGATCCCGACATCACCGCGGTGGCCGAGCCGTGGCTTCCGGATCCGGAACCGGAATGGGTCACGCCGGGCACCGCGGCGGTGCCGCATCCCGACGCGCCTCCGGTCGAGGAGCAGCCCGACGTCTGGCCGCAACCGCCGGCTCCCGACGACGACGCGCAGCCCGGCGGCTGCGGCTGCCTCACCTGGCCGCTACGCCCGTTGCGCTGGCTGCTGCACAAGCTGTTCGGCTGGCCGTCGCCGTGGGCGGAGGGCGGGGTGCCACCGGTGCAGCCGGAACCGCCCACGTCCGCGCCGCTGCCGACGCCGTCGTTCGACACCTCGGTCACGCCGCCGGTATCCACCGTGGTCCCCGAGGTGCCCAAGGCCTTCATTCCGCCGCTGCCGGCGACCGCGCAGCATCAGGCCAGGCGCGCCGCGTTCGACGCGCTCGACGCCTTCCTGCGGCCGTTCCCGGGCGACGACGTGCCGTTGCCGGACGCGGCGGCGATCGCCGAGGAATGGGATTTCCACCAGGCCATCGCCGCGCTCGGGGATTTCCCGGCGATGTTGCGGCGGCTCGGGATGGTGATCGACCTGCGTCTGCCCGACGGGCAGACGCTGCCCGCCTCGGGAACGGTCCGCGTCCTCGCCACGGGCGTGTCGTGGAGTCCGGGCACCACGCCGGTGTCCCCGCGCACGCACTTCCGGGCGGATGCCGGCAGCGGCCGCTTCGTCGCCGCGCCGCGGCCGTCGGCCCCGGAGATCGTCGACGGCTTCCTGCGGGTGGACGATGCCGCGCGTTTCCGCATCGTCCAGAACGACGTCGTCGCCGACGCCAACAAGCTGCGCAATGCGGCGACGCGGTTCTTCCGGTTCGGGAACAAGGCGGACCGGCCGCCGGGCGCCGCGGGGGAAGCCGGCTTGCCGGCACTGCGGACCGCGGGAATTTCCCTGGTCAGGCGCGAAGCCGCAGGTGAGCTTGCGGGGCAGTTCCTGCGCTCGTGCGCATTGAACCGGCACGTGGTCGCGCTGGATGGTTCGACGCCGCCGCAACCGGTCGGCGATCCGCCGCCGCCGGCGGACGACGAACTGTATGCAGAGGACCTGGTGCGCGGCTATCGCATCGACGTGTTCGATGCGAAGACCGGACACTGGCGTTCGCTGTGCGAGCGCATCGGCCAGTACCGGTTTCTGGACGCGCAGCCCGGACCCGTGACCGAAGGCGCCGGCGACGAGGGCTTCGTGCAGCTTGCCGCGACCGAACCGCGCGATCCGTCGGTGCCGCGCAGCCTGCGGATCGGCGAGACGCTGTTCACCTGGGACGGCTGGAGCCTGTGCGCATCGCGGCCTGGCCTGGCGATCATGCCCGACGACAGCCACGAGGATCCGGCGAACGAGGCGGCGACGCCGTTCCGGATCGAGGCCGACTTCAAGGCGCGACCGGGCAGCCTGCCGCGGCTGCGCTTCGGCAGGAAGTACCGGCTGCGCGCCCGCGTCGCCGATCTCGCCGGCAACAGCGTGGTCGATCCGGACGATCCCGCGTTCGCGGACGACGGGCCGGCGGTGACGGACGAATTCACCGCGGTGCGATACGAACCCGTGGCACCACCGGTGGTGATGCTGCGGCAAGCGCCGATCGAAGGCGAGTCGCTGGAACGGATGGTGATCCGCACGCCGGCCTCCGGACCGCCGCGCAGCCTGACGGCGCGGCACGTCGCGCCGCCCAAGACCGCGCAACTGATGGCCGAACTGCATGGCGCGATCGACGGTGGCGGTTTCGACGGCTCGCTGGCGAGCCACCAGCTGTCGGCACGCGAATCGAACAGCGTCCAGGACGATGCGCTGCAGGCGCTGCCGGACGTCGAACCGCCGTCCGGCGCGCCGCCCCCTGCGATCGGCGAAAGCAGTCCGTGGATCCAGCCGGCGGACTACGTGTCCGTCCGCTATCTCCCCGATCCGCAGGCGCGCGGCGTGCTGTTCGAAGGCCTGCCGGGTGAAACCGCGGTCGACGGCATGCGGCGCATCGACTTCGACGGCGCATGGCCGGATGCGCTGCCCCTGCGGATCGAACTGCAGGCGATCGCGCAAGGGCAGGTGCCCGCGCAGCCGGCGTGGCAGCCGGAGGCGGGCGGTGGCCCGGGGAGCGGCGTGCTTGCGGTGCAACTGGCGCCGGCGCAGCGCGCCGTGGTCCGGTTCAACAGTGCGCTCGACGGCAGCGAGATCGGCAAGCGCGGCGTCTGGGAATGGACCGAGCAGCAGGCACCTTCCAACCTGGCCGATGTCCGCGGCAGGTTCGAGAAGGGGCGCCACTGGGCGCACCTACCATGGCGCGAGCTGGTGATGGTCCATGCGGTGCAGAAGCCGCTCGCGGCGCCTGCGGTCGCGAGCATCTTGCCGCAGCGCGCGGTGGGCTGGACCTGCGCCGACATCGGCGGCACGTTCGAAGCCGAGCGTGCCAGCACCGGGCGCCTGCAGCTGGACGCGCGCTGGACCGACTGGGTCGACGATCCGGACATGCCGGAGCCCGGCCAGCACGAGCGCGGCGCGATGGTCGGCGAAAGCCCGGTGCCGGTGGAGGGGGCCGGGCCGCTGCCGTTCCACGACGCCAATCGGCAGGCGCCGGCCACCGCATTGCTGCGGCAGGAATTCCACGACACCCGCTACCACAAGGTCGCCTACACGCCGGTGGCGATGACCCGGTTCCGCGAGTATTTCCCGCCATCGAGCAACACCGTCGACGCCACCACGCTGGCGGGCGCGACGGTCGCGGTCGACGTGCCGAACACGGCGCGCCCCGCGCCGCCGAAGTTCCTGTACGCCCTGCCGCTGTTCCACTGGGACACGCCGCCGGGGACGCCGGGGGTGCTGGAACGTACCCGCGAGGTCGGCCTGCGCGTCTATCTCGATCGCCCCTGGTATTCCTCGGGTGACGGCGAACTGCTCGGCGTGGTGTTCCTGGACGGCGAGCCGTTCCCCGATCCGGAGGATCCGCGCGCGCGATTCGCCACCGTCTGGGGCGGGGATCCGGTCTGGTCCGGGCGCGCGGCCAGCGGACAGGCCAGCGGGTCCTCGTTCGTCGGAGCCGCGGACACGCGTGGCAACCTGACGCTGCCCGGCGAGGGCAACGAGACAGTCTCCGTGGCCGGATACGAACCGGTGTTCGACAAGCAGCGGCGGCTGTGGCGTGCCGACCTGCGCATCGCCGCTGGCGATGCCTACTGGCCGTTCGTCCGCATGGCGTTGGCGCGGTTCCAGCCGCACTCGATCGACGATGCGCACCTGTCGGCGGTGCATCGCACGGATTTCATCCAGATCCCGCCGCGCCGGCATGCGGTGCTGCAGGTGGCGGCGCCGACCGTCGGGATCCTGGTGGCCGGTCCGGCACCCGTCGCCTCGGAAGCCAGCAGCGGATTCCGCGACGTGGAGGGCAGCAACGGATTGAACGAGATCGAGGCGGTGGTCGAGCGCCTGACCGCGGGCGGCGACCCCGGCGACCCGCTGTCGTGGCAGCGGATCGAATCGACCCGCGTCCTGCTGCTGCAGGAGCCGTCGGCTCCCGGCGTCTGGGAAGGCGAACTCACGTTGTCGGAGCCGTTGGCGCCCGGCGCGTTCCGCGTCGCGCTGCGCGAGTACGAGTGGTTCCGGACCGACGACCTTGAGCCGGGGGCGCGCAGCCGGAGCCAGACCTTCGCGCGCCGCCTGGTCTATGCCGACGTGTTCGCCTTGCCGGACGCGTGAGCCGGCGCGGCCCGCAGGGGCATCCGGGAAGCAGTTGCCCAGTGCGTCGGGAACATCGCTTCCGGGGGATCGGCCGGCGTGAAGCGCTTCCGGCCAGTGCCGTGACGCCGGTGACCGGATCGGCGATGGGCTGGAGCGCGAACGCTCCGGCGCCCGTCGACGCCCATTCCCCCGACGGCAAGACCTAGGCGCTGCGCGCCACCGCGTAGCGCGCCAGCCCGCGCAGCGCAGCCACGGCGTCGTTCTGTGGCAGCCCGTCGAGCGCGGCTTCGGCGGCGGCTGCGTACTCGCCGGCGCGTCGCAGGCTGTAGTCCAGGCTGCCGGCGGACGCGATCGCGGCCAGCACGTCGGGCATCGCGTCGACCTCGCCGCGTTCGACGATGCCGCGCAGGCGCGCGCGCGTGGCGTCGTCCGCATGCGCCATCGCATGGATCAGCGGCAGCGTGGCCTTGCCTTCGGCGAGGTCGTCGCCGAGGTTCTTGCCCAGCGCATCGGCGTCGGCGCTGTAGTCGAGCACGTCGTCGGCGATCTGGAAAGCATGGCCGAGCTGCAACCCGTAGTCGTGCAGCGCCTGCTGCGTTGCCTCGTCGGCGCCCGATGCGAGCGCGCCGAGCCGGGTGCCGGCGGCGAACAGCACCGCGGTCTTGCGCTCGATCACGTCGAGGTAGGCGGCCTCGTCGGTGTCGGGATTGCGCACGTGCAGCAGTTGCAGGACCTCGCCTTCGGCGATGCGGTTGGTGGTGTCGGCGAGGATCCGCATGACCTCCATGCGGTCGAGCTCGACCATCAGCTGGAAGCTGCGCGAGTACAGGAAATCGCCGACCAGCACGCTCGGCGCGTTGCCCCACAGTGCGTTGGCGGTGCTGCGGCCGCGGCGCAGGTCGGATTCGTCGACCACGTCGTCGTGCAGCAGGGTCGAGGTGTGGATGAACTCGACGATCGCGGCGAGCTGGTGGTGCTGCGGCGTGACCGGTCCGGTGGCCCGGCCGGCCAGCGCCACCAGCATCGGCCGCAGGCGCTTGCCGCCGGCGGAGACGATGTGCTCGGCGATCTGGTTGACCAGGACGACGTCCGAGGCCAGGCGACGGCGGATCAAGGCATCGATCGCGTCCATGTCCGGTGCGGCCAGCGCCTGGATCGCGGGGAGGCCGGGGACCGGCGCTGGGGTGGGGGCGGCCATGGGGGGTCCGTCGAAGATGAACGGCCGATTATACGGAGCCTGCGTGGAGGCCCGGGTGCGGCGAAATCCGACGGCGGCTACCGGGATGTCCCGACGGTCGCGGGACCGACGCTATAATCCAATGTCCCTCGCCGGGCTCTGCCGGCGACACCCGAGGAATGCAATGGCCCGTGGCATCAACAAGGCGATCCTTGTCGGCAATCTCGGCAACGATCCCGAAACCAGGTACACGCAGGGCGGCATGGCCGTCACCAAGATCAGCCTCGCCACCACCTCGGTGCGCAAGGACCGGGACGGCAACAACCAGGAAAAGACCGAGTGGCACCGGGTGACCTTCTTCGGCAAGCTCGGCGAGATCGCGGCCGAGTACCTGCGCAAGGGGTCGCAGGTGTACGTCGAGGGCCGGATCAGCTACAGCGAACACACCGGCGACGACGGCCAGAAGCGCTACTACACCGACATCATCGCCGACGAGATGCAGATGCTCGGCGGTCGTGGCGAGGGAGGGGGTGGTTCACAGGAACGTGGACCGCGCCCGCAGCGGCAGGAGTCCGCACCGCGTTCGCAGTCGGCACCCGCCCGCCAGCAGGCGCCGGTCGACGACTTCTCGGACGACGACATCCCGTTCTGAGGCCGACCGTCGAGTGACCCCATCGAACAGAACAGGAGGTTTCGTGCCGACTTGGCTTGTGACCGGCGGCGCCGGGTTCATCGGCGGCAATTTCGTGCTGGATGCGGTGTCTCGTGGTGTCCGCGTCGTCAATCTGGATGCCCTGACGTACGCCGGCAACCTCGACACTCTGTCGGACCTGAAGGGCAATCCGCACCACGTTTTCGTGCATGGCGACATCGGTGATCGCGCGCTCGTTGCCCGCTTGCTGGCCGAGCATCGTCCCGATGCGGTGATGAACTTCGCTGCGGAGAGTCATGTCGACCGCTCGATCGACGGCCCGGCGGCGTTCGTCCAGACCAATGTCGTTGGCACACTCGCCCTGCTCGAGTCGGTCAGGGATCACTGGAAGTCGCTACAAGGCGATGAACGCGACGCGTTCCGTTTCCTGCACGTGTCGACCGACGAGGTCTACGGCACGCTGGGCGAAACCGGGAAATTCACCGAAACCACGCCCTATGCACCCAATTCGCCATATTCCGCCTCCAAGGCGGCGTCGGACCACCTGGTCCGCGCGTTCCACCACACCTACGGCCTGCCGGTGCTGACCACCAACTGCAGCAACAACTACGGCCCGTTCCACTTTCCGGAAAAGCTGATCCCGCTGGTCATCGCCAAGGCGCTGGCGGGCGAGCCGCTGCCGGTGTACGGCGATGGCAGGCAGGTCCGCGACTGGCTGTTCGTGAGCGACCACTGCGAGGCGATCCGCACCGTGCTGGCCAAGGGCCGGGTGGGCGAAACCTACAACGTCGGCGGCAACGCCGAGAAGCAGAACATCGAGGTGGTGAAGGCCATCTGCGCCTTGCTCGACCAGCGCCGCCCGCGCGACGACGGCAGGCCGCGCGAATCGCAGATCGCCTTCGTGGCAGATCGCCCGGGCCACGACCGCCGGTACGCGATCGACGCGTCCAAGCTGCGCGACGAGCTGGGTTGGGAGCCGAAGTACACGTTCGAGCGCGGCATCGCGGAGACGGTGGACTGGTATCTCGCCAACCAGGCCTGGGTGAACCGGGTCCTCGACGGCAGTTATCGGCTGGAACGGATCGGGGTGGCGGCATGACGGCCCGCAAGGGCATCGTGCTCGCCGGCGGGTCGGGGACGCGGCTGTATCCGATCACCCAGGCGATCAGCAAGCAACTGCTGCCGGTCTACGACAAGCCGATGATCTACTACCCGCTCAGCGTGCTGATGCTGGCGGGCATCCGCGAGGTGCTGATCATCAACACGCCGCACGAGCAGGCCCTGTTCAAGGCGCTGCTGGGCGACGGCACGCAATGGGGCATGAAGATCGAGTACGCGGTGCAGCCCAGCCCGGACGGGCTCGCCCAGGCGTACCTCATCGGCCGGGAGTTCCTCGATGGCGCCCCGAGCTGCCTGGTGCTGGGCGACAACATCTTCCACGGGCCGGGTTTGACCGCGATGCTCAAGCGCGCCGACGCGCGCGAAACCGGCGCGACCGTGTTCGGCTACTGGGTCTCGGATCCCGAACGCTACGGCGTGGCCGAGTTCGACGACGTCGGTCGGGTGATCGGGCTGGAGGAGAAGCCGACCGAACCGCGTTCGAACTATGCGGTGACGGGCCTGTACTTCTACGATGGACGCGCCAGCGAATTCGCCTCGTCGTTGGAACCCTCCCCGCGCGGCGAACTCGAGATCACCGACCTAAACCGCTGCTACCTCGACCAGGGCGAACTGCACCTCGAGCGCCTGGGCCGTGGTTATGCCTGGCTCGACACGGGCACCCACCAATCCCTGCTGGAGGCGTCCAACTACATCGAGACCATCGAGGCGCGCCAGGGGCTGCGCGTGTGCTGCCCGGAAGAGATCGCCTGGAACAACGGCTGGATCGACGAGGCGCAGCTCGAGGCGCTGGCCAAGCCGCTGTCCAAGAACGGCTACGGCCAGTACCTGCTCGCCCTGGGCGATCGCGGATACGTGCCATGAAGCTGGTCGAGACGGA
Source organism: Luteimonas saliphila (assembly GCF_016774335.1). Classification (GTDB taxonomy): domain Bacteria; phylum Pseudomonadota; class Gammaproteobacteria; order Xanthomonadales; family Xanthomonadaceae; genus Luteimonas; species Luteimonas saliphila. The sequence continues at coordinate 75,110 of NZ_JAETWA010000024.1, read as the reverse complement.
GCTGCCGGGTTGCGTCGTGATCGAGCCGCAGGTCTTCGGCGACGATCGGGGGTTTTTCTTCGAATCGTTCAACCGCGACAAGCTCGCGGCCCACGGGCTGGCGCCGGACTTCGTGCAGGGTAATGTGTCGTCTTCGGTGCGCGGCGTGCTGCGCGGCCTGCATTACCAGTGGCCGAACCCGCAGGGCAAGTACGTGTCCGTGCTGCAAGGCGAGGTGTGGGACGTGGCGGTCGACATCCGTCGCGGTTCGCCGCATTTCGGCAGGTGGACCGCGGTGGTGCTGAGCGCGGACAACAAACGGCATTTCTGGATCCCGGAGGGTTTCGCGCACGGCTTCGTCGTGCTGAGCGAACACGCGCTGTTCACCTATCTGTGCACCGCGACCTACGACCCGGCCGCGGACGCCAACATCCGCTGGAACGACGGCGACCTCGCGATCGACTGGCCGGTCGCCGATCCGGGCCTGTCGGGCAAGGACGCAAGTGCGCCGCTCCTGGCGGACGTGCCGCAGGAGCGCTTGCCGCTCCTGGTGCCGTGAGGCTGTTGCTGCTGGGAGCGAACGGGCAGCTCGGCCACGAGCTGCGCCGTGCGCTCGCCCCGCTCGGCGAGGTGGTCTGCACCACGCGCAGCGGCATCCTGCCCGGGGCGGATCGCTGTGAAGTCGCCGATTTCGACGAGCCGGCATCGTTGCCGCCGCTGGTTGAGCGGATCGCGCCGGACATCGTGGTCAACGCCGCCGCGTACACCGCCGTGGACAAGGCCGAGTCCGAACCCGAGGTCGCGTTCCGCGCCAACGCCGAGGCGCCGGCGGAGCTCGCGCGTGCCTGCGCCCGACGCGACGCGCTGCTGGTGCATTACTCGACAGATTACGTATTCGATGGCACCGGCGCGCGACCATACCGCGAGGACGACCCCACCGCGCCGCTCGGCGTCTATGGCGCCAGCAAGCTCGCAGGCGAGGAGGCAGTCCGGGCCAGCGGCGCGCGACACATGATCTTCCGCACGGCTTGGGTCTACGGACTGCACGGCAGCAATTTCATGCTGACCATGCTGCGCCTGGCCAGGGAGCGCGACGAGCTGCGCGTGGTGTCCGACCAGGCCGGCACGCCGACGCCCGCGTCGCTCATCGCCGATGTCACCGCCAAGATCCTGGCCCGCGGGCTTCCCGGCTCGGGCACCTGGCACCTGACCGCGAACGGGGAAACCTCCTGGCACGCATTTGCCGAAGCCATCGTCGACGAGGCACACGCGCGCGCAATGATCGCGCGCAAGCCGCGCGTGGTTCCCATTGCCACGAGCGAATATCCCACACCCGCGAAGCGGCCAGCGTATTCCTGCCTCGACACGACCCTGCTCTCGAGCTCCTTCGGGATCGAACTGCCCGCATGGCGGGACGCGCTGGCGCGGACGTTGGACGGCGAGGGCGCTTTGGCGCACTAGCGAGCGGCCGGGTGGTCCGGACGACGGCCGGAACGGGACGGGCGGTCAGCGGGTCTGTCGCGGCTGCCGGGGGATGATTGCGCTGTCGTACCGATGATCGCTACGGCAACGGAAGCTCCGCCCCTGTCAGCGACCACTGCGCTTGCCTCCCGCACCTGCCGCATGGCCTTTGCGCCGCATCCACCCGAGCGCCTACCATCGGGCCTTTCCCGTCCGGAGTGGCCCGATGATGCTGCGACACGCCCTGTTGCCGATGTGCCTGCTGACCGCGCTGCCGGCGGTGGCCGATGCGCGCGGTTTCGACGTGCGCGACCTGGTCCGGCTCGACCGGGTCTCGTCCCCGGCGCTGTCGCCCGATGGCCGCGTCGCGGCATTCCTCCAGCGCAGCGTGGATGCCGACCTCAAGGCCACCACCGCCGTCTACGTGCGTAACCTGGTGACCCGCGACATGGCGCCGCCACGCAGGATCACGCCCGAGGGCTGGAGCGTGAGCGCGCCGGCATTCTCGCCGGACGGGTCGACCCTGTACTTCCTCAGTGCGAAGAATGGTTCGCAGCAGCTGTACGCGATGCCGGTCGCTGGTGGCGAACCGCGCCGGTTGACGGGGTTCGCGCTCGACGTGGGCAGCTACCGGCTCTCGCCAGACGGCCGCCGCATCGCCTTCAGCGCCGAGACGTTCGCCGACTGTGCGGACGACTTCGCCTGCACCCAGAAGCGTCTGGACGAACGCAAGGGGGCCAAGGCCAGCGGCGTGGTCTACGAACAGCTCTTCGTGCGCCACTGGGACACCTGGAAGGACGGCCGCCGCAGCCGGCTGTTCGTGGCGGACCTGCCGGGCGATGCCGCAGCGAAACCGGTGGCTGCGGCGCGCGGCATCAGCCACGCGCTCGATGGCGACGTGCCGTCGAAACCCTTCGGCGACGCGGGCGACTACACCTGGGCGCCCGATGGCGGCAGCGTGGTGGCCAGCATTCGCGTGGCCGGGCGCGAGGAACCCTGGTCGACCAATTTCGACCTCTACCGGCTGCCGGTCGCCGGCGGCGCGCCGGTGAACCTGACGGAGGCCAACAAGGCCTGGGACGCCGGCCCGGTGTTCAGTGCCGACGGCAGCACGCTGTACTACCGGGCGATGAAGCGCCCCGGCTTCGAGGCCGACCGCTACGCGATCATGGCGATGGACGTCGCCAGCGGACGGACCCGCGAGATCGCGCCGGGCTGGGACCGTTCGCCGAGCAGCCTGAAGCCCTCGCCCGACGGCGCTTCGCTTTATGCGGCGGCGCAAAGCATGGGCACATACCCGCTGTTCCGGGTCGACGTCGCCAGCGGCGAGGTGACCGAACTGGTCGGCGACGGCAGCGTCTCGGCCTACGAGGTCGCCGGCCAATCGCTGGTGCTGACTCGCAACGCGCTCGACACCGGCGACGTGCTGTACGCCGCGTCGCCCGATGGACAGGGCCTGCGCGCCATCACCCCGACCGCGGCCGAACGCCTGCCCGACGTCGACTTCGGCGGCTTCGAACAGTTCGCCTTCCGCGGCGCCGATGGCGAGCGTGTGCACGGCTACGTGGTCAAGCCCTGGAACTACGTGGAGGGGCATTCGTACCCGGTCGCCTTCCTGATCCACGGCGGCCCGCAGGGCAGCTTCGGCAACGGCTGGAGCTACCGCTGGAACCCGCAGACCTATGCCGGCCAGGGCTATGCGGTGGTGATGATCGATTTCCACGGTTCGACCGGTTACGGTCAGGCGTTCACCGATGCCATCAGCGGCGACTGGGGCGGCAAGCCGCTGGTCGACCTGCAGCAGGGCTGGGAGGCGGCGCTGGAGCGGTACGAGTTCCTCGACGGCGACCGTGCCTGTGCGCTTGGCGCCAGCTACGGCGGCTACATGGTCAACTGGATCGCCGGCAACTGGTTCGAGCGCGACGGAAGCTCGCCCTGGAAGTGCCTGGTCAACCACGACGGCGTGTTCGACACCCGCTCGATGGGCTACGTCACCGAGGAGCTGTGGTTCACCGAATGGGAGAACGGTGGCACGCCGTTCGACAAGCCGCAGGCCTACGAGAAGTGGAACCCTGTGAACCACGTCGCCAAGTGGCGGGTGCCGATGCTGGTGGTGCAGGGCGAGAAGGACTACCGCGTGCCGGTCGACCAGGGCCTGTCGACGTTCACCGCGCTGCAGCGCAAGGGGATCGAGTCGAAGCTGCTGTACTTCCCGGACGAGAACCACTGGGTGCTCAAGCCGCACAACAGCATCCTGTGGCATGACACCGTCAACGCCTGGCTGAAGCAGCACATCGGCCAGTAACACCCTCGTGCAGGGGCGGGCATGCCCGCGAAGCCTTCCCGCGGATGGTGGCGGATAGGAGGAGCGTCGCGGGCGTGGCCCGCTCCCACGGAACACAAGGTCGTCCCAGGAACCCAGCATGGCCATCGCAACCATCGACACCTCCGCGGCACTGATCGAGAACGACATCGTCGTGTTCGGCCTCATCGCGGCCACGCTGGGGCTGGTGTTCTGGCTGGCCAGCGGGCCGACGCCGTTCTGGAAGAAGTTCTTCGCGTGGGTACCTGCGTTGTTGCTGTGCTATTTCATTCCCGCGTTCTACAACACCGTCGGGCTGATCGATGGCGAGAACAGTGCGTTGTACAACCCCATCGCCAGCCGCGTGCTGTTGCCGGCGGCGCTGGTGCTGCTGACGCTGTCGATCGACCTCAAGGGCATCCTCAAGCTCGGCCCGCGCCTGTTGTTCGTCTATTGCATGGCGACGATCGGCATCGTGCTCGGCGCCATCGTCTCGTTCCAGCTGATGGAATGGGTATGGCCTGCGGCGGTGGCCGGCGATACCTGGAAGGGCATGGCGGCGCTCGCCGGCAGCTGGATCGGCGGCGGGGCCAACATGGTGGCGATGCGCGAGGTGTACGAAGTCGATGCGACGCTGTTCGGCCAGTTCGCGGTGGTCGATGTCGCGATCGCCAGCATGCTGTTGGCGACATGGCTGTTCCTCGCCAACCGCTCGGCGCAGATCGATGCCGCCAGCGGCGCCGACACGACGGCCATCGACGACATGCAGGCGCGCATCTCGGCGTACGAAGCCGCGAACGCCCGCATCCCCACGCTGACCGACCTGATGGTGATCATCGGCGTCGGCTTCGGCATCGTCGGCCTGGCGCATGCGCTCGCATCGCCGCTGGCGGCGTGGTTCGGCGCGAATGTGGCCAATGCGTCGCGCTTCAGCCTCGACTCCGGCTTCGTCTGGGTCGTACTGCTGGCCACGGCCGCTGGCCTGGGCCTGAGTTTCACCCGCGTACGCAGGCTGGAGGATGCCGGTGCGTCGAAGATCGGCACGGCCTGCCTGTACTTCCTGATCGCCTGCATCGGCATGCAGATGGATTTCACCAAGCTGTTCGACCGGCTCGAACTGATCCTGATCGGCCTGATCTGGATGCTGGTGCACGTGGGCGTGCTGTGGTTCGCGGCCAGGCTGGTCAAGGCGCCGTTGTTCTACATGGCGGTGGGCTCGCAGGGCAATGTCGGCGCCGCCGCGTCGGCGCCGGTGGTCGCGGCCGCTTTCCACCCGACCTTGGCGCCGGTGGGCGTGCTGCTGGGCACCGTCGGATATGCGACCGGTACCGTCGTGGCGTACGGAACCGGACAGATCCTGCGGGTGATGGCCGGCGGTTGAGGCTGTATCCTGCGCGGCTGCACCTGGCCGTGAAACGGAGCTGCGCAGAGCAGTGGAACTGACGATCCTCATGCCGTGCCTCAACGAGGCGGAGACGCTCGCCACCTGCATAGGCAAGGCGCGCGCGTTTCTGGCCGAGTCGGGAGTGCGGGGAGAAGTGCTGGTCGCCGACAACGGCAGCACCGACGGTTCGCAACGCATCGCCAGCGAGGCTGGTGCTCGCGTCGTCGACGTGCCGCGCAAGGGGTACGGCGCCGCGCTCGCCGGCGGGATCGAGGCCGCGCGTGGCCGGTTCGTCGTCATGGGTGATGCCGACGATTCCTACGATTTCTCGAGGCTGATGCCGTTCGTCGAGCAGTTGCGGCGGGGCAGCGACCTGGTGATGGGCAATCGCTTTCGCGGTGGGATCGCGCCGGGCGCGATGCCCTTCCTTCATCGCTACGTCGGCAATCCGGTGCTGAGCTTCCTCGGGCGGCTCTTCTTCGGGGTCAAGGCGCGCGATTTCCATTGCGGACTGCGAGGCTTCGACCGCGCGCGCATCCTGGCACTGGGGCTGGCGACGCCCGGCATGGAGTTCGCGAGCGAGATGGTGGTCAAGGCCTCGCTGGCCGGGTACCGCATCGACGAGGTGCCCACTACGCTGCGCCCGGACGGCCGTTCGCGACCACCGCACCTGCGCACCTGGCGCGACGGCTGGCGCCACCTGCGCTTTCTGCTGGTGCACAGCCCGCGCTGGCTGTTCCTGGTGCCGGGCTTCGCCCTGGTCGCGCTGGGCGCCCTGGCGATGCTGGTGATCGGGGTGCATAGCCTGGAGATCGGCGGCGTCAACCTCGACATCCATACCCTGTCCTACGCCGGCGCGGCGCTGGTGCTGGGCGTGCAGATGCTGCTGTTCGCAGTATTGACCCGGCTCATGGGCATACGCAACGGCTGGCTGCCCGATGCCGGGACCGCCAGCCACCTGCAGGCCGCGCTGACGCTGGAACGCTGCCTAGTGGCGGCGGTGCTGCTGTTCCTGACCGGCGTGGCGATGTCGCTGTACGCGGTATGGCTTTGGTCGGGCCAGGGGTTCGGGGAGCTCGATCCGCGCCAGACGATGCGCTGGGTGATTCCCTCGGTCACGCTGATGGGAATAGGAGGCGAACTGGCGTTGGCCGCGTTCTTCCTCGAGGCGCTGCGCTTGCCGGACGCGCGGCGATGACTCCTGCCGCGCGCGAGTCCCTGCGGCGCAAGTTCACCTTCCTGCTGTCCGGTGCCACCGGATTCGCGCTGTACTACGCGCTTTCAATGCTGCTGGTGAGGATCCCCGGTGTCGGAGCCGGCCTGGCGGCCTTCGTCGCTGTGCTGCTGTCGATCCCGCCGACCTTCCTGCTGCAGAAGCACTTCACCTTTCGCGACCGCGGCGCCGCGCTGCCGTCGCTCGCCCGCTACTGCGTGCTGCAGGCGTTCAATGCGGTCGCGATCGGCCTGCTCGCGCGCCTCGGGCGGCGAGTGGGACTCGCCGACGAGGTCAATTTCATCGTCTCCGGCTCGGTGGTGATCGTCGTGTCGTACCTGGCGCTGTCGTACCTCGTGTTCCGTCCGGGGAAGCGCCCATGAGCGGTGGCAGGCAGGTCAACGCGCAGTACAACGTCGCCCGGGCGGGCAGCCTGACCGACCGGATCTCGACGCATGTGCGGCGCAGGATGTACGCGCGCTTCCTGGCCGAAGGGGTGCAGGCCGAAGACAGCATCCTCGATGTCGGCGTGACCAGCGATCGCGACCAGCTGGCCTCCAACTACCTGGAGGCCTGGCATCCGCACAAGCACCGGATCACCGCCTGCGGCATCGACGATGCCTCCTTCCTCGAACAGCAGTATCCGGGCGTGCGCTTCGTCCAAGCCGACGGCCGCGACCTGCCGTTTGCCGATGGCAGCTACGACTGGGTGCATTCGAGCGCGGTGCTGGAGCATGTGGGCTCCTCGGCCCGGCAGGCGGACTTCGTCTCCGAGTTGCATCGCGTTTGCCGCAAGGGCGTGTTCGCCACAACTCCGAACCGCTGGTTCCCGATCGAGTTCCATACGGTGCTGCCGCTGGTGCACTGGTTGCCCAAGCCCCGCTTCCGCGCCCTGCTGCGGCGGCTGGGGCACCACGCCCTCGCGCTCGAGGAGAATCTCAACCTGCTGGGGCGCAGCGAGCTCGAGGCGATCTGCCGCGGGCTGGGACTCGATGGCTGGCGGGTCGACAGCGTCTCGCTGGGCATGTGGCCGAGCAACCTGCTGCTGGTGCTGCGCAAGCCCCAGGCCCGGGGCGCGGAGTCGTAGCAATCAGGACCGGCGGGTCCGCGCGCGCCCGGGGGCGCCGCAGGGCGAGCGCATGCGCTACGCTTTGCCCGGGCATACGGAGGCTGGCGCGTGCGGGAAGGATCGTGGCGGGGCGACAGGCGCGCATGGATCGCGGTGCTGGTGGCACTGTCCTCGTCGCTGCTGTTCGTGGGGCTGGTGTCGAACCTGCCGATCGCGATCCTCTCAGGCGCAGGGCACGACGATGCCTGGTTCTGGTTGCGGGCCAGGGCGATCGCAAGCGGCAGCTGGCTTGGCGGCTACGACCAGCACACGCTGATCAAGGGCCCTGGTTACCCGCTGTTCCTCGCCGTCAACCACGGGCTGGGACTGTCGGTAGCCACTTCGCAGGCGTTGCTGTACTCGGTCGCGTGCCTTCTTCTGGGCCACGCCATCTATCGCGTCAGTGACAGGCCTGGGTTGTCGCTGCTCCTGGTCGTCGCCATGCAGTGGCATCCGGCTGCGATGACGTGGACGCGGGTGTTGCGCGACAACCTCTCCGCCTCGCAGGCGCTGCTGGTGCTGGCGTGTGTGCTGCAGGCGGTCTGGGTGGCGCGCTCACCCAGGGCGCGTCTGGCCTGGGCCAGCGCAGCCGGAGTTACGCTGGGCTGGTTCTGGACCACTCGCGAAGACGGCATCTGGATGCTGCCCGGCGTCGCGTTGTTGCTTCTCGCGGGCGCGGGCTGGGCCTGGCGCGACCGTGCGCAGCGGCGCTCGGTGCTTGCCGCCTGCGCCTGGACGGTGCTGGCGACCCTTGCCTGGCTGTCGCTGGTGGCCACGACCAACGGCCTCAAGTACGGCGCGTTCACGACGGTCGAACTCAAGAGCCCGGCATTCAGCGATGCCCTGGGCGCGCTGCAGGGCGTACGTGAGGGAGACGTGGTGCCCTTCGTGCCGGTTCCGGAGCGGGTGCGCGAGGCCGTGTACGCCGTCAGCCCTTCGTTCGCGCGACTGCGGCCCGCGCTGGAAGAGGGCGATCGGTTCTGGCTCCGCCCTGGTTGCACGCTGTACGGACAGACCTGTGGCGACTACGCCGGTGGCTGGTTCCTGTGGGCCTTGCGCGATGCGGCAGCCTCGGTGGGCGCACACGCGTCCGCACCGACGGCCGACGCGTTCTACGCAGGACTGGCCGACGAAGTGCGCCGGGCCTGTGAGGACGGCCGACTGACCTGTAAGCGCCCGCTGCTCCAATTGATGCCGGCGGCCACCGCAGAGCAGTGGCGGAGCCTGCCCGGACGGCTGCGGACCGCTGCTGGCCTGCTGTCCTGGCAAGGGGTGCAGGAGGCACCGTTCCGCAGCCATCTCGACCATCCCGGCAACGCGGACATGTGGCGTTTCGTCGGCGGCCCGCGCGTGCCGGACAAGGCCGAGGCCCTGGGGGACCGCGCCGTCGGCTGGATGCGCGATCCGCATGGGGGGTGGATCCGGGGGCGTTGCGGCGCCGACGATCGCATCATCGCGATCGACCGCCTGCCCAGTCCCGATGTCGCAGCGCACCTGGACGATCCGACGACGGTCCACAACCGCTTCCGGTTCAGGCCTCCGGGCCCGGATTGCGACATCGAACTGCCCGGCGCGGGCAGGCTCGCGCTGTCGGCGGTGGAGGCGACGCCAGGTGCGTTCAGTCTCGGTGGCGCGCAGTTGTACCTCGATGGTCTGGAAGCCATCCCGCCTCAGGCCGTGGCGCCCGCCTGGTCGGCTACGGTCAAGCGTGGGGTGTGGCTGGCCTACGAGCGGGGGCTGCCCTGGCTGGCCGGCGCCGGACTGCTCGCCTTCGCCTGGGCACTGCTGCGGGCCTTCGGGCAGCGCCGGCTCGGCGTCTTGCTGGTGCTGGCGGCGACAGGGTGGGGCCTGGTGGCCAGTCGCGCGCTGCTATTGGCTCTGGTGGACCTGTCTTCGTTTCCTGCGCTCAACCACCAGTATCTGCAGGCTGCCTTCCCGCTGCTGGTGCTCGCGGCGATCGCCTCCTTGGCCGCTGCATCCGAGCGTCCGGTACGCGGCGGGGACCCGACTCCGGGCGACTCCCCGGGCGGATCGCCATAGCTCGCGCCGGAAGCCGCCAGGCCGCCCGGGGATTCCCGAAGACACCCGCGAAAGAAGGTTTCGCAAGCCCTTGGTGGGCGCTACCGGGGGGCGCGGAAGCGCCAGGCACAGATCCGTGGCCCTGGATGACCCGGCGCAGCCGAGGTCCGCGGGAGGGGCCGCAAGACCGCCTGTGCCTCGCGAAGCGGTTTCGCGCGACTGCGGGTCCTGTGTCCCGGCCGTGCTACGCCTGCATAGCGCGAGGGAACCTGCCCTGCGCTCCACGGCACGTTTTTCGCGGTGCAGCAAGTCCAGTGGACCGGCATCGCAGTCGGCTGCACCGCCCGGGGCTTGCAAACCGGCGCCGTATGGGTTCGGCTTGCGCTACCGGGCGGCATCGCCGTCGCCAAGGGAGGCCGCTGCACGTGAATGCCATCATCCTGTTGCTGGTCGGGCTCGGCGCGATGGCGCTGGGCTACGTGTTCTATTCGAAGTTCATCGCCGAGAAGATCTACCGGCTGCAGGCGGACTACCCGACGCCGGCGCATACCCTGCGCGACGGCGTCGACTACGTGCCGACCAACCGGTTCGTGCTCTGGGGCCACCACTTCACGTCGGTGGCCGGCGCGGCGCCGATCGTGGGTCCGGCGATCGCGGTGATCTGGGGCTGGGCGCCGGCGTTCCTGTGGGTGACGCTGGGCACGGTGTTCTTCGCCGGCGTGCACGATTTCGGCGCGCTCTGGGCCAGCGTGCGCAACAAGGGCCAGTCGATGGGCATGCTCAGCGGCAGCTACATCGGCCGACGCGGGCGCAACCTGTTCCTGGTCGTGATCTTCCTGCTGTTGCTCATGGTCAATGCCGCGTTCGCGGTGGTGATCGCCAACCTGCTGGTGTCCACGCCCACCTCGGTGATCCCGGTCTGGGGCGCGATCCTGGTCGCGCTGGTGATCGGCCAGCTGATCTACCGCTGGAAGGTGGGTCTGCTGTGGCCTTCGATCGGCGGCGTGCTCGTGCTGTACGCGCTGATCCTGGTCGGCAACAGCTATCCGCTGGTACTGCCGGATTCCGTGTTCGGCATGAGCGCGAAGTCGACCTGGATCGTGCTCCTGTTCCTGTACGCGGGCATCGCCTCGCTGCTGCCGGTCTGGGTACTGTTGCAGCCGCGCGACTACATCAATGGCCTGCAGTTGTTCGTGGGGCTCGGCATCCTGTACGCGGCGGTGCTGATCGCCTCGCCGACGATCGTCGCCCCGGCGTTCAACGACGCGGTCCCCGACGGCACGCCGGGCATCGTGCCGCTGCTGTTCGTGACCATCGCCTGCGGGGCGATCTCGGGCTTCCACGGCATGGTCGCGTCCGGCACCACGTCCAAGCAGCTCGACAAGGAGACCGATGCGCGGTTCGTGGGCTATTTCGGCGCGGTCGGCGAGGGCATGCTGTCGCTGGCGGCGATCATCTGCTGCACGGCCGGTTTCGCCACGCTGGTGGACTGGCAGGCGGTCTATGCCCAGTTCGGCGCCGGCGGCGTGACCGCGTTCGTCAACGGCGGCGACGTGCTGCTGGTCGAGGGGCTGGGGATGCCCGAGCAGCTCGGCTCGACGCTGCTGGCGACGATGGCGATCCTGTTCGCCGCCACCACCATGGACACCGGACTGCGCCTGCAGCGCTTCGTGGTGCAGGAGGCGGCGGAGCTGGCCGGGTTCAAGGTCGGGACCCTCCTCGGCACGGTGGTCGCACTGGCGGTGTGCATGGCGCTGGCCTTCGGCGCCGGTGGCGATGGCGCCGGCGGCATGGTGATCTGGCCGCTATTCGGCACCACCAACCAGTTGCTGGCGGCGCTGACCCTGGCGGTGATCTCGGTGATCCTGATCCGCAAGGGCCGCAACCCGGTGTTCACCCTGGTGCCGCTGGCGTTCCTGCTGGTGATGTCCGTGTATGCCCTGATCGTGCAACTGGGAACGTTCCTCGAGCAGCGCAACTGGCTGCTGCTGGCGATGGACCTGGTGATCCTGGTGGCCGCGCTGTGGGTGTCGTTCGAGGCCTTCCTGGCGATGCGCAAGGGGCGTGAGGCAGGTTCCGCCGACGACGGAACGCTGGACGCCGGGCGCGGCTGATGGCGGAGGATGCACCCGGCGGTTCGCTGCTGGCGCGGCTGTCGGCGGCGCTCGGCGAGTTCTACGCCGCGCCGTACCGGCGCACGTTCGCGCGTGCCCGGCGCGACGAGGACGACCTGTTCATGCTGCTGGTCTGCTCGGAGGCGCTGGGGGTGCCGAACCCGGCCGCCTACTACACCCTGGAGCTGATGCCGGTGCTGTACGAGCGGTTCCACGACTGGCACCGGCGGATGGGCATGGAGCGTTCGCCGCTGGACCACGTCGGATGCTGCTGACGCTCGCTGCGTCGCGCCGCGTACTGTTCCTGGGCGGCAAGGGCGGGGTGGGCAAGACCACGGTCGCGTCGGCCGTGGCGTATGCCCAATCCCGCGCCGGCCGGCGGGTGCTGCTGGTGTCCACCGATCCTGCGCACAACCTCGGCCACCTGTGGCAATGCCGCATCGGCGCGGATGCGCGACCGCTTGCGACCGGGCTCGACGCGGTCGAGATCGACCCCGGCGCCACCGTGGAAGCGCACCTGGCGCAGGTCGGGGACGCCCTGCGAAAACTGATGCCGCCGCACCTGTCCGGCGAGGTCGACCGGCACCTGGCGCTGTCGCGCGACGCGCCCGGGATGCACGAGGCCGCGTTGCTCGAGCGCATCGCGGGGATCGTGCAGCAGGGCTTGCTCAGCCATGACCTGCTGGTCTTCGATACCGCGCCGTCCGGACATACCGCGCGCCTGATGGCGCTGCCGGACATGATGGCGGCGTGGACCGACGGCCTGCTGCGACGCCAGGCCCGCAGCGAACGCTTCGGCGCCGCGCTGCGCAACCTGGGTGGCGACGACGGCCTGGCCGCGCGCGCGCTCGGCGAAGGCGACGAGGCGCGGACCCCCGGCGACCGCGACCAGGCGATCCGCGCGATGCTGCACCGGCGCCGCCACCTGTTCGGCGACCTGCGCGAGGTGCTGGCGGATGCGGGCACCACCGCGTTCGCCATCGTGCTGGCGGCAGAGCGCCTGCCGGTGCTGGAAACCATCGAACTCCACGCCGGCCTGGTACGCGCGGGGATCCACGTCGGCGCGCTCGTGGTCAACCGGCGCTCGCCCGCCGATGCCGGGGCGTTCCTCGCCGGACGGCGGGCGCAGGAGGAGGTCCACCTGCACTTGCTGCGCGAAGCGTTGCCGGGAATCGCTTTGCAGGAGCTTCCGCTGCTGGCGGGGGACGTGGCGGGAGAGACGGGTGTGGCCGCGATCGCCGACCTGCTGGCGCGGACCGGCTAGAGCCAGCCGATGCGTCGGAACAGGCGGTAGAGACCGAAGCAGACCACGCCGACCAGCAGCACCAGCACCGGGTAGGCGTAGCGTTCGTCGAGTTCGGGCATGGCATGGAAGTTCATCCCGTACCAGCTGGTGATCAGGGTCGGTGCCGCCAGCAGTGCGGCCCAGGCGCCGAGTTTCTTGACCGTCTCGCCCTGGGCCAGCGTCACCAGGGACTGGTTGACCGCCATCGCCGTGCCCAGCAGGTCGCGCAGTGCGTCGACCGTGTCGTTGACCCGGATCACGTGGTCGTGCACGTCGCGGAAGTAGAAGCGCGTTTCCTCCGGGATCTGCGGCGAGGGCGAACGCACCAGCTGCGACAGCACGTCGATCAGCGGCGCCACCGACATCCGCATCTCGGTCAGTTCGCGCTTGAGATCGTAGAGCCGCACCAGGGTGCTGCGCCGATACGCGTCGGAGAAGATGTCGCGCTCGAGCGCGCGCAGCGTGGCCTTGAACTGGTCGGCGATGGGCAGGTAGTTGTCGACGATGAAGTCGAGCACCGCGTACAGCGCGTACGAGGGACCCAGTGCGAGCAGGGCCGGCTCGCGCTCGACGCGTGCGCGGGCGTGCGCGTAGGAAAGCGAAGCGCCGTGCCGGACCGTGATCAGGTAGTTCGGACCGACGAACAGGTGGGTCTCGCCGAACAGGATGCGCCCGTCGACCATCTGCGCCGTATTCACCGCCAGGAACAGTGCCTGGCCGTAGGCCTCGACCTTGGGCCGCTGGTGCGCGTTGTGCGCGTCCTCGATCGCGAGCTCGTGCAGGTCGAACTCCTCCTGCAGCTTCTCGAGGCTGGCGTCGTCGGGCTCGTACAGCCCGATCCAGACGAAGCTGCCGTCGTCCTGGGCGAGCACGTCGCTGATCGCGTCGAGCGCGATGTCGCGGCGGACGCCGTCGCGGGCGTACACCGCGCAGTTGACGACGCAAGGCGGATTCGACGCGGGGTCGGGCGTTTCGCTCATGGGACGCATCCTGCGCGAGCGGGCCGGCGCGGGCAAGCCGGCGCGAGCAGATGCGCGGCCGCCGGTCGGACGCGAGGGGCGATCGGAGGGGAGCGTCGGCGGGAAGCGTCGCCGCCCACCTGCGTCAGTGCGCGACGAAGCGGATCGCCTGGCCGCCCCCCGGTGCGAGCCGCAGGATCAGCGTGTCGGCGTGCGTCACCTCGCGCTGCTCGATCACGATGTCCTCGCGGTTGCCGCGGTAGTCCGCGTCGTCGCCGTCGCGGTAGACCTGGGCGGTGTAGCGGCGACCTGGGTCGAGGAACGACAGCGTCACCTCGAAACTGCGCGCATGCTCGTCGGTGAGCGAACCCAGGTACCAGTCGTCGCCACCGCGTTCGCGGCGTGCGATGGTGACGTAGTCGCCGATCTCGCCGTTGAGCACGCGGGTGGTCTCCCAGTCCACCGGCACGTCCTTGATGAACTGGAACGGGCCCGGGTTCTTTTCGTAGTTGTCCAGCAGGTCGGCCGCCATCTGCAGCGGGCTGTGGATCATCACGTACAGCGCCAGCTGCTTGGCCCAGGTGGTCTCGATGCCGCCGGACGAACGCGTGCGCATGCCGAAGATGCCGGGCGTGTAGTCCATCGGTCCGGCCAGCAGGCGCGTGAACACCAGGTTGGCCTCGTGCTCGGGCGGATTGCCGGGCTGGCCCCAGGCGCTGAACTCCATGCCGCGCGCGCCCTCGCGGGTGACCCAGTTCGGATACGTGCGCCGCAGCCCGGTATCCTTCACCGGTTCGTGCGGATTGACCGAGATCCGGCGCTTCGCCGCTTCCGTCACCACCTTGAGGTGGTGGTTGGCCATGGCCTGCCCCTCGTGCCAGGCGTAGGCGATATTCCCGCCCGCATCGCGCACCTTGGCCTGCCCGGCGTCGGCGACATAGCCGGTCTTGACCGCCGGCACGCCGACGCGCCGATACAGGTCGAACGCGGCGTCGAGCTGCGATTCGTAGTGCGCGGCATGGGCCGAGGTCTCGTGGTGGCCGATCAGCACCACGCCCTTGCTTCGCGCGTACTCGCTCAGCGCCGCGAGGTCGAAATCGCCGGCCGACTCGGTGAAGCTGAACTCTTCGCCGTTGCCGAACCAGTCGCCGTCCCAGCCGCGGTTCCAGCCTTCCACCAGCACCCCGCCGAAGCCATGCTCGGCGGCGAAGTCGATGTGCCGGCGCACGTTGGCGTCGGTGGCGCCGTGGCGCGCACCGGTACCCCAGGTCTTGAGGTCCATGTGTAGTTCCCACCACACGCCGACGTACTTCATCGGCTTGACCCAGGACACGTCGCCGAGCTTGTTGGGTTCGTTGAGGTTGAGGATCAGCGAGGACTCGACCAGGTCGCCGGCGCGCGTCGCGACCTGCAGCGTGCGCCACGGCGTGCTGAAGGGCGTGGCCACCGACACCTTCGCCGCCGTGCCGCTGCCCGGGGTGAGCGCCGCCTTGAGCCTTCGCCCTTCGACGCGGGTGAGGTTCATGCCCGAGTAGTCGACCAGCGCCGCCTCGTGGATCGACACGTGCAGGCCGTCGCCGGTGCGCAGCGTGATCGGCGTCTGCGCGTCGCCGACCTGCTGCAGCGGCGTGGTGTGGTACAGGTATTCCTCGCGGTTCCACTCGAAGGCCGGGATCCACCACGCGGTGGCGTCCTTGGCGAGCGCGAACTCGGTCAGTTCCTCGGCGATGTTCAGCTCCTCCAGCCCGGGCTGGTTGCGGAACACGTAGCGGAAGCCGATGCCGTCGTCGTAGAGGCGGAACACCACATCGAAGTCGCGCTTGCGGCCCGTCCTCTCGCGCAGGGTCACCGTGAGCTGGTTGTAGTGGTTGCGGATCTCGCGGCGCTCGCCCCAGGGTTGTTCCCAGGTCTGGTCGAATCGATCCTGTGCCAGTTCAGCGATCTCGAGGTTGCGCTCGAACTTCGGCACATCGGTGAACAGCACGCCCAGGCGCGAAGGCGCGATGACCTCACGGCCCACGCGATGCACCGCGTAGCTCGGCCGACCGTCGTTGTCGGTGGTCAGCTCGACGCACAGCACGTTGCCGGGCGAGCAAGCCTGCGCCTTCGGCGATGGCGGGGCCGTCCAACCGGGTGATGCCGCGGCGCACAGAAGCATGGCGGCGATGGCTGCGTGGCGGATCTGCATCGGGCGGGTCCCTCTCGCGGAATCGGACCGATGATGTCACGGCGCCCGCGCGCCCGAGGCGTGCATACGTATGCAGTTGCGGCGGTGTGGGAGGACGGTATTCGCGAGTTACGCAGTCCGCGACGGGCTGCCCGCGAGCGCCCACGCCAGGGCGACATGGATCGGCAGCAGCAGCGCGATCCAGTGCGCGTTGCGCTGCGGCAGCACGGGCAGCCAGTGCAGGAACAGCGCGAGTACGGCGCCGGCGGCGACCAGCCACGCGATCGCGCGGAACAGCCTGCCCGGCGCGCGCGCGCGCGCGATCCGCCACCCCCCCGGCCACAACAGCAGGCACAGCGGCGACAGCAGCAGCAGGTTCTGGTTCGCCCAGGCGAAGCGGTGTTCGGTGAAGCCCCAGAGGAACAGCATCGTCGGGCCGAGGATGCCGGCCAGCGTCCAGAACGGCAGCGCCAGCGCCGCCAGCGCGGCAGGGCGGCGCTGGCCGAGCAGGCGCGAGCCCGCGGCGATCGCGAGGCCGGCGAGCAGCCAAGGCCACCACGGCCGCGGCGCCTCGGGCGGTTCCGGCGGCAGCCGGTGCGGCAGCAGTTCTTCGGTCGCGGCGACCAGCGGGCGGCCGTCCGCTCGGCGGATGCCGGCCAGCGCATCGGCCAGGCGCATCGGCACGAAGGCGTCGTCCCACAGCGCGTTGGGCCTGTCGGCCGCGGGACCGAGGCCCAGGTCGAAGCCCAGCCACAGCCACGGCGCGGGCGAGGCCAGCCGCACCGCGTCGCCGCGGAAGGTGTTGCCGCGCGAGCGTCCGGCCAGCTGCTGCCGGAGCAGGCCGCCGAGCGCACCGTCGAGCGCGTCGCGCACGCGCGTGGAACAGTTGTCGGTGAAGTAGTCGTAGCGGTAGACCGCGTTTTCGGGGCGCGCGTTGTCCGCGAGCGCCGCGGCCAGGCGCGCAGCTTCGTCCTGATCCAGGTCGAGCCATTGCACAGAGACGCCGCGCCCGACCTCGCGGTAGTAGGCCAGGTCCTGCGACAGCGGCAGCGCGACCAGCCGGTAGCGCATGTCTCCGCGCACGAAGCGGCCGGTGAAATCCGGCTCGTCCAGGTCGAAGAAGCCGAAGTTGTACGAGACCGGCCCGCCGGTCGCCGGATCGTCGATCACGATCGCGTTGTGGCCGAAACGCTCGAAGAAGATCTCGCCGGGCAGCATCGTGGCGACGCCGATGCGGACCTGCGCCGCGGCCGGAAAGGCCAGCAGCCACAGGAGCAGCATCAGCATCCGCACCGGGCGCCGGGGCCGGCAGGCGAACAGGGGCGGGCCCGCGTGCGATCCGGTCGACGGGTTCGCGATGCCGGGCCGGACGTCCGGGAGCGCCAGCCAGCGATCGGCGAGCCGTGCTTCGCGTGTCCGCCCGGGCCCGTCCGCCGCAGCGGGGACGGGCCCGCTATTCGGCGGAATGATCGGCATGCACGCTGACGTGCAGGGCATGCAGCCGGCGCGCGTCGGCGCGGGTCACGCGGAACGCGAAGCGGCCCAGCGTGAGCTCCTCGCCGGCTTCGGGCAGGTGACCGATCGCCGCGGTGACCAGGCCGCCGATGGTGTCGTACTCGTCGTCGTCGAAATCCGCGCTGAAACGCTCGTTGAAATCGGCGATCGGGGTCAGCGCATCGACCACGTACTGGCCATCGGCCTGCGCCGCGATCAGCGCGTTCGGGTCCTCGGCGTCGTCGTGCTCGTCGTCGATCTCGCCGACGATTTCCTCCAGCACGTCCTCGATCGTCACCAGCCCGGCGACGCCGCCGTACTCGTCGATCACGATCGCCATGTGGTTGCGCGACTGGCGGAATTCGCGCAGCAGCAGGTTGAGCTTCTTCGACTCGGGGATCAGCACCGCCGGGCGCAGCAGTTCGTGGATCGTGCCCGGCCCGTTGTCGGCCACCACGCCGCGCAGCAGGTCCTTGGCCAGCAGGATGCCGAGAATCTCGTCCTTGTCCTCGCCGTGCACCGGGAAGCGCGAATGGCCGGATTCGACCACCTGCTTCATCAGGTCCAGGAACCTGGCATCGGCGGGAAGGGCGACCATCTGCGAACGCGACACCATCACGTCGCCCACGGTCATGTCGGACACGGCCAGCGCGCCCTCCATCATCCGCAGGGTGTCGGCCTCGATCAGGCCGTCGGAATGGGTATCGCGCAGCAGTTCGACCAGGTCGTCGCGGGTGCTGGGCTCGCCGGAAATCGCGGAACTGAGCCGTTCCAGCCAACTGCGCCGCCGTTCCGCGGTTTCGGCGGTGCCGGTACTACTGTCGTCCTCGGACATTGCTTTCGGGTGCTTGATTCAAGAGGTGCCGCCAGGGGCGGCCGGTGAAGTCTACCGCGGCGGCGTGAAAGGTGCCCGTCACGCGCGTCGGTGGGGTTCGGCGCTCAGGCCGGCACGCCGCGGTCGCTGCCTGGCTTGAGGATCAGCAGCTCGTCCGCCTCGCGGTTGCGGCAGCGCTGCAGGAACCCCTCCGCAGCGGCCGGATCGACCCGGTAGCGCTCCAGCGCGGCGCGGTCGATCTCGTAGTACTCCTCGTAGTCGGCCATGCGGTTGGCCACGGGGATCGAGAGGTAGTAGCGCCCGGATTGTTCTTCGATGCCGAGGGAAAAACGCAGCTCGCGGCTCACGAACAGATCGGTGAATTTCACTTCGGGGCGGTTCCGCGCGCGGAGGTCAGGGGTCGACCGGAGTCGCCGAATATCTTGCTGGCGGGATGCTGGCAACGTCAATCACGGCCTCGGCCGAGCCGTCCGGCAGCCTGCCGCCGGGAATCCACTTGTCGTTGGCGCCGGCCTCATTGCCCGACGGCAGGCGCAGGTCGAGTTCGGCGGGATTGTCGAAGTCCACGCGCATCAGCGTGTTGCCGTCGAGCTGGCCCTCGGGCAGTCCCAGCGCGCGCTCCAGGGCGCGCGGATCGCCGTTGGTGGCGGCGAGCAGTTCGTCGGCCTGCGAGCGGGTCATCACGAACGAGGTGCCGTCGACCTGGCCCGGGCCGTACTTGTCGAGGCCGGACTTGAGCTGGAATCGGGTGGCGCCGCCCTCGAACAGGGCGAGGTGGTCGGAGATGTACCGTGTCGGCAGGTACTCGGCCGGGTCCGGCCGGTGGCCCTTGGGCAGGGCGCTGATGTCGTCGATCTGGGTGCGCGTCAGGGGGACGGCGTTGTCGATGCGGGTACCGGTACGCGCGGCGTCGGCGATGTCGCTGGCGGTATCGGCCACCCGTCCGCCCCTGGCGGCCTTGTCCACGCCCTTGGTGCCCACCACCACCAGCACCGCCTCGGTCAGCCCGCGACCGATGGCCTCGCCGTAGTTGCCGTTGTTCCAGTCGTCGACGATGGGATCGACCACTGCGTCGACCAGCAGCCCGGGGTTGCGGGCGATGGTGGCGGCGGTCTCGAAGGCGCCTTCCAGACGCTCGCCGCCGCGCTGCGCGGACGGCAGCCAGTCCGGTGCGTCCTGCCCGGTCAGGCCCTCGTAGGCATCGGTGATCAGGCCGGCGCCGCTGAGGTCGTAGCCGGTCCGGGCCACGCCGACGCCGAGGTCGACCACGCCCTTGCCGGTTTCCCACAGCGTTTCGCCTGCGCCCTTGAATACGCCGCCGACCTGCGAAAGTCCGTTCCCGATACTGTCGAACACGCCCATGGCCAAGGCCATCCCTGCAAGGATGCGACGACACTAGCCGGCGCCGGCGGCAGCGGCAATCTGGGGAAAACCCTCGCGCCGCGGGACGCGCTGGCGCCGACGCGGTCCTTTACACGCAGCCCTTCGGGCGCCTGGGATCGGATCGAAACGTCGCTGGCGAACCCTGCCGGGCCGATCCGTCTCGTGGCAGCGGGGAGGCGCTCGGGGGGGGCGGTTCGCGGTGCGGCCGGGAAGGCCGCCGCGCGCCCGGGTTCCCCGCGTCCCGTCGCCCGCTGCCTCGCGTTGGCGTGCGCTGCAAGTCGCAGGTTGCGTGGATGGGAGCGCGAACGCGCGCGGCACGGCGGACCCGATGGCGCTGGTGACGCCCGGGGACGGGGAGTTTTCCGACGGCTGCCCGGGATGTCGCCCGATAGGCCGGGTGTGCGCCCCCGCCGATCCTGTGCCGGCGACAACTCCATCCACCACGTCAAGGAGGACGTTCCATGCGATGCATCCAGGTTCTGACCCTGAGTGCGCTCATCACCCTGCTGCCGGCCACGGTCGCGCGCGCGCAGCAAGGTCCCGATTACATCGACATCACCGGCTACCTGCAGACCGACGCGCAGTACGAGGCCTGGTTCAATCTCACCCGGGGCCTGCGCCGCGGGTTCGACGAGATCTGCGGCGATACCTTCTGCGAGGGCGAGTACAGCAACATCCAGTCGCTGCGCTACCTGTGCTCGGTGCACCGGGCCAGCGGCCGGATCGGCATGTGCAGCTGGACCTTCGCGGCCAGCCACGAGGAGATCGCCCCGACCAACGGCAGGATCGGGGTCGAGCGCGCCTTCTGGCAGTGCCGTACGCCCTTGCCGGCGGGCACCACCATCGAACAGCTGCTCGCCGCGCTCGGCGACCAGGAGGAACCGTTGTATGCGCCCCTTCCCGGCACGCAGCGCACGATGATGGATGGCCTGATCGATTGCCTGTGATGCGCGCCTCTAGTCCGGCATCGGCAGATACGGGTCGTCGATGCCCAGGCCGGCGAGGATCTCGCGTTCGAGCTGCTCCATCGCGTCGGCTTCGCGGTCGTCGCTGTGATCCCAGCCCAGCAGGTGCAGGACGCCGTGCACGGTGAGGTGCGCGTAGTGGGCCGCGAGCGGCTTCTTCTGTTCGCGGGCCTCGCGCGCCACCACCGGCGCACAGATCACCAGGTCGCCGAGCAGGGGCATGCGCACGCCCGGTGGCAGGCCCTCGGGGAGTTCGGCCGGAAAGCTGAGCACGTTGGTCGCATAGTCCCGGCCGCGGTAGTGGCGGTTGAGCGCGCGGGCTTCCTTCGTGCCGACGACGCGGATCGCCAGGTCGGCTTCGCGGATACGGCCGGCGAGCGCCGCCGCCGTCCATTTGCGGAACGACACCGCCGAAGGCAGGCCCTTGCGCGGGATGGCGTAGCCGACGGCGACGTCGAGGCGGATGGGGCCGCGGGTCATGGCGCGTTCCACTCCTCGGCCCGGTAGGCGATCTCGACCACTTCGGCGTCGGCCGACTTTCGACCGATGTCCGCCGCTTCGGCCGTTTCATGGCAGTTGTAGCCCTGGTGTTCGGTCCCCTGCATCACCATTTCCCGCGCCACCTCTTCCGCCGGGGCCTCCGCGGTCACATGGATCACGGACCTGGCGCACGCCCCCACGTTGGCGACCTCGATCGCGGGGACGAGCGTCCGCGCGGCGCGATCGACGAGGGCGTCGAAGTCCGCCGAAGCGATGCGTTCCTGCGCGGCCGACGCGCGGAGCTTGAAGTAGTACAGCTGCCGGTAGAACAGATAGCCGACCGACTGCATGGGCCAGCCGTGCGGCTGCAGCGTCATGGTCATCGGGAGCTTGCGCCCGGAAGGCCGGTTGCCGGACGCGACGATGGCCAGGATCGCTTCGAGACTGTCCCCGTCCCCGGGCGTGTCCGCTGCGGCGACCGTCGAGTCCTCGACCAGCGCGAACTCCTGTTCGTCCTCCAGCACCAGGTCGGCATAGGTGCCGGCATCGACGGCGCGCGCGAGATCGGCGCGGAACCCGGCCATGCCGCCGGTCAGCGCCGAGGCCCGCGGCATGCGGCCCGCAGGGTAGACATAGACGTCGATGCGGGTTTCCTGGTGTCCCTCGACGGCATAGCGGAAGCCCGCGCCGGAGTATTTCCGGCCCTCGTCGTAGCTGGCGTCCTGCAGCACGAAATCCCCGACCCTGCGTGGCGCGATCAGGTAGCTGGTCTCGACGTAGGGGCGTGCCTGCTCCTGCTCCCGCGGCGCCGCATCCTGCGCGGCGGCCCGTGGCGACACCGGCAGCAGCAGGACGAGCAGGACCTGCAGGATCAGGGAAGCGGGCTTGCCCGGCTGCGCCACGGCGTTGCCTCGGGGAAGGGCGGTCGCGCCAGTCTACGCCGGCCCGGTCTGCGCATCGATCGCGTCGCGACGCTCGTAGGCGTTGACGATGCGCGCCACCAGCGGATGGCGGACCACGTCGCGGGCCTCGAAGAAGGTGAAGTGCACGCCGTCGACGTCGCGCAGCACCTCGATCGCGTCCTTCAGGCCCGACTTCACGTGCTTGGGCAGGTCGATCTGGGTCATGTCGCCGGTGACCACGGCGGTGCTGCCGAAGCCGAGCCGGGTCAGGAACATCTTCATCTGCTCGATGGTGGTGTTCTGCGCCTCGTCCAGGATCACGAAGGCGTCGTTGAGCGTGCGCCCGCGCATGTACGCGAGCGGCGCGATCTCGATCACGTTGCGCTCCAGCAGCTTGACCACCTTCTCCACGCCGAGCATCTCGTACAGCGCGTCGTACAGCGGGCGCAGGTAGGGATCGACCTTCTGGGTCAGGTCGCCGGGCAGGAAGCCGAGTTTCTCGCCCGCTTCCACCGCCGGTCGCACCAGGATCAGGCGCTGCACCCGCGATTCGTTGAGCGCCTCGACCGCCATGGCGACGGCGAGGAAGGTCTTGCCGGTGCCGGCGGGACCGATGCCGAAGTTGATGTCGTGGGTGGCGATGGCGTGCAGGTACTTCGCCTGGTTCGCGCCACGACCGCGGATAGTGCCGCGCTTGACCCGGATCGCCACGTCCTGCGGGACGATATCGTCGACCCGCTCGAGGTTGGCCTGGTTCAGGCGCAGGTTGATGGCGTTGCTGTCGAAGGTCTCGGTCGCCGACTCCTCGTACAGCGCGCGCAGCAGCGCCTCGGCCTGGGCCAGCACCTTCTCGTCGCGGCCGCTGAGGCGGAACACGTTGCCGCGGTTGGCGATCTCGATGCCCAGGCGCAGTTCGACCTGGCGCAGGTGCCCGTCGAACGGACCGGCGAGGTTGGCCAGCCGCTCGGTATCGGGCGGGTCGAGGGTGAAGTCGCGGTGGGGGAGGGGCGGCATAGGGCGAGCAGGGTAGCGCACGCCGGCGCCGGGCCAGAGGCGACGGCGAGCCACTTCGTTCACCCTTCGTTCCGACATTAATTGATTGATCAATTAATATGCGGTCCATGATCGACAAGCCACAGGATCGCGGGGCGGGGCCGGGGCGCAGGCCCCCCCAGCGCCAGCCGGGCCGGCCCACCGGCGATGGCGACCGCCGCGCGCTGGCGCTGGACGCGGCGCTCGCCTGCTATGTGCGGCGTGGCATCGCCGCGACCTCGCTGCGCGACATCGCCCGCGAAGCCGGCATCACCCCCGCGCTGCTGCACTACTACTTCGGCGATGCCGCCGGCCTGCGCGAGGCGGTGATCGGCGAGCGGCTGATGCCGGTGTTCACCGGGATCCGCGACACCCTGCTGGGCATGCCCGACGCGCCCTTGCGCGAAGTCATCGTCGCCTTCGTCGACGGCATCTGCGGGATGATCCGCCGCCACCCCTGGCTGCCGCCGCTGTGGATCCGCGAAGTGGTGAGCGAAGGGGGCGACCTGCGCGACCTGCTGGTCACGCGGCTGGCGCCGCAGATCGCGACGGTGCTGGCCGCGCGCTTCGCCGAGGAGCAGGCGGCCGGCCGGCTCAACCCCGGACTGGACCCGCGGCTGCTGATGGTCTCGCTGGTCGGGCTGACCCTGTTCCCCGCGGCCGGCACGCCCATCTGGCGGCAGATCTTCGCCAGCGACGAGCTCGGCATCGACGACATCCGCGACCACGCGCTCGCCCTGATCGAGCGCGGCCTGGAGCTGCCCGCATGACCCGTACGCCCGCAATCCCTCGAATGCGCGTCGCCGTTGCGCTCGCCGGCCTGCTGTGGCTGGCCGGCTGCGGCGAAGATCCCGCGGCCGCGCTGGGCACCCTGGAGTACGACCGCATCGCGTTGCCGGCCCCCGCCGCCGAGCGCATCGTCGACATCGCCGTGCGCGAGGGCGAACGGGTCGAGGCCGGGGCGCGGATCCTCACCCTCGAACGTACGCGAGGCGACGCCCAGCTCGCCGCGACAGAGGCGGAGGTCGCCCGGCATCGCGAGGCCCTGGCGGAGTTGCGCAACGGCGCGCGCAGCGAAGTCGTCGCCCGCGCACGCGCCAACCTCGACGCAGCGCAGGCGCAGGCCCGCGATGCGCGGGCCTACTACGCGCGCCTGCAGCCGCTCGGCGCGCGCCAGCTGGTGGCCGCAGCGGAAGTCGATCGCGCGGGCGCCGCCGCCGGCAATGCCGATGCCCAGGTGGCGGCGGCGCGCGCGGCGCTGGCCGAACTCGACAACGGCGTGCGCCCGGAGCAGGTGGCGCAGGCCGAGGCCGCGCTCGCCGCCGCGCAAGGGCAGCTGCGTGCGCAGTCGGCCACCACCGGCCGCCTCGACGTGGTCGCACCGCGCGCCGGCCGCATCGACAGCCTGCCCTACCGGCTCGGCGACGAGGCGCCCATCGGCGCGCCGCTGGCGGTGATGCTGGTCGGCGAGGCGCCGTATGCGCGCGTCTACGTGCCCGAGCCTCTGCGTGCCGGCATCGACGTCGGCGATGCGGCCACGGTGCTGGTCGGCGCCGAGGGCGAGCGCCGGTACGGCGGTCGCGTGCGCATGATCCGCAGCGAGCCGACCTTCACCCCGTACTACGCGCTCACCGGCAAGGACGCGGCGCGGCTGAGTTACCTGGCGGAAGTGGAACTCGAGAACGCAGGCGATCTGCCCGCCGGGCTGCCGCTCCGGGTCGAGTTCGGGCCATGAGCCATGGCCCTGCACTCCGGTTCGCGGCGAATGCGGGCGTCGTGCATGCCGGACGCGTCCCCCGGGCGCGGGCATGCGCTGCGCCCGGACGGATGACGCGCGCGTGCCGGGGCTGGTTCCCGGGTGTGCATGTTCGTGACCGTGGCCTCGCCTATGACGCCGCCCCGGCCGGCGGAGCGCGCTGATGGAGGCCGCCGCCGACACCACCGCCATCCAGGCACGCGGCCTGGTCAAGCGCTTCGGCGCGCTGACCGCGGTCGACCATGTCGAC
Organism: Luteimonas saliphila; assembly: GCF_016774335.1. Classification (GTDB taxonomy): domain Bacteria; phylum Pseudomonadota; class Gammaproteobacteria; order Xanthomonadales; family Xanthomonadaceae; genus Luteimonas; species Luteimonas saliphila. The sequence goes on along the minus strand of NZ_JAETWA010000024.1, from coordinate 50,022 downwards.
CTCACCGTGCCGCAGGCGCATGTGTACGGCTTCCTCGGCCCGAACGGTTCGGGCAAGTCGACCACGATCCGCATGCTCTGCGGCCTGCTCACGCCCAGCGAAGGCGAGATCGAGGTGCTCGGCCTGCGCATCCCCGAGCAGGCCGATGCGCTGCGCCTGCGCATCGGCTACATGACCCAGAAGTTCTCGCTGTTCGAGGACCTGACGGTGCGCGAGAACCTGGAATTCCTCGCCGCCGTCTACGGGCTGCCGCGCAGCCAGGCGCGCACGCGCGTCGACCAGCTGGTCGAGCTCTACCACTTCGGCGATCGCCAACGACAGCTCGCCGGGACGCTGAGCGGCGGGCAGAAGCAGCGCCTGGCGCTGGCGGGCGCGGTGATCCACGAGCCCGAACTGCTGTTCCTCGACGAGCCGACCAGTGCGGTCGATCCCGAGTCGCGCCGCGACTTCTGGGAGAAGCTGTTCGAGCTGGCCGACGCGGGCACCACGTTGCTGGTGTCCACCCACTACATGGACGAGGCCGAGCGCTGCCACCGCATCGCCATCCTCGATCGCGGCGCGCTGGTCGCCGATGGCACGCCCGGTGAACTGGCGCAGGCCCTGCGCGGGCGCGCCGTCGAGGTGCGGGCGGCGCAGCCGCGACGGGCGCAGCGCGTGCTGGCGCGGCTGCCCGGCGTGCTCAGCGTGGCCCAGATCGGCAACAGCCTGCGGGTACTGTCGGCCCCGGGCGAGGACAGCGCCGATGCGGTGTCCGGCGCCCTGCACGAGGCCGCGCTCGATGCGGACGTGCTGCCGGTCGAGGCCAACCTCGAGGACGTGTTCGTCGCCGCGACCCGCGGGCGCGCCGAAGAAGAAGGCGCTCCCGCATGAAGCCGTTGCAACGCCTCTGGGCCGTGGTGGTGAAGGAGCTGCGGCAGATCCGCCGCGACCGCATCAGCCTGGCGATGATCGTGGCGATCCCGGTGATCGACCTGCTGCTGTTCGGCTACGCGATCAACTTCAACCCGCGCAACCTCGACGCGATTGTGGTCGACCAGGCCAACACCGCCGCCTCGCGCGCGACGGTGATGGACATGCGCGCCACCGGCATCATCGAGATCACCGGCGTCGCCGACAGCCCGCAGCAGGCGATGGAGCAGCTGCGGCGCGGCCGGATCAGCGTCGGGATCGTGCTGCCGCCCGACTTCGAGCGTCGCCTCGCCGACGGCAGGCCGGCGGTACAGGTGATGGTCGACGGCACCGACACGGTGGTCCAGGCGGCCGCGAACCAGCTCGCCCAGCTGCCGCTTGGAAGCCGGGCGACGCGGGCCGCGCCGCGGATCGAGGTCGTGGCCTTCTACAACCCCGAGCGCCGCTCCGCGGTCAGCATCGTGCCCGGGCTGATCGGCATCATCCTGACCATGACCATGACCATGTTCACCGCCATGGCGGTGGTGCGCGAACGCGAGCGCGGCAACATGGAGCTCCTGATCGCCACGCCGCTCAGCCGCGCCGAGCTGATGATCGGCAAGGTGCTGCCGTACGCGATCATCGGACTGATCCAGACCACGCTGATCCTGGCGCTCGGCATCTGGATGTTCGACGTGCCCCTGCGCGGCAGCCTGCTCGACGTCTACGTCGCCGCGCTGCTGCTGATCCTGGCCAACCTGGCGATGGGCCTGCTGATCTCCACCCGCGCGCGCACCCAGTTCCAGGCGATCCAGATCACGATGTTCGTGTTCCTGCCCTCGATCCTGATCTCCGGCTTCATGTTCCCCTTCGCCGGCATGCCCGACGTGGTGCAGTGGGGCGCGGAGCTCCTGCCGATGACGCATTTCCTGCGCCTGGTGCGCGGGATCATGCTGCGCGGCGCGAACCTGGTGGAATTGTGGCCCGGCGTGCTGGCGTTGCTGGCGTTCACCGCGGTGACGATGACTGCGGCGATCATGCGGTTCCGCAAGCGGCTGGACTGAGTCGCGGGCCGGACGCAAAGTGCGGGTGCCCGCCACTGGGGCCGACCCCAGCTGTGCGCGGGCGCGCGAGGCGCTATACCTGTCGCATCGCGCCGGCGCTCATTCGTGAGGCCGGCGCTCGTGTGTGCCATGAATCAGGAAACGAAGCAGTGGAAGTGCGGCAGCATTGCGACAAGCGGGGACCGGACGGCCTTCGCCATGTGGCGCGGGGACCGAGACGCGTGGCGTGGCCGCGCGCGCTGGGGTTGTGCGCGGCACTGGCGCTGGCGGCTTGCGGCGTCGCCGACCCGGCGGGCAGGGAAGGCGCCGCGCGCTCCGGAAACGTCGATGGTGGTGGTGCCGCCGCGCAGCCGAAGCCGGCTCTCGTCGACCCGCGTCCACTGCAGGGTGCAGGGGCGGTGGCGTTCGATCCTGCGCGTCCGCAGCTGGCCTGGGCGGCCGGCGCCACGCTGCGCATGCTCGATCTCGAGCAGGGTGTCGAGCTGCGCCGCATCGAGGTCGGCAGCGCGGTCGGAGACCTGGCGATCGCGCCGGACGGCGCGCTCTGGGTGATCGCGGACGGCCTGCAGCTCTGGCGCGACGGCGCACTCGCCTGCCGCGCGGAAGGCGTCGAGCCCGATCGTCTGCTCGCCGTCGATGGCGCCGGCGTGGTGGTCGCCGGCTACACGTACTCGGACGGGATCGGCATGCTGCGCCGGCAGGCGTGGCTCGACGCGCGCTGCCAGGTCGTGGACGAGCGGATCGACCCCCTGCCCGACGGCATCACCGGATCGGAAGCCGACCCCGGCGCGCCGCTCGGCCGCGCGACCCTGCGCCCGGTCCGCCTGCCGGCCACGGAACTCGAGTCGCGCCTGCCCGGCATGCAGTTGCCCGCCGGCGCCGGCGTCACGGGCGCGGTCGCGGTGTCCGGGGACGGGCGCTGGTGGGTGCTCGAAGGCGCCCAGGGACGGACCCTCTGGCGCCGCGACGGGCAGCGGCCGGGCGTCGAGCCTACCGAGGGTGGGCCGCCCGGCGGATAGGGGGCGGTGCCGGGTCGCGGGCCGGAGCAGGGGCGCTCGTGGTCGCCAGGGCTGCGACGCAGGCAATCTGCCGATCGACCGTTGCGCCCCCGGCATGCGGCGGACTTGCGAGCCGGGCGGGCAGAGCCGCTGCGTTGTTCAATCGGTCGAGCGTGCCGGATCGATCCGCAGTTGCGCCTGAAGGGCGTCCAGGAACCGTTCCAGTTCGGCCGTGCGCTGGCGACCGATGGCGCGTCCGGACTCGGTGGACAACGTGGCCGGCAACTGGGCGGTGAATCCCCGCAGCGTCGCTGCAGCGGTGTCGATATCCGTCGCCCACGGATGCCGCGCGACCAGCGACAGGATGCGTGCGGCGCCGATGGCGCCGAGGAAATCGAGCGTGTCGGCATCGTGGAACACGCGCGCTTCGGGCAGGTCGCCCGGGTCGGCGGAGAACATGTGGCCCAGGATGGCTGTCTCGACGTCCGCCAGCTTCGCTTCCGGGAACCCGGTGGGCAGGAGCACCGTCGGCAGCAGATCCACGGAGCGTCGCGCATGGTCGACGCCGTCCTGCCGGAACGGTTCGATCGCGCCGACATCGTGCAGGTACGCCGCCGCGAACAGGACGTCGGCATCGACATCGAGTCCCTCCGCCGCGGCAAGCTGGAGGGACAGCCGATAGTTGCGCTCGGCGTGCTCGACGCCCCAGGCGCTGTGCTGCGCGTGCTCGCTCGCCCATGCGCGCACCGCGTCGCGCCAGGGTGCCTCCGCGGCTGCGGTCGTGGGCAGCGATGCGGCCGCGGCCAGCACCATCGCCGCGAGCAGCCGCCTCATGCGACCACCCGACCGCGCAGCGAATTGCTCATGGCGTCGGTGACGACGACGTCGACGAAGTGGCCGATCAGCCGTGCCGGCGCCGGGAAATTCACCGAGCGCATGTTCTCGGTCTTGCCGGTCAGCTCGTTCGGGTCCTTGCGCGACGGACCTTCGACCAGGATGCGCTGCACGCTGCCGACCATCGCCTGCGAAATCCGCGCGGCATTGGCATTGATGGTCGCCTGCAGGCGCGACAGGCGGGCGTGCTTGACCTCGTCCGGGACGTCGTCGGGCAGGTCGGCAGCCGGCGTGCCCGGGCGCCTGGAATAGATGAAGCTGAAGCTCTGGTCGAAGCCGACCTCCTCGATCAGCTTCATCGTCCTGTCGAAATCGGCATCGGTCTCGCCGGGGAAGCCGACGATGAAATCCGAACTGATCGAGATGTCCGGACGCACGTTGCGCAGCTTGCGGATCTTCTGCTTGAACTCCAGCGCCGTGTAGCCGCGCTTCATCGCCGAGAGGATACGGTCGCTGCCCGATTGCACCGGCAGGTGCAGGTAGTTCGCCAGCTGCGGCACGTCGCGATAGGCCTCGACCAGCGAGTCGGAGAACTCCAGCGGGTGGGAGGTGGTGAAGCGGATGCGGTCGATGCCGTCGATCCCGGCGAGGGTGCGGATCAGCAGGCCGAGGTCGGCCGGTTCGTCGGCGCCTTCCATCGCGCCGCGATAGGCATTGACGTTCTGGCCGAGCAGGTTGACCTCGCGCACGCCCTGTGCGGCCAGGCGCACCACCTCCACCAGCACGTCCTCGAACGGGCGGCTGATCTCGGTGCCGCGCGTGTACGGCACCACGCAGAAGCTGCAGTACTTGCTGCAGCCTTCCATGATCGAGACGAACGCGCTCGGGCCTTCGGCGCGCGGCTCGGGCAGCCGGTCGAACTTCTCGATCTCGGGGAAGCTGATGTCGACCTGCGGGCGCGCCTGTTCGCGTCGCGCGCGGATCAGTTCCGGCAGCCGGTGCAGGGTCTGCGGCCCGAACACCAGGTCGACGTAGGGTGCGCGCCGGATGATCGCCTCGCCCTCCTGCGACGCCACGCAGCCGCCGACGCCGATGATCACCTCGCGCCCGTCGGCCTTGCGCCGGCTTTCCTTGAGCAGGCGCCAGCGGCCGAGCTGGCTGAACACCTTCTCCTGCGCCTTCTCGCGGATCGAGCAGGTGTTGACCAGCACCACGTCGGCCTCCTCGACGTCGTCGGTCAGCTCCAGGCCGTCGCTGGCGGCCAGTACGTCGGCCATCTTCGCCGAGTCGTACTCGTTCATCTGGCAGCCGTGGGTCTGGATGAAGAGCTTTCCCCGCGGCGGCGAGCCGTCGCCAGGCGTACCTCGCCGTGCGGCGGCAGGGCGGGCGTGGGCAGGGGCCGGGGCCTCGGCGTGGAGGGGCAGTTCGGTCATGGGGTCTCCGGGGGCACGGCGCTGAGTCCGGGCCGGATGGCGGGCGGCGCGAGGCCGGGATCACGAAGCAGATAGTGTAGGCCCGGTCGCCGGTTTGCGCGTCCGGTTCCAGAACCGTGCGCCGTTTAACAATCAAGGACTTGGCAGGCGGGCGGTAAGGGTGGACACTGGGCACATGAAAGGGGGGTGGGGACTCTTCGCGGTCTTGGGGCTGGCGCTCGTGGCGCCGGCCGCGCCCGCGTGGGCGGGCACCATCTACCGCTGCGATGGCGAAGACGGCTCGCGCAGCTACGTCAGCAAGCAGGTCAAGGGCGCCAGGTGCGTCGCGGTCAGCAACTATCGCAGCGCGCCGTCCGCCCGCGCCCCGAAGCCCGCGCCATGGTTGCCGGCTGCCGGCAGCGCATCGCCCGGCAACGCGGTGGCCGGCTCCCCGGCGACGATCCACAACAACCCGCCCGCGACCTTCATGGGCGGCGCGGGTTCGACCGCCACGCCGGCGATCGCCGCGGCCGGCCCTGCAGCGCCGGTGGCGGTCGCCTCGGTCGCACCGGCGCAGCCCTCGCGACGCCTGCAGCAGGGACAGGTCTATTCCTACGTGAAGGATGGCGTCCGCCACTACACCAGCCAGCGGCCCAAGGGCCCGGGCGCCAGCGCGGTGCGGACGATCAACTACAGTTTCTTCGAGACCTGCTACGCCTGCGCACCGCTGCCGGGCGTGAATTTCGGCAACGTGCGCCTGAACACGGCGTCGTACGCCGCCGAAGTCAAGGCGGCAGCGGCCGAGTTCGGCGTCGAGGAGGCGATCGTCCGCGCGATCATGCATGCCGAGTCGGCCTTCAACCCCAACGCGCTCTCGCGCGCCGGCGCCCAGGGCCTGATGCAGCTGATGCCCGCCACCGCCCAGCGCTTCGGCGTGGTCAACGCCTACGACCCGGCGCAGAACATCCGCGGCGGCGTCGAGTACCTGGCCTGGCTGCTCAAGCGTTTCAACGGCGACCTGACCCTGGCCGCGGCCGGCTACAACGCGGGCGAGGGCGCGGTGGATCGCCACAAGGGTGTTCCGCCCTACGGCGAGACCCAGCGCTACGTGGTCCGCGTCGGCCAGCTGGCCGAGCGCTATCGCGGCCATCTCGCCGCGAACTGAGGCGAGGCGGACGCAGCGCCCGCGCGTTGCGCGGCATTCGGCCTGCCCCATCGATCAACCGGCTCCGGTTTCAGGCACCGGCTGGCATCGCCCGGCCCCGCGGCGCTTCGCGCCCATGCCGACCGGTCTGCGCGCGCCACGATAACTGCCTGATCCGGCGCAGGAAACTTCGGTCCGGAGAGTGCAGACGTTGTCGCCGGATTCAGCGTTCCGTTACACTTCGGCGTTATTTGCGGCTGTCTCCGGGGACGGGGCGGTACGCGGCAGCCACATCAATCAGCTACCGAAAGTTTCGCGGAGAGCCGGATGGCCAACGAAGCGGTATTCGACCCCGACGAGCGCGGGGAACCCGATCACAAGGGCCGACGTCGGTTCCTGACCGCCACGACCGTGGCGGTCGGCGCGGTGGGGGCCGGGTTCGCGGCCATCCCGTTCATCAAGTCCTGGAACCCGAGTGCCCGCGCGCAGCTCGCGGGTGCGCCGGTGACGGTGGACATCAGCGCCCTGCAGGACGGCCAGCGCCTGATGGTGGAATGGCGTGGCCAGCCGATCTGGATCGTCAAGCGCTCGGCGGCCATCCTCGCGGCGTTGCCGACACTCGAAAGTGAACTGCGCGACCCCAACTCCGAGAACGCCGACCAGCAGCCCGCCTACATCCAGCAGGAAAGCCCGCAGCTGCGCTCGTTCAGGCCGGAAATCTCCGTGCTGGTAGGCCTGTGCACGCACCTGGGCTGCTCTCCGGAAATGGTCGCCGAAATCCGCCCCGAGCCGTTCGATCCGAACTGGAAGGGCGGCTACTTCTGCCCCTGCCACAAGTCGAAGTTCGACATGGCGGGCCGCGTCTACCAGGGCGTCCCGGCGCCGACCAACCTGGTGGTTCCGCCGCACCATTTCGCGGACGACGGCACCATCGTCGTCGGCGTCGACCCGGGAGCGGCGTGACATGGCCAACGTGATCGAACGCGGCGTCAACGGCGCCTGGGACTGGTTCACCGCGCGTGCGCCGGGTTTCATGCCCTTCTACCGCAAGCACATGTCGGAGTACTACGCTCCGAAGAACTTCAACATCTGGTACATCTTCGGCGTGCTGTCGATCGTGGTGCTGGTCAACCAGATCCTGACCGGCATCTTCCTGACGATGCACTTCAAGCCGAGCGCGGAGGAAGCCTTCGCCTCGGTCGAATACATCATGCGCGACGTGGAGTGGGGCTGGCTGATCCGCTACATGCACAGCACCGGCGCCTCGCTGTTTTTCATCGTCGTCTACATCCACATGTTCCGCGGCCTGATGTACGGCAGCTACCAGAAGCCGCGCGAGCTGGTGTGGATCCTCGGCATGCTGATCTACCTGGTGCTGATGGCCGAGGCGTTCCTGGGCTACGTGCTGCCGTGGGGGCAGATGTCGTTCTGGGGCGCGAAGGTGATCATCTCGCTGTTCGGCGCGATCCCGGTGATCGGCAACGGCCTGACCGAGTGGATCATGGGCGACTACCTGCCCAGCGACGCGACGCTCAATCGCTTCTTCGCTCTGCACGTGATCGCGCTGCCGCTGGTGCTGCTGCTGCTGGTGGTGCTGCACCTGGGCGCGCTGCACGAGGTGGGTTCGAACAACCCCGACGGCGTGGAGATCAAGAAGGGACCGAAGGGCAACCGCTGGTCGGCCAACGCCCCGGCCGACGGCATCCCGTTCCACCCGTACTACACGGTCAAGGACGGCTTCTACGTCTGCTTCTTCCTGATCATCGGTGCGTTCATCATCTTCTTCGCGCCGGCGTTCGGCGGCTGGTTCCTCGAGCACGACAACTTCACCGAGGCCAACCGCCTGGTGACGCCCGCGCACATCAAGCCGGTGTGGTACTACACGCCCTACTACGCGATGCTGCGCGTGGTCCCGCACAAGCTCTCGGGCGTGCTGGTGATGTTCGGCGCGATCGTGATCCTGTTCCTGCTGCCGTGGCTGGATCGCGCCAGGGTCAAGTCCTACCGCTACCGCGGCCTGCTGTCGAAGGTGCTGCTGGGCCTGTTCGCGATCAGCTTCATCTGGCTCGGCAAGATCGGCGCCGGCCCCGGCACCGATCCGGTCGAGACGATCGTCGGCCGGTTCCTGACCGCCTTCTACTTCCTGTTCTTCCTGACGATGCCGCTGTGGACGAGTTGGGACAAGACCAAGCCGGTGCCGGATCGGGTGACGACGCATGACTAAGACATTCATGGCCCGCATCGCCGCAGTCGCCGGCGGGTTGCTGCTGTCGTTCGCCGCGCTGGCCGCGGGTGGCGGCGACCTGCAACAGGCCGGCACCGACCTGAACGACCGCGCATCCCTGCAGCGCGGCGCGCAGCTCTACATGAACTACTGCGCCGGCTGCCACTCGCTGAAATACCTGCGCTACTCGCGCATGGCCGACGACCTGGGCCTGACCGAGGACGAGGTGATGAACCACCTCAACCTCACCGGCGCCAAGTTCGGCGAGCACATCGTCTCGTCGATGCCGGCCGAGCAGGCGGCGAAATGGTTCGGGCAGGTGCCGCCGGACCTGAGCCTGATCACCCGCGTGCGCGGCAGCGACTGGGTCTACACCTACATGAAGTCGTTCTACCTCGACGACACGCGCCCGCTCGGCTGGAACAACACCTTGTTCCCGAATGCCTCCATGCCCAACCCGCTGTGGAAGCAGCAGGGCCTGCAGCACGCGGTGTTCGGCGAATCCGACCCGGCGACGGGCGACACGCTGGTCGAGCATCTGGAAGTGTCGACCCCCGGCACGCAGAGCGCGGCCGAGTTCGACCAGACCGTGCGCGACCTCACCGCCTTCCTCGAGTACGCAGGCGAGCCCGCTGCGCTCAAGCGCCAGGGCATCGGCGTGTGGGTGATCCTGTTCCTGTCGTTCCTGACGCTGCTCGCGTGGCTGCTCAAGAACGAATACTGGAGGGACGTGCATTAGTTCGGCGAGGGCACCGGATGCGCGCGGCCTGGACGAGGCGGATCGCGCCGCCGGTGGCTTCATCTGGGGACGCGAAACCGGGGTGACCGGCTGCGATGGGTGGCCGGCACCGTGCGATCGGCGGATTCCGGTCGCGGGAGAAGGCCGTTGATGGCTGCGAGTCCACGTATGCGCAATGCAATGACCCTGTTTTCGTCCGTCGACGACGTTCTGTGCCACCGCGTGCGGCTGGTGCTCGCCGCGAAGGGCGTCACCTACGACATGGTGCCGGTCGATCCGCAGAATCCGCCGCCGGATCTGATCGACCTCAATCCCTACCACTCGGTGCCGACCCTGGTCGAGCGCGACCAGGTGCTGTACGCCGCCAGCGTGGTCAGCGAGTACCTCGACGAGCGCTACCCGCATCCGCCATTGATGCCGGTCGACCCGCTGTCGCGCGCGCGCCTGCGCCTGGCGATGCTGCGCATCGAGCACGACTGGGTGCCGCAGGTGCAGGCCATCCAGTTCGGCGGCAGGCAACAGGCCGATGCCGGCCGCAAGCGGCTGAAGGAACTGCTGACCGCCTCGATCCCGCTGTTCAAGGCCAGCAAGTTCTTCCTCAACCCCGAGATGAGCCTGGCCGACTGCGCGATGGCACCGATCATCTGGCGCCTGCCTGCGCTCGACGTGCCCCTGCCGAAGGACGGGAAGGTGATCGAGGACTACGGCAACCGCATCTTCCGCAACCCCGGCTTCGCCCGCAGCCTGACGCCGCAGGAGAAGAACCTGCGCGAGATGCCGGACTGATCGCGGCGGAAACCCGGGCCGGAGTGCGGTTTCCGCCCGCGGAATCCGCACTCTGACTCTCGATCCGCCCGATCCCGTCACGTGCCGTAGTCCTGCGATGCCCGATACCCCGCCCGCCATGACCAGCCATCGTCCGTACCTGTTGCGGGCGCTGTACGAGTGGATCTCCGACAACGGGATGACGCCGCATATCCTGGTGGACGCGCAATCGCCGGGCGTGCGCGTGCCCGCGCATACGGTGAAGGAAGGGCGGGTCGTACTCAACATCGCCGACCGCGCCGTCGCCAAGCTCGAGCTGGACAACGAAGCGGTGCGCTTCACCGCGCGCTTCGGCGGCGTCAGCCACCCGGTGGTGGTGCCGGTGTCCGCGGTGCTCGCGATCTATGCGCGCGAGACCGGACAGGGCATGGCCCTGCCCGAGGAAGCCGGCCCCACCCACCCCGACGACGAACCGACGCCGCCCGACGAGACGCCCGGCGACGACAACGCCCCCCGGCGCGGGGCGCATCTGCGGGTGATCAAGTAGGCGCCTCGCGCGGGCACGATCGCGCGCGAGGAGGATTGCCCAGACATCCTCGTGCGTCGACGGCTGCCAACGCGCCGTCCCCTTCGCAAGGACGGGTCAGTGCAGCACCACCGCCTGCGCCGCGCGCGCGGGTCCGCTGAACCGCACCAGTTCTTCCCCGTGCAGCACCAGACGGCCGACGTGCCGCTGCACGCCGTCCTCGGAGTACTCGAAGCGGAAGCTGCGCTCCAGTCCCAGCCGGCCGTCGGCGCGGCGGCGCAGGCGCAGTCCGCTGGCGTGCACGCTCTGGTCCAGCCAGATCACGCCCGCCGCCTGGCAGGCGTGACGGCCGACGGCGGCCGCCCGTTCGGCCGCGGCGCGCGACGCGTTCCACCACGCGTACGCAGCGGCGCCGGCGATCATCAGGAAGATCAGGACGGGGAAGTCGGCCATGACGCGAATGTGATGCCGATTGCAGCGGTTTGCAATCGGGCGTGTCGATCGGAGGCGCCGCTGCGCGGGCAGGGAAGTCGCTGACCCGGTTCGGGCATTTGCCTGCGTGAGCTGACGGCGAGCGCCTCGATCGCGCATCGTCCGCGGAAGATCCGGGCGCGCGGCTCAGTCCGACGCCGTGTCCGGCGGTGGGCCGAGCTTGAGCGAGAGGTCGATCGCGCGGACATGCTTGGTCAACGCGCCGATCGAGATGCAGTCCACGCCGTCCGCGGCGATGGCGCGCAGGCCGTCGAGATCCACGCCGCCCGAGACCTCCAGCGGGATCCTCCCCGCGAACGGCGCGGCGTGAGCGATGCGCACGGCCTCGCGCCGCGTCGCCGCGTCGAAATCGTCGATCAGGATGCGGTCGCAACCCTCGGCCAGGGCCTCGCGGAGTTGGGCCAGGGTCTCGACCTCGACGATCAGCGGCAGCGTCGGCTGCGCCGCGCGCGCGGCGCGGATCGCCGCGGCGACCGAGCCGAAGGCGCGCACGTGGTTCTCCTTCAGCATCACCGCATCGAACAGGCCGATCCGGTGGTTGACGCCGCCACCCACGCGCACCGCGTACTTCTGCGCGATCCGCAGGCCGGGAAGCGTCTTGCGGGTGTCGAGGATCCGCGCCCGCGTGCCGCGCACCGCGTCGACGTGCGTGGCGACGCTGGTCGCCGTGCCGCTCAGGGTCTGCAGGAAATTCAGCGACGCGCGCTCGGCGCTGACCAGCGCCCGGGCTCGGCCCTGCAGCGTGGCGAGCACGGTGCCGCTTTCGACGCGGTCGCCCTCGGCCACGCGCCAGTCGATGCGGACCCCGGGGTCGAGCTCGCGATGGCAGGCATCGAACCAGGGGCGGCCGCAGATCACCGCGTGTTCCTTGCACAGCAGGTAGGCGCTGTCGGCGACGTCCGGGAGCAGGGCCGCGGTGGCGTCGCCGTCGCCGAGGTCCTCGGCGAGCGCGCGCGCGACGTCCGCGGCGACGACCCCGGCCGGCGGCGGGGCGAAGCGGAGGCTGGTCGCAGGGTCGGATCCGGACATGGCGATTCGTGTCTCCGTAAGGCGGTGTGCCTGGCTTCGGCACGACAACGGGGTGTCGGCGCCCGGCACGCGCCAAGGCGCACGTGCCGCGCTGCATCTGCCAGGCAACGGGCCCTAGCTTCTCGGGAAATCCGCGACCTGGCCGGTCGGGATGCCTTCCTCCACCAGCAGCACCGGGATGCCGTCGTCGATGCGATAGACGAGTCGGTGGTCGTGTGTGACCAGTGCCTCGCGCAGGGGTCCGGGCTCCGGCGTGTCGTCGACGCGGCGCAGGGTTCCCGCGGCCGCGGCGGCATTGAGCGCGGCGAGGCCGGCCTTGCCGAGCAGAGCCAGCGGTTGCCGGCTCGCGGGGCACACGAGGAGGTCGAGTAGCTTGCGGTCCATGGCGGGAACACCGGGGGGCGAACCGCTAGAATACGTCTTTAGGCACGGGAACAGCCATGTCCGCCACTCCTGAAAGCCCGCTGGTCGGCGTCGTGATGGGCTCGCGATCCGACTGGGACACGATGCAGCACGCCGCGCAGAAGCTCGAAGCGTTCGGGATCGCGCACGAGGTGCGGGTGGTGTCGGCGCATCGCACGCCCGACGTGCTCTTCGACTATGCCGCAAGCGCGAAGCGGCGCGGCCTGCGCGCGATCATCGCCGGCGCCGGCGGCGCGGCGCACCTTCCCGGGATGCTCGCGGCGAAGACCACGGTGCCGGTGCTGGGCGTGCCGGTGCAGAGCCGCGCGTTGAACGGCCTGGATTCGCTGCTGTCGATCGTGCAGATGCCCGGCGGCATCCCGGTGGCGACCTTCGCGATCGGCCAGGCCGGCGCGACCAATGCGGCGCTGTTCGCCGCGGCGATGCTTGCAGCGGACCATCCGGACATTGCCGAAGCGCTGGCCGAGTTCCGCCAGCGCCAGACCGAAGACGTCGCCGGCAGCGACGATCCGCGCAGGTGATCGCGCGATGACGACGGTCGGCCTCGACAGGCACGCGCGGGACACCTGCCTGTTTCCCTCTGCGCATTGCGCTCCACGTTCCTCTCGCACGGGGAATGGGGGAGTCGGTGGCCGGCAGGCATCGCATCGTGTGAACGGCGGCTTGCAGGAACGATCATCGCCATGACCACGGTCGGAATACTGGGCGGAGGCCAGCTCGCGCGCATGCTCGCGCTGGCAGGCGCGCCGCTGGGCCTGCGCCTGCTGGTGATGGACACCGTCGCCGACGCCTGCGCCGGCCAGTGCGCGCCGCTGCTGGTGGGCGATTACCGCGACGAGACGGCGCTGGCCGAATTCGCGTCCAGGGTGGACGTGGCGACCTTCGACTTCGAGAACGTGCCCGCCGAGAGCGCCGAGTGGCTGGCGCAGCGCATTCCGGTGTTTCCCAGTCCAGGTGCGCTCGCGGTCGCCCAGGACCGTCTTGCCGAAAAGACGCTGTTCCGCGAACTCGGCATCCCCGTGCCCGACTTCGTCGACGTGCCGACGCGCGCCGCGCTCGAGGACGCGGTGGCGCGGGTGGGCACGCCCTGCATCCTCAAGACGCGTCGCCTGGGCTACGACGGCAAGGGCCAGTTCCGGATCAAGTCGCCGGCCGACATCGGCGCCGCGTGGGACGCGCTCGGCGGCCAGGTGGCGAGCGTCGGCCTGATCCTCGAGGGGTTCGTGGCGTTCGATCGCGAACTGAGCGTGGTCGCGGTGCGCGGTCGCGACGGCGAATTCCGCAGCTGGCCGCTGACCGAGAATTGGCACGTCGACGGCGTGCTGTCCGCGAGCCTCGCCCCTGCCGCCTGTCCGCCGGTGCTGGCGGAGCAGGCGACTGCCTACGCGCGCGCGCTGGCCGAACGGCTGGACTACACCGGCGTGTTCGCGCTGGAACTGTTCTGCCGCGACGGCGTGCTGCTGGCCAACGAACTCGCGCCGCGCGTGCACAACTCCGGGCACTGGACGATCGAGGGCGCGGAAACCTCGCAGTTCGAGAACCACCTGCGCGCCGTGCTCGGACTGCCGCTGGGCGAGACCCGCATGCTCGGTCATGCCTGCATGCTCAACTGGATCGGCGCGATGCCCGATGCTGGGCCGGTGCTGCGCGCGCCCGGTGGCCACTGGCACGACTACGGCAAGTCGCCGCGCGCGGGCCGCAAGGTCGGCCATGCCACGCTGCGTGCCGACGACGCGGCGGAACTGGCGACGATGCTGGGTCACGTCGGGTCGGCGCTGCAGCGGGGGGATCAGGTGGCGCCCGTCATTGCGGCGATTCGTTCGCGCTAGGGAAACTCCGTAAGAACTCCGCGGAGTGTCGTTCCGACCGCATTGGCAAGCGCCTCGCATCGGCGAGGCCGGCAGTCCGGTCCGGCTAGCATCCTGGATTTGCCGCTTCCGCGCGAAAGGGCATTCGTCCAGAGGTCCACGGCTCTGTGTCGGACGCGTCGCGTCTCCACGGACGACGGCGCCAACGCCGTGACGATGAAGGCTTCCGCGCGACGGACGCCCGCCGCGCAAGCCGCGACCCCGCTCGAGGGCTACCGCAGCCGCGAAGCGACCTTGTCCCAGTCGACGAGTTGCCAGAACGCCGCGAGGTAGCGTTCGCGCGAATCGCCGTAGTCGTGGGCGTAGGCGTGCGGCCACAGGCAGCAGGCGAGCAGGGGCGTGTCGGTTCCGGTCAGCGGCGCGACCGAATGCGGCGTCGCGAGGATCGCCATGCGCCCGTCGCCACGCTGCACCAGCCACGTCCAGCCGGGCCCCGACAGCCCCAGGGCGGCCTCGTTGAAGCGTTCGCGCAAGCGCCTGGTGTCGCCGAACGCGGCTGCGATCGCCGCAGCCAACGGCCCGCCGGGTTCGTTCGCGCCTTCGGGCTGAGGCGCGCGCAGGGCCTCCCAGTAGAACCCGTCGGACCAGGCCTGCGCCGCGTGCGCCGCCAGCGCGCCGCGCGCGCGGCGTGCCAGTGCGTCGAGGCGCAGGTCGCCGGCGTCCGCCTCGTCGCCGAGGACGGCGTTGATCGCGTCGAGCTGCGCCTGCTGCCGGCGCCGGTGCTGGTCGACCGCCTCCACCGAGAACTGCGGCGCGAAGGACTGCGGGTCGCAGGGCAGGGGGCTGATTTCGAACGGCATGGCGGGTCCGGGAAGGCGTGCGGGCGGAAGTCGGGCGGTGCGCGGCATACAATACGCAAAACCCGTTTTCGCGGTGGCGGCGCCGGCCGGTGCCGGCGTGGCCGCGGCGCAGGAGCCTGTTCATGGCGGTACTGGAACGCATCAAGGCCGAAGTCGAGAACCATCCCGTGGTGCTGTTCATGAAGGGCACGCCGCAGTTCCCGATGTGCGGCTTTTCCAGTCGCACGGTCGAGGTCCTGAAGGCGGCGGGCGCCTCGGGCATCCACACGGTGAACGTGCTGGAGGATCCCGAGATCCGCGCCAACCTGCCGCGGTTCTCGAACTGGCCGACGTTCCCACAGCTGTTCGTCCACGGCGAGCTGATCGGTGGCTGCGATATCACCCTCGAACTGCACGAGAGCGGCGAACTGGCGCGGATGATCGCGGAAGTGCAGAAGGCGTGAGTGCGGCGGCGGTGGGGAACGACGACCGGCCCCTGGCCGGACGGGTGGTGCTGGTGACCGGGGCGCATGGCGGCTACGGCCGCGCGGTTGCGCTCGCCTGTGCGCGCGCAGGCGCGACGCCGGTGCTGCTGGGGCGCAGCGCGCGCAAGCTGGAGCGGGTGGCGGACGCGATCGAGGAAGCCGGCAGCGAGGCATCGCTGTATCCACTCGACCTTGAAGGCGCCACCCCCGACGACTTCGCCGAACTCGCCGCCCGCGTCGGCGAGCGCTTCGCCCGCCTCGACGGGCTGGTGCACTGCGCCGCCGATTTCCGCGGCCTGACGCCGCTGGAGCATACCGATCCGGCCGCGTTCGCGCGCAGTCTGCATGTCGACCTCACTGCGCGCTGGTGGCTCACCCAGGCCTGCCTGCCGCTGTTGCGCGCATCCGGCGACGGCAGCCTAGTGTTCGTGATCGACGCCGCGCCACAAGCCGCGCCGGCCTACTGGGGCGGGTACGGCATCGCCCAGCAGGGACTGGAGGCGCTGGTGGCGATGCTGGCTGCGGAAACCGCGTCGACGTCGCTGCGCGTGCACGCGTTGCGGCCCGGACCGATGCGCACGCCGCTGCGCGCGCGCGCCTACGCCGTCGACGGCGACCGGCTGGCGCGCGATCCCGCCGCGTTCGCGCAGGCCTGTGTCGAGCTGCTCGTACCCGCCGCGCCGGACGGGATCGCGTCGTGACCATCCTGTCCGCGGCCCTGCTGCTGTTCCTGATCCTCGATCCGCTCGGCAACATCCCGGTCTTCCTGAGCATGCTGCGACGGCTCGAGCCCCGGCGGCAGCGGATCGTGCTGGCCCGCGAGCTGCTGATCGCGCTGGTCGTGCTGATGCTGTTCCTGTGGGCCGGCAAGTACGCGCTCGAAGTGATGCACCTGCGCCAGGAATCGGTGGCGATCGCCGGCGGGATCGTGCTGTTCCTGATCGGCATCCGCATGATCTTCCCGCCGCCGGAAGGGCTGATGGGCGAGATCCCGGACGGCGAGCCCTTCATCGTGCCGCTTGCGATCCCGCTGGTCGCGGGCCCGTCGGGCATGGCTGCGGTGATGCTGATGGGCAGCAAGGAGCCCGACCGCCTGCTCGACTGGAGCCTGGCCCTGTTCCTGGCGTGGGCGGCGACCGCCGCGATCCTGTTCTCGGCGACCTCGCTCTACCGCCTGCTGGGGGCCCGCGCACTGACCGCGATCGAACGCCTGATGGGCATGCTGCTGGTCGCGATTTCGGTCCAGATGCTGCTGGACGGCATCGCCGGTTACCTGGAGCAGATGGGCGCCTGACATGTGTTGCGTTGCAGCAACAACTACTTAGCGAAGCTATCTCGACCCACCATTAAATCCAGCCACGTCAAGCACTTCCGCGAATTTGACGGCTGTCTTTTTGCTGTCATGTGCAACCGTTAACGTGTTAATCTGAAGTTAACCAATGTGACTCGTGCCCGCCGTCGCGCCGGGCAGGGGGCCGCCCCCGGCGGCGAGTCGCATCGGTTCCGCCATCACACGACCACTGCATCGAGGCCCTCCACCATGACCCACCGCAACCGCGTCCGACTGTCGAAACTGTCGATCGGTCTGATCGCCGCGCTCGCCGCGGCGCCCGTCTTCGCCCAGAGCACGTCCGCGGGCGTCGGCGGACTCGTCACCGACAACAGCGGCCAGCCGGTCGCGGGCGCCGAAGTCGTCATCACCCACGTCGAGTCGGGCACGGTCAGCCGCGCCACCACCGATGCGAGCGGCCGCTACAACGCGCGCGGCCTGCGCGTGGGCGGCCCGTACGAGATCACCGTGACCAAGTCGGGCGCGGGGACTCGCACCGAGGACAACGTCTACCTCAACCTCAACCAGGTCAACACGGTCAATGCCGCGCTCACCGGCGACATGACCACCCTGGGTACCGTGACCGCGGTGGGCGTCGCCGGATCGGACGTGTTCAGCGCGAACAAGATGGGGACCGGCAGCAACGTCGACCGTTCGTCGATCGAGGCCCTTCCGTCCGCCGGCCGCGACATCCAGGACTACATCCGCCTCGACCCGCGCATCTCCCAGACCAGCAAGGGACGCGGCGAGATCTCCGCAGGCGGCCAGAACTCGCGCTTCAATGCGATCCGCGTGGACGGTGTCGCCTCGTCGGACACCTTCGGCCTGGAGTCGAACAACTCCCCGACCATGCGCCAGCCGGTGTCGATCGACGCGATCGAGGAGATCAACATCGCGCTCGCCGACTACGACACGTCGATCGCCGCCGCCACCGGTGCGGTGATCAACGCCGTCACCCGCTCGGGTACCAACAACTTCTCGGGCAGCGCCTATTACACCTTCCGCGACCAGGACTGGGTTCGTGACGACGATGGCGAGGCCTACGGCTCGCGCCCGGGTCCGTTCGCGGGCTTCATCGACGAGGAAACCTACGGCGCGACCTTCGGCGGCCCGATCGTCAAGGATCGTCTGTTCTTCTTCGCCAACTACGAGAAGTTCACCCGCACGGCGCCGGGCGCGACCGTGAGTTCGGCGGCCTCGGCGATCGACACGACCGAGATGGACGACGTGATCCGCATCGCGCGCGACGTCTGGGGCTTCGACGCCGGGACCTACAACGCGCCCGACAATCTGAAGTCCGAGCTGGAAGAGTACGCGGTCAAGCTCGACTGGAACATCAACGACAGCCATCGCGCGTCGTTGCGTTACAGCAACGTCGAGCAGTCGGACGTGTTCCTGTACGGCTTCAGCAACACCGCCCGCTCCCTCAGCACCAACTGGAGCGTCACCGACAAGACGATCGAGACCGTCACCGCCCAGCTGTTCAGCGACTGGACCGACAACCTGTCCACCGAATTCAAGGTGTCGCAGCGCGATTACTCCTCGGTGCGCAATCCGTTCTCCCGACTGCCGTCGATCGGGATCGGCTTCGGCGCGCCGAATCCTTCGAGCGGCGCGCCTTCCTCGCCGTTCCTGAATTTCGGAACCGACAGCTTCAGCCACTACAACACGCTCGAGACCGACACGCTCAACCTGTTCGGCGCAGCGACCTGGTACGCCGGCGACCATGAGATCAAGTTCGGCTTCGACTACGAAGACAACGAGATCTACAACCTGTTCGGCCAGTCCCAGTTCGGCAGCTACAACTTCGTTTGCGTGCTGGCGGCCGACTGCGCCAATTCCTTCGAGGCCGGGCGCTACTGGTCCTACAACCGCTTCGCTCCCCAGCCCGGTGCCCCGCTCGACAGCATCGCTGCCGCCTATGCCCAGGACAACATGGGCCTGTTCGTCCAGGACCGCTGGGCGGTGAACTACAACCTGACCCTGATGGCCGGTCTGCGCGTCGACCGCATCGGCCTGGACAGCGCTCCGCCGCACAACGCGCTGGTGCAGCGCGTCTACGGCTACGACAACGCCTACACGCCCGACGGCGAGAAGCTCTGGCAGCCGCGCTTCGGCTTCAACTACACCTTCGACACCGATCGCCCCACCCAGCTGCGTGGCGGCCTCGGCCTGTTCCAGGGCGCGGCCGCCAACGTGTGGATCGGCAATTCGTTCGCCAACGCCGGCATCAACCTGGTCGAGTACGCGGTCAACTTCAACCAGTCCAGCGACCGTGCCGCCATGGAGGCGCTGCTCGCGGCCTATCCGTTCTCCCCGGACCCCGACGACCAGCCGGTGCGCGACCGCGGCTACAACCAGACGGTCAACCTGATGGAGCCGGGATTCAAGCAGCCTTCGGTGTGGAAGGCGAACCTCGCGTTCGATCACGAGCTGCCCTGGTATGGCCTCGTGGCGTCCGCGGAATTGCTGGTGACCCGTGTCAACGACGCTCTGCACTACGAGCGCCTCGACCTGGGCGCGCCGACGGCCATCAGCGCCCAGGACGGTCGCGAACTGTACTGGAGCAACCTGGCCGCCGGCTCGGGCATCCGCGCCAACCAGAATGCCGAGATCAACGCGCTGCGTGCCGCCGGCCAGATGCCGGCAGGTTACGAGAGCGTACTGGGCTGGGGTGGCGACGGCGTGATCCTGCTGCGCAACACCGACAAGGGCGGCTCGGAGCAGCTGACCGTGAGCCTGACCAAGCCGCGGGTCGACGACTGGTCGTGGATGCTCGGTTACACCTACACCAATTCCACCGAGGTCAGCCCGCTCACCAGCTCGCGAGCCATCTCGAACTGGAACGGCCGCATGATCCGGGATCCGAACGAGGAGATCGACGCGCGCTCGAACTACGAGATCCGCGACCGGTTCACCGGTGCGCTGACCTGGCAGCGCGCGTTCTTCGGCGATTACGAAACGACCGCGTCGGTGTTCTACGAGGGCCGGAGCGGCAAGCCGTACAGCTGGGGGTTTTCCAACGACGCGAACGGCGACGGCTACACCAATGACCTGTTCTACGTGCCGTCCGGCCCGGGCGACGTGATCTTCACCGGCGGCGCGGCGATGGAGCAGGCGTTCTTCGACTGGCTGGCCGACAATCCGGACCTGCAGCGCTATGCCGGTGGCGTGGCGTCGCGCAACAGCGCCACCTCGAAATGGGTCAACACCTTCGACGTGCGCTTCAGCCAGGAGCTCCCGGGCTTCTTCAGCGGCCACAAGTCGGAGATCTGGCTCGACATCATCAACATCGGCAACCTGGTCAACAAGGACTGGGGGCAGGTGTACGAAGTGGGCTTCCCGCTGCGCCGGAATGTCGCACAGTTCCGTGGCATCGATCCGGCGACCGGTCGTTACATCTACAACTTCGTCAATGCACCGGAGACTTCCGCAAACACCGTCGGTGGCGTGGATCTGTACGACAACCAGGACCAGACCAAGGGCGTGTCCCGCTGGCAGGTGCAGGTGGGCTTCCGCTACAAGTTCTGAGCACGCATCGTGCCGGAACAGGAAACGGCCGGGGAAACCCGGCCGTTTCCGTTTCCGCAGCAGCTTGCGCTACAGTCTCGTCCCGAACGAGAGGCCGCGAATGAAGAACCACAAGAGCGAGACGGCGACGACGGCGCTGCCGGTGGTGAGTGCCCGGATCTATCCCAAGGGCGGGCTGGACATCCTCTCGCGCGACGAGGTCGCGCGGCTCAAGGACGCGTCCGCCGGCGGCATGCACGACCTGCTGCGCCGCTGCGCGCTGGCGGTGCTGACCAGCGGCAGCGCCTCGGACGACCCGCGCGCGGCGCAGGAGCTGTATCCCTCGTTCGACATCCAGGTCCTGCAGCAGGACCGCGGCGTGCGCATCGACCTGATCAACGCCCCGGCGATGGCCTTCGTCGACGGCGAGATCATCCGCGGCGTCGCCGAACTGCTGTTCGCGGTGGTGCGCGACCTGGCCTACACCGCGATCGAGCTCGAGCCGGAACCCGGGGCCGACCTGGATACCTCGCCGGCACTGACCGACCTGGTGTTCGGCCTGCTGCGCAACGCGCGCATCCTGCAGCCGGTCGAGCCGAACCTGGTGGTGTGCTGGGGTGGGCATTCGATCGGGCGCGAGGAGTACCAGTACACCAAGGACGTCGGTTACCAGCTCGGCCTGCGCGGCCTCGACATCTGCACCGGCTGCGGCCCGGGCGCGATGAAGGGACCGATGAAGGGCGCGACCATTGCGCACGCCAAGCAGCGGCGGCGGCGCACACGCTACATCGGCATCACCGAACCGGGGATCATCGCGGCCGAATCGCCGAACCCGATCGTCAACCACCTGGTGATCATGCCGGACATCGAGAAGCGCCTGGAGGCCTTCGTCCGGCTCGGCCACGGCATCATCGTGTTCCCCGGCGGCGTCGGCACCGCCGAGGAGATCCTCTACCTGCTCGGCATCCTGTTGCGCGAGGAAAACGCCAGCCTCCCGTTCCCCTTCATCCTCACCGGGCCGACGCCGTCGGCGCCGTACTTCGAACGCATCGACCAGTTCATCCGCCTCACCCTGGGCGAGGCTGCCGCCGCGCGCTACGAGATCATCGTCGCCGACCCGGAAAAGGTCGCGAAGCGGATGACCGCGGGCGTGCGCAAGGTGCGCGAGCACCGCATCGCGCAGAAGGACTCGTTCTACTTCAACTGGGGTGTGGACATCCCGCTGCCCTACCAGCAGCCGTTCGTGCCGACGCACGAGGCGATGGCTGCGCTCGACCTGCGCCACGGCCGCCGCCCGCAGGACCTGGCCGCGGACCTGCGGCGCGCGTTCTCGGGGATCGTCGCCGGCAACGTCAAGGAAGACGGCATGCGCCGGGTGGAGCAGTTCGGTCCGTTCCAGATCCGCGGCGACCAGGACATCATGCAGGCCCTCGACGCCCTCCTGCGCGCCTTCGTCGAGCAGCGGCGGATGAAGATCTCGGGCGAGTATCGGCCCTGCTACCAGGTGACCGCCTGAGGTCCGGCCGGCCCCGTGCGGGGCCGGGTACGCTCGTCCGGACCCTCCTACCGTTCATCCACCGCGCGGTTGCCCCGTGGCGCGGCCCCCGTACCCTGTCGGCCATCAGCCGTGAAAGCGGGTAGGGGACATGCAGCGCAACAAGGGCGCGGGCTTCAGCCTGATCGAACTGCTCGTCGCGATCGCGATCGTCGCGATCCTGCTGGCGGTCGCGTTTCCGAGCTTCGAGGACTCGATGCGCCGGAATCGCCTGGCCACGACCACCAACGAACTGCTGGGCAGCGTCTCGCTGGCCAGGTCGGAGGCGATCCGCAACACGCGCGGCGGTGGCATCTGTGCCAGTGAGGATGGACTGACCTGCGGCGACGACTGGAACAAGGGCTGGCTGGTCTGGTCCGACGGTGAGGCTGGCACGCGTGGAAGTTTCGACGCCGCGCAGGACGCGATCGTACGCGTCGTGGATGCCCATCCGCGGATGGTGCTGGCTGCCGTGGACGGGGCGGGGGGCGCGGTGAACGAGATCGGCTTCGACTATCGGGGACGCCCGATGAACGGCGCTGCGGCCGACTTCAACCTGCAGCCGGACACCTGTCCGGAGGGCCAGGAGATGGCGCGGTCGCTGAAGATCAACGCCTCCGGCCAGATGGTCAACCACCGGGAGGTCTGCCCATGAGGAGTCGCGTGCGCACGCTGCGCCGGCCCGGTCGCCAGTCCGGCTTCTCGATGATCGAGGTGCTGATCGCGCTGGTGGTGCTCGCCTTCGGCCTGCTCGGCCTGGCGCTGATGCAGACCCTGAACCTGCGCTACACCCAGAGCGCGCAGCAGCGCACGCTGGCGGTCAACCTGGCCAGCGAACTGCTCGACACCATGCGCACCAACCGGAGCCAACTCGCGGTCTATGCGATGGGCGTGTCCGACTTCGACACGGTCAGCGCCGTCGGCGGCTGTCCGACCTACAACCCGGCGACTGCCGCCGCGAACATCGAGCGCTGGCAGTGCGAGGTGAAGGAGACGCTGGGCCCCGACGCGTATGCGGATGTCGACGTGACCAACGCCCCAACGGTTTCCGTCACCGTGCACTGGACCGACCCCGCCGACACGGCCGACCTGGACGGCGCGGGCAAGATCGAACTGAAGACGACGCTATGAACGCACACCCGCAACCGCGCCGCGAGGCCGGCCTCTCCATCATCGAGCTGATGGTCGCGCTGGCGATCGGCTCCCTGCTGATCCTGGCCCTGGTGGAAGTGTTCGCCGCGTCGCGCTCGGCGTATATGCTGTCCTCGGGACTGGCGCGCACGCAGGAGAACGGCCGCTTCGCGATCGACATCCTGCAGCGCGACCTGCGCATGGCCGGGCACGCGGGTTGCGTGAACGACCAAGCGCGATTCCTGCCGGCCAACGTGACCGCTTCGCGCCCGGCGCTGATTTCCACCTTCCTCACCGACGCACAGTTGTTCGCCAGTCCAGTGGCCTACGACGCGGTGGAGGACGCGCTCCGGTTCGATGTCTCGATCACCGGTTACGAGGCGGTGGGAACCGCAAGCGGTGGCTCGTTCACAGTTTCGGCCACGCCGCAGGCGACCGATCAGACCGGCTGGACAGACATGCCCCCGGAACTGTTCGATCAATTTCCCGAGCCGAACGATCCTGGCGAGCCTGTTGCCGGCAGCGACGTGCTGGTGCTTCGGTTCTTCTCCCCGACCGGCGTCCAGGTCACGAACTTCATTCCCGGCGATCCGGCCAGGATCGAGTTCGACGCGGACCAGGCGGAGCGGCTGACTGAAGGCCTGGCCAACCCCGGCCTGTTCGCGATCGCCGACTGCATGCAGGCCGCCGTGTTCCAGGCCACCACCGCGCCCCTGACCACGGGGACGATCACCGTGGGGACCAGTGGACTGAACGCATCGAGCTTCGTCACCACCCCGCCGTTCACCACCGGCCAGGCGATGCTGTACCGCGCCGAGAGCGTGGTTTACTACATCGGCCGCAACGCCAACGACAATCCCGCGCTGTACCGCATGCGCTACACCGCGGCCCCGGGCGCCGGGGCGGTGACCGCGATGCTCCCGGAGGAACTGGTCGAGGGCATCGAATCGCTCCAGCTCGAGTTCGGGCAGGACAGCAATACGGGCGCGACCCAGATCCCCACCGGCAACATCGGCAGCAGCGTGGTGGCCAGCGGCGTGGAGCCCGCGGGGGATCCCGAGACCGCGTGGCGCCGCGTCGGCCTGGTCAGGGTCGGCCTGCTGGCGCGCAGCACCGAACCCGCGGCGGCGGAGCAGCGTAACGCGAACGCCGCGCCCCTCTCGGCACTGGGCGTGGCCTTCGTGCCGCCCAACGACACCCGCTACCGCGCCGTCTACGAAGACACGATCGCGCTTCGCAATCGTCTGTTCGGCAACTGAGCCCGACCATGAAGAACTACTCCAGCCTTTCCAGAGCCAGGCAATCGGGCGCCGTCCTGTATGTCGCGCTGATCATGCTCATCCTGCTCGCGCTGATCGGCGTGATCGCGATGCAGGTCGCCGGCCTTCAGGAACGGATGTCGGCGAACTACCAGGCCGGCAACGCGGCGTTCCAGAACGCCGAGTCGGTCGCGCGGCTGAAGGAGCACGAGCTCGAAGAGCAAGTCAACGCCGGCGGCAATCCGACGACGAACCTCCCCCCGACCGACTGCAGCGCGTTCGACGTGCATGGCTGGGACAGCGCGGCGCCCTTCGTCCGGCGCCTGGACCTGTGCTTCTCCTGGGGCGCGCTGGACATGCCGGCGGACGAGGCCGAGCGCACCGACCAGATCTACCAGGTCACCGCCTACAGCAGGGATCGTCCGGCGTTCCCTTCGTCGGAATCGGTGATCGACACCGTGTTCATTCCCTGAGCACGGCACGAGGAATCAGATGATGAGCCACAGCACAATTCTCCGCGTCGGGATCGTCGGCCTGGTGGTCGCCCTGCTGGCGGTCCGCAGCGCGACCGTCCACTCCGATACCGTGTACTTCGCCGGCACGCCGCCGGTGGTCGCGCAGGTGCCGCTGTACATCGAGGACGCGGTGCCGCCGCTCAACATGCTTGTGATGGGCAAGGACCACAAGATCTACTACGAGGCCTACAACGACGCTTCCGATCTCGACGGCGACGGCATCCTCGACGTCGGATATCGTGGGTACGACCTCAAGACCGATCCGCCGACCGACGGCAGTTCGCGCTACAAGATCGATTACTACGGCTATTTCAACTCCTACGCCTGCTACAGCTGGCAGACCAACCGATTCGTGCCGGTTTCGGCCGCGCCCAACAAGACCTGCTCCGGCGCCTGGAGCGGCGACTTCCTCAACTACCTCACCATGTCGCGCATGGACGCGCTGCGCCGCGTGCTGTACGGGGGCTGGCGCCACGTCGACACCAATGCCGACACCACGTTGCAGGGGGCCTTCTTCCCGCAGGATGCGCACAGCTGGGGCAAGGAATACCAGAGCGTGGCGCGCGACGGCTACGACATCAGCAATTACGCGCCGTTGTCGGCGCCGGCCCAGGGCACCTACCATCTGTTCGCGGTCACGACGACGACCGATACCGGCGCGGCGTTCCCCGACTACACCGCGCCCATGTTCCGGGTGATGCAGAACTCGCCCTACCGGGTCTGGAACTGGCTGTCGATCGAGGGCCCCGTCGCGGGCAACTCCTGCTTCACCAGCAGCAATACCCGCGCGACCTGTGTCGTTGCTTCGACGCAGGCGTTCCCCGGGCACCCGAACAGTCGCGGCGAGTTCGATACGCTGGAGGCGAATTACGCGGTGGCGGCGAATCTGTACGGGTCCGACGCCATCAACACGATCAACTGCAACGGCAACAACTGCAATCCGCACGACGCGAACCAGAACGAATTCATGACGATCTTTCAGGGGGAGATCCGGCGCAATACGGGGGGCACCCAACGCTACCAGTTCCGCGTCAACGGCGATGACGCCATCGACTTCCGGTTGACCCAGACCAATGGAAACCAGGTGGCCGTAGCCGGCTGCTACGGAGCCCGCGGCTTCGGTGCGTGCAACGGCAACGAAATGACCGCCGTGGTGGAGCTTTCAGGCAATACCACCTACCGGTTCAAGTTCCGGCAGGAAGAGGGGACCGGCGGCGAGGGCTACCTGCTCGAGTTCCGGACCTGCAACAACAGCAGTCTCACCAACTGCAATGGAGCGGGCGCGTGGACAACCGTGAGCGGGACGGCGCAGTCCGGCCTGCTCATGCAGAACACCACGCGCTCGACCTACGACCTGACGCCAACGAGTCCGTCATCCGGCAGTCGTCAGGACTATCTGGTGCGCGTGCAGTCGTGCCCCGGCGGCGCCGGCAATGCCGCGCTGCGCGACGGCATCTGCAAGGCATACGGGACCGCGGCCAACCCCATCTACAAGCCCACCGGCATCCTGCACGACTACGGCGAGACCCGGAAGATGTTCTTCGGCCTGATCACCGGCTCGCAGCGGAACAACCTCGAGGGTGGCGTCCTGCGCAGCAACATCGAGGACTTCAACCGCGAGATCGATCCGGACACCGGCGTGTTCCGGACCAATGTCGAGGGTATCGTCCGCAGTATCGACCGGCTGAGGATGATCGGCGGCGGTTACAACAACAATGTCACTGACAATACCAACAGCGACACCAACTGGAACTGGGCGAACGCCGCGCATGGCGTCGGCGGAAACTGCGTGTCGCAGGGCGGGCGCGTGGTCAACAACGGCGAATGCCGCATGTGGGGCAACCCGATCGCCGAGATGCTGTACGAGGGTCTGCGTTACTTCGCGGGCGCCGCGGCGGCCACCCAGCGCTTCTCGTCGACCGGCGGCAGCACCCAGGGCACGGCCGAGGATACGCGGCTGGGCCTGCCGGCTCCGGCCTGGCGGGATCCGTACGCGGATACCGTGGTCAACGGCGTGACCACGCATACGGCCTATCCGTCCTGCGCGCGGCCGCATCAGACGATCATCAGCGACATCAACCCCAGCTACGACGGCGACCTGCCGGGCAGCGCGTTCGCGGGCGCGATCACCACGACCAACGATACGCCGGCGACGATCAGCGCATTCAACGCCGCGAACCAGGGCCAGGCGATCTGGACCACCGAGTTCGGCGCTGCACGCAACGTCTTCATCGGCGAGGTGGTCGGGTCCACGAGCGATGGCGCGCCCACCGCGAAGGCGGCCGGCAGCTTCGGCAACATCCGTGGCCTGTCCCCGGAAGAGCCGACCAAGCAGGGCACCTACTATTCCGCGAGCGTCGCCCGCTTCGGCCGCAACACCGACGTCAACGCCGCAACCGGCCCGCAGAACGTCAACACCTACTCGGTGGCGCTGGCATCGCCCCTGCCGAAGATCGAGTTCCCCGTGAGCGGCCGGACCGTGACCCTGCTGCCCTTCGCGAAGACGGTCAGCGGCACCTTCGGTGGCAACGCGATCAAGCCGACAAATACCATCGTCGACTTCTACGTGGAGAGCTTCGCTAACTTCCCCGCCCAGATCGCGGCCGGCGATCAGGATACAAACCTCAATGGGGGACGTCCCCGGGCGGTGTTCCGCATCAACTACGAGGACGTGGAGCAGGGCAACGATCACGACATGGACATGATCGTGCGCTACCAGGTCGTCGCCAATGCTGACTCGACAGTCACGGTGACCCTCCTGTCGGAGTACGCGGCAGGCAGCGCGAACCAGAACGCCGGGTACGTCATCTCGGGTACGACCCAGGACGGCATCTACCTGGAGGTGCGCGACAGCGACAGCGCGCAGAACACGTCCGTGTACGAGCTCAATACGCCTGCGGGCGTCTCGGCCGGCGGATGCGTGGGCGCGACGGGAACGGCGCCCTGCAACCAGGGCCTGGGCCTGAGTGCAACGCGGACCTTCACGCCCGGGGTGGCGGGTGGCGGCGGCACCCAGCTCAAGGACCCGCTGTGGTACGCCGCCAAGTACGGCTCTCCCACGCCGACGGCGTGGGACGCCAACGGCGACGGCGATCCCGACAACTACTTCCTGGTCACCAACCCCCTGAACCTACGCGCGCAGATGTCGCGGGCGTTCGACAACATCGCCAACTACAGCATCGATTCGGGCAGCCAGTCGCTGAGCGGCGCACGCGTGGGCAGCAGTTCGTTCACCCTGTTGCCGAGTTTCCGGCGGGATCGCCAGGGCAAGGACTGGTCCGGCAACCTGGTCGCCACCGCGGTCAACCGGGACGGCACCCTCGCCACTGCGGAGCTCTGGAACGCGCAGGCCCGCCTGCCGGCGCACGGTGCGCGCAACATCCGCACGGTGATCCAGCCCGGCGCCAATGCCAACGGCGTCGAGTTCCTCGGGAACAACGCCAACCTCGGCGGCGATGACGCGACGCGGCTGGCGAGGCTGGGCATCACCGGTCCGCTCGCCAGCCTGCCGAACGCCTATGGCGCGGTGTACACCGCCGAAGCCATCGTCGACTACCTGCGCGGCGACCAGTCCCGCGAAGCGGGCCGCCCGGGCGTCGGCAATACCCTGCGCGCACGCACGTCCGTGCTGGGCGACATCGTCAATTCCGAGCCGATCATCGCCTCGCCGCGTTCGGACTTCGGCTACGACAGCTACTCGGCCGGTATGTTCGACGGTTACGACGACTATCTGGTGGCCAAGCAATCGCGTCCCACCGTCGTGTACGTGGGTGCGAACGACGGCATGCTGCACGCCTTCAACGGCAACACGGTGCCATGCAGCGGCAACCCGACGGTGGCCTGCGCGGGATCCGGCGCGGGCGACGAGCTGTTCGCGTTCATTCCCCAGGAATCGCTGCGCCGCATGGGCGAACTGCCTCTTCCGGATTCGCTGTACGAACATCGCTACTACGTGGATGGCCAGGTCACGGTGACCGATGCCAAGCAAGGCGGCAACTGGAAAACGGTGCTGGTCGGCACGATGGGCGGCGGCGGCCGCTCGGTGTTCGCGCTCGACGTGAGCAATCCTTCGGGCTTCGGCAACGGCGACGTGCTGTGGGAGCTCAACAGCTCGGTCGACCAGGACATCGGCAACGTCTATGGACGCCCGCTGCTGCTGCCGCTCGAAAACAACCGCTGGGGCGTGCTGTTCGGCAACGGCTACGGCGGCAACACCAGCGATCCGTCGCTGTATATCCGGGATGCCTTCACCGGCGCGCAGATCGCGAAGCTGACGGCGAACGATGGCGATCCCGCCACGACGTCGGCCAATCCGCTGACCAACTGGATCTGCAACGCGACCGGGCTGCTGTGCGCCCGCACCAACCATCCATTCAACGGCCTGGGACAGATCACCGCGATCGACCGCGACGGCAACGGCAAGGCCGACACCGTCTATGGCGGCGACCTCCAGGGCAACGTGTGGAAATTCGACCTGAGCAATGCTTCCGCCGGGGCCTGGAACGTGGCGCTGGGCGGAGCGCCGCTGGTGACGGCCATCGCGTCCAATGGCGAACGCCAGCCCGTGACCGGGGGCATGCGCGTGTCCGCGGGGCCTGGCGCGGGTGTGATGGTGTACTTCGGCACCGGCCGCTACTTCGTGGAGGGCGACAACGAGATCCCGCAGGCGCCCGACGTACAGTCCCTGTACGCGGTCTTCGACAACGGAACCCCGATCGCGATCGAGGATGCGGGCGACAAGGATGCGATGCTGCAGCGCCAGTGGATCCAGGGCCTGACCACCACGATGGTGGACCATGACAGCAACGATGCCACCGCGGAAGTCGCCGTGACGACGCGTAACATCAGTCGCAATCGCGTGAGCTACTACGGCCCCAACGCCAAGCGCGGCTGGTATCTGGACCTGGTCATCGACAACGCGGATGGCGATGCCGCAGGCGACGATCTGGATCCCGTGGGCGAGCGTTTCATCGCCACGCCGCGGATCCAGAGTGGCCGGGTGTTCTTCACGACGTTCTCGCCGACGGGCGACAGCTGCGAGCCGGGCGGGACCAACATCGTCTATGCCCTGGATCTGCTGTCGGGGTCCGGTGCACTGAGCAACGTGACGACGCTAGGAGCGAACGAGCCCGGGTGTGTGGGGCCAGAGTGTGGCGCAGTTGAAATCCAGGGCTCGGGTGCGCCGATCACCAGCACTTCGGTCGCTGCGATCAACCCGACCAAGTTCATCGGCGACGACGCCGCGTGCGAGGCCAGCGGGGATTGCCCCACGTTCGAGGAGTGCCAGGTGGTGATCTATCCGGGCGCCTTCGTGCTGCCCCGTCCGTGCGGCAGGCAATCGTGGCGACAGCTCAGGTGACCGGCAATGACTCGGCAAGCACCTTCAGGGGAACGCATCGTGGAACGTGAACAGAAAGCGGCGTGGGCCCGGCAGAGAGCCGTGCGGGGATTCACGCTCATCGAGCTGATGATCGTGGTCGCGATCGTCGCCGTCCTGGCCGCCATCGCGTACCCGTCCTACGCCGACAGCGTGCGCAAGAGCAAGCGCGGGCACGCCAAGGCGGCCCTTGTGGAGCTGGCACAGCGGGCCGAGCGGTACAGGACGGTGATTGGCTCGTTCGACGGTTTCTGGGCCACTGTGCCGGAGGCACATCGGGTGTCCCCCCGCGAGGGTGGGGTGGCCTATACCATCGACTTCGACGAGAACGAAGGCCACACCGAGTTCACGCTCTCCGCGGCGCCGGAAGGTGGGCAGGCCGCCGACACCAAGTGCATGACCCTGACGCTGGACCACGCCGGGCACAAGGACATTGATGGCGGCACCGGCACGGCTGCCGAATGCTGGTGAGCCGATCCGGCCGGGAAAACGAAAAAGCCGCGGCTTGCCGCGGCTTCTTACTGGATCCGGAATCTGGCGCCCGAAGTTGGACTCGAACCAACGACCCCCTGATTAACAGTCAAGTGCTCTAACCGGCTGAGCTATTCGGGCGGGGACGGCCATTTTAGTGGCTGGACCGGCAAGGTCAAGGATCGGCGGCGTTCAGCGGCTCGGGCAGGCAGCGCCCGGTTTGGGGCGGGACGTTCGCGCGCGACCGTGGTTGTTGACCACGACCTGCCCGGCCAGGGCGCTTCCGGCGCAGATATGGACGGTGAGGTTGGAGTGCGCGCTGCGACCATCCGTCTGGTAGCGCAGTAGCGGGCGCGACGACCACAGCAGGAAGCGGCCGCCGATCGCCGGCGCATCGGTCGACCGCAGGATGTCGTCCGGCCGATCGGGCTGCCGATTGCCGTCGCCATCCATGAACACCAGCCATCCTCCGCCCCAGTCGGACGCCGTACCGCAGCGGTCACCGGTCGCGCGAGGGCACACGACGACCTGCTGACCCCGCACCACGGCGCTGCTGCGTGCCATCGCCATGTCCGCGGCCAGCAGATGAAGGGTCAGGGTCACCCGGTGGCGCTCCATCACCGAGATGAACGATGGAAATCCGATCGTGATGGCCATTGCGACCAGGGACAGCACGATCAGGGCCTCGATCAGCGTGAATCCTGCATTCCTGCGATGCATCGTCTGCTCCATCCATGGGCGGAAGACGCATCGTAGGCTTGGCCTCACCTGTACGGGATCGGCCGTGGGCGCGAGGCGGGGTAGGAAAATTCCGTCGCCGACCCCATTGCACGGTGCCGGTAAACTGGTTGGCCGCCGCCGGCCTTCGCACATGAACACGACCATCCATCCCGCAGGATTCCAGCTCGTCGCCCCCTACCAGCCGGCGGGCGACCAGCCCCAGGCGATCGGGAAGCTCATCGACGGCTTCGAGAGCGGCCTTGCGCGGCAGACGCTGCTGGGCGTGACCGGCTCGGGCAAGACCTACACCATCGCCAACGTGATCCAGGCGGTGCAGAAGCCGACCCTGGTGATGGCGCCGAACAAGACCCTGGCCGCGCAGCTGTACGGCGAGTTCAAGTCGTTCTTCCCGCACAACGCGGTCGAGTACTTCGTCAGCTACTACGACTACTACCAGCCCGAGGCCTACGTCCCGTCCACCGACACCTTCATCGACAAGGACAGTTCGGTGAACGAGCACATCGAACAGATGCGGCTGTCGGCGACCAAGGCGTTGCTGGAACGGCGCGACGCGATCATCGTCTGCACCGTCTCGGCGATCTACGGCCTGGGCGACCCCAACGAATACTTCAAGATGGTGCTGCACATGGTGCGCGGCGAGCGCATCGACCAGCGCGAGCTGATCCGTCGGCTGACCGAGATGCAGTACGCCCGCAACGACACCGAGCTGCGCCGCGGCACCTACCGCGTGCGCGGCGAGGTGATCGACGTGCATCCGGCCGAATCCGACGACGAAGCCCTGCGCATCGAGCTGTTCGACGGCGAGATCGAGAAGCTGACCCAGTTCGACCCGCTCACAGGCGAAACCCGCCGCTCGCTGGCGCGCTACACCATCTATCCCAAGTCGCATTACGTCACCACGCGCCGCACCGTGCTCGACGCGATCAATGCGATCAAGGAGGAACTGCCGCCGCGGCTGGAGCAGTTCTACGCGCACAACAAGCTGGTCGAGGCCCAGCGCCTGCAGCAGCGCACCCAGTTCGACCTGGAGATGATGGCCGAGGTGGGTTACTGCAACGGCATCGAGAACTACTCGCGCCACCTCACCGGACGCATGCCCGGCGAGGCCCCGCCGTGCCTGTTCGACTACCTGCCGCCGGACGCGCTGCTGGTGGTCGACGAATCGCACGTGACCGTCCCCCAGGTTGGGGCGATGTACAAGGGAGACCGCTCGCGCAAGGAGACCCTGGTGGAGTTCGGCTTCCGCTTGCCGTCGGCGCTGGACAACCGGCCGCTGAAGTTCGAGGAATGGGAGCTGCGTTCGCCGCGCACGATCTTCGTCTCGGCCACGCCCGGCAAGTACGAGCTGGAGAAGTCCGAGGGGCAGGTGGTCGAGCTGGTGGTACGGCCGACCGGCCTGATCGATCCCGAGGTGGAGATCCGCCCGGTCGCGACCCAGGTCGACGACCTGCTCGGCGAGATCCACAAGCGCGTGGCGATGGGCGATCGCGTGCTGGTGACCACGCTCACCAAGCGCATGGCCGAGAACCTGACCGAGTACCTCGGCGAGCACGACGTGCGCGTGCGCTACCTGCATTCGGATGTCGATACGGTGGAGCGCGTGGAGATCATCCGCGACCTGCGGCTGGGCAAGTTCGACGTGCTGGTGGGCATCAACCTGCTGCGCGAGGGCCTGGACATGCCCGAGGTCTCGCTGGTGGCGATCCTGGACGCCGACAAGGAGGGTTTCCTGCGCTCCACGGGTTCGCTGATTCAGACGATCGGCCGCGCCGCGCGCAACCTGCGCGGCAAGGCGATCCTGTACGCGGACCGGATCACCGACTCGATGCAGCGCGCGATCGACGAGACCGACCGCCGCCGGCAGAAGCAGGTCGAGTACAACGCCGAACACGGGATCACGCCCCAGTCGGTGGTGCGTGCGGTGATGGACGTCATGGAGGGCGCCCGCGACGAACCCGCGGCCGCGCGCGCGGCGGCCGGCCGTGGCCGCCGGGTGGCCGACGCGCCGGAGGACTACGCCGCGCTCGACCCGGCGAAGCTGGCGGCGAAGCTCAAGGCCCTGGAGCAGCAGATGTACCAGCACGCCCGCGACCTGGAGTTCGAGGACGCGGCGCGGGTGCGCGACGAAATCCGCCGGATCAAGAACGCCGCGCTGGCGGGCTGAACGGGTGGCCGAGGATGGCAACAGGGCCCGGGTTCGGCTAGAATTCGCGTCCCGCCGCGATGGCGGGCCCTCATCGCCCGGCTCCTCCGGGAGGCGGGTGGGGAGGCGGCATCGGGCCTGGCCCGGTCGCGTTTCGTCTTTTGGGCGGTTAGCTCAGCGGTAGAGCACTACCTTGACATGGTAGGGGTCACAGGTTCGAACCCTGTACCGCCCACCAGTTTCTGGCCGAGCCGGAGGCTGGCAAGCGATTGATTCTTCATCGAATTTCTCGCGATCAGATGTCGCAGCGTTGCCGGAACGACTAAGTCTCATGGTTCCGTATCCCTGTCCCACACATTTGCCACAACGCTGGCGAAGGTGGAACAGATGGCATCGTTTCGACAAAGGCCCACCGGCTGGGAAGTCCAGGTTCGGATGCGCGGCCGTAAATCCCTCACCCATACCTTTCGCAACAAGGCCGATGGTCGCGCTTGGGCTGCGGGCGTGGAAAACGAACTGGCCCGCGGGGTCTATCGCGACCGCAGTACGGCGGAGCGCTTCCAGGTGGCAGAGGTGTTGCGGCGCTACAAGGCTCAGGTGACGCCGCTCAAAAAGAGCGCGGCTCAAGAACGTGTCCGTATCGATGCCTTGCTACGCGATCCACTCGCGCAGATTCGCGTCTCCGACCTGCGCCCAGCCGACCTGGCCGATTTTCGCGACCGTCGTCTTGCCAAGGTCACCGGATCGACGGTACTGCGGGACCTGACCCTGCTGTCCCATGCGTTCAACCTTGCACGCAAGGAATGGGGCATCGCATTCGACAATCCTTGCAGCGCCATCCGCCGTCCCAAAGAGAACCGCCCGCGCTGGCGGCGGCTGTCGTCGGGGGAAGAGATCCTGCTGCTCGCGGAACTCGAGCCCAGCCGGCGCACGCCAGCGGGGACCTGGATCCCGGGTGGCTGCCGCAACCCGTGGATCAAGCCGCTAGTGAGTCTTGCGCGGGAAACTGCGATGCGACGTGGCGAATTGCTGGCCCTGAAATGGACCGATGCGTTCCTCGATGCGCGCTTTGTCCGGTTGCACGACAGCAAGAATGGCGAAGGACGCGGCATCCCACTGTCTTCTCGCGCTGTGAAACTCCTATCCACACTGCCGCGCGATCCTTCTAGTCGCGTATTCCCCGTTAGCGAGGAGGCAGTCAAGCGCTCGTTTATGCGTGCGGCCGCGCGCGCCGGATTGTCCGACTTGCATTTTCACGATCTACGACATGAAGCGACGAGTCGCATCGCGACCAAGCTGGACAACGTCCTGGAATTATCCGAGGTCACGGGGCACAAGGAGCTGAAGATGCTCAAGCGGTATTTCCATCCATCGGCCACCGAGCTGGCGCGGAAGCTTGGATAGCACCGAATGGCTAGGTGCGCGCTCAGGTCTTTGCTGGCGCATCCCGGTCTTGAGTGCCGCCTCGACAACACATGCGCAGCGTGTTGCGTCTTCTGAGACAACGGAACGGTCATCGGCCATCTCGGCGTTGACCACGGCCAATGACAATCTCCTCATAATCCCTTGGTTCCAGGTTCGAGTCCTGGTGGGCTCCGATGGATGGCTTTGTTTGCGCGCACGCGACACGAGATGGCCCGAGTCCGCCTTCCTGACCGCTGAAATAAGCCGCGCCGCGAAGCGGCGTGGGCTTGAATGAATTGTTAGACGTCATCGCGACCCTCGTAAGCCCTATGCCGTCGAAGGATATGGCGGAAGACGAGATACGTAGCAATGTAGAGCACTGCGATACATATGCCCGTATCGCCGACCACTATCTCCCATAGTTCTGAATGCGAACCCGGAACTGTCAGAAGTAG
This sequence comes from Luteimonas saliphila, assembly GCF_016774335.1. GTDB lineage: Bacteria > Pseudomonadota > Gammaproteobacteria > Xanthomonadales > Xanthomonadaceae > Luteimonas > Luteimonas saliphila. Next base: position 14,482 of record NZ_JAETWA010000024.1, on the reverse strand, counting down.
CACGGGAAACGCGAACTGGAAGAAGAAGTTGTGGGCAGCGTGGACGATCGTGGCAACCCATACAGATCCGGAGCGCACTCTGAGTTCGCTGAAGACGAAGCTCATGGCAAGGATGCCGAGACCATAGATCAGCGCCATGAGCAACTTGTTTTCCGTTTGGTAGAAATCCCCGAAGGCAATGAGCGGAAGATGCCAGGACGCCCACACAAGTCCGCAGGTAAGGTAGGGTTTCCTGAAGCCACCGCTCATCATTTTAGGCAACAGGAATCCGCGCCACCCGAGCTCTTCCCCGAACGCCCCAATGAGGCCAAGCCCGAGAACGGATAGAAGAACAGGAGTGATTTGGGTGAGTTGTTCCGGGGAGATCGGCGAGAACTTTCGGATATCGAAGACTGCGGACAAAAGCCCCACGAGCAATGCCAGCAACAGGGGAACTGCAATGGCATAGATGTAGTAGCGCCCCTTTCCCGCTTGAAAGCCGACATCTCCGAATCCCGACTTCAGAATGAGCCTCAGCGCGACGGAAAGGACGCCCGGAATGCACATCAGGACGACGATCCAGAGTGGCCCGAGGTTCCTGACGCCACCATTGGCAATGATGAAGGCTTCAAAGCTCCAACTTGTTGCAAGTACTGAAACAATGAAGATCAATGCTTGATTTCGGTCGCTCATCACGTCTCCCTGGATTTGACGTCTAACGCCTGAATTCTCACCGGTTTGTATACGGGAACGAGGCGCAAGATCGCTCGTCCTGGTCAGCGGCAGCGGCAGCGGGAACGCGAACCGCGTTGAGACGAGCGAGAGGGGCCCGCACCCCCATTCCTTTGAGCAGGAACTCGCAGCTCCGCCCATTTCATCTGGAAGGACGCAATTTGCCGGTAGTTTGGCTGTAATGTCGGCGCCATGGACGAGTCGCTGGCCCAATGGTTCGCGCAGGAGATCCTGGTGCACGAGGAGGCGCTGGTGCGCTTCCTCACGCGCACCTGGCCATACCCGTCCGATATCCATGACCTGCGCCAGGACACCTACGTGCGCATCTACGAAGCGGCGGCGAAGGCGCGGCCGGCGCAGCCCAGGGCCTTCATGTATGCCACGGCGCGCAACCTGATGACCGACCGCGTGCGCCGGGGACGGGTCGTGTCGATCGAGGTGGTAGGGGATATGGAAGCCCTGAACGTCTCCATGGATGCGCCGGAGCCGGACGACAACGCGGCCACCTGGCACGAGCTCAAGCGCCTGGCCAACGCGCTCGACCGCCTGCCGGACCGATGTCGTGCCGTGGTCTGGCTGCACAAGATGGAGGAGCTGACGTATCCCGAGGTTGCCGCGCGGCTCGGGATCAGCATCAAGACCGTGGAAAAGCAGGTGTCAAAAGGCATCAAGCGGTTGGCGCAGTTCTACCTGCAGAACCAGCCGCTGGGTGAGCCGCCGGAGCGTGCGGGCCGGCGTACCGTGGAGGAAGAGTCGCATGGATAGCCATCGCAGGATCGAGCAAACCGCGGCCGACTGGCTTGCCCGCCGCAGCGATGCGGCGCGCGCATGGACCGACGACGACCAAGTGGCGCTCGATGCGTGGCTGTCGGCATCGACTGCGCACCACGTGGCATGGATCCGGCTGGAATTGATCTGGCGGACGGCCGATCGATTCAAGGCGCTGGGTGCCGGTGTGCCGGCCGGGAGTGTTCCCGACAGGACACAGTGGCGGCAGACGCCGTTCTTTACCCATCGTGGTATCGGTAGCGGTGCCGCCCCGGATTCGAGCGCGTCGGTAGCGGAGATGTCCGGACGCGCGCAGGCACGCGATCTGGAGGCACTGCAATTCCGCCCGCGCCATGCACGACCGATGCCGCGTCGAGGATTGCGCCTGGCCGGCGCGGTCGCCAGCGTGCTGCTCGTCGTGGCGCTTTCGCTCGGCGGCTGGCACTGGTACGCCAGCCCCGTGGGGCAGGCCGAGTTCCGTACCGCGTTCGGCGATGTACGGGAAGTGATGCTTCCGGATGGCTCCACGGCCACGCTCAGCAGCGACACGCAATTGCGCGCAACCTTGTTGCGGGGTGCACGCGACATCGAGTTGCAGCAGGGCGAAGCCTATTTCCAGGTCGTCTCCGACAGCCGGCGGCCATTCACCGTGCGGATTGGCGATACCCGCGTGACCGCGGTGGGCACGCGCTTCTCCGTGCGCGGCGAAGTCGATGCCGACGCGATGGTGCGCGTGGTGGTCACCGAAGGCACGGTGAGGCTGGACACCGGCGGTCCGTCGCAGCCGGCCGCGCGTTCGGCGCTACTCACCGTCGGCGCCGTGGCCACCGTGCATGGCGGCACCGTGCGCGTGGAATCGCGCTCGCCCGAGCAGGCCGAGCAGGTGCTGGGTTGGCGCAGCGGCGAGCTGGTGTTCGACGCCACGCCGCTGGCCGAGGCGGCGGCCGAGTTCAACCGCTACAACATGCGCCGGATCGTGATCGAGGATCCGGCGCTGGCGCAGGCGCGGGTGGACGGCGGCTTCCGCACCAGCAATGTCGACGGTTTCGTGCGATTGCTGGAGGTCGCGTTCGACGTGCGCGCGGAACAGCGCGACGACAGCATCGTCCTGCGTCCCCGTTGACGACGTGGATCTCCACCTTCTTCGCCTCCGCGAGCGCATGTCTTGCGACACTGCGAGGACGTGCGCGAACCGGCGTGGTGGCTGACGGTCCAGGGAATGTGCAGGGAGGATGGGGGTGCGCCAGCCGCTGCTTCGTCCAAGCGACCATGGCAGGTACGGCGCCTGCCCATGGGGAGACGCAAGCGTGCAAAAGAACAAACTGCTCAGGGGCATCGTGCTGGCACTGGCCTGTTCCGCATCGATGGCGGCGATGGCGCAGGCCGCACCGGGCGCTGCCGTCGACGTGCCAGCCGGCGACCTCGCCACCGCGGTAGAGGCGTTGCGCAAGCAGACCGGCGGCCAGATCCTGTTCCGCGCAGACCAGCTCAAGGGGCTGCGCACGCAGGGCGTGCAGGGCACGCTGTCGACGAAGGAAGCACTCGACCGGCTGTTGGAAGGCAGCGGATTCACCACGCAGCCCGATCCGTCCGGTGCGATCCTCATCATCCGGGCATCGGACCGGCCTGCACGCACCCGCGGACGCAGTTCCAGGACGGAATCGACGACAACCGAGGAACGCGAGGCCGTCGGCACTTTGCCGGGGATCATGGTGCGTGGCGAGCGCACCCTCAACATGGACATCCGTCGCACGGCGGATGATCCCCAGCCCTACGTGGTCTTCGATCGCGAGAAGATTCAGCAGTCCGGAGCGCCGAACCTGGAGAGCTTCCTGCGCGATCGGCTGCCGATGAATGCCAACGGCGCGCCCAACGGACTGCGCGTGACCCAGCTCGGTACGCAGAGCCAGTTCAACCTGCGCGGACTCGGCGGCGGACAGACCCTGATCCTGATCAACGGACGCAGGGCAACGCCGGGACCGTCGTTCGGCAGTACGCCAATGCAGACGGACATCAACGGCATCCCGATGTCGGCGGTGGAGCGCATCGAAGTACTGCCCACCACGGCATCCGGCATCTACGGCGGTAGCGCGACCGGTGGCGTCATCAACATCATCCTGCGCCAGGACTATGCCGGTGCCGAGGTCAAGGCCACCTACGGCAATACCTTCGACACCGATGTCGCCGACCGCCGCCTCGACCTGAGTCTGGGTTTCAATCCCGGCGAGCGGACCAATGTGCTGGTGACCGCAAGCTATTCGGACCAGAACAGCCTGCTCCTGCGCGACCGCCCAGAGTTGGTCGAGCGCTACTACGACATCGTGGCCGCCAACGCGCCCGGGTTGCTGCTGCCGCCGAACAGTCCGCCACTGGGCGCCACGACCAACATTCGCAGCGCGGATGGCTCGAATCTGGTGCTGCGCAACGGCACCTCGCTGAACTCCCCGATCACGCACACGCCGGCGGACTATGCCGGGACCGCCGTCGACGGCGGCAACGCCCTGGTCGCCAACGCGGGGCAATACGACCTGGGCCTAGCCAACACGACGCAGCATGGCACCGGCGGTTCGACCCAGATCGGCCAGGCGCCGCGAAGCGCCGATCTGCGCGCCACTCTCAGCCACGAGTTCTCGCCGAAAGTGCGGGCGTTCCTGGAAGCGAACGCGAGCGAGACCCGGACTATCGGAACGGCGCCGGCGATTTTCGGCAGTCCCTCGCAACCCGTGCTCGTTTCCGCCGATGCGCCCAACAATCCCTTCACCAGCGACGTCCTGGTGGCGACGCCACTGCAGATCACTCCGGACCGTCTGGGAACCACAGTGACCCAGCATCGCGCCACCGGCGGACTGATCGTGGCGCTGCCGTCCGACTGGCAGGCGGCCGTGGACTACACCTGGGGCGAGACGCGTGTCGAAATGGACGGCGTCATGTATACGCCAAGCGCCGCCGCGAGCGCCGCGATCCTCAGCGGTGCAGTCGACGTCCTGCGCGACACCGGCGCCTATCCGGTCGACCTGTCGTCGTATCTGGCCGCCACCGAGATTTCGGCGGACCCGAAGATCACCTTCCAGGACGTGGCGCTTCGGCTCGCGGGCCCCTTTTGGAACCTGCCGGGTGGCCAGGCGACACTCTCGACGCTGCTCGAGTACCGGGAAGAGAAGTTCGCCGAGGCGAGCATGGCCGTACCGGGCTTGAGCCTTGTGTTCCCGAGTCGGTCGGCTTCTGCGACGAGCTTTTACATGGAGGCGAAGTTTCCGTTCTTCTCGGAAAAGAACCGGCAGCCGGGACTGGAAGCACTCGACCTGCAGTTGGCGGTCCGGGCAGACGAATACCGCACGCGGGGCAAGACGGGATTCGTGATCGCGGGGCTGGACGATCCCGTGGTCAGTGCGAACAACGAAGTCCGTTCCGTGAATCCGACCGTGGCGCTGCGCTACCAGCCGATCGAGGATCTGGTGCTGCGCACCAGTTACGGAACGGGGTTCGTGCCACCGAACGTCTCGCAGCTGACGCCGAGCGTCTATCCGGCGCCACTGGACGTGGTCGATCCGCGGCGCGGCGGCACGGTGACGACCCTCCAGGTCGGACAGTTTCTCTACCAGGGCCATCCGGACCTCGAGCCCGAAGAGTCCAAGAACTGGTCGGTGGGCCTCATCCTGACCCCGCGCATCCTGCCTGACCTGCGCCTGTCGCTGGACTACAGCCGGATCAGGAAGACCGACAACATCGCAAGCTATCCGACCGGATATCAAGGGGTGATCGACGACGAGGCGCTGCATCCGGACCGCGTGCAGCGTGGCCCGAACCTGCCGGGCGATCCGGCGGGCTGGGCCGGCCCGATCACCCTGCTGAATTTCGGTCTGTTCAACATCGCCAGCGCCGAGGTCGAAGCCTTCGACCTGCAACTCGACTACATCCGCGAAACCACGCTTGGCACCTTCGGCTTTTCCACCGTCGCCACCTGGCAGACGCATTACAGGACCGTCGGCCTGGCCGGGCAGCCGGCCCAGGAAAATGTCGGCATCAGCTACGCCAACCCGCAAAAGTTCACCGGCAATGCCGAATTGCGGTGGCAGCGCGGCGCATGGACCGCGGGCTGGCTCGCGCGGTACCACCATTCGTACCTCACCGCCGATCCCGCGTCGCCTGCCAGCGCGCCCGCCATCGCATTGCAGGGCAACGATGGCCGCGTGCCCAGCCAGATCTATCACGATATGTACGTGAACTGGGTAGCGGACCTGTCCGAACGCTCGGTGCCGAAATTTCTCCTGGGAACCGAATTCCAGTTCGGCATCCGCAACATCTTCGACAAGCTGCCGCCGTTCGACGCCAACTTTTACAACCTCGTCAGGACCTTCCACAGTCCACTGGGCGACCCGCTCGGGGCGACCTACCAGCTGACCGTCACCAAGCGGTTCTGAGGGGATGCCGACGATGAAGGTACTTGCGTGGGCGGCGCTCGTGTTGGTGGCGTGCGCGTCATCGACGGCGATCGCGGAATCCAGGTTTCGTCCGTTCACCGAGGCGGACGCGATCGGGATGACGACGATCGGCGATCCGGACTACTGGCACCACAACCAGTCGGCGGGACGGGTCGCGCATTTTTCCCCGGACGGTCGTCGGCTGGTGGTCGTGTTGCGTCGTGGCGACATGGCCCAAGGCACCACCGAGTATTCGCTGCTGCTGTACCGCACCGAGGACTTGCTGCGCCAGCCGCCGCCTGCTCCGGACGTGGTGCTGCGCATGTCGTCCTCGTCCAACCGGGAGGTGTTCGCGTCGATCCGCTGGCTGCCGGACAACGACACCTTGCTGTTCCTCGGCGAAAAGCCGGGCGAGGAGCGCCAGGTCTTCGGCTTCCAACTCGCGGACCGGACGCTTCGTCAACTCACCCGGTCGGCGACCAGCGTGACGAGTTACAGCGCCAGCGCCGACGGCAAGCACATCCTGTACATGGCCGAAAGCCCGCGACGACCGCTATGGGATGCGCGGACGCGTCGCGAAGGCCTCGTCGTGGCGGACGAAGACCTGACCGAACTGATCTCCGGCGAGCGTGCGCCGTTTGGCAGCAGGGACATGTATCTGCAATCCACGGATGCAGCCGACACGCCCAGGCGGATCGAACTGGTCGATCAACCCGACGCGGGTTTCGCGCCGGTGCTGTCGCCGGACGGGCAGCACGTGCTGGTGCGGGCGTTCGCGACGTCGATCCCTCCACTGTGGCGTGCGTACACCGATCCGCTGTTGAAATACGGGATGCCGGACGACGCGTCCGCGCCAGCAGGATCGAGTCGCGTCATGCAGTACTTCGTCGTCGACGTGGCGAGCGGGAACGCCCGCCCGCTGCTCGACGCACCGCAGCTCATGACGTCCGGCGGGATCGATGCGCGATGGGCGGCCGATGGCGAATCGGTGTTGATGACGTTGGTCCATCTTCCGCTCGATGGGGTCGATGCCGAGGAGCGGGAGCGCCGGGCGACCGGTCCATACACCGCGGAAATCGCGTTGAACGGACAGGTGAAGCCGTTGGCTCCCGCATCGGTGTTCGAGTTGTCGAAGATCGAGGGCTGGAAGGACTCGGGTGTCGTGCTGGTGCGGGAAACGCTGCAAGGCACGCAGCGAAGCTTCTTCCGCGAGCGAGGGGATGGCTGGACGCGCGTCGACACGTCGCCGGACCTGCAGCGCCGTGTTTCCGTAGAACTCAAGGAAGGGCCGAACCAGCCGCCCACGATCGTGGTGCGCGATTCCGGCAGCGGCCGCGAGTCGTTGCTGCTGGACCTGAATCCGCAGTTCGGCGAACTGGCGCTGGCCCGCCAGGAAGAAATCGAATGGCAGGCCAGCGACGGGACGACCGTCCGGGGCGGACTGTACTTCCCGCCTGACTACGTGCGCGGCAAGCGCTATCCGCTGGTCATCCAGACGCATGGATACAGTGCAAGCCTGTTCGCGCCGGAGGGCATCTTCACCAGCGCGTTCGCCGCGCAGGCGCTCGCCGCCAAAGACATCATCGTGCTGCAGGCCTGGGATTTCCCGGAGGAGGGCAACGAAGCGGCGTGGCAACTTTACGCCGGGACCAAGCTTGCCAGCGTGGCCCAGCACCAGTTCGAACAATCGGTCTACGAAGGGGCGATCGACCATCTGGATGCCGCGGGTCTGATCGACCGCGACAAGGTCGGCATCATCGGCTTCAGCTACACGTGCTGGTCGGTCAAGTACGCGTTGTCGCATCCGCGACCCGGCTATCGGTATGCCGCGGCGGCCGTGTCCGACGGTTTCGACGGCGGCTACTGGAACTACATCGTCTACGGCAACAAGCCCGCGCTGGTCCGGCAGTTCGAGGATACCGCCGGGGGCACGCCGTATGGTCCGGGCCTGCAGGCATGGTTGCGTGAGGCGCCCGGCTTCAACGTCGACCGCGTCGAGACGCCGTTGCGCATGATTCCGCTGGGCAATCCCGCGAGCCTGCTCAACGACTGGGAGTGGTACGTGCTGCTGCGTCGCATGGGCAAGCCGGTGGAGCTGGTGATGGTCGAGGACGGCAGCCACTCGCTGGTCAAGCCCTGGGATCGGATGGTCGCCAGCGACGGCAACGTCGACTGGTTCGACTTCTGGCTCAACGGTCGCAAGGATCCCGCCGCCGACAAGGCGGCGCAATACGCACGATGGGAGGCGATGCAGCCATGAAGTTCGACACCACCGAACGGACCGCCACAGGTACGCCCCTAATGGCGGACCGCTCGCTTGCTCCGAGGATCGAATCGATGAAATCCCTGTTCATGTCGCCCGTGTTCGGCCTGCTCGTTGCGATCGCGAGCGTCTTTCCCGCGAACGCAACCGAGAATGCAGTTGCGTTGCAGCAGCCCCTGGATCTGGCGGACGTGTTGAACATGCGCCGGATCGCCTGGTATGCACCGGTTGCGCCATCTCCCGACGGCCAACTGGTCGCCTACGTGGTCAGCCGGCCGACTGAAGAGGTGGTGCCGGAAGGCATGATGTACGTGGCGTCGGGTGCTCCCAGAACCTATGCGGCGACCGCCGTCTGGCTGACCGAGGTCGCCACCGGCAAGAGTCGCAACCTGACCGGCGACCAGGGCGCGAACTGGGCGGCGTCCTGGTCGCCTGATGGCGGCATGCTCGCGTTCCTTTCCGATCGCGATGGCACCGCCGGGCTCTGGGTCTGGGAGCGCGCGTCCGACTCGCTGCGACGGATCGGGGACGTCGTGCCGCGTATCATCTCGCTCGGCACGTCGCCCGAGTGGTCGCCAGATGGCGGCAGGATCCTGCTCGGTGTCTTGCCGGAAGGCGCCTCGTTGCTAGCGGGCGTTTCCAGCGGCAATGACCAGCTTGCTCGGATGGGAGGGGGGAGCGAGCGCACTGGTCCGACGGTCCGGGTGTTCGATTCCGAACAAAGCGCCGGCTACGGGACCGGCACCCAGAACATCGGACAGCTTTCATCGGACGTCGCCCTGGTCGATGTCGCCACGGGCAAGGTAGATCGCATCGCACGCGGCGTATCGTTGCAGAAGGCGGTGTTCTCACCGGATGGAAGGCATGTCGCGTTCTCCGAGAGTACGGGCGACAACGTACCCGGCACGCATATCCAACGTTTTTCCTTGAAGTTGTTTACGTTGGCCGGCGGCAGGTTGCAGACGTTGGTGTCGTCCGACGAACTCGGACACTGGGGCAGGGACTTCAGCTGGTCCCCGGACAGCCGCATGCTGGCGTACCGCCTTGGCCACGACAGCGGCGAGGTGTATCTGACTTCGCTGGATGGCCAGTCGCGCCCGGCGGCCGATGCGGCGCATCCACCGTTCAGCGGAGTTCCCGCCTGGGGCGAAACCGGGGAGAAACTCCTGCTGCTCTCGGAAGATGCGGTGTGGGGCATCTCCACGACGAATGGAGAGGCGCGCCAACTCGCCCGCATCCCGGGCAGGAAAGCGCAAATGCTGGTGCCGGTGGACAGCCACGGCGATCGCCTATGGCTGCGCGATGATGGTCGCTCGGTGGTCGTCGTGGTCAGCGATGGAATCCGCAAGGAACTGCATCGTGTATGGCTCGACGGAGGGGAAACAGAACTGTTGCACGAGGAACGGAAGGACTATACGAGCCTGTCCCGCTACAACATCGTCGCCTCGCCCGCGAGCGGGAGGATCGTCTTCGTCGCCGAGGATGCGCAACATCCTGAAGATGTGTGGATCAGCAACAGCGAACTGAGCGATTCGACCCGGCTCACCGAACTGAATCCGAAGATCAGCGGGGTGTCGATGGGAGCCCTGCGCATCGTCGAGTGGACCGGCGCAGATGGATTGCCCTATGCCGGCGCTTTGTTGCTGCCAAGCGGCTACGAACCGGGCAGGCGCTACCCGTTGGTGACCTATGTCTATCCGACGGAGGTGGTGCCGGATGCCAACAAGTTCGGTTCGAACCACCTCGGCAACGAACACTTCAACCTGCAACTGCTGGCGACGCGGGGTTACGCAGTGCTGTATTCCGGGGCGACCCTGCGGCCAGCCGACAAGGAGGCGATGAAGTCGGTGGCCAATGCGGTACTGCCCGGCATCGACCACGTGATCGGGCTGGGCATCGCCGATCCGCAGCGGTTGGGCGTGTTCGGCGTCAGTGCCGGCAGTTACTCCACGCTGTCGCTGATCGTGCAGACGACGCGGTTCAAGGCCGCGATGGCGCAGGCTGGCCCCGGCAATCTGCTGAGCCTGTACGGCGACCTGCGCGACAGCGGCTATTCGCATGGCGCGGCGCTCAACGAGAACACTTTCCAGATGCCGGACCATCCGTGGAAGGATCGCGACCGCTACATCCGCAACTCGCCCTGGTTCTTTCTCGACAAGGTCGAGACGCCGCTGCTGCTGATCCATGGCACCGACGATCAGGCCGCCATCGTCAACCAGTCGAACGAGATCTTCCTTGGCCTCAGGCGGCTGGGCAAGACCGCGCAGTACGCGCGTTATGCCGGCGAAGGCCACGGCCTCTCGTCGCTGCAGAACCGTCTGGATGCCGGCCAGCGATTCCTCGCATGGTTCGACCGTTACCTGAAACCGGAGCCGAACTGACATGAATCCAGTACGTGCATCATTCCTGTGTGCGGGTTTGCTTGCGCTGTGGGCGATGTGCGGCGTCGCGACTGCCGCGTCGCCCAGCCTGGCGCCGATTCCGGTGGAAGAGGCGCTCAAGACCAGGCAGATCGCGTTGTTCACCTCCATCGTGTCCTCCCCCGATGGCCGTTACGTCGCCTATACCGTGCAGGACAACGCCCGCGCCGATCGTTCGATATGGGGAACGAATGGCAACGTCTTCACCGAGACGGGCGCCTACCTGAGCTGTTACGGATGCGATGTCTACGTCACGGACCAGGAGACCGGGGAAACGCTGAATGCCAGCGGCAGCGTGGGTTCCAGCAACTACGTGTCCTGGTCGCCGGATTCGCGCCATCTCGCGTTCTACTCCGACCGCGATGGCCAGATGCGCGTGTGGACCTGGGAGGTCGCCACGCGAGCGCTGCGGCGCGTCTCGGAGGTGCCGGCCTTGCCCAATCCGCCGCTGCCGCCGCTCTGGGGGGACGGAGGGCGCAAGCTGCTGGTGTCGTTGCTGCCCGAAGGCACGACGTTCGCCGAAGCCAATCGCAGGATCTCGGCGCAGGCCGATCCTGCCGAGACCGCGGAGGGTTCAACCGTCCTGGTGTACTCGCACGATCATGAGCCCGATGGGCCCTCGCCCGCGACGCAGAAAGCGCAGGGCTACGACGGCTTCAGCAGCCCGATCATCCGAGACCTGGCGTTGTTGGACGTGGCAACGGGTGCGCATCGACGATTGTTCCGCGAGTTCGACGGCAACCTGTTGGGTCTTTCGTCGGACGGCCGCTATGCCGTCGCCAGCGTGCAGGCCGGCGTGGACGCGAAGAACTACAACGACTCCGTGTTCGACATCCTGGTGCTCGACATGGCCAACGGCCGAGTGGCCGAGCGCATCGAGAACGTGCCCATGCTTTGGGGCACCGCGGCGAGCTGGGCGCCTTCCGGCCATCGCTTCGCCTATATCACCGGTTCGCGAAGCGAGATGCAGACCGGGTCCCCGTATCGCGCCACGGAGGGCAAGCGTCGTTCCGGCGACATCTTCGTCGTCGAGGTGGGAGGCAAGCCGGCCAATATCTCGCCAGGCGAGCATCCGAGCTTCAGCACCGGCGATCGGCCGATCTGGAGCGCCGACGGCCGTGCCATCTATGCCATGGCGAGCGGTTCGGTCTGGCGGGCGGACGTCGACCGGCGCGTCACCCGGGCAGTGACCGAACCCGATCCGCAACGCCAGATCCTGGCGATCGCGGCGGTGAGAAACCGGAGCGAGCTGTGGCAGCCGCAGGGCGACCATCGGCTGTTCGCCCAGGTCAGCAATTCGCAGACCCTGCATGAGGAGTTCTGCGCCATCGATATCGGCACCGGTGCGATCACGCCGGTACTGCAGGGCGCGCAAAGCTTCAGGACCGGTGTGTCTTCTGAGCTGATGTTCGACGCCGCCAACGCAACCGCGCCCGCCGTCTTCGGCGCGCAAAGCGCGACGCGGGCGCCGGAGCTGTTCGTTACGCGGGATTTCGGCACGGTGCGCCAGCTCACGCACCTGCATTCCCAGTTCGAACGCTACGTCATGGGCGAGAGCCGGCTCATCACCTGGCAGGGCAAAGACGGCAAGGCGTACAAGGGCACGTTGCTGCTGCCGGCGGGTTACCAGCCGGGCCAGCGCTACCCGATGGTCGTCTGGCAGCGCCCGAGCAACGTCGGTTCCTTCGCGCTGGACGTGTTCGGCCTGTTGATGTTCGAGAACTTCCAGATCCTCGCCACGCGCGGATACGCGGTGTTCTACCCGGACTTCCCGGCGAGCAACTCGCGCGAAGCGCCGCAGGTCGCCCGTGAGGTGGTGTTCCCCGGTATCGATCGCGTGGTGGAGCTGGGCATCGCCGACAACGACCGTATCGGCGTGACCGGCACCAGTTGGGGCGGGTACTCGACGCTCGTCCTGCTGACCCTGACCGACCGCTTCAAGGCGGCCGTCGCGGAATCGGGACCGAGCAACGAGTTCGACAGCTTCTCGGTGATGCTGCGCAACGGCAATGCCGTGCGCGTGCAGGAATCCATCCGCAACCTGGACGGGACGCCGTGGACCGCGCGCCAAGCCTACATCGACGCTTCGCCATTCTTCCACCTGGACAAGGTAACGACGCCGCTGATGCTGGTGCACTCCCGGGGCGATGACGATTATTCCATTCCGCAGTCGCACGCCAGCCAGGTCTTCGTCGGCCTGCGCCACCTCAACCAGACCGTCAGCATGGTGATCTATTCCGGTGGCCACGGTTTCGTCGCTTCCTCCTATGTCGACCAGGTCGAGGTATGGTCGCGGATCATTGCCTGGTACGACCGCTTCCTGAAGCCGGCGCCCTAGGTCGGGGGCGATACCACGGAAGGCAGCCGTGCGCCAATATTGCGGAGACTCTTCGTCACGTGTGGATCCTGGAATGGAGCAATCGCGTGGGGACCCGGGTCGTGCGCGGTGCGCCGACTCCATGTCGATTCCTTTGCCGCTAGCCGGTCATTTGGGGCGTTACGACGCCTGGACGCTCGCCCAGCCAATCCCATCAGTAGGTGGGGGTGTCCAGAGAGTGGCAATGATACCCAAGTTGTTAAAGCCCGGGCCAATAAGAGCCCAGAGTCAGAATGACTCGATGGGTGACATGATGCAGCATCAGCCTTGGTTCCAAGTCCGAGGGGGCCGAACCAGCGACTGGGCGTGAGCCAGGGGATGAGTCAGCCGCTTTTCTCACCACACAAATTCGTTATAGATTTAGGCAGATACCCCAGCTTTTCGATTTCTGGTGGCTTAGCTTTTCGAGGGTAACTCATTCCGGTGGAAGTGTTCTCCTTACACTTTGCCTTCGGCAAAGTTCGGAGCCCTGCGGGTGTCGCGCCTGTATCAAGTACTCTATGGCTGTCGAAACAGGCACTATCTCGACTCGGATTCCGCTATGACGTCGTGGGTCGTGTTCGCATTGGTACTGGCAACATCGCATCCTTTCAGAAGTGCGATGAGCTCTTTCAGCGCACGGACGGCTTCCTTGCTGTCTTCGGCATCGATGACTTCGCCGTCAAGAATTGGCTTGATTGCGCCCTTTATCCGGCGAAGGGCGACCTTCATGGCCTTTGCCTGCGCTGATATGCCGCTTGGGTGTCTTTGCAATGACCCAGTGATTTCCTGCTCAGGTGCTACCTTTCGAAGGAGAGCACGATGAGCCAATTGATGGACGAAGAGATCAAGCGTTGGACGGCCCGGCGGAAGTCGGCGCTGGTGCTGGAGATCATCCAGGGCAAGACGACAGTGGCCGAAGCCAGCCGGCAGTTCGACCTGACCCCGTCGGAGATCGAGAGCTGGGTGGACGACGCCAAGCGCGGCATGGAGAACGCCCTGCGGGCGAAGCCCGAGGACGTGCGCGAGCAGTACGAACGGCAACTCAAGGACCTGCAGGAAGCCTACGGCGAGGCCATGCTGGAGCTGCGCGCCCGAAAAAAACTGGCGTCCCTGTTGGGCAAGGACGAGACCTGATGGTCTCGATCCAGCAGGGACTGCGGGACGATGGCTTCGAAGTCTCGATGGTGAAGCTGTGCCGCTGGTTCGGCGTGGCCCGGCGCAGCGTGTACTACCGGCCGACCAAGGCGCCGCCGAAGGTCCGACCGGAGCTGGCGGAGCCGATCAAGGCGCTAATCGAGGAAGAGCCGTCATTCGGCTACCGGACTGTGGCCGGGCTTCTGGATATGAACAAGAACACGGTGCAGCGGATCTTCCAACTGATGGGCTGGCAGGTTCGCAAGCGGGCTCTGGGCGCTCGCCCGCGGATCCAGGCGCTGCCGTCCGTGGCCCAGACCCCGGACGAACGCTGGGCGACGGACCTGTGCCGGATCTGGGGCGGCCGCGACGGCTGGCTCACGCTGGCGCTGGTGATCGACTGCTA